>JANWIP010000036.1 GCA_025449845.1 Solirubrobacteraceae bacterium | reverse complement strand
CCCGACACCACAACCGACTCCGGACCATTCACCGCCGCCAACGCAACCCGCCCCTCCAACCCAACCAACGACTCAACGACCTCATCCTCAGAAGCACGCACCGACACCATCGCCCCACCCCCGGGCAACGCCCCCATCAGCCGCCCACGAGCCGCGACCAACGCACACGCATCCTCAAGCGAAAAGACCCCGGCCACATACGCAGCAGTCAACTCCCCAATCGAATGACCCAACAAAAACGCGGGTCGTACACCCCAACTCTCAACCAACCTGAACAACGCCACCTCCAACGCAAACAGGCCAGCCTGCGTAAAGAGCGTCTGATCCAAAAGCCCTTCTTCAGACCCTTCATCCCCAAAAAGCACCCCACGCAAAGAACAACCCAAATAACCATCCAACACCCCACACACCTCATCCAACGCACCCCGAAACACCCCAAACGACCCATACAACTCCCGACCCATACCCACACGCTGCGACCCCTGACCCGAAAACAAAAACACCAAACCACCAGAACCATCAACCACGCCCTCAACCCGCTTATCGCCAATAATTACGGCGCGATGCTCGAACGTAGAGCGCGCGGCAAGCGTGGCCGCTACGTCCACCGGGTCCAGCTCGGGGTTGTTCTGGATGTGTTGGAGTAAGCGTGTGGCCTGCGCGTGCAGCGCGGGAGCGCTCTTCGCCGAGATGACCCACGGCGTCGTGCCGGCAGTGAACGTGCCCGTGGGGCTGGAAGAATCCTCATCGCTCGTGGCCTGGGGAGCCTCTTCGAGGATCACATGCGCATTCGTGCCGCTGATCCCAAACGAGGAGACCGCGGCGCGACGGGGCTCACCATTGCTCTGCCACGGCCGCTCGTCCGTCAACAACGACACCGCGCCCGCCGACCAATCGACCTGCGATGAGGGCTCATCGGCGTGCAATGTCCGCGGCAAGATGCCGTGGCGCATCGCCATCACCATCTTGATCACGCCCGCCATCCCGGCCGCAGCCTGGGCGTGACCGATATTCGACTTCACCGACCCGAGCCACAGCGGGCTCCCCTCAGCGCGACCCTGGCCATACGTGGCCAGCAGCGCCTGCGCCTCGATCGGATCGCCAAGCGTGGTGCCTGTCCCATGTCCCTCCACCGCGTCGACCTGCTGAGCGGACAGACGCGCGTTCGCCAAAGCCTGGGCGATCACCCGCTGCTGGGAGAGACCGCTGGGCGCACTCAGGCCGTTGCTCGCGCCATCCTGGTTGACGGCGCTGCCGCGCAGCAATCCCAACACCTGATGACCGTTGCGCTGCGCATCGCTCAGACGCTCCAACAGCAGCACCCCCACACCCTCGGAGAAACCGACGCCGTCGGCCGCATCGGCATAGGACTTGCAGCGACCGTCGGCGGCCGACCCGCCCTGGGCCATGAACTCAACGAAGGCCCCCGGCGAAGCCATCACCGCGACTCCGCCCGCCACGGCCAGCGAGCATTCTCCAGAGCGCAGCGCCTGGCTTGCCAGATGCAGGGCCACGAGCGAGGACGAGCACGCCGTGTCCACCGATACCGCCGGACCCTCGAGGCCGAAGTTGTAGGACACCCGACCCGAGATCACGCTGACGGCACTGCCCGTCAGGCGATAGCCCTCAAGACCCTTGGCCGCGCCGAAGCCGCCGGCGCCATAGTTCGAGGGGCTGACCCCCGCGAACACCCCTGTCTGGCTGCCTTTCAGAGAAGCGGGATCGATGCCCGCGTCCTCAAACGCCTCCCAGGAGCCTTCCAACAAGAGCCGCTGCTGTGGGTCCATCGCCAACGCCTCGCGCGGGCCGATCCCGAAGAACGAGGTATCGAAGTCGCCCGCGTCATGCACAAACCCACCACGCGGCAAGTGGCTCGTGGCGGGGTTCTCGGGATCCGCGCCGATAGCGGGATCGGCGCCGATAGCGGGCCCCGCGCCGAATATGCGCGCCACATCCCAGCCACGATCATCGGGGAACTCGCCAATCGCATCTCTGCCCGCGGCTACCAACTGCCACAACTCCTCGGGCGAGGACACGCCACCCGGGTAGCGACAGCTCATCCCCACGATCGCGATCGGCTCGTCAAGGGCGACAGTCGACACCGCCACCGGCGCCTTGACCTGAATGCCGGCGAGCTCGCGCAGCAGGTGCGTGGCGACCGCGCTGGTGGTGGGGTAATCAAATACCAGGGTGCTTGGCAGACGCAGCCCGGTCTTTCTGTTCAAGCGGTTGCGCAGCTCCACCGCGGCGAGCGAGTCGAAGCCGAGGTCCTTGAAGGCGCGTTGGATATCGATCGCCTCCGGGGAGGCGTGCCCCAACGCGGCGGCGACCTCGCCACGAACCAGGTCGAGCACGAAGCCCTCGCGCTCGCCCTCAGGGAGCCCGGCCAAGCGGCGGGCGAGCGACCCACCGGCGCCGCCCGCGCGGCGCAACGACATCGGCACCAAGCCGCGCAGCAACAGCGGCAGCACGCCTGCCTTGGCCTCTGCGCGCAAAACCTGCTTGTCAAAATGCGCTCCAATGAGCATCGCCTCGCCGCTGCCCAGCGCCTGATCGAAGCACTCAAGACCCTGCTGCGGCGAGAGCCCACCAAGGCTCGATGAGCCCGCCAGCAGCATCATGATCCGTTTCCTGTCGATCTCGCCGAGCACGCGACCAGCCCCCACGTCGAGCCACAATGACCACGCCATCGCGGTTGCGGCCAGGCCACGCGAACGGCGATGCGCCGCCAGGGCATCCAGGAACGCGTTGCCAGCCGCGTAGTTGGCCTGACCCGGGCCGCCGCAGATGCTGGCCATCGAGGAGAAGAGCACGAACGCTTTGAGATCCAGGTGCTCGGTCAGCTCGTGGAGGTGCACAGCCGCATCGAGCTTTGGTGCAAGCACCGTGTCTATCTGCTCTGGCGTCAGCGACTCGACCATGGCGTTGTCAAACGTCGCCGCCGCGTGCACCACGGCACTGAGCGGCCGCTCATCGGGGATCGAGTCGAGCAGCAGTTTCAGCTGCTCACGATCGGCCACATCACATGCGGCCACCGTGACCTGCGCGCCAAGCTCTTCGAGTTCTGCCTTCAGCGCGGGCGCACCCTCAGCCTCAAGACCTCGCCGGCCGGTCAACAGCAGATGCTCTACTCCGTGGGAGACGACCAGATGCTTGGCCACCAGGCCACCCAAGCCGCCCAGGCCGCCGGTGATCAAAACCGTGCCCTCCCCGTTCAGAACGGGTGACTCGTCGCTGGTGGGTGACTCGTCGCTGGTTTTAGGATCTACTCGGGCCAGCCGCGGGACAAAGACGCTCCCGTCGCGCAGCGCGAGCTGCGGCTCATCTGAGCTGAGCGCCGCCGGCACCGCATCGAGGGACTCCTGGCCATCGACGTCCACGAGCACAAAACGCCCGGGGTGCTCTGACTGCGCCGAGCGCACGAGACCCCATAGCGGAGCCGCCGTCAGATCGGGAACCCGATCCTCAGAGCGCGTGGCCACCGCGCCTTCGGTCACGAACACCAGGCGCGAGGCCGAGGAGCGCTCATCCTCAAGCCATGCCTGGATGAGAAACAAGGCTCGGTAGAGGATCTCGCGGGCGGCAGCGGGCGTTCCAGCGGAGCTCCCCCGCGCGGCATCGGCCCTGAAATCGGCCAACACCGCCTCGGGGACCGCGTTACCGGGCTCCCGGGGGATGGGGGCGGCGATCCAGTTCACGCCGAACAACGACTCGCGCGGGCTGCTACGAGCAGCGCCTAGCTGCCCGGCTGGAACACCGCGCACGACGATCGAGTCGATCGATGCGACCAGCCCACCGGTCTCGTCGGCCACTGCCAAGGACACCGTGTCGGCTCCCGCTGGGGATAGCGACACCCGCAGCGAAGACGCCCCCGAGGCGTGGAGCTTCACACCGTTGAAGCAGAACGGGAGCCGCACCTCGCCCTGCTTCCCGCCCACGTCCTCGTCAATCAACCCTTCCGTGTGCAGCGCGGCATCCAGCAGTGCGGGGTGCACGCCAAAGGCCTCAGACTCGCGGAGCTGATCCTCAGACAGCGCGACCTCGGCGAACAGCTCCTCTCCACGCCGCCATGCCGCCTGCAGGCCCTGGAAGACGGGGCCATATTCACGGCCCTGCTCGGCGAGGAGGTCATAGAGATCGTCGATATCCACGGCCTCCGCGCCCGCAGGGGGCCAGGACTCACCCGCAAGCGTGCTCGCTCGCTCGCTCGAAGCTGCCTGCGCTGTCGCGAGCGTCCCGCTGGCGTGGCGCGTCCACTCCTGCTCCGGGGACACACCCTCATCCGAGGGATCGGCCGCACGAGAGTAGATCCCCAGCGAGCGCGCGCCGGCCTCGTCAGGCTCGCCGACCGAGACCTGCAACACCACCCCATCGCGCTCGCCCAACACGAGCGGAGCCTCCAACGTGAGCTCCTGCACCACGCCACAACCGACCTGATTGCCGGCATGCAGGGCCAGCTCCAGGAAAGCCGTACCCGGCAGCAACACGGTGCCCATAACCGCGTGGTCAGCAAGCCACGCATGAGATTCAAGCGAGATACGACCCGTGAACAGGCACCGATCACCATCAGCCAAACCCACCGCGGCGCCCAGGAGTGGATGACCAGCCGAGGACTGACCGATCGACGTCACATCCCCCGCGCCAGGCGAACCCATCAGCCAGTAACGCTCACGCTGAAACGCGTATGTCGGCAACGGCACCCGCCGCGGGGAACCGCCGAACACGCCGGCCCAATCAACATCCACGCCCCGCACCCACACCTCAGCCAACGACGACACAAAACGCTCAGCGCCGCCCTCCTCCCGACGCAACGACCCAACCACAACCGCCCCATCCGGATCACTCAAGACCTCATCGACCGTCTCCTGCACAGCGACCGACAACACGGGATGCGGACCGACCTCCACAAACACCCGACGACCCTCACCCAACAACACCCGCGTGACGTCGTCGAACCGCACCGTCTCACGCAAATTCCTGTACCAGTACTCCTCATCCAACTCCGCCGTATCGAGCAAGCCACCCGTCACAGTCGAATAAAACGGCACACCCCCCGACTGGGGAACAACCCCGGCACAAGCGTCCAACAACTCCTCCCGGATCTCCTCGATCTGCGAGGAATGCGACGCATAACCAACCGGGATCTCACGCGCCCTAACGCCATCACCCTCACACCCCCGCAAAAACCCATCAAGTGCCTCACGCTCACCCGAGACCACCACCGACCCAGGACCATTCACCGCCGCCAACGACACACGACCATCCCACGGGCCAAGACGCGCTTCAACCTCCTCAGCCCCCAACGCCACCGACACCATCCCACCACAACCCATCAACCCAACCAACGCCCGCGACCGCCCCACAACCAACCTAGCCCCATCCTCCAATGACAAACCACCAGCCACACACGCAGCCGCAATCTCACCCTGCGAATGACCCACCACACCAACCGGCACCACACCACACGCACGCCACAACCCAGCCAACGCCACCATCACAGCCCATAGCACAGGCTGCACCACATCCACCCGATCCAACCCCGGCGCCCCCCCAACACCACGCAACACATCCTCCAACACCCAACCAGCCAACGGCTCCAAAACCACACCGCATTCCCGCACCAACCCAGCAAACACAGGCGACACATCCAACAACCCAACACCCATACCCAGCCACTGCCCACCCTGACCCGAAAACACAAACACCGCACCACCGACAGCACCACTAGCAACACCACCCCTGCCACCGCCACCCCTAACCATTCCCTCGACTACCCCGGGCGCGGGCGCTCCCTCCGCTAGTGCTCCTAGACCTTCCAGTAACCCTTCACGCGTATCACCTATGACGACCGCGCGGTGCTCGAATGTCGAGCGTGTGGCCAGTGAGGCTCCTACGTCTGTCGGATCTAGCTCTGGGGTGCCTTCGATGTGTTTGAGTAGGCGTGTTGCTTGTCCGTGTAGTGCTGGGGTGGTTTTTCCTGAGATGACCCATGGCACGGGGCCGTGTGGGAATGGGTTGTTAGTCGTGTCGGTGGTCGTGCTGGTGTTGGTGGTCGTGTCGATGGTTCCGGGGTCACCAGTCCCAGCACCGTTCCCACCAGTGGCTTGTGGGGTTTCTTCGAGGATGACGTGTGCGTTGGTACCACTGATCCCAAACGAGGAGATGGCAGCGCGGCGGGGCTCACCGTTTCGCTCCCATGGTCTTTGTTGTGTCAGGAGCGAGACGGCGCCGGTTGACCAGTCAACATTGCGGGAGGGCTCGTCGACGT
>JANWIP010000035.1 GCA_025449845.1 Solirubrobacteraceae bacterium | reverse complement strand
GTGCTTGACACCGACTGGGACTCGATCGTATGGGCTTCGAGCAACAACGAGCGCATGGACCGGGTGCTCGCCGCGTGGGAGGAGCACCTCGTTCACCCTCACCTGCCGCGTACGCTCACACGGCTGCTGCGCGATGCTGGACTGGAAGTCACCGACCGCCAAATCGTGCCGTTGTTCAACGCCGGCTATGACCCCAACACCTACAGCGCCGGAATGATTGAGCTGATCGCCACGTTCGTACCCGATCGCAACGGCGTGAGCGAGGCCGAAGCCACAGCATGGGCACAGGACCTAACCGAACTCGGCCCCAACTACTTCCTCAGCCTCAACCGCTACCTTTTCCTGGCGCACAAGCCCACCTGACGACCGGGCAGGTAGCCGGCTCCGCATCAGCTCTCAGATTTGACTTGAAGCGCCCAGGCTCAGCGGGGACTCAAACGGTCGCCCTATCATGGGTCTCATGCTCCGGTTCCTGATCAAACGTGCGCCCAAACGGTTCGCGCATGGCATTCCGGTCGTTGGAGTGCTCTTGGCAGTGGAGGTCGCGGCGATGGCTTGGACGCACTTTGCCAAGCTGAATGGTGCTCAACGTCGCCGGCTGATTGCACTCCTCAGGCAGTCACGAGGCCGGCCTCGCTCGCTGAGTCGCAACGAGCGAGAAGAACTCGGCGCTCTCTTTGCAACGCTTGAGCCGCGCCTGTTCGTCGGCTCAGCCGCCAGGCGACTCAGTCCTGTGCCAGTGCCCAAGCGACTGCTTTACGGCCCTCGCAGCAGCGCCGCACGGACGGCAGCGGTCAAGCCTCGCTGAGGGCACCGACGTCCGGCATACCCGCGAGGATTTCCCGATGCTAATTGAGGTGATGGCCTCCTCTGGTCGCGAGCTTCGTGATGTTTTCCGCGCCGCGACGACGACGCATCGACGGCTGCGAGACCATCTCCTTACGATCGCGGTGGCGACTGTGGGCATCGACCTGTTGTGCGCGATCGTGGCGTTCGTACTTGAGCGCCACTCCCAACAGACCGAGATCAAGACGTTCGGCAGCGCGGCATTCTGGACGACGACGCAGTTACTCACCGTCTCCTCGCAGATCAAGAACCCGATTTCGACCGGCGGCCGGATCCTAGACGTCTTCATGGAGGCCTACGCCATCACCGTCATAGCAACCCTCGCTGGGGCAATCGGCAGCTTCCTTCAGAAGCGCGGCGCAGAGATGGACGACAAGCACTGAGGCGCGCATGGAGCCGTCGACGCGGCCTTCCCCACTCAGCCGTCGACGAGCAGGCTGTCGAGTGGCCCGAGCAGCGCCATTGACCGTCGCGATACGCCGGAGAGCTCTCGCAGGCGATGAGTCAGCGGTTCGCCGCGCTCTCGGCGTTCGCGCTGCTCGGTTGCGATCGGGCGCCACAACTCGTCGATGACCGAGGCCGGCTCGCCAGAGACCTCCTCAATCGAACGCTCCAGATGCTCAGCCCAGAGTCGCAGCCGCGTATCACGAGCGACTGTGGCATCGCACGTGATGATGTTCATCTCGGTGTCGTTGAAGAACGAGTGCTCGTTGAGGTTGGCCGAGCCAACGGTCATCCAGGCATCGTCGACGATCCCGATCTTGGCATGAACATACAGCGACCCAGTGAGCCCCCCGGTACGAGCTGAGATGGTGCTCGCCAGAAACCGCCCGCCGCCATTGTCAGCGCGACCCAGGACCCCCAGCTGGCCTCGGGTGGTATCCGCACCGTTGTTCGGCTTCGCGGGCAGCAACACTACAACGCGAAATCGATCGCTCGGCGGCTCACGAAGCTTGGCGGCGAGAATCTCGACCACTTGCGCCGACCACAGGAACTGGCTCTCGAGGTAGACGAACATCTGCGCCGAGCGCAGCGCCCGTGTATAGGCCTCCAGAATGCGAAAGTCGCCCTGCGGCATGAAGTCATAGATCTTCTCGGGGACGGTGCGCACAACCTGGAGCTCCACATCACCGGCTGGGCTCGGCGGCGGCGCCTCCTCGATCTCCTGGCCGGTAACCGCACGCCAGCGCGCAGCGAAGTGCGCGCCTACATCGGCCACAGCCGGTCCACGCACCCGACTCGAAGCATCGTGCCATCCCAGACGGCCGCGCATCAAATGGTCGTTCGTGTCAAAGCGATCACCACCGAGCGAGGTCAGGTCGATACCGCCAACGAACGCGACCTCACCGTCAACGATCACTAGCTTCTCGTGATGGCAATGCATCGGGCGCTCGTGAAAATCGAGTGCGCACTGCACCCGTGTGCCGCGCATAAGCTCCTCGCGCACGCCGCGCACGGCCGCGCGAGATGGTGTGAAGAGGGACAGCGGCGCCCCACCCCACAGAAGCACCCTTACCTCGACGTGCTCGGCCAGCTCACCAAGCAGATCACGCAATCGAGTCGACCGATCATCACGCGTCAAGCCGAACCCGGGCGTGATGTGCCATCCGGCGATACGAACATTTGAGCGAGCGCCTGCAAGCGCCTCGGCGATGCTCGGCAGCGCCACTGCACCGTCAACCAGCACGTCAAGCGCACTGCCCGCGCGCGGGGGCGGGTCGCCTCGTGCCCACAGCATGCCGTTGGACGGCGCATCGAGCTGATCGATCCGGCCAACGCGCCGAAGACGACGACGATGATGGGCGCCGATCGCAGCCTCGATGGCTTCGCCCAGCAGGCCATCCAGCCGCTCAATCAAGGCTCCGGCCACGACCAGAGTCTATGGGCAACCGTTTGGCAACAGTCAACCGCTACAGATGCGTCCGATGTGCTCGGCAGGCGAACTGATTTAGGCTGCTGCCGTGAGCGAGAGGTCCAGCCCCGGTCGTGTGATGCAGCTCGTCGGGACTGCCCGCCGGTTCAACCAGAGCCCCAAGCTGCTGAACGCGGCGCGCAGGACGCGTGAATGGGCACTCGGCGAACAACAGATCGACTACGGACTCTCGAGCGCTCGCGGCCGCCCCGTCGACGTCGCGTTCCGTCAGCTCGCGGCCCTCAGGACAGAGGAGCCCGGCGTCGCGGGAGAGCTTGGGGCTGCGGTTCTTCAGGGCTGGCAGAGACTCGCGGAGGCTCAGGGTCGAGGTCGAGGCGAAGTGGATGTCGCGGTCCTCTTCACGGACCTCGTGAGCTTCTCCGAGTGGGCGTTGGAAGCGGGAGATGAGCTCGCCGTCGGACTCCTCCGCGAGGTGAGCGAAGCGATCGAGCCTCCGATCCTGGTGCGAGGAGGCCATGTGGTGAAGCGGCTAGGCGACGGTGTCATGGCGGTCTTCCGCGATGCATCCAGCGCGACCGAAGCGGCGTTCGATGCCTGCGATCGTGTGGCATTGGTAAACGTCGAGGGTCATCGTCCGCAACTGCGCACCGGTATCCACCTCGGGCGCCCTCGCAAGGTTGGTCGGGACTACCTCGGCGTCGACGTGAACATCGCCGCGCGTCTGGCCGAATCCGCGCGGCCTGAGGAGATCCTCGTGTCCGAGCGCACGCTGCAGGCGCTCGATCCAGGATCCGTCAGCTCCACGAGGCGGCGATTTCACGCGCGTGGAGCGCCAGCCAACCTCGTCGCACACGCCGTTCGCCGCGCGTGACCCACATACGCGTCCGGCCGATTCTGACCCACATACCGCGTCCGACCGATTCTGACCCATATACCGCGTCCGACCGATTGCTTACGTCAGCGGTGCTAACGGTGCTAAACAACACGCGAAGCAAACATGTCGGCCAGACGCCAGCTAAGGGTTGAACCCAACCGCCATGAAGAGAATCGTGATCAGAATGATGGCGCTGAGGAGCAGGCCCAGCATCAGCAGTCGGCGCGCGAGCGCACGGTACTCGCCGCTGAGGCTGACCACGCCGGCCGCACCAGACGCGCCGGCCGCGCTGGCCGTCAGGTCGCGCTCCGCGAGGGCGGCAGCGCGCTCGGCATTGGGGATCATTACGGCAGTCACCAGCACCCCGATCACGACCGCGGCGCTCAGCCCCCACTGCACGAAGAACTGACCCCAATGGTGGGCGATGCTTGTGATGTCGATCCCTGTGAGGACCACGACGAGCAGGCCCGGAACGATCAGCGTGCGCTCGATCGTTGACTCGATTCGATGCAGCGCCGGCAGGCTGCGCGGATCGTGCCGAGTGGCCACCGCGAAGGCGATCGGATAGACGAATGCCACCCCGAAGGTGACCAGCGCGGCCATATTGTGGATCGACTTGACAACGTAGTAGGTGTTGATGATCGCGATCGTCATGGCGTCACAAAGGCCGTTCGAGGCCCATGAAGAGCATCGTCACCAGCACCAGCACACCGAGCACGGAGCTCACCACCGCCAGGCGCCGCGTGAGCGTCTGATACTCGCTGCTGAGCCCGATCGCACTCGCCGAAGCGCCTCGCAAATCACGATCGGCGACTGCCTCGGCCCGCTTGGCCGTCGGGATCATGATGGTTGCCAGGGCCGCTCCGATCAGGGCCACGACCGCGATCCCCCACCAGACATAGAAGTCACTCCAGTGCCCTCCGCGATCGGCCAGATAGCTTCCGCTAAGGATCACTACGAGCACCCCCGGGACCATCACGTAGCGATCAATCGTGTACTCGATCCGATGCAATACGGGCAGGCTGCGGGGATCGTGCCTGCCCGCCAGGGCGAACACCAAAGGGCGGGCAAAGATGACACCGAATGTCATGATGATGGTCGCCACGTGGATCGCCAGCACGATGTGGAATGGGGTAGCGGTGGCTGCCGGCAGCATCGCGGGCGCATCATAGGGTTCGCCCAAAGCAAAGTCGAGCATTTGAATTCCATGGAATAGACACGTTGACCCGTCTGATCAGCGCCCGCAGCGCGACCTTCGCCGCGCTCGCCATCCCCAACTACCGGCGCTATGTCCGTGGCCAGGCCGTCTCGCTGACCGGGACTTGGATGCAGATGACCGCGCAGGCGTGGCTGGTGCTGACGCTGACCCATTCGGCCACCAAGCTAGGGCTGGTGGTGGCGCTGCAGACGCTGCCGGTGCTGCTGCTGGGCCCCTATGGCGGGGTGGTGGCCGACCGTGTGGACAAGCGCCGCCTGATGGTGGCCTTGCAGATTGCCATGGGCATGCAGGCGCTCGTACTGGGACTGCTGACGGTCACGGGCGTAGTGCAACTCTGGGAGATCGGCGCCTTGGCAGCGCTGCTGGGCCTCAACAACGCCTTTGAGAATCCCGCCCGGCAGTCGTTCATGCTGGAGATGGTCGGCGCGGAGGATCTGCGCAACGCCGTGAGTCTCAACTCGGTGCTGGTCAACGTCGCGCGCACGCTTGGCCCGGCGGTGGCAGGGGTTTTGATCGCCACCGTGGGCGAGGGTCTTTGTTTCCTTCTCAACGCCGCCAGCTTCATCCCGGTTGTGCTCTCACTGCTGCGCCTGGACCGCTCGGCGCTGTGCCCGAGCCTGCCGGCGATCCGCGCCCCGGGTCAGTTGCGCGAAGGACTGCGCTACATCGCGCGCACCCCCGAACTGGCATGGCCGCTAGCGATGATGGCCCTGGTCGGCTGCCTGGCCTATGAGTTCCAGGTGTCGCTTCCCGTAATGGCCCGCCAGGGGCTACACGCCGGTGCCACGGGCTACGGCTTCATGACCGCAGCCATGGGCGTCGGAGCGGTGGCAGGCGGTCTGCTGGTCGCCGCCCGAGGACGCACCGGTCTACCCACACTGGCGCTATCGGCCGCTGCCTTCGCGGTCGTTCTCACGCTTGCTGCGTTGGCCCCCACAATGGGAGTGGAGCTGGTGGCGCTGGCGCTCACGGGCTGGGCGAGCATCTCCTTCATGGCCACCGGCAACTCAACTCTCCAGCTCGCGGCCGAGCCGGCGATGCGCGGCCGCGTAATGTCACTGTGGTTCGTGGCGTTTCAGGGCTCAACGCCGATCGGCGGGCCGATCATAGGCTGGGTGATGGCTCAGGCCGGTGCGCGTGCGGGTCTCGGCGTGGGCGCGGTGGCCTGTCTGCTGGCGGCGCTTATGGGCGTGACGGCTATGCGCGGGGTGCGTCGAAGAAGTCCATCAGCAGCTCATTTACGCGCTCGGGAGCATCGTGCTGAACCCAGTGCGTAGCCTCGGGCAGGCGCTCCATGCGCAGGTTGGGAACCCACTGCGGCAGCGGTTCCGCCAGCTCGCTGCCGAGATGGCGATCGCGCATCCCCCAGATCACCATCGTCGGTGTCTGAATCGGCACGAGCTGGGCCATGGCCGCTGGCGGCGTTTGGCGCAGGGCGGCGCGGTAGTAGTTGATCATGCCGGTCAAAGCTCCCGGCTGTGACCATGCCTGCGCATAGCGCTCCAAGTCCAGGTCGCTGAAGGCCCCGGGTGAATCGGCGCGCAAGGAGCGCTTGGCGAAGGAGAAGTCATCCCGCGCGATCAGCTTCTCGGGCAGCCAAGGTAGCTGGAAGAAGAGCATGTACCAGCTCTTGCGCAGCTGCTGCCAGGTGCGAAAGCCGCTCAACATGCGCTCCGGGTGGGGCACATTGAGGATCGCCAGCTTCTCGATCGCCTCGGGGTGACGCATCGCTGTCATATAGGCAACGGCGGCGCCCCAGTCGTGCCCCGTGAGGTATGCGCGCTCAGTGCCGAAGTGACGTATCAAGCCAGCGATGTCGTGCGCCAGGCGATCCCCGTTGTACTGACGCCACCCTACGGGCTTGTCCGAGAGGTTGTAACCGCGCATGTCCGGCGCCACGACATGAAAGCCCGCCTTCGCGAGCGCCGGTATCTGATTGCGCCAGGAGTACCAGTACTCGGGAAAGCCATGCAGCAGCACCACCAGCGGCCCCTCCCCTGCCTCGACGTAGTGCAGACGGATGCCACCGCCGACTTGTGCCTCGCCGTGGGTTACGGACTGCTCGATGTCCTCGACGTGCACCGCGCCGTTGCTCAGCGGCGTGCCTCCCGAGACTGTTTCTGCTGGGCCCCAATCGCCGCTCATCTCAGCATCGTAAAGGTTCCTGACGGCCGCGTCGATTCGGCGCGTTTCTCCCCTGCCGCGCTGCGCGTCCCTCGCAGTCCCATCACAATCGTGGCCAGTGCCACAGGCACCGTCGCCGGCAGCTCGTTGACGACGAAGAACAGCAGGTCAAAGCCCAACGCGAAGCCCGCGACTAGCGCCGCACCCTGCAACTGGCGCCGGCGGTCCCCGGCCGCCGCAAGCAACCCACCCAGGAGCCCGGCGACGAACAGGTCGCCGTAACCCATCACCGCGTCGCCGAAGCTCTCTGACTGTAGCCGCGGCAGATTCGCCGCGGGCTGGGCGGCATTGAGCACGTCGTTGGGACGCTGCAAAAGATCCGAGACCACCAAGGCCGTGTCAGCCAATGCCATCAAGATGATGCCCACGGTCAGCCAGCGCGCGGGCGTAACAGCGGCCAGCAGCACACCTAGCGTCACGCAGCTCAGCGCCGAGAGGACCACTGCGGCGGCCTCCCCCAGCAAGCCCGTGCGATCGACCCAGGCCAAGGCGAAGAGGGGCGCCACCAAGAGCGCCGCCAGCGGGTATGGCCCGCGCGTGCTCCATACCAACCACCCCAAGGCAAGTGCGGCCAGGGGGGGCACCGCGACCAGCGCTAGATATGTCAGCGTCTGGGCACTGAGGTGTTCGGCCGTGCGCCCGACCAGCACGAAAGCGAGCACCGAAAGCGGCGGTATCACCGCCCACCACGGGCTGCGCAGGCGCTCAAGCACAGCCACCGCCCGGCGCGAAGGGCCCAGCACAGTGGCAGCCTGTACCAGGGACAGCACCGCGATCGACAGCCAGAAGGGCAGCACGGGGATTCAACATAGCCGTCGATCGATCGGTCATCATTCGCCAGCAGATGAACCCTCCGAGCAGCAAGTTCCAGGACGTGTACTTCCGCCGGCGCTTCGGCGCGGTGGTTGCGGCGCTGTCGGTCGTGGCCCTCACGATCGCTGCCCTGGGCTCCGGCGGCTCGAGCCATAGTGCGACCAACACGACACCGCGACCACAGAGCCATCCCGCGACTGCCCAGTTGACTCCCGCCGAGCGACATGCGCTGCAGGACAAGGAGGAGGAAGGCGCGATCGACTCAGTCCTCGCCCGTACTCCGGCGGTGGTGCAGGGCGGCACAAAGGGCAATGAGGTGGCCTTGACCTTCGACGACGGCCCCGGCCCGTACACCACCCAGCTGGTCGACACCCTCAACCGGCTGCATGTGCAGGCCACCTTCTTCGCCGTCGGCACCGAGGAGCACTACTTCTCCGCCGGCACCCTGCTGGAGCTGCGCTCGGGGGATGTGGTGGGCGACCACACCGAGACGCACCCGATGATGGCCTCGCTCTCAAAGCACGATCAGCGCGAAGAGCTGCAAAACCAGATCTACCAGATCCAGCTGCTGGACGGACCAACCCCAAGGCTGTTCCGCCCTCCCTATGGCTCCTTCAATGCCACCACCTTCCACGAGCTCAAGCATGAGCATCTGCTGATGATCCTGTGGAGCACCGACACCGGCGACTACGCCCGCCCGGGCGTACAGGCGATCGAGCAGCGTGCCCTGGCCGGCGCCCATCCCGGCGCGATCATCCTCATGCACGACGCGGGCGGAGACCGCTCTGAGACGATCGCGGCGCTGCCGACGATCGTGCACGGCCTGCGTGAGCGGGGTCTGCACCCGGTGACGGTGCCGCGCCTGTTGCTGGATGACCCTCCGCCCCCGGGTCAGCCGATACCGACCAACCTGAGCGGCGGGTAGGAGCCATACCATGTCTCCGGTGAAGACCCCACAGGCCGCCGAGGCACCGCCGATCCTGCACCTCTCAACCGTGGTGGGCAGTGCACTGCGCGACAGCGACGGCGAGCGGCTGGGGAAGGTGAACGACATCATCGTGCGTCTCGGTGGCATTGGCTACCCCCCCATCACCGGCTTTCTGGTGACCGTCGCCGGGCGTACCTCCTATCTCGGTATCGATCGCGTCTCGGACATCGGCCCGAGCGGCGTGGTGCTGCGTAAGGCCAAGCTCGACCTGCGCCACTTCGAGCGCCGCAGCGAGGAGGTGCTGCTCAAGCGCGACGTGCTCGACCGTCAGCTGATCAACCTCGACGGAGCGCGCCTCGTGCGCGCCAACGAGATCGAGCTGGCGCACCTGGCGGGCGCATGGCGCGTGGTGGGCGTGGACACGGGGCCGCGTGGTGGGCTGCGCCGCCTGCTGCCCCGCCCGCTCGGCGAGCGCATCGCCACGGGCGAGTTCCTGGACTGGGCCAGCGTCGAGCCGTTCGTGGGTCACGTGCCGACCTTGCGCCTGCGCATCCCCCACCCCAAGCTCGCCAAGCTGCACCCCGCGCAGATCGCCGACCTCGTGGAGGCCGCCTCGCGCCGGCAGGGCGAGGAGATCATCCAGGCCGTGGGCGCGGATGACCGCGAGCTTGAGGCGGATGTGTTTGAGGAGCTCGATGACCATCACCAGCGCGAGTTCCTTGAGGACCGCTCCGATGCGCAGGTAGCCGAGATCCTCTCGCGCATGGCTCCCGATGACGCCGTCGATGTGATCGGCGAGATCGACGACGAGCGACGCGAGGCGGTGCTGGCGATGTTGCCGGTGAGCCAGCGCATCAAGGTCAGAACCCTGCTCGGCTATGACCCGGCCGAGGCGGGCGGCTTGATGAGTCCAGAGTTCGTTTCGCTACGTCGCACCACCAGTGTAGGCGAGGCACTGGAAGCGGTGCGCAGCAGCAAGATCGAGCCTGAGGTGCTGACGGCGGTTTTTGTCAACTCGCCCGACGGCGAGCTTGACGGCAGCGTCTCGATTACAACACTCGTGCGCGCAGAGCCTCGGCAGCCCTTGAGCGAGCTGGTCAAGCATGACCTCCCAACCCTGCGTCCCGACGCCCCCTTTGAGGAGGTCGCCCGACTGATGGCCGACTACAACCTCACCTGTGTCCCCGTCGTGGACGATGAGGAGCAGATGGTCGGGGTGGTGACAGTTGACGATGTGCTGGAGGCGATGCTGCCGCGCGGCTGGCGCCGGCGCTTCGGTCTGCTGGGCGAGGACTGACAAACCGCAGTTCCGCTGGAGCGCGGCGAGCACTTCCTGACCTCAGGCTGCACGGCGAGGACTGAAAAGACGCGACTGAATAGACTGCCCGCCGTGAGCGTTCCAGGTGGGCAGTTGGATGGCGGTCCAAGTACCGTCCGTCATGCGTCGTATCCGTTCGGCCAGTCGTGGCCGAGCGCGTCTGCCTGCACGTCTCAGCCCAGCTAAGGTCCGCCTGGTTGCACTCCTGGGCCTGTTGGGGCCCGGGTTGATAGCAGCCAACGCCGGCAACGACGCGGGCGGCATCGCCACCTACTCCTCCGTGGGAGCCAAGTACGGCTATGGCCTGCTGTGGCTGATGGTGCTGATCACGATCTCGCTGGTGATCGTGCAGCGACTGGCGGCGCGCATGGGGGTCGTCACCGGTAAGGGCCTGGCCGAGTTGGTGCGCGAGGAGTACGGCATCCGCTGGTCGGTGTTGGCGACGACCGCGGTAGTCGTCGCCAACATGGGCATCTGCATCTCTGACTTCGTCGGCATCGGCGCCGCGCTGGGCCTGGCGGGAATACCGGCGCAGTTGACGGTGCCCATCGCGGCTGTGGGGATCTGGCTGATCATCGTGCGCGGCAGCTACCGCTCGGCGGAGAAGGTGTTCATCTGGCTGACCCTCCCTTTCTTCGCCTACCCGATAGCGGCGATTCTGGCGCACCCCGATTGGGGTGAAGTGGGCAAGGCGATCGTCGCCCCTCACATCCAGGGCAACTCCACCTACCTGCTGCTGGTGGTGGCCACGGCCGGCACCACCATCACCCCCTACATGCAGCTCTATCTACAGTCGGCGGTCGTCGAGCGCGGTGTGCGCGAGGAGGATCTGGCCCACGAGGAGCGCGAGGCGATGAGTGGCGCGATATTCGCGAATGTGATCGCGGGCTTCATCATCATCGCCACGGGCGCCACGCTGTATACGCACGGCATCCACAACATCTCCTCCGCCACAGATGCCGCCAAGGCGCTAGTGCCCGTTGCGGGCCGCTATGCCGAGGCGCTGTTCGGGATCGGCCTGCTGGGTGCCAGCCTGCTGGCGGCGGCGATCCTGCCGATCGCCACCTCCTATGTGGTCTCGGAGTCATTGGGTTATGAAAAGGGCATCGGCCGCCGCCGCGAGGAGGCGCCAGTATTCGTGGGAGTGATCACCGCGATGATCTTGATAGCCACAATGGTTGCCGTCATCCCGGGGTTGCCGGTGATCGATCTACTAGTCGGGGTGCAGGTGGTCAACGGCCTGCTGCTACCGATTAACCTGTTCTTCATCTGGCGCCTATCACGCTCGCGCAGAGTGATGGGCGAGCACCGCAGCGCAGGTTTGCTCGACGGCGCCGCCGCCGTCACGGTCGTTGTCACGTCCGCCCTATCGCTGATCCTGGTAGGAGTGACGGTGGGCGGGCTGTAGAGAGATCAGAACACCCTTGACGAGACCTTTATCGCGCCTTAGACAGCGGAGGAAAAAGATGCCCCATACCGATACTCACACTCGCAGCCCACTGATCCCAGCGAGCGCTCTGTTTGCGGTGCTCGCCTGCCTTGGCCTGGCAGCCTGCGGCGGCTCCTCAAACAAGAGCGCCACGAGCGCCAACGCCGCCAACACCACCACTGCGCGGACCGCCGCCGGCAACAGATTAGCGGCGATACGTGAATGCCTGCAGAAGAACGGCATCACCTTGCCGCAGCGTCCCTCGGGGCAGCCCGCGCCAGGAGTGGGCGGTCTGCTCGGCGGTGGCGGAGTGGGTGGGCCACAGCTGCCCAAGGGCGTCACTCGCGCGCAGTTCCAGGCTGCCCTGCAGAAGTGCGGCGGCGGCGCACGCCGCCCTGGCGACCCTGGCGGCCCTGGCGGGCAGGCCGGACGGCGACGCTTCGGCACTCCTGCCTTCCGCACGGCACTCGCGGCGTTCGCGACGTGCATGAACAGGAACGGAGTGAAGCTGCCGGCGCCTAACACCACCGGCACCGGCCCAGTGTTCAGCACCAAAGGCGTCAATACCGCGAGCGCCTCATTCAAGGCCGCCAGCACCAAGTGCCAGAGCGTTCTGCGCAGCGCCTTCCCCCGGCGGCCCCGGACGGGACAGGCTCAGCAGTAGAGAGGCTATTGCATAGCGCTTACCGCAAGGCGCCCCAGATGGGACGAACCCTCACGGCCAGGGTCTATTCTTCCGCGCCGCCGCTGGGCAGCGCACGTGCCCCCAGGTCGCGGTTGCCCGCGGCGGCCTGGGGGTCGCGGATCGCCGAGGAGCTCGGCTTGGCTGACAGCGTGGGCGCCTGCAGGGCGCCGATGCGCGCTACAAGCTCGTTCCACTGGCTGGGGCTCAATTCGCCCGTGACGGTGGTCAGCGGCGAGGGCGCAGTCTTCCCGGCCCCTGCGGAGTGCGCGGCGACAGTTGCGGTCCCCACCGTGGCTCCAGGACCGACGACGGGCGCGAGCGTGCCGGGGACCGGATGGAAGCCGACGTGGATGTGGTTCCAGTGGTCGGGTAGAGCAAGCGTGTTGGCGGCTTCGGGGTACTGCATGAGGCTGATGATCTGGTGCGGCACGAAGCGTCCCTGCAAGGTCAAGAGCGCGCGGATGGTGACGTCGGTAATCGACCCCGCGCCCTGATGTCCGGCGATCGGCACGCCATTGATGGCCGAGATGTCCACGGCATCGCCGAAGTAGTGCTCGGACACATTGCCGCTGGTGGTCAACTCGCTGTGTCCGCACTGCAAGGCGCTCACCGTCGGCTTCAGGCCACTGCGCGAGAGGAACTCGAGCACCGCCAGCACCCTGCCGTCGATCGCCCCTGAGGCGATGTCCTGGCGACCGCATTCGTAGATGTTGATGTCAGGGTCCGAGAGCACCGTGCGCTCCAGTTCGCTCTGGCTCATGAGGAACACCTGCGCCACCGTTGCCCCCAGCAGGTCGACGTTGCCCTTGGCGCCCTTGGGGTGCAGTGCGGTGTCGAGCTGGCGCCAGTTGGCAAGGATCGGCCGCGGGTCGATGGTGCCGCTATCCCCGGCGGGGCGGATCGCAAAGCGCAGTCTTGCGCTCTGTGCGTTCACGGGAATGCTCAGACGACCCAGCTGCGGAGTCGCGGGCGCCGTGCTCGCTGCGCCATAGGCCCCCTGCTGAGAACCGGCCACCTGGGAGCCACTCTGCTGCTGTGATCCCAGCGGGACGCTCACGTGGGCTGCTCCCCATGGATTCAAAGGCGATTCGGTATGGCCCGAGGACTGGGCGATCGGGGTCTTGCTGAGGTGGCCGAGAATCGTTCCCTGGGACACCACCGAGCCAAGGCGCAGAGGTACCCACTTGCCGCCGTGGCCGTCGCTCCTGGCGCCCCCCGAGACTGCCTTGGTCGCGGCCACGCGCGCAACGGGGTTGTCAGGACGTGCGTACAAACGCGCCCTGCCCATGCCCGCGGGCGGCGGAGTCAAGGGCGATTCTGTGCTTTCGCTGCTTGGCTGGGCTTCATCCGCGCCAGCCTGCTGGTGCGCGTGCTTTGCAGTAGAGCTCTTGACGTGCAGCGTCGTGGGCAGCTGACGCCCGGCACTGGCGGGCTTGGTGGGGGCAGGTTCATGCCCGGCTGCTGGCTTCACCGCGACCTTGGCCTGCTTGACCTTTGCGGGGTGGGGGATCAGGTGGTAGCGGGGCGCGATGCTGCCCATGCCCGCGTAGGTGAAGACATCGCCATAGATATCGCGCAGAGCCAGATAGTTGCCCAGCTTGTGGGAGTGCCCGAGCTTGACGATGCGCCCGTCCTGCACCGCTGTCACCGGAGCACCCACCTGCCCCAGCAGATCGGCGAAGCGCAGCGCTTCGGCGTGCTTCTTGGCGACCTTCTTACCCACGGTGCTCGGCGCAGGCACCGCGGCGAGACTGGTCGGAGCGGGCGCAGCGGAGGTGGGAGCGGCCGACGGGGCTGAAGCAGGGGCCGCCGAGACCGACGGATCGCTGGGGCTTTCGCTGACAGCGGGCGCGAGCGGTACCGCACCGGCCGTGGCGTTGGCCACGGTGGGCAGCGGCGTATTGGCGTCCTGCGCGAACCGCGCGCCTGCAATCGGCAGACTGCCCTCAGTGAGACCCGTCAAGGTGGCGATCACCGACTGCGGATAGGCGGCGATCAGCTTGGCCCGCAGCAGCACCGAGCTGACGTAGGCCTCGGAGTGGTTGTAGGCAAGGATCGCGGTGTGCAGATTGCTGGAGGCCCCGGCCGCGTGCAGATAGCGGGCGGCGGCGAAGATCGCGTCCACGGGGTTGTAAGGGTCGGCGTAACCGGCTCCTAGCGCGTCCACCCCGTACTGCATCCAGGTGGTGGGCATGAACTGCATCCAGCCGACCGCCCCGGCGGTGGAGACGTTGAGGTCGGTGCCGTAGTTGGTCTCCACCTCGTTGATGGCTGCCAGGATCTGCCATGGCACCCCGTACTGGATGCCCGCGGCCTGGTAGATCGGCAGCAGGAAGAGCGGTATGCGGTAGTAGCTCAGCGCCTGTGCCGAGACTGCCGAGGAGCCCAGCACCGATGCCAGCGTCCCCGCCTGACCGGCCACCACCAAGGGGGGCGGCGCGACCCCGTTGGGCGTACCGGCGGGAACCGTCGTCGGGCCGCCCGCGGCGCCATTGGCCCCGACCCCGCCGGTGGTCTTGGCGGTGGCCTTGAGCTGCCCGCCCAGCTTGCCCCCGGCCTTGGAGCCCTTACGCCCGCGCTTGCCGGGCACTGCGGGCTGCTTGCGCAGAGCCACCACCTTGGGAGCGCCGGTTTCGCCCTGTCCCTGTGTGGTCGTCGGGGCCGGCTGGGCCACCGGCGCGGGCGTGGCTGCCGGTGCAGGCGCGGGCGGCGCGGCCGAGGTGCTTGAAGATTCGCTGGAGGTTGAAGTGGTGGTCGTCGGTTCACTTGGGCCACTCTGCTGCGTTGGCGGAGTAGGCGCGGGCGTGGTCGCCGTCGCGGGCGGCGGCGTTTCTTCTCCGGCTCCCGTGGTGCCGGCAGGGGCGTCCGCGGCCAGCGCTCCGCCGGGCAGGGCTCCACCCAGGCCGACTGCCGTCAGGCCTCCCCCTGTCAATGCCGAGAGCATCGCGCGCCGCGCCCAGCGGCGCGAGGCGCTTCTGCTCATCGGCGGCCCCTCCGGGCCGTGTTCGTCGTGGCGTTCCATAGTCGTGGGAATACGGACAGCCCACGCTTATGGGCCGGTCCCCCTTTTTGAGTCATATCGGCAGGCAAGCAAGAATCGGTAAAGGGTTCGTAATTCCAGCGTAAAGCAGCCTGTCAAGTGGGGCGCCATTTGGCTCTACAAAGGCCAGAGCGGCTGGACTGTAGCGCTAGGCAAGGCGGAATCACCAGGTTGGCCGAATTGCGGACGGCCTGCCGCAGGATCTGTTGCAGCATCACGCTCAGCAGAGCCGCTCATATTGCGACATTCAGGGTAGCTGACTTGGGTCCACTTTGGCCAGACAGCCAGGAAGCCGACCGACAAGACCGCTCCGTCTGGCCCGCTCCCGGGTTCTAGAGGTTGTAGCGAGCGGCACAAAACATGTACAGTCCGACCCAGAGGTCGTTGTTTTCAGAGGAAAGGGATGGAGAGGGTCATGTCTAGATTTGGGGTAGTCCTTGCCGCACTGCTTGGTTGCATCTGCCTGGTTGGCGCCACCACTGCGGGGGCCGCGGAGAACGTCACGATCCACGCAGCCTTTACGCCCAACAAGGCGGGCTCGCCCACGAATGCCTCCGGCAGCACCACGATCATGTCCACGATCCCCGGGGAAATACCCTCGCCGATCATCGGCTTCACAATCAAGGGACCAGCCGGACTGACGCTCAACACCAAGGGCACCGGCACCTGCAGCGTCGCCATCCTGGAAGGCCCAGCCGGACCCGAAGGCTGTCCCAAGAACTCGGTCGCCGGCTTCGGCGGCGGCATGGGCGCGCTGAAGCTCGGCACCCAGATCATCGAAGAGCCCTTCACGCTCAACTTCTTCCTTGGCGATAACAGGCCCGGGCACACCGTGCTACTGCTGTACGTCAATGCGGTCTCGCCGGTCTCGATCCAGCTGACGTTCACTGCGGTCGTCGAAAAGGAGGCTGCGCCCTACGGGCTGGGCTTCCACTTCAACATCCCGCTGATCCCCACGCTTCCGGGGGCATCCGACGCGACGGTGGAGAGCGCTCATGTCTCGATCGGCGCTCCCAATGTGTTCTATTACGAAAAGGTCCACGGCAAGCGCAAGCGCGTGCACGTGAAGGGGCTGATCCTCCCCAAGACCTGCCACGGCGGCCTCCCGGTGGAGACGAGCATCTCCTTCCAGGACGGCACCACCAACGAAACCAAGCTCAAGCTGCCCTGCCCCAAGGGTTCCAAGAAGTAGGAGTGAACGGGTGCGGCTGAAGCTCAGCACCCTCTGCATTGCTGCCACGCTGGCCCTCTGCGCCTCCCTCACCACGGGGGCGCAGGCGGCCACGGTGGCCAGCATTGCGCCGTCCTTCGCGCCTAACCACGCCGGCGTCGGGACGGCCTTGACCCTCGGCATCACCTTCTCCAACCAGCAGGGCGCGGTGCCCGAACCGCTTACCCACATGGTTGTGCATTTGCCGGCCGGACTGAGCATCAACCTGCGCGGCATCGGCACCTGCTCAAGGGCGCATCTTGAAAAGCAGTTGGGACATGGTTGTCCCGCATCGGCTCGCGTGGGTAGCGGCAGCGCACAGGTAGGCGCCCATCTGGGGGCCATCAACCTCAACGAGCACGCCTCATTGACGGCCTGGCGAGGGCCAAACCAGGGTGGCCGCAGCACCTTGCAGATCCTTGGCATTGGGTTGAGTCCGCTGGAAGAGCACGTGGTTCTCAGCGGTGTGCTTGAGCCCGACAGCGCACCCTACGGCCAGAAGCTGGTGATGACGGTTCCGCCGATCCCCACTCTGACGGGCGAAGCCAACGCCTCCGTGCTGCACACATCTGTGACGATCGGCGCGGCGCGCGGAAGACTCGGCGGACTGCTGCGCGTGCCCCGCACTTGCCCCGCGCACGGCTTCGCCTTTGGCGGCGACTTCGGTTACGCCGACGCAAGCAGCAGTAGCACCACGGCGACGATCCCCTGTCCTTAGCCGACCCTCCCCAGGCTCCTAGCGCTTCCATTGGCGGGATCTTCCCGCTAACCTTGCGGGCATGGAAGCAGTGCTCTCGATTCTGCAGGTGATCATCTCCGTTGTCCTCATCTTTCTGGTGCTCATGCACTCGGGCAAGGACGCCGGGCTCTCAGGCGCCTTCGGCGTGGGCAGCGGCACCGGCCCGCTGGGTGGCGGCTCAATGGTCGAGCGCAACCTCAACCGCTGGACGGTCGCCTTCGCGATCCTCTTCGTGGGCAACACCATCCTGCTGCTCAAGAAGCCCTGGGAATAAGACCCTGGCATAAGTCACCCTCGAGGGGGTGACTGTAAAGCCAAGAGTTGGGACCGGCCTACGCGGCCACCACAGGACCCCCCTGGGGGTCCTTCTCCAAATCCTCTTCAGCAGACTCCTCCACGCGATCCAGCTCCTCCAGGCGATCGAGGATCGCCAGCGCCTCGACGCGCACGGCATGATCGCTCGCGTGATAGTCCGCGTCTGAGAGCTTGCCGGTGCGGTAGTCCAGTTCCAGGTCGCGCAGCTCGCGGTACTTGGCCTCGCGAGCAGCTTCCAGTTCTGAGCCCAGGCGGGTGCGCGAGCGCACGTCGGCGCGGTCGCGCTTGGCGCCGCGCGCGGGCCACAGGGCGATGAGGCCGCCGGCGAAGACGATCAGGCCGCCGATCCAGATCCACATCACCAGCGGAGAGACGATCAGGTGAAACTGCGCCGCGGGCGGATGCTGCATGTAGGCCCGCGCCATCACCGCCACCGCGACGATGCCCTCGTCGGGGCGCACCAGCGGGATCGTGCGGTTGCCGACTTCGATGATGCGCTTGAGCTGGGGGGTCTCGATATTCGGAGCGATCGCGCTCCACACATCGCGGGTGAGGCCGGCGTCCATGCTGACGTGGCTGACGGCGGTGCCCCCGATGAAGTGGCCCACCGAGCCCTGCGTGGGGTCGCTTGAGTCGTAGAAACCCTCGCTGGGCCACAGCGTCGCGACGTGGCGGCCGTTCTTGGAGACATCCATGACGGCGCCCAGGCTGAGCGTTGAGCCCGTGTGGGCCGGGTCGTAGCGAGGCGTGATCGAGGCCGTCGGGCGCACGTAGCGCACCGTATAGGCGCCCACCTTGGCGGACTGCCCCGGCGACAGGCTCAGCTCAACCGCGTGCTGGAAGGAGGAAGAGGCCGCGACGCCTACGAACAGCACGGCCATGCCGAGATGCACCACGTAGCCGCCGTAGCGCCGGCGGTTACGGCGCACCAGGCCGACCAGCGCCACCGGCGCCACCTCGCCCGCGGTGGACATCCGTGCGCGCGTGCCGCGCCAGAACTCCTGGCCGAGGCTGCCGAGCACGAAGGCGGCGCAGCAGAACATCACCAGCGCCAGGGGCTTGCTGGTGACGCCCGCGGTGAACAGCACCACGAGCGCCAGCGCGGCGCACGTGAGCGGCACGATGAAGTTGCGCCGCGCATTGGCCAACGTCGCGCGACGCCAGGCGATGACGGGGCCGATGCCCGATAGCAGCACCAGCACCAGCGCCAGGGGCACGGTGTAGCGATCGAACCACGGCGGCCCCACCGAGGCCGCCGTGCCCGTCAGGGCTTCGGAGATCAAGGGGAAGTAGGTCCCCCAGAAGATCACGAAGCAGAGGCCGACCAGCACCACGTTGTTGGCCAGGAAGATCGACTCGCGCGAGAGCAGCGAGTCGAGGCGGTGCTCGCTGCGCAACATCTCCCGGCGCGAGACCACCAGGTAGATCGAGCCGCCGATCAGAGTCGTGATCAGCACCAGGAACGGCACCCCCAGCGTGGCGCCGCCGAAGGCGTGGATGGAGTTGAGCACGCCGCTGCGCACCAGGAACGTGCCCATGATCGCCAGCGTGCCGGTGGCCAGCACCAGCGACACGTTCCACACCTTCAGCATCCCCCGCTTCTCCTGGATCATCAGCGAGTGCAGGAAGGCCGTGGCCGTCAGCCAGGGCATCAGCGAGGCGTTCTCCACGGCATCCCAGCCCCAGTAGCCGCCCCAGCCGAGCTCCGCGTAGGACCAGCGGGCGCCGAGCAGGATGCCGACGCCCAGCAGCAGCCAGGCGGCGAGCGCGAAGCGACGCACGGCGCGGATCCACTCGGCATCCACGCGACGTGCCAGCAGCGCGCCGATCGCGAAGGCGAAGGGGATCGTGCACAGCGTGTAGCCCGAGTAGAGCATCGGCGGGTGGATCATCATGCTCGGGTGGCGCAGCAGCGGATCGAGGCCCACGCCCTCCGACGGCGCCGGGTTGGTCGTGGCGAATGGGTTGGCGTAGAAGACCATCAGCGACACGAAGAAGCCGCCGAAACCGAGCAGTACGGCCGTGGCGTAGGCCGCGACATCGCGCATGCGGTAGCGGGTCAGAAACAGCACCAGCGAGGACCACAGCGAAAGGAGCCACGCCCACAGCAGCAGCGAGCCTTCCTGCGAGGACCAGATCGCGGCGGCCTTATAGAAGGTCGGCGTGGTGGTGCTGCTGGTGTCGGCGACCGTATTGAAGGAGAAGTCGCTGCGCAGAAAGGCCTGCTCAAGCACGGCGAAGGCCACCGTGAGCACCGCTGCCAGCAGATACACCGAGCGGCGCCCTGAATCCGACCAGCGCGTCAGCCCCGAGCGCACCCCGTGGATCGAGGCGCCGATGCCGTACAGGCACACCGCCAGTGCCAGCACCAGACAGGCGTGTCCGAGCGCAGCCATCGCTTCTTACCCGCGTCCCCGGCACAGGGCCGGGAGAGCCTGCGCCGGCCTGGCCATCAGTAGCTCTGGTTCTCGCTGGAAGGCGCCACCTTGTACTTGGAGGGGCACTTCGTGATCAGCGAGTCGCGTTCGCCCGTGAATGTCTGGCCCGCGCCCTTCTGCACGGTTACGATCACCTCGCGCCCTTCGCGGAAGGGGTCGGGGACCGTGCCGGTGTAGGCCACGGGGACGACCGTCCCCCCCACACGATCCTCGACGCTGAAGTCGAGCGTCTGCCCGGCATGCTGCACCGAGTGCGCCACTACGGTGCCGGTCAGCTGGTAGCTGTGCCCCGGCTGCGCCTGATGCACTAGCTGGCTGGGGCTGAGCGCCGGCGAGGCGGCGCTGAAGCTCGTGTAGATCAACGCCGTGGCGAGTATCAAGGCAGCGCTGAGAGCCACCACCAAGCGGATGGTTCGCTTGCGGGAGGGGTCCATAACAAGCAAGTATCTCAAACGGTTGCCGAGGGAAACGTCGCTTGATACCGAAACATTGGCCTAACTGCCGAGTTTTTAGAAGTGAGGGCCGCGTAATGACATCCAAACTCCATCTTCCGACTACCGAGCGCCGCCTCCGCGAGCGCGCTCGTAGTGGCGCTCGCCGTCGCCGCGCCGAACATCAGCAGCCGCTGGCGGTGCTGGCCAGGCCAGACATCGCCGCGCGCAAGGTGCGCGAAGCGGGCGGCCCCATGGACATGGCCTCCTACGGGTGCCTCTGCGGCTTCGTCTTCGCAGCTGCCGTCTCGACATCAGTCGAGTGTCCGCACTGCGGCGCACCCCAGGCCTGGTAGTCCACCACTCCTAGCCCCACCGGCCTGGGCGCCTACTGCGCCACGCCCTCGACCACCATGTGCAGCCCCGCGTGTCGCACGCGACCGGCGGTGAGCCCGGCGTCGCGCATCAGGCCATGCACCTCCTCGGGTGAGCGCTCGCGCCCGCCCTCGCACACCGCGAGCATCAGCAGGTCCGCCATCGAGCTGACCGGACTCGGGCGGTAGCGCTCCAGGTGCTGGTCGATCGTCACGACCTTCGACCCGGCCGGCATCGTCGCGCGCACGCGGCGCAGAATGTCACGGCAGGCCTCGTCGCTCCAGTCGTGCAGGATCCACTTGAGCACGTACACATCGGCCTGTGCGTCGATCTCGCCGAAGAGGTCGCCCGCCCGGCGCTGCACCCGCTCGGCCAGGCCCCGCGAGCGCAGGAAGTCCTCGGCCTCGCCGAGCACCTCCGGGGCCTCGACCAGGATGCCTCGCGCGCCTTCGCGGCGTTCGAGGATCGCGGCGAGCAGCGTCCCGATCCCCCCACCCACGTCGCAGATCACGCCTTCACGCGGCCACGGGTAGGCGCGGGCGAAGGCTGCCAGGTCGAGCACCGTCATCTCCCGCATCGCCTCGCCGAAGCGAGCCCCCTCATCGGGGTGCTCGCCAAAGTAATCCCAGATCGAGTTGGCAAACGCTCGGCGATGACCTGAAGGCTCCGCTCCCTCACGCAACTGACCCCCGATCTCACCGTGCGCGGCCGCGTTCATCGACGACGCCTGATATGCCACCCAGGAAGCCATCGAGCGCGGATGGTCACTGCGCAGCGGCGCCCCGAGCCGCGCCAGGCGCACCCGGCCCTGACGGTCCATGCGCACCAGGCGGGAGGCCGCCGCGGCTCCGAGTACGCGCAGCGTGACCTCCTCGGAGAGGCCCAGCTCTCTGGCGACATCGGCTGCGTCGCGCGCGCCGCTGCCCAGCGCGTCCGCGAGCCCTGAGGTGACGAGCATGCCGGCGAGCTTGGTGCGCTGCATCCCTGCCGTGAAGTCCCACAGCGCCGCTTCGGCGGGGATCAGGCGATCGGCGAGCCCCTGTACGCCGCCCCGCAGCGCCAGCGCGGTGCGGACCGCGGCCATCGGCACGGGAAACGGCGGTAACGGCACTGAAGCCAGCTGCTACTTGATGTGCATGCCGCTGATGGCGCGGGAGATCACGAGCTGCTGGATCTCTGCGGTGCCCTCGAAGATGTCGTAGATCTTCGCGTCGCGGTGCCACCGCTCGACGGGGAACTCGCGCGTGTAGCCATTGCCGCCCAGGATCTGGATGGCGCGCTCGGTGATCCACACGGCGACCTCGCCGGCCTTCCACTTGCTCATCGAGCCCTCGGCGTTCTCGAAGGGCACCTGGTTGCGGCCCATCCAGGAGGCGCGCCAGACGAGCAGGCGCGAGGCGTCGAGCTCCAGCTTCATGCGCGCAAGCGTGAAGGCGATCGCCTGGTTCTCGATGATCTTCTTGCCGAACTGTTCGCGCTCCTTGGCGTACTCCAGCGAGTACTCATAAGCTGCGCGGGCGATGCCCAGCGCCTGGGCGCCGACCACGGGCCGTGAGGCCTCGAAGGTGGCCATCGAGGCGTTGGACTTGTTCTTCTTGCCCTCCCGTGCGCGGGCCAGGCGTTCGTCGAGCTTCTCCTTGCCACCCAGCACATAGCCGACGGGGATGCGGCAGTCATCGAGATACACATCGGCCGTGTGCGAGGCCCTCAGGCCGTGCTTTGAGACCTTGGCGCCTTCGGAGATGCCTTTGGCTTCGCTCATCGGCACGACAAAAGCGGCGTGACCGCGCGAGCCCAGCTCGCGGTCGACCGTGGCGATGATCACGTGCACGTCGGAGATGCCGCCGTTGGTGGCCCATGCCTTCTGGCCATTGAGCACCCACTCGTTGGTGGCCTCATCGAACTTGGCGGTGGTGCGCAGAGCGGAGACGTCCGAGCCGGCATTGGGCTCGGAGGAGCAGAAGGAGGCGACCTTGATGTCCTCGGGGGTGCCGAAGCAGCGGGGGATCCATTCGCCAATCTGCTCGCCGCTGCCCTGGCCGAAGATGGCCGCGACCGCGAGCGAGGTGCCCATGATCGCCATCGCGATGCCGGCGTCGCCCCAGAAGAGCTCCTCGTTGACGATCGGCAGCGTCAGGCCCGTCGGGTCGGCGAAGAACTGCGCCAGCCCTTCAAAGCCGTACAGGCCGATCTTGGCGGCCTCCTGAATGACGGGCCAAGGCGTCGACTCCTTCTCATCCCATTCGTGCGCCACGGGGCGCATCACGTCGGCGGCGAAACCGTGGACCCACTCGCGGATGTCCTTCTGGTCCTGCGAGAGCGCCATTGAGAAGGCGGCGTCCTTGTTGGCCGCGCCCGAGATGGCCTCGATCGCGGCCTCAGCGGCCTCGGTGGTGACGTCGGTGGTGGTTGCCATGGGGGCAGCGGGCTCCTTGAAGTCGGGATGGCGGTGCTTATCGGGAGGACCAGCCTGCGATGTAAGGGGTCGAGAAGCCCCTGCAAGCCGGTGGAGAAAGTCTACTGAATCACAGGCGGGGCGCAAAATCGCCTGCCTGTCCTGCCTGCAAGCCCCTTTGCTAATTCTGCAAATCCTGACCTTCTTTATGCTATTTTGCCCAAATCTTCATGTTCTTGATGTTCTCGATCCCTCCGATGCAGAAAGTGACTATGCCAAAGCGCACAAACGCCGTCGCAGCAGCCGTCTCCCTCCTGGTTCTGTCTTTGGGCCTCGCCGCGTGCGGTGGGTCCTCGGGCTCCAGCAAGAGCGTGGCCCTGGTGGCCTATTCGACCCCCCAGTCGGCCTATGCCGAGCTGATCCCCGCCTTCAATGCCACATCCGAAGGCAAAGGCGTGACCTTCACGCAGTCCTTTGGGCCCTCCGGGGAACAGAGCCGCTCGGTGGCCAATGGCCTGAACGCGAACGTGGTCAACTTCTCGCTGGAACCGGATGTGACGAAGCTCGTGAAGGCCGGCCTGGTGCCCGCCAGCTGGAACCAGAATGCCACGCACGGCTTCGTGACGAACTCAGTCGTGGTGTTCATCGTGCGCGGGCACAACCCCAAGCACATCACCAACTGGAGCGATCTGATCAAGCCGGGCGTGCAGGTGATCACTCCCAACCCCTTCACCTCGGGCAGCGCGCGCTGGAACATCATGGCCGCATATGGGGCGCAGCTGAAGGAAGGCAAGACGCCGGCCCAGGCCCAGGAATATCTGACGCAGATGTTCCATCACGTCGTCAGCCAGGACAGCTCGGCGCGCAACGCCCTGCAGACCTTCCTGGCGGGCCGCGGCGATGTGCTGCTGGACTACGAGGACGATGCGATCTCCGCCGAGGCCAAGGGCACACCGATCGAACATGTGATCCCCGCGAACACCATCCTGATCCAGAACCCGATCGCCGTGTTGAGCAAAGGCAATTCGGCAGGAGGTCAGAAGTTCGTGAACTACCTGCTCTCCCCTGCCGGCCAGGCACTGTGGGTCAAAAAGGGTTATCGCCCCGTGATCTCAGGTGTGCCGGGAGCCAACACGTTCCCGGCCCCCAAGGGCCTGTTCACGATCGAAACGCTGGGCGGCTGGACGAAGGTGACCAAGCAGTTCTTCGAACCTGAAACGGGCTCCGTGGCCAAGATCGAGCAGTCGCTGGGAGTGTCCACTGCCAAGTGACCCTTCAGCCGCGGCGCTTGAGCGTCATGGAGGCCCACCCTCCCGCCGCTGGCTCGCCTTCCCCCGTCGGGGGGCCTCCCCCCGACGGGGCCCGGCTCGGGGCGGCGGGGTTGGCGAGCGCGTGGGCGCCCGCTCGGCCTCGCTGTTGGGGCGCGGCCTGCTGGGCATCTACCTCTCGGTGCTGGTGGTGCTGCCGATCGCCGCACTGCTGGCACGCTCAAGCCATGGCGGCCTGAGCGCGTTCTGGCGGGAGGTGAGCAGCCCCGAGGCGCAGGCGGCGATCAAGTTGACACTGGGGGTCTCCGTGGTGGTCGTGATCGTCAACGGCCTCTTCGGCACGCTCATCGCGTGGGTGATGGTGCGCGACGAATTCCGCGGCAAGAAGGTGGTCAACGCCTTGATCGACCTGCCCTTCGCACTGCCGACGATCGTGGCAGGAGTGGTGCTGCTGGCGCTGTATGGCAAGGGCGGCCCGTTTGGCGTCGACATCACCTTCACGCGCGCGGCCGTGGTGATGGCCCTGCTGTTCGTGACCTTGCCCTTCGTGGCGCGCTCGGTGCAGCCTGTGTTGCTGGAGCTGGACGGCTCCGCCGAGGAAGCCGCCGCCTCGCTAGGGGCGGGACGACTGACGGTGTTCCGGCGCATCGTGCTACCTGCGTTGACGCCCGCGATCATCTCGGGGATCGCGCTCAGCTTCGCGCGCGCGCTGGGCGAGTTCGGCAGCGTGGTGCTGATCTCAGGCAACCTGCCGTTCAAAACTGAGGTGGGCTCCGTCTACATCTTCGGGCAGATCCAGAACGAAAACCTGCCGGCGGCGGCAGCGGTGTCGGTGGTGCTGATGCTGTTCGCCCTTGTGGTGTTAGCCGCCTTGACCCTTTTCACGCGTTCGAGGTCAAAGCATGTCCGCTGATCCGGCCAAGGTGCCCGTCGCAGCCAGCGGCGCCTCTGTTAAGGCCTCCCGTCTGGGCCTGCGCACGGTGGCCCTGGGCTATCTGTTCCTGCTGCTGCTCCTGCCGGTCGCGATGATCTTCTACCGCACCTTCGAACACGGGCTCGAACCTGTGTGGAAGGCGATGACCGAACCGAACGCCGTGCACGCCTTCTGGCTGTCGATCGAGCTGGTGGCGATCGCGGTGCCGCTGAACACCGTCTTCGGGATCGGCATCGCGCTGCTGCTGGAGCGCGGCAGCTTCCGCGGCCGCTGGGCGCTCGGACTGGTGGTCGACCTGCCGTTTGCGATCTCGCCCGTCGTGGTGGGCCTGGCGCTGGTGCTGGTGTATGGCCAGGCCGGCTGGTTCGGGACGTGGCTGTCCGAACACGGCATCGATGTGATCTTCTCGGTGCCCGGCATGGTGCTGGCGACCGCCTTCGTCTCGCTGCCGTTCGTGGCGCGTGAGACCGTGCCGGTCCTGCACGAGCTGGGAACCGACTCCGAGGAGGCGGCGGCCACGCTCGGCGCCAACGCCTGGCAGACCTTCTGGCGCGTCACGCTGCCCGCGATCCGCTGGGGCGTCGTCTACGGCGTCGTGCTGACGACCGCGCGGGCACTGGGTGAGTTCGGCGCGGTCAGCGTCGTCTCGGGCCGCATCGAGGGCCAGACACAGCAGCTGCCACTGTATGTACAGGATCGTTTTGAGAACTTCGACGCGACCGGCGCCTATACGGCCGCCGTGGTATTGGCTTTGTTGGCGTTGGCGACGTTGCTGGCGATGAACCTGTTGACGCGGCGAACGCGATCAAGGAGGGCTGTCTGAAATGGCTATCGAGGTAAGAGATGTGACGAAGCGCTTTGGCACCTTCACGGCCCTCGACGACGTCTGCCTGCGCGTGGGCGATGGCGCCCTGACGGCGCTGCTGGGACCGAGCGGCAGCGGCAAGTCCACGCTGCTGCGCATCATCGCGGGACTCGAGACCCCCGACAGCGGCAGCGTGCAGATCGGCGAAGAGGAGGTCACTCGCGCCCCCGCGCGAGCGCGGGGGGTGGGCTTCGTCTTCCAGCACTACGCCCCCTTTAAGCACATGACCGTGGCCGACAATGTGGCCTTCGGCCTGAAGGTGCGCCGCCGTCCCAAGGCCGAGATACATGCGCGCGTAGAGGAACTACTGGCGCTGGTGCGCCTGGACGGCCTGGCCGAGCGCTATCCCTCACAGCTCTCCGGTGGCCAGCAGCAGCGCATGGCGCTGGCGCGCGCCTTGGCCCCCGAGCCGAAGGTGCTGCTGCTGGATGAGCCTTTCGGCGCGCTCGACGCGCAGGTGCGCGCCGAGCTGCGCGAGTGGCTGCGGCGCCTGCACGAGGAGATCCACGTGACCACCATCTTCGTGACCCACGATCAGGAGGAGGCGATGGAAGTCGCCGAGCAGATCGTCGTGATGAACGCCGGGCGCATCGAGCAGGCCGGCGCCCCGCGCGAGCTCTACGAGGCGCCGCGCAACGAGTTCGTCATGAGCTTCGTCGGCCCCGTCAACCGCCTCGGCGACGCCTTCCTGCGCCCGCACGACATCCAGATCCTTCCGGGTGGGGATTCAAGCCCTGGCAGCACCGAGGCGCTGGTGCGCCGCGTCGTGCATCTTGGTTTCGAGGTGCGCGTCGAGCTGACCTTGCAGGACGGCCGCGACGTCTGGGCCCAGGTCACGCGTGACACCACCCAGGAGCTGGAGGTCGAGGAGGGGCAGATTCTGACCGTCAGGCTGCCGGCGCCGCGGGTGTTTGCGGCCTGATACTTCACGCCGCCCAGCGGCACCAGGGGCCCCCTAGCGCGTATGCCAGGAGTCCTCTTCATGCGTCAGCTTGATGATCTCTTTGGGCAGCTTGCCGGCAGCGACATCAGCGACGGTGACATGATCGAGCACCTTGCGCAGGTTGGAGCGCAGCGCGATCCAGACCTGCTGAAGCACCTCCGCCGAACCGCCGTATTCGATCTCCTCAGGGCGCTGTCCGCGTACTCCGACCAGCGGGCCCTCCACGGCCCGGATGACCTGCGCAAGGGTGACCTCGTTGGCAGGTTGCGCAAGCCAGTAGCCCCCCTCCGGCCCCCGCTGGCTGCGCACGATTCCGGCTGAGCGCAGCTGCGTGAGGATGTTCTCCAGGAACGACAGGGGAATGCCCTGCGCCTGGGCTACTTCATCGACCTTGCGGGGGGAGTCCTGGCTGCCGGCTGCCAGCTCGACGGTGGCTCGCACGGCGTAGTCGGCCTTGGCGGTTACGCGCATCGCGGGGCATTCTCCCCGAAACGACGGCGGAGCGGGCTACGGGTGGCGTGTAACTGCCCTATGCCTGTCAGCCTTGCCAGCCCAGGATGAGAGCTTGAGCCAGAATGAAAGCCTGACCCAAGATGCGAGCTTGACCGTCTCAGTCAAGATCGCGCAGGTGCTGGTACTCGGGCGTGCGCCGCGGATGACCCTCGGTTGTACGCGCGCGCAGGTCGAAGTAGAGCAGGGCAAGCGTCAGCGCGGCAAACGACGCGGTGAGCGTATGCACGGCGATCCCGAGAGCGATGAAGCCGCTACTCGTACCGCTACCGCTCGGAATCGCAGCGGCACCGCGTATGACAGCAAACGTCAGCAGGCCCGTGACGAGAACTAGCCTAAAGATGCGCCAGTAGTGCCCGGCCGCGAGCCATCCGCTGCGTCGCAGCGCGGGCAGCCACCCCTCGTTCTCGATCGCGGCCGTCTGCGCTACGACAGACCAGCGCAGCGACAGCAGCACTCCCGGGATGACCAGTGCCAGGTATCCCAACGTGATGCCCAGCGCGGACATGATGTCCGCTGCCACGACAACTCCAAGTACCCGCAGACCCCGCAAGGCAACCTCCCCAAGGCGCGGCCTGCCACCCTCGCCGACAAGGACGACCGCATGCACATGCAGCGCCGAGACGAGCGGCCCGACGAGGGCAAGGTTCAGCAACAGCAGCAGAAAGGACGTTCCCACGCTCTCGTGCGCCCCGCCTCCCAACGGAGAGGAGCCGGTGACCGCCAGCACCATGAGGTCATATGGAGCGATCACGCCAAGCGCGAGCACCGCAAACAGCCATGGATAGTGCCGGTACAGATCCAGCGCCGCGCCAAGAATCCCCCGGACCGAGCGTCTTTGATCAAGGTCGATTGCGTATGGGGACTCCACGGCTTTCAGCCTGCCTCGTCAAAGCGCTTGCGAACGGGGGATGTCGGCTCTTGAGGCTCTGGGCTCACTGGCTGCATGGAAGCAGGCTTCGCGGATGGCCACTCTCACCACGGTTCGCTTGGGCGACGTGCGCTATCTGGGTGTCGCGGTTCACACCCTCGGTACAGGTGTGACAGGCGAACCCCAGAGTGGGTGTATGTCCGTGAACTCCCCTGCAAGGCTCAGTCGACTGAAGAGGTCAACTTGATTGGAGACTTGCCATGTACCGCATTGTTAATAGGTGTGTTATTCACCGCGTTGCGACTGGGCTGTCGGCCGTGTTCCTCATTGCAGCGCTGAGCCTGCTGGCAACAGGTGTTGAGGGTGCTGCCGGCAATTCGGGAAGTAACGGGATGATGGCCAAACACTCAGCTCGACACGGGAGGAAGCGCCCGGCTCCCGCCGGGGTTGGAGCGGTGGGCTTCACCGCGATCCAGTAGCAGTTCGAATCGTGATCCACATGTCTTTCCGCGAGTCCACCCCGGGGCAAGGTGTCAATCGCGACACCTGGGGTGGCCTGCGACGACCACGCCTGCGTGGGACCATGCGGGTATGTCCTGATCCGCAGTTCGGGCTTATGCCGTGGAATGGGAGTCAGCATGAGATGTGATGTGGCAACCAATCGAAGCAACACAGGCCGCAGACCACTCGCGTGGGACGTGTGATGACCAAGACCGCCTCACCAACACTCGCACCTGCAGGACGGTGGATCAAGGGGATCCAGGCGCGCTTGAGAACGACCCCTGGTCGCCTACGTCTCGCGGCCGTGCTACTAGCGCTCGGCGCGATCGTCTTTGGGGTGCTTGCCGCGAGCGCTGTGAGCGCTCGCCGTCAGGCGGCTGATTCGGTGGCGACAGACACCGAGCCGCTATTGGTCACGGCTGAGGGCCTGTACGCATCGCTGTCGGATGCGGATGCCACTGCTGCCACGACCTTCCTCACAGGCGGCCTGGAACCGCCGGCACGGCGCGAACGCTATGCGAGCGACGTGCGGGCGGCGAGCGGCCAGCTCGCCACTCTTGCCCGGCAGGCCGGTGGCTCCGCGCAGACACGGGCGGCGGTACGGACGCTGGCGACGCAGCTGTCGGTCTACAGCGGCCTGGTCGAGACTGCGCGCACGAATAATCGCCAGGGCTTTCCTGTGGGCGCCGCCTACCTGCGGCAGGCATCCACGCTCATGCGTGAAGAGCTTCTGCCCGCCGCTGGTCGGCTGTATGAGGTGGAAGCGCGGCGCCTGAGCGGCGACTACCGTTCCGGGGGGTCCGCCGGCACGCTGCTTGCCGTGATCGCGGTGGTGTGCGCGGTGCTTGGGCTGCTCGCCGCCATCCAGGTGCGTTTTGCGCGTCTGACCCACCGCATCTTCAACGTTCCGATGGCGCTCGCCACGGTGCTGGTCCTGGCTCTCGGGGCGTGGATGATCGTGGGCCTGATCAGTGAGCAGAACGCTCTGGGTCGCGCCCAGCGCACCGGGTCAGACCCGGTGCAGGTCCTCTCAGCGGCACGCATTCTCGCGCTGCGCGCCCAGGGCGACGAGGGTCTTGCGCTGGTGGCGCGCGGAGGGGGCGAAGCGAGCCTGACTGACCTCGACGCCGTGACGCGCCGCCTGGGGTCCTCCAGCGAGCCCACGAGCCTGCTCGGCGAGGCGGCGGCAATCGCGCGGCGGGGCGGCTCAGCCGCGGCGATCGACAGCCTGTCGGCGACCTTCGCGCGATACCTGGCGGTTCATAGGCGCGTCGTCGCGCTGGAGACGAACGGGCGCTTTGACGACGCAGTGAATCTCGCGGTGGGCTCGCGCTCGCAGGAGCTCTCGCTCTCCGACGCGTTGAACTCAGATCTCGTTCAGGAGATCTCAGCGGCACAGCGGCGCTTCGGCAGCGCGGCCGATGATGCGACCTCGGCGCTTGGCGGGCTGTGGCTGGCGATTCCGCTGTTGAGCGTGCTGTTCGCCGTCCTCGCGCTCTATGGCTTGCTACAGCGACTGGAGGAGTACCGATGAGCGCTCGCATTCGCCGCATGGCAGGGACGGCGAGGAGCGCCAGCATCGGACGTCTGGCCGCGCTGGCGATGCCGGTGTGCATGGTGGCGATCGCCCTCGCCGGATGCGGGTCGACCTCCGACCGCGCGCTGCGCGTCTCGCTGAGCGCGCTTGAAGCCAAGGCGCCGCCGGCGCCTGCGAGCAGCGCGAGCAAAGCAGCGAACGCGACCTGTGGCGATCCGACCGCGAGCCTGCGGCCAAGAGGGCCGCTGCCCGCGCCCGGCCACATGCCTTCAGGCACCTTCATGCGCACGATCCAGGACCGAGGGCGACTCGTCGTCGGCGTCGACCAGAACACCCTGCTGCTCGGTTACCTGAACCCGTTCAACGGCCAGATAGAAGGCTTTGACATCGACATGCTCCGCCAGCTCGCTACAGCGATTTTCGGCGATCCGAACGCAATCGAGTTCAAGGCGATCTCCTCGGCGCAGCGCATCCCCGTCATACGGAACCAGAGCGTTGACATCGTCGCCGACGCGATGACGATCAACTGCGAGCGCGCCGAACAGGTGTCGTTCACGACGGTCTACTACGAAGCCGGCCAGCGCATCATGGTCCCCTCCAACTCCCCCGTGCGCGGCATCGGGGATCTGGCGGGCAGGAAGGTGTGCGCGACGGTCGGCTCGACTTCGATCGAGAACATCCGCAAGCTCGTTCCCCGCGCGATCCCCTACCCCGTCCCGCTGCGCACCGACTGCCTGGTGGCGCTGCAGGAAGGCAAGGTGGATGCGATCTCCACCGACGACGCGATCCTCTACGGCTTCCAGGCGCAGGACCCCTACACGAAGATCGTCGGCCCCAGGTTCAGCAACGAACCGTACGGCATGGCGATCAACAAGCGCCATCCCGAATTCGTGCGCTTCGTCAATGCCGTGCTCGAACGCGTCCGTGGCGACGGGACATGGGCCTCGATCTACGAGAAGTGGCTCGGTCGCGTGACGCACGCGCCGGCGCCGGCGCCCCCACGACCCCACTACCGCGACTGACATGAGTCTCCAGAAAATCGACAGCATCCTGCAGCGGCTGCGTGACGCCGCCGAGGCGTTTGGCGCCAACCTGCTCGAGGTTGAGCTCGACCCCAACCGCGAGCTGCTCGACTTAAGCACCCTTGAGGGCGAGAGCGCCACGCGCTGGCATGAAGCAAGCACAACGCTGACGCAGCTGTGGCAGTGGCACGCTCTGCTCGAGCAGATGCTCGACCGCGCGGTGGGACTGCGAGGCACTCGCATGCGTCTGGGAGCGGAGCGCATCGAGGAGCTGCACGAACTGCTGGAGGGAGCCTCGATCGAGCTCTCAGGCGAACATGTGCCGCTCGGGCAGCGCGACCTTCTCGTCGGCTCGCAGGCAGGGCTGCGCTGCACCCCCGATGAGCTGCTCAAGCGCTCCTCGGCGGCATTCGATGAGGCCAAGATCGTGCTCGCGGCGGTCGGCAACGCCTGGGATGGGCTTCTGCCTCGCCTGCATGGCGCGCGCGCCATGCTCCAGGAGAGCGTCGCGCTTGGCAGCACACTAGGGGAGCACGAGTCGCCGGATCTGGTGCGTGCACAGGAGCGCCTGGCCGAGCTCACGGGAAAGCTGTCGAAGGATCCCCTGTCGGTCGACGAGGAGGAGGTGCGGGACCTGGAGCGGTCGCTGCAGGCCGTCCGGTCCGATCTGGCGGGCGTCGAGCTGCTCCGTCGCGAGATCGTCACGCTGCTTGCGGACGCCCGCAAGTTGCTGGAGGAGCTGCGCTGCGTCGCCCGGAAGGGCGCCGAGGCCCACGAGCAGGCACTCATCAAGATCGCCGCGCCCGCCATCTGTGAGCCGCTGCGTCTGGACGGCACCCTGGAGGGCCAGCTCGAGGATGTCGAGATGCTCGCGCGCCACGGCGCCTGGCGCGAGGCGTGGGTTCTCTTGGAGCAGTGGACCGCGCGCACGCGATCGCTGCTTGAGCAGGCACAGCGAATCGCCTGCGAGAACCGTGCACCGATCGAGACACGCAACGAGCTGCGAGGTCTGCTCGACGCCTGCCAGGCGAAGGGGGCACAGCTCGGGCTGATCGAGGACCGGCGGCTGTCATGCATGTTCAAGCAGGCGCGCGACAGCGTCTATACGGCTCCTACCGATCTCGCCCAGGCGACCGAGCTGGTCCACCGCTACCGGCACGCGCTTGGCCAGAGCGTGCTGCCGCGGGAGGCGCTGAGATGAACTGCACACAGCCGGGTTGCGCCGGCGAGACCTTGGACGGCTACTGCAACGTATGCGGCATGGCCCCACGCAACCCTTCCGCGGCTAGCTCCCTTGTTCAGCCACTCGCTGACGGCCCTCCGGCCGGCTCGTCCATCACGCGGGTGAGTGGGACCGCAACGGCCGTCATGAGGCGCTCCGGCACGACCCGGACGGGCGCAGCCGACCGCCGCCATCTGGGCGCTGGGCTGGTGGAGATCCCACCCGTTCCCTATCGCGATCCCGCAAGCGTGCTGTTGATCGAACCGAACGTGGCCGAGAGCCGCCGCTTCTGCGCCAGCTGTCGCGATCCGGTCGGACGGGGACGGGACGGGTCACCAGGCCGGGCGGAGGGATTCTGCCGCAGCTGCGGCACACCGTTCTCCTTCATCCCCAAGCTGGTGGCGGGCGATCTCGTGGCCGGTCAGTACGAGGCGGCGGGATGCCTCGCTCACGGCGGCCTGGGATGGATCTACCTAGCCAAGGATCGCAACGTCTCCGATCGCTGGGTAGTGCTGAAGGGCCTGCTCGACAGCAACGATGAGGACGCGATGGCAGCGGCACTCGCTGAGCGGCGCTTCCTGGCCGAGGTCGAGCATCCCAAGATCGTGAAGATCTTCAACTTCGTCGAGCATCACGGCTCTGGCTACATAGTGATGGAGTACGTCGGCGGCACGAGCCCGAAGGATCTGCTCGTCAGCAGGCGCGAGGCCAACGGCGACGAGCCCGACCCGCTACCCGTCACGCAGGCGATCGCCTACATGCTGGAGATCCTCCCGGCGCTCGGCCACCTACACGAGGAGGGCCTGCTGTTCTGCGACTTCAAGCCCGAGAATGTCATCCAGACGCGTGATTCGCTGAAGCTGATCGACCTCGGCGGCATCTACCGGATCGACGACGAGTCCAGTCCCGTGTATGGCACGGTCGGCTACCAGGCTCCGGAGATCGCCGAGACGGGTCCCTCAATCTCCTCCGACCTGTTCACGGTTGCACGCACGCTTGCGGTCCTCTGCATCGACTTCAAGGGGTACCAGAGCACGTTCAAGTACACCCTCCCGCCGCAGGAGACGGTCCCGCAGTTCGCCGCACATGACTCGCTCTACCGGTTCCTGGCGAAGGCGACCGCGCCAGAACCCGACGACCGCTTCCAGTCCGCACAGGAGATGGCCGACCAGCTCTACGGCGTTCTGCGCGAGATCGTCGCGGCCGAGCGGGACAAGCCGGTCCCGGCGTCCAGCACGCTGTTCACCGGCGACTTCCGCGCCAAGCCTGAGGACCCCGACTGGCGCCTGCTTCCCTCGCCGCAGGTCGCCACCGAGGATGCGGCCGCTGGATATCTGGCCACACTCGCGGCGACCGATCCGCGGGAGCTGACAGCGCTATTGCGCGGCGCACCGGAAAGAACCGTCGAGGTCGACCTGCGGCTCGCGCACGCGTTGATCGAGGCGGGCGAGCTCGAGCAGGCCGAGGATCTACTCTGCGCGATCGCCGCGAGCGATCCCTGGGAGTGGCGCGTGGCATGGCACCGAGGCACGGCCGAGCTGGCGCGCGAGCAGCCAGTGGCATCCCGCGAGCATTTCGAGGTCGTCTACGCAGCCGTGCCGGGGGAGCTCGCCCCCAAGCTCGCGCTCGGCGTATGCGCGGAGCGCGCCGGTCAGCCGGCCGACGCAGCGGACTGGTACGAGGTCGTCTCGCGCACCGATCCCGGCTACACGACCGCCACCTTCGGGCTCGCCCGCTGCAGACTCGCGTGCGGCGAGCGCGCTGGAGCGCTGGCTGCCTATGACCGCGTGCCCGCGTCCTCCAGCTCCTACGTCGAGGCCCAGACGGCGAAGATCCGCTGCCTGGTCGAGCGCGATGGCACGCAGCACCCCGAGCTCGCCTCCCTCCAGGCGGCCAGCGGCTCGCTCGAAGCGCTCTCGCTCGGACCCACGCAGCGCGCCTCGCTCACGGCCGATCTGCTTCTGTCCGCGCTCACGCTGCTGGAAGGAGAGACGATCGTCGAGGCTCCCGACGTTCACCTGGTCGGACACCCGCTCGTCGAGCGGGACGTGCGACTCGGCCTGGAGCGCACTTACCGCTCGCTCGCGCGCGCGGCAAACAGCCTCGACGAGCGTACCCAGTTCGTCGACTGGGCCAATCGGGTCCGACCGAGGACATGGACATGAGCAGCAGTGAGACGAATCTCGCCTGCCGTGTGTGCCAGGCAGCGATGCTGCCCGACGACCGCTACTGCGAGCGGTGCGGCGTGCGCGTCGGCACGGTGCCCCACGACCAGACGCCAGTTGCAAGGGGCTGCACGGCGTGCGGAGCGCCAGCGGAGGCGATTGACGCCGACCGCTACTGCTCGCGGTGCGGCGTGCGCCAGCGCTCACCGGAGGATCGCCAGGAGATTGATCTCGGTGTCGCGGCAGGCGTGAGCGACCGCGGTCGCGTGCGCGCTCGCAACGAGGATGCGCTGTACCTGCGGACGGTTGGCGAGAGCGGCGTCGCTGTGGTGGTCTGTGACGGGATCTCCTCCTCGCTCTCAGCAGACCTTGCGGCGCGGGGCGGCGCGGACGCCGCCGGAGCAGTGCTCGCCGAGGCATTGCGTAGCGAGGCACTACCTGGCGATGCGCTGCGTGGCGATGAGGCCATGTTTGCCGAGGCGACGAGAAACGCGGTGGCGGCCGCGCAGCAGACGGTGCTCGAGGTGCCCTGGACGTCGCGCTCCGATCTCGACGTCCCCTCGTGCACGCTAGTGAGCGCCGTCTGTCGCGATGGTGAGCTGGCGATTGGTTGGGTCGGCGACAGTCGCGCCTACTGGATCGCAGAGGATGGCTCGCGCCAGCTCACCGTCGATCACTCGTGGGCGCAGGAGCAGGTCGCGGCAGGGCTGCTGAGCGCACAGGAGGCCGGCGCGGACACGCGCGCTCACGCGATCACGCGCTGGCTCGGCCGTGACGCACCAGACGGTGGGGCCCAGGTCCTGACGATGCGACCGACCGAGCCAGGCCAGCTCGTGCTCTGCTCCGACGGACTTTGGAACTACGCACCGGATGTCGCCGGCATCGCCGCGCTGCTCGATGCGCTTCCGCCCGGAACCGCCGCGATAGCGGCCGCACATTCGCTCACCGACACCGCGCTGGCGGCGGGCGGCCACGACAACATCACGGTGGCGGTCCTCAACGTCACCGCCTCCAAGGAGGGATGACCAATGACTACGTTCACCGCTGAGGCCTACCAGAACGAGTATCTGCCGGCCGGCGGCGGTGAGGTCAACGCCGTAGTGACGGTCACCGCGTCGGGCGCCGCGCCGGCCGCCACCTCGACGCAGGCCGCAGAGATCATCATCATCGATGTCTCCGGCTCGATGTCGGCTCCGCGCGCCAAGCTGAAGGCCGCGACACGGGCTACGGAAGTGGCGATCGACTGCATCCGCGATGGCGTGATGTTCGGCGTGATCGCCGGCAACGAAACGGCGAGAGCCGTCTATCCCCGAGAAGGAGGGCTCGCGCCCGCCTCCCCCCAGACCCGGGAGGACGCCAAGCAGGCGGTGGCGCGACTGAAGGCGACGGGCGGAACCGCGATCGGCAGCTGGCTGGCGCTCGCCAATCAGCTGTTCGCCGCCACCCCGGAGGCGATCCGTCACGCGATCCTACTCACCGACGGCCAGGACGAACATGAGACCCCTGAGCAGCTCGAGGCGATCCTCGCCGATTGCGAGGGAAGCTTCCAGTGCGATTGCCGCGGCGTTGGCACCGACTGGGAGGTGCAGGAGCTGCGGCGCATCGCCACCACGCTGCTCGGCACCGTCGACATCGTCGCCGAGCCCGCCGATCTCAAGGACGACTTCCAGGCAATGATCGAGCGAGCCATGGGCAAGTCCACCGGCGACGTGTCGCTGCGCCTGTGGACCCCGCAGGGCACCACCGTCGCGTTTCTCAAGCAGGTGGCGCCCGCAATCGAGGACCTTACGACCCGTGCAAGCGCGGTTGACGCGATGACCGGCGACTACCCAACGGGAGCGTGGGGAGATGAGTCGCGCGACTACCACCTCTGCATCCACGTCCAGCCGCGCGCCGTCGGCGAGGAGATGCTGGCTGGCAGGGTCAGCCTGATGGTCGATGGCGAAGCGATCAGCCAGGCGCTGGTCAGGGCGATCTGGACGGACGACGAGCAGCTCTCGACCCGGATCAACCGCGAGGTCGCCCACTACACCGGACAGGCGGAGCTCGCCGACGCGATCCAGGAAGGGTTAGAGGCACGC
>JANWIP010000034.1 GCA_025449845.1 Solirubrobacteraceae bacterium | reverse complement strand
CGCACACCACCTGCCGCCTACAAGACCGCTCGCTCTTCGTCTACCTCACCCACGCCATCACCGCCCACGCCCGCGGGGACCCCGCTCCACTGCTCACCTGAGCACCCCAACCCACTGAACGCTTACGGTTTTTCGGCTGACGCGCTTAATGAGAGAGCGCTCGCTTGCGCGATTATTTGCGGTTCATTTGCTTTTTCTCTGTGATGGACGCGCATGAGCGCTCACCGACGGCTGTGCGTAGGCGGTCAACGGAATCGCGCCGCGGGCTGTGGAGCGCCGCGGGCTGTGGACATACATAGAGTTTGGCGGTAACTAGGGACATACCTGCACGTTTGCGGTGGTGAGACCGTTCGTGATCGCGGTCAGCTCGAAAGCCGCGCCGCTACGGGAGCCGCAGCGCGTCGATCTTCTGCTCTGACCAACCCCGCGCGCGGAGAAGCCGCTCGATCGCGGCATCGTAATCCTCCACGGTCGGCGGGCTGCTCGTGCGGGAGTCAATCACCCAGATCCTCCCGGAGCCTGGGCACGGCACGCCCGGTAGCGGCAGTCCGCAGACGATCTGGCCCCCGAAAAGCACCCCCACCGCCGCCGTCGAGCCATCGCTATCCGCCGGAGCCGTGAAGCCAACAAGATGGCGCCGATCGCCGAGCGCCTGGCGTGCCGGATGCCCGATGTCGAGCTCACCGGGCCAGCCGGGCACATCGTCAGGCCAGAACCGACGATCGATGGGAGGGCGGTGCCACAGCAGATCGCGGATAGCTCGGGCCAGCGGTTGCGCAGGCCACTCGTCGGGCAGAAGCTTTGCCGCGCACCCGAGCGCGAGCTTTGCTGTGAACCGCACCCAAAGATCGGAGTCAAGGCCGTAGCGGATCTCCACCGGCTCGCGCACCGGCTCGCCCGTTGCGCGTCGCGCCTGCATGCCGCGAGGATCGAAAGTCAGTCGCACCCGCTCGCCTGTGGTGGAGACGACACCTTCAGACTCGGCGTGCGGCTCCTTTGCTTGGTGTTTGATGCTGCGAACGTCGGCGAGCGCCCTGGGAACCTGAATCATCAGGTAGTTCGCCATGCGATCATCGATCTCGCGGCCGGCGCGCTCATTGCAGCCCCTGCACACGCGTCGTGTCTTCAGACGGCTGCCGAGGTACCGTGAAGGAACGTGCTCGTCGGCCGCCGGCATCCCGTCTCGCGCGCAATAGAAGCACCGCACGATCGGTAGGTTGACGGTTCAACGCATCGGGAGCCCGGCCATCGCCGCTGACTCACCTCCTTCTGGCGCCGCTCTCGTTGCGTCAGCGGACCGCGGCGATCCCGGCCAGCTAAGCGGCGACCGGATCGTGGTCTTCGACGACGGCCAGTCTATGACCGAGTGGGGTCAGTAGTCGATCCATGGTCGAGACCTTTGGGACGACCTCGCCACGCTCGATCTTGCTGATCTCTGCCTGCTGCACGCCGGAGCGAACCGCCAGCTCCTTCTGAGTCATGTGCGCACTCGTGCGTGCAGCGAGCAGCTCGGCGGCGAGCCGAAAGCGGGTATCCAGAGCGCGCAGCTCGGCAACCGCCCCGGGCCCCTCAGCGACTGCCTCCTGCTCGATGTCATCGATGAGCTTGTCGAAATCATTCATCGCGTTCCCTTTTGATCGGCCACCCATTCTATGTGTTTTAGCACATCGTGTCAAGGCTGCCGTCTGCCGCTCCTCCGTTGCGCCTTACGCGCTGCCGCATCTCTACGTTCGAGGATCTTGAGCCGCCGGCGAGCCTCTCCGATCTCGGCTTGCTGCCGTCGCTTGCTGGGGTCCTCGCCCTTGTCGTAGGCGTGCAGGAGCAGGACGACAGCGCCGGCTCGGGTGGTACAGAACACGCGCAACAGCACATCCTCTGAGGGATTGAGACCAAATCGGCCGCGCGCCTCATCCTCGCTGATCCCGTGGATCTCGGCTTCAAGGTTGACGATCTCCTTGCCGTTCATCCTCAGCCGGAACTCGAAGATGCCCTTCTCGACAGGCCGCCCCCAGCCGGACCGAGCAACTGCTGGCCCGTGGGTCTGAAGCACACGCCGCATCGCCGAGCCCAGCGCACGCCGCTTGGTCGGAGTGAGAGCGTTCTTGATCCAGTCCAGCACTGGCTTGCGGCCATCGTCGGTCTCAAAGAACTCAATCTCCCAAACACGCCTGAGACCGTCAGGCCCCAGGGTCGCACGGCTGGTCATTGCGCCGACCTTACGCCAGCGACCAGACCCCACGCCCCTTTCATCCCCTGGCTCTCCCCAGTGGGAGATCGAGGAACGACCGGTGATCGGCGTATCGTCGGATGCTGGAATGCCACGCTCACGAAGTCCTCGCAACGCAAAGCGGGTGCAGCCGGCCAAGAAGATCGAGCGGCAGGGGATCGCTCTGATCGCGAAGGTGGTGGCCGACATGGGGCATCTCTGGAACGAGCCGCAGAATGACTTTGGCACTGACGGCTCGATCGAGCTCGTCGATCCAGAGACGGAGAAGGCGACGAACCGCATCGTCCTCGTCCAAAGTAAGGCGACGTCGGTTGTCTTCGACGAGCGACCAATCGGGTTCACGTGTGATGAGGACGATCTGCGGTACTGGCTGCACGGCAACGCCCCGGTCATCCTTATCCGGTCGCATCCGGTTAGCGATGAGGCTTACTGGGTCTCGGTCAAGGACTACTCAACGGCCACCCCGAGCAGCGAGCATCCCGTCGCATCATTTTCGACCGGGACAACGATCGATTTGACGCCTCCTGCTCGACGGCGCTGTTGGAGCTCGCTCGGCCGCGGGTCGACGGACTGCACTTGGGCACACCCCCAATGCACGAGACGCTCGTCACAAACCTGCTCCCGGTCGAAGCGTTCCCGAACACCATCTACGTCGCCGACGCTGCCATCCAGCGAGGGGCCGAAGCACGCGCGGTGTGGGGCGAGACCCCTGGCGACTGGCCCCGGGACTGGCTGGTGTGGTCCGGGCGGCTCTGCAGCTTCACCGATCCAAGCACGGGCCTGCTCTCGCGGCTCTGCTCTGGCCCGGTGTCCTCCTTTCCCTCCGCCGAATGGGCCGGCGCCGAGGATGATGATCGCCGACACCGGTTCGTGCGACTGCTCAAGGGAGCGCTGTCTGGTCAAATGCGCCCGGCCCTGCGGTCGAGCAAAGATCTGACGTGGGTGGCCGCTGCCGACGAACTCCCCGTCGTAATCAACATCCCGGACACGTCGACCACGCGGACTATCGTCAAGGAATACCCCCGCGGCGACGGCACCGTCCGTTATGTCCGGCACCTTGCATTCTTGCCAACGTTCGTGCGCTACGACGAGCAGTGGTATCTCGAGCTGACGCCGAGCTACCACTTCACGCGCGACGGCCACGAGCCCGACTTTTACGCCGCCTCGCATCGCTCGGGGATCAAGCGGATCGAGCGCCCCAGTGACTTTCGCCGAAACGTCGACACCCTAGCCCGACTGCTTCGGGGTGGCGTCGACCTCGGCGGGCTCACGCCGGACCCTGACCACCAACTACTCGGCTTCAGCGAGCTGGTACAGGTCCGGCTCGACACTGGTGAGGACGAGCTCGACGAAGCCGACGACGATGTCAATGAGGACGAGGATGAGGATGAGGATGAAATTGATGATCGCTCGGCTGCTTGAGGAGCCCAAGATGCAATTCGGCCGCGGCGCGCATGTCGACCCCGCTTCGGGCTGCTCGACTTCGGGCCAGCGGACGAGGCTGCAGAGGCGGCGCCGTCAACGATCCCGATTGGAGTCGTCGGGACACAGGAGACCATCGAGGGCGTCCTGCGCTGGCTGCGCCGATGCCGAAAGCCGATCAACCCTCCAGCCGACAAGCGCACCTCCAACTTCTTCCCGCCGTTCCCCGGGTTCACCGCCGAGGTCGGGCTCGAATCCGAGCTGACCTTCGACTCCAGACCGCAGCGCAGCGTCGCGGCCCGGGAGATCCGCAACCTCGCATCGCACAGCACCCGCGACGCTCGCCTCCGCGCTGCTGTCGAGTTGCTGCTTGAGGAGATCAAGGCGATCGGCGAACACGGCCTTGCGCGCGCGATCCTGCTGTGCCCGCCGCTCGATCTTCTCGAGCTAATCAAGACGGACGCACAGAGCGAGGACGACCGAGATAACGATCGAGCAAATTTCGGGCCCTCCGAACTGCACGACGTGCTCAAGGCGGCCGCAATGGGCGTGGGCGTGCCGCTGCAGTTCGTGCTGCCCGCCACCTACGACCATCGGCTGGCCAGCAAGCAGACCACTGCGACCGGCAAGCCTCGCACACAGCAAGACGAGGCGACGAAGGCGTGGAACCTGCACACCGCGCTCTATTACAAGGCTGGCGGGTTCCCGTGGTCACTTGTCCGCGATCCGCATGCGCTGGACAGCTGCTTCATCGGGATCTCCTTCTATTTCGAGAACTCGGGGGACCTCGCCACTAGCATCGCCCAGGTTTTCGACGAGCGCGGAGAGGGCATCATCGTGCGCGGCGGCCCAGCCAAGCTCTCGAAGGGGGACCGGCGCCCCTATCTCGGGGCGGCTGACGCGGAGAAGCTGCTCCTCGACGCGCTCAAGCGCTATCGCTCAGCGCACCACAACCTCCCAGCCCGAGTCGTGATCCACAAGAGTTCCCAGTTCCGGACCGAGGAGATCGAGGGTCTACAGCGCGCAGCCAACACCGAGCGGATCACTGATCTCGAGCTCGTCGCGCTCGGACCCTCGCGTACACGCGTCTCAGCGCGGAAGCACGCCCCACTGCGCGGCACGCATATCGTCTTGGACGGTCGTCACCAGGTGCTCTACACATCGGGCAGCGTCCCGTTCTACGAGCTCTACCCAGGGCCGTATGTTCCGCAGCCCCTCGGGATCGCGCTCCAGCAATCCGAGCAGTCTGCCGAGCAGCACGCCCGCGAGATCCTCGCGCTGACCAAGCTCAACTGGAACAACAGCCGTCTTGACGGACGCGAGCCGATCACGATGCGCGCCGCCCGCAGCATAGGCACCATCCTGCGCCACGTCCCGGACGAGGGCACTGTCGGCGCGCGGTACGCGTTCCACATGTAGCGGCTCACCTCAAGCAGGCGCACTGGGACGCAATGCACAGGGCCGAGTGTCACCGACGGCCACAAAAGGTCCGATCCTGATCGATGTTCCAGTCCTCAGTATCGGACCTGGATCGGTCGTCCTCACCCGGCGGCCAGGCCACCACGAATACGGATTGGCATCTCGCGCACAACTCTCATCGTGGGCCCAAGGAATCGCCATTGAGTTTGCGCGAGCCGGTCACAACAGACTGACAACTCATCGCTGCGCACAAGGGGTGCTGTAGTGGATAGTCCCGAGTTACTGGTCCGTCAGACCGAGTCACTCCAATCGCTCAACATCTTCGGCGTGGCCCGGCGACCCGGCTGATCGCAGCGACGCTCAACGGCGCTGCGATCACCACTCGAAGGCGCGCCTAAGCTCATCAGCCTTGAAGGCCGTCGACCCTCACGACCTTTCCCGCGAGCCCGCCCAGAGCTCAAGCGCACCCTCAGCGACCACGAGGCCGCCCATACCACTGGCAAGCGAGTCCCACCCGATAGCGGTACCGACAATTGCACCGAAGAAGAACCCGAGGAAGTCCGTCGCCACCCGATAGCGGTGTGGGGCTGCGCAGCAGCTAACCTTCAAGCATGTGCAGAAACATCAAGACGCTCTACAACTTCGAGCCCTCGGCGACAGAGGACGAGGTGCGCAGCGCAGCTCTGCAGTACGTGCGGAAGATCAGCGGCTTCACGCAGCCTTCACAGGCCAATGCTGAGGCTTTCGAGCGTGCCGTCGATGAGGTGACCGCGGTCTCGGTCCATCTGCTGGGCGAGCTCGTTACCGCGGCGCCACCGAAGGACCGAGAGGTTGAGGCGGCCAAGCGGCGAGCGCGCAGCGAACAGCGTTTCGCGGCTTAGCCGCCTCCTCGGCAGGCTGCCGCGACGACCTCTCGCCGCGGCAGCCGCAACCCAGGACGTTGGTCAGCCGCGGCGTGGGTCAGCCGCGCTGCACCATCAGGAACCTGTTGCCCTCGGGGTCGTTGAAGAAGAACATCGGTGGCACGGGGTCTCCCATGCGCATGACCTCCTCGTCCGCGTCGACTCCCTGGGCCAGCAGGCTGGCGTGGTCGGCATCGAGGTCCTCGCTCGTAAAGGCCACCCGGGTATTGATCCCAGTGGCTTCTCCCTCGCGGGGAAGGACCAGCGCGAGGGTTGTTGCGCCGCCCGCCGGCGCGACTTCCACCCAGCGATCGCCGTGGCCGAAGGGGATATCGGCACGCTTCTCAAATCCTAGCTTGCCCACGTAGAACTCCAGTGCCTGATCCTGGCTCTTCACCGGGACCATCACCGTGCCTACCTGGCTGACGCTGATCTTGGCTGCTGTCTCACTCATCTTCCTGCTCCTCTTCTTTGTGGGGGGTTGCTCTTGGGGTTCTCTTGTCAAGACGGCTACGCGCGGTGAGACTCATCGGTCACGCCGCGCCATTGCTCACGCCGCGCGATCGCTGGCGGCTGTCTCCGCAGGCCCATAGGTCAGTCACGCCGCACCATCGCTCACGCGGCGAGATCACTGCCGGCGATCTCCGCGGGCCCATAGGTCAGGATGAAGACGCCGTCCGGTCCCACCGGCTTGGAGTCCACCAGCCGCAGCTTCGTGCGCGGGGCTCCCTCGCCAAACAGACGCTTGCCGCTGCCGAGCACGACCGGGAAGACCATCAGCCGGTACTCATCCACGAGCCCATGCTCGGTCAAGGACTGCACGAGCTTGGCGCTGCCGGCGACCAGAATGTCGCCTGAAACCTGCTGCTTGAGCTGCGCGACTTCGCTAGCCATGTCACCGCCGATCACCGTCGAGTTGTTCCAGTCGGCGTCCTGCGCACCAAGCGTAGTGGAGACCACGTACTTGGGCATCGCATTCATCTTCTCGCCGAACCTGTCCGCGCCCATCGACGGCCACGCCTTCGCAAAGCCCTGGTAGGTGACCCGTCCCAGCAGCTGCACCTCGGCGGCCATCAGCTCGTCGAACTTGAACTCATCGCCCTCCTCGCCACGCTTGAATTCGAACGACCAGCCGGCGTGCTCATAGTCCTCGCCGCCGCCCGGCGCCTCGATCACACCGTCCAAGCTTATGAACTCCGTGACAACGACCTTTCCCATCTTCGGCCTCCGCTTCGTTGGTTTCTCCCACTAAGACTGTCCTCACGGCAAAACTCATCGCGCACCTCCTAGGATGGGTCGCATGGAGGGTTCCTTGCTTGCCGCTCCCTCGGCCTTCGGTGACCTCGAGCGCCATCGCCGCGAGCTGACCGCCTACTGCTACCGCATGCTCGGCTCGCCGTTTGAGGCCGAAGATGCCGTGCAGGACACGCTGCTGCGCGCCTGGCGGGCGCGGGAGCGTTTCGAGGGCCGCGCCTCGATGCGCGCTTGGCTCTATCGCATCGCCACCAATGTCTGCCTCGACATGCTCAAGAGCAAAGAGCGCCGCGCGCGCCCCATGGATCTTGGTGCAGCGCGCTCGGCGATCGGTCCCATCGGCGAGATCCTGCCAGAGGTGACCTGGATTGAGCCTGTACCCGATAGGCAGATCCTCATCGAGGACGACCCTGCGGCTGTAGCTGAGTCGCGCGAGACCATCCGGCTCGCCTTCGTAGCCACGCTCCAGCATCTGCCTCCGCGCCAGCGCGCCGTGCTGATCCTCTGCGAGGTCTTGCACTGGAAGGCCGCCGAGGTTGCCGAGCTGCTCGACACCAGCGTCGCCGCGGTCAACAGTGCCCTGCAGCGCGCGCGGGCCACGCTGGATGAGGCCGACATCGCCGACGCCGGCCGTGGCGTGCTCAGCGAGCACGATCACGATTTGCTTGCCCGCTATCTCGACGCCTTCCAGCGCTACGACATGGACGCGCTAACCGACCTCATCCACGAGGACGCCACGCAGTCGATGCCGCCTTACGAGCTGTGGCTCAGCGGTCGTGAGGACATCCTTGGCTGGTGGGTGGGTCCCGGCGCTGCCTGCCGCGGCTCGCGTGTGATCCCCACCGTCGCCGCCAACGGCTCGCCAGCCTTCGGTCAGTACAAACCAAGCGAGAGCGGCTCGGGCTATGACCCCTGGGCGCTGCAGGTGCTCGAGATCGTCAACGGGCGCATCGTCGAGTTCACCTTCTTCCTCGCCACCGACACCCTCTTCCCCCTCTTTGGCCTGCCCGCGCGGCTTGCGGCCTAGCGTCATTGGACGCAGGGGCGCGGTTTGAAACGCCTAGGCCTCTCGAAGGAGCAGCACCTCGGCCAGGCCCATCAGCTCCACCAGCGCGCACAGCTCCTCCGAGGCTCCGCATAGACACAGCTGATGTCCCGCGCGTCCTGCTGCTAGTGCCAGCTGCGCCAGTGCGCCGACCGTGACCACGTCGGCCGCCACGCCCGCCACGTCACACAGCACTATCGGCCTGGTCTCCTCCGCCATCGGTCTTCATGTGAAGACCGACTCGTGGCCCGGAATTCATCGGTCTGCCATCGCCGCCTGGGCCCGATTCAACACTTGTTCGACTACGGCGGCACGGCCTGGGGTCCGCTCGAACGCTGCCGATGCAGAAGGTGCAACCCGATGCAGCGACAGATACAGCTACTCCGACAGCTCCTCCTCGACTCGCAATATGCCGTCGATCCAGAGGCCGTGGCCGATGCGATCCTCGCGCGGGCAAGCGCGCGCCGCACGGTCCGCGGGATCGCCTTCCGCAACGACGCCCGCGGCCCTCAGGTGCGCTCTTTCCGCCCCACTCGCCATGCGCGGTCCTTCAAGCCCTGCAACGCCAAGGGCACGGCGGACGGTCTCATCGCGATCGTTCCCGCGCGCCGCGCGTAGTCGCCAGGGCGCTAAGGCGCTAAGGCGCTAAGGCGCTAAGGGCGCATATCCAAATCCGTAGGCTCGCCACGGACATCGTCGTCCTTGCGCGCGCGGCGGGCGGCGTCGCGGATCTCGAACATGTCCGTCGCCCACTCGCCCACCTCGCGGGCGATGTCGCGCACCGCGCCCGTGACGATGTTCACGATGCCTCCCACGTGCGTGGCGCCCGACTCGACCGCCACCTGGACGGTGTCCTTGCGCGTCTCCAGTTTGTCCAGGGGGTCGTTCATCTTGGGGTTATGCCGTTGCCAGGAGCTGACGCTCCTCAGCGCGCTCACGCCCCGCGGGCGGCTTGGCCGCATCCGGCCCGCTGCCCCGGCCGGGGAGCGGCGGGATCGCCAGCTTCACGATCTTACGCACAACGCTGCCGAACTGCTTGTGCAGCGGGCCTGTGTTGTAAGGGATGCCGTAACGCTCGGTGATCTCGCGCACCTCCTTTGAGATTTCCGTGTAGCGGTGGGCGGGAATGCCCGGGAACAGGTGGTGCTCTATCTGGTAGCTCAGATTGCCCGCCATAACGTGGAACAGCTTGCCGCCCGTCAGATTGGCCGAGCCCAGCAACTGGCGGTAGTACCACTCTCCGCGCGTCTCATTTTCGGCTTCCTCCTCGGTGAACTCATGCGTTCCGTCGGGGAAGTGCCCGCAGAAGATGATCGTGAACGACCACAGGTTGCGCGCCAGATTGGCCGTGGCATTGCCTGCCAGCACGAGCGGGAAGGATGGGCCTGAGAGCAAGGGGAACAGCACGTAGTCCTTCAGCGTCTGGCCACGCACCTTGCCCCAGATGTCCTTCATCATGCCGCGCTTGTCGCGCAAGCTCGCCTTGCCCGCCGCGATCTGCTCCGTTTCCAGGTCGTGCAGCGCCACGCCGTACTGGAAGAAGATCGCCAGCAGCGCCGCATATAGCGGGTTGCCCAGGTAGTACGGGCGCCAGCGCTCATCCTCCGACATGCGCAGGATTCCATAACCGATATCGCGGTCCTTTCCCACGATGTTGGTGTAGGTGTGGTGCATGTAGTTGTGTGAATGACGCCACTGATCGGCGGGGCACGCGGTGTCCCACTCGAACGTCTTGCCGTTCAGGCGCGCGTCATTCATCCAGTCGTACTGACCGTGCATCACGTTGTGGCCGATCTCCATGTTGTCCAAAATCTTCGACACCGACAACGCCGCCGTGCCAGCCAGCCACGCCGGGGGCAGGAAGCTGACGAACAGCAATGCGCGGCCCGCCACCTCAAGGCCCCGCTGGGCGCGGATCACCTTGTTGATGTAATCGGCGTCGCGCTGGCCCAGATCGGCCGTTACGCGTGCGCAAAGGGCGTCGAGTTCTTCGCCGAAGGACTCCAGCTGCTCAGGTGTGAGGTTCGGGGCGGTCTTGGACATCACCAGCTCCTTATCGAGATGAGATTGCAAAATTTGGGGGTCTTGGTGGAGTTTTTTTGATGGGTGGGTTGTTGGTTTGCCTGCGCCCGGCTGCTTCCCCAGGGAAGCGAAGCTCACAATTCGAGCGCCACATCGCCGACGGGTACTGAGACGCAGATGCGGATCTGCTCGTCTCCTGCGCTTGAGTACTCGCCCGTGATGACATTGCGCACGGTGCCCGAGCGCTTGCGGCAGCTGCACGTGTTGCAGATGCCCATCCTGCATCCATGCTCCGGCGTGAGCCCCGCGTCCTCGGCCTGCTCCAACAGCGGCAGGCCGCTGTTGGCCGCCTCGCGTCCGCTCGCGGCAAAGCTCACCATGCCTGTGGCCTGCTCTTTGTCGAACTGCAGCGCGTTGAAGTGCGGCGCGGGAGGGGTGAATGTCTCCACCGTGGGTTCCTGCAGGCCATCCTCTCTCCAGACCGCGCGCACCGCCTCGATCAGCGCCGGCGGCCCGCATACAAAGGTTGCTGCCTCTCCATATTCGGACATCACTGCGCGCGCATGCTCACGGTCGAAGCGGCCCTTCAGTCTCGAGTCTCCTAGTCGCGGGTCTCCCGGCGAGCCCGCGCCTGCGCTTGCGCGCGTGAAGCCGCGAGCCACGTGCAAGTTTTTGTGGCCTTCCGCCAGCGCATTCAGCTCGGCGTCGTACAGCGCCAGCTCCGGCGAGCGAGCGTAGTTGAGAAAGCCGATCTCACCTGCATGGCCCTCCTCGCACAGCGTCCTCAGCATCGCCATCACCGGCGTCACCCCGCTGCCTCCGCTGATCAGCAGCACGCGCTGCGCTCGCTGCGCCGGCAGCACGAACTCGCCCTGTGCCTCGCTCAGGCCCACGATCATGCCTGGCCGCGCTCGCTCGCGCAGGTAACGGGAGACCTTGCCCTCCGGATGGGTCGAGATCGTCAGCTCCAGCGCATGGCCGGCCGCATGCTCTGAGCCCGCCGGCGAGTAGGGACGCGTCTCGCGCACGCCTTCGATCTCCACGCTCAGGTTCACGAACTGGCCCGCACGCAGGCCCTGCCAGTTCTTGTTTGGGCGCAGCGTCAACGTCACACTCTTGTCCGTCTGCTGGCGCATCGTCGTCACCTCCGCCCGCACCTCTCGCTTGACGAGCAGGGGGCGCACCAGCTCCACATAGCGGTCCACGCCATGCGGATAGGTCAGCGCTTCCAGCAGACCTGAGTGCAGCAGCCGCCGGCCGAGACGAGGCGAGGCGAGGCGAGGCTGGGATGCAAGGCGAGGCTGGGAGGCAAGGCGAGGCTGGGAGGCAAGGCGAGGCCGCGAGGCAGGACGGGGATCGGCGGGGGGGCTTGGGGAAGTGGTGGTAGACAAGGTTCAGGACTCCCTCTCAGTCAGTGTACGACTGTTCACAGACTACCCTACCCAGTACACTGCTAATCGCACCAGGTAACAGATACATCTGTGATCCTCGTCACACTTACACCGTGAACAGCCGTACTCCAGGGAGCGGCGCTACGCGCCAGGAGCGCAAGCAGCGCACACGCCAGGCGCTGCTCGACGCCGCGCTGCTGCTGCTCGAGCAGCAGAGCTTCTCAAGCCTGAGCCTGCGGCAGGTCACCCGCGCCGCCGGCATCGTCCCCACCGCCTTCTATCGCCACTTCGAGGACATGGACGAGCTCGGCCTGGTCCTGATCGACGAGTCCTTCCGCACGCTGCGCGCGATGATCCGCGCCGCCCGCGCCGATCCGCGCACCTACGAGCACATCATCCACAACTCGGTGCAGATCCTTGTCGGCTACGTGCACGAGCACGACAGCCACTTCCGCTTCATCGCCCGCGAGCGCTTCGGTGGAGTCGCCGTCCTGCGTCACGCCATCCGCGGCGAGATCCGCCTGTTCGCCAGCGACCTCGCCACGGACCTCGCGCGCTTCCCCTACCTCGACCGCTGGGGCACCGAGGATCTGCAGCTGCTCGCGGGGCTGATCGTCAACGCGATGGTCTCCACCGCCGAGGCGATTCTCGACGCCCCGCCCCAGGACCCTTCCGCTGAGGCTGAGATCGTCACCACCGCCCGGCGTCAGCTGCGCATGATCACACTGGGGGTGCCTCAGTGGCACAGCTCGGAAGGGCACGATTCTCGCAGCTCACCCGCGGCCCCCAGCCGTCCGACGGTCACCGCCTCCTCCGCGGACACCGCCGCCTCTAGGCTCCACGATAGCCCCTGAAGCTCGCAAGGCGCTCGGACTCCTGCCGACCGGCATCGACGGCAGCGGTCGGGAGACCACACAAATAGCGGCCCCCCGACCTCAAATCGCCGTCGAAGCCTCTACGTCCCGAAAACCCCAAATCTTTCGTTGGTTGCGAGTCTGGCACCGAAGGCAGCGATAATTTCCGCTTTCTTTATTCCAATCTTCAGTTCAGGTTTCTTTGTTTGTTGTTCGAGGAAGACTTCGTTGATAGGTATCAGAGGAAAATTAAACAGGCCTTCTTGATTTTCCACTTCTGCCGGTAAAAATTCGGCAGCTACCGAGCCGTCCACTTTATATATGCCTGTAAGTGTCCCACAGGCGATGATTTTTATCGCCAAGATGGAGACTCCTTGCTGAGGTTCAAATAGGTCTGCGTATTTTTTTTGTCCGCCTCTAAACGTCACCAAATGAGATTTAAGTTGACTTGTAGTTATGGGTTCTTCGACCGTACATAGTCCATTTTCAGTGATGGCCATACATTTTGTCAACTTGAATCGCCCTTTGTCTTGGCCTTGACTTTGACCTTGGCCTTCGATAGTTGCGCCTTCCGAGACAGCACTCGCACATTCGGTCGCCAGCACAGGACTGGCGGAGTCGATGACAAACGCTCCTTTGACCTGAAGCGTTATTTGCTTCGCTACGCCTTGTCCAAGTCTTGCTCCACCTACATGCCAGTACGGTCCTCCCGCCGACGCTGTCGACGTTGTGACACCGCTGACCAAGAGGAGAGCAAGCGTGCCCAACAGGGCAGCCCTTGTTCTAACCATTTCTATCCATGCTCCTTTCACCCGGCCTGTCGCCGGGATCACAATTCGATTGCATGCCCATCACTGAGCGACTTCCCGGCAAGCCCAAAGGCCGAGCAAACGAGGATGCCTATGTCGTGCCCGGTCGGTCTGGCCCTGTTGTCGCCCACCAATGAGCGAAACAATTGTAACTTGCAGGATATCGAAGTCAAGGCCCCGATACGAGCCGGCAAATGCCCACTCGCCGAGCCACCGCCACCACGATCGGCAGCCAGGACGGTCGCGCTCGCGGCCGTCCCGGGCCCACCAGACCTGAAACCTCGACGACGCTTGCCTGCGGCCGGCTGCTAGCCCGGGGGCTCACCACGAGACCTCGCTAGCAAGGGTCACCGCGCACCTGTCGCTTGTTGCCAGGGTCTCGCCCCGCGAAGCGCCGCTACCCAGAGGTCACGAGAACTTTGACTATCTGTCGCCCAGTGTCTGAAATGGAATTGGTGTTGTCGTTGTTCCGCAGCCAAATCGCGCCCGACGTATTGGGTGCGAAATTGACCAGCGTATTGCCGAGCTCGACAAATCCTGGGTCAGTCAGCCCGCCGCTTCCCCCATTGGGCGCCGAGACGCCTATGGACATTTCTCGCGGTTTGGGCGGAGAGCTGCCGATGAAGCCGATCAACGACAGAACAGCGGCCTTTGCGTCGACCCGATAGCCACCCGGATAAACGGACAGGCCATTCGCGTCGGAGTAAGGGAAGTACCTAGGATTACCGCTCCATTTGCCGTCGCTGCGCGTGTCAGTCCACAGGTGCTCTCCGGGAGCGATTGACAAACCAGTCACAACCCAAGGCGCGTTGGCGGGGACCGTGACGATCTTCTGACTGCTCACCGTCTGCCCGGCAGACTTGATCTGTGCCAGCAGGCTCGGGGACCTCCACGCGACTTGCGCTTCTGTCGTCTTCTTTCGCAGCAGCGCCTTGAGCGCCGGCGAGAGCTTGTCGGGTGTGATAGCTCCGTTGTGAACCTTCCCGGCGGTAACCGCGCCATCACGAATCTGGGTGGTGCCGACGCTGTTGGATGACAGCTGAGTCGCCGCGTAGGAGGTGCCGCCCAGTGCAATGAACAGGGCGAGGATGCCGATGTGGTGGCGCTTGAGATAGTTCAACATGCGCGCAAGCCTAGCAGGGAATAAATACGCACAAGAGCCATGCTGACAATGGCAAGAAGAGTGCAACGCGATGGCGAGGAATGAGGAGTATCAGTGAGGAATAGGAGCGTTAGCGAGGTATAGGAGCCTCCGCGAGGTATAGGAGCGTGAGCGGGTATAGGAGCCTTAGCGGGTATACGAGCGTGAGCAAGGCATAGGAGCCTTAGCGAGGCACAGGAGTCGAGGAACAGGAGCGTCAGTGAGAAACTCAAGCCGCACCGAGACGCTCGATCCTCTGTGCCATCTCATCCGCCCCATCACTGCGCGCCAGGGCCTTGGCCATCACGCCTGCGCCACGCCTCAGCGATGGGTCTTTGAGCGCCGCCACAATCGCCTTGCGCAGCTTGCGCGGCGAGGCGCTGCCGCGCACTCGCATTCCAGCGCCAGCTCGCACGACGCGCACGGCGTTGTCCGGCTGATCGCGCCCGCCGGGGACGCACAGCAGCGGCACCCCATCCGCCAGCGCCGCATTGACCGTCTGCCAGCCCGCGTGCGTGATCATTAGCGCCGCATCGGGCAGCACCAGGCGGTGTGGCAGGAACGTCACTGTGCGCGCGTTCGCGGGAATGCGCAGTGTCGCGCTGTCGAGCGCCGGACCGCTCGTCAGCAGCGCTCGCACCGGTAGGGCCGCAACGGCGTCGAGCACGCGCTGCACCGGCGCTCGCTGGTTCATATAGCTCGTGCTAAAGCTGATCAGCACCAACGGGTCGGCATTGCTCTCGGGCCAGGGCGATCTCCACTCACCCGCAAACGGCTCGAACGCCGGGCCTACGTAGTGCACGTTGGGCGGCAGCTTGCCTTCGCTTGAGAAGTCGAGCTCGGGCGCCGTCATGACGTAGATCGCCTCCACGCCCAGCAACTGGGCATCCCAATCACCCACAGGTCTCAGCCCCTGCTCCGCCCGCGCCTCGTTCAGCGCCGGCACGCCTGCCGCGAACACGCGTCTATAGACGCGCCTTGCCACACCGTCGCGCACAGCGCCCAGCCAACCACCCATCGGCCGCAGGCCGTTGCCCAACAGCGGCGCGCCCTCGATTGGCAACGGAAACGGACAGTGCACCAGCGCCACCGCTGGCACCCCGGCTCCCTCCGCTGCCACGGCCGCGCCCGGCAGCATCCAATCGAGCACCACCACCTCCGCCGGCCAGCACTTCAGCAGCTCGGCACATTCGCGGCTCGTGTCCAGCAGCAGACCCACAAGCAGGTTCTTGCGCACCCGCTGGCCCGCGCCAAACCTCGTCCGTGCCTCCCAATCGCGCAGCGGATCGCTCTCGCGCCGCGTCATGTCCATCTCCGGCTGGGCCCGCTTGAACTCGACAAACTCGGCGCCGGTCGCCTCAATCCGCTCGCGCGCCGCGCGGTGCGCCAGCACCTTCACCTCGTGGCCCCGCTCCACCAGCCGGCGCGTCAACGCCAGCTGCGGCGGCGCATTGCCGCTGAACGCCAGCAGAGTCTGAAAGACACGCATGGGCTAGCTCGGGCTGGACTGATCCAGGCCGCTCAGAAGCGAGCGATCGTGACTTCGCTGGGCGCCTCGGGAGCGCCCGGGCGCCCGAAGAACATGTGCAGAATGCCGTTGACTACGCTGACAATGATCGCCGCCAGCGCCGCCCACCAGAAGGTCTCGATGGTGAACTGCGACACCAGCCAGTCCGTCAGGTAGAGCATCAGCACGTTGATCAGGAAGTAGAAGATCCCGAAGGTGACGATGATGAACGGGATCGACAGCACCGCCAATACTGGCTTCAAGAACATATTCACGAGCGTGAAGACCAGCCCCGCCACAAGCAGCGCCCACCAGTCGTTGCCATAGCTCAGACCTGAGAGCAGCCAGGTCGCTACGAACAGCGCGATCGTGTTGAACACCCAGGTAATCGCCAAGCGCTCGGCCATCCCCTACAGGCTAGCTGGCAATTGCCGTGGCAGCAGCGCTCGCCATACTAGCCTCGTCAATGATCGCCGAGCGTCTTACCGCGCAGCTACTCGCCGGGGAGCCCGCCCGCGATCCCCTCGCCGTCGTCGAGCGGCTGCTGGCTGTTCAGGGCCAGGATCCGCGCGGCGCGCGGCTGGCCATCCGCGCACGCAGCAGCGGACTATCGGTGAGTGATGTCGACCGCGAGCTCAGCGAGCAGCGCACGCTGCTCATCAGCTGGCTCAACCGCGGCACTCTGCACCTGGTACGCAGCGAGGACTATCGCTGGCTGCATGCTTTGACAGCACCCGGCCTGTTGACGGCCAACGCCCGCAGGCTCACGCAGGAGGGGGTCACACCAGCCGCCGCCGAGCGCGCCGTGACGGTCATCGAGCGCTCTTTGGCCGATCGGGGCCCGCTCACGCGACAGCAGCTGCGCGAGCGCATCGCGGCCGCGGGCGTGCGTACCGAGGGACAGGCGCTCGTGCATCTCTTGATGCTCGCCTCGCTGCGCGGCCTGATCGTGCGGGGGCCGATGGTCGACGCTCATCACGCCTTCGTGCTCGTGCATGACTGGCTGGGAGACTCCAAGCCCATCGATCGCCAGCGGGCGCTCGCCGAGCTGGTTCGCCGCTATCTGTGGGGGCACGCCCCCGCCGACGAGCGCGACCTCGCCAAGTGGTCCGGACTGCCGCTGCGTGACGTACGCGCAGGACTCGGCGCCATCGCACCTGCGCTTGCCCAGCGCCCCGATGGGCTCCTCGAACTGGCCGCGTCGGCACGGGCCGCGCCCACACACAAGCCCGCAGCAGAACTGCCGCCGCCGCGCCTCCTCGGCGCCTTCGACCCTCTCCTGCTCGGTTGGCGCTCGCGCGAGGCGATCCTCGGCTCGCACCGCACGATTGTCACCGTCAACGGGCTCTTCCGGCCTTTTGCGCTCGTGCGGGGCCGCGCGGTTGCCACCTGGAGCATGCCCGGCGGAGCGGTCCAGCTTGAGCCTTTCGGACGCATCGCCCGCAAGGACGGCGCCGCGCTGGCCACAGACGGCGAGGACGTTGTGCGTTACCTCACCACCTGACCGGCTGCCTGCATCTCGCCACTCACTTTGGGCGAAAGGCATTGCTTGCCTTGCCAGCCTTGGGCGAAAGGCATTGCTTGCCTTGCCAGCCTTGGGCGAAAGGCATTGCTTGCCTTGCCAGCCTTGGGCGAAAGGCATTGCTTGCCTTGCCAGCCTAACTCTGCAATAGTCAGAACTGCTGCGAGGAATGGACATCTACGGAAGGAGTGAGATGAGCACATCCGCCAAGCTACGACTGCACGAGAGGCCGGTGCGCCTCAGGCTGCCGGCAAAGATGGCAAATGACCTCGGAAGCATTCAGGGAGCCCTGGCTGAGCTGGCCGAGAACATGGGTCACCCTGGGTGCGCATCTGGATGCAACCCTCTGCATGTGCATATCGAGAGTGAATTCATTGTCAGTGAGAGCCAGGAGGCGCGTGCCGGCTCACCGTCGGCGGGCAATCTCGCCCTCGGCGACAGAGTCGACGTATTTGTGCCCAAGAGCGTCACCCACGACATTCAGTCCCTACAGCAGGCCGTCGCCATTGCGGCCGAGCGGGTCGGCTGCGCCTCTTGCTGCTCTGGATTTGACATCGTCTTCCGCGACGAGGTCGAAATGATCGCCATCAGCCAGAAGGCGATCGACAAGCAGATGGGGGTCTAGAGTTTCGGACGGCGGCATTGCGGGCGGCAGCGTTTTGAGCGGCGGCATTGCGGGCGGCCCAGCGGCGCTCGGGGTGGGAATCACCTATTCCACGGCCATCGAGGAGTTGCTGCACGCAAGCCCCGAGCTGTTCGATCTGGTCGAGATCGAGCCTCAGACGCTGTGGGTCAGGATGCCCGCTGGGCCGCCGCACTTCCGCGTGCGCGACGATGTGCTCGCGCACCTCTCGTGCCTTCCGGGTCGCAAGCTGATCCACAGCGTCGGCACCCCCGTCGGCGGCGCCGTTGCGCCCGACCCCGAGCAGCTGCGACTGCTCGCCGACATGATTCAGAGGTTCCACTCACCTTGGGCGAGCGACCATCTCAGCTACAACCAGACGCCGGAGTTCGCCACCGGCTTCTTCCTGCCCCCGCGCCAGACAGCGGCGGGGATCGCCGCCGTCACTACCTCGATCGCCACGCTCCAGCAGGGACTCGGCGTTCCTGTCGCCGTCGAGACAGGAGTCAACTATCTACGTCCGCGCGCTGACGAGCTGCCCGATGGCGCCTTTGTCGCCGAGGTGGTGCAGCGCGCCGACTGCGGCCTGCTGCTCGACATGCACAACATATTCACCAACGCGCTTAACGGACGCCAGCCGGTCGATCAGTTTCTCGATGAAATACCGCTTGAGCGGGTGTGGGAGGTCCATCTCGCTGGCGGCATGGAGCTTGACGGCTTCTGGCTCGACGCCCACTCCGGCGCCATTCCCGATCCGCTCTTTGCGATCTGCGAGGCGCTCGTGCCGCGGCTCCCCAACCTTGCCGCCATCGTCTTCGAGATCTTCCCTTCGTTTGTCCCTCGCGTCGGGCTGGAGCTCGTTCGTGCGCAGATCGAACGCCTGCATCAGCTTTGGGCTCTGCGCGAATCGCTGCCATCGCCGATCGAGCAGCCATCATCTCGTAGTAGTAGTAGTCGCAGCAGCAGTCCTAGCCCCAGCCCCCCAGTCCGGCTGGCGTATGTCGAGTCGCCCGACAAGCTTCCGCCGCCCGCCTGGGAGCGCGCTCTCGGCGAGCTCGTCATCGGACGCAAGCCTTCCGATGAGAGTGCGGCGGAGCTGGCCGCGGATCGCGGCGTCCGCGTCATCGAGGGGCTCATACACGAATTTCGCGCCTCCATGATCGTGGGCGTCTTACGCCTGACATCGCGCCTGCTCATGCTCGCGCTCGGCACCGACGCATTCCGGACCATCTTGCGCAGCTACTGGTCAGCCGCGCCGCCTCAGATGTATGCCTCGCTTGAAGCCGAAGCCTTCGCCGCGCATCTGCAGAGCCTCGACCTCGCCGTCCCGCACCTCGCCGAAGTGCTCTGCTTTGAGCAGGCCATCGCCGCGACCCTCACCGACGAGCAGGCCCGCATCGTCACCTTTCAGATCGAACCGCTACCGCTGCTGCGCGCGCTCGCCGCCGGCCGTCTTCCCGAGCAGCCGCCACAGCCCGGTCACTATGAGATCGAGCTCACACCCGATGGCCCCGCCGCCTCCACCGGCCTTGACGTCCAGGCCGTCCAGGCCGCCTTCCCTTACCACTAGTCCTTTTCACCCTTACTGCTAGTTCTTTTCCACCGCTGCCCGCACGCGGTAATCGCGCGACTCAAAGCGCTGCGTGCGACGGCGGTACTCGATCGTGCTCCACGGGAAGATCGCCGCGTTGTGCCCGTTCGCGTCCATGTAGTAGCTGCTGCAACCGCCCGCATTCCACACCGTGCTCGTGAGCGCCTGCTGCACCTGCTCGTTGAACGTCTCCTGCACGTCCGCTCGCACCTCCACGCTGCCGAGACCCTGCTCGCCCATCGCGCGGACCGTATCGACCACATAGCGCGCCTGGGCTTCGATCAAGGTGATCGCCGAGCCGTGGCCGTTGCCGCAGTTCGGTCCCAGCATCATGAAGAAGTTTGGGAACCCCGCCACCGTCGTACCCAGGTACGCGCGCGGGCTGCCCCGCCAGACCTCGGCAAGACTGCGTCCTTCGCGGCCGAAGGTGCGCTGCGCAATCGGCAAGTCCGTCATGCGAAAGCCCGTGCCGAAGATGATCGTGTCCACCTCCCGCTCGCTGCCATCGGCGCCCACGACCGAGTGCTCGCGTATCTCTTTCACCGCCGTATTCAGCAGCTCCACGTTCGCAGCGCCCAGCGCCGGATACCACTCGTTTGAGAGCAGCATTCGCTTGCAGCCCAGCGTGAAGCTGGGCGTCAGCGCGCGGCGCAGCTGCTCATCGGCTACCGCTCGGCGCAGATGCAGACGCCCCAGGCGCTCGACCTGCCTCATCGCGCCCACGTGGCGCGTACCCACCCCCACCAGCTCAAACGCGTAATACATCGCAGCGCGCAGCGCGCGGCGTAGCGCCGGCACGCGCCCCAGAAATCTCCTCTCCAGCGCCGAGATCGCGCGGTCGGGCTTGGGCAGCACCCAGTGCGCCGTGCGCTGGAAGACATGCAGCTGCGCCACCCGCGGCTGGATCTCGGGCACGAACTGCACCGCCGAGGCGCCTGTGCCAATCACCGCCACGCGCCGGCCGCGCAGATCATGCTCGTGCTCCCAGCGTGCCGAATGGAACATGGCGCCCGCAAAGCGCTCCGCGCCCGGCAGGTCCGGTATCACTGGTTCGTTCCACGGGCCCGTCGCGGATACCAGCACCTGCGCGTGGAACGGTCCAGCACTCGTGCTTAGCTCCCAGCGCTGCTCGTCATCGTTCCACCGTGCCTCTTCCACCTCGGCGCCGGTGCACACCCGCTCGGTCACGCCAAAGCGCGCGGATGTCTCCTCCACATAGGCGCGGATCTCCTCCTGACCCGCATAGGCGCGACTCCAATCCGCCTTGGGTGCGAACGCGAATGAGTACAGCTGCGCCGGCACGTCGCAGGCGCAGCCTGGATAGGTGTTATCGCGCCAGGTTCCCCCCAGTGCGCTCTCCTTCTCCAGCAGCACCACGTCGTGGATTCCCGCCTTGCTCAACGCGATCGCCGTGCCCAGGCCCGACAGGCCCGAGCCGATAATCGCCACCCGTGCGTGCCTCACCGCGCCCGAGGCGCTCGCCTGCCTCGGGACGCCCACCTCGCTTGGGGCTCCCTCGCTTGGGGCTCCCTCGCTTGGGGCTCCCTTGCTTGGGGCTCCCTTGCTTGGGGCTCCCTTGCTTGGGGCTCCCTTGCTTGGGGCTCCCTTGCTTGGGGTTCCCTCGCTCAAGTCGCTCTCCTTCATCGGCGCGCTCATTGGCCGAGCAGCTCGGAGTCGTACTCCTCAAAGATCTGAGCGAAATCGTCGCGGTCGCCAGCGTGCAGTGCCTCGATCAACTGATGGATTCGCGGGGTCATCACCAGCAGGTAGTGGGCGGGCTCCGGCGCGGGGTTCCAATAGGAGTGCGGCGTGCCGCGCTCTACCAGCAGCGACTCACCGGCCATGACCTCGCGCTCCTCCTCGCCAATGCGAAACCCCAGCCGGCCCTCCAGCACGATCCATGCCTCGTCATCGGAGCGGTGCACATGCAAGCCGGCGATCGGTCGGCCCGGGTGCGTGCCTGGGTCCGTCCAGTCCGCGACGACAAACGACTCGCTCACTATCACCAGCGCGACGATACACCTCTAACTCACTCGGACCCAACCGCACATCCACAAGCAGGCCGGCGAGGAAACCCAGGCTGCATAGATATTGTCGACTGGTGCCGCGATTCGAAATCTCCGGCAGTCATCGTCTGCGGCTGCTCGAAGAGTCCGATGCCAAAGAGCTCCACGCGCTGATCGACGCCAACCGTGCGTACCTCGCTCGCTGGATGCCTTGGGCGCAGGAGCAGACAGCGGAGCAGACGCTCGCTTTCATACTTGCCACGCGCGAGCAGCTGGCTGGCAACAACGGTTTTCAGCTCGCCCTCACCGACCAGCAGCGGATCGTTGGCGTGCTCGGCTTTCACAGCGTCGACTGGGTGAATCGCGCAACCAGTCTTGGGTATTGGCTCGCCGAGTCCGCTCAGGGCCAAGGACTCGTGACCGAGGCCGTCAGCGCCCTGATCGACCACGCACTGAGAGGCTGGCAGCTCAACCGCGTCGAGATCCGCGCCGCCGTCGAGAACCTCCGCAGCCGCGCAATTCCCGAACGTCTCGGGTTCAAGCAAGAGGGCACATTGCGACAGACGATGCGCCTCGGCGATCGCTACCTCGATCACGTCGTCTATTCGATGCTTGCCAGCGACTGGCCGCGGTGACGGATACGGTTTCACACCATGGCCGAGCATCCTCCGGGCTCACAGCCGCCCCGGCGCTGGCACGTGCACTGGGAGCTGCTGGTCTGTGGCCTGCTGGGCCACGCCCTCAAGGGCGTCGACGCGGCTGAGCTGCGACCGCAGGACGCGATCCTCGCCCGCGAGAACGCGGACGGCACACGCCTGCACCGCTGCCTGCGCTGTGACAGCTGGCTGGCGCTGCCCCAGCCCGAGCACCCCGCGCAGCCCTACCCCGCGGAGCGCGGTGAGATCGAGTTGCCGCTGCGGGGCAAGCCGCTGCGGGACAAGATCGTCCTGCGTCTGATCGCCATCGACCGGGCTTTCCACTTCCTCGCGCTCGCCGGCCTGGGCGTTCTCGTGCTGGTCTTCGCGACCGACCGCGCCGCGCTGCGTGACACCTTCTACAAGGTCATGGCGGACCTCCAGGGAGGCGTGGCAGCCGAACAGTCGCACGCCACCCACGGCCTCTCGCACGAGCTTTACAGCGCATTCACCACCTCCTCCTCGCATCTTCACCTGCTCGGGGCCGTGCTGCTGGCCTATGGCGCGATCGAGGGGATCGAGGCAGTCGGCCTGTGGTATCAGCAGCGCTGGGCGGAGTACCTGACGTTCCTCGTCACCACCTCACTGCTGCCGCTCGAGGTCTACGAGATCGCCAACCACCCCACCCCTTTCAAGATCCTTGCCCTCCTCATCAACTTGGCCGTAGTCGTCTACCTGCTGCACGCCAAGCGCCTGTTCGGCCTGCGCGGCGGAGTCGCCGCCGACCGAGCCGAGAGCGAACGTGATCTCGGCTGGCAAGCGCTCGAACGCGCCAGCTGGATCTAGCGGATCTGGCGCAGGTGCGCCGGCGCCGAATATCAACCCGCACGCGGTGCTTTATTCGCAATCCTCGCGTGCCGCTTCGCTGCGGCGCTCAAAGAGTTCATCAACCGTCGACTCGCCCGCTGTCGGGAGACCTGCGAGCAGGCCACGGTTTCGTTCAGCCACCGTTTGGTAGCGACCCATGCGCAGCGATCCACCCTTCCTGGCGCTCAACAGCCTCCGGCTTACCGGCTTCAGCCCAAGCTTGGCGCGCACCCTCGAAAGCAGCACTAAGCGACCTCGGCCTTCCGCCGCGACCTGTTGCTCTATGTAGGTCATAAGAAAGATGTACCACGAATACCCGCTGAGCCCACACCTTCCATACCAACTCGATAGACCGCCTCGCGCGATAGGCATGGGAGACTTCCTCGCATGAGCACCCCGCGGACCATGACCTACGAGGTCACCGATCGCATCGCCCGCATCACGCTCAACCGCCCCGAGCGGGGGAACGGGATCACGCGGGGGCTGGTGGGCGAGCTGGAGCAGTGCGTCGAGCAGGCCGACCTCGATCCCGCCGTGCACGTGATCGCGCTGGCGGGTAATGGCAAGGGGTTCTGCGGGGGCTATGACCTGGTCGAGAGCGCCGAGGGGCAGGGCGCGATGGGCGAGCAGGCGGACGACTCGCCACCAACCGCGCCGCCACCCGGTTCGCCGCTCGATCCGCTCGTGATGGCCGCCAACCACAATCCCGCGGGCACCTGGGATGCGATGGTGGACTACGCCATGATGAGCCGCAACGTCCGTGCTTTCATGTCGCTGTTTCACTGCGGCAAGCCTGTGGTGTGCAAGGTGCATGGGTTCTGTGTTGCTGGGGGCACCGACATGGCGCTCTGCTCGGACCTGCTGGTGATCGCCGCGGACGCCAAGATCGGCTATCCCCCCGCCCGCGTCTGGGGGTCACCGACCACTTCGATGTGGATGCAGCGACTCGGTGCGCAGCGCGCCAAGCGGCTGCTCTTCACCGGCGACAGCCTCTCCGGCAGCGAGGCGCTTGAGTGGGGGCTGGCGATCGAGGCGCCGCCGGCGGAGCAGCTCCAGGAGCGCACCGAGATCCTGTTGGAGCGCATCGCGCAGGTGCCCATTAATCAGTTGCGCATGATGAAGCTGCTTGTCAACCAGTCCCTCTACGCGCAGGGGCTGCACACCACGCAGGTGCTCGGCACGCTGCTCGACGGCATCACGCGGCACACCGCCGAGGGCTATGCCTTCCAGCAGCGCGCCATGCAGGCCGGCTTCCGCGAGGCCGTGCGCGAGCGCGACGAGCCGTTCGGGGACTACGGCGCTTCGACCTTCAAGGGGTAGCTCAGGCTATTGCCGTGTACGAGAGCACGCCGGATCGCACCGTCAAGTTGCTCGATCCCCAGCGGCCGCCCGACGATCGCGGCCAGATTCGGTTCTAGTTGGGACAGCTCCACCAAAGGGGCCGCAATGCCAGCGCAGACGATCGCCACCCCGGGGTTGGCCGCGCGTGCAGTGCGTGCCAGGCTTACGCCGGATGGGACCCGTGGCTCAAGCAGCAACACGTCCGCGCTACGCAGCTGTGCCGGGGTTGGCCGCGGTTCGGCTGTCACCGGCTCGTGGCCCAGACGCGCGACCATCCGTTTGAGCATCAGGCGTACGCCCGGGTGTGGCTCGCTGATCATGATTCGGCTCATCGCGGGACAATTGAGCCCCTGGGCTGGAATTCAGGCGGCGCGGAGTATGAATCGCGTATGAAGGAGTCTTGTCCCAGAGCCGCGCAGAGGACCGCCCGGAGCACTTGACCGGAGCTTTGCTGGGGTAGCTCAGACGCGCGCTGCCGGAACAGGTGAGGCGGTGCGCCCCGCGCCCTCGGCTACTCCCGCGGCCTCCTCCAGCACCGCCAGCACGGTCTCCGCGAAGCTCTCCCACGAGAACTCCCCCGCGCGGGCGCGGGCGCGTCTGGAGAGCTCCGCGCGCAGCGCTTCATCGCCCAGCAGGCGTTGCAGTTGGGCGCTGATGGCCGGCACCTCGGTGGGGTTCGCGTAGGCCACCGCCTCGCCGCCGACCTCCGGCAGCGAGGACACGTCTGATGTCAGCACCACCGCGCCTGCCGCCATCGCCTCCAGCACCGGCAGGCCGAAGCCCTCTCCTAGCGAGGGGTAGCAGAAGACTGCGCAGCAGCGATATAGCTCCGCCAGCGCCGCGTCTGAGACGTAGCCGAGCATCGTGCAGCGCTCGCCTAGGGACTCCAGCGCTCGCAGCGTGCCGTTCGTCTCCCAGCCTAGGGCTCCCACGACCACCAGCGGGTGGCGCGATTGAAGCTCTTCGGGCATCGCCGTGTACGCCTCTACCAAGCGCGGCAGGTTTTTGCGGGGCTCCAGGGTGCCCACTGCCAGCACGAAGCCTGGGGGAGGAAGCGCGGCGGCCTCCGTCGGGTCGAGCCGGGCGCCGTAGCCCGCGGGCGCCGCACCGTTGGCGCCATTGCCCGCTGCGGTCAGCTCGCTCGCCACGCCTAGCGGCGCCACCACCGTGCGCGAGGCCGCACCTGGGAAGCGCCCGATCAGTGCCTCCGCCGTGGCCTGCGACACCGCCAGCAACTTTGCCGAGCGGCGCACCGCCATGCCCAGGGTCAATCGCTCGATCGCGCGCGAGGTGCGTTTGGCCTGCATCGCCGGCTCGAAGGTCGTCAGATCGTGCACGATCGCCACGCTCGGGATGCGCAGGAAGCGGCTCGTCAGATACGAGTTGCTCGACAAGAACACATCGCAGTCTTCGTTCGCCTCGCGTGCGGCGCGCCGATGCCACCACGGGTCTCCCGTTTCCATCAGGCGCCATTGAAAACGCTTGTCAAGCTCCCCCTTCCCCCAGATCTCACGTGCGTAGAGGATGTAGCGATGAGGATCATCGAGCTTCGACAACGCGCGCAACATCTCGCGCACCACTCTCCCCCGCCCGGCGGGAACCTCCGCGGCAGCGCGCGCGTCAATGCCGATGCAGAGTGACCGCCTCGCAGGTATTCGCCCTTCCGGGGCGCTGGCGGGGGGGATGCCTGTGGCTGTTGGCGAAGTGGGGATATCCACAACAACAGGCTAGCCTCAACGACCTCATGCACGTCGGCCTGAACCTCATCTACCTCGTGCCCGGCGAGACCGGCGGCATGGAGGTCGTCGCGCGCGAGCTGCTGCCCGAATTGCTCAAGGCCGCCCCCGGTGTGCGGTTCACGGCGTTCATCAACCGCGAGGCCGCGGCGGCCAAGGACGGGCCTTGGGGGGAGATCATGCCCGCCGTCACCGTGCCCATCAAAGCCGCCAGCCGCCCGCAGTGGGTGCTCGGCGACCAGGTCTTGCTGCCGCCGCTGGCCCGACGCCACAACGTGCAGCTGCTGCACTCGCTCGCCAGCATCGCGCCCGTCTGGGGGCCTTACCGGCGCGTCGTCACCGTGCACGACATCATCTACGCTCGCTTCCCTGAGACCCATGCGGGGCTGCGCGATCGGGGCATGCGCCTGCTCGTGCCCGGCGCCGTCAGGAGCGCTCATCGCGTGATGGTTGATGCACACAGCACCCAGCAGGATCTCGTGCAGATGCTCGGCGCCAATGCCGCCAAGATCGATGTCGTGCCGCTCGGTCTTGGCACGCCTCGGCGCCTTGCCCCGGCGCCCGAGGCGCAGGTGCGCCAGCGCCTGGAGCTCGGCGAGCGCGATGTGATCCTTAGCCTCTCTGCTAAGCGGCCGCACAAGAACCTGGCGATGCTCATCGGGGCGCTTGCTGGCATCGACCCCGCGCGCCGGCCGATCCTCGTGCTGCCCGGTTATCCCACCGAGCACGAGCGCGAGCTGCGCGAGCAGGTCACCGCGCAGGGGCTCACCGCCGATGTGCGTTTTCTGGAGTGGATTTCAGAGGAGGATTTGGAGGGGTTGTGGTCGCTGGTGAAGGCTTTTCTGTTCCCTTCGTTATACGAGGGGTTTGGGCTGCCCGTGCTGGAGGCCATGGATCGCGGGGTGCCGGTTGCTTGCAGTAACGCCTCCTCGCTGCCCGAGGTCGTGGGCGACGCTGCGCTGCTGTTCGATCCTCACGACCAGGCCGAGGTCAGTGCCGCGATCGAGCGGCTGCTCAGCGATCGGGCGCTGCGTGGGGACCTGATCGCTCGCGGCAGCGAGCGGGTCAAGCAGTTCACCTGGCAGGCCACCGCGCGCGGCACGCTTGACAGTTATGCCCGCGCATTTGGCTTGCCCAGGGCGCCTGTGCCCTGGGGTTGCGCGCCGCCGCCGCGATAGCTCGCCAGCACCGCCGCTAGCGAGGACTCAAGTGAGAGTTCCTGCGCGTGCTGGGCGTACCACTGCGCCGTGCTCTCGCGCAACGCCATTCCCAGCTCGTGCACGCGCACGATCGCCTGCGCCACCGTCTCGGGGGCATCGTCTACGGCTATCACTCCGTTCACTCCATCCTCCACCAGCTCTACCGCCGCGTTGTCCTCGCCTGCCACTACCACCGCCGGCGTCGCGTGGGCCGATGCCTCTACCACCACCAGGCCGTAGCCCTCCCGGCGCGAGGGCAGCAGCACGCACAGCGCTCTGCGCATGTCCTGCTCCAGCAGCTCTGATTCGGCGAAGCCGGGGGCCTGCACTGTCTCGCTCAGGCCGTGCTCCACGATCGCCCGCTGCAGTGCCTCGCGCTCGGGGCCATCGCCGTAGAAGACTGCGCGCAGGCCCGGCACGCGTGGGGTCGCCAGCGCCACTGCCGCAACCCCGAGCAGCGTCCGCTTCTCGGGAATCAGTCTTCCCGCAAACACAACGAGCTGCTCGGCCGCAATCGCGCTGTGCGCCTGGGAGCCCACGCTCAGCCCTCGCAACACAGCACGCGGCCCAACCAATCCTTCCTCCTCCAGACGTCTCAGGTGCAGCTCTGAGAAGCAGAACGCGCGCTGGGGCACACGCACACACAAGCGCTGCACCAGCGCGCCGATCCAGCCCTGTAGGCCGCCGAGGTAGTCGCGCCAGTAGCTGCGCGACCACACCTCGAACCAGTCCACCACCAACCCATAGCGCCCCAGCGGGCGGACCGCCGCCGCGGCCAGCAGCGGAAAGTAGGGGAACGAGCAGGTGTGTACCACCTCATAGCTCCGCCGCGCGCGCAGTAGGTGGGCCAGCACGCCGAGGCCGAACACCAGTGGGGGCAGGATGCGGCGGCGGCCCTCGCGCGTGTACAGGGCCATGCGCGGGGCTGCCGTCACGACGCGTACGCGTGGGTCGATCTGGGCGCGCTCGCCGCGCTGCCACTGGCGCATCGTCACGTACGTCACCTCGTGGCCGTCCTCTGCCAAGCGCTGCGCCAGCTCGCGGTACCAGCGCTCCGCGCCGCCTACCGTGTGCGGGTACAGGCAGTCGTAGACGATGCAGATACGCATGCGCGCCTCAGGGTATCGGGACCTGTGCGGTAGGATCCTGGGCGCAAGCGCGCCACTTTTCCCCTTGTGGCGGGTTATATGGGTTTGCCTGGGCGTCTTCTCCCCCTACGCGGGCGCCTTCGGCCGGAGATATGAGCACCTTTCAGCAGACACGGACCCCAGTCCTCGCTCATGACGAGCGGGTTGAGACGCTTGTCTCCGTCGTCATCCCCTGTCTCAACGAGGCCGCGAACATCGAGCAGTGCGTGCTCGCCGCGCGCCGCGTGCTTGAGCGCATGGAGGTCGTTGGCGAGGTCGTCGTCGCCGACAACGGCTCCAGCGATGACTCCGCCGCGCTTGCGCAGGCCGCCGGTGCTCGCGTTGTGCTTGAGACGCGGCGCGGCTACGGCAGCGCCTACCTCGCGGGCTTTGCCGCCTCGCGCGGGCGCTACATCGTCATGGCCGACGCCGATCTGACCTACGACTTCGATGACATCCCTCGTTTTGTCGCCGCGCTGGAAGCGGGCGCCGAGATGGCGATTGGCGATCGCATGGACAACATCCAGCCTGGTGCCATGCCTTGGCTGCACCGCTACGTCGGTAATCCTCTGCTCACGGGGCTGCTTAATTTTTTGTTCCGCACCGGCATCAACGACGCGCACTGCGGCATGCGCGCCGTGCGCCGCGAGGCGCTTGAGCGCCTCGATCTGCGCACTACCGGCATGGAGTTCGCCTCCGAGATGGTTATTCGCGCCTCCAAGGAGAACCTGCGCATCGCCGAGTTTCCGATCGAATATCACCCGCGCGGGGGCGAGAGCAAGCTCTCCAGCTTCCGCGACGGTTGGCGGCACCTGCGCTTTCTTTTGGTGCACTCGCCTACGCATCTCTTCATCTTGCCCGGCGCCGTGCTTGCTGGGGTGGGGACCTTGTTCACCCTGCTGATCGGCTCCGGCCTTGATCTGTTTGGGCGCACCTGGGGGATCCATGCCTTGATCGGCAGCGCGCTCTTGATGATCGTCGGCACCCAGGTTGTCGGGCTCGGGCTCTGCGCGCATGCCTACGGCACCTATTTCATGGGCGAGCGCGATCCTTGGTTTGACCGCATGCGTGCGCGGCTGCGCCTGGAGCATGGACTGCTGCTGGGCGGGGCCTTCATGTTGGTGGGGGCCGTCATGGGCGGCGTCATCCTTGCCACCTGGATCTCGCACGGGTTTGGTTCGCTCTCTGATGAACGCATGGCGATCATCGGTGCCTCCTTGATGATCGTCGGCATCCAAATCTTCTTCTCTTCCTTCCTGCTCTCGATCCTCGGACTGCGCCGCGGTTGACAGCCGGCCGCCTCGTTCTCGGCCTCGCGCTGCTGCTCGTGCTCGCGGTGCTTGTGCTGGATATGTCCGGCAGCGCGCCTCGCGGTACCGGCAGTGACCACGTAAGCCCCGTGTCTTTTGCGGCCACCGTGCCTGGCGGTGGCAACGTCTGCCAGCCGATCGTGCCCCTGCCCGTCGATGCTGCGCGCGCGCAGCTGCTGATCGGCACCTACGGACGGCCTGTGCCCGCTCTGGGCCTTAGCTTTGGTGGACCTTCCGGCACGGTGGCCACGGGCTCGCTCGCCGCCGGGGGCAAGGAGGGGCCCATCATCATTCCCATCCATCGCGTGGCCTCTGGTGAAGCGAACAGCTTCTGTTTGCACGTCGGTGGGCACTCCACCGTCGTCTTCGGTGGCGAGGGCAGTCCCATCGCTGCCGCCACCGAGCTCGTCAACGGCAAGCAGCAGGGGGGGCGCGTCAGCGTCCTGTATCTGCGCAGCGGCAACGAATCGTGGTGGCAGCTGCTGCCCTCGCTTGACCATCGCTTCGGGCTCGGCAAGGCCTACGTGTTCGGGGACTGGACGCTGCCCGTGCTCGCGCTCATGCTGCTCGGCGTCTGGATCGCGGCCATCCGTCTACTGCTGCATGAGCTGCGGCGGGAGGCCAGGGCGTGAACGCGCTCGCCAGCTCCTCCGCGTCACAGTCGAATGCGCGGCGTCTCACGCGAGGCGCCCTGTCTCAGCTGCGACGCGTTCCGCGCGCCGGCTGGGCCTGCTTTCTGATCGCGCTCGTCAACTGCGCCATCTGGACGGTGGTCGTGCCGCCTTTCCAGGTGCCCGATGAGATCTCGCATTTCGCCTACGCCCAGTACGTGGCCGAGACCGGCAAGCTGCCGCCGGAGCAGAACACCTTGCAGTACTCCCCCGAGGAGTACTCCGCGATCGCCGGGCTCTTCTTCGGCGACACCATCGGCCGCGCGCAGATGCGGGGCATCTTCACGAGTGCCGAAAACCAGGGTCTGCACGAAGCGCTGGCGCAGCATCCCAGTCCCGTCGGGACCGGCGGGTCGACCTCCATCACCAACCAGCCGCCGCTCTACTACGCGCTTGAGGCTGTGCCTTACTGGCTCTCGCCTTCGCACAACATCCTCTTTCGCCTGGAGATGATGCGACTGCTCTCGGCGCTGCTCGCGGCCTGCACCGTGCTCTTGGTGTTCCTCTTCCTGCGCGAGCTCCTGCCGCGCGCGCCTTGGGCCTGGACCGTCGGCGCGCTTGTCGTCGCCTTTCAGCCCACCTTCTGCTTCATCGCCGCCGGCGTGCAGGGTGACAACCTGTTGTTCTTCGCCTCTGCCGCCACCTTCTTCATGCTGCTGCGCGCCTGGCGCCACGGGCTCACGCTGCGCCGCGGCGTCCTCATCGGCCTCGCCGTTGTGGCTGGCGTGCTGGGCAAGCTCACCTTCATCGCCTTCCTACCCGGGATCGCCTTGGCGCTGGCGCTGCTCGGCTGGCGCGAGGCGCGGCGGCCCGGCGTTGGGGAGACGCCGGGTGTCGGGCAGGCGCGGGGGGTTGGGCAGGCGCGGGGGGTTGGGCGAGCGCGGTGGCGGGGTGTCGGGCAGGCGCTGCGTCCGCTGCTGGCGGCCGCGGCGATTATCTTGATTCCCGTCGCCGTGTATGCGGTCATGAACGTGCACGTCTGGCATCGCGGCGGGCTCACGGGGGGCGGGCTTGAGGTGGCCTCTGTCAACCCCACCGCCCCGGGGGGGCATGCCGTGACGCTGCGCGAAACGCTCGACTACACCTGGGAGCTTTATCTGCCGCGGCTGCCCTTCATGCACCACGCCTACTTCCCCGCCGGCTCGGCGCTTACCGGCACCTGGCTTGACGGCTCCATCGGGCATTTCGGCTGGCTTGACTACACCTTCCCGCTTTGGGTCTATACGTTCGCCAAGTACCTCTTCGCCGCGCTGGCCGTGCTGGCGCTGGTGGGGGTGGTGCGGCTGCGGGGGGTGCTGCGTCCATCGCTGCCGATGTTTGCCTGCTTTGGCGTCATGGCCTTGGGTCTGCTGGGGGCCATTGGTTACGCGGGCATTCGCTATCGCTTGGTCAACGGCGTGCCTTTTGAGCAGGCCCGCTACATCTTCCCGCTGCTTGTCTTCTATGGGCTCTTTATCGTGCTTGCCGCGAATGCGCTGCCGCGGCGCTGGGCGCCTCTGCTCGGCGCGCTGCTCGTCGTGCTCGCCATGGCCCACGGGTTGTTCGCCGAGACGCTCACCATCTCGCGCTACTACGGCTGAGGCTGCACGTGCCCAACACTGCATCAAGCGGTCGATCGAGCCCCAGGCTCGGACGTAGGTCGCCGCGGAGCGATGCGACCGCGGTCGCTGCCAAGAGCCCATCGGGATCTATCCGTATGCTCCAGCACAATCTTTAGGACCTCGTGCCAGTCAAGGTTACGACCTCCGGCTAACACGGCGTCAGGATTGAAGATGAAGACTTATGTGCCGATAACGTCTGTGATCTATGGTGTGATCTATGGAATATGGGCCTAACATCCCTGCGGTAGAGCATGAGGTCTTTGCGAGACCCCCCTTGAAGGCCATGCTCGGCCAGATTCGCTTTCCGCCAGTACTGCGAATAGCCGATCTTGCCTCCCTTGGTCCTCTTCAAGACGCGATCCGTGCTGAGTTCCCGACCTTTGCTCAGGAGCAGCAGATGAGCTTCACAGTCGGTCCTGACGGACCACAGAGCGCGTCGTCCTCCCGGGCATATCGTTTCTCGACGAGTGACGCGTCCTGGAGCGTTCTGCTGACCCCCGATGTCCTGACCCTTGAGGCAGACGTTGGCGAGAGCTATACGAGCTACGATGAGTTCGTCAAGCGCTTCCGGCTGGTCTGGGGAGCCACTCTGGATCACTTTGCTCCTAGCCAAGTTGTTCGTCAAGGGCTCCGGTATGTCGATCATCTTGAGGGTGATCGCTCGCCTGCGGAATGGGCCAAACTGGTCAACAAGGACCTTTTAGGACCTCTAGCTGGCGTCTTTGGTCAGAGCGTCGCCCAGTCGGTAAGCGAGCTTCGCTTCAGACGAGAAGACGGCGTGCTCGTGTTTAAGCACGGCATGCTGCCCTTGGGGCCGGATGCCAAGATGGGCTATCTCCTCGACTTTGACTATTTTAACGAGCAGCCGCATGACGATGTCTCGGTCGACAGCGTTGCGGAGCGCTTTGATTCCTTTCATGAGCTGATCTACAATTTTTTCCGTTGGTGCGTTACAAAGGAGGCCACCGATGAGTTTCGTCGAGAGCACTAAGGGACTCGTCGATAGCTATGCAGAGCACCTTCCGGGCAGGCTTGTCGACCACCGCGCTGGGATGGTCGTCCTCCTCCATAACGACGGGACTCGGCTTGATATTGTCCCGACCTTAGCTTCTTCTTATATCCTCCCTGATCTCCTTCTATTGAATCGTGACATCCCGCTCGCCAGGCGATACGGTAAGGACTGGTTGGGGGCTCACTTCACCCGCCGTGATCAGAACATCATCTTCAACAAGGTTGGCACTGAGGCAGACGCCCTACGATGGACAGATTGGGTTGAGAGTGGAAATCGCTATCTAAATCCGATACTCAGTCAGTACATTGATGAACCCGCGGAGTGGCCAACCGCCTATGACAAGAACCTGCTCCGGCAGGGATCCGCGATCAAGGATGTTACCCGGGTTCGACCTCTCGCTGCCGATGCTTCTACGGCCGCAATCGCTTCACACATATCGAGACTTTCCGAACTTGACGATGCACGCCTCGGCAAGCTTTTTAAGGTTGAGCGTGAGACTTTCTGGCGGTGGCGTACCGGTGCGCTGACTAACCCTCGGGTAGGCAACCGACGCCGCCTTGGGCTACTTCTTCGCCTGCTAGAAGATGTGGTTAGGCATGGAATGCAAACTAGGGATTGGCTCCTCAATTATGCAACAGCTACGGGGCAAACGCCCTATGAGATGCTTGAGCAGGGGCGGCTTGACGAGGTTGCTTACCTAGCGGCAGCTATTGGGAGCGATGCCGCCTATGATGACAAGCATCTACGCTCGGTTAGCGAAGCGGTCGATCACGGGCAGCTTGTGTTTGATGACGACGATCAATGGGAGCTTGAGGTTGCCGACGATGATGGTTAAAGATGAGCTACTTCCCACTACAGCCGTATTGCTATCGCGAGGATAATCCTCATGCTGGCGACGTGCGGCCAATCAGCCAAGGGGATGTTTTCCTTGACATTCCTTTAGCAGGCCCATCGGTACGACATCCGAAGCATAAGGATCAATGGCTTGCACAAAATAGGTCAGGACCAAAGGCGCTTGGCATGATCGTTACGCATCCTTGTGCTTCTCGCTCCCAACAGACTCATCGCTTGCATCCCACCCTTACGCTGGCACCCGTGGTCAGATGCCCTGCGGGCTTTGAGTCCCCGTGGGACAGCGGCTACTATGAGCTTTTCCCGCTTCCAGACCTCAGGCTTGGGACTAACTACGTGGCGAAGCTGAGCGAAATGTGCCCCGTCCCAGCGGAAGCCCTTGAGGGCCATCGTGTCGCTTGTCTAAGCCAAGACGGGCTGGAGGCGCTGTTCCATCGACTAGCGATGAACGCTATCCGTTTCCCTAAGATCCCAGCCCATTTCAGCACCGAGGCACAGAGGCTTACTCGCGAGACAGATCTTTGGGAGATCTGGACAAGAGGGCAAGGGACCGAGGACGGCTTCCAAGACTGGCTTAACGAACCATTCAGCGGGCAGTCGCACGAGGATGAGCGCGGCGAAGTCATTCAAGGTTCAGCGCGCCCTAATGGGCAGAGCCGTAGAGAAGCTCTGGCTTGGACTTCGGATGAGGTTGAGGAGGAACTGCGAGAGCACGTAGGACCCATACTCTCTGAGTATGACCGAGACTGATCAGATATTCCTCGGATGGGCGCCCTACTCGGATGGGCGCCCTAGCTACGCCGCGGGTCCGCAGGGTCCGGGACGGTGATCTTTGTATCCAGGTCGGAAGACCAACCTGTCAATGATGGATTGAATCTATCATTCCATCATATTCCATCATGCTCCTGAAACGCCCGCAATAGTCGCTTCGCGCTCACGCAGCGCGTGACGCAGGCCCGCTTCGACCTCGTCTGTGGCGTGATCCCAGGTGTGCGAGGCGACGAACTCGATACCTGCCTGGGAGCGCTGCTGCCACAGAGCCTCGTCCTCCAGCAGCCGCTCCATCGCATCGGCGATCGCATTCGGTTCAAGCTGGGCCAGCTCAAGCGCGCCGCTGCTCCCGAAGATCGACTCCGCCGAGACGCCCGCGAGCTCCACGCAGGGCAGGCCACAGGCAAGCATCTCCTTGGGCATCAGCGAGAAGTTCGTCAGTGACAGGCACAGGCCGACCGTCGCCTCGTTATAGAGGCGCGCCAGCTGCTGTGGCGAGAGCACGCCGTGATGCTCATACGGGAAAGGGCTCTCAAGCACGCCCGGGTCTCCGAATAGCACGATGCGCGTGTCCGGGCGGCGGCGGTGTAGCTCCGAGAGTGCCATCAGGCCGATCGGCACCGCGCGGCGCGGTGTGGCGTGGCGGGCGTAGTAGACGACCGTGTCGCGCTCGCGCGGCACGGCCTGCATCGGGGTGTAGATGGCGTGGTCCACGCCCAGCTGGAAGGCATCCGCGGTGGTGTCGTAGCGGTCGATCAGCAGATCGCGCAGCCACGGGCTCGCCGCGATGCAGTGCAGGTCGTGGCGGTAGGTGTCCTCTGCCAACGAGCGCTCCGTCGAGGCCGGGTAGAAGTCGGGCTCGTGGTCGTTTACGAGGTAGACGCGCGAGCGGCACTGGTCCAGCATCAGCGTCGGATGCACCGTCTGCCAGCCGGTCGCGATCACCACGTCCGCGCCCTGCCACTCGGCGAAGTCCTTGTAGACAGGCCCCTGCATGGGCACGAAGAACTCGTTGATATCGGCTCTCACCACCGCCGGCCACTCGGCCAGGTGCTGGCCGGTGAAGTCGTGCAGCCACACGCTGCACACATGCCCGCGCGCCTCCAGGCGCGTCAGGATCTGCATCAGCGTGCCGTGCCCGCCGCTACCGCGGCGAAAGGAGGGGATGACCATCGCGATACGCAGCCGCTCACGCTCGGCCATGCCCGGCACGGGGTCCAGCAGCGGGGCGGCCCCCTCGCGCCATACTCGCGCGACCTCCTGGTAGTCGTCGTGGTCGCGCTTGGGGGGGATATGGGCGGGGGCCGGCAGGGAGGGGGCCGGCAGCGGGGCGTCATCGCGCCCCTCAAGCGACAGGCGCCGACGCAGCGGCGCGGGCACGCTCTGCGCGCGCGAGCCCAGCGCCGAGAACACGCGCCGTCCGCCGTGATGAGCCACGGCACGCGCCGTCCAGCGCGCGCGCTCGGAGGCGGGCAGGCCCTGCTCGGCCATCCAGCGCCGGTCGCCTGCCACCTGCCGGCGCACATAGCCGGCGGTCGCCAGGCCCCCGAAAGGCTCCACATGGCCGGTGCTCTCGTGCAGGCCGCGGTACTCATCGAAGTAGCGCCGCATGAACTCCAGCGGGCCGTAGTCGTGTGCGTGCAGCACGCCTGCCTGCGGGCTATAGACCTTCACCCAGCCCGCCGCTAAGAGGTCGGCGCCGAACGCCTGGTCCTCGGAGTAAGGCAGCTCACGAAAGCCGATCTCCTCCCAGCAGGCGCGGGCGTAGCAGGCGTTGACATTTGAGAGGAAGCTGGGGTCGCCGGCCCCCTGCACCACCGGCTGGCCGTCCGGGGAGAAGCTCGTGAAGAACTCATCGAGCTCACGCGCGATCATCGGCGAGGTGTCCGTGCGCGGCAGGTGCGGGCCATAGGCGGCGCCTACGCGCGGGTCGAGCGTGAATGCGTGGCGATAGGCGTCGAGCCAGCCCGGCTGCGGGGTGGCGTCCTGCGTGAGAAAGCAGATCAGCTCGCCTGAGGTGCGCTGCGCGCCGAGGTTGCGCGTAGCGCCGTGGCCGAACTCGCTCGGCTCGATCTCAAGCAGCTCCACGCCGGCGGAGCGGGCGATCTCGCGCGAGCGGTCGCTTGAGCCCGAGTCGATCACGAGGATCTCGGCGACGCCCTGCTGGGCGAGCGCGTCCAGCAGCTCCTCCAGGTAGCGCTCCCCGTCCTTCACGGGGATCACCGCGCTGACACCTGCGCTCGTCGCGTCCCCTAGGTCCATTGCGCTCCCCTCAGGCCCGACCTGATCCATGGCCCTCTCAGGCCCGGCCTGATCCGTCACGATCGCTTCAGGCTCCGCTTGGCTCGCGTGAATGCGCGACCCACTGCACGAAAGGCGCGCAGGCCCGCGCGGAACTCGCTCGCGCCGGGGCGGCGCATCAGCGCATTGAGGTCCAGGTGCCAGCGGTCAAGCCAGTAGACGCGCTCCTGCCACTTGGCCACGGCCGCGTTGGCGCGCGCCTGCGTCTCCACCAGCTCCTCCTCCAGCGCCGCAATGCGCGCGCGCAGGCGCTCGTTCTCGGCCTCGGTCTCGGTGGAGGACTGTCCGTTGCTCATGCCCGTGGCTTGCTGTGTGGGGTCCATCTCAGAGATTCTCCGCTATGCGCGCTGCCGCGCGATTGAACACCATGAAGCCGATGACGAAGATCGCCACGACGAGCGCCAACGCTCCCCCCAGTGCTGCCCAGCTTCCCAGCACCTGACCGGCGCTGGGCGACGCGTTATTGATCATCGCGTGGCGGAACTGCTGAAAGATAACCGCCAGCGGGTTGAGCATGTAGATGTGCAACATCGTGGGGCTCAGCTTCTTGATGACAGTTTCGATCGAGATGATCACCGGCGAGGCGTAAAAGAGGATCTGCTGGATCACTTCCCAGATCGGCTGCACGTCGCGGAAGTGCACAAACATCGCCGAGAGCAGCATCGCCACACCGGTCGCGCACACGATCAGCGCGCCGACTATCAGCGGCAGCTCCAGCCAGCTCAGCATCGGCGCGACGCCTTCGGCCAGGGCGAAGACCAGCACCACCACCAGGTTGAGCGCCAGATTGAATAGCGCCAGCAGCACCACCGACAGCGGGATCACCAGGCGCGGGAAATGGATCTTGCGCACCAGGTTCTCGCGGTCGACCACGCTGCGCACCGCGCCCGTGGTGGCTTCGGCGAAGAACTGGAAGAGCACGATCGACGCCAGCAACTGCGAGCCATAGAACTTTTCCCCAGGCTTCGACCCATCATTCACATGGCCGATCTGCGTGAAGAACACATAGAGCACACCGAAAAAGAGCAACGGCCGCACCAGCGTCCACACATAGCCAAGCACCGAGCCGTAGAAGCGCAGCTTGAATTCGGTGCGTGCCAGGGTGAAGGTCAGCGACCAGAAGCGCCGCAGATCGTCGCCCATCGCGGAGGGCCCATGGACGCGGTGGGTCACCGGCGAGCGCCGCGGGATCGGCAGGCGCGCCCCCTCGCTGACGCTCATGCCCGCTCGATCCTCACATCGACCGGCAACTCCAGGATGCCGCCGCTGACGCTTGAACCGTGCACCATGATCGAGGCCATGTCCTCGACCAGCGCCAGCGCGTTCTCGCCGGTGCCCTCGCGGGCCACCGAAGGCGTCAGCAGATAGCGGCTCGGCGTCAGCCAGTTGGGGATCGCAAACTTCGCGGTCACCGTCTCGCCTGCCTTGAAGGAGCCGCTTGCGCCGCCATGCTGATCGGTGCGCGCCACGATGATCGTATGACCCAGCTCGGTGCGTAGAGTCGCGGCGAACACGGGGTTCGTTAGGTCCTCCGCGAAGCGCACCTCAAAGCACATGCTCAGCGCGTCCTCCTGGCTGCAGCTTGTCACCCGCTCGCCGTCCGCGGCCGCGAACCACGCGTCGGCAATCATCGTGCCTGAGGCCGCGCTCTCGGCTGCCGGCGCCTCGTGTGGCAGCTGACCGAAGTTGAGCTTGTGGTAGGCGCGGCCGATCTCGCGGGGGTCGCCGATCTGCACCATATTGCCGCGCTCCATCAGCATCGCGCGGTGGCAGAAGCGCTCGACGGAGTACATATCGTGGGAGACGAACACGATCGTCTTGCCTTCGCGCTTGAGCCGGAAGAACTCCTCGAAGCACTTCTGCTGGAAGGCCGCATCGCCTACCGCCAGCACCTCGTCGATCAGCAGGATCTCCGCGTCGACCTGGATCGCTGTTGCGAATGCTAGGCGCACGAGCATGCCCGAGGAGTAGTTCTTCAGCTTGAGATCCACAAACTCGTCCAATTCCGCGAAATCGATCACATGATCGAAGCGGGCTTTGGCCTCTCGCCGCGAGATCCCCAGCATGATCGCGTTGATCACCACGTTGTCCCGCGCCGTCAGATCCATGTTGAAGCCGACGCCCAGCTCGATGAACGGGGACAGACGGCCGGCGATTGAAATGCGTCCTTGGTCCACGCCATAGATGCCGGCTATGCACTTCAGCAGCGTGCTCTTGCCGCTGCCGTTGCGGCCCACGATCCCGAAGAACTCCCCCTCCGCGATCTCCAGCGAGATGTCTTTCACGGCGTGCAGCTCGTCGTACTCGGTGGAGCGAAACGGGTGCAGTGCGCGCTCCTTCAGGGTCGAGTACTGCTGGTGGGGCAGGCGGAAGGTCTTGCTCACGTTCTCGAGCGACACCGCGACAGCGCTGCCCGGCTGGGCGGTCATGGGCTCGGCTTCGGGGCGTAGGGCGGTCGTGGACAAGGGCAGGTGAACGCTAGCAATCGTGATCGCAGACGCCCATCACCAGCCGCCCAGGCGTGCCGACATAGATTTTACCGATCGGGAAAATTATCGACCTTAGGCCCTCTTTTTGACAGAATTGTCCCGATCGGTAAAGATGCTTGAGGCCATCCACACAACCTCCGACCTGGGCTCGGCCTTGCGACAAGCACGCAAGGCAAGGAATCTACGTCTGGAGGACGTTGCTCTGACCGCAGGAGTGGGCATCCGATTTATCAGCGAATTGGAGCGTGGCAAGACAACAGCCCGCCTCGCGGAGACCTTACGAGTGGCCGCAGCCCTTGGCGTCAACCTAACTCTGGATGACCCGCGTAGCCAAACGCATGAGATGCCCGCTCTATCGAAGGCACACAGATAGCAAATATATAGTCTCACCCTATCTTAATTCGATGTATACGCTATCCTCTAGGCATGGCGACAACGGCGAGACGTAAGACTTCCTTCGAGGTCGATTTCACGAAGGTAGATGCAGCTCGGGACATACTCAGAACGAAATCGCTCACCGATACGGTGGATGCCGCGTTGGACGAGGTCATCAAACTGGAGCAGCGTCAGCGACTGGTAGATCTCCTGTTCGAGCCGGGGGCGCTGGAGTTGGATGACAGCGCGGCGATGGCCGGAGCATGGCGCTGATCGCGCATGGCGCCCACGTACCTGGCTGACAAAAGCGCGCTGACGCGCCAGGAGACACGTCCCGAGGTTCGAGCAGTCATCGAGCCGCTGCTACTGGCCGGACAGATCGCGACGTGTGGCATCGTCGATCTTGAGCTGCTCTACAGCGCTTCCAGCCCTTCTGTCTATGCGAGACTCGCAGCCGTGTTGCCGGCGCTCCCGCGAGCAGCGGTCACCGAAGAGATCCTGGATCGCGCACTTGAGGTGCAGGGCATACTGGCGACGCGCTCGCAGCATCGCGCAGTCCCACTTCCCGATCTGATCGTGGCCGCCTGCGCGGAGGAGGCCGGCCTGACGGTGCTGCACTACGACGCGGACTACGACCGGATCGCGCAGATCACGCATCAACCCGTTCAGTGGGTCCTGCCGCGCGGAAGCGTTGCTTGAGGCCGACACATCTGCGGGGCGGCTCTCAGACGCGCTGGAGGACGTAGACGTCCTGGTTGTCCTGGTTGCGGCCAGGAGCGAATTCCAGGACGCGCCAGCGCGGGCATAGCTGCGTCAGCAGCCACTCGGGGGTGAGGAAGGCGGTGCCCCAGTGGGGGTTCACGACGCCCCAATCGCCCTCCTCGCCGAACTCGGGGGCGTACCAGAAGCCTTTGCTGTAGAGAGCGTCGGCGATCTCCTGGGACTGCTCGGGGGTGCGCAGGTTGAGCAGGGCGTAGTGGGCGACGGAGGTCAGGCCGTGAGTGGTCAACAGGAGGTGACCGCCGGGGCGCAGCAGACGGTGCATCTCCTCAAACCACCGCAGGCCCAGCTCGGGGGCGAAGTGCGACCAGATCGAGATGGCATAAGCAAAGTCGATGCTGCCCTCAATGAGGGGCAGCGGAGGGTCATCGCCGTTGACGAAGAACTCGATACGCGGGAGGTTCTGCGTGGCCCAGGCGATCGCGGGGGCGTTGGGGTCGCAGCCATGCCAGCGAATGTCGGGATAGGCCGCGGCGAGCGTCGACACCACGCGCCCGGAGGAGCAGCCGAAGTCCAGCGCGCTGCCGATGCTTGTCATCTCCACGCCCGCACCCGCGAGCGCATCGGCGATCAAGTCCGCCTCATAAAGACCGCCGGCTGCCGCGAGCGGGCCACGCGCCATCGCGTGGACATCCTCGGGCGGGCGGTAGCTCTGCAGGCCGGTCTTTGCGGCCAGACCCTTGGCTCCAAACCACAGGCCGAAGGCCAACAGCACGTGGCGCTTGGCGCCATCGCCCTGCGCGCCGCCATAGTGCTCCCAAGCGCCGGGGATATCCCGGATCAGTTGCTCGATCTCCGCGACATCCTCCTCATCAAGGCGCTCGCGCAGCAGCCGCGTGGCCCGCGCCTGCTCAGAAGCCAGCGATCCCGGTGCGAGCTCACGCGCAAAGCGCCCTGCATCGAGCTGTGCAGCGGGCGCCACGTCGGCCTGAGCCGCGTCGACCTGTGACGCTCCTGCTTGTGGCGCATTGGGCTGTGGGTCCGGGCTGCTCACCGAAGGGAACCCTACAATCGCGGGCGTGAGTTTTCGACGACGTGCCGGAGCGCCGCGCCTGATCGAGTGGACCGGCGAGCGCTGCGTGCCCTGGTCGCCGGACATCCAGGTCGTCTACGAGCACTTCCACCGCTACCTCTGGGCAGCGCGCCTGGTGGCGGGCCGCAGAGTGCTCGATCTGGGCAGCGGCGAGGGCTTCGGCGCCGCCATCCTCGCCGATTCGGCCACCCACGTCGTCGGCATCGACGTAGACGAGCGCACGGTCGAGCACAGCCGCCTCAACTACGCCAGCGCGGACATCGAGTTCCACAAGGGCACCGCGCTCGACCTGTCCGCGTTTGCCGATGGATCCTTCGGGGCGGTGGTCGCCTTCGAGATCATCGAGCACGTGCAGCAGCAGCAGCAGGTGCTGGCCGAGGTCGCGCGCGTGCTGGGCGACGAGGGCATCCTCGTGATCTCCACCCCCGATCGGCGCCTCTACAGCGAGGCCAGCCACCAGCACAACCCCTTCCATGAGCGGGAGCTGGCGCTGGAGGAGTTCATGGAGCTGCTCGGCGAGCACTTCCCCCATGTCGGCGCCTGGGGGCAGCGGACGATCACGGGCTCGCACCTGCACGCGCTCGGCGAGGTCATGGGCGCGCACGAGGGCGCAAGCGCGGAGACGGGCAAGGGCACGGAGCGGAGCGACAGCGCCGCCCCAGCCGAGTGGCCGGAGCTGACCGACTCGGAGCTGGCCGACTTCTACATCGAGCGCGCCGGCGATGAATGGCACGTCGCGGGCGACCCTTCCGCGCTCTATGTCGTGGCCATGGCATCGAAGGCGCAGCTGCCCGAGTTGGCGGGAACATCGACGCTCGCCGACTGCGACCTTGCGCTGGTGCGCGCGAAGGAACGCGAGACTGCCGACGCGACAGGCGAGACCGTGAAAGTCGCCAACGAACGAGACGTCGCGCTGGGGACCGGCAAGGAACTGGCGCTCGCGCTGGAGCGCGAACAGGCGCGGCAGGACCGGCTGCTGCACGAGGAGAGAACACGGCTTCAAGCCGAGCTCTCACAGCGCGACCGTGACATCGAGCGCGGCCAGGAGGACATCACCCAGGAGCAGCGGCGCAAGGAAGAGCTGCGCGCGGAGATGGCTTCGCTCGCCGAGGACCTTGCAGCGGCGAGGCAGCTGAACCGGCGCACCGAGGAGTCCGTGACCTGGCAGGCCTTCCAGCGAGCCAGCGCGCGCCTATATGGCGCTATCGGCGAGCGTTCGTTGTTCGCGCGCATGCTGCGCATGTCGCTGAGACTGGCGGGGCGCGTGCTGATCAAACGGCCCCAGGCCGAGTCAGCAGGAGAGCGCGCCGCGGCAGATGCGCAGGCGGCGGATGGCCCAGCCTTCGAGACGATCTCGCTGCCCGAGTACGAGGACCCCAAGGTCTCGCTGATCATCCCGCTCTACGCCCACGCCGAGCTGACACATGCCTGCCTGCGCTCGATCCGCGAGCACACCGCCCACGCGAGCTACGAGGTGATCCTCGTCGACGACGAGGCCGACGAGGACACCAAGCATCTGCTCGAATGCGTGCAGGGGGCGAAGATCGTGCGCAACGAGCAGAACCTTGGCTACCTGCGCAGCATGAACCGCGGCGCGAGCGTCGCACGCGGACGTTGGCTGGTGCTCTTCAACAACGACACCGAAGTGACGCGCGGCTGGCTGCGGGCGATGCTCGCCTGCGCCGAGTCCGCCGAGGACATCGGCGTGGTGACGCCCAAGTTCCTCTACCCCGACGGCAGCCTCAACGAGGCCGGCGCGATCATCTGGCGTGATGGCACCGGCGCCAATTACGGGCGCGGGGACGAGCCCACGGGCTTTCAATACGAATACCGCCGCGAGACCGACTACGGCTCCGCCGCCGCGCTGATGGTCAAGGCCGAGTTGTGGCGCGAGCTTGGAGGCTTCGATGAGCGTTACCTGCCGATGTACTACGAGGACGCCGACCTCTGCTTCCAGGCCCGCGAGCACGGGCAGCGCGTGCTTTATGAGCCCGAGGCCGTCGTGATCCACCACGAGGGCGCCACCGCCGGCAACGACGCCGAGTCGGGGCACAAGCGCCACCAGGAGAGTAACCGCCCTAAGTTCGTTGCCCGCTGGCGCCAGCAGCTCGAGTCCGAGCACCTGCGCTCCGCCCCCACCAACCTGCGTGTAGCGGCCAACCGTCATCGTGGGCCGCATGTGCTGGTGGTCGACCACCTGGTTCCGACCTGGGATCGCGACGCCGGGTCGTTGCGCATGCTCAACATCATGCGCGCGCTGATCGGGCTGGACGCGCGCGTCACCTTCATGCCCGACAACTTCGCGGCCACCCAGCCCTATACGAGGATGCTCCAGCAGATGGGGGTCGAGGTGCTCTACGGCCAGCTCGACGTCAACGCCGAGCTGGCCACGATCGGCCCCCGCCTGAACATGGCGATCCTCTCCCGCCCGCACGTCGCCAGCCGCTGGCTCGACAGCATCCGCGAGTACGCTCCTGCGGCGAAGGTCGCCTATGACACCGTGGACCTCCACTGGCTGCGCGAGGCGCGACGCGGCGCCATCGGCGCTTCCCCGACGAGCGCCTTCGCCACCGGCAACGGCCACGCCGAGGCGCTCGGGCCGAGGGCGCACGCGCTGCGCCAGCTGGAGTTGGCGATGATCCGAGCCTCGGACACCACACTCGTCGTAAGTGATGCAGAGCGCGAGCAGGTGCAGCGCGACGTCCCCGACGCCAGCGTGCTCGTAGTGCCGACCGTGCATGATGTCGAGCCTTTCGTGCCCCCCCCCGAGGACCGCTCCGGCATTCTCTTCGTCGGCGGCTTTCAGCACCCCCCCAACATCGACGCCGCCATCAGCCTCGTCAAGGAGGTCATGCCCGAGGTCTGGCGCCAGCTGGGCGACGTGCGGGTCACGATCGTTGGCTCTCATCCGCCCCCCGAGGTCCAGACGCTGGCCTCCTCGCGGGTCGACGTCACCGGCTGGGTGGAGGACCTGCAGCCGCTGCTCGATGGCGCACGGCTGATGCTCGCCCCGCTGCGCTACGGCGCCGGCATGAAGGGCAAGATCACCCAGGCGCTCTCAGTCGGGCTGCCTGTCGTCACCACGCCGATCGGCGCCGAGGGGCTCGACGGCCACGAGGAGGAGTGCATGCTGATCGCCGATGATCCGCATCAGCTGGCTGCCGAGACGATCCGGGTCTGCCGCGACGATGAGCTCTGGCGCAGCCTTTCTCGCACTGGCCAGGAGCTGATCCTTGCGCACTGCTCGACTCAGGTGATCTCCGAGCGGCTCGGGAAGCTGCTGGAGGGCGCCACAGTCGCGGGCGAGCCCGCACGGCCGACCCGTAGCTAGGAGGCCAGCCCAGCGGGCTGGTTGAGCCGTCCGACAAAGCGGAGATGCTGTGGCCGCTATGGCCAGCTTTGAGGAGCGCATATACCAACTTGGGTCGGAGGCCCTCGCTGAGCAAGAGCGCCAGGTCGCCGAGGTACGCAGCCGTGGGTCAACCCTCCTCGCCGCCGGCGCCGTGATCGCTTCTCTGCTCGCCAATCCAGTCTTCCATGGCGGACATCCCAGCAGTGTCGCCGAGACACTCGCCACAGTCGTAGGGCTGCTCGGAGCAGGTAGCCTGCTCGTCTTCGTCGTGCTGCTTCTGCGGCCCTACGAGCTTGCCTTCAGCGTCAACGCGCCGGCCACCTATCGTGCGCTATGGGAGAAGGAGATCCTTGAGCAACCCATGGTCGATCTGGCTCTTGCGGACGCATTCGAGGAGCAGCGGGAGGAGAACACGAAGGCCGTCAGGCGACTGATGTGGTTCCTGGGCCTGGCGCTCGCCGCACTCGTTGTGGAGACTACTGGCCTTGCCGCTGCAGCTGCGCTAGCCTCCTAGTCATGGCAGATCGTCCTCTAAGCACTCCGCCGTCGGCCCCCCAGCCCGACAACGCACCCGCGCCCGGATCGGTCCCTAAGCTCCCCAAGACGATCTTCAACTTGGAGAAGAAGGGTGGATCGGGCAACCTGGGACAGGCTAGACACAAGTAAATCCCTGCTCAGACGGAGTCCTGAACTTCAGAAGATGCGAGACGCACCGACTACGGCAGCGTGTGCGAGCCACTATGTGACGCCTACTTCCCCCGACTGCGAGCGATGCCCACGCCGGCAGAGGCGCCCCGGCACAGATAGATCGCTTCAGCGCTCGTGATCGCATCGATCGCGAGGAGCTGCACGGGCGTGTGCGGACCCTTCCGGCGCTTCGCCGTCCAGAATATGACAGTCGGCACTATGCTCGCCGCAATGTCCAGCAGGCAGCGATCCCACATCTCCTATTGGGATCCCTTCAGGCATGGCCTGCACGACGCCGGGGAGAGCCGCTGATGGACCCAGTCGTTGTCGTCGGAAACTGCCAAGCAACGGCCCTGGAGTTGGCGTTGAGCACCAATCAGGAGTTCACGAAGCGATTCGAGTTCGTGCGCTTCCCCGCCGTTCACGAAATCCCCAAGACAATGGTGCCCGATCTGCACCGGGCGGTCGCCGAGGCCGCAGTGGTCATCCCGCAGCGAGTGGATGAGGGCTATCGCGACGGATTGGGTCTCGGCACCGAGACGCTGGCGGGGATCGCCGGCTCCGCCACCGTGGTGCGCTGGCCCAGCGTCTACTGGGCCGGCTATTTCCCCGATCTCTTTTACCTGCGCGATGACGCGGGGCAGCCTGTCGTTGATGGCCCGTTTGACTACCACGACCGCACAATCCTTGAAGCGTACGGCTCAGGCATCGACGTGTCCGGCGCCTGTCGCCTATTGGAAGACCCTGAGCGTCCCTCCGATGCATCGGCCTGGGCGGCAAATGCAACAGCCGAGCTAGATCTCCGCGGTCGCGACTGCGATGTCCAGGTGACCTCCTTCATCGCCTCCACCTTCCGGGAGGAGCTGCTGTTCTTCACCATGAACCATCCGGCGAATCGGCTGCTCGGCGTGATGGCTCAACAGATCACCGAGCTGATTGGGGTGCCTGGCGCGATAGATCTACAGGGCCTGCCCGGAGAGCCGCTGGGATCGACGTTCTATCCGCTTCATGCCAACCACGTGCGGGCCTTGGAACTGCGCTTTGGTGCCGAGCTGACCGCTGCCGGCACGCCGTTCAAGATCCGCGGGGTGGAGTATGCGCCCGCACAGGCAGTGGGGCTGTTCTTCGACTATTACGCCGAGCACCCGGAGCTAGTGGAGATCAATTTCGAGAGTCAAGCCGGATAAGGCTGCCCACCGACTGCTCCTGAGCGAACGGCTCCTCATCCTGAGCGGACTGTTCTTCAATCAGCAGGCGGCGTTCGGTCCAAAGCTCTGGAACCAGGCGCGCGATCGCATCGGGGAGCATCTCATCACGGCCCGCCGCATCAGCGCGTCGTGCATCCTCGGCGGCGCGCAGCGCCAGGAACAGAGCTCGTGTCGCCGGCGCAATGCCCAAGGCGGCCGCCAGCTGCAAAGACGACGTCCGGTGATGGCGCATGTCCTGCGCGATCTCTTCAGCCTGCACCGCATAACGATCCTCTCCGGTCGGCTGATCGAGGCCGAGAAAGGACGCCAGACGCGCGACCTGCTCAGCACCGGCATCGAAGTAGTCTTCGTAGAAGAGCACGAGCCGAGGACATCCTTGGGTCTCCTTGAGCGCACGCGCGGTGTATTCAAGCCACAGATCCCCCCACTCGCCGATCGGCAGATTGGGCTCAGGACGACGCTGAATCGAGGAGATGGCATCTGCCGGGTTGCGCAGGCAGATCACATAGCGAGCATCGGGCACGAGCTGCTGCCAGAAGGGCAGCGTCAATGTGGTGCGGGGCTCCTTCCAACCCCATAGCCGCGCTGAGCCGAACTTCTCTGCCAGCAAGGCTTGGGCGCGCTCTTTGATCTCATCAAGGTCAGGGCTGCGCTCCCAGCCAGGGGCGCCGGGAAAGGGGTGCCACCATGTCGTGCCCAACCGTTCGAGCAGCTCTTCGTTGAGCTCCATCATCCAGCGCGGCTCCCAATAGCCACGCGCGTTGTCGACCTCGCCGGGGGGAAGCAGGTCCTCTTCGGGGCCGATCTCTACACCTAGCAGGTTCAGCACGCGCATCGTCAGTGATGTGCCGCTGCGCCCGAAGCCAAGCAGGCATACGGGGCCATGGGTGCCTTGGGGAGCGCCACTCATTTATCTGCACTTTATTTACTTCAGAGGCAGAAGCTGCCTCCCTAGGCATGGGACTTGCGCAACGCCACGATGCCGTCCCACACGGTCATCGACTCGATCGCGAGCACCTCGCCGACCAGATCGGGCTGCCCAAGCCGCAGAGTGCCGCTCGCGGCGTGGTCAACCAAGCGCTTGACAACACCCACAGCGCCGACGTCGTGGCTCGGCATCGGCGCCGGCCCAGCCTGCTCGACCGGCGCGGATACCGTGGTGCCATCAAGGCCAGCGATGCTCACCGGTTCGCCAAGCCGCCCTCCATCGTGCCAATCGGGCAGGTATCCGGTTCCCCAATCCTCGATGCAGTACAGGCCGCCCGGGCGCAGATGCTCGCTGTAAAGAGCCTGGAGCGAACGAGCAGTAGTGACTCCAAGGTGAGAGGCATCGTCAATGATCACCTCGAAGCCCGCGGGGGCATACTCCTCACGCAGGCGACGCATCAGCTCCGCGTCGGACTGGTCGCCGCGGAGCACGTGCACGCGGGGTCCGAGTTGCAAATCGGGCGGACCCAAGTCCACCCCGACGATCGTCGCCCGGGGGAAGGCATCGCGCCACATCTGCAGCGAATCGCCACCCCATACGCCAAGCTCGAGCAGCGTAAAGCTCTGATCCCGCAGCGGCGCAAGCAGCTGTTCGTAGATCGGCAGATATGGCGCGGGCTTGACCACAGGGTCGGCTGTCTCGCGCTTGGGCAGCCGCAGCCAACCGGTGCGCTCTTCGCGCCGCTCTATCGAGCGTCGCAGGCTAATGGCCACGTGACCTCTTTCTTATTGAGCGACCCCTGCTGAGACAGGACACCGCGACAGCCTATCGGGGTGCGTCACGAGGAGCGGCGGCGCAGGGCGGCCCGAATCTACCGATCGACGCCGCAGTCACGCTCGACCCGGCAAGCGGGCTAATCGTCACCGCCGCGCTCGAGGCCCCAGGTGGAGCAGTCGCGTAAATGTGCTGGGGCAGGCCAGGAACGGTCTGACCTGGCTGTATCCCATTCTCGGCGCTGCCTCCGATGAACTGGACGAGCACTGGGGAGGGGCTGCCGCCGGCTGCCTGCTTCACGGTTACCGCCAGCGTCTCTCCAGGGCAGACGGGGACGGTTCTTGTGACGCTGACCGTCAGATCATTAGTTCGCGCGAGACCCCAGCAGGCTTGCACTCCGTTCCCGCCAGCATCGCAGGCGGACAGGGGAGTCGACCGAGGGGGTCGCGCGACGAGCCGATAGAGGTCCCACCCACGCTCAGCGAATTCAATCTTGCCATGCGTAGTGAGCACTTGGGAGAGATAGCCGGGCTCGTTCAGCAGCCGGTCGACGTCGGTGACCAACGCCCATTCGATCCCAAGCCTGCGTAAATCCGCGAACGCCTGATCGCCTGTCGTGGGGATGGGCGTCGGCCCATTCAGCTTCATCAGCGGCATAACTTCATAGTGGATGTTGTAGAAGTCTCGTTCGGGCTTGAGCCATACGCGCTCATACGCGGTGGTGATCGCCCGCGCATCGTGAGGAGCCAGCCGGTTGTAAGCCAAGATCGCCGGACGCTCGAGGAGCGCCGCATTCTCGTAGCTCGATGCCTTCCAGCGACCGATCGCCGCATACACCGGCGGCTTGTGGGTTGGGACATTCCAAAATTGAGCGATCGTCACGGGAAAGGACGCAATCACGGCGAGCGTGACGGCCACGATACCGAGCAGCCGACCACGTGCTCCAAAGGTCACGCCCGAGGTGAGCATCAATACAAGCGCCACCGACACGAGGCTGATCGGCAAGAGATAGCGCAGGTAGCGGAAGTTCAACCACCACAACAAGATCGCGGGGAGCAGGGCGATCCAGACCACGCGGGCGGCGTGCGCGCGATCTCGGCCGAGCCACCCCAGGAGCACCGCCAGAACAGTCGCGCCAACAAGCACACCAAAGGCTCCTGGAGGAGATACCTCCGCCATCAGGGTCGGTTCGGCAACAGCCTTCCAGATCGCGTCGATCGGGCCGAACGTTCCCGGGTGCTGCCAGAAGGGGAAATTGGCCTGTTCGTTGATCGGCGGCCAGTACTTACTGTGAAATATGTTGTTGTAAGCAGGGAGGACGGGGTTTCCGGCGTCTATCCAGCGGAGTATCAGTGGAGGCAGGCCGGTAATCGCGGCTCCGATCGCGGCATAGCCAAATCGACGCAGAACCGATTTGGAGGCGCGTCCGGCGGCCACCCAGCCCAGGAGCAGAAACGCGAACAGCGGCACCATGTGCAGCTTCAGCGAGGGACCCGAGCCGGCCATGAGCCCCAGCGCGAAGGCAACGCCGCGCACGTCGCGTCCCGTGTAGGTGCGCAAAGATTCAACAACCGCGATGCAGAGGGCGAAGGCGCAGAGCGCGAGCAGCAGATCGTCGTCGGCGGTGCTGGCCTGCCAGAAGAGGTGAGGAGTCACTGCGACCGCTACGGCCGCCAGTGGTCCGAGCGCTCCGTGTCGCCGACCCCACCACCACACCACGGCCACCGCGGACATGAGGCCGATCAGCTGCAGGTATCTCCCGATCGCGGTCGCGCCGAACAGGTCACCATTGGTGGCCAGCACCTGGAACCAGCCAGTGACCGCATCCTGCACGTGCTGGACGATCAGGCCGATGTGACCTGTTCGAGCCCACAGTTCAGGCAGGTAGGCCTTACCGTACAAGGCGTCGTACTGGAGCTCGGGGGCCGCCGTGTAGATCGCCGCCCAGCCGCACGTGAGCAGGATCAGGCCAGCGCTGGCAAGGCTCACCGAAGATGCTTGCAGCTCGCCGGCGATCGACCGACGTTGCGCCAACAGGCGTGCGCCGAGGCGCACAGATCCGATCGCTCCGACGAGCACCAGGACAATGCCCACCGTCCACCACTTCACAAGTGATATGCGCCCGAAGGCGAGCGTCGCGATGCTCCATGGTCCGATGCCGGCAAGCCACGCGACCGGCACGATACGCGCGAGTGCATCCGCGCCGAGGTTGCGCAGTAGTCGCTCGCCCGTATCCCACAAGGCCGTCATCGTCAAGATCGCGACGATCAGTGCCAACGCCTGCCCGCCGGGGATGGCTGTGGCGAGCAGGATCGCCAGCAGGTAGGCGCCCGGGCCGAGCACGGCCAGCCAGCGCCAGCGCCCGGGTGCTGCGATTGCGAGCACCGCCACGAGCACCGCCGCCAGCGCATTTGCCCATACGTATTTGTGTGCAACCAGGGCGGTGTAGAAGCCGCTCGAGTGCAGGATGTGCCAACCGGAAGCGATCTGCGCCACCAGTAGCGCCAGGCATACGAGCGCAGAGATGAGGGCCAGCCAACGAGCCTGTGTGCCGTGCGAGTCAGACCGCGACTCGCGTGCTTCGACGCGGGTCTCGGGTGCGACCGGTGGTGCGTTTACGCTCACTTCAGTCGCCTACAACGCGGCGGACCGAGCTGCGATTCAAGGTCTGGTGCGGAAGAGGGCAGAGCGGACGCCGGTGAACGCACCGGCGCAGGGTAGCGTACGCACCCCTGGCAATGACCTCCGTTAGTTGACAACGTGGAATGAGTGGCCACGCCTACCTATGACCTTGACCGTCACCTTCGATCTGGAGGATCACCGCAGCTCCCCAACCCAGGAGGAGCGCTTCGTGGCCATGAGCCACCGCTTTCTGGACTTTCTCGAGCAGCGGGGAATCACCGCCACGGTGTTCATCGTAGGCGAGATCGCTCGCAGTCATGCACGCTTGGTGCAGCGCGTAGCCGCTGGCGGTCATGAGATCGGGCTGCACGGACTGCGCCATGTGGCGCTCGGGGACGTTGGACCCGCCCGGCTGCAGGCCGAACTGCGCGAAGGCCGGGAGTTGCTCGAGGACGTCGCCCAGGCTCCTGTGCGTGGGTTCCGTGCGCCCATCTTCTCGCTGACCCCGGCCACTGAGTGGGCAGTCGAGCAGATATACAGCGCGGGCTTCGCCTACTCATCGAGCGTCTTGCCCGCCGCAAATCCGCTGCACGGCTGGCCCGGCGCCCCTCGCCAACCATGTCGCTGGAGCAACGGCCTGCTCGAGCTGCCCTGTCCGGTCGGAGGCATCGGCCGCGTGTTGATTCCGTTCCTCGGTGGTATCTATCTGCGCTATGTGCCCTCGCCGCTTGCTCGATACTTTCTCCGTGGCCTGGACGACTCAGCCGTTCCGTGGAGCTACTCGCATCCCTATGATCTCGACCCCGACGAGCGATTCTTCGTGATGCCTCATGCCGGGTGGCTGACAAGCCGGATCGTACATACCCGTCGAGGCGCCACTCTCCCCCGCCTGGAGGCAGCCGTCCTTGCAGCCGGTGGGGCTGGGCAACCGCTCGGAGAGATCGCGCGGGAACTCACGTCACTCGATCTGCCGGCGATAGGCTCAAGCTGATGTCAGCGGCAGTTCAGCGCAGCGCGCTTGTTCGTCGGGCTCGATGGATGGCGGAGTCCCAGCACATTCGAGTGGTGGTCACACTGGCTCTGCTGGGGATAGTCGCGGCACAGATTGACTGGAGCCAGATGGCGGTCCGGCTCCGCCACGGCCATCCTCTCGACTTCGTCGCGGCCGTCGCTCTCGTACTGATCGCATTGGTGATCGGTGCTTACCGCTGGTGGCTGCTGCTACGCGGAGCCGGGGTGCACCTCCGGGCGCGACGGCTTGCTCGCATCTACGCCGTATCGACCTTCTCGAATACCTTCCTCCCGACGAACGTCGGTGGCGATGTCACGCGTGCCCTGCTCGTGGTTCGCCGCGGTCCGTTGCTCACGCGGGTAGCAGTCACGATCGTCGTCGACCGGGTCGCTGGCCTGGCCGGCCTGCTCGGGATCGCGTGGATCGCATTCGCTTTTCAGCCCGCCGTCGTGCCGCACGGAGCGCAGGTCTTCCTGGCATGGGTAACCGCCGCTGTCGTCATCGGCTCACTGCTGATCGCGCTGGCGGTGTTCCGCGGCTCGCGTTTGGCGCGAGCCCTGATACCAAAGCGATTTGTGTCGGTGGCGCGGGAGTCGCGTTCGCTGCTGCACAGCTATGCCCACGAGCCGGCAATGCTGCTGGCGCTCCTGGTTTTGAGCCTGCTCTTCCAGGCGCTGATCTCCCTGCAACTCGTGATGCTGGCACGCGCGATCGATGTGCATCTATCGTTCGCTACCGCCGCGGTCGTCCTTGCACTCGTGACCGTCGTGACTCTGATCCCGATATCGATCGGGGGCTTCGGCGTTCGTGAGGGCTCCTATGTCGTCCTGCTCAGCGGAGCCTCGATCGCAGCGACCGAAGCCACGCTCATATCCGTGTTGTCAGTCGCCGCGCTGTTCCTCGCCAGCTTGCCCGGCGCCTTCATGCTCGCGCGTAGCGGGGTCGCCCCAGCCCTGGAGCCCGCCCCCCAATGAGCGCCCAGGCCGTGATCGTGATGGCCGGAGCGGCTGCCTTGATGGTCTCGACCGTCATTTTGGTGAGACGTCGAATGCTCTCCATTCGTTACGGCCTCGGATGGTTGATGGTCTCAGTCCTCGGTTTCCTCGGCACGCCGTTGTTGAGCGTCGCCGCATCGCAGGTGCACCACCTGGGCTTCACCCGCACAGGCTTTTCGCTGGGCGTGCTGATCGTTTTTCTGGGCCTGATCTGCCTGCAGCTTTCGATCTCTCTATCTGGGCTTCATCGAGCCATCCAAGATCTCACCGAGCATGCCGCGCTGGTCGAGCAGCGCCTGCGCGAACTCGAGCGCGAGTCCCTGCGCGACGTCACCGAGACCTCCCTCAGCGAGACTGGTTGGCGACTATGAGCGCGGTCGGTCGCGTGCTGCTCGTGGTGCCGGCCTTCAACGAGGAGCGCAGTGTGAGCAGCGTGGTCCAGGCAGGACGCAGCTTTCAGTACAACGTCTGTGTCGTGGACGATGGCTCGGTCGACCGCACTGCCGAGCGCGCCCTGGATGCAGGCGCCTATGTGCTGCGCCTGCCCGTGAACCTGGGAGTCGGAGGGGCACTGCGCTGCGGGTTTCGCTGGGCGTTGCAGCATGGCTATGACACCGTCGTGCAGGTCGACGCCGACGGCCAACACGACCCTGGACAGGTGGGCGTATTGCTCGATGTCATGCGCAGCTCCGGGGCGGACATGGTGATCGGCTCCCGCTTTGCCCATGGTGCCGAGCCCTATCCGGTTCGCGGTGTCAGGCGCCTGGCCATGAAGCTCCTCTCGGCCAGGGTCGCGAAGGTCAGCGGCGTTCGGGTTCTCGACTCGAGCTCAGGCTTTCGCGCCATACGTCGCCCCCTGCTCGACCGCTTCGCCGCTGACTACCCCGTGGAGTACCTTGGGGACACCGCTGAGGCTCTGATCGAGGCAGGTTGCGCAGGCGCCAAGATCGTCGAGCATCCGATCGCGATGGCGCCCAGGGCGCATGGCAACGGAAGCGCCGGCTCGCTCGCAAGCGTGTGGTACGTCCTGCGTCTGCTGGCGGCGATCGAGCTGCAGCACAAGCGCCGCAATACCCCACCCTTACGTCTCCCAACCGCTCACGCGCCCTAGAGTGCTCGCATGAACATCGACCAGATGGGCGACAAAACAGTTGTATTAACCGGGGCCAGTGGTGGGATCGGCGTGGCGCTCGCCGACTATCTGCTCGCCAACGGCGTAACTCGCTTGGCCCTGCAATACCGCAGCACTTCAGAGGAGCTGTTTGCCGCAGTTCGCCAACACGGATTGGACCCTGAGAAGCACTGCTTCCGAGCCGACTTGTCAAATGAAGAGGATGTCCGCGCGCTCGGTGAGAACATCAGCGCCGCCTTTGGGCCTGTCTGGGGTCTTATCAACCTGGCGGGCTCGACCTCCAACGGCCTTAGCTGGAAGCTTTCGCTCGAAGAGTTCCAGCACGTGCTTGCGAACAATCTGACCACGACGTTCCTTGCTTGCCGGGAGTTCATTCCGGGAATGCGTGAGGCTGATGGCGGCAGGATCATCAACATATCGAGCGTGGTGGCGTTCGACGGAGTCGCGGGTGCGTCTCATTACTGTGCCGCAAAGGCCGGCGTCGCCGGCTTCACGAAGGCGATTGCCCGCGAGTTGGCGACGCGACACATCACGGCCAATGCCCTGGCCCTCGGATACTTCGACTACGGGATGCTCTACACCGTGCCCGACACTCTCCGTGAGGGCATTCGGCAGCAGATACCCACAGGCCGCTTTGGCAGCGCCGCCGAGATTGGAGGGATGGTCATGCATCTCTTGAGCAATGACGGCGCGTACGTCACCGGGCAGGTCCTTCACATCAATGGAGGCATGTACGGTTGAGCATCGAGTTCGCCGAGTTCGAGCACCAGGAGGGGTTGTCCGAGCAGCGCGCGCTGTTTGAGAACGCCTTTCCCGAACACCAGTCAGGGCCTGCCACGTCGGTAGACCATTATCAGTGGAAGTTCCACGGCTCTCCACTCTCTCCGCGCTCTTACGAGTACTCGGCGACCGAGGGAAGCAAAATGCTGGGCTACTACGCAGCCCTCCCCTATCCTTACCAAATCGGTGAGCGCAGGATGCTCGCCGGGATGGTCTGCGACGTCATGACTCATTCTGAGGCGCGGGGAAGAGGTGTGTTCACCGAGCTTGGCAGGTTTGCTTTGACCAGAATGCAAGCTACGGAGCTGGACTTCCTTACGGGCTACCCGATCCGGCCTGAGGTGATGGGCGGCCACCTGCGGGTTGGCTGGCAGGTGGCTTTCGAGCTGCCGATGTATCTAAAGCCTCTGAAGGCGAACGCGATACTGAAGTCCAAGGGCGTACCTTGGCTCGCGCCGCTCGCAAATGTCGCAATAGGCGCCAGTCGAGCACTGGTCATACGTAGCTCTACCGCAAAAAGGGAATATCACGGAAGAATAGGGACACCGCGCGAGCTTTTTCATTTAGTGGCATTTGAAACCTTCCTGGCAAGCTGGTCCGCATCTGTTCAAAATCATCTGGTTAAGAGCCCCGAGTTTTATGACTGGCGCCTGAGTGCACCCGGGACGCAGTACCAAGGGTTCTTGATCTATCGCAATGACATAGTGGTCGCCGCTGCCGTAGGGCGGGCGACTCTCCTCAACGATGTGCCTTCATTCGCACTGCTCGATGTCATGGTCTTGAAAGGTGACGAGAACGCTTTGCCGACGCTCTATCGCGAAGTCGAAGGCGAGGCGCGTCGCCATCGCGTAGAGGCGATCGTCACGATGATGTCAAGACCCAGAGCGCGCGAATACCGTCTGCTTCGCTTCGGGTTTCTCAAGAGCCCCTTCACCTTCCAGCTGATCCTCCGCTCTTTGAACGATGCGGTTTCGATCGAGCGTATCTCCACCGAAAAGGATTGGCACCTCATGTGGATCGATTCGGACGACCTTTGAACATGGAGTCGATTTATGGCCGTCATCCCTTACATTATCTCGTTCATGACGGAGTCGCAGGAGCACGATAGATCACCCGCGAACCGTAAAGGATCTTGGTCACGGTTAGTTCGTTTCCGAAGACGATCGAGTAACCGGAGAACGAAGTGGCCGGTGTCGTCACGTTGTTGATGCGCGCCTCAGCCGTAGACATAAACGCGGTCCGATGGTAGATGAACTGGTCGACGAAGCGCTGTCCGTTTTCACCCACGAAGCGATATGCAACAAAGGGCGCTTCACCGATCACGAAGTCGACAGAGGCTCCGACCGGCACATCACGGGCGATGATTGGTAGGGACCGTCTGAAGTTATGCGACCATGACACCACATCCCGTAGAGGGAGTAGGAGCCACTCAAAGCAGACAACATAATTGTTGTGAGGGCTGCAATAATCCCCAGTCCAGCAAGCGGTCGGATAACGCGGTGCGTTATCGGAATCGAGCGCCACAGTGCGACAAGCGCGATCCATAGGAAAGTCGAGGGAAGCAGCAGAAGATATGGTCCTGGCGAGGGCGTAAAGAGGCATATGACCAGCCCTCCCGCGAGCGACAGAGCCGCCCATATCATCAATTGGATCTGCGACCTGATCTCTCGGCCTGCTCTCCTGTAGCGAGACACCGCGAATAGCATGCCAGCCAGCGTGATCCCCAGAAGCGCTTTCGTCACCTTGCCAAGGTACAAATGATTGGTGAGATAGGCGATGTAGAGCTTCGCATTGTGAAAGGGAACACCACCGAAATCAAGACTCTGCGACCCTGAGGATTCCCCAAGCAGCACGAATGTGTCGATTGTCCGGAAGATAGCGTAGCCCGCAATCGCGACGAGAACACTCCCTCGTTGAATGATGGGAGCAAGCCGCCAGTCGTCAGTGAGGGCGATCGCCAGAAGCATCAGACTTGGCAAGAGAAGCCAAGAGATCTCCTTTGAGTTATAAGCGACGATAGCCGGGGCGAGGACAAAGACGTTGGCGGTTGCGACCCGCAAAATCGTTGCTCGACGAGAGACCCACCGCATAGCCGACAGCCCCGCGTGAACGGTTGCCAGCCCAAAGAGTGTGACCAGCCGGTCACCCATTGTGGCCTGCCATGCGAAGGCGTCCAACACAGGAACCGAAAGCAACCACAGCGTCGCACCTACCGCAGCACCTATTACGCTTCCTGTGAGCCGAACGATTAGCCAATAGAGCAGATAGCTCGCCAGGAGGATCGCCCAGAATCCTGGCTCGTTGATGCAGTGGATGGAAACCCCGCAAATTGCCTTGGTGGCGCTGTCAGCGAGAAAAGAGCTGCTCCGAGAGAAGGCTCCCTGGTGTGTAAAAGCACTGACGACGTACCACTTGAGATCAACGCTCGACCACATCCAGGTACTGAACTCGATCTGCGGAAAAAGGTCGAGCCAACGGCCGTAAAAGATATAACCGGCCATCACGGGCAAGAACCCGACTGCTGCAGTCGCCGCTTCCGTCGACGCGCAATGGACGATCTTGCGTGGGATCGATCCAACCGTGGTTGGCTGTTCGGTCAACTGCACTGCGCCTCGCCATATTTCGATGCTTGGGCTATGAGAGCCGGACGGCTGCTGCTGCAAGCTCCCCCCAAGATCGTTCTCCTCCTCGCGCGATGGGCTGAATCCGTCCTGGCCGGTGTCCTCGCGAGCCCCGACGAAGCGAGCGCCACTGCTCGCGGCGTTTGTTATACATATGAGACCAGATCATGTCTAGGTGTCAACTGCGAGACAACTGGCGTGCATAAAGTAAATGCCTGCTAGCCCGCTTGCAGGCGCAGTAAGTGCAGTACCTCGGTGCTACACTCCGGCCATGCCCACCAGCCACCCTCGCCACTCCATCACCGAAACGCCCCCAATGCAGGCGGCGCTGAATGAGCTACGCAGCCGCGGCGAGCGCATCCGCCTGGGCGATCTGGTGATCCGCGGCGCACAGGTGCGACTGCAGGAGCTCAAGGAGAAGCGCGATGAAGAGGCTCGCCGGGCCGAGCTGCGCCGCGATCTAGTTAAGCGGCTGCACACCGGCGAGGGCCTTGATGCTGAGGCCGCGTACGAGGTGCGCGAGCACGGCTGGACTCATTGACGGGCTACCGGCAAGCGCTGCTGATCGACAGCTCGGCCTGGGCGAGAACGCTCGATGGACGCCTCGGGGGCGTTGCGCGCAAACGCTTCGATACGGCGCTCACCAAGGGCGAGCTGTGGACCTGTCCCCCCACCCTGCTTGAGATGCTCTACAGCGCCCGCGACGATGGGCAGTTCGCCGCCATCTCCGCCGAGCTGGAAGCTCTGCTGCACGCGCCGCTCACCGCCGAAGCCGCCGCGCTTGCCGTCAGCGCCCAAGCCGAGCTCGCCGCCACCCCCGGCGCCTCCCACCGCGTCAAGCCAGTAGACCTGCTCATCGCCGCCGTGGCCGCCAGCGCCGAATTAGGCGTGCTGCACTACGACCGCGATTACGACGCTATTTCTGAACACACCTCACTCTCCTTCCCCAGCGTCTGGGTGGCCCCGCGGGGCACCATCGATTGAGCACGGGTAGCCTTCCCCAGCGTGCAAACGCTCCCCACACGCCTAGAAGGCCCGATCCTGATCGAGCCCAAAGCCTTCTCCGATGATCGTGGCTTCTTCGTGGAGACCTACCGCCACGAATGGCATGCCACCACCGGCATACCCGCACAGGACGCCTTCATCCAAGACAACCATTCGCGCTCCACGCGCGGGGTCGTGCGCGGAATGCACTTCCACATCGGCGACGGCGTGGCTAAGCTCGTGCGCTGCGCGCGCGGCAAGATCGTGGACGTCGTGGTGGATCTGCGCAAAGGCTCCCCCACTTACGGCGAGTGGGAGGGCATTGAGCTCGATGAGAAGGGGTTGCGCGAGCTGTATGTGCCCGTCGGCTTCGCGCACGGCTTCTGCGTGCTGAGCGACGTGGCCGATGTGCTCTACAAGCAGACCGCCTACTATGACCCCGCCGTGGAGCGAGGCATCGCCTGGAATGACCCCGAGGTGGCGATCAAGTGGCCGCTGCCGCTGGAGGAGCTGGTGGTCTCCCAGCGCGACTCAACCGCGCCTCGCCTGGCGGACGTCGCAGACGAACTACCCTTCCGCTTCACCGCCTAGAAAGCCGCCGCGGCGGGCACGGCGCTGCCGACATATCCTTATTCGTCCGCGACCCACAGCCAGCGCCCTTGATCCCCGCGGAGAGCCAAGACGATCTGCCTGCCTCTGTTCGGGATAGGCTTGGGCGCCATGAACCATGACCCTTCTCTGCCTGACCTGAACGGTCAGCCGTGCATCGCCTGCAGCTCACCGATCCGCGTTCGCGTCGCAGAGTGGTCGGCGGAGTGCCCGGCATGCGGGTCATGGCGTTCCTTGCTGGTGCCAGAGATCAACTCGGCGGAGCTGCACGAGCCAATCGACCGGTCAGGCCGCGTCGCCGGCTTCAAGATGCTGCGGGATAAAAACAACGCCGAGATCCTCGACGAGATAGCAGCGGAGATACCACTCGGGGGCAAGCGACTCTTCGATGTCGGAAGCGCACACGGCTGGTTTGTCGAAGCAGCGGCTCGCCGTGGGATGTGTGCCGAAGGGATCGAGCCTGAGATGGAGATGGTCAATCACGCCCGTTCGCGAGGGCTCAACGTCCGACCCGGCTATTTCCCGGCGGCTCTCAGCGAAGACGAGCGCACGGATGTAATCAGCTTCAACGATGTTCTCGAGCACATCCCTGACGTAGACGCAGCACTGGACGCCTGTGCCCACACCCTCCGCCCTGGAGGGTTGCTCAGCGTGAACATCCCCAGTGCGTCCGGCCTCGCCTACCGTATTGCTACGGGACTAGCGCGCGTTAGGTTTCGTGGACCGTATCTCCGTCTCTGGCAGTACGGCCTGCCGAGCCCACACATCCACTACTTCACTCCTGCCGCACTGCAGCGCGTGATCGAGCGGCACGGGTTCATGGTCGTCCGCCGAAGACCGCTCAGCTCAATCCGCAGGGAAGGGCTATGGGCACGGGTCCACACAGTCTCACGACCCACAGTCTCCTCGGTGATCATGTTCCTTGTGCTCTGGGCAGCAACTCCGATACTTGACCGGCCACGCCACGCGGACGTGGTCCTGCTCCTGGCTCGCCGCCAGGTCACGAGTTAGTGTGATTAGGGGCGAAGTCGCCGAGGAGTCCCGACGAGTTACGGACTGATCAGCCGCCGCCCTGGTCACGGAGATCGCCGCGAGTTGCCTTTCCGCTAGGCCCTGAGCGGGGCCAATCCCAGCAGCACAGCTCTCTCGGCCCATCCCGGACCGCCACTGCAGCAGCCATCTCTGAGCTGAGGGCTGCCATTCGCGGGCCCAGGTCCAGCTCGACGATCCATGGCTCCAGGGACGGGTCTGGCCCGCCGACCTCTGGCGGTTCAAGCACGCTCCCGCCGAGACACTTCAGCGCCGCCTCGTGACGTACCCACAGGCGCAGAAACTCTCGCTTCCGCGCCACGTCATTCATTGCACGCAACTGCTGAGCCACATCGGCACCCCAAAGCCGCTCCGCCAGCGCCGACTCGTCGCGCGCGCGCTCCCGCTCCCGCTCCTGCTCGAGATCGACACCCACTTGCGCGCCGTGCGTGAACGCATACAGCGCCAGGGGCCCCGAGTGGGACAGGTTGAAGTGCAGGACGGATTCGGCCAGCGCCGGCTTCCCGTGCTCACCGAACACGAACTTGAGCTGTCCCGCGGGTAACCCCCGATAGCTGCCCAGCAGCGTCCGCAACACGCCTCGCCCGCGCATCCATAGTGCGCGGCGAGCAGGGTTGGCGATGTTCGCCGCACGCTCGCGCTCAGCGGTTGAGAGGAGCCCCAATGGCTCCTCATCCACCTCCCGCAGGTCCACCCGCCAGATATCCACGACTCCCTCCGGAACCCCTGCCCGCTGGTCAAACCCAGGATGAAGTCTGTGGTCGTGCATATGGCCAACTGAGGACATTATGGATCGTGCCTGCCACCCTTTAGGTCGATGAAGGGGACATCGTGAGGATCAGGGTTTCAAGCAGCATCACCAGGCGTCTCGCTATCGCCGCCGCCTTCCTGGCGAGTGGCACGGTGAGCACCGCCGCACTGGGCCCCGCGGCAATCGGCGCCGAAGCCGGCGTGAACCTCAACAGCGTCAGCCCCGCCGCCGTCGAACAGGCGACCGCACTGGGGGCCAAGTGGGTGCGCGTGTTCGTGCCTTGGGGAGACATCGAACCCGCCCGCGGGCAGCAGGCGCCGAATTGGCTCGCCGAATACGACCACCTGTTGAACGCCTTGCCCAAGGGCGACCACGCGATCTTCGACGTCGTCGGCGCACCCTCCTGGGAGAGCGGCTCGACGGCCGCCAACGCACCCCCTGCCAATCCCGCCGACTACGCCGCGCTGCTGCACTCCCTCGCGCAGCGCTGGGCGGGCAAGCCGGTGGCCTATGAGATCTGGAACGAGGAGGACGCCTCGCGCTGGTGGGCCGGCGCGCCCGACCCCGGTGCCTACACGCGTCTGTTGCAGTCCGCCTACACCGCTGTGAAGTCCGCCGACCCCGGCGCCGCCGTTGTGCTGGGAGGGCTGACGGGTAACGACTACAACTTCCTGCAGGGCGTCTATGAAGCCGGCGGCAAGGGCTACTTCGACGCCGTTGGCGTGCACACCGACACCGCCTGCAACATCGCCTCGCCGGAAACCTTCCTGCGCGACCCCGACAAGCGCCTGGACCAGGACTCCTTCCTGGCCTATCGCGAGGTGCACGCCACCGAGGCCGCCAATGGCGATGAAAAGCCGATCTGGATGACCGAGACCAGCTGGCGCACCACCTCGGCCACCTGCCCCGAAGGCGCCTGGGCCGGTCAGAAGCCCGAGGGCGTCTCCGAGGATCAGCAGGCCAGCTTCCTCACGCAGGCCTATCACTGCATGGCCGAAGACCCCTATGTGCAGGTCGCCCTCTGGTACCCGCTTGGTGACTCGGGCGCCGTGACCTCGGGGCTGCTGCGCGCCAATGGCTCGCGCAAGCCGGCCTACGCGGCGATGCACGACTACCTCGAACACGGCGACCAGCAGACGGGCACCTGCGGCAACTTCGCCGGTCCCAAGATCACGCTGGCCGCGCCGCTTGACGGCCAGCGCTACAAGGGCAAGCTACGCATCCGGGCGATCGCCTCGGACCCCGTGGGCATCCGCCGCGTGCGGCTCTTCTGGGATGGACACCTTGTGCGCAACTGGGTGCCCTACTTCTACACCCACACCTACCCGACCTCCACCGTTGCCGAAATGCGCTGGTTCGGGGCCATCAAGATCTCGGTGGGCCACCATGTGCTGACCTTCGTTGCCATCGACAAGCTCGAAAACACCTCCACCACGCACATCTCCATCGTGCATTTGAGCGAAAAGAAGCCCCACCACCGTCGCCACCACCACTGAGGGGCGGAAAGCGCGCTCGCGTCATCGGCATCGCCGCCGCTATCGCCATCGCCAAGCGGACTTGGCAGACTTAGGGGCCGATGCCAATCCCTGCCCCCTCCCGCCTGGAGCGCTTGCGTGAGCGCACCAACGACTTCACCGTCACCCCTCGGCAGTACGCGCTCGTGGCCTACGTCGCCTTGGGCGCGCTCACGCTGATCGTGCTCAGCGGCGCCGCCGTACGTCTCACCGGCTCGGGCCTCGGCTGCCCCGACTGGCCCCGTTGCTACGGCCACGCCTATCCCCCGCTGACCACGCACGCCGTGATCGAGTTCTCCAACCGCATGATCACCGTGCCCGTCTCGCTCGCCGCGATCGCCGCCTGGGTGTTCGCACTGCGCCGACGCCCCTACCGTCGCGATCTCGTCTGGCTCGGCGCGCTGCTGCCCCTAGGCGTCGTGGGCCAGGCGATACTCGGTGGCTTCACCGTGCGCGGCGCGCTGGACTACGGCTGGGTGATGAGCCACTTCGCGCTTTCCATGCTCATCCTGGCCGCAGCCACGGCGCTTGCCTGGCGGGCCACCTATGAGGCGGATGAGCGCCCGGCGGGCGGCGATCGGTTGCTCGTGGGGAGCGTGCGCGCGCTGCTCGTGCTTGGCGGCATCACGATCCTGGCCGGCACCGCCGCCACCGCCGCCGGCCCCCACGCCGGGGGCTCGCCTGGGCAGCGCATCAATCGCCTGGACTTCAACGGCAAGGGCACGATGGACTTCGTCATCCACCGCCACGGCGAGATCGGCCTGGCCTTCGGGCTGATGGCGCTGGGAGTATGGTGGCTTGCGCGTCGGCGCTCCAACGATCCCGTGCTGCGCGGCTCGCTGACCGTGCTCTGCGTGCTCATCGCGCTGCAGGGGGCCGTGGGCCTCGACCAGTACGAGACCCACCTGCCCACTCAGCTCGTCTGGGTGCACGTGGGGTTGGCCTGCGGCTGCTGGCTGGCCTGCCTGTGGGCGACCTGTGCCGCGGGTCTTCTACGGCCCCGCATTGCACCTCTTCCCGAGCGTCAGATGGCGCCTCCAGCAAGGGTTTCCGTGTAGTTGTCCTCGCCAGTCGTTAGCCTGCCCGCAGGAATAACACCCGAGAAGGGAGTGCAATGACCAAGAACGATCTGGCTGACAAGGTCGCTGAGCGCACCGGGCTGCCCGCAACCCAGGCACGCCAGGCACTTGAGGCCGCAATCGAGACAGTCTCCGACGAGCTGGCCGCGGGTGGCGAGGTCGCACTCGCCGGCTTCGGCAAGTTCAGCGTCAGCCATCGCTCCGCCCGGCAGGGACGCAACCCCGCCACCGGCGAGACGATCAACATCGCCGCCAGCAAGGCTGCGAAGTTCTCCGCGGCCAGTGCGCTCAAGAGCCGTCTGAACTCCTAGAGCACGCCGGCCCCTGGCAGTCACCGGTCCAAGGGGGCCGGTGACCTCCGGGTCACCATGCGCTCCGGGCACCATGCGGCTTCGGGTCAACGCCTCTGGCCCCTTCGCATCGAGCGTGCTTTGCCCAGGGGCTGGTCGGCGGCTTTCAGGCGCGCCCTTCTTTCAGGCGCGCCCTTCTAGAGTGGGGGTCAGTGGCCTCGAACGACCTACTGAAGGGAGCGCGGGAATGACTGGTGGGCGTATAAGCAGACGAGGAACGCTCGCCGTGGCCTGCCTGGCCACCGCGATGCTGATGCTCGACATCGCGGTCATCAACACCGCCCTCTCGCATATCGCGCACGATCTCAACGCCAGCCTCACGGGGCTGCAGTGGATCATCGACGCCTACACCCTCACCTTGGCCACGATCGTGCTCAGCGCCGGCTCGCTCGCCGATCGCCTCGGCCGGCGCCTCGTCTTTGCCTGGGGCATCGCCATCTTCACGGCCTCCTCGCTCGTCTGCGCACTCTCGGGCACGATCGTCGTGCTCGACATCGCGCGCGCCGTGCAGGGCATCGGCGCCGCGCTCATGTTCGCCACCTCGCTGGCGCTCATCTCCGCCACTTTCTCCGAGGCCAGCGACCGCGCCAAGGCCTTCGCTGCCTACGGTGCCACGATCGGCGCCGCCTTCGCGATCGGCCCGCTCGTCGGCGGGCTGCTCACCAGCGGCATCTCCTGGCGCGCCGTCTTCTACATCAACGTGCCGCTCGGCCTGTTCGCGCTGCTGGCCACGCGCGTGTGGGTTGCCGAGTCGCGCGATCCCCATCCCCGGCCGCTTGACTTGCCCGGTCAGGCCACGCTCTGCGCGAGCCTCTTCCTGCTCGTGCTGGGGCTGCTGCGCGGCAACATCGATGGCTGGGGCAGTCCCGTGATTCTTGCCGAGCTGATCGGCGGCACCGCCCTGTTGGCACTGTTCATTGCGATCCAGGCGCGCTCACCCAAGGCGATGCTGCCGCTGGGCTTCTTTCGCCGTCCCGCCTTCACCGGCGCGCAGATCGCGGCCTTTGCCATCTCCGCCTCCTTTTTCGCTATCTACCTCTACCTCACGCTGTATCTCCAGGAGGTGCTGCACCTCTCGGCCGTCGGCAGCGGTCTCGTCTACCTGCCGGGCACCGTGCTCATGTTCGTCATCTCAGGCGCCTCCGCGCCGCTTGTGGAACGCACCTCCCCGGGTCTCATGATCTCCGGCGGCCTCGCGTTGGTGGCCGGCGGCATGGCGCTGATGACGATCATCACCGCCACCTCATCCTGGACGCTCGTGCTGCCCGGCGAGCTGCTCGCCAGCATCGGCACCGGCCTCTTCAACCCCGCCCTCAGCTCCGTTGCGCTGAGCTCGCTTCCCGAGCGCCACGGGGGTCTCGCGGCCGGCGTCAACGACACCTTCCGCAACGCCGGCATCGCGCTCGGCGTCGCCGTCTTCGGAGCCTTGGTGCCCGCTGCCGCCGCCGTCGGACACGGCTCGCCTTTCGCCTACGTCGATGGACTGCACAATGCCCTCTACCTTGCCGCGGCCATCGCCGCCGTGGGAGCCATCGCCAGCGCCCGGCTCATCGGTGTGCGCTCGCGCCACAGCGCGCTCGTCGCCGCCGGGCAGGAGCCGCTGGCGGAGTCGCGGGCCTATGCGGCCTCAGAGGTCGCATGAGCGTAGTCAGTCGGCCAACCTGAGGTCGGTCTGCATGAAGTCATTGCCCAGGCACAACAAAGGTGCATTGGCGAGTTGGGCCGTGGCGTAAGACATGCAGTCGCCAAAGTTGAGGGCTGCCGGATGTCGTCCCTTCCCAAAGCGAAGATACGCATCGACCGCAGCGACCCAATGATCTGGGCCGAAGGGAATTATCGTCAATGCGGCTTCCTGTACAAAGCGACCCAACAGAGTCTGGCCCAGAGCTCCCAGTCTCGCACTCAGCACTATCCCGCACTCGGTGAGGGTCGGCGCCCCGATTGCCACCTGAGGCGCTTGGGCCAGCCGATCGACAATGGTCTCGTGGTCAGGCTCGGCCAGCAGCACCGCGATCACCGCAGAGCTGTCGAGGATCACACGCCGCCCTCGCCGTAACCGAGAATCGCCTCGCGCTCAGCGCGCGAGATGGAGCGGCCGAGCGCCTCGGCCGGTATCTGCGGCCATGCCTCTCGCTCCAGGAATCGCCGCAGGCCAGCTCCGCGGGCCGCGGGTGTGGCGGTGAGCGCCAAACGTTCACGACGCTCCTGCAGCGCCACCTTGACCGCTCGTGTCTTGCTCTCTCCCGCCAGCGTCGCCACTTCGGTGGCCAAGCGCACAGCCTCTTCGTCCTTGATATTCAGGCTCACGGTAGAATTCTACCAAAAAGGTAGACGCGGGAGGGACTTCTAGCCAGAGGCCGTCAGCCGCAGCCTGTGTTGTTGCCGCAGCTTGAGCAGGTGTAGCAGCTGCCTGTGCGCTGCATCATGCCTCCGCACTGGCTGCACGCCGGGCCCAGGTCCAGACCCTGGAGCTTGGCCGGGACCACGGGGGGGGTGTCTGTCAGGGCGCTTGTTGGGGCTGCGCTTGCGGCTGCCGAGGCAGTGGGTTCGGCGGGGCCTGCTGTGTCGGAGGATATGACTGACTGGGAGGCCTCCTGGGCGGCCTTGCGGGCTCTTACCTCGGGGGTGAGGATGCCTAGCTCCTCCTGGGCGTCTGTGCTCATGAAGCGGCTGGCTAGCCAGCGCATGATGTAGTCGGGCATCGACTTCGCGAAGGGGATCTCGGGGTTGTTTGTGATGCCCTCGGGCTCGAAGCGCATGTAGCTGAACTTCTGTACCAGGGTTTCGAGCGGGACTCCGTACTGCAAGGCGATGGAGATTGCGGTTGCGTAGGAGTTCATCATTCCCCGCAATGTCGAGCCCTCCTTTCCGATATCCGTTAGGAAGATCTCCCCGACGCTTCCGTCCTCATACATTCCGGCTGTTATGTAACCCTCGTGTCCTCCGATCGAGAACTTGTGGGTGATGCTCTGTCGCTCCCGCGGCATGCGCTTTCTGCGGGGGCCTACCTCGGCTAGTGCCT
>JANWIP010000033.1 GCA_025449845.1 Solirubrobacteraceae bacterium | reverse complement strand
GCCACCGCTCCGGTCCGCGGCCTCCCAGTGAGGTCGCAAAGGCCCGCATCCGCCTGGTGATCGAGAGCGTCTTCGCCAACCTCAAACGCCAGATGCGCCTAGAACAACATCTCGCCAAGACACTCGCAGGGCTCGTACAACGCATCGCCCAGCGACTCCTCGCCCTCACACTCGGCATGCACATCAACCTGCTCACCGGCCGCCCACCACGCACCCTCGCCGCCTACGACGGACGATAAACCCACATCAAGCCTCTAGACCCCAACAGATGTCCAGAAGCCCCCAAACCCCCTCATGCCCACGCCCAACGCGCCGATCACCCATGCGTGGCAAGAGTCCGCCCGACGCTAGCGACTGCCCTGGCGATGTTCGCCTGCGGCGCCGCCCCGCTGCTGACCCCGCTAAACGCGGCGGCCGACGCCCCCTGCCCCGACGCAACCCTGATGCCCCGCTCAGGCAACCTGGACCGCATCAGAGCAGCAACCGAGTGCCTGGTCAACCAAGTGCGAGAACGCCACGGCGAGAACCCGCTGCGCGATAACGCCCGCATAGAAACAGCCTCCCAGCACCACACGGAGGACATGGCCTTCGGCGACTACTTCGACCACGTAGGCCCGCGCGGGGACACCCCCCTGGATCGGCTGCGCTCAAGTGGCTACGTGTACAACCACCGCATCGGCTACGAAGTAGGCGAGAACATCGCCTGGGGCACGCTGAGCCTGGCAACGCCACAGGCGATCGTCGAAGCCTGGGTGCACTCCCCCGAACACCTGGCGAACATCCTCGACGCGCGCTACAGAGACACAGCAATAGGCGTCTCCGCGCACCCCCCGAGCTCGATGGCGCACGGCCAAGCAGGCGCCATCTACACACAGGACTTCGGCGTGATAATCACAGGCGGAGCGGCTCGCTATAACCTGCGGCCTTTGCAATCGACAAGGAGCGGTAAGGGCTATGGGAGTTCTCGACGGAAAGTCCGCGATCGTCACAGGCTCGGCAAGAGGCATCGGACGCGCCACCGCCGAACTGCTGGCCGCGCAGGGCGCAAGCGTGCTCATCAACGATCTCGACGGAGACATCGCTGAGCAGGCAGCAAAGGAGATCGCGGGCGAGACGGCCGTCTTCGCGGGCGATCTGACCAAGAGCGACGCCCCGGACCAGCTGGTGGCGAAGGCGATCGAGTCCTTCGGGAAGATCGACATCATCGTCAACAACGCGGGCTACACGGTGGACGCGCCGATCCACAAGATGAGCGACGAGCAGTTCCAGGCGATGCTGGACATCCACCTGGTGGTGCCCTTCAAGGTGATCCGCGCCGCCGCGCCGCATCTGCGCGAGCCGGCCAAGAAGGAGCGCGAGGAAGGCAATGAGGTCTTCCGCAAGATCGTCAACGTCAGCTCGATCAGCGGCACGATGGGCAACGCGGGCCAGGCGAACTACTCAAGCGCCAAGGCCGGCGTGACGGGCCTGACCAAGACGCTGGCGAAGGAGTGGGGCCAGTTCAAGGTGAACGTCAACGCGGTGGCGTTCGGCTTCATCGAGACGCGCCTGACAGCGGCCAAGCAGGAGGACAACACGATGGAGATCGGCGGCGAGAAAGTGCAGCTGGGCATCCCCGAGCAGCTGCGCCAGATGGCCTCGATGCTGATCCCGCTCGGCCGCCCGGGCACGCCGGAGGAGGCAGCAGGCGGCATCTTCTTCCTGTGCTCGCCGTGGGGCAACTATGTGCACGGGCAGGTGTTGAACATCACAGGCGGCCAGTTCGTGGGCATGACGAGCTGAGGCGTGCCAGCCGCTGGGTGACACGGATCACTCAGCGGCACGCGCCGTGCGAAAGCTGGATAGCATTCCCGCAAACCAAGAGATGGAGGGGTAATGGGGAGTAAGATGAAGGGCATGGGTGATGGTGGAGGTCTGCTGCATGGTTTGCAAGGCGCGATGAGGCGCCGCATGTGGCTGATGATCCCGGCAGCAACTCTCGGAGTGATCGCCGCTGTGGTGCCGTCCGCTCCGGCGCATAACGGCCCGAGCGCGGTGGCAGCGAAGACGCTGGTGTTCAACGTGAACTCCAACCTGCGTCTGGTCGGCCGGCCGGGGCACGTGCTGAACGAGAAGGGCACCTTCACGGGCAGCCAGTCGGGCACGATCGCGATCCGCTTCACGTCGGTCACCTCGACCTCTGGGGGAGCGACGTTCGCGGCCTACTCAAGCGGCGGCTCAATCAGCGGCTCGACGACCACGAAGGGCCATGTGGTGGGAGCCAAGGTGTACTTCACGGGCGTGATGTCGGTGACAGGCGGAACGGGTCGCTACGCACACGCATCGGGTCGCAACCTGCAGTTCAGCGGCGTGGTGGACCGGCGCACCTTCCACGCGACGACACATATGCAGGGCAGCTTCCACTTGTAATGGCGAAGCGCATTCAAGGGTCTGAGACCTGAATGCGCTGCCGTTGGACGCTGGCCGCGCTGCTGCTGGCAACGATGGCTTTAGGATGGCCCGCGACGGCGGGAGCAACGCAGACAGTGAAGCTGTCGGCGGGGTTCTCGCCGTACAGGCTCGGCAAGAGCACGACGCTGAAGCTGGGCCTTGAGATCGGAGTGGCAGGCACGAGCGATGGGCTGCCCTCGCCGGTGACGCGCTTTGAGATGCACATACCGGCAAACCTGGAACTGATCGGCAGCAGCCTGGGTCTGTCGATCTGTCACCCGACGGCGTTGCTGGCAAACGGCTCGGAAGGCTGCCCGACCGATGCGCGCCTGGGCTTCGGAAGTGCCCAGATCAAGGTGCCGGTGGGACCGGAACCGGTGACGGAGCTGGCGAGCATCGAGGCCGAGATGGGCCCACCGGTAGGAGAAGAAATCGGGGTGCTGCTGTATGCCGAAGCGGGCTCGCCGGTGGCGGCCCAGCTGATCTTCCCGGGAGTGCTGTTCGGAGGTGCGAGCCAGAGCCTGAGCACGTCGGTACCGCTGATCCCGTCACTGCCCGGAGCTCCAGACATCTCGATGGTGAGCATGAAGCTGAGTCTGGGCCCGGAAGGGCTGACGTACTTCAAGACGGTGCACGGCAGGACGGTGGGCTATCACCCGGAAGGCGTGGCGCTGCCGGGCAGGTGCCCGCGCGGGGGTTTTCGCTTCGCGGCTGACCTCGCCTTCGCGGATGGCACGACGGCGAGCGCGTCGAGCACGGTGCCGTGCCCAGCCTCTGTACGTCACTAGCGCGCCGGCCCTGCCAACCGAGGATCGAGCAGGCAGTCCGGGAGTTCAGCGAGCGAGCGTGTCGAGGTCGAGCAGGCAGCCTGAGAAGTAGGTCCCGGCGGGCGAGGCGAGGTAGGCAACAAGCGCGGCCAGCTCAGCGCCGGACGTGGCGCAGCCCGGTGCGATCGTCACAACATTGATGTCGTGGCGAGCCCACTCAACGGAGAGCGTGCGGGCGAGATTCTCAAGCGCGGCACGAGCCGCCATCGCCTGCTCGCCCGCATCGGGCGCGGGCGCGAGGTAGACGATGCGCCCGCTGTGCTCAGTCGGGAGGAAGGCTTGGTTGATGACAGCGCGGGTCACGTTCCAGGCCCCGTCGAGGCAGGCGCGCAGCGCCGTGCCGGCGCCGTCCCCGAAAAGCCCGGCGCCGTCAACAACGAGCATGTCAATGTCACCCACCCCCGCGACAGCCTGGTCGATGGCTGCCTCGTCCTCGCCGTCGGGCAGGCAGCTCGACACACGGGCGCCCAACTCGGCGAAGACCTCCGCGACGGCGCCGCCCAATGGCGCCGTCGGCCCGGCCAGCAGCAGCGAGACGCCCTGGAGCAGCCCGGGTCGCAGCAGCGCGGCGGCACCCACGGCCCCCGCATCGGCCATGCCCGCAGCGTCCGGCTCAGCCATGCCCGCACCGCGCACGGTGCCACCAGCGCTCATCGCGCCTGCGGCGCGACCAACTTGGCGCGGCGCTCGGCGCGAACGCGCTTGAGGATGCCCTTGCGGCCGTGTTCCTGCAGGCCGGCGTAGAGCTGCCGGATCTCGGCGAGGACCTGATCGGCCACGGCCTGCTGCTGCTCGCGCGAAGGGTCCTCGATCGGCTCCCAGCGAATCGGATCGCCGTACTGGACGGTGACCTGCGGAAAGCGCAGGCGCTTCCAGTTGCGCACATGCGAAGAGCCATGGATAGCGATCGGCACGATCGGCGCGCCGCTTTCAAGCGCAAGACGCCCGATGCCACGCTTGGCCTCGGTGGCCATTTTGCCAGTGCGTGAGCGCCCGCCCTCGCAGTACATGGTGATGGCCCCGCCGCGGGCGAGGATCGCCTTGGCGGTAGTGAAGACCTCTTCGTCTCGGGCGCCGCGGCGCACGGGGAAGACGCCACCGTGGGTATAGACGAACTGCATCGGCGGTTTGAAGAGCTGCGACTTGGCCATGAAGCGCACCTTGCGCCGCAGGTAGCAGCCCATCAGGAAGTGGTCCATGAAGGAGAAGTGGTTGGGCGCGAGGATCACGGCGCCGCGACCGGGGACCTTGTCGGTGGAGATCGCACGGGTGCGCAGGAGGCTGTAGGCGTAGAGCGAGGTGATCAGCCGCGTGGCCTCGTAGGTCCAGTCCGGTTCGCGCGTGCGAGCGCGCTCGTGGAAGCGGTCGAAGTGCTCCTTGGGGCGCGGGTCGCTGTAGACCTGTTCGCGCATTGAGGCGAGATCGTTCATTGCAAAGTTTTCTACCTATCGGCCGCCACAATGTTACGCGTCCGGCCCACGGCAGCGTGCCAACCGCCAAGCAGCTCGGCGCGCTCGCCCTCGCCCATGCGCGGCTCAAAGCGCGCCTGCTCGCGCCAGGCACCGCGCAGATCGGCGGTGCTCCAGAGCCCAACGCCGAGGCCGGCGAGGAAGGCGGCACCGAGCGCAGTGGTCTCAGTCATCTGCGGCAACACCACGGGCACCCCGAGCATGTCGGCCTGGAACTGCATGAGCCAGCGGTTGGCGGTGGCGCCACCATCGGCGCGCAGCTCGCGCAGCGGCTGCCCCGACGCCGCCTCCATCGCGCGCACGGCATCGAGACTCTGGTAAGCGATTGCCTCAAGCGCGGCGCGTGCAAAGTGCGCGCGGCCGCTGCCGCGGGTGAGGCCGACGATGGTGCCGCGCGCCTCAGGGTCCCAATGAGGCGAGCCGAGGCCGGTGAGGGCAGGGACGAAGTAGACGCCCTCGTTGGACGTGAGGGAGTCGGCAAGTCCCTCGGCCTCGGAGGCCCGCGCGATGATGCCCAGACCGTCGCGCAGCCACTGCACGGCGGCGCCGGTGACGAAGATGGATGCCTCAAGCGCGTAAACTCGTGCCGTCGAGCCCTCCCCGATCGATCCCCCCTCCCCCCCGATATCCCAGGCCACGGTTCCCAACAGCCCCGTCGCGGGAGCAGGCGCTTTGGGACCGGTGTTGAGCAGCACGAACGAGCCGGTGCCGTAGGTGTTCTTGCCCATGCCGGGATCCAGACAGGCCTGACCGAACAGCGCGGCCTGCTGATCGCCGGCGATGCCAGCAAGCGGCACGTTGTGCCCATGCAGCGCCGCGGGGCGGGTCTCAGCCAGAACGCCGGCGCTGGGGACAATGCGCGGCAGAGCCCGTTGAGGAACGCCAAAGATCCCAAGCAACTCCGGGTCCCACTCACCAGAGGCGATGTCGCAGAGCATGGTGCGCGAAGCGTTGGAGGCGTCCGTGAGGTGCTCGCCGGTCAGCTTGAAGGCAAGCCAGGAGTCGATCGTGCCAAAGACCGCGGAGCCATTTTCGGCCTGCTCGCGCAGCCCGGGCACGTGCTCAAGCAGCCATTGGATCTTGGTGGCGGAAAAGTAAGGGTCGAGCACGAGGCCAGTACGGCGGCGCACCAGATTCTCGACACCGGCGGCACGCAGCTCCGCACAGCGCGCGGCGGTGCGGCGGTCCTGCCAGACGATGGCGTTGTGCAGCGGTTCTCCCGTGAGAGGATCCCAGACGCAGACGGTCTCGCGCTGGTTAGTGATGCCGACGGCGAGCAGCTGGCCGGGGCGCACGCCCGCCTCCGCCAAGGCCTGCCCAGCAACGGCATGGGTGACCTTCCAGATCTCATCAAGATCATGCTCGACCCAGCCGGGCTGAGGAAAATGCTGCGTGAACTCGCTGTAGGCACGACCAACCAGCTGGACCTGCTCGTCAAAGACGAGGCAGGTGGTGCCGGTGGTGCCCTGGTCGATGGCGAGGATCATTCCCAGGGCAACCTAAAGGACCCACCCGTCTAGCGTCAGCAACAAAGGCAACCCAGAGGACCAACTCTCATCGCGCCATCGCCGAAGCCGCCTAGGGAGCCGGCGGGTCCTCCGGCTCGAGTTTGGGCAAGATCCGGTCGAGCCAGGCGGGAATCCACCAGTTCAAGTCGCCGAAGACACGCATCAGCGCAGGCACGAGCACAAGCCGGATGAGCGTGGCGTCGATCGCGATCCCCACGGCGACGGCGAAGCCGAGCTGCTTGAGTTCGAGCAGGTCGGCGGTGACGAAGCTGCCGAAGACGGCAACCATGATCGCGGCGGCGGCGGCGATCGGCCGGGCGGTGTGCTCGACGCCGATGGCGACCGAGCGGCGGTTGTCCCCGGTGCGCTTCCATTCTTCCTGGATGCGGCGAATCAGGAAGACCTCGTAGTCCATCGAGAGCCCATAGACGAGCGCGAAGACGGTCAGCGGCACGAAGCACTGGATGAAGCCGGTGCTGGTGAAACCGAAGAGCTGCTGACCGTGACCGTCCTGGAAGACCCAGACGACGATGCCGAGCATGGCGCCGGTGGCGAGCAGGTTCATAAGGATCGCCTTGATGGCCAGCAGCGGACTGCGGAAGACGATCAGCAGGAAGAACAGCGAGAAGCCGAGGATCAACGCGAGCACGAGCGGGAACCTGACGCTGGTCTCGTGCGCGAGATCGACCATGATGCCGGTGGCACCGCCGGCGAGCACGGTGGTGCCCCAGCGGGCGCGCAGCGGAGGAGCCAGGTCGTTGCGTACGTGCAGAATGAACTTATTGGCGGCGGTGGAGTCAACGGCGACGGAGTTGACGACGTTCAGCAGCACGCCGGCGGAGCTGCGCCGTTCCCCTACCCCCGCCACGCGGGGGTCCTTTTCAAGCATTTCGGTCAGCGCCTTGGCGGCCTTCACGTCGGTGCCGTTGGCGCCGGGGGTGCCACCGGTGACGGTGATGCGCGCGGGCGAGACGGCGCCGGGAGCGAAGGAGTGCGCGAGCACTTGCTCGCCCTTGCCCGAAGGCGCTTCGGAGACGGCAAACACACCAAGGTTGAGCCCGTACTGCATGCCGAGCACGGGTATCGCCGCGACCAGCAGGATGGTCACCGAGATGACAATGGCCGGGAAGGGATGGCGCATCATCGTCAGCGCCCAACGAGCCCAACCACCAGGCTGATCGAAATCGCCCGCCGACCCGCGCCGGCGCGCGTTGGCCGGCTGCCAGCGCGGCGGCAGCGCGCCGCGATCGATCTGCGTTCCGAGCTGCCCGAGCAGAGCGGGCAACAGCGTGAGCGCGGCGAGCAGCGTGCAGATGACGACGGCGATGACGCCGACGGTGATCTCACGGAAGACGGCGGCGCGCAGGACGAGCATCGAGAGAATGGCCAGCCCGCAGATCACGCCGGAGAAGAGGATGGTGCGCCCAGCGGTGGCGAGGGCGACGCCAACGGCATCCGCCACCTGCGCTTCCTCATCGCCGCCGCGCGGCCGGCGGGCGAACTCCTCGCGGAAGCGACTGACGATGATGAGCGCGTAGTCGATACCGATGCCGACGCCGACCATGGCAACGATGGAGATGAGGAAGTTGTCGAAATGCGAGAACTGGATGACGATCGCAAGCGCGCCATAGGTCAGCAGCAGCCCGGCGCCGGCAAGCATCAAGGGGATGAAGGCGGAGAACAGCGAGCCGAGCGCGATCAGCAGCATGACGAGCGCGACGGGCAGGCCGATCGCCTCGGCGCGCTCGACATCGTGGGTCTGCACCTTGACGAGATCCTTGGTGACGGGGGAGTAGCCGGTCAACCAGGCCTGGATGCCGTTGCCGTTCGCATGCACGGCCCGCTGTACGGCGCTCTGCAGGCGAGCGGCGTTTTCAAAGCGCTGCTGTGAGTCTCCGGTGAGCGCGACGGCGGACACGGCGGAGTGTTCGTCGGCGGAGATCTGCCCAATGGCGCTTTCGTCAAAGGGGCCAAGGACACCCTTGACGCCCTGCTGATGAGCCAAGGTCGTGTTCAGCGAGGTGATGAACTTTTCGTAGGTGTGATCGGTGGCGGTGTGCGCGCCCGAGTAGAAGACGAGCGCGTCGTCCTCGGTGCCAACATCGGGGAAGCGCTTTTCGACGAGCTTTTCCACCTGAGCGCTCTGCGAGCCAGCAACCAGATAGTTGGGCGCCCCGAGGGCGTGCTGCAAAGAGGGGTAGGAAGCGGCCGAAGCGATCAGCGCGAAGACCCAGAGCACCAATACAAGGCGCCGGTGACGCACCATGGCGACGCCCCAACGATGGGCCTTGGAGAAGCGGTCATAGGCCGGCCCGCCAGTGACCACGGCGGACCCCTCAACCACTGGCACAGTGGCAGCGCGATAGTCCGAACCCGGCTGTCCGGTTACGGACATGACCCCTCCTCCCCATGCTCCTCATGCAAATCGCAGCTGTTCATTTATAACCGAACCCAAGCCATTGTGCAATCCATTTTGCCCGTCTGGACGAGTCCCTCCCGCCGGTTGCCCAGGGAACTCACCGGCGGGCCGCGTAGACACGCACGAAGTCCGCGAGCTGACGCCCGCGGTGGATGAATCCCGCAAGGCTGCGACCGCTGGCGCGATGCTGCAGGTCGAGCTCGACCTCGCGCACGCGATAGCCGGCGCGCGCGGCGTCGATGGTCATGCCGATCTCCATGCCAAAGCCGGCAGCGAAGGGCAACACATCGCGCAGCGCCTGGGCCCGCAGTGCCCGCTGACCGGATATGGGTGCTTGCGGCAACAGGCCACAGCGACGGCGGATGGCCCAGCGTGCAAAGGCGACGGCCAGACCGACACCTCCGCCGAGACGGCGAGCGAAGACGGCAACGGTCATATCGGCCTCCCCGCGTTGCAGCGGCGCGAGCAGCTGCGGCAGCTGCCCCGCGGTGCCCGCAAGATCGCCGTCGCAGAGGATCGCGAGAGCGTCTCCGTGCGGCTGCAGCTCCTCCAAGGCGCGTCGCGCCGCAAGCGTGGCGGCAGAGCCCTTGCCGAGCGAGCGCTCGATGCGCACGACCGTGGCGCCGGCCGCGAGCGCGATCTGGGAGGTCGCATCGCTGGAGCCGTCGTCGGCCACCCAGAGCGACGCGCCCGGAAAGGACTCCGTGAGCGCCCGCAGGGTGTCACCGAGACGATCGGCCTCGTTGCGGGCGGTGAGGATTATGAAGACCTTGGAGTCCATGGATCGGTCGCCAGCGACGAGTATTGTCCCCCGCGGTCGGCACGAGCCGGCTCAACTTACGCGGACGGGCACCGATCGGTGCCCCTGACCGGGGCCACCGGCCCTGCGGGAGGTTCCCATAGTGGCTGAGGTAGAGGCCCACATCACGGGCACAGTGTGGAAGATCGAGTGTTCGGTGGGCGACGAAATCGAGGAGGGCGACACGGTGGCGATTCTGGAGTCGATGAAGATGGAGATGCCGGTGGAGTCCGAAGACGCGGGCACCGTGAGCGAGATCCGCTGCGAGGAGGGCCAGGCCGTCAACGAGGGCGACACACTGGTCGTATTGAAGTAGTCGCTAGCCTCTCGGCGCGATGCACGCAAATGTCTCACGCGAGCTGGCCGATGGCAAGTTGCTGCTGGACGAACCGCTTGCCGGTATCGCCCGGCTGGCGATCCGCAATCCGGCCAAGCGCAACGCGCTCGACCACCCGATCCTGGACGCTATCGCCGCGACGGTCGCAGAGATCTCCGCCGCGCAGTCGCCAGTCCGCTGCCTGGTGGTAACCGGAACCGACGGCATGTTCTCGGCCGGCTATGACATCGGCGAAATACCCGATGCCGAGTTCGAGGAGCGCGCGGAGCGTCTGATAGCGCATCCCTTCACTGAAGCGATCGAAGCGTTGGAGGCATTTCCCTACCCCACGCTTGCGGCACTGCCGGGCCACACCATCGGGGGAGGCTTGGAGCTGGCGCTGGCATGCGACCTGCGCATTGGGGCAGCTGGGATCAAGCTGGGCATGCCTCCCGCGAGGCTCGGGCTGGTCTACTCGCACATGGGCCTGCGGCGCTTTCTGGACGCGATCGGCGCGGCGCGGACGCGCGAGCTGTTCCTGCTGGGGCGCTACATCGATATCTCCACGGCGCTTGAGTGGGGATTGGTCAATCGCATTGCCGCAAGCGACACGCTTGAGTCGAGCACGCTGGAACTGGCGAAGGAACTTGCCGGCCACGCACCGCTGGCGCAGAGAGGCAACAAGCGTGTGATCGCGGCGCTGCTGCACTCCGAGGGCAGTCTGCCGGCGGACGTTGAGCAGGAGCTGATCGAGCTGCGGCGCGCCTCGTTCGCTTCGCGGGACATGCGTGAGGGCATTCGGGCGTTCGCGGAGAAGCGCCCACCGCGCTGGCAGAACGAGTAAGCCGCGTTCACTCATCGGGCACCGCGAGCGCGATCGGGACCGCGGGCGCGAGGAGGGCGATAGCGGTGAGCACGAGACCGTCGCGCACCAGCCAGCGCCCCGACAGCGTCCTCGGGCGCACATCCGCCGCGGGCGGCGCGGGAACCAAGAGACGGGCCGTGAAGCTGCCGGCGCGGGGATCGATGGCGAGCACCGCATCCTCAAAGCCAAGCTCCTGCCGGGTCAGCGGGAACCAGGCCTTGTAGACGGACTCCTTGGCGCTGAACAGCAGGCGATCCCAGTGCACCGCGGGTGTCGTGTGCGCCAGCTGGCATAGCTGGGGCAGCTCCTCGGGCCTGGCGATCGCCCCGAGTACGCCGGCGGGCAGCGGCTCGTTGGGCTCGGCATCGATGCCAAGCGCCAGCAGCTCGCTCGCGCGCGCTACGGCGCAGGCACGGTAGCCGTGGCAGTGGGTGATACTTCCCACGATGCCCATCGGCCAGCGGGGCTCACCGCGAGGCCCGCTGGGTATGGGCAGCGGTGGCAGACCAAGCACCGTGAGCGCCCTGTGGGCACAGTCGCGAGCCGTGGTGAACTCGCGGCGACGCTTCGCCACGGCCCGCCCGAGGACAGCCTGCTCCGCGGCAAACAACACCACGTCCGGGGGATCGCTCCGGGCCTCGACGGCGACCACCGCAGCGGGCAGAATCTCCGCGATCATCTCATTGCTCCCCACTGGCATCTCAGCTCCCCACCGGCATCTCAGCCCTCCACCGGCATCTCAGCTCCCCACCGCATCTCAGCCCTCCACCGGCAATATCCGACGCAGCGGCTCGCGCGCGCGAGCGCCGCGGCGGGCGCGCTCCCGCGGGTATCCGAGTGAGACCTCCTCGAACCTGACACCGTCGTGCCAGCTGGTGCGGGGAATGTGCAGGTGTCCGTAGACCACGGCCACGGACCTGAAGCGGCGGTGCCAATCGGCGGTCAAGCTGGTGCCACACCACTGCGCGAACTCCGGGTGCCACAGCACCCGGGTGGGGTGGTCGATCAGCGGGAAATGATTGACGAGGATAGTCGGCAGCTCTCCATCGCAAGCGCCGAGGCGAAGCCCCGTCTCGGCGACCCTGGCATGACACCAGGCTTCTCTGCTGGGATAGGGATCGGGGTGCAGCAGGAACTCGTCGCCGCAGACCACTCCAGCCGCGTGGGCACGCGCAAGCGCTGCCTCCTTGGTCGGGGCGATATTGAGCCCAAAGCTGTAGTCGTAGAGCAGGAACAGCGGCGCGATCCTCACCGGGCCGCCCCGTCCGCACCACACTGGGTAGGGATCCTCGGGGGTGAGAACGCCGATGCGCCCGCAGGTCTCAACCAGCTGTCGATAGCGTCGCTCCCCACGCGGGCCAGTGCGGTCCTCCGGCAACGTCCACAGCTCGTGATTGCCGGGAACCCAGATCACGGTTGCGAAGCGCGCGGCGAGCAGCTTCAACGCCCACTCGACATCTTCGAGCGTATCGCTCACATCTCCACAGACGATCAGCCAGTCGGCGTCTGATTGCGGCCGCAGAGATTCGACGATGCGACGGTTCTCGAGATGACCGACGTGCAGATCGCTGATGGCAAAGAGGGTGGGGTCCAAGCGGCTTACGATGCAGTAACGATCTTCGCTGCACTCTTGGTCTTGGTGCTCGCGCGCACACGCGTGCCGTTGCGGGGCGAGAACATGACATTGCGCCGCGCGATGCGTTCGGTCTCGGGGCTGACGGGCGCCAGCTCGCGCAGGCGCAGTACCGTCTCGAGCACGACGCGCATCTCGAATTCAGCGAAGCTCGCGCCGAGGCAGCGCCGCAGGCCACCGCCGAAGGGAATCCATGCGTAGGTGCTCGGCGGGTCTGTGAGGAAGCGCTCTGGGCGAAAGGCATAAGGCTCGGGGTAGATATCCGGGCGGGTGTGTGTCAACCAGATCGCGGGTGTCACATCGGTGCCGGCCGGCAGATGCAGATCGCCCGCGTGGAGGTCTACCGCCAGGCGCCTTCCGGCCAGCGGCAAGACGGGGCGCAGACGCAGGGACTCGGCGATGACCGCGCGCAGATACTCATCGCCGACGCCGCCTTCCAGCTCCTCCAGCAGGCGCTCAAGCGTCGGCGCGTTGTGCAGCAGCAGATCCAGCGTCCATGCCAAAGCGGTCGCGGTCGTCTCGTGGCCGGCGAGCAGCAGCGTCACCAGCTGATCGCGCAGTTCACGATCGCTCATCGCGACACCGTCCTCCATGCGGGCGCTCATCAGCAGCGAGAGCATGTCCTCGTGCTCAGCCAGGCGCGGATCGAGGCGCCGTTCGGCGATCTCCGCCAGCAGTACCTCGTCGATGACGCGCAGCAGACGGGGCGGAGCCGCCAGCAGGCCGCCGCGCTTGAAGCGGCTCGCGAGCAGCAACCGCAGCTGCCATCCGCCGGAGGCGCTCCGATCCAGCAATTCGCCAAGCAGCTTGCGCAGCTGTTGTGCGCGGCTTGAGTCGCTGACGCCAAAGACCGCTCGCAGGATCACCTCCATCATGACGGCCTGCATGTGCGGATATAGCGCGAATGGCTCGCCGCTGGGCCAGCTCTGGACCTCGCGTTCGGCGGTCTCGCGCATGAGCCCCTCGTAGGAGCGCATGCGCTCGCCGTGAAACGAAGGCAGCATGAGCTTGCGCTGGGCCAGGTGCTCGTCGCCCTCCAGCAGCATTACCGAGCTGGCGCCCAGAACGGGTTGCGCCAAGCTGCGACCGGGGGGCAGACCGTTGCTGCGCTCGGTGTACAGCGCGCGGATCGCCTGCGGCTCGGACAGCATCACGAGCGGCCCCCCAAAGCCCAAAAAGCGCACGCTGAAGTTCGCGCCATAGCGTCCTCGGCAGGACTCCATGAACGACACCGGTTGCGATAGCCAGCGCAATGTCTGCACGATCGCCGGCTGGCTGGGCCCCGCTGGCAACACGCTCTCGCTCACTGCGAATAGCGCGTGTAGCGTCTGATAGCGATTGGGATCGTCACGCAGAGAATCACGGCAATCCCGATCAGTGCCAAGGCGATGTTGTGGCCTACCGGGCCATGCGCGGTTGTTGTGAGCGTGCGTACAGCATTATCTACATGAGTGACTGGATTGATTTCGACGATTTCTTTCAGCCAAGGCGGCATCGTGAAGACTGGGACGAACCCGGAGGAAGTGAAGCTGAATACCAGCGCGGTCACAAACATCATCGCCTGTGTGGACTCGACAGAGCCGGTCACGATCGCGGTCGTCATCGAGATCCAGGCAAATGCGGACCCAAGCGCCAAAAGCAACAGCCCCGCGAGGAGAATGTGAGAAATCGAGCCCACGAAGTGAAAGCCGACGATTAGGCCCAGCCCTCCGATCAACGGGAGGATAATGGTGTTTTTCTCGACGTCCGTCAACGCTCGACCGACAAGCAACGCTGACCGTCCGACGGGCAGCACCCGCAGACGGTCGGCTACACCCGAGGTAAGGTCCTCGGCAAGTCCAATGCCGATGGTTGCCGACCCCATGAGTACCGCAAACGCACATACTCCGGGCAACAGATACTCGGTGTAGTTGGGCAGCGGTACCGTTCCGCCCATGATGTAACGGAACAAAAGCAGCACCATGAATGGCTGAATCACCGAGAACGCAATGACGTCGGGGGAACGTATAAAGCGGAGTATGCTGCGGCGCGCGAGCGCGCTTGCATCGGAGAACCTCCATCCGATCATTGTTAACGTCATCACGCAACCTCAGCTGGTTCGGGTTTGTATACATCTTCCACCGCGCCTGTAGTGAGGTGTAGAAACGCCTCGTCCAGCGTTGGGCGGCGAACGGCTATATCGGATACTTCGACACTCATCGCGTCGAGATGTTTGAGAATCGCAAGCAGTGAAGGGTCTGATTTGAGCAGGATGAAGCCGAGCGTGTCAGGGGCCTCACCTGCAGCTGCCTGAACACCCTGTGTAGCCAAAATCGCTTTTGCCTTCTCGGCGTGGTCGGGATCCGCCATGGTCAACTCGACCGTGCGACGGTTGATCTGATCCTTCAACTGGCTCGGTGTGCCGCTAGCAATTACTTGCCCCCGCGCCAAGACGACGACCGATCCAGCAAGCGCGTCTGCTTCCTCCATGTGCTGGGTGGTAAGCAGAACGGTCGTGCCCTCAGCGGCTCGCCGGCGGATGGCCTCCCACAGGCGCTTGCGCCCGTGCGGGTCGAGACCGACCGCGGGCTCGTCGAGAAACAGCACCGACGGCGCTCCCGCGAAGCTCGACGCGAGGTCCAGGCGTCGGCGCGTACCGCCCGAATAGGTGCCCACACGGGCCTGTGCGACATCCTCCAAGGCAAACTCGGCTACCAATGCCTTGGTTTCCTGCGCACGCAGGCGGCGAGGAACGTGATGCAACTGCGCGACAAGACCGATGTACTCCTCGCCAGTGAGAAATTTATCGATGACCGTCTCCTGACCGGTAAAACCTATTGCTGCCCGCACGCCGGCCGCATCGCGACGGATATCTTTACCGGCTACGCGCGCTGAGCCCGAGTCGGGATTCAGCAGCGTAGTGAGGATACGGACCATGGTGGTCTTGCCTGATCCGTTCGAGCCCAGGAGAGCCAGAACCTCGCCTTCACGCGCGGTGAATGAAACTCCCCCGAGAGCTTGCACTTTGCCGTACGCCTTGTGCAAATCCTCGCACACAATCCCCTCCACGCGGCGACCCTCCTTCGTAGTTGTGCAGCAGCATATACATTACTATGGCCGTCGGTGTTGTCAAGCGTCTAGCGCGGTCGACAGCCAGATCTCGACCGCTTGCGCCGTCGACTCGGCATGTTCTCCCATCATAGTGAGATGATCGCCCGGCACATCGACGGTTGTATGGGGTAAATGCCACACAGATCTCCACTCCCGCTCGGACGCCATGCCGGGCATCGGCTCGGTGGGCCGAACCAGCAAGGTGGGAGTTTTGATTTCCGGCGGCTCCCAGCTTGCCAATAGACGTAGGTAAGCGCCCATTGCCGTGAGGCGGACATCGTTAACGGCAATCGGAATCTCCTGTGTGCCAAGTGTCTGATCGAGAATTTTTATGGGATCAACTTGATCCTGGAATGAAAAAGCGTCAATCAAAATGACAGCCGCCGGAGCCTCGCCAATGCCCTCCAGATGACTTGCTACCCCGTGGGCGAACAGGCCACCCGAAGAGTGGCCTACGAGCACAATTGGTGCACCTGCCGCGCAGCGCCGCACGGCCTCGGCCTGCGTTTCCATCGCCACACGCATAGTCGCGGGCAGAAGATCCCGCTTGGCAAATCCGGGCAGCGGGAGCGCCAGTACGTCTCGGGTACCACGAAAACTCTCGGCAAACCCCGCGTACTCGTGCGGACCGGACATCGCCACAACCGAGGGAAAGCAAACCAGCCTGGGGTGCGCGGCACCCTCGGCGAGCCGAACTGGTTTGGGGGCCCCATCAGCCACAAGTGGCTCGGTAAAGGCCGGGCGAAACTCCGAGGCCATAGCGACCATTCCCATGAACTTGACGACTGCTCCGAGATCCCGCGCGCGCTGAAACAGCGAGGTCAGCGTCTCCGTTGGCTCCTCGGCGGCGGAGCCCTTCGTATCGGTACCAACCTCACTCACCAGATACGCGGAGAGCGCGGCGGGCGTGGGGTAGTCGAACACGAGCGTGGCGGGTAGACGCAGCCCGGTCGCGGCGCCCAGGCGGTTGCGCAACTCCACGGCGGCGAGCGAATCGAACCCGAGGTCCTTGAACGCGCTCTCGGGGTCGATCGCCTGCGGGGAGGCATGCCCCAGCACCGCCGCGATGTAGCCGCGCACGATCTCGAGCACCACACCCTCTCGGTCGGCCTCGGGCGTGCCGCCCAGCCGACGTAGGAGTGATCCATCAGCATCGCGTGAGCGGCGCGTGGGCACGCGCACCAAGCCAGCGAAGAGGGCAGGGAGGATTCCTGCCCTGGCCTGCGCGCGCAACGCCGCGAGATCCAAAGGCACCGGCAACAGCGACGCCTCGCTCCCACTGAGCGCGCGATCGAACAGCTCTAGGCCCTCCTGCGAAGAGAGCACGCCGATGCCTGAGCGCGCAATCCGCGAGCGGTCGGCCTCGCTCAACGCACCCGTCAGTCCGCTTACCTGCTCCCACAGCCCCCACGCCAGCGAAGAACCCGCTAGACCCCGCGCACGGCGATGAGCCGCCAGCGCATCCAGGAACGCATTCGCGGCGGCATAGCCCCCCTGCCCCGGACTGCCCAAGGTCCCTGCCGCAGAGGAGAACAACACAAACATCGACAGATCCAGACTCTCCGTAAGCTCATGCAGATACCACGCGGCATCCGCCTTCGGCGCGAGCACGCCATCCAGACGCTCCGCGGTCAAAGAGCCGATCACACCATCATCAAGCACCCCCGCGGCATGCACCACCCCACCAAGCGGATGCTCCTGCGGGATCGAACCCAGCAACACCTCAAGCTGCTCACGATCCGCCACATCACAAGCCGCGACCCTGACATTCGCACCCAAGGATTCGAGCTCCACCTGTAGCTCTGAGGCACCCTGCCCCTCCAACCCCCGACGGCCCACGAGCAGCAGATGACCCACACCATGCTCGGACACCAAATGCCGCGCCACCAAACCACCCAAAACACCCGTACCACCGGTAACCAAGACCGTGCTCTCAGCGTCGATCCCCGTGGCGTCGTCATCCGGCGGAGCACCCGCCCGCGCAAGCCGCGGAACGAACACGCCGCCCTCCCGCACCGCCAACTGCGACTCACCCAACGCAAGCGCACCGCCTAATGCACCCAAAGACGCCTGATCGTCGTCGATGTCAACGAGCACAAGCCGCTCGGGACTCTCCGATTGCGCCGAGCGCACCAAACCCCACACCGGCGACTGCGCCAACCCAACCACGCCCTCCTCCGGATTCACCGCCACGGCGCCCTTGGTCATCAAGACCAACTTCGACCCGGCGAAGCGCTCATCCGAGAGCCACCTCTGCACCAGCTCAAGCGCGCGATGGGCCACCTTGTGCACTGACTCCAGCACCTCTAAACCATCAGCCGTGAGATCGACGAGCACGACCGCGGGGACCGCGCCACCCCCCTCGACAACCTTCCGCAAAGACTCAAGGTCATCGTAGACCTCGGCTGAGGGACCAGAGGACCCGATCGCGACCGGAGTCCAACGCACAGCAAACAACGACTCGGGAGCTCCCCGCGCCCCAGCGAGATCCTTCGCCGAGATCCCGCGTACTACCAAGTCCAGCGAGGTGACCAACTCACCTGTGTCATCAGCCACCACCAGCGACACCCCTCCCCCATCCGAGGAGTCACCCATCCCCGCGGACCCCTCAAGACCCGCGAACGACATACCGACACGCAAGCTCGAAACACCCGCCGTGCGCAGGCTGACGCGGCCGAAAGAGAACGGCACATGCACCCCCAACTTCTGCTGCTCAGCGGTCTGCCCGAATAGCCAGACGGACGCCACTTGCAGGGCGGCATCCAGCAATGCCGGGTGCAGGCCAAAGGTCTCCGCTTCACGACGCTGATCCTCAGACAGAGCCGCCTCGGCAAAAACCTCATTCCCACGCCGCCACGCGGCCCGCAGACCCGAGAATGCCGGCCCGTAATCAAAGCCGACATCAGCCACGCGACCATAGAAATCATCGATATCCACGGCGACAGCACCCTGCGGAGGCCACGACACACCAGCAAGCGCCGCCGCCTGATCCTCGACCGCCGCACGCTCACCGGCCAGCGCATCATGAGGTGCAAGCAAACCGCTGGCGTGGCGCGTCCATTCCTGTTCAGAGGACACGCCCTCAGCAAAGGGATCCTGCGGACGAGAATAGACACCCAACGAGCGCGCACCCGACTGATCGGGCTCGCCGACCGAGACCTGCAACTGCACCGCGCCGCCCCCGCCCAATACCAGCGGGGTCTCAAACGTGAGCTCCTGCACCAGCTCGCAGCCGAGCTGGCTGCCGGCGTACAACGCCAACTCCAAGAACGCCGTACCAGGCACCAACGTAACGCCCATCACGACGTGATCAGCGAGCCACGGGTGAGACTCGAGCGAGATGCGACCCGTGAACAACCACTCATCACCACCAGCCAACCCCACCGCGGCACCAAGGAGCGGGTGACCAGCGGACACCAAACCAGCGCAGGACACATCCCCCGCACTCGACCCACCTGCCAGCCAGTAACGCTCACGCTGGAATGCGTAAGTCGGCAACGGCACCCGCTGCGCAGAACCCCCGATCACCCCCGCCCAATCAACATCCACGCCCCGCACCCACACCTCAGCCAACGACGACACAAAACGCTCAGCGCCGCCCTCCTCCCGACGCAACGACCCAACCACAACCGCCCCATCCGGATCACCCAACACCTCATCGACAGTCTCCTGCACCGCGACCGACAACACCGGATGCGGACCGACCTCCACAAACACCCGACGACCCTCACCCAACAACACCCTCGTCACCGCATCAAACCGCACCGTCTCACGCAAATTCCTGTACCAATACCCCGCATCCAACTCACCCGTATCGAGCAGCCCACCCGTCACAGTCGAATAAAACGGCACACCCCCCGAACGAGGAACAACCCCAGCACACGCGTCCAACAACTCCTCCCGGATCTCCTCGATCTGCGACGAATGCGACGCATAACCAACCGGGATCTCACGCGCCCTAACACCACCCTCAACGAGCTCAGCAAGAAACCCATCAAGCGCCTC
>JANWIP010000032.1 GCA_025449845.1 Solirubrobacteraceae bacterium | reverse complement strand
GGAGTGGCTGCGATTGGCACCTATGAAGTCAAGTCGAAGTCCAACACGTCGGGTGACGAATTTGTCATCAAGCGTCTAGCCGGCGGTGAAATCGAACGAACCTGCACACCTGTCAAGAAGGGTGGCTGTCCTACAGGCGGAAAGTGGTAGGGCTATAGGTTGAGCTGTGCTCGGCCAGTATCCAATGACAGCCTCGGGAGGCGGCCTACAGGTCGCCTCCTTTCTTTGTCGGTCTCTATCTGTCTGCGAATCTGAATGCTTGATTAAGGCGCGGTGCGCATATGCCGAAGGACAAGTGATTTCCCAACCGTACCCAGGAGAATTTTGATGCTGCTGTACCGACTGCGCCGGCGTTTGAAGAGTGAGGGTGGTTTCACGCTCATCGAGCTCCTGGTTGTGATCCTGATCATCGGTATTTTGGCCGCGATCGCCATTCCGGCGTTCCTAAACCAGAAGAGCAAGGCCAGTGACGCGGCGGCCAAGGTGCAGGTGCGCACCGGCCAGAACGCAGCCGAGACGTTCTCGACCGATCACAACGGCAGCTATCTGGGAATGGAAACCAAAGAACTACAGGAAATCGAGCCAGTGCTCAACGACGTCTCAGTGGCAACCTTCTCAGTGCTCAGCGCGTCGGCGACGGGCTACGAAGTCAAGTCGGTCTCAAAGCAGACGGAAGACACCTTTACGATCAAGAACGAAGCAGGCGTGATCACCCGCACATGCGTCGCGAAAGTTGAAACGAAGAAGGGCGGCTGTCCCACGGGCAAGTGGTAGGTGCGCGCGCCGCTTCGACCGAGAAGTGATGGTCACGGCGCACCGCTCAAGCCCAGCCCGGTGAAGGTCGATCTCCTTCCTATGGAGGCCACCTTCGCTGGAGTGCTGGGCGCGATCGTCGGGTCATTCCTGAACGTCGTGACATACCGTCTCCCGCGCCGGGAGTCGCTGATAACGCCGGCGTCGCACTGCCCCAACTGCGGCGAGCCGGTCAAGCCTTACGACAACATCCCGGTCCTGTCGTGGCTGCTGCTGCGAGGCCGGTGTCGCAGCTGCAACACGCATATCTCGGCTCGCTATCCACTAGTGGAGGCCGCGGCCGCCCTCTTGTGTATCGGGGCGGTGCTTACGCACGAAACGGCGGCGGGGATCGCGTTGTCGGTGACGCTCGTACTGCTGCTGGTGCCGGCGGCGCTGATCGACCTGGAACATCGCATCATCCCGAACCGCCTGACGGCGACGGGCGCGGTGCTGGCGGTGGTGTTGGGTACGGCGCTTGACCCCAGCGGCGAGCCCGGACGGCTGATCGCGGGAGCGGCGGCAGGTGGCTTCCTGCTGTTGGCGGCGCTGGCCTACCCGAACGGGATGGGTATGGGCGATGTCAAGCTGGCGGGGGTGATGGGCCTGTTCCTCGGCGCGGCGGTTGCCCCGGCGCTGTTAATCGCGTTGGTCTCTGGTGTGGTGGTCGGCGCCGTCATCATGGCGCGCAAGGGCGCCCAGGCAGGTCGCAAGACAGCAGTCCCTTTCGGTCCGTTCCTCGCCCTGGGCGGCATCGTTGCCGTCTTCGCCGGACAGCCGATCGTGGATTGGTACACGAGCACCTTTCTGCACTAGTCAGCTGGTGCAGTGCCTGCTGCGAAGCGGCTCGCGTCGATAGCACGATCCGCCGCGTACCCCAAGTGGGGTGGACGAATGGTCAATGGGATCTTGCAGGTCTTCAGGGATCTGAAGCAGGGGCCGATTACGGGAGCGTGTCCAGCCTGGTGCCGGACGGAACTTCAAATGCCAAGAGCCTCTAAACCGAACCTGAGCCTTTCGTTTGGCCGCCGCAACAGCGGGGCTGGACTGGTGGGTCTGGACATCCAGCCCGGTTACGTGGCGGCCGTACAGGCTGACGTGAACGGCTCGATTGTCGTGAGGCACGCTGCGGGAGCACCGCTCGCGCCGGACACGATCCGCGAGGGCGAGGTGCTGGACGAGAGCCTCCTGAGCGAGACGCTGCGGCAGATCTTCAAGGACGACCGGCTGAGCAAGCGCGTGCGTATCGGTGTCGCCAACCAGCGCACGGTGCTGCGCGTGCTGGAACTGCCACCGGTCACCGACCGCAAGGAGTTGGCAGCCGCGGTGCGCTTCCAGGCAGAGGACCAGATTCCGATGCCACTTTCAAACGCCGTGCTCGATTATCAGTCACTCGGCCTGATCGATACGCCCAACGGCGAGCGCCAGCGTGTGGTCGTGGTGGCCGCGCAGCGCGACATGGTTGAAAAGCTTTTGAGCGCGGTGCGCGCCGCGGGGCTGCGCCCTGAAGGCGTTGACCTATCCGCCTTTGCCTTGATTCGCTCGCTGTACCGTGCCGACGCCGAATCGCAAGGTCGCGTGCTGTATCTGAACGTGGGCGGGCTCACCAACATGGCGATCGCCGAGGGTCTTGAGTGCCGCTTCACGCGCGTAGTCGGCGGTGGCCTTGAGGCGATGGCAGCGGAGGTCGCCGAGCGTCGCGGAATCCCGCTGACGGAGGCACGTGCGCTGCTGGCCGCGATCGACCTGCGCCCGGCCGAGCCCGAGCCGGAGCCGGAGCCGGAAGCGGTGGCAGAGCCCGCGCCTGACGAGATCGCGCAAGAGGCAGCTGACGAGGCCGAGGATGAGGAGCCGATGGTGGACTTCCATGAGGGCTTTGGTGAGGTGCCAGAGGCCGAGTCCGTGGAGACTTGGGCGCTGGCCCAGGACCCCCAGGCGAGCGCGGTATCCGATCAGGATGCCCCGCCGCAGAGTGTCGAGGAGCCCATAGAGGAGCCCAAGGCCCAGGCTGAGGACGTATCCGATGCGGATATACGCCTCGTGCTTGAGAACGGTATCCGCGAGATCGTCGGCGATGTACGCAACTCGCTGGACTTCCATCGCTCCCAAGACGGGGGCGGCGATGTCTCAAGCGTCGTGCTTAGTGGTCCGGCTCTTGAGTTGCCTGGCTTCGCGGAGATGCTCGAGTCAGATCTTGGCCTCACCCTGCGGCGCCAGACGATCAACCTGACCAACGCGGGCGACCTCGGCGGTCTCTCACCCCACCACCTCACGATCGCAGCCGGGCTGGCTGCCGAGGAGGTGCACTCATGAAGGCCGTAAACCTCATTCCCACCGAGCAGCGCGCCGGTGGCGGTCCCGTCACGGGCGAGTCCGAGGGCGCTGCCTTCATCGTGCTCGGTCTGATCGCCGGTCTGGCAGTGCTGGCAGGGCTTTATGGGCTCGCCAGCCATGAGGTCTCAAGCCGCACGGCCAAGGTGGCCGTCATCAATGCGCAGGCACAAGCGACGAAGGCGCGTGCCGAAGCGCTAGCTCCCTATACAAGCTTCAAGGCGACCTACCAGCAGCGTCAGAATGCCGTCTCCGAGCTGGTCAACACCCGCTTTGACTGGGCTCATGCCTTCCACGAGTTGGGACGCGTGGTGCCCACGGATGCGTCGCTGATCTCCGTCAAGGGCACGATCGGCTCCGCCACCGGCGCCCCGGCGCCCGCACCAGCACCAGCACCGAGCGCCAGCACCCCGAGCGCCAGCACCAGCGCGAGCGCCACCGCGAGCTCCACGGTCACCTCGGCCACACCGCCCGGCAGTGTCCCCACCTTCATTCTTGCCGGCTGCGCCACCACCCAGACGGAGGTCGCACAGACCTTGCAGCGTCTGCGGCTGATTGACGGCGTCAGCGGCGTCACCTTGCAGAGCTCGACCAAGTCGAGCTCCGGCACAGGAAGCAGCGGCGGTTGTCCCCCGAAGGATCCGGCGTTCGCTATGACCGTGACCTTCGTCGCGCTGCCCACGCCTGCTGCGACACCGGGCGCTGGGGCTTCTACGCAGCCTGCGGCCGCGAGCAGCTCTGGCTCAGCCTCCTCTGGCTCAGCTTCCGCGGCCACTCCTCCAGCTTCTAGCTCGAAGGGTGCACAATGACCACGCGCGACCGGCTTGTCTTGATGGTCGTCATTGTGCTCGGCGTGCTTGCCGCTGGCTGGATGCTGGGCGTCTCGCCTGAGCGCCAGAAGGCGGCCAAGCTCAGCAGCGAAGAAAGCCAGGCCCAGGCCACGCTCGCCACCGCGCAGTCCCAGCTCACCGAAGCGCAGGGCGCGCAGGCGCAGTACTCGACCGCTTATGCCTCGGTGGTGAAGCTCGGTAAGGCCGTGCCGGCTGAGGAACAGGTGCCCTCGCTCGTCTACGAGCTCGATCAGGCATCCAACCAGAAGAACGTCGAATTCGCTTCGATCGCGACCGGCACCGCGGGCAGTAGCCCAGCCCCGGCGGCTGCGGCCACGGCCACAGCGGCAGCCAGCGCCGGCTTTACACAGATGCCCTTCACCTTCATCTTCCGCGGCAGCTTCTTTGACCTCAATCATCTGCTGAGCACGGTGGATAACTTCACGCTGAACACTACCGCTGGCGTGCAGGTCAGCGGACGCCTGCTCACGATCCAGGGCATCAGCCTCGAACGTAAGCAGGAAAGTGGTGAAAGCTCCGCCAAGGGCTCCTCGGGTGAAGGCGGAGCGCTCACCGGCACCATCACCGCCACCGCCTACGTGCTGCCCTCGGGACAGGCCGTGACGGGCGGCGCTACTCCTGCGGGTCCGGCTGGCACGAGCACCACGCCGGTGTCCGGCTCGGCGTCCTCGGGTTCTAGCTCAAGCTCAGCTCCTTCCACTGCCCCTGCCGTCGTAAAGGTGACGCCATGAATGCCCTGTTTGGATCGCTGAAGACGGACCTCCTTGGGCGGCGCCTGCTGCCACTGGTCGTGGCCCTTGGCGTGATTCTTGTCGGTGCCGTTGCCTATGCGGTGCTCGGTGGTTCTGGTGGGTCTGGCTCCTCTACAACGGTCGTCTCGCTGGGAGCCTCGCTGCCACGGGTCCCGCCGTCGTTGGCGAGCCCCGCGCCCGGCAATCCCAACCAGGCAGTGTCGGAGACCACCAGCGGCGTGCACTACCAGCGGGTGGGCACGGCACACGACCCCTTCAACAAGCTGCCCGAACCCAAGGCGAAGACGGCTACCAAGCCAACAACCCCTTCATCTTCCTCGTCTTCTTCCAGCGGCACCTCCAAGAGCGGCTTGGGCGGTGGTTCTGCCAGCAGCGGCGGTACGACACCAAGCAGCCCCTCCAATCCAAAGCCTGAAGCGCCCAAGAAGAAGGTGCTGCAGCGCACTTTCCAGGTCACGTTGCTCTACGGGCTCGCTCCGCCGCTGGGCCAGAACCCGCAGCTGACAACCTATGAGGACCTCAAGCGCCTCACACCACTGCCTGACAAGGAACATGCTCTGCTCGTCTACTCAGGCGTCAGCTCAAGCGGTCAAGGTGCGCTCTTCACGCTGCTGCACGAGGCGATCGTCAAGGGCGGGGGGATCTGCCTGCCGAGCGCAACGCAGTGCGAAATGATCGACATGCCCGTCGGCAAAACTGAGGAATTGCAATACATCGGTAGCGAAGGCCAACCGGTCATCTACCTTTTGCAGGTGGTAAGCATCGTCAAGCACGAAACGACGGTGACGCCGCTCGCCGCACGGGTATCCAAGGCCGGCAAGAAGCTGTTGCGGGCCGCTAACCTGGCGGCTACCGCCCACCTGCGTTACCTGCCCGGCCGCGACGTTGTGGTCTTCATTAGGCCTCACGCGCACTAGCACCAGACCAGGCCTGCGCTGAGCTTCGGCTGCTCCCAGCAAATAAGCTAGGGCGCATGGCGCTCCGCTTGATAACCGCCGGCGAGTCGCACGGACCCGGCCTGACATGCATCGTTGAGGGGCTCCCCGCTGGCCTCGCGCTGCGCGCGGAGGATCTTGACGCAGACATGGCACGGCGCCAGCTGGGCCACGGCCGCGGTGGGCGCATGAAGATCGAGCGGGACTCTGCCGAGGTCACGAGCGGTGTACGCCACGGTCACACGCTTGGAGGGCCCATCGCCCTACGTGTAGCCAACCGTGACTACGCCAACTGGGAAGAGCGCATGAACCCATGGCCCGTTGAGGAGGAGGTCCCCGAGGTGCACCTGCCGCGCCCCGGTCATGCCGATCTGGTGGGCGCCTGGAAGTACAAGCAGAGCGACGTGCGCAACATCCTTGAGCGCGCCTCCGCGCGCGAGACCGCCGCGCGTGTGGCTGGTGGAGCGTTGGCCAAGGCGTTCCTGCGCGCGCTTGGAGTTGAGGTCCGCTCGCATGTGGTGCAGATCGCCTCGGTGTGCGCGCCCGCGAGCACCGCGAGTCCCGCCAGCACCGAGGGGCGGGCGCTTGGGGTGGAGGACTTCGCCGAGGTCGACAGCTCACCCGTGCGCTGTCTGGACCCCGCGGCAACGCGCGCGATGGTGGCCGAGATCAACCGCCTGCGCAAGGCCAACGAGTCGCTGGGAGGTGTCTTTGAGGTGCAGGCGTTTGGCGTGACGCCCGGTCTTGGCTCGCATGTCTCCTGGGAGGAGCGCCTGGACGGGCGTCTGGCACAGGCAATCCTCTCGATCCAGGCCATGAAGGGCGTGTCAATCGGCGATGCTTTCACGGTCGCAGGCGTCCCCGGTTCGGAGGCCCACGATGAGATCTTCTATGACGCCAAGCGTGGCTACTACCGCGAGACCAATCGGGCGGGAGGTCTTGAGGGGGGGATGACCAACGGCGAGCCCTTGATCGTACGTGGCGCGATGAAGCCGCTGCCGACCCTCACCAAGCCGCTGCGCTCGGTGGACATCGCTACGCGTGAGCCCGCCGAGGCGCTGCGCGAGCGCACTGACTCCTGCACCGTGCCGGCCGCTGGCGTGGTGGGAGAGGCGATGGTCGCCTTTGTGCTCGCCAACGCCTATCGCGAGAAGTTCGGCGGTGACCACATCGATGACGTGCTGGCCTCCGTTCGCGCCTACGAGGAGCGGATCGGATGGCGCCGGTAGAGCCGCGCAGGGCGCTCATCTTCATCGGCTTCATGGGTGCCGGCAAGTCGCGCGCCGCACGCGAAGTGGCCGCGGCCTTGGAGGTAGGCGCGCTCGACAGCGATGCTCTGCTGGAAGAGCATCTGGGGCGCTCGATCGTGCGTGAGTTTGAGTTGCACGGCGAGGCCGCCTTTCGCAAGCAGGAGGAGGAGCTGGTCGTGGAGTTGCTCGCCGCGGCCGGAGCGGGCACGGTGATCGCTTTGGGAGGCGGCAGCGTTCTCTCCGAGCGTGTCCAGGGTCTGCTTGAGCCTCATATGACTGTGCTGCTGGATGTTGATGTCGAGTGTGCTTGGCAGCGTGCCCAGGGTGAGGATCGCCCGTTGGCACGAGATCGAGCAGCGTTCGCGGAGCTTTACGCCGGACGCCGGGGGCTGTATGAGGGGCTGGCGGACGCGATCCTGCCCTCGGCCGACACCGCGGTAAGGGCGCTGCCTGCGCTGCGCGCGCTGGCGGCAGCTCCTCCCGGCACGCGTCTGCTGTGGGCTAGCGCCGCCTCGGGTGAATATCCGGTGCTGGTTGGCTCCGGCTTGCTGGCTGGCGAGGAAGCCGGCAAGGGAGCCGCGAGGGGGGCTGGCGGGGGAGCAGCCAGGGGAGCTGGCGGGGGATGGTCGCAGGAGGTGTGGCCCCTCGATCGCGCTGGCTCGCGCGGCTTCTGCGTCAGCGACGAAACGGTGGCTGCGCTGCACGCGCCGCCAGCAAACACGATGCAGGCGCTGCTGAGCATCAAGCCAGGTGAGCAGAACAAGACCCTCGTGAGCGCCGAGCATGTATGGCGAGCGCTGGTGGAGGGGGGCATGACCCGCGCCGATCACCTCGTGGCGCTGGGCGGTGGCGTGGTGGGTGACCTGGTGGGCTTCTGCGCCGCCACCTACCAGCGGGGGGTGCCGCTGGTGCAGGTGCCGACGACACTTGTGGCGCAGGTTGATTCAGCCTATGGCGGCAAGACGGGAGTGGATCTACCAGAGGCCAAGAACTACGTCGGCGCCTACCATCAGCCGGCGGGCGTGATGGTCGATCCCGACACTTTGCTGACGCTGCCCAGGCCCGAGTTCCAGGCGGGCTGGGTTGAGGTGCTGAAGACCGCGTTGATTGCCGGCGGCGAGCTGTGGCGGCGCGTGGCCGCCGATGAGCCGGTGGATGAGAGCATGATCCTTGCGTGCGCGCGCACGAAGCTCGCGGTGGTGGCGCAGGACGAGCGCGATGGCGGGCGCCGGCAGGTGCTCAACCTCGGGCATACCGTGGGACACGCGATCGAGACCGCCACCGGCTATTCCCGCTACCGCCATGGCGAGGCGGTCGGCCTGGGACTGCTTGCCGCACTGCGCTTGTCCGGACAGGACGGGTTGCGCGAGCAGATAGGCGAGCTGCTGGCCAGTCATGGCCTGCCCGTGCGGTTTGAGGGGGCGGATGTCGAGCGGGTGCTGGAGATGACTGCGCGCGATAAGAAGCGCCTGAGTGCCAGCGCGAGCGTGCCGTTCGTATTGGCGCAGGCGCCGGGGGACGTACGCATTGGCTGCGAAGTAGCGCAAGACGAACTGCGCGCTGCCGTGGCAGAGTTGGTCTGAGATGCCGGGCGCCTACCGCATAGAGGTCATGCATGGGGTCAACCTGAACATGCTGGGCAGGCGCGACCCAGAGCACTACGGAACTCTGACCTTGATGCAGCTCGAGCAGCACATCTCCGAGTTCGCGGCGGAGCTCGATTTGGAAGTGCGCTTCTTGCAGACCAACGCCGAGTCTGAGTTCATCGAGCATCTGCAGGGCCTCATCGGCATGGCCGACGGGCTTGTGCTGAATCCAGGTGCCTGGAGTCATTACTCCTGGGCGATCCGTGATGCGCTTGAGATCGCTGCGCTGCCAGCAGTGGAGGTCCATTTGTCAGATGTCAAGGCGCGCGAGGAGTGGCGGCGGGTCTCCGTTGTGGAAGAGCTGTGCGTGGCGAGTATCTGTGGCAAGGGCGTTGAGGGCTACAAGGAGGCGCTTCAGGTGCTGCACGCGGAGCTCGAGAAAGCTCGCGCGTGACGCGGGTCGGGTCTTTGGCAGCAGAGCTGCGCGAGCGCGGCGTGGATCTGCTGCTGATCGCTGCGCCGTTTGACGTGCGCTACATGACGGACTTCACCGGCTCCAATGGGCTGGCGGTCCTCGCGGCCCAGGAGAGCGGCCCGCACCGCTTCCTGACGGATTTCCGCTATGACACCCAGTCGGCTGAGCAGGTGCCGGATGTTTTCACCCGCGAGATCGTGGCCGTCGATCTGCTGGAGGCGGCCGTGCGCGCGCTTGAGCCTCGCTCAGAGGAGGCGGGGGTTGGCAGGTTGGGCTTTGACGATTCGATAGTCACCGTCAAGCAGCACGCGCGTCTACTTGAGCTGCTGCCCGCAGGCTGGGAGCTGATCGAGTGCGGCGGTGCCGTGGCCGGCCTGCGCGAGGTCAAGGATGACTCCGAGCTGGCGCGCATCCGTGCAGCCGCCGAGCTCGCTGACGTGGCCTTGCGCGAAGTGCTCGAACAGGGTCTCGTGGGCCGTACTGAGCGCGAGGTGGCGATTGAGCTTGAGCTGCGTATGCGCCGTCTCGGCGCTGAGGGCCCGAGCTTTCCTTCGATTGTTGCCGCCGGCCCGCACTCCGCATTGCCGCACGCCGAGCCGCGCGCGGTGGAGATCCCCAAGGACACATTGCTGACGATCGACTGGGGCGCGCTGCATGACGGCTACTGCTCGGACTGCACCCGCACGTTTGCCACGGGCTCCCTTACGGAGGACGAGCGCGATATCTACGAACTGGTCCGCCGCGCTCAGGAAGAGGCGCTCGCGGCCGTGCGGCCCGGCCCATCAGGGCGTGAGATCGATGCTGTCGCGCGCGGCATCATCGAGCAGGCCGGCCACGGCGAGCACTTTGGCCATGGCCTTGGTCACGGCGTTGGCCTGGAGGTCCATGAGGCCCCGCGTCTCTCCCGCACCGCTCCGCAGAAGGCCCTGTGCGCAGGCAATGTGGTCACCGTCGAGCCGGGGGTATACCTGCCCGGGCGCTTCGGGGTACGCATCGAGGATCTGGCGATTGTGCGCGAGGATGGCGGCGAGTCACTGAGCGGCTTGTCCAAGCAGCTGACCGAGATTCAGTAAAGGCCTTGGAAGTCAGACGGCTTGCGGGCTCTTACCTCGGGGGTGAGGATGCCTAGCTCCTCCTGGGCGTCTGTGCTCATGAAGCGGCTGGCCAGCCAGCGCATGATGTAGTCGGGCATCGACTTCGCGAACGGGATCTCGGGGTTATTGGTGATGCCCTCGGGCTCGAAGCGCATGTAGCTGAACTTCTGTACCAGGGTTTCGAGCGGGACTCCGTACTGCAATGCGATGGAGATTGCGGTTGCGTAGGAGTTCATCATTCCCCGCAATGTCGAGCCCTCCTTACCGATATCAGTAAGGAAGATCTCCCCCACGCTTCCGTCCTCATACATTCCGGCTGTTATGTAACCCTCGTGTCCTCCGATCGAGAACTTGTGGGTGATGCTCTGTCGCTCCCGCGGCATGCGCTTTCTGCGGGGGCCTACCTCGGCTAGTGCCT
>JANWIP010000031.1 GCA_025449845.1 Solirubrobacteraceae bacterium | reverse complement strand
CTTTTTCCGGTGGCTTTAGCGAGGGGGAAACACCTCTTCCCATTCCGAACAGAGCAGTTAAGCCCCTCAGCGCCGATGGTACTTGGCCCGCAAGGGCCTGGGAGAGTAGGACGCCGCCGGTTTTTTCATACACAGGCCGCCTTCGGGCGGCCTGTGGTCGTTCAGTTGCTCTGGGTCTGCTCACGATGCTCGCCGGCCCCCGCTTGTCGCCCCTGCGGGTAGCGGTACGCCCTATAGGATGGCCGCGATGCCTAGTGTCGCCGAGATCTACGCCAAGATCAGCCCCCACCTGGCCGAGAAGCCAGGCGCGGCCTTGGCTACCCGCTTGCATGCCCGGATCCTAAGAGCCTCCGGCGGCAAGATCAGCGGGCGCATATTGGGTGTCCAGACCGATGTGCTGGTGCTGCGCACGGTTGGACGGCGAAGCGGTAAGCCGCGCGAGTCGCCGATGTTCTCCCTCAAGTACGGCGAGGGCTACGCGGTGGTCGCCTCAAACGGCGCTGCCAAGCACACACCGGCCTGGTGGCACAACCTGCAGGACCGGCCAGAGGCCGAGGCATTTGTGCAGGGAACTTCGCACCCGGTACGCGCCCGGGCCGCGACTGAGCGGGAGATCAGCGAGTTGTGGCCGCGCTTTGTGGCGCTGTACAGCGGCTACGAGTACTACAAGTCGATCGCCACTCGCGAGATGCCTGTGGTGATACTCGAGCCGCGCTGAATCCTGCGCCTGAGGCCGCCGGGGCCGACGAACGCCGCATCCTCTGAGATGGACGCCTCTCCCAGCCGGCTTCCCGACGGGCCTCTTCGCCATCCTCGAGCGTCAGAAAAGCGACGGCGAGGTCTTTGGCGTTGCGCAGGAGATGGGGGACAGGGGGGAACATATGTTCGTAGAGTATGAAGGGCGTCGGACGGCACGTAGGCGAACATACGTACGTAGTCGTCTAGTGATCTAAATATGGCTTCGGCGAGCCAAATTATGATGCATTCTCTGCAACGGGAATTGCAATAAAGCTCCGGAGTTTGCGCGAAGCGGGCGGTAGATGCCGCGCAGATCGCGCGTACGGAGTTCGATCGCTGTCGGTGTCACGGGGCTGCTCTGCCGGCGAGTTTGCGCAGCGGGCCGGCCAGGTCCCACAGGAGATTCTTTGCGCATGCCAGGCAGGGTCCCGGCTACAGCGCGCGAACTCATCACGCTAGATGGCTGTTACGCTTGCCAAGCGCTCTGCCGACACACCTCTGTGGGGTCGGCGACGGCGCATCCAGCCCATGGAGAAGTTCGTCATCGAAGGCGGCGTCCCCTTGTCCGGCACGATGGTTCCGGCCGGCAACAAGAACGGTGCGCTGCCCATCCTCGCCTGCGCCATCCTCACAGAGGATGAGGTGGTGGTTGGCAACGTGCCGCGCATCCGCGACGTGGAGGCGATGCTGGCGATCCTCGAAGCCATTGGTGTGCGCGTGGCCTGGCGCGGGGCCAACGAAGTGGTGCTCTGCGCTGCCGGCGTGCATGACGTGGAGGTGCCCCTCGAGCTTGCGGAGCAGATCCGCGCATCCTTCTTGCTGGCCGGGCCGCTGCTGGCACGCTTCCACCGCGCCGTGATGCCTCCGCCCGGAGGAGATGTGATCGGACGCCGCCGCCTTGACCCTCACCTCGATGCCTTCCGTGCGATGGGCGCCAGCACCGTGTGTGGGCGTGACATCGTGCTGAGCGCTCCTCAGGGTTTGCGCTCCACTGATGTGTTCATGGATGAGCCTTCGGTGATGGCCACCGAGAACGCTCTGATGGCAGCCGCCCTGACCCCGGGCGCAACGGTGATCGGCAATGCCGCCTGCGAGCCCCATGTGCAGGACCTGGCGCGGATGCTGGTGAAGATGGGCGCCGACATCCAGGGCATCGGCTCGAACCTGCTCACGGTCAATGGCGCAGAGCGCTTGCACGGCTGTCAGCACCAGGTGGCCCCCGATCACATCGAGATCGGCAGCTTCATGGCCCTCGCGGGGGTCACAGGGGGAGAACTGCGCATCAAAGACACCGTGCCTGGGGACCTGCGCATGATTCGCCTCGTATTCGAGCGTCTCGGCCTACGCAGCGAACTTGACGGCAACGACGTACTGGTGCCCGGCGGCCAGCGACTGGTGGCGCAGTCAGACCACGGCGAATACAAGAGCAAGATCCAGGACGGCCCTTGGCCGGCCTTCCCAGCCGATCTCACATCGATCGCGGTGGCCCTGGCAACTCAGGCCGAGGGCTCGATCCTGGTGCACGAGTGGATGTTCGAGAACCGCCTGATCTTCACCGACAAGCTGATCCTGATGGGCGCCGACATCGTGATGTGCGATCCCCACCGTGCGATCGTCACCGGGCCTCGCCGGCTGCGGGGCGCGCGCGTGGAGTCCCCCGATATCCGTGCGGGCATGGCGATGCTGCTGGCCGCCCTTTGCGCGGAGGGACGCTCGGAAATCGGCAACATCCGTCAGATCGATCGCGGTTACGAGCGCATCGACGAGCGTCTACGCGAGCTAGGTGCGAATATCGAGCGCGTGGCCACCGAACCGGCACTGCACGTTCACTAGCGGCGATCAAACGTGATCCACCGCATTCCCAGCGGCACCCGCGACGTCCTGCCCGATGAGACGCGCGAGGTGCACGTCATAACCGAGGCGCTGCGCGGCGTCTTTGAGAAGCACGGCTATGGCGAGGTGTCAACGCCAGCCCTTGAGTATGAGACGGTGCTGGCGAGAGCCGATATGGCCGAGGCCCGGCCCGCCTACCGCGTGTTCGATGAGGCAGGAGCGGTGCTGGTGCTGCGCTCGGACATGACGGTGCCGATCGCGCGCGTAGTCGCCACGCGCTACCCGACGGTGGAGCCGCCGCTGCGCTTTTGTTACGTGGCGCACTGCTACCGCGGCGTGCGCCCTCAGCGCGGGCAGCCGCGTGAGCTGCTGCAGGCGGGTATCGAGCTGATCGGTGCGCCCGCGCCGCAAGGTACGGCGGAAGCGTTGACTGTCATGTGCGATGCGCTGGACGCGGTCGGCCTGAAGGGCTACCGCGTTGGCCTCGGCGACGCCTCGCTGTTTGGCGCGCTGATGGCCAGCCTGCGCGTGCCCGAGCAGAGTCGCCCCGAACTGCTGGCGACACTGGCACGGCGCGACTTCGTCGAGCTCGAACAGCTGCTGGCGGCAGCAGGCCTGCCTGATGAGGCATCGCAGCTGCTGCTGAGCGTCCCTCAGCGCCGCGGCGGTCCAGAGGTGCTGGATGGCATGCCCGGGCCGGCGGCTGAGGCCGCGAGCGGGATGCGCCAGGTGCATGAGCTACTGGCGCCGGAGGTGGCCGAGCGAGTGATCTTCGACTTGGGCCTGCTGCGTAGCATCGGCTACTACACCGGCGCGGTGTTCGAGGTGTACGACCCCGCCTTGGGCGCACCCTTGGGCGGTGGGGGGCGCTACGACGATCTGCTGGGCCGTTACGGGCGCTCACTGCCCGCCGTTGGCTTCGCGCTGGGCATCGACCGCCTGCACATCGCCCTCGCGGGCGAGGAGCGGGGGACGGGTGCCCTGGCGGATGACCCCCAACAGTCGGTTGCACGCGGAGGGACGGGATGATGAAGCCCACTAACGGCCTCATGATCGCGGTCCCGCGCGGCGCCTTGTTCGAAGACACGGTGGATCTGCTGGCCGGCCTGGGCCTCGATACGGAGGAGCTGCGCAGCAACGATCGCAAGCTGCTGTTCGAGGACATCGGCGTCATCACTATGCGCCCCAGCGACGTGCCTACCTACGTCGAGGCGGGCGCCGCCGACCTGGGCGTGACCGGCAAGGATGTGCTCTCCGAGCAGTCGCTCAGCCCGGGTGCGCCGGGTGAATCGCAGGGGGGCGGACGCGAGGTGTATGAGCTGATGGACCTCGGCTATGGCCGCTGCACGATGGTGCTGGCCACCACCGCCGGCCCCGATCCTGCCGCGCAGGCTCTGCGTCGCCTGGGGGTGATGCGCGTCGCCACCAAGTACCCCAATATCGCCGCGCGCCATTTCGAGGAGACGGGTCGCCAGGCGGAGATCGTGGAGGTCAAGGGCAGCGTCGAGCTCGCGCCACTGACGGGCATGGTGGAGGCCATCGTGGACCTCACTGCCACGGGCACGACGCTGCGCGAAAACAACCTCGTGATACGCGAGGAGATGCTTGTGTGCACCGCCCGCCTGATCGCCAACCCCGTGGCGCACAAGCTCAAGGCCGAGGCCATCGACGGATTGCTGGAGCGCCTGCGTGCGGGCGGCTGAGCGGGCCGACGACGCCTGCGGAGCTGAGCAGGCCGACGCGGGGGAGGTACATCGAGATGCAGGTTGAGCGCTGGGACAGCAACGAGCTTGAGCGCCTTGGTGGCCCCCAGGCGGCGGCCGAGCAACTGCGGACACGCGTGCCCGCGGGCGCATCGGTAGAGCAGACGGTGAGTGAGATCGTCGCGAGCGTGCGCGAGTACGGCGATGAGGCGGTGCTAGATGCCACTCGCCGGCTGGACACCGCCGGCAATGAGGCTCGCCCGCTGCTGGTCCCCGGAGATGAGCTGGACGAAGCCATCAAGCAGTTGCCCCTAGATGTGGTGGCGGGCCTACAGGTCGCCATCGCCAACGTCGCCGAAGTGGCCATGGCGAGTGCGGGGGAGGATGTGCCGATAAGGCTGGCACAAGGTCACCGCGTGACTGTGCGCGAGATCCCGGTCAGCCGTGCCGCCGTGTACGTGCCGGGCGGCAGGGCCGCCTATCCGAGCACGGCCGTGATGGGCGTGGTGAGCGCTCGTGCGGCGGGCGTGGTGGAAGTCGTGGTGTGCTCGCCTCCCGGCCTGGATGGGCAGATTGACGGAGCAATCCTCGGCACCTGCCGGCTGTTGGGCGTCGAGCGGGTGTATCGCATGGGCGGCGCGCAGGCGATCGCCGCGCTGGCCCACGGCACGGAGAGCGTGGAGCGCGTTGACGTGATCGTGGGTCCGGGCAATCTGTATGTGCAGGAGGCCAAGCGCCAGTTGTCGAGCCTAGTGGGCATCGACGGTTTCGCTGGCCCCAGCGACCTGCTGGTAGTGCTGGGCGAGGACGCCGACCCGCGGCTGGTGGCGCTGGACATGCTGGCGCAGGCCGAGCATGGCCAGGGCAGCCTGGTGGCGGCCGTGTCCTCTTCAAAGAACGCTCTGGATGCACTCAACACCAAACTCGCCGAGCTGACGGCCGAGCAGCCCACGGCAAAGTTCGCGGCAAGCGTGCTGATCGAAGTGCCCGACGTGCGCGCCGGGGTGGAGCTGGCCAATGCCTTCGCCCCCGAGCACCTGGAGCTGATCGGCGAGGAGCCCGAGGCGCTGGCGCCGATGGTGCGCAGCGCGGGCTGCGTGCTGGTGGGCGCCCACTCGGCGACGGCCTTCGGCGACTATGTGGCGGGCTCCAACCACATCCTGCCCACAGGCGGCGCCGCGCGGTGGGCCTCAGGCCTCTCCGCGCGCCACTTCCGTCGCAAGATGTCGGAGGTGAGGATCGACGCCGAGAGCGCCGCGAAACTGGCCAAGGCAGGCGCGCCGATCGCCCGCGCGGAGGGCTTTGAGTGGCACGCGAAGTCGATGGAAGCTCGCATAGGGGACAATTAGACGGCGCTTCGTCGCAGTTCGATACCTATTTTCCCCACGATGAGCGCAATGGTTTATACGCCGTAAATACTATTGCGCTCAAACCACAGAAATAGAATACCCACCTACCTCCCTTTACATTCCAGCAACACCCTCTTCCCCCACCCAGCAACACCCTCTTCCCCCAAGCAGCAGCACCCCTCTTCCCACGCAGCACACCCCTCTTTCCCATGCCGAACGACACCCGGAATTCAATGGAAACACGAACAGCCACTATCGAGCGCAAGACCGGCGAGACCGATGTGAGCCTGACCTTGACTCTGGAAGGCACGGGCGCGGGCACACGCACAACCGGCGTGGGCTTCCTCGATCACATGCTCGACCTGCTGGCCCGCCACGGCCGCATCGACCTAGACGTGCAGGTGACAGGCGATCTGCAGACAGGCGCCCATCACACGGCGGAGGACACCGCGATCGTGCTGGGCCAGGCGCTCGATAAGGCCCTCGGCGACAGGACAGGCATCACCCGCTACGGCGCGGCGACGGTGCCGATGGACGAGGCGCGGGCAACATGCACGATCGACATATCCGGGCGCCCCTTCACGCTGTTTGAGGCTGACCTGCCGCCCGGCAGCACAGGCGGCTTCGAGCACGAGCTGACGGAGGAGTTCTTCCGTGCGCTGGCCAACGCCGCGAAGCTCACGCTGCACTTGCAAGTACAGGCAGGGACTAATGCCCACCACATGATTGAGGCGGCCTTCAAGGCCTTCGCCCGCGCGCTGCGCGAAGCGGTAGCAATGGACCCGAGCGAGACAGGGGTGCCGAGCACCAAGGGCACGCTGACGGCATGAGCGCCGGCGACGCGCAGTCGGAGTCAGGCCGGTCGCCGAGCGGCCCGTCGCTGAGCGGCGGCGCGGCAGCGAAGGTGGCGATCGTTGACTACGGCATGGGCAACCGCCGCTCAGTGGAGAAGGCGCTTGAGCGAGTGGGCGCCCGCGCCAGCATTAGCCGCGATCACGCGGAGCTGCGCGCGGCCGACGGGCTGGTGCTCCCCGGCGTGGGAGCGTTCCCGGCGGCGATGAAGACGATCCGCGAGCTGGGCCTGGATGAGCTGCTGCGCGAGTGCACCCAGGCGGGCATGCCGGTGTTCGGCAGCTGCATGGGCATGCAGCTGCTGTTCGAGCACAGCGAGGAGCACGGCGGCGCCGAGGGCCTGGGACTGCTGAAGGGCGAGGTGAAGCGCCTGAAGGCCCCAGGCATGAAGCTCCCACACATTGGCTGGAGCGAAGTGGAATGGAAGCGCGAGTCGCCCTTGCGCGAAGGCGTGGGGGAGCCGACGTTCCTCTACCACGTGCACAGCTTCGTGGCGCAGCCAAACGACGAGAGCGTGATCCTGGGAGCAGCCGAGTATGGCGAGAGCTTCCCGGCGGTGGTGGCAAGCGGCAACGTGTTCGGAGCACAGTCACACCCGGAGAAGTCCTCGACGCACGGCCTCAAGCTGCTGGCGAACTTCGCGCGCATCTGCGCGACCCGCGCAGCTAACGGGAAAGCTCAAGCGGCGTGATCCTCTACCCCGCGATCGACATGATGGAAGGCAAGGCGGTGCGCCTCGTAAAAGGCGATTTCGCGGCCAAGAAGGTGTACGACGAGGACCCGCTGGATGCGGCAAGAAGATGGGTGCGCGAAGGCGCCGAGCACCTACACCTGGTGGATCTCGATGGCGCCCGCGCAGGGGCACCAGTGAATTTGGAGCACGTGCGTCGCATCACCGCTGAGCTGGGGGTGCCGGTGCAGCTCGGCGGCGGATTGCGCACGCTGGAGGCGATCGAGCAGGCCCTCCAGGCCGGCGCGCAGCGGATCATCCTAGGCACGGCGGCCTTCACCGACCCCGAGTTGCTGGATGAGTCACTGCGCGAGTGGCCGCAGCAAGTGATGGTGTCGGTGGACACACGCGGCGGCAAGGTTACGACGGCCGGCTGGACCGAGACGACGGAGCTGACAGCACAGGCGGTGATCGCACAGCTGCAGGAGCGCGGCGTGGAGCGCGTGGTGTACACGAACGTCGACCGCGACGGCATGCTGGAAGGCCCCGATGTGCAGGAAATCAAAGGCATCGCGGAAGCGGTGCAGGGCAACCTCGTCTACAGCGGCGGCATCGGCGCGCTGGAAGATCTCGAACGCCTCCAAGCCCTCGGCCAGGCGAGCCTGCGAGGCGTGATCGTGGGCAAGGCGCTGTACGAGGGACGCTTCACGGTCGCCGAAGCGCGCGCGGTCCTGGGGTAAAAGGATTTTGAGAGGGCCGCCTAGGGGCGGCCGTGTTGGCCGTGTGCTGGGAGCCCTCACGCGCGACTCGCTACGGTGGGCGAGTGCACCTCAAGCGCGTAATCCCCTGTTTGGACGTAGATGCCGGAAGGGTCGTAAAGGGCGTTGAATTCACGGATATCCGCGACGCCGGCGACCCGGTGGAGCTGGCCGCCCACTATGACCGCGAGGGCGCGGATGAGCTGGTGTTCCTTGACATCACGGCCACGCACGAAAAGCGCGAGACGATTGTGCAGTTGGCGCGCAGGACTGCCGACGAGGTGTTCGTGCCGTTCACGATCGGCGGAGGCATCCGCTCGGTGCAGGACGCGCAGGCGGTGCTAGACGCGGGAGCGGACAAGGTGTCGATCAACTCCGCCGCACTGGCACGGCCGGAGCTGGTGGATGAGCTGGCGAAGGTGTTCGGCACGCAGTGTGTGGTGCTGGCGGTGGATGCGAAGGCCGCCAACGGCAACTGGGAAGCATTCGTGGCGGGTGGTCGCACCTCCACGGGCCGCGATGCGGTGGCATGGGTGCGCGAGGCGGTGGAGCGCGGGGCAGGCGAGATCCTGCTGACGAGCATGGACCGCGACGGCACTAACGACGGTTATGACCTGGCCTTGACAAGCGCTGTGAGCGAAGCGGTGGACGTCCCCGTGATCGCCTCCGGCGGTGCGGGCGAGCTGGAGCACCTCGCGCAGGCGTTGCAGGCGGGTGCCGACGCGGCGCTGTGTGCGTCGATCTTTCACTACGGACGGCATACGGTCGGCGAAGCCAAGGAAGCGCTGACGGCTGCCGGAATTCCCGTACGCACGAGCTGAGCGGATCGCTGTGGGCAGTGGACTCATGGACGACGGTGAAACGCTGCCGGGCGAGGCGGCCCAAGCCGATTCGCAGCCACCCTCGGCTGTAACTTCACTCGAATTCGTGGGCGCTGAGGTTGTGGAGCGCCTGCGCCGACAGCCGGGTGGCCGCGAGTTGCTGGAAATGGCGAAATACCGTCAGGATGTATATCTGGTGGGTGGCGCCGTACGGGACCTGCTGCTTGACCGCGCGCCACGCGAGCTCGATGTTGCTCTGGACGGTGAGGACCTGTCGCTCCGCAGGGATGCCGCGGTGTTTGCCCGCGAACTCGCATCCAGCCTCAATGTTCTCGCGGGGGAGGACGTCACCAAGGTCAACGAGCACGAGCGCTTCATCACCGCAGGTGTGGTGTGGGATGCCGGACAGATCGATATCGCTATCGCGCGGCGAGAGCACTATTCCAAGCCAGGGGCGCTTCCGGAGGTGGAGTCGACGTCGATCTCAGAAGACCTGCGGCGCCGCGACTTCACGGTCAACGCCATCGCGGTGGGTCTCGGCGGGTCTCAGCTAGGCAAGCTCCAGCCTGCTCGTCACGCGCTTGAGGATCTTCGGGAGAGGCGTCTACGTGTAATACACGACGCGAGCTTCGAAGATGACCCCACGCGCCTGCTGCGACTTGCTCGCTACAACGCAAGGCTGGACTTCGCGATCGAGGAGCACACGGAAGAGTTGGCGCGTCAGGCATTGAATACAGGCGCTCTGGATACGGTTTCGGGTGCGCGCATAGGCGCTGAGTTGCGTTTGGCGCTCTCTGAACCACAGGCTCCGGACGCACTTGAGGCGATGCGCGAGTTGGGAGTGCTGGCGGCCGTGCACCCGCGCCTACGCCACGACCCGGAGTTGGTCGCAGGCGCGCTTGAGCTGCTGCCCGCCGATGGCAGCAAGGAAGTGCTGCTGCTGGCAGCACTGGTGCTGCCCCTCGTCCTGCGCGCCGACGGTCAGCCGCAGGCAGAAGCGCGAGCCCTGCTCGACCGCCTGGAGTTCCCGCAGGGCGATCGCGATCGCGCGGTGGCGGCAGCGGTGGCAGCGGTGCGCTTGCACGATGTGCTGCCACGCTGCGAGCGTCCGGCGGACCTGTATGAGGCTGCATCTGAGGATCCCATCGAGGGAGTGGCTCTCGCCGGGGCGCTCAACGATGCAGCCGAGGCTGCCCGCCGGTGGCTGGAGGAGGTGCGCCATGTGAGCCTTGCGATCGACGGCCGCGATCTGCTGGCGGAGGGCGTGCCTCAAGGGCCGGAGATCGGCCGTCGCCTGCACGAGGTCCTGCTCATGCGCCTGAACGGAGAGCTGGGGGAGGGGCGCGACGCGGAGCTGGCAGCGGCGCGGAAGCTGTCATGAGGAGCGCTGAGGAGATCGCGGAGAACCTCTCGCAGGTGCGCCAGCAGATATCGCAAGCCGCGAGACAGGCGCGGCGAGAGCCCGAGAAGGTGCAGGTGCTGGCGGCGACCAAGTATGTGGCGCTGCAGGACATACCCACGTTGGCGCAGGCAGGCATAGAACTGGTGGGCGAGAATCGTTCCCAGGACCTGCAGGCCAAGGCGGGCGCTTATGGCGAGATGTTCGAGTGGGATTTCATCGGCCACCTGCAGAGCCGCAAGGTGCGTCAGGTGGTGCCGCACGTGCGTCTGATCCACTCCGTGGCCAGCGAGTCGGTGCTGAGCGAGCTGGCGCGTCACAAGCCGCTGGCGAAGCCGGGGATGAAGGTGCTGATCGAGGTCAACGTGTCAGGTGAGCCCGGCAAGAGCGGGGTGGCCCCGGCAGAGCTTGGGGGCTTCCTCGAGCGCTGCCCAATTGAGGTCGCCGGCCTGATGACGATGCCGCCGCTTTCTTCAAATCCCGAGGACAGCCGTCGCTGGTTCGCGGCGCTGCGCGAGCTGGCGCAGAAGCACGAACTGGAGCAGCTATCCATGGGCACAAGCCAGGATTATCTGGTGGCTGTAGAGGAGGGTGCGACGATCGTGCGAATCGGAACGAAGTTGTACGCTTAGCAGGGAAACCGGCTGTTAAGACGAAAATGGGCCTAGAGGGTGGCGACGGCGGCCGAAGGTCGCCGAGCCGGGCCCCTCTAACCTTCCCAATCGATATGGCATTTCGAGATTCATGGCATCGCGCCCTCGTGTACTTCGGCCTAGCCGAGGAGTACCACGAAGGCTATGAGGACGATCCGCCGCAGGAAGGCGAGCTGGAGGACCACTACCGTCAGCGTCCTAACGTGCGCCGCCTGTCCGCCCGCCGCCGCCAGGACGACTACGAGGACATCTTCGCCGAGGATGAACCGCGCGGCCGGCCGACCACAGTGCTGCGCTCCGTAAGCGGTCGTCAGGGCAACGGCGAGGTGCGGGTGCACTTGGTGGTGCCCAAGTCCTTCAACGACGCCCAGCAGGTGGCGGACCGCTTCAAGGACTCGATCCCGGTGATCCTCAACTTACAGACGACCGATATCGACCTGTCAAAGCGCCTGATCGACTTCGCCAGCGGACTCACGTATGCGATGGATGGCGGCATGCAGCGGATCGCCGACAAGGTCTTCATGCTGACGCCGCGTAACGTGGAGATCTCAGCCGAGGAGCGCGCTCGCCTAATTGAGAAGGGCTTCTTCAATCAGTCCTGAGCAGTTTGTCGGACTGTAGTCTGAACTCTCATGCAGATCGGTCTGATTGGTTGCGGCAACATGGCTCGCGCGCTCGCGCGGGGTTGGGCACGTCCGGTGCTGTGCGCCGATCCGCTCGCCGAGCGCGCCAAGGCACTGGCACAAGAGACCGGTGGTGAGGCATTGAGCAGCAACGCCGAGGTGGCCAAGCGCGCGGATGTGGTGGTGCTATGCCACAAGCCGGCACAGCTTCGGGGGGTGGCGGAGGAAGTCGCCCCGCACGCCAAGGCGGTGGCTTCGATCCTGGCCGCAACGCCACTGCCGGCATTGAAGGCCGCCTATCCCGATCGGCCCGTTTACCGCTTCATGCCCTCGCTACCGGTGGAAGTGCGCCAAGGCGCGCTGGTACAGGCAGCAGATGCTCCTCAGGTGGCCGAGGTGGACAAGGCCGTGCACGAGCTGTTCGCCGAGCTGGGCACGCTTGTGACGCTGCCCGACGCGCAGGTGGACGTGGCGATGGGACTGATGTCCTGCGGTCCTGCCTATGTGGCGCTGGTGGCCGAGGCGCAGGTCGATGCCGGTGTGCGTCACGGCATCGCGGCCGCGCAGGCAGCCGCGCTGGTCACCCAGACCCTGGCAGGCACCGCGGAGCTGCTGCGTCGCCGCGACTACGACACGCTGGCGGTGCGCCGCGAGGTGGCCTCGCCCGGGGGCCTCACGGCGCGCGGTCTGGATGCGCTTGAGCAGGGCGGCCTACGAGGGGCTTTCAGCGATGCGATGGATGCCGTCCTGCGGCCAGCGCCATGACGAGCTTGCTCCTCGCCACTGCTCGCACCGAAATCGCGGGCTATCTGTCGACGCTGATCCAGGTCTACACGCTGCTGATCATCGTATACATCGTCGTCAACCTGCTGCTGTCGGTTGGCCTGCGCCCGCCTTATTCACGCACTACGGATGCGATCCTCGGCTTCTTGCGCGACGTGTGCGAGCCGTTCCTGCGGATCTTCCGCAGGGTGCTCCCGATGATGGGCGGATTCGACTTCAGCCCTATTCTGGCGATCCTGACGCTGCAGATCATCAATAATCTGGTGGTCCAGGGCGCCATTCACGGCTAGTGCGTCCCGTCGCTCTAGCTTGGCTGCGCGCCGGGCTTGTCATCTTCGGCGTGGTGGCACTCGACCAGTTCACCAAGCGCCAGGTCGAGCATTCGATCGTGCCCGGGGAAGAACGCCGGCTGCTGCCAGGTGTCCAGCTGGTGGACGCTCGCAATCACGGAGTCGCCTTCGGCATTCTCCCCGGACATCACATCGCCGTCACGATCGTCATCGGCCTGGCCGTCCTGGGGCTGCTGGCCTACTTCACGCGCCACGCCACCAAGCCGCTGATCTGGCTGCCCACGGGCTTGCTGATCGGCGGAGCGCTCGGAAACATCCTGGATCGGCTGCGCGACGGCTCGGTGACCGACTTCATCAAGTTCCCCTTGGGCTGGCCGCCCTTCAATCTCGCGGATGCCTCGATCACCTTTGGTGTGCTGCTGCTGGTGTTCGTGGTGGAGGGCACCGGCAGCGAAGCCGAGGACACAGAGCCCGAACCCCAACCCGAGGCCGGCCGCGAGCGCGCCGAGTGCTCATGAGTGAGCCCGCGGGTGGCGATGCAGCGCCCAGGGACGGCGACGTAGCGCCCAGGGACGGCAACGTAGCGCCCGCGGGGGGCGAAGCAGCAGAGCCTTCGTTCACGATCGTCTACGAAGATGAGCATCTGCTGGTGGTCGACAAGCCCGCTGGCCTCGTGGTGCACCCCGCCAAGGGCCACCGCGAGGGCACGCTGGCGCAACTGCTCGCTGGCACTGCCGCCGGCGGCGAGGACCCCACCCGCGCCGGCATCGTGCACCGCCTGGACCGCGAGACTTCGGGCCTGCTGGTGGTGTCACGCTCCGATGAGGTGCACCGCGAGCTTCAGGCTCTGCTCCAGGCACGGCGCCTGGAACGGGAGTACCTCGCGCTTGTGCAGGGCCGTCCGCCCAGCCGCACGGGCACGATCGAGGCGCCGATCGGCCGCGACCCGAGGATCCGTACGCGCATGGCTGTCGGCGGCCACTTCCCGCGCGAGGCGCGCACGCGCTTTGAGCTGGAGCGCTCGCTGGGGCGCTTCTCGCTGCTGCGTCTGCGCCTGGACACCGGCCGCACACACCAGATCCGCGTGCACCTTCAGGCCATAGGCCATCCTGTCGCCGGTGATCCCGAGTACGGCACCGCCGGCCTGTTGGGGCTGGAGCGCCAGTTTCTGCATGCCACGCGCCTCGCCTTTCCGCACCCCGTCAGTGGTGAGCCGATCGACGTGCATTCACCACTGCCCGTGGATCTGCGCGATGCACTTGAGCGTGCGGAGCGCTCGGGCACCCCTTAGGGGCTATCCTCTTCTATTCATCCAAACCCAACCCGTGACGGATAACGGATTGCGGCCCTGCCCGGAGGGCGACTAGAGGGTGGCGCAGTCGGCCGAAGGCCGGCGAGCCGAGCCCCTCTTCTGTTCAGTCAGAAGTCGCTGACTTCCGGGTCCGCACTCCCCGTACGGAGTCCTCGCAAATACATAAAGGGAGCAAACTCGTGGCTCAAGTAGGAATCGCGGAGCTGCTGGAAGCCGGTGTTCATTTCGGCCACCAGACGCGACGCTGGAACCCCAAGATGCGCCGCTTCATCCATGGTGAGCGCGACGGCATCTACATTATTGATCTGCTGAAGACCTCCGCGCTGCTGGAACAGGCGCAGGAGTTCGTGGACACGCTCGCCCGCAGGGGCGGCACGGTGCTGTTCGTCGGCACCAAGAAGCAGGCGCGCGACACGATCGCGGGCGTCGCTGAGGAAGCCGGCATGCCGTATGTCAACCATCGCTGGCTGGGTGGTCTGTTGACCAACTTCCAGACCATCAGCCTGCGAATTCGTCGCCTGCACGATCTCGAACGCTATGAGACCGAGGGTCAGCTGGCGCTCTTGCCGACGCGCGAGCGTATGGCGGCACAGGCCGATCTGGCGAAGCTGCGGGCCAACCTGGGCGGCGTAAAGAACATGCAGCGCGTACCCGACGCGATGTTCGTGATCGACCTGAAGACGGAGGTCATCGCCGTGCGTGAGGCGCAGCGACTGCGCATTCCCATCATCGGGCTGGTCGATACCAACTGCGACCCCGATGGCATCGACTATGTGATCCCGGGCAATGACGACGCGATGCGCTCGTGCGCACTCATCACGAAAGCGATCGGCGATGTGGTCTCTCAGGGCTATGCGATCTTCCGCGCCGAGGAGGAGCGTGCGCGCAAGGAAGCCGAAGAGAAATCGCGCCGCGAAGCCGAGGAGCGCGCCAAGCGCGAGGCTGAGGAACAGGCCAAGCGCGAGGTGCAGGAAGCGCAGGCGCGCAACGAAGCCGAGGAGTTGGCAGCGCGTGAGGCAGCAGCCAGGGCAGCCGCGGCCGCGGCAGAGCCACCTGCCCAGGAGGCGCCAGCGGCGCAGCCGGCCACTGCACCACAGGCGGCGGAGAAGCCAGCTCCCACGGCACAGGCGCCCGCGCCGACACCCCCCGCCGCGGAGTCGGCGGCTCCCAAGGAGCCAGTGACTGCGTCGCAGCCGAAGCCCGCTACCGAGGCCCCGGTGCCCGAGGCACCTGCCGCGAAGCCGGAGCCCGAGTCCGCCCCGACAGCGGAGGCACCCGCCGAGTCCGCCCCGGCAGCGGAGGCACCCGCCGAGTCCACCGCCGCGACACCCGAGACCGCAGAGGAGGCCAGCGCATCGTGAGCGCCACCGACGTCAGTGCAAAGGACGTAAAGGCCCTGCGCGACCGTACCGGCGCGGGCATGATGGACTGCAAGAAAGCCCTCACCGAGGCAGAGGGCGATCTGGACAAGGCGATCGAGATCCTGCGCGTCAAGCAGGGCAAGAAGATTCAGGATCTCGGCGAGCGACTGGCCACCGAGGGCACGGTGCAGGCATACGTGCACGCCGGTGCCAAGGTGGGCGTGCTGATCGAGGTCGACTGCAATACCGACTTCGTGGCCAACAACGAGGACTTCGTGGGTTTCGCCCGCGATATAGCGATGCAGATCGCCGCCTCGCCCACCGTCGCCTACGTCAGTCGTGAGGACGTCCCGGCAGAGGTGCGCGAGGCCGAGTCGCGGGTATATGAGCAGGAGGCTGCGGAGAAGCCCGAGAACATCCGTCAGAAGATCGTCGATGGCAAGCTCGATTCATGGCTGCAGACGATCGTGCTGCTGGAGCAGGAGATGCACAACCCGAAGTTCGAGGGCAAGACCGTGCAGCAGCTGCGCGATGAGCTCACCGCGAAGACCGGCGAGAACGTCGTCATACGCCGCTTCACACGCTTCGCCGTCGGCCAGTAGGCTCTCGCCGCAGTGCCCGACGAACCAGCGTTCAAGCGCATCCTGCTGAAGCTCTCCGGCGAGGCCCTAATGGGGGAGCTTCAGTACGGCACCGACCCCGAGCGCGTAGCCGCAGTGGCGCGCCAGGTCGCGGCCGTCCATGAGCGCGACGTGGAGGTCGCGATCGTGGTGGGCGCTGGCAACATCTTCCGCGGCATGACGGGGGTCGCGGAGGGCATGGACCGAGCCACCGCTGACTACATGGGGATGCTTGCGACCGTGCTCAACGCGCTGCCTTTGCAGGATGCACTGGAGCGGACCGGCACGCCCGTGCGCGTGCAGTCCGCGATCCCTATATCCGAGGTCGCCGAGCCCTACATCCGCCGCCGCGCCATGCGCCATCTGGAGAAGGGTCGCGTGGTGATCTTCGCGGCCGGCACCGGCAACCCGTTCTTCACCACTGACACCGCCGCCGCGCTGCGCGCGGCGGAGATCCACGCCGACATCATCCTGATGGCAAAGAACGGCGTGGAGGGCGTCTTCACGGCCGACCCCGCGCGTGATCCCTCGGCTACGTTCCTCCCCGCGATCACGCATATGGAGGCGATCGAGCGGCGCCTGAAGGTGATGGACTCAACTGCGCTGGCTTTGTGCATGGATAACAACATGCCCCTCAACGTGTTCAACATGGATGACGAGACATGCATCGCACGGATAATCTCTGGAGAACGCGTGGGCACGCTGGTGAGCACCACATCGGAAGGAGACAACGGTGGAGTCTGAGCTGATAGACGGACTGCTGGTTGACGCGCGCGAGCGCATGAAGAAGGCGGTGGAGTCAAGCCAGCACGAGTTCGCCACCGTGCGCACCGGTCGCGCCAGCCCGGCGCTCCTGGAGCGCATCAACGTCGATTACTACGGCGCCATGACACCGTTGAACCAGCTCGCCACCCTTTCGGCGCCCGAGGCACGACTGATCACGGTGCAGCCCTACGATAAGTCCTCGATCAAGTTCATCGAGAAGGCCATCAACGAGTCCGACGTCGGGCTGACGCCCTCCAATGACGGCAACATGGTGCGTCTGATCGTGCCCGAGCTGACCGAGGAGCGCCGCCGGGATCTCGTCAAAGTCGTGCGCAATCTCGCCGAGGAGGGTCGCGTCAGGATCCGCAATGTGCGCCGCGACATCATGCACGACCTGCGCGAGCTCAAGGAAGCCGGCGAGGCTGGATCTGACGACGAGCATCGTGCCGAGGTGGAACTGCAGAAGCTCACGGACACGAGCGTCGCCGAGCTTGAGAGCGTGCTGAAAGCCAAGGAAGCCGAGATCCTCGAGGTCTGATGGCGGACGCCGAGCGGGCGCAGCGGGAGACAGCAGCTCGCTATGTCGCGATCATCACCGATGGCAACGGCCGCTGGGCGCGAGCCCGGGGAGTGTCGGTCAACGAGGGACACGATGCCGGTGCCGACACCGTCAAGGCGCGCCTGCGCGATGCCGTGGACCTGGGTATCGAGGAGCTGACGGTCTACTCCTTCTCCACCGAGAACTGGTCGCGCCCGGCCGAGGAGGTGCAGGGCCTGATGGCGATGTTCTCCCGTCGTATTGCCGGTGAAACGCCGGAGCTGCACGAGGAAGGGGTCCGGATGCGCTTCGTCGGCCGCCGCCAAGGCCTGTCGCCTGAGCTTGTCGAGCAGATGGCCTGGGCCGAAGAGTTGACTGGTGCCAACACCCGCATAACGCTGTTCGTCGCCTTCAACTACGGAGGCCGTGCTGAGATCCTTGACGCTGCGAGAGGTTTTGAGGGTGATAGTGAAGAGGAGTTTCGACAACGCCTCTACGCGCCAGAGATGCACGACCCCGACATCATCATTCGCACCAGCGGCGAGCGGCGCCTGTCCAACTACCTCATCTGGCAGGGCGCCTACTCCGAGCTGGTCTTCCGCGATGAGCTCTGGCCCGATTTCACGCGCGAGGCGTTGGAAGAGTCGCTCGCCGAGTTCTCCGCGCGCCAGCGCCGCTTCGGTGGGCGATGAGCTCGGCCCGCATGGATAAAGGCTCGTCTCGTCTTATGCGCTCAGCTCGCACCCGCGCCGGCTCGGGCTCCGGTGGGGCCGGCGGCGACTCCACGCGCTCAGATCTCGCCGCACGCGTGCTTGTCGCGCTGCCTGCCATCGCGTTCGCGCTGTTCATCGTGATCGAGGGCGGTCTCATCTTCACGCTCGGCGTCATGGCCCTCGGCCTGATCTGCCTGCACGAGCTGTATGCGATGTATGACCGCGTGCACCCTGCGCGCCTGGCCGGCTTTCTCGCGTTTGCTGGGCTTCTGCTTGCTGCGCTTTACGGCGGCCAGTACCAGATTCTGCTGGTCGCGGTCTGCGCACTGCCGGTCCTCTTCGGTTTCACCCTCCTGCAACCAAATCCCAGCGTCGTCGGCATGGCGATCACGCTGCTCGGCATCTACTGGATCGGCTTCGGTCTCGCCCACGCGGTGCTGCTGCGCGATCTGCCGCATGGCCTGGGGATCGTCATCGACGTACTCGTCGGAACCTTTCTCGGCGACACTGGCGCCTATCTAGGTGGGCGCCTATTCGGTCACCGGCCACTCGCCCCTTCGATCTCCCCCAACAAGACCGTCGAGGGTCTGCTGATCGGCATGGTCGTCGCCGTCCTCGCCGTCTGGTTCGCCGGGCGCTACCAGGACTGGCTCCCGGGATCGCATGCCCTCGTACTAGGCATCGGTGTTGCGCTGGCCGCACCCGTCGGCGATCTCTTCGAGTCCTTCGTCAAGCGCCAGGCGGGCGTCAAGGACACCGGCCGCGTCTTCGGCGCCCACGGGGGCGCCCTGGATCGCCTCGATGCTGTCTTCTTCGCCGCGGTCGCCGGCTACTACATATGGTCGGCCTACCTCGGCTGAGTAATCTCCGAGGCGTGCCCAAGCGCCTACTTATCCTCGGCTCCACCGGCTCGATCGGCGTGCAGGCGCTTGACATCGTGCAGCGCAGCTCTGAGCTTGAATTGATCGGCCTCTCCGCGGAGCGCTCATGGGAGGCGCTTGTCGAGCAGGCTCGCGCACATGGCGTGAAGCGGATCGCACTAGCGGACGCCGACGCCGCCGCGCGGGCGGGGGAGGTGTGGACCGATGGAGAGGTGCTCGGAGGCGCGGAGGGGCTCGTGCGGCTCGTGGTCGAGTCCGGTGCTGAGTTGGTACTCAACGCGCTTGTCGGCTCCGCTGGGCTGGGGCCGACGGTGGCCACGCTGGGGGAGGGCATCGACCTGGCGCTCGCTAACAAGGAGTCATTGGTCGTTGGCGGTGAGCTCGTTACGGCGCTCGCTGAAGCCACGGGCGCGCAGATCATCCCCGTGGACTCCGAGCACACCGCGCTGCACCAGCTGCTCGCGGGGCAGCCGCCCGGGACTGTGGAGCGGCTGACGATCACAGCCAGCGGAGGTCCCTTTCGGGGTTATACGCACACCCAACTCGACAGCGTCACCGTCAAGCAGGCGCTCGCGCATCCAACGTGGGAGATGGGGGGAAAGATCACGATCGACTCCGCTACGCTCATGAACAAGGGCCTTGAGCTGATGGAGGCTCACCACCTCTTTGGCACGCCTTATGAACGCATGGATGTTGTCGTGCACCCCCAGTCGGTCATCCATGGCCTGGTGCAGTTGAGCGACGGCGCGATGCTCGCCCACCTGGGGCCGCCCGACATGCGCGTGGCGATCTCCTATGCGCTGCACGGCGCCTGCAGCGTCCAGCTGCCGATCGAGCCGCTTGATCTCGTCGCGCTCGCCCGGCTCGACTTCGAGGCCGTCGACACCGAGGCTTTTCCCTGTCTGCGTCTCGCGCGTGAGGCCGCCATCGCTGGCGGCACCGCGCCGTGTGTGCTCAACGCGGCGAATGAGATCGCAGTGCACGCGTTCCTCGCCGAGCGCCTGCCCTTTCTCGACATTCCCGCGGTTATCGAACGGACGCTTGAGCGACTGGGCAGCAGCCCCGTGCGAGCGTTCGAGTCGCTGTATGAGTCCGACCGCGAAGCCCGCGCGGTCGCCAGTGAGGCGATCGCGGCGTTGGCCTGAGAGGCCATTGCGGGCGTCTGGCGTCTGAAAGCACGCTGCCACCGGCGGGTTGCCCGCCTCGCGCCTGCCAAACTGGGCTCCATGAGTTGGGCGCTGACCATCTTGGGGTTCATGGCACTCGTCGTGCTGCACGAGCTCGGGCACTTCGCCGCCGCCAAGGCGGTGGGGATGCGCGTGGAGCGCTTCTCGCTGTTCTTTCCCCCCAAGCTGATCGGGATCACACGGGGGGAGACCGAGTACATGATCGGCTCAATTCCGCTCGGCGGCTACGTGCGCATCACCGGCATGAACCCCAACGAGGAGATTCCCGAGGACGTAGCCCATCGCGCCTACTTCCGCCAGCCCGTCTGGAAGCGTCTGGTCGTGATCGGCGCCGGACCGGCCATGAACGTGCTCGTCGCGTTTCTGCTGCTGTGGGGGGTCTATGCCTTCAGCGCGCAGCATCCGCGCGGCGATCGCGCGCAGGTGGCCGCGGTGCAGAAGGCGCATCCCGCCAGCGGCGTGCTGCGCGCCGGCGACGTGCTGCTCGCGGTCGATGGCCGTCCCGTGCACTTCGACGCCAACGGCAACAGCAACTTCATCGCTCAGATCTCCTCGCATCACTGCGCGGGCAAACCGGTGCAGGGCTGTGCCGCCACCACTCCCGTGCGCCTCAGCGTGCTGCGCGATGGTCGGCTGATGAGCTTCACGCTCACCCCGCGCTACGACGCCCAGGTCGGACGAACGCTCGTGGGTATCCAGTCAACGCCGGTCCTACACGGCGAATCGGCGGGCCAGGCGATCTCCTCCAGCGTCAGCGAGATGTGGAACGTGACCACCGTGACCGTCTCGCATCTCTCGCAGATCTTCACCAGCGAAAAGGCCCGCAAGGAAGTCCACTCGATCGTCGGGGTCTCCGACGTAGCCAGCCAGGCCTTCAGCTACAGCACGCCCGCGGCGCTCTTCCTACTGGCGATCGTCTCGCTGTCGCTGGCGATCATCAACCTCTTTCCCTTCTTGCCCCTGGATGGCGGACACATCTTCTGGGCGCTCGCCGAGAAGGTCCGCGGACGGCCGATCCCTTTCGCCGTCATGGAGCGCGCCAGCGTCGTCGGATTCGCGCTCGTGCTCGTGCTCTTCATGGTCGGCTTCACCAACGACATCCATACCTTCTCCCACGGTGGTTTCCCCGTAAGGTGAGCGATCACGGGCGGGGCGGGATCTTCCGCACGCTGATCCAGCTCTTCACAAGCCGGCCCATCCTCTCTCCAAAAACAGGCCCCCCGAACAGCTCCTCCAGTTCGCCCTTGCGCAGCAGAGAGATGTCTTCCCAGTTGCCTGCTGCGCCGAGCTTCCAGTAGTGCTTGCGCCAGCGCACCGGCAGCCATTGTGCGCCAGGCAGCAGCGCATGGGGCTCGATCGGGAAGCTCCGAGCCGGCGTCTGCACGTACCAGCCGCGCGCTACGCGGCGCAACTCGGCTGCGAACGCCGGGCGGCGCGCGGGCGGGATGTGCTCGATCACGCTGTTGCAATACACCAGGTCGAACTCGTCGTCCGCGAACGGCAGGCCCTCCGCGGGGTCGGCTTGCACGAACGGGCCGGGGTATCCGGGCTGGGCCATCACGTCCACACCGGTCACATCCATCGTTGGCTCAAGCGCTCGTAATCCCAGCTGGCCGCAGCCGACATCCAGCACCTTCGCGCCCTGCGCGATGCCGGTCAAGGCAAAGAAGCGAGCGTGTCTGCGCCTGCGTGCGCGCGCCGCGAGCGGGGAGGCCAACCGTGCCAGCGGGCCGCGGGCGGTGGCATAGACGGGGGGCGGATCGGCGGGCATCGTAGAATCTCCTCTAGAGGGTGGCGCAGGCGGCCGCAGGCCGGCGAGCCGGGCCCCTCTTATTTCATTCAAATGGCCTCTGAGCGACAGATAACTGTAGGCCCCGTACCCATCGGCGGCGGCGCCCCCGTGGCGGTGCAGACGATGACCAAGACCGAGACGGCCAATCTCGCGGCGACCATGGCGCAGATCCTCACGGTCGCCGAGGCCGGTGCCGACATCGTGCGCGTCGCCGTACCGCGTGAGCAGGATGCCGAGGCGCTCAAGTCGATCGTGCGCGACTCGCCGATCCCGATCATCGCCGACATCCACTTCAACCACACGCTTGCCCTGAAGGCGATCGAAGCGGGCGCGCATTGCGTGCGCCTGAACCCCGGCAACATCGGCGGCCCCGAGAAGGTCGCCGAGGTGATTGCGCTGGCCAAGCAGCGCTCCACGCCGCTGCGCGTCGGCGTCAACTCCGGCTCGCTGCCCAAGCATCTGCGCCAGCTGGAGTACGACAACCCGGTGGAGGCCCTGGTTACGGCCGCGATCGAGACCGTGCGCCTGATGGAGAGCCTCGACTTCTACGATTTCAAGGTCTCCATGAAGTCAACCTCGGTGCCGAACACCATCGCCTCCAACCGGCTTTTGGCGGAGCGCATTCCCTATCCGCTGCATCTGGGGGTCACCGAGGCCGGCACCAAGTGGTCGGGCTCCCTGAAGTCGGCCGTCGGACTCGGGACTTTGCTGGCCGATGGCATCGGCGACACGATTCGCATCTCGCTCTCCACCTTCCACGCCGAGGAGGAGGTCAAGGTCGCCTGGGAGATCCTCAAGGCGCTCAAGCTGCGCGAGCGCGGGCCGGTGCTGATCGCATGCCCCACCTGCGGGCGCCTGCAGTTCGACATGGACACCGTCGTCGCCGAAGTAGAGCGGCGCCTGGAAGCCTACGAGGACCCGATTGAGGTCTCCGTGCTCGGCTGCGCCGTAAACGGCATCGGCGAGGCGCGCCACGCCGACTTCGGCATCACCGGCGCCAAGGACATGGGCATGATCTATTCCAAGGGCGAGCCGCTCAAGAAGGTCCCCACCGATCAGCTCGTGGATGAGCTTTTCAAGGAGATCGATCGCTACTACGCGGCCGGCAAGACCGTGCAGCGCGACGAGGTTGCCGCTGCCGATGCGCGCGCCTGGCTCGCGGCCAACGAGGACGCCACGCAGATGACCCCCGAGCGCCTCGCTGCGCTTGAGGCCGCCGCGGCGGACAACGATGAGGAGGCCGACGCCGTGCTTGAGTCGATGCTAACTCGTGCCCCAGAGGGTACGCCGGCCTCCACGGCTGTGGCGATAGACGAGGTAGCCTCGCCGATCGCCGGGCGCCGCTTTACGCGCTGAAGCGCTCCGCGACCTTGGCCCAGTTCACGGTGTTCCACCACGCATCCAGGTAGTCCGGGCGGCGGTTCTGATACTTCAGGTAGTAGGCGTGCTCCCACACGTCAACGCCCAGCAGCGGTGTCTTGCCGTCCGAGATGGGGTTGTCCTGGTTGGGGGTGCCGACCACCGCCAGACCCGAACCGTCCTTAACCAGCCACGACCAGCCTGAGCCGAACTGATTCACGCCCGCTTCCTTCAGCTTCGCCTGGAAATCTGAGAATGAGCCGAAGGCGGAGTCGATCGCCTGCGCCAGCGCGCCGTCGGGTGAGCCTCCCGCGTTCGCAGCCATGCTCTCCCAGAACAGTGAGTGGTTGTAGTGCCCGCCGCCGTTGTTGCGTACCGCGCCACGCTTGTCCTCCGGCACCTGCGAGAGGTCCTTCAGCACGTCCTCGATTGCCGCGTTCTCAAGCGGCGTGCCCGCGAGTGCGGCATTGACCTTGTCCACGTAGGCCTGATGGTGCTTGTCGTGATGGATTTCCATCGTCTGCTTGTCGATGTGCGGCTCAAGCGCGTCGTAGGCGTAAGGCAGCGGCGGAACGGAGTAGGGCATAGAGACTCCTTTGAAGATTTGTGCGTGACCGCTGTTCTATCAAAGCAACGGTCAATAGAAATAGAGGGGCCCGACCGAAGCCGGGAGACACGCGCCTCTGGCGCGAGTCCCCGTTTCGGCCAGCCGGCCTCCGGCCGGCTGCGCCACCCTCTAGGCTCTGCTTCCCCAATGACGCGCCTCTCCAACTACCTACTGCCGACCGAGAAGCAGGCCCCTGCCGACGCAGAGGCGATCTCGCACAAGCTGATGGTGCGCGCCGGGCTGATTCGCCAGATGGGCGCGGGCATGTGGACCTGGCTGCCCGCCGGCTGGCGCGTGCACCAGCGCGTCGTCGCGATCATTCGCCAGGAACTCGATGGGATCGGTGCGCAGGAGATGCTGATGCCCGTGCTGCAGCCCGCCGAGCTGTGGCGCAAGACCGGGCGCCTGGACATCGACGAGCTTTTCAAGCTGCAGGACCGCAAGGGCTCGGAGATGGTGCTGGCGATGACCCACGAGGAGGCCGTCACCTTCCACGTTGCACAGACGGTGCGCTCCTACCGCGATCTGCCTTTGATCCTTTACCACTTCCAGGTCAAGGAGCGCGATGAGCCGCGCCCGCGGGCCGGCGTGCTGCGCACACGCGAGTTCGTCATGAAGGACTCCTACTCATTCGACCGCGACCGGGCAGGGTTGGAGGAGAACTATGCGCTGCACATCGGTGCCTACGACCGCATCATGGCGCGCACCGGCCTGCGCTTCTATCGCGTCGAATCCGATGTGGGCATGATGGGCGGTCTGGGCGCGGATGAGTACATGGCACCTTGTCCCGCGGGAGAGGATCAGGTTGCGCTCGCTCCTGGCTATGCCGCTAACGTTGAGGTCGCGCTGCGCCATCCCGACATCCGCGAGGTCGGGGATGGGGATGCCCACCCACCCCGCTACATGCTGGGCGATCAGGTCTTGACGATCGAGCCCGCCATCGAGATCGGCAACATCTTCAAGCTGGGCACCCGCTACTCCGAGCCGCTGGGCGCCAACTTTCTCGATGAGGCCGGCAATGAACAGCCGATCTGGATGGGCTCCTACGGCATTGGGCCAGCGCGCATCGTCGCCGCGGCCGTCGAGCAGTTCGCCGATGAGTACGGCATCTCCTGGCCGCGCGCGCTCGCGCCCTTCGCCGTGCACCTGATCGCGCTCGGCAAGCCCGACACGCCTGAGCGCGAGGCGTGCGACGGGGTGTATGAGACCTTGCGCGCCGGCGGCGTCGAGGTGCTCTATGACGACCGCGAAGGCCAGCCGGGCGAGAAGTTCGCCGACGCCGAGCTGCTTGGCTGCCCGCTGCGGCTCACCGTGGGGCGCAAGTCCCTGGAGTCGGGTGAGATCGAGGTGCAGCTTCGCCGGGGCCGCCAGCAGGCCGCGGGGCTGGCGCTCGGGGGCGACCCCGAGGCCCTCTTGCGCGCCGTGGATGAGCTGTGGCGGAGCCTCCCCTGAGCTCCGCCTCCGGCGCCGGAGAGCCCATGCCGGCAGGCACCGGGGGCGCTGCCCCGCCACCCCGTCTTACTTTGCGTCGCCTCGTCGGACTCGACCGCTCAGGTGCGCCTCCGCCGCAGACTCTCGCGGGTCAGCCGCTGCGACCGTGGACCGTGCCTAACGCCATCGGCTTTCTGCGTCTGGCCCTGATTCCTGTCTTCCTGATCGTGGCGCTTTCCAGCGACGATGGAGTGGATGCGCTTGCGGCGGCGCTTTTCGCCGTTATCGGCTGGGGCGATTACGCCGACGGGATCGCCGCGCGCGTCACTCGCCAGTACAGCCGTCTAGGTGCATTGATGGACCCCATCACCGACCGCCTGCTGGTTATCTCCGGCGTAATCGTCTGCTGGCACTTCACGCTGCTGCCGCACTGGGCACTGGCGGTGCTGATAGCCCGCGAGATCTTCATGCTGGTGCTCGGTCGCTATGGCCAGACCCGCGGCGTTGAGCTGCGGATCAACTGGCCCGGGCGCATTGGCGTCGGGCCGCTGATGGGCTCATTCTTCTTCGCCATGGTTGGCCTTTCCACCCTTGCGGAAGTGCTCTTGTACATCGGTCTTGCCTTGGCGCTTGTGGCGACCGTTCTATACGTTCGCACGGGCCTGGCCGAACAGCAGGCCGGTCGTGGGGCGTGAGCCTGTCTCGTCGTGGGTGCGTCTGTCTCTGCGCTTAAGTATCCACTCGCCTAGCAACCAGAGGCCGGCAGAACCGTAGGCGAGCAGCAGCGGCATCAGGCTGACGTTGTAGCGAGGCTGGTCGTTGAACAGCGTCGCCAGGCCCGCGATGGCAAACAGCGTCGCCGTCGCGACGATCAGCTCCCATCGGCGCGTGAGCAGAGCCCCGCCCAGCAGCCCGATCCACGCCAGCAGGACATACAGCGTGTGCTGCAGCTGGCTCGTGGAGGGGTTGTAGGTGCCATTGCCCCCGCTCCATACCGTCTCCCACATCTTCCAGAACTTGCCCCCCAGCATCCCTGCGAAGGCGAATGGCTGGCCGAGCGCATACTTGCGCACGTTTTCCAGATCGGCCTCTCTGACGGCGGCTTCGGCCGACTTGCCCGGATAGCGCGCGTGGATCAGGTCGAACAGCGGCGCAGCGCTCTGCTGCCAATAGCGCCCACAGTGTTCTGGGAAGTGTTTGCAGACTTCAGGGGCCAGCTTCTCCTCGGTCGGCACCAACGCCCCCTTGCCCGGCAAGTAGCTGCCGATGAAGAAGGCATCGGGGCCGGCGTTGGTAATCGGCACGAAGTGCCCCTGCTTGCCCGAGGCATAGACCAGCCAGGGGGAGAGGGTAAGCACGATCGCTCCCAGATAGACCCCTGCCCGCAGTGCCCCTACGCGCCATCCGGGTCGTCCACTGAGTGCCAGTGCCAGAGCGATTACGAGCATTCCTACGACGATGTCTCCGCGCGTCAGGCACGCCAGCCCGCCCACGACGCCTGCGGCGGCAAGCGCCAGCCACCAGCGCTGGTCCTGCAGGCGCGAGCGTGCCAAGACCGCGGCAGCAACTGTGGCCAGCAGTGCCAGCCCGCCCATCGGCTCGGACAGGAAGGTGCGCGTGGCCACCACCAGCGGCCAGTACGTCGCGCCCAGTGCCACCGCTAACACCGCTGCCCACGGCCCGGCCGCCCACCAGGCCACCGCAGCCATCAGCAGCAGCGTCAGCACCCCTGCCAGCAGCTGCATATACTGCGCGGGGCCGCTGGCGTGCTCGGTCAGACGCAGCGAGCGATGGCCTGAGAGTCGTGTTGCCACCGCGAAAGCCAGCGAGGTTCCAGGGGGCCACTTGAAGGTTGCATACCGTTCGTGGGCCAGGATGCGGTTGGTGTTGCCGACATAGCCGTTCTCGTCGGCCGACAGGTGGGTGTTGCCGCCGATTGCCTCGGCGCGCAGCACGCCTCCCACGAGCACGATCGCCAGGATCAGGCCGAGGGCGATCCGCTGCGTAGCGGTGGGAGCGAGCCGCGACATGCCTTGCACTCTAAGGAACTCGTCCCTCGTTCGGCCCACTCTGCCCAAGGCGAGCCCTCAACCTCAGCTTTACCTTTTGGGCCGGGGCTGTCTATACTGACGCGGTTCGTAGTTCCCCCAGCAGAGGGTGGCGCAGCCGGCCGGAGGCCGGCGAGCCGGGCCCCTCTTATTCCGATCATGAGGAGAGCCGGATGGACACCTTTCCCGACCTTGGTGCGTTGAGCGACATCGAGCTGAAAGATTTGATCAAGGAGCTGTCCGAGGAAGAGATCGAGATCTCCTACAAGCGGCGCATACTGCACGGCAAGATCGACATTCTGCGCGCCGAGCTGGTCAACCGCTTGCGCAAGAAGCACGACGGCGGCGAGGCAATCATCACCGGCGCCGACGTGCAGCAGCTCACCGACATCTTGGCTCGTCGGCAGACCGGCGAGCCCAGCGACGTGTCCTAGGAAGGAGCCAACGCCGTGGCCGTGCACTGCACCGAGTGTGGTTTCGTCAACACCGAAGGCGCCAATTACTGCCAGCGCTGCGGTGCCTTGCTGCCGCGCGCCGAGGGGGCTGGGGGGGAGCCGGTGACTGCCACCTATCGCATCGACGAGGCCGGCGAGCTGGTGCCGGTGGAGATCGAGACTGGCAGCGATCGCGGTCCCGCGCTCGTGATCCGCGCCGGTGGTGGACGTGTGGGGGAGAGCTTCGCCGTGCAGGGCGAGCGGATGAGCATCGGTCGCCGCCCCGACGCTGACGTGTTCCTCGACGACATCACCGTCTCACGCGACCACGCGCTGCTGATTCATCGCAATGACCATTGGCACCTGGACGATTGCGGCTCGCTCAACGGCACCTACGTAAATCGCAGCCGCATCGACTCTCAGCGCCTGGAGGAGGGCGATGAGGTGCAGATCGGCAAGTACAAGCTCACCTTCCACGCACGCTGACAGATAGATGGCCACCCAGACCCCCACCGAGGCGGATGTAGCCGCTCTGAGCACTGACTCCGTCGGCGGTGCCTCTGACCCTGAGGTCTCCGGTCTGGCAGGACAGCGTCAGAAGGCGCTCACGATTGGCGCTGTCTGCAAAGCGCTCGCGCAGGAGTTCCCCGATATCTCGATCTCCAAGATCCGCTACCTAGAGGATCAGAAGCTTCTGACGCCGCGTCGTACGCCCGGTGGCTACCGCCTATACACGCAGGGTGACGTCGCTCGTCTGCGCACGATCCTGCGCATGCAGCGCGACGAGTTCCTGCCTCTACGCGTGATCCGCCAGGAGCTGGCGGCAGGGCGCGCCGGCGGAGAGGCAGGGATTCCACAGCCTGGGCGCGACGGGATCAGGGCCTTCCGCGGCGGGGTCAGCGTGCGTGAGTCAAGCGGCGCGCTGTATTCGCTTGAGGAAGTACTAGAGGACACCAAGGCCGATGCCAAGCTGGTCGCCGAGCTGGAGGAGTACGGCGTCATCAAGGGTGAGATGCGCGGTGGCGTGCGCTATTTCGACGAGACCGAAAGAGAGATCGTCGGTGCTGTCGCCGAGCTTGCGCGCTATGGCGTCGGCGGGCGCAACCTGCGTGTCTTTCGCTCCTCGGCCGACCGCGAGGCCACGCTGCTGCAGCAGATCCTCGCTCCCGCTCTGCGCTCGCGCAACCCGCAGCGGCGCAAGGAGGCGCTTGAGGCGCTCGAGAATCTTGCGGCTGTCACCACGCATCTGCGCCATCTCATGCTGGTGCGCGATCTGCGCAAGATCGTGCGCTAGCCGCCGCGGCCGTGCACACCACGCGTCGTCATCGCGTCATTCGAGCTTCTGTAGATGAGCTCTGGGAGGTTGTGCGTGACCCTCATCATCTGCCCCGCTGGTGGCCGCGTGTCAGCCGGGTAGAGGCGGTTGAAGGAGGGGCATTCACCGAGGTGCTCAAGACGGCCAAGGGCAAGCTTGTGCGAGCTGACTTCACGCTGGTCGAGACGGATGAGGTACAGCGGCGTTTGACGTGGTCCCAGGAGCTTGAGGGCAGCCCCTTCGCGCGCCTTTTGGCGAGCGCCGAGACCGAGGTGCAGCTGGTTTCACAGGGCCTAAGCACTGACATGACGAGCCATAGCACCGATGTGGCGATCGAGATGCGTCAGGCATTAACAGGGTTTTTCCCTCGCTTTGGCGGTTTGATGGTACGCCGCGCGGCAGCAGCCACGCTGGATGAGGCGCTTGACGGACTGGAGCGGATCAGCACCGGGGATGAGGTTGTGGCCGATGGTTGAAGGAGGAGCCAACGGTGCCTGAGCCGCCCGCGATGCGCTGGTGGGGATGGGGCGAGCCCGGGCATCCACCCGCGCTGGGAGCAGACGCTTTGGCGTTCTTACGCGAGCACGTTGGCGTGGCGGACACGCCTTCCCTGCCGGTGGCTTTAGGAGCCGTGCAGGTGGAGAGCTCGGCCCTCTCTCCAGACGCGGCTCATGCGCTGCGCGAGGTCGTGGGGCAGCAGGGCATACGCGTCGACCACGATGAAAGGGTGCTCCATGCAGCCGGTAAGGGCTATCCGGACCTCGTGCGACTGCGCGCCGGCATACCTGAGGGAGCACCCGACGCGGTCTTGCATCCGCGCGATCGCGCGCAGGTGCGAGGGCTGCTTGAGGTGTGCGCCCGCCATGCACTGGCGGTCGTGCCCTTCGGCGGGGGCACCAGCGTCGTGGGTGGTGTGTCGCCGTTGCGCGGTGAGAGCCACAGCGCGGTAGTGGCGCTCGATCTGGGTGCGCTGCGGGGCATACTCGAGCTTGACCGCGAGTCGCTGACAGTGAGAGTGGCAGCCGGGATGCGCGCACCCGCCCTGGAGCGCGAGTTGGGAGGGCTGGGTCTAACGCTTGGCCACTTCCCGCAGTCCTTTGAGTACGTCTCGCTGGGCGGCTGCGCGGCGACCCGCTCGGCTGGTCAGGCATCAACTGGCTATGGACGCTTTGAGGAGATGGTGACGGGCCTCGTGCTGCTCGCACCAGCGGGCGACATCGACCTGCCTGCGATACCCGCCACCGCGGCAGGGCCGGAGCTGCGACGCATGGTGGTCGGCTCAGAGGGGACGCTGGGGGTGATCGGTGAGCTGTCATTGCGCGTGCGAGCAGCTCCCGCGACGCGCCAGTATGAGGGTGCCTTCTTCAGAGACTTTGCCTCCGGTGTACAGGCGCTGCGCGCGCTCGCCCAGGAGCACGTGGCGCCGGCTGTGGCACGTCTCTCCGACGAGGCCGAGACCGGTATGTCGCTCGCGCTGGCCGGCAGTGGCGGCCTGAAAGGACGTCTGGGGCGCTCCTATCTGGGGCTGCGAGGCTATGGCGGAGGATGCCTGGCCATCCTTGGCTTCGAGGGGACCGCGGAGGAGGTCGAGCACAGGCGCAAGCGCGCGCTTGCGCTGCTGCGGCGCCACGAAGGTCTGCCCGTCGGCCAGTCCCCTGGCAAGGCTTGGTTGGCGCAGCGCTTTGCGTCGCCTTATCTGCGTGATGAGCTGCTCACGCAGGGGGTGATGGTGGAGACGCTTGAGACCGCCACGCGCTGGTCCAATCTGGAACGGCTGCACCGCGAGGTCGGCGGCGCAATCGAGCGCGCGCTCGCCGCGCAGGGCACGCCTGGGCTTGTCATGTGCCATGTCTCACACCTCTATGAGACAGGCGCCTCGTTGTACTTCACGTTCCTGGCGCGTCAGCGCGAAGATGCAATCGAGCAGTGGCAGGCCGTCAAGCACGCCGCCTGCGAGGCGATCGTGGATGGTGGGGGCACGATCACCCATCATCACGCCGTCGGGCACGACCATGCTCCGTGGCTTGAGCGCGAGATCGGCATCGCGGGGATCTCCGCGATGCGGGCGCTCAAGCAGCAGCTTGACCCCGCGGGGATTATGAACCCCGGCAAGCTCCTCCCGTAGTCAGCCACTCGCGCAGAAGGCGACATCAACCAACGGCAGCGCGCCGCGAGTTTGTCTAGCCCTCAGCTCAGGCTGAAAGGCCCATTGAGCACGATCGGGCCGGGATGGCTTGGCTTCGCGCTGGTCTCCTTTGTAATCAGCATCTGGCGGAACTTCCCGGCATTCGCGGGCAGAGCGCCGACGGCCTGCAGCCGGCCATTGGAGCTGACATTGGGCGCGCGGCCGAGCACGCGGGCTTCGCTTGGCGAGTTGTAGAGCCAGGCCGCGTAGAAGAAGCCATTTTCAGTAGGAGGAAGGTGTTCGGCGGTAACCAGGAATGCCCGCTTGCTGCCCTCGGAGAGGACCTCCACTATCCCCACTGCCTTGCTCGTCGGATCGGGCGAGACAAGGTTGAGCTGTTTGTCGATGTGCGGTTCGCCGGCGGCGGTCGTGGTCTTCGAACCGCTCGTTGTCGTCGTGCCCGTGGCTGAGCTCTTATGCGAGCTTCCGCCACTGCTTGAGAGCACGACGACCACCACCACGATCGCCACGAGGATCGCCCCCAACAGCAGCGCTCCAGTCCTGCGCGCTCGCGCGGTCTGCGAAGACGAGGGCGCATCTGAGCCACGTGGCGGCCGGGGCGAGGGTGGTGGGCGACGAGCGCGGGGAGGTGGCAGAGCAGGCGTTTCAGGCTCCTGCCCGCGGCGAGGAGTGCTTGTCGTGGGCCTCTCGGTCGAAGGAGTGTCCTTGGTCAGTGCATCGAGTGCCGCGTGCGCACGGTCGCGCACGGCGCTCTCCGGGATGGCGAGCATGTCCGCGATTTCGGCATGGCTCTTGCCCTGCTGCACAAGCAGCAGCAGCACGGCGCGCTGATCGGGAGGAAGGTCGTCCAGTCTGCTCATGGCATTTCACGGCACCGCCAGGGAGCGACGCGCATGCGTAGGCTATCGTGGCGGGCCGATGACGGGCCCCACTGCCGAGCAGATCAACGACGTGCTGGTCGGCTTTGACCGGCTGTACGGACTGGAGTTGTTGGATCACTCCGAGACCGAGGTGCGTGCGCGCGTGCAGGTCCGCGACGAGCTCAAGCAGCCCGCGGGGTTGGTGCATGGCGGGGTCTACGCCTCGATCGCCGAGGCCATCACATCGTTGGCTACGGGCCTCGCGGTGCTTGCCAGCGGACGCACCTCGATGGGCCTGTCCAACAGCACGAGCTTCCTGCGACCCATCATCGAGGGCTACATCCATGCCGAGGCAGTCGCACTGCACCGTGGGCGCACCACTTGGGTGTGGGAGGTGCGCTTCACCGACGATGACGAGCGCCTGTGCGCGCTTACGCGGATGACTATTGCCGTACGCGAGATCCGCGCGGGGTAGTCACCCCGGGTATGCGTACCGCCTGCGGGACCTGCGAAGCGAGCGGTTCTGAGGCATAGCCCGTGTTGGGCTCAGGCCGGGGCAGCTTCTGGTCGGGCACCCCCAGGCGGTTGATCGGAACCATCGTCTGCGCCGCTTGGCGTGCCTCCGCGGCGCTGGTCGCGTAGATGCTCACCACCACCCCACCAGTGGGCATCACGATCGTGCTCCCCCGCTCGGTGAGCTTGGCGGGCACGCCGCGAATGTCCACCGTGACGCGGTCACCTTTCCCGCCGGGCACGAAGCTGTTGTCGGGCGAGGTCACGATCGAGACCGGGGTGACACAGGTGTACTGACCGCCCTCGCTGCAGTCGCCATAGTGGATCGTGTATGCCCCACCAGGGTCATGCGCCGCTTCGGTGATCGACAGTCGGTGGAATTCTCCGCCCAGCCAGTACACCGGATAGGCGTGTTGCAGCACCAACGGCTCAAGCGCGCTGCGCGAGATCGGCTGATCCTGGATCGTGTCGGCGCAGGCGGTCAATGTCAGGGCCGCTATGCAGACTGCCGCGGCCGCGAGGCTATGGCGCAGCTTGGCGTCGATATCGCGTATCGGCTCTGCCAGGTGGCCCAAGAAGGCTATGTGGCTATGGCGCACCGGCGCAGATTAGCCGCGATAGCGGTTAGTTATCGGCATCCTGCGATCGCGGCCAAAGGCGCGCGTGGTCACCTTGATCCCCGGTGGGGCCTGGCGGCGCTTGTACTCGGCCAGATCGACGAGGCGAATGGCGCGATCGACCTCCGCCGCGGGCAGGCCCTGGGCGATCAGCTGCTCGCGGCTTTGATCGAGCTCGATGTAGCCGCGCAGAATGCGATCAAGCAGCTCATAGGGGGGCAAGGAGTCCTGGTCGATCTGGTCGGGGCGCAGCTCGGCGGAAGGCGGGCGCATGATGATCGATGAGGGAATTGGCGCCTCGGATAGGTTGCGCCACTCGCACAGGCGGTAGACGAGCGTCTTGGGTACATCCTTGATGACTGCGAAGCCACCGGCGAGGTCGCCGTAGAGCGTTGTGTAGCCGACGGACATCTCGGACTTGTTGCCGGTGGTGAGCACAAGCCAGCCGAACTTGTTGGACAGCGCCATCAGCAGGTTGCCGCGGATGCGAGCCTGCAGGTTCTCCTCGGTGACGTCGGCCTCGTGTGCAGTGAACTCGCCGGCAAGCGCTTGCTCGTAGGCGTCCATGACAGTCGCGATCGGCAGCTCATGCAGTCTCACGCCAAGGTTGGCGGCCAGTGCGCGCGCGTCGCTCTGGGTGTCGGAGGAGGAGTAGGGCGAGGGCATCACCGTGGCGCTCACCCGCTCCGGTCCAAGGGCATCGGCCGCCACGCAGGCCACCAGCGCGGAGTCGATGCCGCCGGAGAGGCCCAGCACGACATCGCCGAAGCCGTTCTTCTCTACGTAATCGCGCAGACCGAGGCACAGCGCGCCGTAGATCTCGGCCTCGATCGGGGCGATCGGCTTGCGCGGCTCGATCGGCTCGGGTGACACGATCGGCTTGGACGGCTCGGACGGAGAAGCCGGATCATCGAGGTCGACGTCGCATATCAGCAGCTCCTCCGCGAACTGCACACCACGGGCGATCGTCTCGCCGTCGCTGTCGAGCACGAATGAATGCCCGTCGAAGACCAGCTCGTCCTGGCCACCCACGAGCCCGCAGAAGGCGATGTTCACCCCATGCTCGCGGGCACGCTGAGCGAACAGCTGCTCGCGTTCCAGGCCCTTGCCGGCGTGGTAGGGAGAAGCTGAGACGTTGACGATCAGCTGGGCTCCCGCCTGCACCTCCTCGGCTGCCGGAGCACCGGGCAGCCATAGGTCCTCACATACCGTCAACCCAACACGGCAGCCGCCGACATCGATCGTGGCGCCTTCGTGGCCGGCGGTGAAATAACGCTGCTCGTCAAAGACTCCGTAGTTGGGGAGGTGCACCTTGCGATACACGGTCTGCACCTGCCCTTCGCGCAGCACTGCCGCGGCGTTGTATACGGCTTGTGCACGCTCGGGGAAGCCGACGACGGCGACGATTCCCTGTGCCTGCGCCGCGAGCGCGTGCAGCGCCTTGCCCGTGTCCGTGAGGAAGTGCTCGCGCAGCAACAGATCCTCGGGCGGGTATCCAGTCAAAGCCAGCTCGGGAAACAGCACCAAATCGGCTCCTGCCGCGCGCGCATCCGCGATGCCCGTGGCGATGCGCCGCGCGTTGCCGTCGATATCGCCGACGGTGGCGTTCATCTGGCAGAGGGCCAGGCGCACGGAGAGTCAGGTGCTCGCGGCAGTCCGAGAGCGAGCGCGCGCAGGACGTTTGCGGATTCCCGCGGCGCGTGCCAACAGTACGACGGCCTGCTCCATCTCCCGCGCGATCAAATCCAGCTCGGGGATGGCGTCGTAGTCGGCTAGCAGGCCGAAGCCGAGCTTGCCGTTGTAGCTCATCACAGCAATCCCCAGCGCCTGGCGGCGCGCGAGCGGGACGACGGGGTAGAGCGATTGCAGCTTGTGGCCGAGCAGATAGAGCGGGAACTGCGGCCCAGGAACGTTGGTGACGACCAGGTTGAAGAAGCGCTGGCGGGCCTGCAGACGCGCGGCCTGACTGAGGATCGTGGGCGGCGCGAAGCCGGCCAGGTTGGTGATCATCTGGGCGCCCACGGCCTGGCCTGAGCGCTTGAGGTCTTCCATCGCGAGGCGGATCTGATCGAAGGACTCCTTGGGGTCTTCGACGCCCACCGGCAGGGGCGCCCAGATCGCGGCGACGCGGTTGCCGAGTGCTCCCCGCTCGGCGTCGGCGCGCACAGAGACGGGCACCATGGCACGCATCACTAGACCCTCGGTGTCGTGGCCCATGGCGCGCAGGTGCCGGCCGAGTGCCAGGCTGACGGTGGCAAGCACCACGTCGTTGAGCGTGCCCCCGAGGGCGTCCTTGATCGCTTTGAACTCGGATAGCTCGGCATCGACCCACGTGTAGCGCCGGTGCGGGCCGATTTCCACGTTGAAGGGGGTATGGGGCGCGGGAGAGCCGATTCCCGGCAGGGTGGTGGCGCCGAGGCTCGTAAGGCCCTCGCGCACGCGGCCCAGCGCACGCCGAGGGCGGCGCAGCAGAGCGCGCGCGCCGCGCCCCATCTCACCGGGCACGGTGCTGCGCTCCAGCAGGGCCTCGCCGAGCAGCTTGGCCTGACCGGGCAGCGGTCGCGCGGTCCATGCCTCCGGCGGGCGCGAGGCGGGCATCGGCTCAGGACTCGTGTCGAACAGCACGGTGGTGATGTCCACGCCGGAGATGCCATCCACGAGCGCGTGGTGGGTCTTGGCGATCAGCGCGAAGCGCCCGCCGGCCATGCGGTCCACCAGCCAGATCTCCCACAGCGGCTTGGAGCGATCCAGGCGCTGGGAGAACAGCCGGCCCGCGAGCCGCTTCAGCGCCGCCTCGTCCTCCGGCTGGGGCAGCGCGGTGTGGCGTATGTGGTAGTAGGGATTGAAGTGTGGATCGTCGGTCCATACAGGGCGGCCCTGCCCGAAGGGCACGTCGGCAAGGCGCTGGCGATAGCGGGGCACCAGATGCAGACGACTCAGTACGTGCTCCACCAGCTCTTCGGGGGTCGGGGCGATGCCCTCGAAGACCATCACCGAAGCCACGTGCATATGTGCGGTGGAGTCGTCCTCCAGGTGCAGGAAGGCTGTATCCAGCGCTGTCAGACGATCCGGGTTGGCCATTCACCGATTCTCGCAGGTCGCGCGCGATCCCGAACCGCGCGACCAACACGGCGGAGCCCCGACAGGGGCGTAGCCCTTCTTTACCTGTCCTGAAGCCCGATCCCTCCGGCGGCCCGTCTGAATTCGGATGAGTCGGAAACGCGACCCTTTGGGCAAAACTGCGGAAATGCACGGCTTTTTGGGCCTGTGTGACGCTCGTCACACTGTTTTATGTAGCGGACCCCCTAGCCTCTGGACGGATATTTGAACTGCCGAGTCGTCTCCGTGGATGGAGGCGAGCGGGGGACCCACTGCCGGAGCGCCGCAAGGAGGGCGCTCTGGATGGGGCGAATCGGCCGCTGCTGCGGCCGTAACGCCCGGGATGGCGCGCGACCGTTCGCACGCCTGCCCGGCCGTGAGCCCGACAGCTAACCCCGTAGGCGGAGACCGTAGGAGGTCATCGCGAATATGTTGGTTGCTGTCCCACCCGCGCAGCCTGCCGTGCCGTTGGCGGCGGATGCAATCGTGGAAAAAGTCGTACTGCGCCCACGGCGCACGATCCAGGCGCGAGCGGCCCGGCACAGGCGCGACCCCGGCAGCGCCTATCACCTCGCCGGAGCCTCCTGGTACGGAGGCGGCGGGGGGCTCGCATGTGGCGGCACGCTGACAAGCTCCACCCAGGGAGTCGCCAACAAGACATTGCCTTGCGGCACATTGGTCTTCCTGCGCTACCGCGGGCACAAAGTGGAAGTTCCCGTGATCGACCGCGGCCCGTACGTGGCGGGGCGCGAATTCGACCTCACCGAAGCGACCAAGCGCGCGCTTGGGTTCGGCGATACGGGGGAGGTGTGGTGGCGGGTGCGCTGAGGCATGGCCAGCGCATAGAGTCCACCGCGATGAGCGACGCGACCCCACACGCCAGCTGGGCATTGCCATGAGCGACGCGGTCCCCTACGCCAACTACCAGTACGAGATCTATCTGCGCGGGATGGCCAACCAGCGTCCCGCGCGCTCGCTCGACTGGCGGCAGCTGGAGCAGGACGCCTACAACATGCTGCGCCGTGGCCCGCGCGGCTACATCGCCGGCGGCGCGGGCCTGGGGGAAACGATGCGGGCCAACCGCGAGGCGTTCGACCGCTGGCGCATCCTGCCGCGGATGCTGCGCGACGTCTCCGAGCGCTCGCTCAGTCGCACGGTGCTTGGCACAGAGCTGCCGGCGCCGGTGCTGTTGGCGCCGATCGGCGTGCAGACGCTGGCCCACCCCGAGGGAGAGCTGGCGATGGCCCGCGGCGCGGCCAGGGTGGGTGTGCCGCTCGTGGCCAGCTCCGCTGCCTCGCACACGATCGAGCAAATCGCCGAGGCGTCCGGGGATCTGCCTCGCTGGTATCAGCTGTATTGGCCGCGCGACCGCGAGCTGGCGCGCAGCTTCGTGCAGCGTGCCGAGCAGGCGGGATATGGGGCAATCGTCGTGACGCTCGATACCTGGCTCCTGGGCTGGCGCCCGGCCGATCTGAGCGAGGCCTTTCTGCCCTTTCTGTGGGGTGAGGGCAACCTCAATTACCTTGAAGATCCGGTCTTCCGCGGTCTGCTGGAGGTCGCGCCGGAGGAGGACATGCAGGCCGCCATCGGTCAGTGGGCGTGGCAGTTCGCCAACCCTTCGGTGACATGGGATGACCTGAAGTTCCTGCGCGAGTGCACGCAGCTGCCGATCGTGCTCAAGGGCATCCTGCATCCCGATGACGCCAGATTGGCGGTGGAGCACGGCGTGGAGGGGGTGCTGGTCTCAAATCACGGTGGGCGCCAGGTCGATGGCGCGGTGGGCGCGCTCGATGCCCTGCCGGATGTCGTGCAGGCCGTGGACGGACGTTGCGAGGTCCTCTTCGACAGCGGCATCCGCAGTGGCGCGGATGCATTGAAGGCACTTGCGCTGGGCGCCCGCGCGGTGCTGCTGGGGCGGCCCTATATATGGGGCCTGGCGCTGGGCGGCGAGGAGGGCGTGGTGGAGGTGCTGCGCAGCTTTCTCGGCGATCTGGATTTGGCGATGGCGCTGAGCGGATATGCGAACATCGACGAAGTCGATATGAGCGCGCTGGTGCCCAAGGAGAAGGCCTAGATGGACCTCACGTTCAACGAGCGCGAGCTGGCCTTCCGCGAAGAGCTGCGCGGGTGGCTGGCGCAGAACCCGCCCGTTCCCGAGCCGACCGATGGCGGCGAAGATGCCCACTACGCCTGGCGGCGCGACTGGCAGCGGCGCTTGTACGACGCAGGATGGGCAGCGCCAAGCTGGCCCGCGGAGTACGGGGGGCGCGGGGCGACGCTGACGGAATCGGCCATCTACTTCGAGGAGATCGGCCGCGCGCGGGTGCCGATGGCCGCGAACGTGCTGGGCCTGCTGCTGGGTGGCCCGACGCTGATGGTGTGGGGCACCGACGAGCAGAAGGAGCGCTATCTGGCGCCGATTCTCTCCGCCGAGGAGATCTGGTGCCAGGGCTTCTCCGAGCCCGACGCCGGCTCGGATCTGGCCGCGCTGAAGACGCGCGCGGTACGGGACCCCGCCCACCCCGGCGAGTGGCTCGTGACCGGGCAGAAGGTATGGACGAGCGGCGCGCAGTATTCGAAGTGGTGCATGCTGGTGGCCCGCACCGACAGCGATGTCCCCAAGCACAAGGGCCTGACCTACTTCCTGATGGACATGGAGCAGGAGGGAGTGCAGGTGCGCCCGCTGCGCCAGATCACCGGCGAGGCCGAGTTCAATGAGCTGTTCATCGAGCAGGCGCGGATACCCGAGGAGAATGTCGTGGGTGGCGTCGGCAACGGCTGGAAGGTTGCGCTCACGACCCTCATGAACGAGCGCGCGGGTTTGGGCTTCGCGTTGCAGGTGCGCCTGCGTCAGCTGCTGGATGACACGATCGCAAGCGCGCGAGAGAACGGGCTGCTGGAGGACCCTTTGTACGCCGATGCACTGGCCGAGCTGCACATACGCTGCGAGGCGATCCGCCTGCTGGCCTGGAAGGGGCTGACCGACGTCGAACGCTACGGCCAGCCAGGCCCGGAGGGCTCGCTGGTGAAGTGGCTATGGTCAGACACCAACCAGCGCCTCACGCAGCTAGCGGCGGACATCGTCGGTCCGCAGGCGCTCACTGCGGGCACCGCTTGGAGCTATGAGCTGCTGCGCGCGCGTGGCAACACGATCGAGGGCGGCACCACCGAGGTGCTCAAGAACATCGTCGCCGAGCGCGTGTTGGGACTGCCGCGCATGAAGGTCACGGCGTGAAGATGACGGCGACAGAGGTTGAGAGGCTCCGCCCCTGCCGGGGCTCCGCCGGGTGGGCCGCGTAGCGCATGGACTTTGGGCTCTCTGAGGACCAGCGCGAGATTCAGCGCACAGCCCGTGAGCTCCTGAGCGACCGGGCACGGTGGGAGCGCGTGCGTGAGCACGCCGAGAACCGTCGTTCAGACGAGGCACTGTGGAAAGAGCTCTGCGCGCTGGGCTGGCCGGGGATCGCCGTGGCGGAGGAGTACGGCGGCCAGGGGCTTGGCGCGGTGGCGCAGTCGGTGCTGTGTGAGGAGTTGGGCCGCGTGGTGGCGCCGGTGCCCTTTCTGCCGACGGTGCTCTCGGCAACCTTGATCGAGCACGCCGGCGAGCAGCAGCAGCGCGAGCGCTGGCTGCCTGGTCTCGCCAGTGGCGAGATGCTGGGGGCAGTAGGAGTGGCCCGTGACGGCGTGGCCGAGCTGGTGATAGGTGGCGCGGAGACCGGGGCTGCACAGGGCGGGGTGATTGTGCTGCTGGAAGGCGACAGCGCTCGGGTGCTCAGCGCGGCGGAGGCGGACATAGAGCCGGTTGACGCGATCGATCCCACACGCTCCGCCGCACGTGTCAGCACAGATCCCGGAGCGGGGGAGGCCCTGACGGGGGATGTGGCCGGCGCTGTTGACCGTGCACTCATAGCTGTGGCCTCGGAGCTCGTAGGCGTGAGCGAGCGCGCGCTTGAGATGACGCTTGAGTACGTGAAGGAGCGCAGGCAGTTCGGCGTTCCCGTGGGCTCCTACCAGGCCGTGTCGCATCGCTGCGCGCAGATGCTGCTGGACACAGAGAAGGCGCGCTCGTTGAGTGCCTTCGCGGCCTGGACTGCGGATGCCGACCCGCTCAAGCTAGCCGAGGCCGCGGCGATGGCGAAGGCCGCCGCCAGCGACGCGGGCCGCGAGGTCACGGCGGGCGCGATCCAGGCTCATGGCGGCATCGGCTTCACATGGGAGGCCGACGTGCATTGGCTCTACAAGCGTGCCCAGATCGACGCTGCTTGGCTGGGTGGCGCGAAGCATCATCGCGCGCGGGTGGCGGCGATGCTCAGCGCGGTCAGCGCCGCAATCCCCACATGACACCGTTGCTGGGCGTATCGCTCAGATCCTTGTCTATCACCTCATAGCCGGCCGCTTCGAGCAGCCCTCGCGCCGCGTGGCGCGCTTTGGGCGCGGGGCACATGCGGCTGTGCCACTCAAGCACCAAGACACGCGCCGGATGGGATGCCAGGCGCTTATCGCCGAGGATCGCCCACTCCGCCCCCTCGATATCGATCTTGAGCAGGTCCACAGGCGGCTGTTCGAAGAGATCGACGACCGTCACCTCGATCGTCTTCGCGCTCCGGTGGTCAGCTGCGGCGAGCCGGCTCTCGGAAAGCAGCCCGGTTTCGAAGCTGGCGATGGTGTGAGCGTTCGAGACGGCCACCGGGACCAGATCCCACCGTGCGGTGGTGTGGTTGGCGGCTATCGTCGCCCGTAGCAACGCGGCGTTGGCAGGGTCGGGCTCGTAGGAGCGCAGCGTCGCCACGGTCCAGCGGCCAAGCGCGTAGACCCCGAACAGCCCGATGTTGCCGCCAAGATCGCTGACGCGTAGCGGCCCGAGGACGTCAAGCGTCGTGGCGACCTCTGGCGGCGGCTCATAGGCCATCCGTCCTCGGCCAAATATCTCGTTGAATATCTCCACGTCGCGGCTGCCGTGCCGCAGGTGCACCGCCAGGCCACTGTCGCTGATTGCATAGCCGCCCACGGTCCCAGCCCGTGTCTCGCAGACAAGGAAGCGCCCGGCCGGTCGCAATACCCGCGCGGCTCGCAGCGCTCCGATGGTCCTGCGCATCGGCGGCGAGCCGACGATCGCTCGCCCAGCCGGCGAGGATCGAACGGTGCGGTGGGCAAAGGTAGAGGTGGCGCTCACGGGCAGACATCCCATGAACGGCCTGGAGGGTCTTGAAATTACGGTCGCGGACGGGCGCGCGGGGTCGGTTGTCGCGCCTGCGGGGGTACACGCGCCGCCGTGTTGGCATGACGAGCCCGTCGACGGCCTGGTGGTCGAAGCAGTAGTGGGCGGCCTTGGCCCAACTGCCAAATGGCTCCGCCATGCGCGGCGATCACGCGCTGGGCGAGCTCGTGGGCCGTTGTGCCGGGAGTGGTGTTCAAGTCTCGACGGGCGTGTCAGTCGCGTTGCCCCACTCGACCCACGAGCCGTAGTAGACGCTTACCTTGGGATAGGCCAGCAGGTACTTCAAGGCGAACCACGCCTGGCTTGCCCGATTGCCGATCGTGCAGTAGACGATCACTTGCTTGTCGCTGCTGACGCCCGCGTTCTCGAAGGCGTCGCGCAGATCCTCGGGGGACCTGAGGGTGTCCTCGCCGGTACGCAGCAGATCAATCGGCACGCTGATCGCACCAGGAAGGTGACCCGCGCGCCCGACATCCTCAGTGGCTCCTGAGGGCCAGAAGCGCTCGCCGCTGTACTCAAGCTCAGCGCGCACGTCGAGCAGGATCTGATTCGGGTCCCCGATGGCGCCTTCAACGGCCGCCTGGGAGGCGAAGAGGTCTTCACTCGGAGCCACGAGTGGATAGGAGCTGGTGGCGGTCGGCTCTGGTGGCTCTGGTACCTGCGTGCTCCACTCGCCGCCGGCCAGCGCCCACTGCTCACGCGAGCCGATGAGCAGCCGTGCATCGTGGTGAGCGTGCGCCTTCATCAGCCAAAACCCAAGCGCGGCTCCATAGCCGTAGAAGACGAGCGTTGAGGAAGGGGTGCACCCTGAGCGCGACAACAGGCGCTCCAGATCTCCCAGCGCGATCGTCTTGTAGTCGGGGCCGCGCAGGTCGGTGTAGGCATTCCACAAAACCGCGCCTGGGATGTGGCCGGTGGTGTAGGCGGCCGGGCTGACGTCGACCTCGATCAGTTGGACGCCAGGGTCACCCAGATGTTCCGCTATCCAGGCAGCATCGATGATCGCCGTGCTATCAGATCCCGCGCTCACGCCGGGCTCGACCGAGGAGTGTGCAGGCTGCTCGTCGCAGTCCCCATGGCCGGTCATGATTGCAGACGTGTGGGCTAAGCTCGTGGTCCCGTTCACATCTGATGCCTGGATGTCCTGAGATGCCTATTGAACACTTTGACGTGCTGATAGTGGGAGCCGGCCTGTCTGGGATAGGTGCTGGCTGCCATCTGCAGGCCAAGTGCCCGCGGAAGACCTACGCGATTCTCGAGGCCCGGGACTGCATCGGCGGCACCTGGGATCTGTTCAGGTACCCGGGAATCCGCTCGGACTCGGACATGTACACGCTGGGCTACTCCTTTCAGCCGTGGAAGGAGGCCAAGGCGATCGCGGACGGATCCTCGATCCTCAACTATGTCCGCGAGACGGCGAGCGGCAATGGCATCGATCAGAAGATCCGCTTCCATCATCGCGTCCTGCGCGCTGAGTTCTCGACGGCGCAGGCGCGCTGGACCGTGGAAGCATCGCGCGGCGATACGCAGGAGACCGTGCGCTTCACTTGCGGCTTTCTGTTGATGTGCAGCGGCTATTACCGCTATGACGAGGCCTACACGCCGCGGTTTGAGGGCACCGGGCGCTTTGCCGGTCGCATAGTGCATCCGCAGCAGTGGACTGAGGACATCGACTACGCCGACAAGCGCGTGGTGGTGATCGGCAGCGGCGCGACCGCGGTGACGCTTGTTCCCACGTTGGCAGAGCGCGCCGCGCACGTCACGATGTTGCAGCGCTCACCGAGCTACATCGTCTCGCTGCCCGCGGAAGATGCCCTTGCCAACACCCTGCGCCGTGTGCTTCCGGCTCGCACCGCCTATGGGATCGTGCGCTGGCGAAACGTACTGCGCACTCTGCTGAGCTTTCAGCTCAGCAGACACAGGCCGGCGGTTATCAAGGCGTTCGTGCGCAAGGGAGTCGAAAAACAGCTTCCAGCCGGGTACGACATCGACACACATTTCAAGCCCCGCTATGACCCGTGGGATCAGCGGCTGTGCCTGGTGCCCGACGGCGATCTGTTCGCCGCGATCAGCGCGGGGCGCGCATCGGTGGTCACCGACCAGATCGACACGTTTACCGAGCAGGGGCTTAGGCTTGCATCCGGCGCCGAACTGGAGGCTGATCTGATCGTGACGGCCACAGGTCTCAATTTGTTGGCGCTGGGAGGCATGCAGATAGCCGTAGACGGCGAGGAGGTCGAGCTGTCTCAGACGATGAGCTACAAGGGCATGATGCTCAGCGGCGTGCCCAATATGGCGATGGCGCTGGGCTACACCAACGCCTCATGGACGCTCAAGTGCGATCTGACCTGCGATTACGTGTGCCGACTGCTCAACCACATGGACGAGCAGGGCTATGAGCAGTGCGTGCCGCGCAACCAGGACCCCTCGATCGTCGAGGAGCCGTTTATCGATTTTTCCTCAAGCTATGTGCTGCGCTCCATCGACCAGTTTCCCAAGCAGGGGTCAAAGGAGCCCTGGCGCTTGCGCCAGAACTACCCTCTGGACATCGTGAGCCTCAAGTTCGGTGCGATTGAGGACGGGGCGATGCAGTTCTCGCGAGGAGTTGGATCGGCGCCTGGCGCAACGGCCGCTGAGGCGCCGGTCACCGTCTAGACGAATCGCCTGACGAACGCGAGCGCGGTATCGGCAACCACACGGGCCGCTACATCCGCGTGCCTGGAGCTTCAGCTCACTTCGCGGGGCGGTAGCTGAGATGGGTGACACCGGGGGCCTCGACCACACGGGTGCACTCGAAGGGTCCATCCGAGGTCCCGAGATTGTCGAACAGCCGGGTGCCATCTCCGAGCAGCACCGGAACGAGATGGATCAGCATCTCGTCGATCAGCCCTGCCTGCAGGTACTGCTGGGCGATGTTCGCCCCGCCGCCCAGCGCGATGTCCTTGCCATCCGCTGCCTCGCTTGCCTGCCGCAGGGCCGACTCGATGCCGTCGGTGACGAACGTGAAGGTGGTGCCGCCATCCTTCGCAAGCGGCTCGCGGGCGTGGTGGGTGACGACGAAGACGGGGGTATGGAAAGGCGGATCGTCTCCCCACCAGCCATCCCAAGGCTTGTCCTCCCAGGCGCCCTCGCCGCCGAACATGTTCCTGCCCATCACGGTCGCGCCCACGTTCTCCAGCAACTCCTCGACCACGTTCGTTGAAGCATTGGTCTCGCCACCATCCTGGCCGTGCGGCTTGCGCCAGGCCTCAAGCTCAAAAGCCCACTGGTGGAGCTGCATTCCACCTTCGCCCAGCGGGTTCTCCTCGCTCGGGTTGGGTCCGGCGGTGAAGCCATCAAGCGACATCGCGATGTTGAATCTCAGTTTTGCCATGGTGCCTTTCTGTTGTCCTGAGCGCTCAGGCGAGTGAGGTCAAGCCGATGCGCACATGGATCGGCAGCTCGGCGGGCGTTTCGCCAGCGTCGATGATCGCACCGATCTGAGCAAGTGTCTCGGCGCGATCGTCCTCCGACAACGCCGCGATCCAGCTGACCGACGCGACGTAGTCGACGATCCGCTCAGCGTATGCGGGCTGCGAAGTGGTCACGCGGATCTCGCGTGGCGCGGTCCATCCACCGGCCGCCTGTACGGCGTCCTGCCAAGGCGGCCCGTCGTAGTGCGGGTGGTCGGGACGCAGGGCCGCCATCAGCGTGCCGACCTCGTGTGCCCACGACGCGCCGCTCCAATCCGGGACTGTTGAGAGCACGGCCAGTCCGCCGCCGGCGCGCAACACGCGGCGGATCTCGCCCAGCGCGGCCGTCGCATCAAACCAGTGAAATGCATCGGCCACCGTCACCGCGCTGACCGATCCGTCAGGCAGCGGGATCGCCTCGGCCAGACCCTCGCGCACGCGCTCGGGGCCTACGCTGGCCGCGAGGATGTCACGAAGCGATGCCTGCGGCTCGATGGCTGTGACGTCAAGACCGATGCCAAGCAGCGCGCGGGTGAGCTTGCCGGTCCCAGCCGCCAGATCGAGCACAGGTGCACCAGGTGGAATCGCTAGCTCGGCGGCGATGCAGCCGGCGACGGCTGGGGCGTACTCCGGTCGCCCACGCTCATATGCGCCGGCCACAACTGGGAACTGTGCAGCGAGAGGGTGCAGCGCCATGAGGTGCAGCCTAGCGTGACGCGGCACGATGAAAGCGGTGCCGGGCGGCGCCGGAGTATGCCGGAGAGAAGGATGCTAGTCTCTACATAGAAAGCTATGTAGGAGGCCCTTGAGAATGGCGGGCAAGAGTCGAGAGAAAGAGATGCCGCCGGCCGCGATGCGCGGTCGAGCGTCCGGTCGGAGCGCGGTGGCCCCGTGGGGTCCGACTGAGATTCAGCGTGACTATCGGACGCTGTTGGATTGGGCCAAGGACAAACCGCAGGAGGTCTTGGACTCCGACGGTGAGCTGTTGGTCATTCAGGGCAAGAGCGTCGCGGATTTCCAGCGACGCCTGCGGGAGCAGATGGCCGAGGCGGGCCGGTTTCTGGCGGTCTTCAACGAGCATCGCGACGTTGCACCGGCCCGATGGGCGATGCAGACCGCCTACCCGTGGCTTGCCGCCTTCTCGGGGGAGGAGGTTGCCGAGTTTGCTCGGGAGCTTGTGGCATACGCCTTTGACGCCGCTCAGCGAGGCACCTTGGAGCAGTTCGAAGGCAATCTGCGCGCCTGGGAGTCCACCGCCGGCATCTACGCGCAGCCCGACGTGATGCAGACCCTGAACGCCCCGGTGGACGCCGCTGGGCTCATGGAGATATTTCCTCCGTCCGAGGGGCAGGTCCAGGCGGCTCAGGCGTGACACGTGAAGTCCATGCGCCGAAAGGGCGCTACAAGGGACGTCACCGAGTTTTCGTCGTCCTTGTCGTCTACGCCGGTTCGGCTCCATCGGATACCCACCGCTGACGGGTATGCCCGGATCCTCCCAGCTCAAAGTGGCGCATCTTGACGCGGACGCCTTTTACGTCTCAATCGAGCTGCTGCGCCACCCAGAGCTGCGCGGGCAGCCGGTGGTGGTCGCGGGCACGGGACCGCGCGCGGTGGTGACGACCGCAAGCTATGAGGCCAGGCGCTATGGCGTCGGGTCGGCGATGCCCGCAGCACGGGCACGGCGCTTGTGCCCGCAGGCGGTGTTCTTACCGCCGGACTTCACGCTCTATCGAGAGACCTCCAGGCGCATGATGGATCTGGTGCGCTCCCATGTTGAGCGGGTGGAGGTGGTGGGCCTGGACGAGGCCTATCTGGATTTGGAGGGGCTGTTCTCGCCAAGAGCGGCAATGCGCAGGCTGCTGGCGGAGATCCGGGAGACAGTACAGCTGACCTGCTCGGTGGGGATTGGGCCAAACAAGCTGGTGGCGAAGGTGGCCTCGGACGCGGAGAAGCCGGCTGGGTTCGTAGTGCTCACGCGCGAGCAGGCTTGCGAGCGCTTTGGGCAGTCAGCCCCGGGGCTCGTGCCCGGGATTGGTCCAAAGACCGCTCAGCGCTTGGCGGAGATGGGGTTGACGACTCTGCAGGCGCTGGCGGACGCGCCCGAGCGGCTGCTGATCGAGCGCTTTGGGCCCAACCTCGGGCGGGAGCTGAGGCGCCGGGGACGCTTTGAACACGACGGCGAAGTGGGTCAGGACCGTAAGGTGGTCTCGGAGTCGCGCGAGCGCACCTTCGACTACGACGTGCGCGATTTCGCACAGCTCTGCCAGTCGCTCGAACTAATGGCCACGGAGCTGTGCGCAAGCCTCACCGCGCATGGACGCCAAGGACGCACGATCGGCATCAAGGTGCGCCTGGATGACTTCTCTACGGTGACCCGCGCGCACACCCTGCCTGAGCCGACCTGCGACAGCGCGCGGGTAACGGAGGTGGCCTTGCGACTATTGCGGGAGTACGCGCCCGCACGGCCGGTGCGGCTGCTGGGGGTTCGGGTCGCGGGTTTGGCCAGCACCGATACGCAATCTGTCGGCGAGTCTGATCCCGCCACGAGGCCTGAGAAAGACCAGCTGGAGCTGCCGGTGTAGGGTTCAGCCCATGCCAGTGGTCGAGGCCGGCAACGTGGAGTTGAGCTACGAGCGCAGCGGCTCGGGTCCACCGCTGCTTTTGATCATGGGCCTGTCAGGCACGCTGCTGCACTGGGGCGAGCCGCTCATGGAAGCCTTGCGCCGCGACTTCGACGTGATCATCTACGACCACCGCGGTGTGGGCGCGAGCAGCCGCGTAGAGGCTCCTTTTACGATCGCCGACCTCGCAGAGGATGCCACTGCATTGCTGAGCGCGCTGGAGCTGGAGTCGGTGCATGTGACGGGCATCTCAATGGGAGGCATGATCGCGCAGGAGCTGGCGCTGACCCATCCTGAGCGCGTGCGCACCCTGATGCTGGGTTGCACCTACTGCGGTGGGCCTGGCAGCTCGCTGCCCACGCAGCCCGAGCTGGCCGCGGCGGTCATGTCCGGGGATCGCGAGCGCGCGCTCAGGGCCATGTGGGAGGCCAACGTCTCTGAGGGCTTTGCGCAGGATTCCGAGGCATACGCGCGCTTCCACGCGATCGGCCTGAAGCGCGCGGTGGCGCTGGCGGTAACGATGGAGCAGCTCGCGGCGATCGCCGGCCACGACACCAGCGCGCGCCTAGGCGAGCTGAACATGCCGACGCTGGTGGTGCACGGCACCGCCGATCGGATCCTTCCCGTGGAGAACGGGCGACTGGTCGCGGAGCTGATCCCCGGCTCGCGCCTTGAGATCTGGCCGGACATCGGCCATCTCTTCTTCTGGGAGCTGCCCGAGCGCTCCGCCGAGCTCGTCCGCGAGCACGCGCTGGTCAGCGCCTAGGCGGGGTTCCGATGGCGCCTTCGCCTGGCGCGCAGCGAGCGGTGAGCGACTTCGAGGTGAGCACGCGAGGGGTGACGCTCTCGGGCGAACACATAGGCGAAGGGCCAGCGGTGGTGCTCCTGCATGGCCTTACCGCGACCAGGCGCTACGTGGTGATGGGCTCGCGCCTACTGGAGCGCGCGGGATATCGCGTGATCGGCTACGACGCCCGCGGCCACGGACGCTCCACGCCGGCGCCTGCGCGCGGCGAATATGGCTATGAGCAACTGGCCGAGGACCTGGAGGCGGTACTGGATGCTCTGGGCGTGCGCCGAGCGGTGCTGGCGGGCGCCTCGATGGGCGCGCTTACGGCGCTGCGCTTCGCGCTCCTGCACCCCGAGCGGGTGGCTGCCCTGGGAGTGGTCACGCCCGCGTATGACCCCACCGCCCCTTCGCCAAGCGCCCAGGAACGCGATGCGCTGGCTGAAGGGCTACGCAGCGCGGGCGTGGAGGGTTTCCTCGCGGCTTATGACTTCACGAACATCCCCGAGCAGTGGCGCAAGACCGTCGAGACCGTTGTGCGCCAGCGCCTCTCTCTGCACGAGCACCCCGAGGCCGTGGCTGACGCTCTAGAAGTGGTTCCTCGCTCGCGTCCCTTCACGGAGATGGCGGAGCTGGCCACGATCGGCGTCCCAACGGTCGTCGTGGCCAGTCGCGATGAGGTGGATCCCAGCCATCCATTGGCGCTCGCCCAAGCCTATGCGCGGGCCATCCCTGGGGCGACATTGAGTGTTGAGGAGGGAGGGCCGCCGTTGCGCTCGCCGATCGCTTGGCAGGGGGGACAGCTGTCAAAGCTGCTTAGAGAGCTGGCCTCCCAGGCGGATTTCGGGGACGGGGCATAGAACCGAGGCACTCTCCAACGACGGGCATACGTGATAACGTACACATGTATGTTAATACGTGAATGGAACGGAGCCAGCTACGACCGCATCTCCGGTCCGATGGAGGTCTTAGGGCGCCAGGTACTGGCACGGCTTGAGTTGCGGGGCGATGAGACGGTGCTTGACGCCGGCTGTGGCAGCGGGCGGGTCACGCAGGCTCTGATTGAACGCTTGCCGCGCGGCAAGGTGATAGCGGTCGATGCTTCACCTTCGATGGCGCAAGCCGCTCACGAGCGTCTAGGTGATCAGGCCGACGTGCGCGTGCTGGATCTGCTCGATCTGGAACTGGAGACGCCGGTGGACGCAATCCTGTCAACTGCCACCTTTCACTGGATCGCCGATCACGAGCGGCTGTTCGCGCGCCTGCACGCGGCGCTGCGCCCTGGCGGTCAGCTCGTGGTGCAGTGTGGGGGAGAGGGCAATATCACTGAGCTGCGCGGCGTCGCCAACGAGGTGCTCGCGCGCGAACCCTATGCGGCGCACTTCCAGGACTGGCAGCCACCGTGGAACTACGCCGCACCCGACGTGACTGAGGAGCGTTTGCGGGCCGCGGGCTTTGCGCGGGCGCGCTGCTGGCTGATGCCCGCGCCCACGCAGCCTGAATACCCGCGCGAGTTCCTGGCGACGATCGTGCTTGGGCCGCATGTGCAGCGTCTGCCCGCGGCGCTGCGCGAGCCGTATATGGACGAGGTGATGCAGGCGCTGGGCGAGCCGGTGGTGGTGGACTACGTGCGGCTCAACATCGACGCCTCCGCTTGAGCGGGCTCGTCCACGAGCGCACCGCGCAGCAGCGCCGCATAGCGCCCGCCCAGCTCCACCAGCTCCTCGTGCGTGCCGCGCTCCACGAGGTGGCCCTGGTCGAGCACGAGGATCTGATCGGCGTCACGGATCGTGGAGAGTCGATGGGCGATAGCGATCGTCGTGCGCCCCTTGGCCAACTCATCGAGCGCCAGCTGCACCGCGCGCTCGGTCTCGGTGTCCAGCGCGCTCGTGGCCTCATCGAGGATCAGCACGGGCGGGTTGCGCAGCACCGTGCGGGCGATCGCGATGCGCTGCTTCTCACCGCCGGAGAAGCGGTAGCCGCGCTCGCCCACCATCGTGTCATAGCCCTCGGGCAGCGAGGCGATGAGTTCGTGGATCTGCGCGGCCCTGGCGGCCTCTTCGATCTCCTCATCGCTGGCGCCGGCGCGCGCGAAGCGCAGGTTCTCGCGGATGGAGGCGTGGAACAGGTAGGTCTCCTGCGAGACCAGGCCCACAGTGGCGGCGAGCGATGCGAGCGTGACCTCGCGGATATCCACGCCGTCGATCTCCACGCTTCCGCGCTGGGGCTCATACAGCCGCGCGACGAGGTAGGCCATGGTGGTCTTGCCCGATCCGGTCTCGCCGACGATCGCTGTGCGCGTGCCTGCCGGCACCTGCGCGTCGATTCCCTGCAGCGTCCACGGCGCGCCCTCGCCGTAGCGAAAGCAGATGTCGCGCAGCGCCACGTCTCCGCGCACGCCTTCCAGCACGCGCGCGTCGGGCGCCTCCGCGATGTCCACGGGCAGGTCGAGGTACTCGAAGATGCGCCCGAAGAGCGCCAGCGAGGTCTGCACTTCGACACCCACCGAGAGCAGCGACTGGATCGGAAAGAGCACGCGCGTCTGCAAGGTGGTGAAAGCCACGACGGTGCCGATCGAGACCGCGTGACCGCCATGCGCCGCGTCCAGGCCGGCAAAGAGGTAGACGAGGGCAGGCATCACGGCAAAGCTGATCTGCACCGAAGCCATGCGCCAGCGCCCGGCCATGCGCGCACGCACCTCCAGGTCGGCCAGGCCGCGCGACTCGCCCTTGAAACGCTCCACCAGCTCCGGTGAGCGCCCCATCGTCTTGCCCAACAGGATGCCCGACACCGATAGCGACTCCTCCACGAGTGTCGAGATGTCCGCGAGGCGCCCCTGGCGCACCGAGGTGATGCGCTTGCGCTCCTCACCCACCCGCCGTGTGAGCCATACGAAGAAGGGCAGCAGCACAAGTGTGAACGCCGCGAGCTCCCAGCTGAGCAGCACCATCGCCACGACCACCGCCACGACCGTCGTGACGTTCTGCACAATGGAGGTCGCCGTGGAGGTGACGACATTGTCGATGCCGCCGATGTCGTTGGCGATCCTCGACTGCACCTCGCCCGTGCGTGTACGCGTGAAGAACGCCAGCGACATGCGCTGCAGGTGTGAGTAGACGGCTGCGCGCAGGTCGTGCATGACCTGCTGGCCGACGAGGTTGGAGATCCACGTCTGCGCCACGCCGAGCGCGCCGGTGATGATCGACAGCGCGATCATGCCCGCCACCAGCAGCACCAGTTCGTGCGTGTCCTTGCTGGGCAGCGCGTTGTCGATGATGCGCCGCAGCAGAAACGGGCTGATCACGCCTAGTCCGGCGGCGATGAAGATGAGCGTCAGCAGCCCGCCCAGCCGCACGCGGTAGGGCCGGAACAGCGCCGCGACGCGCCTCAGCGAGACGGGCGTCGCCGTGATGTCCTTCAGCTGCGGCCCGCTGCGCATGGCGCGTCGTCCATCAGCAAACCGGCCCCCTCCCTCTCCAGAAAAATGGCTCACCCGCACGACTGTATCGGCCTGCCGCGGCGTTATCCGCCCGCGCGTCATACGCTTAGGGCATGGACCTGCTGCCCGCCGAGTTGCGCGTGTTGGGGTGTCTGCTCGAGAAGCAGCGCACGACCCCAGATGGCTACCCGCTGTCGCTCAATGCCCTGCGCCTGGCCTGCAACCAGTCCACCAACCGTGATCCCGTGGTGGATTACGACGACGAGGTCCTGCGCGATGCGCTGCATCGGCTGGAACGGCGCGGCTATACGCGCTTGGCCTCCGGGGCCGGCTCGCGGGCGCCGAAGTACCGGCATCTGCTCGCCGAGGCTCTGCCGATGTCCGAGGATGAGCAAGCCGTGATGTGCGTCTTGATGCTGCGGGGCGCACAGACACCGGGTGAGCTCAAGCAGCGGGGAGACCGAATGCACCCGTTTGCGGGCCTTGATGAGGTGCACGGGACGCTTGCGCGGCTGATCGAGCGCGAGCTCGTGCGGCGCCTGGAGCGCAGGCCCGGGCAGAAGGAGGAGCGCTACCAGCAGCTGCTGGGGGAGGGCGATGGTTCGGGCGATGCCGCGACAGGCGCGCCGACGTCAGTCACGGCGGCGCCCGCGGCAACCGCCTCCACCGCGGCTCCCTCCGCGACCACCGCCCTTGGGACCACTGCCCTGGTGGACGGCTTGGAAGAACGCGTAGCCAGGCTGGAGCGCGAAGTGGCCGAGCTACGTGCAGCGGTGGGCGAGCCATGAGCCATCTGAGCCTGCTGCTGGCGGCGTCCTCCGCCTCGGACACCGCCACCGGCGTGGGCATTCCGGTGGCCATCCTCGCGGGCCTCGTGTCCTTCCTATCGCCCTGCGTGCTGCCGCTGGTGCCGGGCTATCTCTCCACCGTCATCGGCGTGAGCCCTGCGGAGATCAACAGCGCGGGCACGCGGCGCGTGCTGGTGCCTAGCCTGCTGTTCATCGCGAGCTTCTCGCTGATCTTCATCCTGCTCGGGCTTACCGCCACCGCCCTGGGCTCTTCGCTGAACGCCCACAAGGCCACGCTCGAACAGGTTGGAGGGGTGCTGATCATCCTCATGGGCGTGGTCTTTCTCGCTACGCCTTTCATCGATCGCCTCAACTTCCAGTGGCATTCGGAGTCCCTCATGCGCTTCGCCGGGCGCGGCGGGCCGCTGCTGGCAGGCGCGGCGTTTGCGATCGCCTGGACGCCCTGCACGAGCTTCACGCTCGGCGCGATCCTCACCCAGGCCGCGATCTCGACCTCCGCCGCCCATGGGGCTCTGCTGCTGGCCTTCTATGCGATGGGGCTGGCGATCCCGTTCCTGCTGATCGCGCTGGCCTTCGAGCGGGCAACGAACACGCTTGAGGTGGTCAAGCGCCATTTTCCGCTGATCATCGCCACCGGCGGCGCGATCATGATCGCACTGGGCCTGTTGATCCTCACCGGCGAGTTCACGGTGCTCAACAGTTGGGTGTCGAAAACTTTCTGGGCTGGGCCGACGTCGATCTAAGACTCCCGCCTTCTCTGAGGTCGATTCACAGATTATTCACAGGCATGGACGACCTACGAGAGTAGCCTCAGCGATTAAAATGCGCATATATGGCGGCGTTCGTATATGGCGGCGTTCGAGAATGTGAGTGGGAGACCAATGATGGACAGCAACGTGCTAACACGCCGAAGCCTCCTCAAGACGGCTGGCGTCACGGGGGGCCTTGGGCTCGCCGGTTCTCTAATGGACAGCAGCCCAGCCCTCGCCGCCGGCACCGCCCTTCAGATCAACGTTGCTGAATACGGCACGCTAGGAACCTCGAACGATACGGCGACGTTTCAAGCTGCGCTCAACGCGGTCCCGGCAGGCGGTGCACAGGTGGTTGCACCGTACGGAGCGTATAAGGTCTCAAACCTGTCGGTCAAGAGCGGTACACGCATTTGGCTTCCCGGCGTCACGTTGATGAATCTGGCCGGGGCAACAACACCCTGTCTCAGTATTCCAACGACCGCTTCGCAGGTCACGATAGCCGAGGTACAGATCGACGGCAGTCAAGCGAGCTCTGGTAGTACGGGGATTGTTGTATCCGGCGCATACAACCGTGTCACCGATGTATACGTTCATGACACGAAGAGCCACGGCATCGTCGTACAAGGCGCAGTGTCCCCGAATCAGACAACGCACACTACGGTGGATAATTGCCGAGTGTTCAACGCTGGTGGGCGCGGCATCACGTTGTCATCGTCGGGCAGTTCTGATGCGCCGCTTCATGTCCTGCTTGAGGCAAATCACGTCAAGAACAGCCAGGCTGCTGCCCTGGGTATTGTTGGCGTCGGGCTTGAGGTTGTGTTCTCCACCAACATCATCGAGAACACATTGCCTTCGGGCCAGGGCGGCGAGGGTTGCGCGGCTTACAGTCACCTCAACTCAAATATCATTTGTGTCGGCAACTCCTTCTATGGCCCGGCGCTCCAGGGTATCCATATCGGGGGCAACCGCGTATCGGCCCTTGGCAACTTGGTCTACCAGCCTGCCAAGACAGGTATTCTTGCGGCCTCGGATGAACCATCGGTTTCGAACAGCGACTTCGATATTTCTGGCAATATCATCTACACGCCGGGCACTACCTCGGCACCGTTCACCGGCATCTTCGCCGAAGGTATGACAGGCGGCACGATCGGCAGCAATATCGTGGAAAGCGCGACAGCTCACGGCATCAATATTACGAAGTGCGCCACGGTGAGTGTGGCTGGCAATATGATAAAGTCGCCAGGGATCGGCCACTGTGTCGAAATCTCCAGTAGTCAGCGAATCACGATTACCGGCAATGTTGGTTATAGCGCAGCCAGCGGCTACGGTGTTCATGTGGGGTCAGCCTCACCGGCATCGGCCGATATCTCGATTGTCGGCAACTCGTTGTCTGCCAACGGTCTCGGCGGCGTTGCCGCCGTCGCGGAAGCCACCCGAATTACGGTGTCAGGCAACACCATCAACACAGGCGGCGCTGGCACGGCGGTTTCCCTCAATGGTGCGTCTAACAAGGTGGCTGCTAATTACACCGACACCTCCGCCACCATTCCTTCGGCAACCAAACTATCTGTCCCCCGTGATGTCACCTTGGCTACCGTGACAGGTAGCACGACCATAACCGAACTCGACGGCGCTAATGCCGAGGTCGGCCAGATGCTTTTCCTGCGATTTCGCGACGGTTGTACCATCCAGAGCGGTGCAAACCTTGTACTGGCGTCAACGTTTACGGCGCCCGCCAACGGAGTGCTGTCTCTCGCGTGCGACGGCATGAAGTGGTATGAGACAGCACGCAGCGTTGACTGATGCTTCGGGTCACGCCTGATAGCTTCGACCTCGCGCATGAGGCGCTGCGCGAGACCTATCATGGGCTTGGTGACGACGGCGAGAGCAGGTTGCCCCTTGGGGTTGATCGAAGCCTGAGCCGCCGGGAGGTCATGGCGCGGTCGCTAACAGGACTTGCCGGAGTCGGGATCGCCTCAGCCCTCATCGCGCCGGAACGTGCCGCGGCCGAAGGGACGGCCCTGCAAATCAACGTCGCCGAATACGGCACGCTTGGCACCTCGAACGACTCGGCCACCTTTCAAGCCGCGCTCAATGCGGCCTCTAGCGCTGGGGGCGCCACTGTAGTTTGCCCTTCCGGCTCCTATTTTGTGACCAACTTGCGTGTGAAGGCGGGTACGAAGCTCTGGTTTCCCGGTGTCAAGCTAGTAAATATCAGTCCAGAAGGGGTGGAAACCCACTGTATGACCGTCGTGTCCAGCAGCAGCGATGTACTCGTCTACGGCGTGGAGATTGACGGTAGCCAAGGCGGTGTGAACACATCGGGGATCATCGTCGAGGGTGTACGCAACCGCGTCACCGGCGTCTACGTACACGACACACCCCAATCCTGCATCTTCGTCAGTAGCCCCGAAGCTCCAAGCCCCGTTACTTCACACATAACAGTGGATCACTGCAGAACCTTCAACGCGGGCATAAACGGTATAACGGTTGGAAGCGCCGCACATAATATTACCCAACATATCCTCATCTATAGCAATCACATGAAGGACTCCGGTCACGCAGGTATCTCCTATACCGGCCAGCGCGGTGCTGTCATCAACAACGTGACCGAGGAGACTTTGCCGATCAATGGCGCAGTGGCCGATTCGTTTACTGCCTATAGTAATATTATCTCTGACATTCTGTGTGTCGGAAATTCGTTTTACACGTCGCACAATCATGGCATTCATGTAGCAGGTAATCGCCTGACGATTGTTGGGAATGAAGTCATAGAACCAGCGCAGAGCGGCATCTATGTCGTTGGCCATGTCGAACCGGAAGGTGTGGTGCCGTCAGCCGACTTTTTGGTAGCACACAATCTGATTAACGCACCTGGTGTGCGCATTGAAGGCCAGGGATACGGTGTCTATGCAGAACGAGCCTCCGGTGGTGTCATTGCCAATAACGAGATAAATACCCCTTTAACGCATGGGATTGTTATAGGACGATGCGACACGGTAAGCATCATGGGCAACGCGGTCCGTGCCCCCCAGACAGGCTACGGCGTCGAAGTCAACGAGTCGCAGCGCGTCGCCATCTGCGGCAATACGATCTACAACGCGCATCTCGTAGGTGTGCAGATTGATGATCCGGCCAGCCCCGCCTCAACTGACGTAGCAGTTACCGGCAACGTCATCAACGGTAGCGGCTCCGGCGGCGTGGGAGGCGTGGGCGGCATGGCGACGCGAGTTGCAGTCGCTAGTAACACGATAACTGGCAACACCGGCTCGGCCGTCTCGCTGAACGGCGCCGCGAACAAGACCGCCGCGAACTTTACGGATACGTCGGCCACAGTGGTATCAGCCGCGATGCTCAGCGTGAGCCGTGATATCACATTTGCCACTATTACGGGCAGCACAACCATCACGAGCTTGGACAGCAGCGTAGCCGAGACGGGGCGTGTTCTGGCTCTACGGTTCAAAGACGGTTGCACGATTCAGGACGGCGGCAATCTGATTCTCGCATCCAATTTTGTAGCGCCCGCGAACGGAATCATTGTCCTCGTATGCGATGGGACCAACTGGTATGAGACAGCCAGAAGCCTCGCGTGAGCCCAGCCGCCAAGCGTCGGCAGGCGCTCGGCGGCCTGTAGGTTGACGGCGTGGCGAACGAGACACAGCGCGGCGATGCATACGCCGCGGCCGTAGCCGCGACCTGGGACCGCCCAACTGGCTCCGGGCGCTCTTTCTGGCATAGCCCGGTTGTCAACGCCGAGATCAATCGGCGCATCACCGGGGATCCCGCAGTTACTCCAGCAGCCTACTTCACCGCGCGCTACTGTCAGACACCGCGTCGCCGCGGATTATCCCTGGGTTGCGGCGGTGGCAGCTTCGAGCGCGAACTACTGGAGCTGAATGCCTGTGAGCATATAATAGGTGTTGACATTTCGCCGAAGCGCATCGAAGGCGGAATGGCCGCGACCCCTTCGCACCTAAAGGATCGCCTAGAGCTTATCTGCGCCGACCTGGAGACATGGAGACCGAGCGGCGCGTTTGACCTCGTCGTAGGCAAGGCAGTGCTGCACCACCTGGACAGCCTGGAAGATTGGGTCAATACCATCAACCGGCTTCTCGGTGCGGATGGCTTGCTGTATGTGTCCGAGTTCGTTGGCCCTAGTCGCTTCCAGTGGACGGATAAGCAGCTCGAAATCGTGAACCGGCTCCTGGCACGGCTGTCACCTGAGTTACTTCGGGACTTAGCTGCCAACGATGGACGCCTCAGACCCCCGGCTGGCCGACCGGACATAGAGCGCTTTATCCAGGACGATCCAAGTGAGGCTATCCACAGTGGCGAGCTGCCCGCGCTTCTGCGTGGAACGTTTGAGACTGTCGAGGAGCGACCCTGGGGCGGAGCGGTCTATCACCTGCTCTTTAGCGGGGTTATGGGCAACTTTGAACACCACCCCGATCTTGTCCGTGTCCTCATGGAGTTTGATTCGATCCTTACCGAGGAGGGCGTCGTAGATAACGATTGCCTGTGGGGTATCTACAGAGCTAAGGCAACATCCCGGACCTATGACAACACTACTCACACGCGGCCAAGCCGCATTGACGGGAGAATCGACAAGGTCAGCGAAGGTGTCATAACTGGCTGGGCGTACGATGCTGCTCACCCCAACCAGCATCTCTCGTTGGATGTCTATATCGACAATAAGATTGTCCGCAAGGTCATGGCCAACCGGCCCCGCGCTGACCTTGCGAAGGCCGACATCGGCGACGGCCAGCACGGCTTTGAGGTTGAGCTTCCGCCTCGCCTACGGGATGGCCAACAACATTACTTAGAGGTATGCACTCCCAATCCAGCAGTCGCACTTCCCCGTGCCATCCGCTTCGATGAACTGTCACAATCGTCCTCTGACGGCACGACGTTCGTCCCGATGCGCCGCGACCCAACGCCCGCTGATCTTCCAGAGCCGCGAGTCCTCGTCGGGCGGGATGGCTGGCTCTTTCTCTGCGACGACGCCAACGGCAGCCTCGACCAGCTGCTAGGCGACCTCACGCTGACCAGCGCTGACCTCGCGCACTACCTGAACATGCTCGGCCAGCGCCATGACGCGCTCGCCGCGCTGGGGATCCCATACGTCTTTGCAATAGCGCCAGCCAAGGAATCCGTCTATCCGCAGATGCTTCCGTCGAGCGTTCCGGTAGCAACTCGACCGCGACCAATCGACCAGATCCTCCAGGCAGTCGCAGATCATCCCGCGCTTGCACCGCTCGACCTTCGGGACGCGCTCAGAGAGGGCGCGCTGGACGGTGAGCCCGTCTACTACCGCCAGGACGCCCACTGGAACTATCGCGGAGCCTGGCTCGCGGTCCAGGCGATCGTGCGCGAGGTACGTCGCAGAGGTGTCGTGATCCCGTCCTACGACGAATACGAGATCGACTGGCAGGACGCAACGCCGATAACCGGTGACCTGGCCGACAAGGAGCAGGTAGACCTCCTAGACGGTCGCCTCGTCGCACCCCCCGGCGAACGCCGAATCGCTGCCGAACCGGAGACTGAGCAGCGACCAGACCCCTGGAAGTTGCCTCAGGCCCGCTCAGTATCACCGTCTAGCGATCTTGAAGTCTCCGAAACCCGCGGCACCGTAGCCTACGAAAGCCACACCGACCCAAGCCTTCCCCGCGCGCTCATCTACGGAGACTCTTACGCCCGCTGGCTCAGACCATACCTACGCGGCCTATTCTCCTGGAGCGCGCATCTTTGGACACAAAACATCGATGCCGAACTTATCCAGCGGCATAGACCAGATGTCGTCATTCAGGTCGTCGCAGAGCGCTTCCTGATCCGGCCTCCCTATGGGGACAAACTCTGAGCCATGCTCCCAATGTGCCGGGGAGACGCGGATTAGCCTTCCATCCCCGCCGAGGCTTGTCCGTCCTGGTGTGCTGAGCGCGTACCCGGCCCAAAACGCCAAGGCCAATGCCCTGCTTCAGGGCACCGGCCTCAACGTCTCAAACATCTGATCAAGCAGCCTCGCGCAGCGCCGCCAGCTCAGGCGACTCAGCGAGCTTCTTCAGAGCGCGCTGCTCAAGCTGCGAGGCCCGCTCGGCGGAGAAGCCCAGGCGCTTGCCGATCGCGGTGAGCGTCTGCGGCTCCTCGCGGCCGGTGCCGAAGCGCAGCGTCAAGACCTTGCGCTCGGTATCGGGCAGCTGGGCGATCGCGCGGTGCACGATCCGCTCGCGCTCGTTCTCGTAGGCAATTTCCTCGGGAGCCTCCTGCTCGGCGGGCAGCAGATCGCCCAGCGCGGTGTCGCCGTCTTCGCCCACCTGCTGGTCGAGGCTCACGAGAGCGTTGCGCTGGTGGCGCACTTCTTCAACCTGCTCCAGCTCAAGGCCGGTCTCCTGGGCCAGCTCCTCGTTGGTGGGCTCGCGGCCGAGACGCACCGACAGCTCACGCTCCACGCGGCCGACCTTGCGCGAACGCTGGGCCACGTGCACGGGCAGACGGATCGTGCGACCGCTGTTCTCAAGGCCGCGCTGAATCGCCTGGCGAATCCAGAGGGTGGCGTAGGTCGAGAAACGGAAGCCCTTGCGCCAGTCGAACTTCTCGCTGGCCCTGATCAGGCCGAGCATGCCCTCCTGCACCAGGTCGGCCAACGGCAGGCCCTGGTTCTGGTAGCGCCTCGCGTTGGAGGCGACCAGGCGCAGATTGGAGTTGATCATCAGTTCCTTAGCGTGCAGGTCACCCTTCTCGATGCGCTGCGCCAGTTCGATCTCCTGGGCGGGGGTCAGCAGCGGGTAGCGCCGCGAGTGCGCCAGCAGCTGGTCCACCGACTCCGGGATGAAGCTTTCAGGCGCGGCCAGCGACAGTTCGGGTGCCGCCGGACGCTCCGGGCGGGCCTCGCTCTCGGTCGCGCTCTCCGTCCCGTCGGGGACGACCGCCAGGGTGGGGTCGGTTGCCAGCTCAGCGGACTCCAGCACCGCGTTCTCAGCGGCGTCGACGGCGTCCACCGAGTCCAGTGGGGGGAGGTGGGGGTTGGTGTGCGTGGTTGTGTCAGACATGGTGGGTCCTTCGGACTGGGAATCGAGAGAGGCCCATATCGGCGGCCTTTGGCCGACTGCGCCACCCTCTAATCCGATGCTTGGAGTCGGAATTGTAGGCCATGTTAGTTGCGTTGTCAATTATTCTCCCAGTAGAGGCGGCGGCGCTTTGCTCTGCCGAAACGTATACGCGCGAGTAGGCGCTTCGGACGTGTCTGGATGCCGTCCGGGGGCGCTCAAAATGGAGGCCCTTGAGGTTCACTGCGGTTTCTATGGTCTTCATCGGCTGCTTCCTGCAGCTACGTGATCCTCCTGGTGGATCTTTCGTACCCAGATCCTTCGGCCTCTCACGGCTTTTTTCCTGCCCCGAGGAGCCCTTCTCTAGCCAAGAGCTCAATTTGAGCGCGAAGTTGCGCTGCCTTGCGCACATCCTTCACACCGTCCACGCGGCCGATCCCGCCCTATAGCACCGCCGCGCGCCCGTCTATCGAACGATCGTCCACTCTCGACAACTGTTGCGGTGCTCCATGGGTGCTCTGCCGAACAGCCCATGTGGATACCCTTCCCCTTGGAGAGGCGCTGCTAGAGGCGGGGATGATCGACCGTAAGACGCTTGACTGGGCGCTTGCGCGTCAGGCCGAAACGGGCGTTCGGATCGGGCGCATCCTGGAGGCCGCCGAGCGCGTGCATCGCCTCGATCTGCATCGCGTGCTGGGAGCGCAATGGGGTCTCGATTTCATCGATCTTCTGCGCGACCCCGTGGACGAGGCACTCGTCTGCTGCTTTGACCCAGAGCAGCTCCTGGATGAGGGCTGGATACCCGTGGGCCGCGAGGACGATCTGCTGGTGGTGGCAACCTGCGAGCCACCTACGGAGGCGTTCCTGGAGCGCTTGCGCAAGCACCTCGGGGAGCCGCAGACGTTCCTGCTGCGCAGTACAACGCCGCTAGACATCGAGCGCACCGTGGCGCACTGCTTCAAGGATCACATCGCGCGCCGCTCCACGGGGGAGTTGCTGTTCCGCCGTCCCGAGCTCTCAGCGGCCAGCGGATTCTCGCGCGGGCAGAAGTTGTGGATCCTGGCTCTGCTGGTGGCAACTGTGGTCGGAACAGTGCTGGACTGGCAGTTCACGCTGTCGCTGGTGGTGGCCCTGGCCAACGCTGCCTTCCTTGGGGCCGTGGGCTTCAAGCTGGTCGCCTGCCTGGTGGGCGCCGTCGCTGGCACGCGGGGCAGGCGAGAGGTTGGCGCGGAGGCCGAGCGCGACGACCGCCTGCTACCCGATTACACGGTGCTCGTGCCGGTATACCGCGAGGCCAATGTGATCGGTGGGCTGATGCGCAACCTGGCGGCGCTCGACTATCCAAGCGAGAAGCTCGAGATCCTGGTGCTGCTGGAGGCTGACGACGAGGAGACCATCGCGGCTGCGCGCGCCGCGCGGCCACCTTCGACGGTGCGTCTGGTGGTCGTGCCCGATGCCCAACCCAAAACCAAGCCCAAGGCGTGCAACGTCGGCCTCTTCCTCGCACGGGGGGATCTGTTGGTGATCTTCGATGCCGAGGATCGCCCCGAGCCTTTGCAGTTACGCAAAGCGGTGGCCGCCTTTGAGCACGCGGGTGAGCGCACGGTCTGCGTGCAGGCGCGGCTGCGCTACTGGAATGACTCCACCAACCTCCTGACGCGCATGTTCTCGCTGGAGTACGGCTACTGGTTCGGGATCATGCTGCCCGGCCTGGATCGCCTGCGCCTGCCCATCCCTTTGGGTGGCACCTCAAATCACTTCCGCATCGACGCTCTGCGCAAGCTGGTCGGCTGGGACCCCCACAACGTCACCGAGGACGCCGACCTGGGGTTGCGCGCGGCGGTGGAGGGCTATCGCGTGGGAGTGATCGACTCGGACACCGACGAGGAAGCCTGTGCGGAGCTGCGCCCCTGGATTCGCCAGCGCACACGCTGGATCAAGGGCTACATGCAGACCGCGCTCGTGCATACCCGCTCGCCGCGCCGGCTGGTGGCACAGGTGGGGGTGCGCGATGCTCTGGGCTTCCTGCTGCTGATCGCGGGCACGCCTTTGACGTTTCTGTTGGCGCCGGTGATGTGGGTGGGCACGGCCGCTTGGTATGCCTTTGGCGAGCCGCATCTGCCGCTGGTCGACTCAGGCGTGTTCTGGACGATCGCCCTGATCAATCTCGTGATCGGCAACGGCATCATGATCCTGCTCAACCTGCTTGGCGCCGTGCGTGGTCAGGGCTGGCGCAGTGCACCATTTGCGTTGCTCAATCCGTTCTACTGGGTGCTGCACTCGATCGCCGCCTGGCGCGCGCTCGTGCAGCTGATCCACAAGCCGTTCTACTGGGAGAAGACGCCGCATGGCTTGGGTCAGGTGGAGCCGGACCATGCGGGGCTGGGCGAGGTGCTGGAAGCCGGAGGTCTCGGCGGGCGTACGGCTGTGCCCGGATAACGCCTGGTACGCGTTATCGTATTACCCAACGTATACGTAGACGTGCACGAAAGGAGATGCAGAGATGGCTGCGACCGCGACCGTCCGTATTCGGCCCGAAACCCGAGATCGACTGCGACGCCTCAGCCGGGAGCGTGGGCTCAGCGCTCCCGACCTCCTGGACGCGCTCATCTGCGATGCCGAGGACGATCAGATCCTGACCGAACACGAGGTGGCGATGGAGCGTTTGATGGCCGACCCTCAGCAGGCGGCGTCCTATCGCGCTGAGATTGAGGTCTGGGACGACGCTCTGCTCGACGGCCTGAAGGAACTGGAGTGACGGCGGTCCCCGCTGCCAGGCAAGGCGACGTCTGGGACGCCCGCCTGGAGCCTGTCATAGGCCACGAGCAAGGCGGCACACGCCCCGTTGTGATCGTGAGTATCGACCAGATCTCCTCCGGCCGCGGCGAGATTTGCATAGCCTTACCGCTGACCCGGACCGACCGGGATACGCCGCTCCACGTCCGCATCGAGCCGCCCGAGGGCGGCCTGACCGCGATTAGCTACGCCCTCCCTGAAAACATCCGTTCCATCTCACGCACCCGCCTTGCCGAGCGGCGGGGACAGGTACGCGACAGCACCCTTGAACTGGTGCTCCGTCGTATTCACCTACTGACGCGCCTGCCGCGTTGAGTTTTCCGCGGCGTCCGCTCCTGTGCTGGTGGTCAGCGCCGCGCCACCTCCGCCAGAAAGCACGCGACGGGTGAGGCCGGGGAGGAGCAGGCGGGCGGCGGCGGCGAGGAAGTAGGGGCGGGGGACGTAGCGCTCGGCGTGGCCGCGCAGGCCGGTATCGAGGACGGCCTCGGCAGCGCGCTCGGGCGTGGAGACGATCCAGCGGGTAGCAGCCCGGGCGCGCAGCTCATTGGCGGGGAAGCCCTCGGTGGCGATGAAGCCAGGGAGGACCATGCCGACGTGGACGCCGTGGGAGCGCTCCTCGGCGTAGAGGGCGTCGGTCCAGCCGACGAGGGCGAACTTGGCGGCGGAATAAGCACCGGCGCCGGGGCGCGCGACGCGCGAGGCTGTGCTGGCGACGTTGACGATCGCGCTGGGGGCGCTCGCGCGCAGCAGCGGTAGCAGGACCTCGGTGAGGCGCACGACGGCGTCGAAGTTGAGCGCCATAGTGTGTTTGACATTGGCGTAGCCGCCCTCGGCAAAGGTCGCCCGCCAAGAGGCCCCGGCGTTGTTGACGAGCAGGTTGAGGCGACCCTCGTGGTGTGCTTGCAGGTGCTCCAGTACGCGCGGGGGAGCATCCTCGGCGGTGAGGTCTGCGGCGATGCAGGTAGTGCGTGTGGGCAGTTCTTCTGCCAGGCGTGCCAGGCGCTCCTCGCGGCGGGCGAGGAGAACCAACTGCATCTCGGGCTCGCGGGCCAGTAGGCGAGCGGTAGCCTCGCCGATGCCGCTGGAGGCGCCTGTGACAAGCGCCACCCGCGTAGCCACTGTGTCCTACTCCTGGCTCAGAGCGACCGCACCGAGCGCGGCTGCCGCGACGGCCGTGGCCGTGACGAGCACGCTGGCGAACTTGGGCAGGTAGCCGCGACGCCCACCGGCGATGCCGGCAACCGAGTCGGCCACATCGCAGGCAAGGCCCGCCGTGAGCCACTGGCGCTGGTGCTCGCCCTCGCTGCTCATCGCACCGTAGGCCAGGGCGATGTCGCGCACGCCGAACAACCGTGCCAGATAAGGAGCCTGTGGGTTGGCCTTGGAGTCCAAGCCGAAGAGCTTGCCGGCTGGACGGGGTGTCAGCCACGAGGCGGCGCCAACGGCGATGCGCAGGCCGACGAGGGCGTTGATGGCGTTGGTACGGTTCATGGGCGACGAACCTTAGCGTAGATCGGTTCATCGGGTATGGGAGTGGATGAGTCTTATGCGGATCGGCATTCTGCCGGTACTGGCTTGACGTGGTGTCTTGTCTGCAAGTAGGCTGCGACCCTGTATATGCCGATGGTTCGACTTTGCGCGAGTTACTTGAAATGGGGAATAGCCTTCCTGTTGCTGTGGGCTGCATTTGTGCCGAGCAGCTCATGGGCGCGCTCGGCCCACGCGGCGATCGTGAATGGCGTCCCGATCTCGATCGAACAGGCTCCATGGCAGGTCAACGTGCGATCGCAGATCGTCTCTGAAAACGCGGAAATCAGTTGCGGTGGTGTGGTGCTCGATGAAGCACACATCCTGACGGCTGCCCACTGCGTCTTCGACAGCAGCAACAGCCAGCGGATACCGGCCGCGAACATGCGTGTCCTTGCAGGCACGTCCAACATCAGACCTCCTGAAGCAAGGACACAGGTGGTCCTTGTCGCGAGCGTACGGGTGCACCCGTACTACGTAGAGGCCCCCAACAGCAGGAGTGAACCGGATCAGGACGACGTCGCGGTGTTGACGCTCTCCGAACCGCTTGTGCTGAGCGCCGGAAAGACCCAAGCCATCGGTCTCGCGCCGCTTGGGAGCACATTGCCGGAAGGCACTCAGGTCAACCTGACCGGGTTTGGCGAGCAGGTTGCCAACGTCAATGCGGCTGGGCCGTTGTATTCCCTTGCGATGACGCTCGACTCCAGCCGCCAGTGTGGCGATGCCAGCGATGCGGTTTTCCTCTGCGCAAGCTCATCCGGCGGATCGTCGTGTTTCGGCGACAGTGGCAGCGGACTGACCGAGGGACCCACCCCAACGCTGGTCGGGGCGCTCAGTTTCGGTCTCACGCGTCCTGGCCAGAGCTGCGTCGCCGGTGAGCTGCATGGCTTTGCCAGTCTGGCAGCGCCGGAGATCCAGGATTTCATCGACGGCAACGAAGCTCCTCCGAAGGCACCGCGAGGTGGCAGCCCGACGCTGGGCGCTACGCCAATGGTGGGCAGCGCCTTGCCCTGTGCTCCAGGTACCTGGAGCGGCGAACCTGCGTACCAGTACACCTTCATGGATGGCATAAACGCACAAGTCCTGCAGTCCGGGCCTTCTTCCACCTACACGCCTGGCCAGGGCGACGTCGGACGCACGATCCTGTGCCAGGTGCAGGCGACCAACGCCGGGGGTACCGGCGTGGATCGCACGGCTGCGTCAACGCCGGTGGCGCCGGGCGCGCCGACGCCTTCCTTCCAAGCGAGTACGCCCGCGGCGGTGCTCGTAGGCACGAAGGTCACAGTTGGAAGCGGGGGCATCGCGCTGATACGCCTGACGTGCAAGGGCGCGCAGCCCTGCGCAGGGAAGCTCAAGCTGCTGGCCAAGCGCAGTGTCAGGTCGAAGGGACACAAGCAGATCATCACGCGCACGGTCACGATCGGCAACGCCAACTTCGCTATCCGAGCGGGCGCAAGCGTCACCGTCAAAGTTCACCTGAACGCTCTTGGGCGCGCGCTGCTGAGTAGTGCGCACAGCGGCCTGGCCACGCGTCTGAGCATCACCGAAGTCTCGCCGGAATCCGAAACCACATTGACCAAGAACGACAGCTTGCGTCTGTTTACACAGCCGAAGCACCGTAGGACACGGAAGGGTTAGGCCAAAAGGGAGCGCGAGGGAAGGGAAAGAGTAAGGAGTACCCTCTAACCAGTGGACTCCCCAGCATCCCAACTCCCAACTGAGGGCTATCACCTGACGGGAATATCTCCGCGGGCGTTTCAGCACCCGGCCGACCGCGCCGCGACGGCCGCGTTGGGGTCGATCCCGTATCTGGACACGGTGGTGCGCAAGCTGATCGAGTTGGGCTACGAGCGCGCGCTGCGCCAGTCCTATCTTGGCTCCTCGGTGAAGCTCTCAGAGGAGCAGTTGGGGGACGTGTGGCGCGAGCATGCTCTGGCATACGCGACGCTCGACATGGATGAGGTGCCGGATCTCTATCTGACCCAGTATCCGTTGCCCAATGCGCTGGCGATCGGCGCGAAGCGGCCAATCGTCGTGGTGCACTCTGAGCTCGTGGCACTGCTGGGCCCGCAGGAGCGCAGGGCGGTGCTGGCGCACGAGGCTGCCCATATCCTGGCCGACCACCAGCTGTATCGCACGGCGCTCTACATCCTGATGCTGCTAACGCACAGTTCGCGCCTGCCGTTGCCGCTGGCGCCGGTGCGCACGGCGCTGCTTGAGTGGGAGCGCGCGGCCGAGCTGAGCGCCGACCGTGCCGCGGCCCTGGTGACCCGCGATCCGCTGGCGGTGTGCCGCACGCTGATGTGCCTGGCGGGCGGGGTGATGGTGGAGGAGTTGGATCTGGACGCGTTCATGCGCCAGGGTCTCGAATACACCGAAGGTGGCGGGGGCATCGAGCGCTTGACGCGCCTGCTGATCGATCTGGGCCTGGATCACCCGATGCCGGTGAAGCGCATCCACGAGCTGATGGACTGGGTGAAGACGGGCGAGTATGAGCGCATTGTGGGCGGCGAGTACCCCACGCGAGAGGATCCTGTGGACGCTCGCTCCGACGGTGGCGAGGCCGTCTCCTACTACGCCGAGCGCTTCCGCGACGCCTTCCGCGATACCGGGGAATCGATCAACTCCGTCGGGCAGCAGCTGGCCGGCTGGTTGCGTGGCAGTGGCAACGAGCCCGGCGAGGATGCCGAGCGCGACCGCGCCACAGGGCATGGTGAGGACGCTGGGCGCAAAGGTGGCGCTGGGCCTGGCGAAGGCGCCGAGGAGGGCTAGGCCTCAGCCGGCCCATTTTCCCTGGCCGTAGCGCGCCAGCTCCAGCCGCGCTACAACGCCGCGGTGCACCTCGTCAGGTCCGTCGGCAAGGCGCAGGGCGCGCGCGATGAGCCAGGCGGCGCCGAGGGGGAAGTCGTTGCTGAGACCGGCACCCCCATGTAGCTGCATGGCCATGTCCACGACGCGCTGGGCCATGTTGGGGACGGCGACCTTGATCTGCGATACCGCCCCCAGCGCCGCGGGCGACTGCTGATCGATCAGCCAGGCTGCGTGCAGCACGTGTAGGCGCGCCTGGTCGATGGCGATACGCGCGTCGGCGATACGTTCACGGTTGCCGCCTAGGTTGGCCAGCGGCTTGCCGAACGCCGTGCGTTCGGTAGCGCGCCGACAGGCCAGTTCCAGCGCCAGCTCAGCCAACCCGATGAGGCGCATGCAGTGGTGGATGCGCCCCGGGCCAAGACGGGCCTGGGCGATCGTGAAGGCCTCACCGGGACCGCCGATGATGGCGCTCGCGGGTAGGCGCACGTCGGTGAAGCTCACATCACCGTGCCCTCCAGGGGCATCGAGGAAGCCCATCGTGGAGAGCATTCGCTCGACCTTCACGCCCGGGCTATCCAGCGGCACGAGCACCATCGAGTGCTGGTGGTAGCGATCGGCCTGAGGATCGGTGAGGCCCATGAAGATGCCCACCTTGCAGTTGGGGTGACCTACACCGGTGCTCCACCACTTGCGCCCGTTGAGCACAACTTCCTCGCCATCGAGCGTGGCGGTGGCCTGCATATTGGTCGCGTCGGAGGAGGCCACCTCGGGCTCGGTCATGCAGAAGGCCGAGCGGATCTCACCGGCCAGCAAGGGTGTCAGCCAACGCTCACGCTGCTCGGTAGAGCCGAAATGCAGCAGCACCTCCATGTTGCCCGTATCGGGGGCGTTGCAGTTGAAACACTCGCTAGCAATCAGTGAGCGACCCATGCGCTCTGCAAGCGGGGCGTACTCGACGTTGGCGAGACCCGCGCCGTGCTCCAAGCCTGGAAGGAACAGATTCCAAAGACCCTGTGCCTTCGCCTTTGCCTTGATCTCCTCGATCAGCGGCGAGGTCACCCAGGGGTCCTGGAGAGCGAGCTGCTGGCGATGGTGGGCCTCCTCCCGCGGTGCGATCTCCTGCGCAATGAAGGCTTCGACGCGCTCCAGGAGCTCACGTGCACGTGGTGAGGGGGCGAAGTCCATTGCTGGCTCAGCGCACGTCCAGTACGACCTTGCCAACGGCCTCTCGGCGTTCGAGCAACTGCAATGCCTCGCTGGCCCTCTCAAGTGGGAAGCGCTGACCGACAATCGGACGCACAAAGCCCGCTTCGATCATGCCATGCAGCATGGCGCCGATCTCACGGCAGGCGTCGGGATGGGTCATGGCCCAATGACCCCAGCCGGCACCGACGATCTCGGTGTTGTTGAGAAGCAGACGATTGACCTTGACTTCAGGGATCGAGCCGCCGGTGAAGCCCACGACGATCACGCGGCCGTTTTCACGCAGAGAGCGCAGGCTGTCGGTAAAGCGATCGCCGCCGACGGGGTCGAGCACGACATCTACGCCACCGCCCGAGATCTCTTTGGCCTCGTCCTTCCAAGGGCCGTCCGAGCGCACGACGTGCTCGGCACCGGCCTGCTTGGCGATGCGCTCCTTCTCATCGCTTGAGACCACCGCGATCGTCTTAGCTCCCAGGCCCCTGGCGACCTGCAAGGCGGCAGTGCCAACGCCCCCGGCGGCGCCGTGGACGAGGACGGTCTCGCCCTCCTTCAGGCGCCCGCGCATGGCCAATGCGAAGTAGGCGGTGTGGTAGTTGAGGATCAATCCCGCGCCCTGCGCGAAGTCAAGGGCAGCGGGGAGCGGGAAGGTGAAGAACTCCGGCGCCACGGCGGTCTCGGCGAAGCCGCCCAGGCCGCAGAAGGCGGCAACGCGGTCTCCCACTTTTACGCCGGCTGTGGCGGGTGCGCTGCGCACGATGCCGCCAACCTCGCTGCCAGGGATGAAAGGCAGCGGCGGCTTGAGCTGATACTGGCCGCGGGTCTGCAGAAGCTCGGGAAAGGACACGCCCGCGGCGTGCACTTCGATCGTTACTCCCTCGCCGGGGGTGAGCGGGTGTGCGGGGTCGGGCTCAGCTACGTCCGCGAGGCTCAGCGCGCTCTCGGGACCGGAGAGGTCGACGATCTGGATTGCTTTCACGTGCGTGGGTGGTGGTGGCTCAGGTGGCTTGCCAGTTGGCAAGGGTCAGCAGCGTCTTGGCGCTGACCTTGGAGCCGACCAGTATGCACGTGTGGCCGTCACGACGCCACGTGACCACCGTGGAGCCGCTGGGGTGCAGCACGTCAAAGCGCGTGCCATGCCAGATCGCGGCGCGCCCTTCGGTGGGCGTCGCCAGCGGGTGGCCGTCAACGATCGAGTAGCCGATCCGCTGTCCTGAGGCGTTGGCGTAGAAGACCGTCGTGACCATATGCCCAGCGAGCTTGTCGGAGCGCACGCCGGCCGTCTGCCAGCCAAAGCGGCGGTTCCAGTACGGGTAGGCGATGCCTTCGGTTGAGATCGCCAGCTGGCCCGGGGCGTGGGGGTTCTCCTCGGGGGCGCTGGTGGTGGCCGGACGCAGGCCCAGCGTGGAGGCCTGGAGCACCGTGGGAGCGGTCGGCCCGCCTGAGCCCAGCAGGAGGATCAGGGCCGCGATAAAGCCGGCGGCGCTGGCAAGGGCTCCCACGAGGAGCGCCGAGGGACGAGTTCGGAATGCCGAGGAGCGAGTTCGGAACGCCGAGGGGCGAGGGCGGAGCGCTGACGGGCGGGCTCGTGAACGCTGGCCGCCAGCAGCCTCTGTCATTTCACGAACCGAGTCGTGCAGGGAAGCGGGCGCGCTGACGTCGATCGAGCGCACCAACGCGGCTGTGCCGTGCTGGTGCTCGGTGTCTGTGGACTCGTTCTTCATGTCGTTTCCATTACGCAAGACTCCCCTGCGGCCCTGAAGCTTCCCGCGGACTAGATGGGGTTCCGTCCGCTGGGGTTCCGTCCCGATCAGGCTGGGCGGCGGGCTCGCCGCTCATCTCTCGTGCCACCCGCTCGCGGCCGCGAAAGACGCGCGTGGCGATAGTAGCCTCGCGGGTACCAAGGGCGCGTGCGGCCTCACGATAGGAGAGGCCGACGACGTCGACTGCGACCAGCGCAAGGCGATAGTTATCAGGCAGCGTCGAGATCGCCCCGAACACCTCCTGGGCCTGCAAGGCCTGCTCGGGGCGCTCGCCTGTGCGCGGGTCGGCGAATTCGACGTCATCAAGCGTGATCTGTGCGTTCTGCGGACGGCGTCCCGCAGTGCGGCGCTGGGTGAGGAAGGTGTTGCGCAGGACCCGCATGAGATAGGCCAGCTCATCCTGTCCGTGCAGGAAGCGAGGGCGCGCGAGCACGCGCGCAAAGGTCTCCTGCACCAGGTCCTCGGCATCGTGGGGTGAGCCGCACAGCGCCCATGCCGCCCGGTAGAGGCGATCGACGTGCTGGGGCAGCGACTGTGGGTCAAGCCGCGCCATCAGTGGGGCGCGTGGGAGGGGCGCATCTGTGCAACGACTCTAGCGGCCTCTGAAAGGTTCCGGACGCGAGGGAGTCTGCACTGTTGAACGCAGCGCCAATTCGACTTCCAGGAGGTCCGGTGAAACACCCTTCCCTTTGCGCGGCAGCGGCTCTGACCGTCGTCGCGATCGCAGCCGCTGGGTGCGGCAGCAGCAGTAGTAGCAGCACCAGCAGCACGAGTAACGCGGGCGCCTATGGCGCGCCAGCCAGTACAACGGCCACGCAGAGCGCCGCGGCGTCGACGGCGGCGAGCACAAGCGCCGCGCCCGCGACCAGTGGTGCTGCTGGCACTGCCGTTGTGGTCAGCACCAAGCAGGGCAAGCTCGGCACGATCCTGGCCGCCGGGGGCAAGCACCTGACCATTTACATGTTCGAAGGCGACAAGGGCGGAAACTCCACCTGCACGGGGGCCTGCGCGCATGTCTGGCCGCCGGTCACGACTACCGCCGCTGTCAGCACCGGCGGCGCGGCAGTTGCAGGAGACCTAGGCACCATCACGCGGCCCGACGGGACCAAGCAGGTGACCTACAAGGGCCACCCGCTGTACTTCTTCGCACACGACGGTGACTCTGGCGACGCCTACGGTCAGGGAGTGGTCGGCTTTGGGTCCTCGTGGTATGTGCTCAAGCCAAGCGGCAGCAAGGTGGACAACTCCTGAGAGGCCTGCTGCTCTCCCCGATCTCGCAACCAGGCGGTGAACTCCTCTGGGGGCAAGGGCGGGGAGAGCAGATAGCCCTGCGCGGTTTCGCAGCCCAACTCGGCCAGACGCTTCCACACCTCGGGTGTCTCGATGCCCTCTGCGACCACATGCAGATTGAGGTGGCCGGCGAGATCGACGGTGGAGCGCACAATCGCCTCCTCACGCGGGCTCTGGCACATACCCGTGACGAACGAACGGTCGATCTTCAGCTCGCTGGCGGGCAACGTTGTCAGATAGGCCATCGAGGCATGACCGGAGCCGAAGTCGTCGATCGAGACGCTTACGCCCAGTGCGCGCAACTGCACCAGCACGTTCACTGCCTGCTCGGGGTCGGCCATGGTGGCCCCCTCGGTGACCTCGACCGTGAGGCGATGCGCGGGGACAGCGTGACGACCGAGCAGCGAGGAGATGCGGCGGGGTAGTTCGGGGTCCAACAAATTACGCGCCGATAGGTTGACCGACATCGAGAGGTGCATACCGTGATCGCGCCAGCGCGCGAGTTGCTCAAGCGCACGGTCGATTACGTGCATCGTTATCGGGCCGACCAGCGCTGTCTGCTCGATCAGAGGGATGAACTGAAGCGGAGGGATCAGGCCCCGCTCGGGATGAAGCCAGCGCAGCAGCGCCTCCACGCCGGTGATGCGCCCAGTGCGCATGTCAGCCTGAGGCTGGTAGTGCAGGATGAACTCGCCCCGCTCAAGGGCAGGGCGAACCTGGCCCAGCAGCGTAAGCCGGGCGGTATCGAAGTGGTCGTGCTCGGGGGAGTACACCTCCAGGCGGCTGCGGTTGGACTTGGCGCGGTCAAGTGCCACGTCGGCTCGCCGCATGAGTGTGTCGAGGTCCTCGGCGTGGTGAGGCGCCAGCGCGAGGCCGATGCTGGCGTCGACGTTGAGTGCCACCCCGTCCAGCTCGATGGGACTCTCAAGCGCCGACTGCACTCCGCCGGCCAGGGTCTGTGCCTCGGATATACCGTGAGCACCGGGAGGACACGGATGCAGCAGGGCGTACTCATCCCCCGCCAGACGAGCCAGCAGAGCCTGCTCGCCGACGCGGGCGCGCAGGCGGCTGCCGACCTCGCGCAGCACGATGTCGCCGGTGGCGTGGCCGAGCGTGTCATTGATCTCTTTGAAGCCATCGAGATCGAGCAGCAGGACCGCCACTGCCTGCCCGCGTGAGCATTCGCGGCGCAGCGCGGCAGAGGCCTGCTCCAGGAACAGCGTACGGTTGGGCAGACCCGTGAGGCTGTCGTAGCGGGCGAGGCGGCTGTTCTCACGCGCCTGGCGACGCAGCGTGCGGGAGGCTCCGGCGACGATGCGAAAGAGAATCGCCCACAGCAGGGCAAGGCCGCAGAAGACGAGCAGGGCGATCGTGCGCTTGTCGCGTGCGATCGCCGTGGCGAGCGGACGGTAGCTGAGGTAGATCTCAAAGACACCCGCGGGCGGGCCGGTGGGGATGAAGCGCAACGGCACATACACCTCGACGAGTTGGCCGAGGCCGACCTCGCTGGCGGTGTCGCCGTGTGGGCTGGGCGTCACGACCTCGCCGCTGTTGGGTCGTCCGGCGAGGGCCTTGAGCAAATCGTCGCTCGGCGCGACGACATGCCCGATCAGAGGATGGTCGTCGGAGTAGATGACCTCGTGGCGCGTGTTCCAGATCTTGATGCGCGCCAGGTCCCTTGTCGCCGAGCGTGCGCTGAGTTGCTGGTCCATGGCCCGCACCTCCGCCGGCGAAAGACCGTTGCGCAGGTCGGCGGGGGTGAGCTGGGGCTGAATGCCGATGCGGGCCAGCAGCTGCGCGGACTGGCTTGCGTCAGCAACCGCGCGCGTAACGATCTGCGCCTGCAGTACCCGCGCGAGGACAAACCCCAGGGCAAGGATCGGAATCAGGCTCAGCAAAGCGACCTGTTGAGTCAGGCTCAGGCGTGGCAGCCCTCGGCGCATATCCCGATAGTCGGCAGATAGCCACTGAATCTCAAGCGTTGGAGGCGTTGTCAGGACGCGACGAGGATGAGCCACGATGGGTGAGATTGCCCACCAGCAGCCCGATGATGGTGACGAGATAGATCTGTCCGATGAGCATCTCCAGCACGGCAAGCGCGTGTCCGACGCGCGTGATCGGTGTCAGGTCGCCGTAGCCGGTGGTGGTCAGCGTGGTGAAGCTGAAGTAGGTCTGCCCGCTCAACGATTCCTTGCCGCCCTGCGCGAAATAGGGGGGAGACAGATAGGCGATGAAGCCGATCAGCAGCGCGAAGGTGAGGCCCACGAGCAGGTAGATGGCCAGCGAGCCGGCGACTGCCTGCAGCGTCACGCCCTGCTCGCGCACCAGTCGCCCGACGCCGCGCACGAGCACGATGAGCACGGCGACGATGGCGAGCCCGACAATGGTTGAGCCCACCTTGGGAGTGATGATCGAGAACGTCACCCCCAGTGCCAACCCAAGTAGCACCCCAGACGCGAGGATCACTCTGATGCGTCGTACGGCCGCGCTATCGCGGGAGGTGGCGATGACGACGAGCAGCATGGTGCCCTGCAGCAGCACGCCGATGCCGCGACTCGTGGGCGTGTCGGGTGCCACGATGACGTCCACCACAGAGATGATCGTGAGCAGAAGGACCAGGCCATAGCGATGCTGTGCCGATTGCGGTGGGCCGGCGGTGGACATTGCGCACAGCATGGCGCCGGGCGCGGCGGATACAGACGGGCTAGGCGATCACAGCTGGGCAGCGATCGTCAGGGCGCCTGGATGTTCGCTGATGATGCGGGTCCAGCCTCCCGGGGCTTCGCTGATGCTGCCGCCGCCTGAAGTGATGTACCAGTAGGGGGTGTAATGAATGCGCACGAGGAAGCTGCCACGTGTTGCGGCGAACAGCGTGAAGCCGGTGGGCTCGATGGCGCTCAGTCGTCCCGGCCCCTGCATCAGCGGAAGCGCGCCCTGCACGGCATAGATATGCCAATGCGCAGAGGTGAACACCAGGTGCAGGAAGGGGAGGCCGCCGCGGATCAATGTGGCCTCTTGGCGACTTGAGAAATCCAGGGGGGCATCGGAGAGGGCCACGAAGCGCGCGCCGGTCTGCAGCAACCATGTGCGATAGGCGCCTGCCGTCAGCTGAGGTTCATAAAAGATGCTGTCGTAGCGAGTATCGAGCTGTCGATCCCATCCCCGTGCCAGCCCGAAACGCTGGCCAAGAATTGTGGCGTCCCAGTGCGATTGGGTGAAAGGCACCTCGATGCGCAGCGGCTCACCCTCGCTGTGCGCGTCGAGATAGGCGATCGCGGGCTGATAGTAGGAGAGATGGGTGGATGGGTCGGTCGAAGCTTGCACGGACTGGGTGACCGGCCCATCGAGCTGCCACACAAGGAGTCCAAGGCAAAGCACTGCCAGTGCCAGGCGAGCCGTGCCGTGAGAAAGCCTGCCCGAATGCACACGCGGCGTGCGGCGCGAGATCCACCGCGCGAGGCGCTCGGGAGCACGGCGCAGGTCCTCGACGCCCACGCTTCCCATCAGGATGGCCGGGGTGAACAGCACGCCCAGACGCACGGCGTTGCTGCCCATCGGCGAGGACACCAGATAAGCGAGCGCAAGCGCCAGCAGGTAAAGCGCGAGGCCGTTGCGCAGCAGGCGCTCGCTGGGAGGCAGCAGCAGCATGACCAGCGCTGATAGGCCGCCAGCGGCCAGCAGCGAAGAGAACGCGAAGGTCTCTTCTCCGCCTTCGGGGAAAAGCACTGCCAGGACCAGGATCAGCGCGAGCGCCGGAACGGCGAGTGCCGCCGCGCGCGCAAGGGCTCGATTTGTGAGCAGATCTGCCGCTGCCGCCAGCCCAAGGAACAACCCGGCCACTGGGCTGGCCGCGGCGCACAGAAGTGAGAGGGATGGTGCTATCCAGCGTCGGTCTTCGGCTGTGGCAAGCACCGCACCCAGTCCAAAGCTGACGCCCAAGGCGAAAGTGATGCGTCCGATGTACAGATCGCCCACAGCACCTACCGCGAACAGCGCGGTAGCCGCGGCCCAGCGTGACCCGAAACGCATGCGTGCCAGCCGCCCAAAGATCAAGGTCGAAGCTATCGCTGCGATCGCGCCCAACAGGTGCAGACCCAAGAACGCCGCCAGCGGCGGGAAAAGCAGGCTGTAGCCAAGCAGGTAGTGCCCGCCGTACCAATTGTTGTCCCACAGCGAGAACCCGTCGACGCTGAAGAGGTGTACGCGATAGACCTGTGCCGCCAGGTCGGGGCTGGGGGGAAGCCATAAGAGCCACACTGCCAGCAGCAGCACGAACACCAGGACGGGCAGAGCGGGGCGGGTCACCATTGCTAACGCTACAGGCGCTCGGTGTCGAACATCGTGAGTGCGTAGGCACCGGCCGGGTGATCGCGTAGCTCGCGTACGACCGAGGCTGGGTAGGGAGGTATCTCCTCTGGAGTGGGCAGCGGCACGCCGTAGTTGGTGGGCATCAACATCGGGGCAGCAAGCGCCGCGAAGGTGAGGTCAGCCGCGGTGAACCGCTCGCCGCAGAGGTGGGGACGGCCGTCGGCCAAGCGCGTTGCGACGGAATCGAAGATGGATCGCACTTCGATCTCCGATGCGGCGGCCGTCGCGGGAGTGACATCGAGGACACGGGCGACTGTCCCGATCATCGCGGGGTAGGCGTAACGCAGGGTCGCTCGCTCCCACCGCGGGATACCCAGGCATCCGTAACGGAGCGCAAGGTCGCGGCGCTCACGCAGCTGCTGATACATCCAGCGTCGCGAATGCGGCCCGAGGCGGTCGTCGAAGTCCGCTTCGAGCCTGCGCACCTCGGCCGCGGCGTCGGGGGCCTGGGGGTACAGCGCGAGATCGTCAGGCATCTGAGCATCGGCCCAGGCAAGAATGTCCGCGGAGTTGGCCAGAACGCCGGTGGGGGAGACGAACACGGGAGCTGTCAGGCCACCGCCTGCCGAGAGCGTTGCGAAACGATGGATCGCCTGCACATGGGCACGCTCGTGATATTCCACCCCGGCACGATCCAGAGCCCAACGTGCCTTCTCGCAGTAGTGGCTGATCGGGATTGTGATCAGCAGGTTGTTTGTCTTCTTGCCACGCATACGTCTGCCAGCGAGATTACTCCCCGCGGGGCAGTCTTCAGTCAGATTGCCGCCGCGGGAAAGCTCTCTCATGCTTCGCTCGCCAAGTTGGTCCCGCTCGTTTGGCGGGCTTGGCGCTGCACTACATGACCTGAATGGTCTCGTATACCTCGACGCTGCCGCCGTTGGCAAGGACGGGGCAACCCTTGGCGAGCTCGGCCGCGGCGGCGAGATCATCAGCGGCAAGGACCGAGTAGCCGGTCAGGTTGCCCTGGCTGCCGCTGCTGCCGTTGGCACCCACCGAAGTGGAGGCGCCGAACGGGTTGCCGGCGTCCACGACGGCCTGGCCGAGGGTGCCAAACCAGCTGCCCCAGGCCGCCATCGCGGCTTCCCGCTCGGCCTCGGTGGCAGCCATCGATCCGCCCTTGTATGCCAGCACGTAATTGGCCATCTGTTGCTTCTCCTCTGGTTGGTGTTTTGGGTCTTCAGGGAACGGTGTGGCGATAAGCGCCGCCGGTAGCGACGCCTACTGGGACTCCAGGGCGCGGGCGAAGATGCCGCGGGCCTGAAGATTGTCGAAGCACGCGAGCCAGCCTTTGCGGTGGCCATCACGGGACTCCGAGGATGCAAGGTCCGTGTGCTCCAGCACGATCGTGGTGCGTTCGCCTTCGCCGAGGAATTCGACGGTCACCGTGCTTGTGTGATCGGGCTGTCCGTCGCTGCGCTCCCAGCTCCAGCTGTAGACGAGCCGCTCGGGCCGCCGCACCTCTCGGTATTCGCCACCGACGGTGTGGGTGGTGCCGTTCGCGGGGTCTTCCATCGAGAGACGGTAGCGGCCGCCGACGCGCAGATCGACCTCGACCACAGGGGTCACCCAGGTCGGGTCCGCGGCCCACCAGCGCCGCAATACCTCGGGATTGGTCCACGCGTCGAAGGCTTCCTCGGGCGACGCGTCGATAGTGCGCTCCAGCCGCAGGTCTGTGGCAGTCAGCTCGCTCACTTTGGCTCCTTTGGGGGGGGTTTTATTTCGCGCTGCTCACGCAAGTAGCGCTCGACCGTGTCCAGCTTGCGCTCCCACAGCTCGCGCTGTTGGGTCAGCCAGGAATAGGCGTCATCCAGCGAGCGCTCCTGGAGCTGCAGACGGTGGGTGCGACCATCGATGACGCGCACGATCGCCCCGGCCTCCTCAAGCACCTTGAGGTGTTTGCTGATCGCGGGCTTGGACACGCCAAAATCGCGCGTTGCCTGTCCCACGGTCATCTCGCCCTGAGCCAGCCGCTCCAGGATGCTGCGCCGAATCGGATGTGAGCAAGCCGCGAAAGATCGGTCGAGCAGCGCATTGTTAGCCATAAGGTTAACAATAGCACTCTGCGCCGCTCGCTTTCACAGAGCGCTCGACGCCGCTCGCCTACACAGAGCGCTCCGCGTTGCGCAGGCCGCTCAACGTCCAGACGCCGAACAGCAGGACCAAGGCCAATGCGCAGGCAAAGGCCAGCGCGGTGTGGTCGTGCACACCAGAGATCAGGCCGCGTCCGCCATCGAGGAAGGCGGTGGCGGGATTGACGCTGGCGACAGCATGGATCCAACCGCTGAGCAGACCGAGCGGTACATAGACGGGCGCAAGGAAGAGGATCAAGAAGATCGGCGTCTGCATCAGCGGACCGGCCTGGATTGAGCGGAAGCGGAAAGCGATGCCTGCGGCCCAGCCGTAGCCCACGAGCGTAAGCAGCAGCGCCAGGGTGTAGAGGCCGAACACGTCGATGCCATCGCCGGTGATGTGCATACCCGAGATCAACGCCACCGCGGTGACGAAGGCGAGCGTGATGACCGCGCGGGTGAGCGCCACCAGCGCATAGCCAAGAGCAATTCCGCGGCGATCGCTGGCCGCAAGCATCAGGCGCTTGGCAAAGCCGCTCTCGAAGTCAAAGGCGAGGGTGAAGCCGGTGAACAGGCCGCCGAACATGGCGGACTGAATCAGGATGAACACGAACTGGAAGGCGGTGTAACCGGCGGGGAAGTGAAATCCAGGGATCGAGCCGACGGCCGAGAGACCACCGGCGAAGCTTGCGAAGAAGACGAGCGGAAAGATCAGCGAGGGAACGAATAGATCGGGCCTGCGCAGATAGGTGTGAATGCCACGCCAGGCAATCGCCAACGCGACTCTCCAGATGCCGCCGCTGCGCGCGCGCTGGCTGGAGCCGCTGCGCGCACGCTGGCCGGAGGCGCTCATGTGCGCTGAAGCCTCGTACGCATGGCTGCCGTGATGCCGGCCAGGCCGAGTATCAAAATGCCGATCGCGACTGCGAAGCCCCGCAGCAGCGCGGTGCCATCCCAGCCGAAGATGAACAGGCTGCGAAAGCCCTCGATCAGATAGGAGATCGGGTTCCAGGTCGCGACGGTGTGAAACCAGCCGGTCCTCAGCAGCTGGCGGGGGAGGCTGCTGGAGGAGAGGAAGATGAAGACGAAGAACAGGGGAAAGAGGCCCTGCACCGCCTCGCCCGAGCCGGTGCGCAGCGCGGCCACGCAGCCCCAGGCGCCGAAGCCCGTGGCGGCGAGCGAGCCCAGGAGGACCACTACGAGCGCCCCCGCGAAGCCTGCCTGCAGATGCGCGCCCGCCAGCAGGCCGACGAGGATGTAGACCACCGACTGCATCGCACCGAGCGCCGCCACTCCCACCAGCAGCCCCCCGATCAGCGAGATCCGTCGCAGGGGCGTGAGCGCGAGGCGGTTGAAGAAGCCGCTCTCGATGTCCTCGGCGAGGTTGGTGCCGATATTGATGAGCGAGAACATCGCGCCCTGCACGAACGCCACGGCGATGGCGAAGGACACATAGGAGTGCGTCGGAAATCCGGGTAGACGCGTGACCGCGCGCAGGCCGCTCGCGTTGACGGCCAGGAGGATCACGGGGAAGAAGATGATCGGAAAGATCTGGAAGGGCTGACGCAGGGTCTTGAGCATCGCGCGCCGAGCCAGGACACCGATCTGGGTGAACAGGACGGCGTTCACGCGGAGACAGGCTCGGCGGGGGCGTCCTCGTGCTCGTCCTCCGCGCTGTCGGCGGCGCCCTCCAGCGAGCGACCCGTCTTGGCCAGGAAGACGTCGTCCAGCGTGGGGGAGTGCAGGCGCAGGTCGGCCACGCGCAGTCCCTCGGCGTCAAGCGCGCGCACGACCTCAGCCAGGTCTGCGGCGCCCTCGGGCAGCCTCACCGCCACGCCATTGCTGGAGGCGGCTGCTTCCTCGCCGAAGCGGTGCAGCACCGTCGCCAGACGCTCACGATCGCTGGGATCGTGGGGGATGGCCTCGACGCTCGGGCGGCCGATGCCGGCCTTCAGTTCAGCTGGCGTGCCCTCGGCCACGATCTTGCCGCGGTCGATGATGCCCACGCGATTGGCCAGCACGTCGGCCTCCTCCAGGTACTGAGTGGTCAGAAAGACCGTGACACCGTCGTCTGCCAGTCGCCGCACCTCATCCCACAGCGCGGCACGGCTCTGCGGGTCAAGGCCGGTGGTCGGCTCGTCCAAGAACAGCAGCCGCGGTCGGTGCACAAGTGCCAGGGCAAGGTCCAGGCGGCGCTTCATGCCGCCCGAGTAGCCACCGACCTTGCGGTCGGCGGCGTCGCTGAGCCCGACCCGATCCAGCAGCTCCTGCCCGCGCGCGGCGCGCTCGGTCTTGGCCAGGCCGTGCAGAGAGCTCTGCAGGCGCATGTGCTCGCGCCCGGTCAGAAAGGGATCCAGGGCGGACTCCTGCAGCGAGGCTCCGATCGCGCGCCGCACCTCGGCGCCCCGACTGACGACATCCAATCCCGCCACCCGGGCGCTGCCTGCTGTAGGGGGCAGCAGCGTGGTGAGTATCAGCAGGGTGGTCGACTTGCCCGCCCCGTTAGGACCCAGGAAGCCGTAGATCTCGCCTGGCGCGACTCGCAGGTCGATGCCATCGACCGCGCGTACGCCGCCCTTGAAGTCTCTGATCAGACCCTCGACTTCGATGCCGTTGCCGTGCTCGCCCATGTCGTTTGGACGTTATAGCCGCTCCCCGTCCACCATCACGTCCAGGCAGCACCACCAAAAGACGACCTATCGAAATGCGAACATTTTTGTCTACAGCGCATCATCGGGCTTTATGTGGTGTTTGGCCCAACGACAAACTTCAAACAGAGGGGCCGAGGATGAAGGTTGGAACCGCCATTGGACGTGTCGCCGCGCTGGCTTTCGCACCCCTGCTGGTCATTGCGCTGCTTGCAGTGACCACAGCGGTCGCCATGGGGTCATCCGTACAGGTGGCCCGTTCGGGCTGGAGTTGGGGAAACCCGACGCCGCAGGGCAACGCTCTCAGCGCGCTCGACTTCCATGAAGGGGTCGGCTACGCCGTGGGTGCAGCTGGCACCGCATTGCGCACAAACGATGGCGGAAGCACCTGGAGCGGCCTGGCCACCGGCACCTCAGCCGATCTGACCAAGCTTCAGATCATCGATCCCAACAATGTCGTCATTCTCGGCGGCAACGGCTGCGTGCTGCGACGCTCAAGCGACGGCGGCGCCACCTTCCTGCCACTCTTCATCCTGGCTCAGAACGGCTGCCCCAATCCGGTGCAGTCCTTCTACTTCGTCAATGGCGAAACCGGCTATCTGCTGCTACGCGACGGCTCGGTTCTGCGCACCGGCGATGGCGGTAAGACCTTCTCCAAGCAGACCGCGATCCCGGGCACCCCGGCAAGTGCCACCGGGGGAGGCGCCGTTCCGGCGGATCTGCTGTTTACCGGCGCGAGCACCGGCATTGCCTTCGTGGGCGGCTCGGGCAGCGCCAATCAGGAGTTCTCAACGACCGATGGCGGGGTTTCCTGGAAGCCCGCGGGCACGATCCAGGGCGGCATCACCAAGCTCTATCGGTTCGACGCCAACACGATCTACGGAGTTGGTCCCGGGACGCTGCTGCTGAGCACCGATGGCGGGAGCACGTTCACCAAGCAGCCGATAGGCGGCGGGACGACCCTGAACTCGATCCATTGCACGACGGCGAGCACCTGCCTGATCGCGACCTCGAGCGGCACGCTCCTGCGCACCACCGACGGTGGGCAGACAGCGACCACGATCACCGCTTCGAGCGTGCCACTGGCAGACGCTGCCTTCTTCAACTCCACGCGGGCGGTCGCGGTGGGCGCTGCTGGGCAGACGGTGCTCTCCGACGACGCCGGCGTCAACTACTCCCCGGTCGGAGGCGGCATCGGCGGCAGCTTCAGCTCCCTGCGGGCGGGATCTAATGCGCAGTCGGCCTTCGCCTCGGGAGTCAATGGGCAGATCGCCTTCACGATCAACGGCGGGGCTGGATGGCAGATCGCCTCCGTACCGACGTCGGCCGCCGTGGTCGATACATCCTGGCCCAGTGCCAGCGTCGGCTACGCGCTTGACGCCGCTGGGGGACTGTTCAGTACCGCCAACGGTGGCGCCAGTTGGCAGACGCTGAGCCCGGGAGCCGGCCCACCGGCACGCGCCGTGCTGGCGCTCGCAAATGGCCGTACCGTCGCGCTGGTGGGACCCACCGGAGTCAAGGTGGCAATCGCCGGTGGTCCTTTTCAATCGGTGTCAAGCGGCCCTGCGGCGCACGCTTCGCTGAATGCCGGACAGGCGATCGGAAGCGCGATCTTCGTATGGGGAACCCGCGGCCGCTCACTGCTGGTATCTGGCAACGCTGGCAAGTCGTGGCGGGCGATCAAACTCCCGAGCAAGAAAACCCGCATCGCGCAGGCGTCATTTCCGAGCGCTACGGCTGGCTATCTGCTCGATAGCACCGGGCGCCTGTGGGCTACCTCCAATGGAGGGCGCTCGTGGCGGGAGTCACTGGCCATCGGCTCCTCCCAGCTTGCCGATCTGACCTTCGGCTCGCCCGCGAGCGGCTATCTGCGTGTGAACGGATTCGGCGGGGACTCCAGCGATGCGTACGTCCTGCATACCGCGAATACTGGCCGGACCTGGGTTCCCCAGGCGATCTCGCGCGGGAGCATCCTCGGGCTGCTCGCGGTCGGCCCGACTCAGGCATATGCACTGCTCCAGTCGGCCCTCGGCGAACCCACGCCAGGAGGTCGCCCGGCATCCAGCCAGCTCTTCTTCACGAGCAGCGGCGGTGTGGCTGGGACGCCCTCGACGCTGTCGATCAAGGCCGGCCCAGGGAGTTTTACGAAGAAGAAATTGAAGAAGGCACGCAGCATGGTGACCATCTCAGGCCGGCTCAGCGGTGCTGTGGGCGGTGAGCAGGTTGTGATCGGCGTTCGCGCCCTCAGCGGCGGCTCGTGGAGCAGTCACACAGCCATCGTCGGCGCCAACGGCGGATCGTTCTCGACCCGCTTTCGTATCCACGCAAGCGCTGTGTTCGTGGCCCAGTGGGCTGGCGAGAGCGGCCGTGCGGGCGCCGGCTCGGCTGCGCTGACCGTCAATGTGAAGCACTGACTAAGAAGCAGCGGGAGCGGCGGCATCGGGGTGTAGGCCGATGCCGCCGTCGCCCACTTGCGATCAATCGATGGCCCCGATCAGGAGGTCTCGCTGGGGGCGACTCGCGGCGGCAGCGAAGGCTCTACGCGCAGTATCCGCGCGGGCAAACGCGGCAGCCACCAATTCCAGCGCCCGAACAGCGAGATCACGGCGGGCACCAGCAGCGCCCGAATCACGGTGGCGTCCAGCAGGATGCCTGCTGCCAGGCCGGTTGCGAGCACCTTGATTTCGGTCTCAGGCCCGGAGGCCAGCGACACAAATGCCAGGAAGAGGATCAGCGCGGCGCTCGTGACCAGGCGCCCGGTGCGCCCGATGCCGCGCACCACCGCGGTGTCAGTGGAGCCGGTGGCGTCGTACTCCTCGCGCATGCGCGAGAGGATGAACACCTCATAGTCCATTGAGAGCCCAAACAGGAAGGCGAACACCATCAGCGGTATCCAGGCGGTCACAGAGCCGGTGGCGGAGATACCCCAGATGAGGCTCGAGCCATAGCCACGCTGCCAGACCAGCTCAAGCACGCCCCAGGCCGCGGCGACGCTGATGATGTTGAGCACCACAGCCTTCAGCGGCAGGAGCAAGGAGCGGAAAGCACGGGCGAGTAGCACGAAGGTGATGATCGCGATCAAGGCGATCATCAGGGGGAAATTGCCGTAGACAGCTTCGATGAAGTCCTCGTTCTGGGCGGCCAGCCCACCGAGCCGTACTTCCGATCCGGTGGAGTGTGCGGCCGTGCGCACCTGATCGAGCGTTTCCCGGCCAGCGCCAGAGGAGCCATCGGGGACCGAGAAGGCGTCGACCACCGCGGCCCCTTCGTGGCGCCACTGCGGTGAGTCGGGCGCAACCGCGCCGTGCACCCCATGGACGGCAGCCAGCGCCCGGGCCACCTGTTCTGGAGACGTGGAGCCTTCGACGAGCGCCTCGTTTGGCAGCAGCGCACCCGAGCCGATTCCCGAAGCCTCCAGCGCGAGCAGTCCCTGCTTGGCATCGCCCTGCTTGGCGATCGTATTCACGTTGGGAAGCCCCGGCTGCAGGTTCGTGGCGGCGAGCACGAGCGCTGCCAAAATCGCTGCCGCACCGATCGCGGCAAGCCAGCGGCGACGTACGACGAGCTGTGCCCAGCTGGTCCAGGAGCTGCTGGCCTTGTCGTCGTTGCGCACATGGGGCCAGTCGAGCCGCGGCCCGAACTTGCTGAGGATGACCGGCAACAGCGTAGTGGCGACGACCACGCTGATCAGCGGAATGAGCATGCCCCCGTAGCCGACCGAACGCAAAAAAGGGAGAGGTAGGGCGACAAGGGCGAGCAGGCCAATGGCCACCGTGGAGCCGCTGAACACCACGGCGCGACCGGCGGTTTCCATTGCCCGCTGCACCGCTGCATCGCCCTCCAGGCCGTGAGCGCGCTCCTCGCGCCAGCGGACGACGACCAGCAGGGCATAGTCGATCGACACGCCCAGTCCGATCAGCGCGATCAGGAACTGCACGATGGGGGAGACTTCGGTGACCGTCGTCAGGCCCCAGACCACCAGGAACGTGGTGAGGATCGAGACGATCGCCATCATGATCGGCACGATCGCCAGGAACGAGCCGAACACGAAGGCAAGCACCAGCAGGGCGCCCAAACCACCCAGCAGGGCCTCTACCAGCACGCCGGGGCCGTTGCCTCCGCCGCTCTGGACGGAGAGAGCGTCGAAGCCGGTCAGGTGCACCGGAGCGCCTGCCACGGTTGCGCCGGCAAGCACCGCGGTCGCCTTCTTGGCCGCTTCTGGGTTATCGCCGAAGGGCTGATTGGGGTCCGGCGGAGGGTAGGCGACCAAGAAGGTCGTGTGCCCGTCCTTGGAGACGAAGGCCGTGTTATGCGTGCTGGCGTATCCCGCCAGGCGCGTGCCGGGCAGCGTGTGCTCGATGCGTGCTTCCAAGGCGCGCAGCTGGCCCTGCACCGCGGGGGAGCCCACGGACTGCCCGGCGGGCAGTGTCACGACGGGCAGCAGCGGAGCGCTGTTGCCACCAGTGCCGTGAAAATCACGGACGATCTGCTGGTTGACGACCCAGCCTTCCTTGCCGGGCACCGAGAACTTCTGCTTCAGCGATTTAGTCGCCGAGCTGGCCGAGGCTATGCCGACCAGAGTCAGGAGGAGCCAGAAGATGACGACGATGCGCTTGTGGGCCAAGACCCAGCGGGTGAGGGGTGCCATTTGATTCCTTTCTACGCCTGCGGGCCGGCGCCTGATGAACATGAACTATGCCTAAGACCGCTCCTCGGCGTGAAACTCATCGCCGCACATGAGACGGCGGCTCGATCACTCAGGATTGTCGGCCCGGTAGTACTCGATGGCCCCGGTCGCGCGCAAGTCCGCGTCAAGGAGCGCCTCGATGTCGAGCGTGACCTCGATCTCATTGCTGACGACCACACCTCCGCCTGGGATGTTGTCCTGCCAGGAGACGCCGAAGTCGTGGCGGTTGATACGGGTCTTGGCCTCAAAGCCGATGCGGGTCAGCAGCCCCTTGTTCTCATCTCCTACCCAGAAGGGTGTCTTCCACTGACCCAGATAGTTGACGTCCATTGGTACCTGGCGCGTGACGCCGCGAATGGTGAGGTTCGCAAGCGCCTTGAAGGCATTGTCGCCGGTCCGCTCAGTCAAGCCACCTGTGAAGGCGATCTTCGGATGGTGCTCGACGTCGAAGAAGTCCGCGCTGCGGAGGTGGGCATCGCGATCGGGCTCGCCGGTCCATAGCTTGGTGGCATCGATCGCTCCCGAGAAGCTCGCCTCAAGCGGTCGCTCCCAGTCCAGATAGAGCTTGCCGTGCACGTCCTTGAACAGGCCATGCACCCAGGTCACCATCATGTGGCGTGCACGGAAGCCCGCCTCGGTGTGGCCGGGCTCGAACGTCCAGCTCGGCAGCGGAGCTGCAGAGGCTGACGGATCGTCCCTCAACTCGGGTGTAGACATCTTTCTCCTGACGTCATGCTCTGGTAGGTGCCTTAGCAAGAGGGTAGCTCGATGTAATACGCGTATCGTTTCCCGGGCGGGGTAAATGAGTTTGATGTCTTCTCCTGAGCATCCAGATCGCTACGACACGATCGTGATCGGCGCCGGCCCCGGCGGTCGCGGGGCGGCGGCTGCATTGGCGAACGCCGGGCAGAGGGTGGCGATGGTGGAGTCCGAGTTGGTGGGTGGCGAGTGCCCGTACTGGGCCTGTATCCCGAGCAAGGCACTGCTGCGTCCCGGCGAGGCGCTCGCGGCCGACCGCCGGGTGGCTGGGGTGAGAGGCGGCACGATCGACTGGCCGGCGGTGGTGGACTACCGCGACTACATGAACTCGGGACTCGATGACGCGGGCAAGGTCTCAGCCGCACAGAAACTGGGTATCGAGGTGCTCCGTGGAGAAGGGCGGATCAGTGCCCGCGGGCAGGTCTTGGTGGCCAGTAACGAGATCAGCGCCGAGAACATCATCATTGCCACTGGAACAACCGCCGCGATTCCAGAGCTTTCGGGCCTTGACGGCATCAGCTATTGGACCAACCGTGAGGCGACAAGCCTGCAGGAGGTCCCGGGTTCGGCAATCGTGCTCGGCGGCGGCCCGGTGGGTGTAGAGCTCGCACAGATGCTCCAGCGCTTTGGATCTCAGGTAACTCTCGTGCACTCAGAGGCTCGGCTGCTGGAAAGGGAGCATCACAGCATCGGCGAGTTGCTCGCCGAGATGCTTGGCGCCGAAGGAATCACGGTTCGTACGGGAACACATGTGACTTCGGTGGCAAGGCCAGAGGAAAGCTCGAGCGCGGTCTCGTTGGTGATCGAAGGTGGCGAGGCGCTGACAGCTGAGCGGCTCGTGATCGCCACCGGCCGCCAGCCACGCGTGGGGAACCTGGGTCTGGAGCAGGTGGGGGTTCAGAGCACTGGGCGCGGCATCAAGGTCGATGCCAGTTGTCGCGCTGCGGAGGGAGTCTGGGCGATTGGAGACGTCACCGGGATAGCCCCTTTTACACATGTGGCCGCCTATCAGGCCAGGATTGCCTCGGCCGACATCCTTGGAGAACCTGCGGTCGCTGACTACAGCGCGATCCCGCGTGTCGTGTTCGGAGACCCTGAGGTCGCCTGCGTGGGTATGGCTCCTGACGCCCATGATGATGGCCTGCTGAGCGCGCAAGCCGATTTGAGTGAAACTGACCGCACGGAGACATACGGCTGCGGCCTGCGTGGACATCTCGGTCTCGTTGCTGATCCCAAGCGCAAGGTATTGCTTGGGGCCTGGTCAATCGGCCCGCTCGCCAGCGAGTGGATTCACCAGGCAGCTCTCGCCGTGAAGGCACAGGTACCACTGAGCGTGCTCGCCGACAGCGTGATTCAGTTTCCCACCTTCAGCGAACTCTTTGGGACGCTCGCTCGCGAGCTGCACTCCCAGGCCGGCCCACCCGGCAGCGATAGTCGACCAACCTGATGGAGGATCAAATGACAACTTGCGCGCACCTTGACCAGATCACGATCACAGAGCCAAACAGTCCGGTAGCGGGGTGTGAGGAGTGTCTGAAGATTGGGGGCCGCTGGCTTCACCTGCGGATGTGCGAGTCCTGCGGGAAGATCGGCTGTTGCGATGACTCGCCGAATCAGCATGCCTCCAAGCACTACGCGGAGACCAGTCACCCCGTCATCCGCTCGATCGAGCCCGGTGAGACCTGGAGCTGGTGCTATATCGACGAGGTTGCCTTCGTCATCGGGTGAGCCGGTAGGTCCCGCACGCAGAGCGCAGCGGGCCACTGCGTAGGATGAACGTTGTGCCCACGACACGCTATGCGCGCAGTGGCGATGCGACGATCGCTTACCAGATTGCGGGCGAGGGTCCGCTCGACCTGCTGTTCCTGCCGGGGTGGATCTCCCAGATCGAGCAGCTATGGGAGGCGTCCGCGGTGCGTCGCTTCCTTGAGCGCATCGCCGTTTTCAGCCGCCTGATCCTGTTCGATCGTCGCGGAAGTGGGCTGTCCGACAGCGCCGGCGAGCCTTACACGTTGGAACAGGAGGCGCGCGACGCGCTTGCAGTACTCGATGCCGCGGGGAGCGAGCGGGCAGCATTGCTCACTTACGGCCTGGGTGGGCCGGTCGGCGCGATGCTCGCCGCCGATAGCCCAGAGCGCATCGGCGCGCTGATCATGTACGCGTCTGTTGCGCGTACCTCGTGGGCTCCGGACTACGACTGGGCGATGAGTCGAGAGGAACGCTCGCAGTGGACAGAGCGCACCGTGGCCGCCTGGGGTGAGGCCGATGGCCCCGGGCTTCCGGTGCTGGCACCCTCGATGGTTGATGACCCGACGCTCGCGGATTGGTTCGCGCGCCTCCAGCGCCTTTCGGCGAGCCCGAGTGCGGCCCGCGTGCTGCTCGATGCCGCGGCCAACCTCGACGTGCGCGACACACTTCCTCGTGTCCGCGTCCCCACGCTGGTCATGCACCGATCCGGTGACAGCGCCTGGGACCCGCGTCATTCGCGTTACCTGGCCGAGCACATACCAGGTGCCCGTCACGTCGAACTGGAGGGAGACGACTCGTTGCCGTTTGTTGGTGACAGCGACGCGATCGTAGAGGAGATCGAGGAGTTCCTGACCGGCGGGCGCAGCGGAGGAGAGCTGGCGCGAGCATTGCTGACGGTGATGTTTACGGATATCGTTGATGCAACCGCTAGGGCTGCCAGGCTGGGAGATGGTCGCTGGCGGGATCTGCTTGCCCACCACGATGCGCAGGTGCGCGAGCAGCTCGCTCGTTTCGGCGGTCGTGAGGTCAAGACAGTTGGTGACGGCTTCCTGGTGACCTTCGAGGGGCCACCGTCGCGGGCGTTGCGCTGTGCGTTGGCAATCACCGACGCTGCGCGCCGGCTCGCGGTCGAGGTTCGGGTTGGGGTGCACACAGGCGAGTGTGAGCTGATTGGTGATGACGTGGGCGGCATGGCCGTTCACATCGCATCACGCGTAAGCGCGTTAGCGGGCCCCGGCGAGGTGCTCGTTTCGGGCACGGTCTTTGGAACCGTCGTGGGCGGACCGTTTACGTTTGAGGACCGCGGCTATCACGAGCTCAAAGGCGTCCCCGGCCGCTGGCCGCTCTTCGCGCTTCAAGCTTGAGTGACTGCCATATCGGATCTGTGGCTACCCATTCTCCGAACGCGCGTGCTCTGCCCAGAAGCTCTAGGCCCCCACGGGAGTCAAGGTGAACCCGAAGGGATTCCTCACCTGTGCGCCATCCGTACTTGAAGCCAGCGGACCCTCGGAGTGCCCCAAGAGCTCGAGGGCTGGTCCAGTGGGTGAAGGGCTTGGCGTAGTCAGCTTCGGCGCTGAACGCGTCAACGAGAAGGTGTCGATCCAGGCGTTCTTCGCTCCAGCTGGCGGCCTGACCTTCTACGTCGAAGGGAGCACGCCAACCTCCTTTCAGATTCTTGAAAAGGCTCAGTGGGCCGCGGCCGGCGCCCCTTATGGATCGAGACTGAATATCGAAGTGCCGCTGATCGAAACGTTGCCCGGAGCTGACGATGCCTCCGTTCTGTCTTTCAAGGTCACGGTTGGTGCGGCTTATAGGAAGGCCAAGAAGGTCCACTCTTACCTGACCTTGCCAAAGATATGCCCAAGAGGTGGCTACCCGCTGAAGTCTGAACTTAAATTTCTGAGCGGAGAAACTGTTACGGTCGCCTATAAGCACCCGTGTCCCGATAAGTGAGTCCTGGCCTCGCCGCTTGCTCTCGCGCAGGGTTGTTTGAAGTAGCTGAGGGCGCTTACTCTCGGCTAGGTTGTTCGGATGGATGTGCAGCGGGTTCTCACGGGTCAAGCAGCGCCGTTGCGAGCGTTGCGACTTCGCGCGTTAAGAGAGGACCCAGATGCTTTCGGCTCAACACTCGCGCGTGAGACGGACTTTCCGGATGAGTACTGGCAGCGCTGGGCCGCCGACAGCGACGCCGGGGAGCACTGGGTGGTGTTTGTCGCGAGCGCGCCAGAGTGGGTTGGTATGGCTGCCGGATTTTTGGATTCAGATAGGCCGGGCGTCGCCTGCCTTGGCGGGATGTGGATTGACTCCGCGTTTCGCTGTCGCGGACTAGGCGGGCAGCTGCTCGACGCGATCCTCGACTGGGCGGTCACGCGCGGTGCCACGATCATCGAGTTGTCTGTCACGGAGAGCAACGCTGCCGCCGAGCGTTTGTACTCACGCGCGGGATTCACCGAGACGGGCTTGCGGGAGCCGCTGGACAACGAGCGAGCACTCACTAAGAGCCTCATGACACGAAAACTCTGATCCCTCGCCGTAAAATTGCGGCGTCTCACCCAATAGCTCCTGCCACGGGTGGTGGGTCAGTTGAATGGTTGCATCTCAGTGATGGTTCAGCGATCTCAAGCTATTGGTGCCATATTACGGCACTATTTAGTGCTATGTTATGGCACCCATAGGTGCTATCCTACGTCACCATGAGTAGCCCGTTCATCTATGAGGATCCGCTTGAGCCGCCCGCGGTGCTCGCCGGACGGACCGCTGAGCTGGCCCTACTACGGGATCGCATTGCCGAGACCCGCAACAGCCGTCTGCAGGGACCACGCCGATATGGGAAAACGTCGTTGCTCAAGGCTGCGCTGGCGGCGGCAGACAAAGACGGCTTCGTGCCGATCTACGTGAACTTCCTTGGCGTGCTGAGCGCGGCCGATGTCGCTGAGCGCATTGAGCGCGCCTACCGCGAGCAGCTCGACGGGCTGCTGAAGCGCTGGTTTGCCGGTGTCGTCTCAACGCTCCGGCCACGCGTGAAGGCGGCGCCAGCCGGGATTGGCGTGGAGGTGGCGCCTGAAACACACGTGCCCGGCTTGCTGGATCGGCTCACATTGCCGCGCCGGTTGCAGGAACGTCATGGGCGCCGGTGCGCGATCGCGTTCGATGAGTTTCAGGACGTCGTGCGGGTGGGAGATGCCCTGACGGGGACGATCCGCTCTGAGCTCGAGCAGCATGGCAAGGTCGCCGCCTATGTGTTCTCCGGATCTCACCCCGGCTTGATGCATGACCTTTTCTCAGACCGCCGCCACGCGTTCTTCGCGCAGGCCAAGCCCGTAGATCTCCCACGACTCGACGCTGAGGATCTGGCTGAGTACATCGGGTCCCGATTTGAAAGCGCAAGCCGCGACCCAGGCGAGGCGCTCGAGTTGCTGCTGGCGACCGCGGACGGGCATCCGCAGCGCGCGATGCTGCTCGCACATCATCTCTACGAGAACACAAGACCTTCAGCAACCGCTACCAGCGAGGAGTGGGTCATGGCATTCTCCGGCGCCACGCATGACGCAAACCCGGAGGTGCAGGCGGCGTGGGACTCCTGGAACAACAGCGAGCGGCGACTGATGGCCGTAATCTCAGAGCGGACGACTCCGTTGCAGGGCCGCGTCGCGCATGAGCGCTACGGAGTCAGCAAGACGGGCAGCAACCAGAACACAGTCGAGCGCCTTCGGCGCGACGGTCATGTTGTAGCCGACGAGACAACGCGGACCAGATGGCGCGTGGTCGACCCGCTTCTTGAGCTGTGGCTAGCCAACGGCCGCAGCTGGCCGGTCCCGGCCTAAGCGGAGACGCCGCACAATACGGCGTCTCACCGAGCGATGGGTGGTGTCTCAGTTTGAGTTTGGGCTTGTGCTGATCGCTGGGAGTGTCTAGCGTCGGCTGTATCCGAACGAGTTGGCCCCGGCGACAGCGCTAACTGCCCCGGGGCCGTGACACAGGAGAGTGACCTCCCATGCAAAACCATCGTATTGACGACGAGCAGGATGAGGACCGTTTGAGCGAGGAGACGCGCGATAGCGGCCTCTTGGATCGGATGCTGTTGGACTCCCCGTCTTACCCGTGGAGTTTGGGTGAGATCGCCCGTGAGCTTCAGAGCGTCTATCGGGCTGAAGACTCGATCAATCGGTTGGTCGCGGCCGGGCTGGTGCATAGCTCGGATGGGTTCGTGTGGCCGACGCGCGCGGCACGCCGCGCCAGCGAGATCGGCGTCGGCGCGATCTGAACACCGCGGGGAGCGCCATGTCGCTGGGCTGGGCGTGGCGTTCCGCAGTGCTTGCTACGCTCTGGCCATGCCTGACCGCTCGCGCAAGCGTCCACGCGACCCCAACCAGCTCGGGAAGCTGATCGTTGATCTTGCAACAGGAGATGTCACTGAGCTGGCCACCGAGGCAGGAAAGAACCAGGCTGCCGTCGAACTGGGGCGTCGTGGTGGGCTCAAGGGTGGAAAGGCTCGTGCAGCCAAGATGACACCCGAGGAGCGTTCTGCGGCTGCTCAGAAGGCTGCGCGGATTCGTTGGTCGTCAGGCAAAGCCAAATGAGTGCTCCACGGCGTGCCCCCATCTACGAGCGTGTGCTTGAGGAGCGAGAACAGGGACACGCTACGCGCCAGGATGCCTTTCGAAGTATCTCCGAGCATCTTGGTCGCCCTGTCGTCTCCCTCTTCACGAGCTTTCGCTACCCGGTGATGATTGATGACTCCGACGCAGACATGCTTGAGGGCGTCCTTCGGAGCCTCGATCTTTCGTCGGGGTTGGCACTGTGCATTAGCTCGCCTGGCGGAGATGGTCTTGCCGCAGAGCGCATCGTCAACATGTGCCGAGCCTACAGCGGCACGGATGACTATTGGGCGATAGTCCCGGGTAAAGCCAAGTCTGCGGGAACGATGATTTGCTTCGGCGCAAGCAAGATCATCATGGGGCCAACTTCCGAGCTAGGCCCAATTGATCCGCAGGTTGCTGAAGGAGACCGAGTGTTCTCTGCGTTCAATATTGTCGAAAGCTATGGCGACCTCTTCAAGCGCGCGGTCGCTGAGAAGAACAACCTCCAGCCCTACCTTCAGCAACTCCAAAACTACGATGAGCGTGAGATTGCAGAATTGCGCTCAGCGCTTGCGCTATCTCAGGACATAGCCACCCGAGAGTTGGCATCCGGGATGATGAAAGGTTCCTCCCAAAGCGCAATCTTGAAGAAGATTAAGATGTTCCTCTCACCGGAGCAGACCAAGACTCATGGTCGCCCAATCTACCGAGATGAGGCAGCCGGGTGTGGCTTGGTGATCGAGGCAGTTGATGCGGCGTCGGATCTGTGGCATTCGGTCTATGATCTTTACATCCGCACTAGTAATCTGGTTCAAACTAATGTTTCAAAGTGCATCGAGAGTTCCGAGCACTCCTATTCGGCAGGGATACCATGAAGAAACAAACAAAGGATCTAGAAAAGATCAATCGCAAGCGGTTTGACGTCGCAGAGCGCGATCTGCGGAAGATGGAGCGAGAGATCGCGCCATTCGCTAAGAGAAGCGGCTACACACGTCAGACGACCTCCGGGCAATGGCGTGAGACCACCAGTGCTCTTAAAGACGGATCTGCGGCCGGAAGTAGTCGCTAAACCTCAAACTGATCGTTCTGTCCGAGCGGTCATGCATAATGTTCAGTATGAACAGGCTGAGCACCGAGAAGCGCGCTCAAATCCTCTCGATGCTGGTCGAGGGGAATAGCCTTCGCGCTACGACCCGCATGGCGGGCGTCTCGATCAACACCGTCTCGAAGCTCCTGACCGACGTGGGCGAGGCTTGCGCCGGGTACCAAGACCGCACGCTACGAGACCTGCCGTGCAAGACGATCGAGGCAGACGAGATATGGAGCTTCTGCTACAGCAAACAGCGCAACGTGCCCGAGGAGCACAAGGGCGAGTTCGGCTACGGCGATGTCTGGACGTGGGTTGCGCTGGACGCTAACTCGAAGCTCGCGGTGACGTGGCTCGTCGGAGGGCGGAAGCTGGGCGACTGCTGGGCCTTTATCGAAGACCTCAAGGGGCGCGTGCAGGGCCGCATCCAGCTCAGCACAGACGCCCACCAAACCTACGTCGGGGTCGTCGGCCTGGTCTTCAATAAGGACGAGGTTGACTGGGGGCAGATCATCAAGCAGTACAAGACGCCCTATGCGGGCGAAGGCCGCTACAGCCCACCCGCCTGCATCGGCACCAAGACCAAAGTCCGGCTCGGAGACCCAGACCTGGCGAAGGTCAGCACCAGCTACGTGGAGCGGCAGAACCTCACGATGCGGATGCACATGCGGCGCTTCACCCGGCTCACCAACGGCTTCAGCAAGAAGATCGAGAACCACGCCGCCACCGTAGCGATCCACTTCATGCACTACAACTTCGCCCGGCCGCATAAGACCCTCGCCAACCCATACCCGCGCACCCCGGCGATGGCCGCGGGCGTCGCCGATCACGTCTGGACGGCAGCAGAGATCATCGAACTCTCAAACTGAGACACCACCGAGCGATGCCCGATAATGTATGTTATGTAAACAAGGAGAAAGCTCTGCAAAACGCGAGGTTTTGCGAAGCTACGAGCCACTCCGTGGAGGGTGCCGCACTCCCTTCAAGGTACGTAGGAATGCTCCATATCAGCGGCTGATTAAGCGCCCAAGCCCGTCACGCTATGCTGGCAGCATGGCTGAGGTCCGCGAGATCGACTTCTTCTTTGAGCCCCAGGACGAAGGCGGCTATCACGTATACGCGCCCGAACTCCCAGGTCTACACACCCAGGGCGACGATCTCACCGACGCGACACAACATGCGGAAGAGGCTCTAGCCCTCTACATCGAAGGTCTCCGCGATCAGCACCGCCCGATTGACTCCGGTGTTGTGCGCCGCAAACTCGCGGTCCCTGCGTGAGCGAGCGTCTGCCGGTCATATCCGGCGCCGAACTAATAGCGGCACTCAAGAAACTAGGCTGGGAAGTCATCCGCCAACGAGGAAGCCACGTCTCACTTGGGAACCAAGACCGTGCCGCGCTTCTAGTGGTGCCACTGCATCGTGAATTGAAACGCGGCACGCTGGCCGGAATACTGCGAGACGGTGTATACGGCGCGAGGAACTGCGCCGCAGCCTCTAAACCTCGACGGCTAAAGCGTCAAGGCGTTCGATCGCTGATTGCATATGTTCGGTGGCTGATGATCCCGAAGCTAGCGATTGCGCTTGCGCTGCTGCCGCGCGGCCTTGGCTTTACGGCGGCGCTGACGCAGGCGGGCGGCTGAATTACGCGTGCCGCCACCACTTGGGCCGTCACTGACAGGAGCGACGCTATGTGCGTCGCGCAGGATCATGTAGGCGATTCCGACCAGCAGTGCTACGGCGGCGACGAACGCGAAGATCAGCGCGGTGTTGCCGTTTGAGCTCGATTCCGTCGAAGAGGTCGCGGTCGCCGCCCGAGTCGTCACTGCGGGTGCTGTCTGCGTCACCGCCGGGGCAGCCGACTTCGGCGCGGTCGTGGCACCGTGGGAGCCCTTCGAGTAGGTCTTGGGCGCGGCTGTGGCCGGTGCGGGCGCTGTGGAAATCGTGGGCGTCGCAGCTGGCGTCGTTGCTGCTGGGGCGCTTGGGGTCGCCGGGGCTGGCGTCGTTGGTGTTTCCGCCGGCGGCGCGAAGACGGCCGCGCCTGCCGTACTGGGTAGGGCCATGGCGAGCACGGTCAGCAGGCACAGGGCCGACCTGGACACAGACGCGTGGATGATCGAGATTGAGCGCATCGGCTTGTGGGGCCTGGCGAGCATAGCGCCCAGAGCGTTCGCTGGGAAGCGCCTGGGCCTGCTCGGAACCGCACGGGCTGGCGCACGCCGTAGAATGGCCCGCGATGCCACCTAAGCAGCGTCAGATCAAGATTGAGCAGCGTGGGGCCATGGAGGCCATCCAGGCGCTTGAGCAGCGCTCCGATGAGGAGCTTGAGGCCGAGACCAAGTACAAGTCGGCGGCGCTTGCGATTCTTGGTGGTCGCGCAGCCGAGCGTTTCGATGCCGAGAAGGCACGCGGTTACTTCCAGCGGGCCATCGCGGCCGCAAGACCTCAGGAGCGTATGCAGATCCGGCGCATGGCTGATGCCTCGTTGGCGCTTGCCGAGCGCAAGCCCGATGCGCTCAGGGATGCCGTGCAGCGGCTTGGGCAGGAGGCTCCCTCGGGGCGGCAGATGTTCGCTTTGCGGGCCATGGGGCTGCTCGTGCCTCCCGGCAGCGCGGGAATCCTCGCGCGCATACGCGGCATCTTGCTGATCATCTTGCTCATCTTCGTGCTGCTTGCCATCGGGCTGGGGGTCGTGGAGCTGATTGCGTTGCCTTTCGGCGGCCTTGGGCTTGCACCGGGCATCCTGCTGGGCTTGTTTGCCGTCATTGCTGCCCTAGCAATCGTTGCCGCCGTTGGTCGTCGCCGCCGCGATCGCGCGTTGGCAGCACGCTCGGGGTCTGGCGGCGCATCGAAGCCTGGTGGCGCGTCAAAGCCGCCCGGTCGTTAGCCGGACGACACAGACCAGTCGTGTCAGCCCCTGTCTGTCTGATCGTCAACCCCGCCGCGGGCGGCGGGCGCGCGGGGCGTCTGGCGCCCGAGGTCGAGCAGGCGCTTACCGGCCATGACCTACGGGTGCGCCGTGTCGATACCCGCCATCTCGACCATGCTCGCGAACTGGCCGCGCAGGCCGCGAGCACGGGTGAGACGATTGCGGCGCTTAGTGGCGATGGCATGATCGGCGCCATCGCGCAAGTCCTGCGCGGTGTTCCCGACTCGCTGCTTGGCGTGCTTCCCGGCGGGCGCGGCAACGACCTTGCGCGTGTGCTCAAGATCCCCGAGGACCCCATTGCCGCCTGCGCGGTCATCGCGCACGGTGTCCCGCGTGCGATGGATCTCGGCGAGGTCGAAGGTCAGGCGTTTGTCGGCATCGCCTCCGCTGGGTTCGACAGCGACGCCAACCGGATTGCCAACGAGGCACCTTCCCGCCTAGGAAACCTCGTGTATGCCTATGGGGCGCTGCGCGCACTTGTCTCCTGGCGCCCGGCGCGCTTTGAGATCGAGCTGGACGGGGGCTCCTCGCCTGAGCAGCGGTTCAGCTTCAGCGGCTATACCATCGCGGCCGCCAACTCCGGTGTCTACGGTGGCGGTATGCGCCTCGCGCCCGATGCGCTGCTGGAGGATGGGCTGCTGGACATCGTTGCCATCGAACAGGTCTCCAAGCTGCGCTTCCTCGCCAACCTGCCCAAGGTGTTCAAGGGCGCTCATGTGCGGCTGCCCACCGTCAAGGTCTTCCGGGCCGCCGAGGTGACGATCTCGGCCGACCGGCCTTTCACGCTGTATGCCGACGGCGATCCCATCGCGCAGCTCCCCGCACGCATCCGCGCCCTGCCGGGCGCCGTGCGGGTTCTCGTACCTGGAGGACCCTGATGCACCGGGCGCGCCAGTTTTGCCGCATAGCTCGATTCGGCTGCCTTGGTGACCCCCCTTCGGTCCGCTGTTCTACCTCGGCCCGGCCATGAAGGCGCCCCTGGCCCCCACGCTCGCCTTGGCTCGGTCCCTTGGCGCTCTCTCGCGTCTGCGCGGCGGTGGCGGCACCAGCGCGCCCGGCAAGCTGCTCATGCGCCTCGATCCCGGCGCCATCGGTGCGCTCGCCGGGCGGCTCACGCGGGGCAGCGTCGTGATCTCGGCCACCAATGGCAAGACCACGACCGCCGCCTTCACATCGGGCATCCTCAGGCATCACGGCATCTCGCTCGTGCACAACCGCGCCGGCGCCAATATGGCCGGTGGCATCGCCTCCACCCTGCTTGACGCCGCCGGGCCTCGTGGCGCCATCCGGGGGGAGCTCGGCCTGTTCGAGGTTGACGAGTATTGGTTGGGTGACCTCGTCTCCCAATTGCGCCCCCGCGCGATCCTGCTCGGCAACCTCTTCCGCGACCAGCTCGACCGCTACGGAGAGCTTGAGAGCATCGCCGAGCGCTGGGCCGGCACACTCGACGCCGATCCCGCGCGTGAAGCCCGACTCGTGCTCAACGCGGATGATCCCATGGTTGCCGACCTCGGTCGTGCGCGTGAGGGCACGCAGCGCGAGGCCGAGGTCCTTTACTACGGCGTCGAGGATGACTCGCTCGCGCTTGCCGGCATGGCCCACGCGGCAGACGCCAAGCATTGCCGGCGCTGCGGCGCGCCCTACGTGTTCGATGCCATCTACCTGGGCCACCTGGGTCACTACCACTGTCCAAGCTGCGGCCAGCGTCGTCCGGCGCCGAGCATCACCGCAGCCGACGTCGCGCTCGAAGGGGTGCGCTCCGCCCGCTTCACCTTGCACACGCCCACCGGCCGCGCTGACGTGCAACTGGCCCTCCCGGGCCTCTACAACGTCTACAACGCCCTCGCCGCTGCTGCCCTCGCCTATGCGCTTGATATCCCGCTGCCCACGATCGTCGCGGGCCTGCAAGCGACCGCTCCCGCCTTCGGCCGCGCCGAGAGTGTCACCGTCGCCGGGCGCTCGCTGCGCATTCTGCTCGTCAAGAACCCCACCGGCGCCAATGAGGTGCTGCGCACGCTCGCGCTTGAGCCCGGACAGCACGACCTGCTTGGCGTGCTCAACGACAACATCGCCGACGGGCGCGATGTCTCCTGGATCTGGGATGCCGACTTCGAGCTACTCGCAGGGCGCCTGCGCCGTGTCACCTGTGCGGGCACGCGCGCCGCGGAGTTGGCGGTGCGGCTGAAGTATGCGGGCATCGACCCCGCGGCAATCGAGGTGCAGCCCGATCTCGCCATGGCTCTTGACACCGCTGTGGCCTCGGGCTCCTCGGGGCCCGAGGAGAGCGATCCTCCCCCCCTCTACGCGCTGCCCACCTACACCGCCATGCTCTCTCTGCGTCAGCTGCTCGTATCCCGGGGGGAGGCGCGCAGCGCGTGGTCGTAGAACTTCACTCCGGCGGCTCCAACCCCGCCGGTGCTCCGCAGCCGGTCGTGGTCTGGCACGACCTGGAGTGCGGCTCCTACCGTGCTGACCTGCCTCTATGGCGCGAGTTGGCCGATGCTCACCCTGACGGCGCCATCCTGGACATCGGCGCGGGCACAGGGCGCGTCGCGCTTGACCTTGCGCGCCACGGACGCCGAGTGATCGCGCTCGACCACGACCCGACGCTGCTCGCCGCTCTGCGCCAGCGCGCCGCGCGTCTGGATGTCGAGACCGTCTGTGCGGATGCGCGCTCTTTTCAGCTGCCCCATGCGGAGCGTGTTGCTCTGTGCATCGCCCCTATGCAGACGGTTCAGCTGCTGGGCGCAGGCGCCGGGCGCTCCGCCTTCCTGCGTCAGGTTCGCGCCCACCTGCGTCCTGGTGGCCTGTTTGCCTGCGCGCTCGTCACCGACCTCGAACCATTTGACTGCACCAATGGCGGTCTCGCACCGTCGCCTGAGACCTGTCGCATCGACGGCGTGCTCTATACGAGCCAGGCCACACGCGTGCAGGCGGGGCCCAGCACCATCGCGATCGAACGCCATCGGCGCATCGGCGACTCCAAAGTCATCGAGCAGGACCTGATCGAGCTCGATCGCATCGACGGCGCCGAGTTGGAGCGCGAGGGCGCCGCCGTTGGCCTGCACCCCGAGCAGGCACGCCACATTCCCACCACCGACGATCACGCCGGCAGCGACGTGGTGATGCTGCGTGCCTGACCAGCAGCCACCGACCACCCACCCCTCCTCCCCATCCCCAGCTTCCGCAGGTGCACCGATCCTGTGTGTCTGCGCGCTCTATCCGGACCTGATGAACATCTACGCCGACCGTGGCAACTTGCTCATGCTGGAACGTCGCTGCGCCTGGCGGGGACTCGATTTCAAGCTCACCGCCAGTGGGCTGGGCGAGCCGCTGGATGGCACTGCGCACGACCTCTTCTATCTAGGGGGCGGCCAGGACCGTGACCAGCGGCTCTGCGCCGAGGACCTGCTGGCGCACAAGCGGGAGGGGCTGCACATCGCCGCGCGGCGCGGGGCGGTCGTGCTCGGCGTGTGCGGTGGCTATCAGCTGCTCGGCAGCTCCTACGTGCTCGGCAGCGAGGAGATTCCGGGGGTCGGTTTGGTGGACGTGCGCACGGTGCGCCACGAGGGGCCTCGTCTGATCGGCAATGTCGCCATCGAGGTCGAGCTTGACCCAGGCACGCCCGCGCGCGTGCTTGCCGGCTTTGAGAATCATGGCGGGCGCACTCATCTGGGCGCGGACGAGCGGCCGCTTGGGCGCGTGCTGCGCGGGCACGGCAACGATGGTCACTCGGGCTTTGAGGGCGTCAGGCGCGGCAATGTCATCGGCACCTATCTGCACGGCCCTCTGCTGCCCAAGAACGTCTGGCTTGCCGACTGGCTGATCGCCACCGCGCTGCGCATCGATATCGCTGCGCTTGCCCCCCTCGATGACGCCTTTGAGGATCTCGCTCACGTTGGGGCCCGCCGCGCGGCGGGTTTGTGAAGAAGCTGGCCGCCGACTACGACGGGGCTACCGCGAAGCGCTCGAAGCGCGCGGCCAGTCTCGCTGGCACCAGCGCCCGCACGCGTACGCCCTCGGGCGTGTCCTGGCGCGTCACATCTCCCGCCACCTCGTGCAGCTCCGCCAGGCTGCCGCCGTGGTCATAGGGCACGAGCAGATCGACCGGGCACAGCGTGCGCCGGAACTCTCGCTCGATGTGCTCCCCGAGCTCCTCCAGCCCCTCGCCGCTTGAGGCGCTCACCAGCATCGCCTCGGGGTGGCGCAGGCGCAACTCGTGGCGCTGCTGCTGATCGAGCATGTCCACCTTGTTCAAGACCAGCAGCCGTGGCGTCTCCCCCGCTCCGATCTCCTCAAGCACCACCTCCACCGAGTGGCGCATCATCTCCGCCTGCTCAAGCGATGCTGAGGCGTCCAGCACGTGCAGCAGCAGGTCGGCGCGGCGGGTCTCCTCCAAGGTCGCGCCGAAGGCGTCCACCAGCTGGTGGGGCAGCTTGCGGATGAATCCCACAGTGTCGGTCAGCAGATACTGCCTGCCCGCCAGGCGCCAGGTACGCGTGCTCGGGTCAAGCGTGTGAAACAGGCGGTCGCGCACTCCCACCTCAGAGCCCGTCAAGGCGTTCAGCAGCGTCGACTTCCCTGCGTTCGTGTAGCCCGCCAGCGCGACCGTGGGGAGTGCCGCGCGCTCGCGCTCGGCGCGCATCACCGCGCGCGTGCCCCCTACCTGTCGCAGGCGCTTGCGTAGCGCCGCAATGCGATCGCGCGCGAGTCTGCGGTCGGTCTCGATCTGGCTCTCGCCCGGGCCTCTTGTGCCAATGCCGCCACCGAGGCGCTCAAGGTGGGTCCACAGGCCGCGCATTCGCGCGAGGTTGTATTCCAGCTGCGCCAGCTCTACCTGTAGCTTGCCCTCCGCGCTGGCTGCGTGCGCGGCGAAGATGTCGAGGATCACCGCCGTCCTGTCCACCACCGGCAGCCCCACCGCCTCCTCCAGGTTGCGCTCCTGGCGGGGCGTCAGCTCGTCATCGCAGGCGATCAGGTTCGCATCGCACTCTTTGGCCATCTGCTTGGCCTCTTCCACCTTGCCCGGGCCGAGATAGGTGTTGGGGTGGGGCCGCTCGCGGTGCTGCACCATTTCCCCCGCCACCGCCACGCCGGAAGTGCGCAGCAGCTCACCCAACTCGCTCAGATCATCGCCTTCGGCCAGAGCGGCGATGCAGAATGCGCGCTGTTTGGCGCGCTGCTGAGGCTGCTCCATCTACCTCACAGGTTAGCCGCGGCCAAACGCTCCACTGCTTCGGCCAGCCTGTCATCCGGCGTTGTCAGAGAGATCCGAAACCAGCCCTCGCCGCTGGGGCCGTAGGCGCTGCCCGGCGAGATCACCACGGCGGCCTGCTCCAGCACGTGCTCGCAGTAGGCCACCGAGCTCTCAAAGCCCGCGGGAATCGGTGCCCACACGTAGATGGTGCCCTTCGGTGGCGGGATGTGCACGCCGATCTTCGCCAATGCCTCACACACCAGATTGCGCCGGCGCCGATACAGCTCGTTCATCGAGGCCACCTCGGCATCGCCATCGGGTGAGAGCGCCGCCACGCCTGCCAGCTGCACCGCCTCGAACAGCCCCGAGTCGATGTTGGTCTTCAGGCGCCAGTAGGTCTCGATCGCCTGCGCGTTGCCGAGCACCGCCGCGCAGCGCCAGCCGGTCATGTTGTAGCCCTTGGACAGCGAGAACACCTCGATTCCCACCTCCTTGGACCCCGGTGTGGCGAGGAAGGAGGGCGCGCGATAGCCGTCGTAGGTTGTCTCTGAGTAGGCGTTGTCGTGCACCACCAGAATGTCGTAGGCCTTGGCGAAGGCCACCACCCGTGCGAAGAAGCCCTCCGGCACAACCGCTCCGGTGGGGTTATTGGGGTAGCTCAGATACATCAGCTTCGCCCGCCTTGCCGTCTCCTCCGAGATGGCATCGAGATCCGGGATGAAGCCGAGCTCGGGCACCAGTGGCATCACCACCGGCTCGCCGCCGGCCCGCAGCGGGCCGGCGGTGTAAACTGGGTAGCCCGGATCGGAAGCCAACGCCACATCACCCGGGTCCAGGAACGCCAGGTTGAGGTTGAAGATCGCCTCCTTGGCGCCGATCGCTGGCATCACCTCGGTCTCCGCGTCGATGTCCACATCGAAGCGGCGCTCGTAGAAGTCGCTCAGCGCCTGGCGGAAGTCCGCGCGCCCGCGGTTGGATGGGTAGCGGTGTGTCTCGGCCTCGGTGACCGCCTCCTGCATCGCCTCCACGATCAATGCCGGCGTGGGCCGGTCGGGATCGCCGATGCCCAGGCTGATCACATCCACCCCTTGCGCCTTCTTCGCGGCGATCTTGCGCTCCAGCTCGGCGAACAGATACGGCGGTATGCGGCTCAGACGCTCACTCGGTTTCATGCAGCTCCTTCAGAAAGTGCTCGCTGAGCGCGCCCGTGAACACAGGCACCGCCCAGCCAGACAGGTTTATGTGCAGTCCCTCCCCCACCTCGACCTCAAGTTCGCCGCCGTCCAGTGCAACCGTCACGTCGTGACTTGGACTGGTTGGCTCGGCGCCGTTGCTCCCCTGCCCGGGCGCGTAATCGCCACCGCGCAAGAGATAGGCCACGGTCGCCCCGGTCGCCCCTGTCCCTGAGGACAGTGTCTCCCCCACCCCGCGCTCGAAGATACGCGCACGAATGCGGTTCGGTTCGGTCTCCGTATACCAGGAGACGTTTGTGCGGTTAGGAAACAACTCATGGCCTTCGATTGCCGGACCGATCGCCGGCAGGTCAAGCGCCTGCAACTCGGCGAGACCGGCCACCGCGATCGCGCACTGGGGGTTGCCGATCGATACGTGCTGAAAGCGCCACCGCACTCCGTCCGCCTCCAGCTCCCCCACGCCCTCGGCGGGTCCACCCGGATAGTCCTTGGACGCCAATGCCGCGTGACCCATGTCCACGCGGCAACTGTCGGGGCCGGTGATCGTCGGGCGGATCTCACCGGCGGCCGTCTGAATCGAGAAGACATCCTCATTGGTCCAGCCCCGTCTGTGCAGGTAGAGGATCGCCTCGCGCGCCCCGTTACCCGACAGCTCGGCCTCCGAGCCATCGGGGTTGTAGATCCGCAGCCGGGCCACGAAGCGGGGATCCTCAGGGCGCGAGAGCAGCAGCACCCCATCCGCATACACGCCGAAGTGGCCCTCGCACAGTCGCCGGATGCGCGCGGGCGTCAATTCGAGCGCCAGCTGCTCCTGCTCGACGATCAGGTAGTCGTTGCCTAGCGCCTGCCACTTCTCAAATCTCATTGGCCGCGCAGTCTAGGCGCTCCGGCCAAAGCGGCGATCTCCTGTGCGACATCCTCCGCGGCGCGGTGTGTGACATCGATCGTGTGCACGCCTGAAAGCTTGCGCATCCACGTCAGCTGCCGCCGCGCATAGTTGCGCGTGCGCCGCTTCATGCCCTCGACGTCGCCTGCCAACAGCTCCTCGAAGCCCAGCGCTTTGCGCGCCGTGCCACTCGCCCCCGCCGCGTGTGCGCGCTGTACCTCCTCGCGCACCCCTGCGGCCACCATCGCGTCCACGCGCGCGTCGATCCGCGCATACAGCTCCTCCCGCTCCATCGTCAAACCCACCAGCAGAGTGGGCTGGCGGACATCGTCGGTCCACAGCTGCGAGGGGCCCTCCGGCGGCTCCAGCTCGCCCTGCTCGAGCAGCTCCAGCGCACGGATGACGCGCTGGCGATCATTGGGGTCGATCTCCTGCGCCGCCCACGCGGCGCGCTGCGCCAGCCGTGCGTGCAGCGCCGGCGCGCCATCGCGTTCCAGTTCGCTCACCAGCCGTTCGCGCACCCCCTCCGGTGGCGGCGGACGCAGGTCCAGCTCGCTCAGCGCCGCGCGCAAATACAAGCCGGTTCCCCCTACCACGATCGGCTGTCGTCCCTGTTTGAGCAGCTCATCGATCTCAGCATGCGCCAGCTCGGCGTACTGGCCGGCGCTGAAGGCTGCGTCAGGCGGCAGGAAGGAAACAAGCCGATGCTCCAACTGGGCGCGCTCGCCAGGTGAGGCGACGCCGGTCAGCTTCTCCAGGCCGATATACACCTGCAGCGCGTCCGCGGACACGGCCACCGGCTGCTCCCCGCCGGCCCGCAGTTGCGCGGCGAGCGCCACCGCCACGGCTGTCTTGCCCACCCCGGTTGGTCCGAACAGCGCAATGACCATCATTGCCGTAGGCTTGCAGACAGATGCGGATCTCAGGGTCGACGGTGCTGCTCACGGGTGCCACGGGAGGTATTGGCCAGGCCATCGCGCGCGCGCTGAAGCTGCGCGGCGCCGAGCTGATTCTCACCGGCCGCCGGACGGATGTGCTGGAGCCGTTGGCCGCCGAGCTTGGGGCAAGAACGCTGGCCGTCGATCTGAGCGTCGCCGCCGAGGTCGATCGCCTCTTGCGAGAGGCCGGTCAGATCGACATCCTCGTGGCCAACGCCGCGCTGCCCGGCTCGGGCAAGCTCGACAGCTTCACCATCGAGGAGATCGACCGCGCGCTGGATGTCAACCTGCGCGCTCCGATCGTTCTCGCGCACGCTCTCATCCCGGCGATGGTAGAGCGCCGCAGTGGACACCTGCTGTTCATGAGCTCACTGGCCGGCAAGTCCGCCACGCCCGGGGCTTCCATGTACAACGCCACTAAGTACGGCCTGCGCGGCTTCGCCGCTGCCTTGCGTCCGGAGCTACGCGATCACGGTGTGGGTGTCTCCACCGTCTGCCCTGGCTTCATCCGCGACGCTGGCATGTTCGCCGATTCGGGCGCCAAGCTTCCCACTGGCGTTGGCACGCGCTCACCTGAGGATGTGGCCAAGGCTGTCGTGAGCGCGATCGAGCGCAACCGCGGCGAGGTCGATGTCGCGCCGTTCGCCTTGCGCGCCGGTGCCATCTTTGGGGGCGTCGCACCAGAGATGGCTGCCGCTTTCACCCGTCGAGCCGGTGGCGAGAAGATCGCCTCCGACTTCGCCACGGGTCAGAGCGGCAAGCGCTGAGCTTGCGCTGAACCTTCCGCAACCGCTTCGCCTGGATTACTCAGCCCGCGACGCGCGCCAGAAGGCTCTCTTCGCCTGACAGCGTCTGGCTGGATGCGCCGTCGATGCGCACCTGAGTCAGCTCGCCCGGTGTGGCCAGGCCGGAGAAGTTGACGACCTTGTTGTGGCGGGTGCGCCCGCGCATCCGCTCGGGATCGGTACGCGAGGGGCCCTCGACAAGGACCTCCATCGTGCGCCCAACGAAGCGCTGGGCGCGCTCGCGGGCGTGACGCTGGACGGCCTCAAGCAGGCGCTCCATGCGCTGCACCTTGACGGGATGCGGCACCAGGCCCTCGGTCAGCTCGGCGGCCGAGGTGCCCCTGCGAGGCGAGAAGATGAACGTGAAGGCGCTGTCGTAGCGGACCTCCTCGACCACTTCTAGGGTCTCGGCGAAGTCCTCCTCGCTCTCACCGGGGAAGCCCACGATGATGTCCGTGGTCAAGGCGACGTCGGGCACGTGCTCGCGGATCAAGGCCACGCGGTCGAGGTAGCGCTGACGGTCATAGGTGCGGCGCATCGCCTTGAGGATGCGGCTAGAACCCGACTGTAAAGGCAGGTGGATGTGCTCGCACAGGCTGCGCAGCTCGGCGTGGGCGCGGACGACGTCCTCGCGCATGTCCTTGGGGTGCGGGCTCGTGTAGCGGATGCGCTCGATCCCCTCGATCGCGTCGACCGCTTGCAGCAGCTCGGAGAAGCTGGCGGGGCGGCCATCGATTCGTAGATCGCGCCCGTAGGAGTTGACGTTCTGCCCGAGCAGCGTGACCTCGCGCACGCCGTCCGCGGACATCGCCTCCACCTCCGCCACCAGCTCGGCCAAGGGCCGGCTGACCTCGCGCCCGCGCGTTGAGGGGACGATGCAGTAGGAGCAGGCGCAGTTGCAGCCGACCGAGATCTGCAGCCAGCCCTGGAAGGGGCGCGTGCGGCGCGCCGGCAGGTGCCCGGTGAAGCCCTCGAACTCGAAGTAGCCCTGGGCGGTGAGTGAGTCACTCGTGAGGAACTCCGCGAGCTTGTGCACCTGGCCGGGGCCGAAGGCGACATCGACAAAGGGAAAGCGCGCGAACACCTCCTCCTTGACGGACTGTGCCCAGCAGCCTCCCACTCCGACCACACGTCCTGGCTGTTCGCGCTTCAGCCGCTTGGCCTCGCCGAGATGGGCGATGAAGCGGCTGTCCGCGGACTCGCGGATCGAGCAGGTGTTGAACAGGATCAGGTCGGCCTCGGCGCGCTCCGGCGCCTCCGTGTAGCCCAATGACTCGAGCATGCCCTTCATGCGCTCGGAGTCGTGCTCGTTCATCTGGCACCCGAAGGTGGTGAGGTGGTAGCGCTTCACCTCACCAAAGATATCTCCCTCCGCCCCCAAGACAAGAAACGAGCTCAGATGCGGAGGGAGCCCAGCTGGCAGGCGTGCTCAGGCAGCCTGCTGAACCTTGGGCGGCTCGACAACATCCTCGCTTGGCGGAACGATGGCCTTGCCGGCGAGCGGCGTGACCTTGTCCTTGCCGATGCCGAGCGCCGAGTAGATCTTTCCTTCGATCTCCGTGGCGACCGAGGGGTTCTCGTTGAGGTAGGTCTTGGCCGCGCCCCTGCCCTGTCCGAGGCGCTGCTCGCCATAGGAGAAGAAGGAGCCGGACTTGGAGATGATGTTGTGCTCCAGGCCGAGGTCGACCAGGCAGCCCGCGGTGGAGATGCCCCGCCCGAACTCGATGTCGAATTCAGCCTGGCGGAAGGGCGCGGCGACCTTGTTCTTGACGACCTTCACGCGCACGCGATTGCCGACCGCCTCGGTGCCGTCCTTGAGCGTCTCGATGCGGCGGATGTCAAGGCGCTGGGAGGCGTAGAACTTCAACGCGCGCCCGCCCGGCTGCGTCTCGGGCGAGCCGAACATCACGCCGACCTTTTCGCGGATCTGGTTGGTGAGGATGCAGAGCGTGCTGGTGCGATTGAGGTTTCCCGCCAGCTTGCGCATCGCCTGGGACATCATGCGCGCCTGCGCGCCCACCGTCTGATCGCCCATCTGTCCCTCGAGCTCCACGCGTGGCGTCAGCGCGGCGACGGAGTCAATCGCCACCACGTCCACGGCGCCGGAGCGCACCAGCATGTCCGCGATCTCAAGCGCCTGCTCGCCGTAGTCGGGCTGGGAGACCAGCAGCTCGTCGATGTCCACCCCGATCTCCTTCGCGTACAGCGGGTCCATCGCGTGCTCGGCGTCGATGAACGCGCACACTCCCCCAAGCTTCTGCGCCTCGGCGATCACGTGGTAGATCAGCGTCGTCTTACCCGAGGACTCCGGGCCGAAGACCTCCACGATGCGGCCCTTGGGCACACCGCCGATGCCGAGTGCCAGGTCGAGCGACAGCGCGCCTGTGGGGATCGCGTCGACGCGTACCTGTGCGCCCTCGTCGCCCATACGCATGACGCTGCCCTTGCCGAACTCGCGCTCGATCTGCGTAAGCGCACCTTGCAGCGCGGCATCGCGCGCTTTAGCGGCCTTCTCCTGTTCGGTCACGGGCATGGGCTTCTCTCCTCCTGGGACTGGAATGAAGAGGGGCTCGGCTTGTCGGCCCTTGGCCGAGACTGCACAGCCCTCTCAATCGGATTGAGTCAGGCAGAGTAGAGACGGCTCCGGACGGAACAGGTGTTCGTATCAGGCGGGCACGAGGGCGACACTCACCAGGGGCTCATAGGCAGCTCCCTCGGGGTCCAGCCAGGAGCGATAGAGGACCAGGTCTGTCGGCGTGAAGGCCAGTGCGGGTGTGGGTGGCAGCTCTCGATCGCGCCCCGCCGCTCCATTGCGCATGCGGGCGAGCGTGATGTGGGGGCGCAAGCGCTTGACGCGTGCTCTGCTGCCGTCTGTGCCGGCCTCGGGCACCCATCCGGTGGCGTCGGCGATCGCCGCGCTGAGCACTTCGTGCAGCCGCGCGAGATCGCCCGACGGGTCGTGCAGCTCCACCGCAAGGGTGCGCGGGCGGCGCGGGGGCAGCCACAGCGGCGCGCCGACAGTAAGCTCGCCAACGGACGTGGCGAACTCATCGAGCACGGGGGCGATCCGCTCGACGTCCGCCACCGGCCGGGCGCCCAGGAAACAGATCGTCAGATGCAGCAGATCGGGGTGCAGCAGGCGCAGAGGTCGGGTGGCGCCCCTCCCCCGCCCCGGGCCGAGCGCGCCACGCGCCCAAGCGGCAAGCTGCTCGCGCGTGCGTGCGGGGGGATCGATGGCGAGGAACAGACGGGCCGTGGCGGTGCGGGGCATCCCCTGGCGATGCTAGCCACTGCTTTGCCGCGAATCCACGTCCATCCGCAGCGAGCGCTCGACTTCGACGCCCTTTGCTGTGAGTGCCCAGGCGTTGGGTGCGCCTTTGAGTGGGCCTTGGCCTTTGTTGTGAATCAGGCCGAGGCTCTGCAGGCGGGTGAGGAGCTTTGAGATCTGGCCTTGGTCGGCGATGCCCGCGACTGTTGCGACCTCGCGGTTTGAGGCTTGGGGGTGTTGGCCGATGGCGATGAGGACTCGTACGGTGCGGTAGGTGAGGCGCATGTCGAGTCCGTCGAGTGGATCCTTGCGGGCGCGGGTTGTTGTTTTGAGTTGGGGGGCCGGTCTGTGGAGTTCTTTCTCGGCTGCCGGCTGCCCGAGGTAGGGCAGCACAATCGTGGCCATGAGCTCTGGCAGGAGGCTGGACAGGGGTTCGCTGTCGTTTGCTGTGAGGCGTGTGTGGATGACGGCGAGGACCGCGCCGACGATCGCCTCGGCGGCGAGCGGCGGGGGTTCTTTGCCGGTCTTTGTTTCTCGGCGGCCCTCGTCGATCGCGCGGATCAGGGTGTGCACGATGTGGGTGCGGCGTTCCAGTGCTTGTGGTCCCGCGCTGAGTGACTCCACGACGCAGAGGCGCGCCATCGCGGGCTCTTCATCGAAGAACTGGAGGAGTGCGGTCAGGGCCGCGCGGATCCGTTCCTGCCAGTGGCCGGTGGTGTTGTATGCGGGTAGCACTGCCGCGGTGGCGTGTGTGAGGGTTTGGTCCAGCGCGGCGAGCAGGCACTGCTCGCGGTCTGAGAACAGTTCGTAGAACGTGCGGCGCGAGACGCCGGAGCGCGCGACGATGTGCGCGACGGTGACCGTGGCGGCGCCGCGTTCGGCGGCGACGTCGATCATGCCGGTGAGGATGCGCTGGCGCTGGATGTCTGAGACGCGGCTGGGTGTCGCGATCTCCGCGCCGGGGCGTGTGGGGGGCGCTTTCACTGTGCGCCCGGGGCGTGTGTTGGCGATACGGCCGGGCTGGCCGGGGCTCCTGGCCCCGGCCCGAGTGTTGCGAGAGGGCATGGCTGTGGCCGTCATTTCCGCCGCTTCGTCTTCTTGGCCTTGTGCTTCTTGTGCGCTTTCTTTGCTTTGGTGCAGCCGGTGACGGCGATCTTTGTGCTCTGCTTGATCTGTGCGCCGTTCTGCCCGGTGAGGGTGGTCGGCATCGTGAGGCTCGTGCCGCAGAGGTTGCCTTTGGCCTTGGCGGGTACGACAGCGGCGAGCCCGGAGTGTGGGCCCTCGGGGAGCTTCAGCTCGAAGCTCGAGATCGGGGCATCCGGCACGCTGTCGAACGCGCTGCTGGTGACGCCGTGTTTGATGTTGATGCTGCCGACCAAATCCAGCGTGACGCCTTCGCCTTGGAGTACCACGACGATGTCGGGGAACGCCGCGCCGCCGTGAGACACGAGGTACGCGGGCCCTGTCAGGGTGCTTGCGAGCACCGGTGTCCTCGCGGTGACGGTCCCGATGTTCGACCCTGTGGGGCACGACGCGGGGTTGGCCGCAAACGCAACCTCCGTGCAGGCCTGCTGGATCGTCGTCAAGCGCGCGGGGAGCTGCTTGGGCAACGTCACACCGGCCTTCCCGATATTCGCCTGGCTCTGGCCCCCAGGGCCTAACCCCGAGGTGACCTTCACGTCCAGTGAGGCACCGTTTTTCTTGCTCGTGTTGGCCTGGGTTGTGGCTTTGAACGTGGGCTTGAACGGCAGTGTCGCGCAGTTCGCGGCCTGGAAGTGGCTTGACACGGCCGTGCTTGTGCCCTGTGCGCTCCTGAGGGTCCCCCCCACATTGAGCGATGCGCAGTTCGTGGGGTTGAACATGAACCCTGTGCGGTCGATCGTGACGTTGACCTTCTTTACGAGCAGGGGTATGCCTTGCAGGATCGTGGGCAGCGGGTCGGAGACGATCGAGATCTGTGCGGTGTGCGGGTCAACGTTGATCGCGGAGCGCACGACGACGTTCCCCAGATTGAACGGGCCGGCGACAGCCGGGACGACGATGCTCAACCCAAACGGGGCGCCTTTGTACGGGCCTGTGAGGAACACCTGGCCACCACTGACGTTGAACGGGTCCGGGCCAGCGCCCGCGGCTGCCGTGGCGTGCCCGATCAGGCTCCCAGGGCCACATGTGCCCTGGGAGGCTTGTGGTTCGGGGCAGCGTTCCACGCCTTTGATGATCCCCAGCAACCCCGGGGGTGTGTTGACCGTCACGCCGCTCAGCGCCTGTTCCTGGTCTGAGCGCGAGATCGAAACGCTGAACGGGCTGAAAGCGCCTGCCTGGTTGTTCGTGGTGCCCGCGGTGAACACTGGGGCGAACCCGTTCCCGCACGCCGCGCCACCGACACCCGAGGTGACGGCGAACGAGTCAGACGGCGTGGCATCGCCCAGGCCGGGTGATGACCATGGTGTCATGTCGCTTGTCGTCGTGAATGTTCCACAGGACCCTGGTGTTACGAGTGGTGCGCGGGGGCCGGCGAAGAAGTCGAGCTTCAGGTCTTCGAAGGGCAGTTGCGGGCTGTTCTGGACGGTGGTCTTCAGCTGTCCGGTCTGTGGGTCCAGCTTCACGTCCATCGGTACCTTCACCACGATCCCAGTCTGCGGGTCGTAGACCGAGATATAGAGCGCCAGCAGTGAGTGAAATGGGTTTTCGTTCTGTGTCGCCACGAAGACGCTGCCGAGGATTGGGTGGTCGATCGCTGGTGAGATGACTTCTACGGAGGCGACCTTCGACGCTTCGGGGCAGGTGGCCGGTTCGGGGCTCGAGAGCGCGATCTGCGCTTCGCTGCACGTCTGCAACCCGTCCGCGGAGGATGGGTTCACCGACACTCCCGCCGGGAGCGTTACGACCGCGTCCTTCAGCTCAGACTCGGCTAGCCCTTCGGGGTAATCGTTCTGTGGCAGGTGCACGTCGACGTGCAGTCCCGATGGCGTCGCTGCCTCGCTCGTGTCGGGCTGTGCCACGATCGAAGGCGTGAAGCTGAGGCGGTTGCAGCCTTCGAAGCCGACAGGGTTGCCGGCGTTGTCATGCGTGATGAAGCTGTCCTGCGCGAAGATCCCCGGTTCCTGCCAGCTGTCGCCGGCCAGCGAGATCGTCTGCGGGCCCGCGCACGATGTCGGCAACGTCAAGAAGGGCTTACGAGGCCCGTCGAATTCGTGCGGCCTGCCACCGAAGATATTCGGGTTTTCGCAGTTGCCGCCCGACGAGAAGTTCGGGTATACGCAGCGCTGCACGTCGTGACTGGAATCCCCTGGCACCCCCCATAACGTCACGGTGCTGCCGAGCGTCGGGAGTGACGCGGGGGTATCGCGCAGGAACGAGGAGAGCCCATAGTCTGAACCGCTGCGCACCCTCGTGTTGATGTACACATTGACCTGGCTGACATTGAAACCCAGCACGGCAGGCTCCCCGGCCGGCGCGACCAGGTTGAAGACCGCCAGATGCTCCCTCACCTCATTGATCCCTTGGGCTAGTTCGACGACCGCCACTCCGACCTGCGAGCCGACGGGACAGGTCGTGCCCGGTTCAAAAGCTCCGGCTTCGTTCGTATGGCTCAGCTGTTCAGGCGTGCACTTGGCGGTCGCGTTGGGATCGCCGATGAACCCCGCCGGCAGATCCAGCGTTATGTCCTTAGCGTCGCCAACAGGGAACGGTTTGCCTTCGCTGGTCAGAAACCTGGTGACCTGAATGCTCGCTGTGAAGGCATAGGGGTGTGAGCCGGCCTGAGTGTCCGGCGAACCATCCCGGTTGACGAACGAGCCGTCGAAGCCCGCGGCACCAGGGAGGAACCCAAAGCCGGCAAGCGCCGGTGACGCCGCGAGCACCGCCACGAGCACGGCGAAGACAAAGACTGCGAGGAGACTGCGGGCATAGCGGATCACTTCGCACCCCTGTGGTTGTGGTTAGCTCGACGGCCACGCGCATGGCGAGGCTTCTTCTGTCGGCGCTTCTTCTTGACGGCGGGATGCTTCTTCTTCGTTTTCTTCACCGGCTTCTTATGGCTGGCCGCGGGAACGCTCGGCGCCAGATTCCCCGCGCCGGAGAAGCCATTGGAGCTTGGCGCCTGTTCCACCGGCTGGGTGGAGGCGGGCGCCTTGCACGATTCGCCGCCGCACGGCGGCACGGGCACCACATTCTGGGCCGCTATGCCGCCTTCGACTCTCGCGTCGTAGAGATCGCGGCTCTGATCGCCGTCCTGCGCCACAAGCGGATCCGTCGTAGCGAAGAACGCATCGTCGCCACTGGCAGACGCGTCGAAGAAAATCGAGGCGTTGGGACTCCTCCCGGAAGAGATCAGCGAGACACAGCCCTGCGCCTGCCCACAGCTGCCGACACCGGCCGGCTCGAACTCGTACGCATCCTGCTTGCCATTGACATCCTGTGGAGTCAGCGCGTCGCCGCTGTTGAAGAACAGCCGGCCGCTGTCCCCTAGGTAGCGAGGCATGTAGTTGTAAACATAGTCCAGCGTCCCCGATCTGAGCATGGCAGGCCCGATCGGCGCACCGCCGCTCGGATTGCACGAAGCACAAACGATCTTTCCTGAGGGGCCGTTCAAGGCGTCGTAGAGGAAAACCTCGGAGCAACGTGGCTGCGCCCCATTGAATTCCCCATTGAATATACCTGGGCGTTGTTCTGTTTCGCATTGCACACTATTGGCCGCAAGATTGTCATATCCCGTGAGGCTGTTCAGTGACTGGAACGCGAGATAGCGCCCATCGGGAGATACCACGGCAGTCTTGGTTTCATAGCTAAATGTGGTATGCCAGTCGGAAAAATCTTCGCCGTTGAGGGCGGCGATAAAAGAAGTGGTGCCATCGTGAAACAGATACAGGCTGCATGTCTGGGTCGGTTCTGTTTCCACGCGCAACCGCGGGCAGTCACCGGGGGACGCGCCTGGGGCGAGCACGCCATTGGCGACGAAGTAAACATAAGAACCGTCCTTGCTCGTGCCGATGACCCCTTGCACTTCGGCCTTCACGGTAGGAGTGAGATCGGTCAAGGTCCCGCTGTTCGCTTCATAGCGGTAAAGGTTGGCACCACTGCCCGGAACGGTGTCACTGGTTATCCCACTTGTCGCGTCATCAAGGAAGAATGACCGCGAGCCGTCACTGCTTGCGACCGCGAATTCGCCGCCACCGCCGGGCCCGGAGCCATGGGATGCATCGAGCTGAACAGTGCTGGCCCCGTCCTGACGCACATAGAGCTTTTCGCTACCGCCGAATCTTCCTCCGACTACGAAAAAGACACGCGAACCGTCCTCGGACACCGCCTGTGACGTGGTTCTTTGTGAAGCTGGCACCGGGGTACCGTCAGGCAGGATGCCGACCAGATGCACAGTGCCACCACTCCATTCGAAGAGGTGCTGATTTTCCCCGGCCGGGGGCGAATCCGGAGTCAGTTGGGCATTCTCACGAAAGACGACATGGCTCAAATCGGCTGAGGCCAACGGAAGTTCTGCTTCCGCTGGTGTCACTCCTTGTGGTGTGACGTCGATCAGCTGGTAGGAGTTGGTGCTGTTGTCGCGCAGGAAGAGATTCTCATTGTTCGCCGGCTCGCCCGGCACAAGCGCCGGCTGATCCTGCCCGGCACCGCTGCTCGAGCCACCATCGATCAGCACACCCTTGGAGAGATCTTCCGAGTAAAGATCGAAGGTTGGTTCGGGGAAGGTCGGCGTGCTGGTTGCCTGCGGCGGCAGCAGGCTGTTCGTGGACCAGCCGCTCTGAGTGCGCGAGGCGAGATATTGAAAGATCACGGACTCGCCGGTCTGCGCGCCGGCGAAGGCCCCCATGGACGAGTAGACAACCGAGTTACCGTTGGCCGAGGCCTGCCAGAAGTGTCCGAGGTCTGATTGAGCGAGGACCGGGCTGCCGTCCTTTTCGGGAGGACTGGCCTGCTCGTAAGCACGGCAGTCGGGTAGGGCGGCCGCGTGCTGCTGCCCGCGGATCGCCGCGTTGGGACAGGTGTCAGCGCCACCTTCACCGCTGTTGGGCTGGGTCGTGAACGTGTGGTCGGGCCCGGGGGCGCCACCGGGCGCAGCCGAGCTGGTGGCGACGACGCGGAAGTGGTAGGTGGTGTTGGGAGCGAGACCCTGGATATGGGCGGTCGCGGTATGTTCGGTGTCGTCTGAGCCGATCGGGGCGCTCTCGGGGGTGGCCTGCCCGTAGCTGGGGCTGGTCCCGTACTCGAAGTGATAGGTGGTGCTGAGCCGGTCCGGGTTGACCTGGGCGCGCAGGTCCGCCGCGGTGGAGATGACGTTCGCCGCGGAGGTGGTCCCGATCAACGGCGGGCCGGGCGTGGCGAATGCCTCATCGGCGCCTGTGAGGGCTCCGCTGGCGTTCGCGGCACTCAGGCGGTAGTGGTACACGTCGCCCGGTGTGAGGCCGGTGACATTGGCTGTGACGGGTTCTGGATTGGAGCCCGAGGGGGTGGCGGTGCAGGGGGCGCTCTGCCCGGCGGCGTAGGGGTCGGCGGCCGACGTGTTGTAATGGGCTTCATCGACGTAGGAGAAGTGACAGTCGGTGAGTGTGGTCGAGTCTGGGTTAACCGAGCCTTCCAGCGTCACCGTGGTCGTTGTGATGCTCGACGCTTCGCCGGTGGTGACATCAGGCAGCACGGCGGAAGTGAACGCGTCGATGCGGTTGTCGGCGGTGTCGGCGGCGAACACCTCGTGGTTTGAGGGGTCCGTGGCGAGCCCGGCCGCGCCGCCCAGTTGTCCCGTGCCGAAGGTGTCCACTGCCGCGCAGTTGCCGCCCGCGTCGCAGGCGGCTTCGTAGTGGCGGATGAGGCTGCCGCCGCTATCCATATAGACATCGCCGCTCGAGCGATCGAGCGCGAAACCGGTGGGGTCCGAGGCATCGCCGTTGACGGGGCCGACATCTACCCCCGAAGAGCTGAACTGCTCGACACTGCCACCGCCGGTGAGGACATACAGGTTGCCCGCGGGGTCGGCATCGATCCCATTGGGGATGACGCCGCGACCTGAGTTCCAATCGGTCACGAAGGCGCCGCTCTGGGTGAACTCGAACATATCGCCGGTCGTGTCATAGGCCCACAGGTCACCCGAGCCATCGATGGTGATCCCGGCGAGTTCGCCGAAGGGACCCGCGACCGGAGCGGTGGCACTGGCACCATCGTTCGTCGAGACGTACGCGCCGGTGGCTGAGAACTTGGCGACGGTCTTATTCGCGCTGTCGCCAACATACACATCCCCCGCCGACGCGCCACCCGAGTTATCAACCGCGACAAAGGCAGGGCTGGTGAACTGCCCAGCCCCCGAACCCTGAATGCCGGCCTGGCAAGCGAGGGTGCACGTCTCAAACGCCGGCAGCCCGTCGGCTACGCCCCAGCCCCACGCGCGGATGAACGTCCCCGTTGCGGAGAACTGATCGACGCGGGCGTTGCCGGTATCGGCCACATACACGTCATGCGTCGTGGCATTGACAGCGACACCGCTGTTGGATGCGAGTGAGACCTGGCCCGCTTCCGAGCCGGCCGACCCAAAGCTCGTGGCAAGAGCATGAGTGCTGATGGCAAACGCCGGTGCGATGCTGAGCACCAGCAGCAGCGCGGCGAATGCCACCGTGATACACAGCGCACGAAAAGACTTTCTCATGTTCAACCCCTCCTCGTTGGAGGGGCCAGCCCCTCGCCAAGATGACAAAGAACCAGCAACAGGCCACACCCTGAAACAAGGACGGCCCGATAAAGACGAGAAACTCCAAGCCCCCCTACGGGGGACGCGACGCGACGCGAAAGCGCCGAACGACCAGCCTTAGAAGCTAGCCAGTCCCGCCAAGAGAGAGAGAGAGAGAGAGAGAGAGAGAGATGCGTCAGTGATGCTGACGCATCTAGTGAAACCCCCTGCTGGGGGCGTAACACCCGTGGCCGCGCTGTGCGCGGTGTAAGCAAGTGTGCTCATCGCTCATCCCTTCCCAAGACGATCAAGGTCCCTCTCCCATTTGCATCCCTCGTCAGCGCTGAAGCCCAACCCGAAGGCGAACCCCAAAACCAGATCTATTTGATGTCACGCTCACGCTTCAAGTCTTGAAGCCAAGCCCGACACGAGCACTATACGCACAAGCCGCCCCCCATGTCAACCCCTGACGGCGTCAGAGCGCCAGCAAAGCGCGGCGAATCAGGTGCATGGCGACCGTGGTGGTCCGCTCGCGCACGTCGGCGCGCCCCCCGGGCAACGTGAGCGAGCGTGTCAGACGCCCCTCCCCCGGCCCCGCAATGCTGAGGTGCACAAGCCCCACCGGCTTCTCCTCACTGCCCCCCGTGGGCCCAGCGATCCCGGTGATGCCCACTCCGATCTCGGCGCCCAGGCGCCTGCATGCGCCCTCGGCAAGCGCTTCGGCGACCTGCACGCTGACGGCGCCGTGGCGCTCGATCAACGCCGCATCGACGCCGGCCTGGGAGACCTTGGTGGCATTCGCGTAGACGACGATGCCGCCGAGCACGTAAGCCGAGGCACCCGGCGGGTCGGTCAGGCGCGCGGCCAGCAGGCCGCCCGTGCAGGACTCGGCGGTGGCAATCGTGCGTACCGTGCGCCCGCCAGCCCCGGGAACGACGGGGCGCACCGCGGGCTCACGCACCCCCAGGGGTACCTCGCCGCGCAACAGCGCAGCGACCTGCTGGTCGATCGTCGAGCCGTCGTCGGAGAAGAGCGTGTCGGCGTGCCGCTCGCGGACGGTCGCCTCGAACGCCTCGTAGACGGCCTCCCCATCGGGTTCATAGCGCGTGACGATCTCGATCTCCCCGCGCCGCAGGCAGGTGGTGATCTCCAGGCGCTCCAGCGCCACCCCCTGACCCTCGGCCACGCGCAGCGTCTCGGCGATCTCCGACTCAGGGATGCCGAACAGGCGCAGCACGCGCACGCGGTACTCCCCCGCGCCGTCCAGCGCCGCGCGCATGGTCTGCGTGGCAAGCGCGGCCTGCCACATCGGCTGCAGCTCCCGCGGGGGGCCGGGAAGCACCACAACGATGGGGGCGCCTTGGCCGGCGCTATCGGCCGGGGGGACAACGAGACCCGGCGCGGTGCCCACCGGCTCGAGGATGGTGGCGCCCTCGGGTATCACCGCCTGCTTGCGGTTGCCCAGGCGGATCGCCTCCATGTCCAGGTGGGGAAAGCGCGCCGCGAGTGGCTTGAGGATCTCCGCTATGCGGCCCTCCAAGGGCTCGTCGAGGACCATCGCCCTTCCCTGGAACTCCCCGACCACCTCCGCGGTGAGGTCGTCCGCTGTCGGGCCAAGGCCGCCACTGGTGACGATGAGGCTCATGCCCTCATCGCGCATGAAGCCGAGGGCCGCCGCCATGTCCTCGCGGCGGTCCCCCACGATCACGATGTGCGCCAGGTCCACGCCGAGGTCGCGCAGGCGATCCGACAGCCACGGGCCGTTGCGATCGCCGATGATGCCCGTCAGCACCTCCGTGCCGGTGATGACGATGCCGGCGCGGACTGTCACTTGCAGGTCGGCTGCTGTGAGGAGGAGAGCGTGTGACGACCACCGGTCTTGGTGATCAAATAGCCGATCGCCTGGCTGGAAGCTGGCACGGTGCGCAGCGAACCGTCGATGAAGAGCTTCACAGAGCTGTTGCCTAGCGTGATGGTGAAGCTGTTGGAGTGGTAGGTGGGCTGGGTCGAGGGGTGGGTGGGGTCCGGTTTCAAGATCAATCCGGGGATCAGCTTGCGTCCCCCGGCGCTGATGAGGCACACATACACCGGGGCAGTGGGCTGCACGGAGAGCGCCACGACCGTGGACTGCGCGGTCGTGCTCGTACCGGTTGAAGTAGGCGAGGTCGTGTGGTGCGTGTGATGAGGTGGCACGGTCGCACTGCTCGCGGGAGTGGTGGGTGTCTTTTTGCTGGAGGAGCCTCCTGTGAGCAGCGCCACGACCAGCACGACGATCACGAGACTCACCACCGCGATCGCGATGGTGTAGCCGCGTGAAGGACCAACCCCGCCGCCACCGCGCCCACCACCCCGTCCTCCCCCGCGGCCGGATTGGCTCTTCTGCCGCGAAGCCGGCACGATCGGCTGCAGGTCGGCCTCGTTGGGGCGCTCGTAGTGCTGGCGGTACTCTTCGACGATCGCCTTGTCGTCGAGGTCGAGCGCCTGGGCGTAGGTGCGCAGGAAGCTCTTGACGAACGTGGGACCGGGAAGCAGGTCCCACTCTTCATTCTCCAGCGCGCGCAGATACTTGGCCCGGATCTTGGTCTGGGCCTCAATCTCGGATATGTCGATGCGGGCGCGCATGCGCGCCTCGCGCAGCGTGGCTCCGATCTCGGCGGGCATCGCCTCGGGAAGGCTAGCGGGCTAAGCCGCGCCGTCGGGGGGTTGCAACGAGGCGTGCTCGGGAACCGGGTCCCCGGCTATCCCTGAACCAACTCCGCTCTGGGGCCCACCGCGCTCGGCCAAGGCCGCCAAGACACGCGGGAGATCGGCCTCGGTGACGAGCACCTGGCGGGGCTTTGAGCCTTCGTAACCCGAGATCACGCCGCGACGCTCAAGCATGTCGATCAGGCGTCCGGCGCGGGTGTAGCCCAGGCGCATGCGGCGCTGGAGCATCGAAGTTGAGGCCGTCTGCATTTCCGCGACGAGGCGAATGGCGTCACCCAGCAAAGGGTCCTCATCGGGATCGAACTCATCCGGGCCTCCCTCCTCGCTCTCGGCGGGCTCGACCTCCTCCAACAGCTCCTCGCGCAGTTCTGGCTCACCCTGCTTGCGCCACAGGTCAGTGAGCTTCGCTATCTGAGCCTCATCGATGTAGGCGCCCTGAATGCGTTGCAAGCGCGAGGAGCCGACGGGCGCGAAGAGCATGTCGCCCTGGCCAAGCAGCGACTCGGCGCCGTTCTGATCGAGGATCACTCTTGAGTCCGTCTGCGAGGACACGGCGAAGGCGATGCGCGACGGCACGTTGGCCTTGATCATGCCGGTGATCACGTCCACGCGTGGGCTCTGCGTGGCGAGCACCAGATGGATGCCCACCGCGCGGGCCTTCTGTGCAAGACGGATGATCGAATCCTCCACATCGGCAGGGGCGACCATCATGAGGTCCGCGAGCTCGTCAATCACGCAGAGGATGTAGGGCAAAGGCGCTTCGTCGCGCTTCGCGCGCGCCTTGTTCAGCTCCACGAGGCTGCGCGTGCGCGCCAGCGACATCACGCCGTAGCGCTGCTCCATCTCCTTGACCAGGTTCTGCAGCGCATTGGCGGCCATCTTCGGGCTGGTGATGACCGGTGTCAGAAGGTGCGGGATCGACTCGTAATGGTTGAGCTCGACCTGCTTGGGGTCAACCAACACGAGGCGCACCTCGTGCGGCGTGGCGCGCAGCAGGATGCTGGAAAGCATCGCGTTGATCGCGCCCGACTTGCCGGCGCCGGTGGTGCCGGCTACGAGGATGTGAGGCATCTTCGCGAGGTCCGCGCCGATCGCCTTGCCGGCGACATCCTTGCCCAGCCACACCGTCAGCGGCGACCAGTCGGCCGGGGGCTCCTGGAAGACGTCGCCCAGACGCACGATGCGGCGCTTGGCGTTGGGGACCTCCACGCCCACGGCCTGCTTGCCGGGAATCGGCGCGAGGATGCGGATATCGGTGGCCGCCAGCGCGTATGCGAGATCGTCCTTGAGCTGTGCGACCTTGGCCACCTTCGTGCCCGGCGCAAGACGCAGCTCATAGCGGGTGATGTGCGGTCCGGCGACGGTGCCGATCACCTTGGCCTGCACACCAAAATGACCCAGCGCCTCCACGAGGCTCTCTGCCGTGCGGGCTTGGCCGGCAGTGTCGGGGCGGGTCTGCTCGGCGGTTGAACGCGTCAGCAGGCGCTCGGCCGGTGGCAGTTCCCAGATGAAGTTGGGATCGTCGGTGACCTCTCCGCGCAGGCGGCCTTGGGGGGTCAGCTGGCCTGGATCGGTCGCCGCCACCCCGGGGACGTCTTCTGCGGTGCTGGTTTCTTGCACATCCTGCTCGACCTCAGCGTCAAGCTCGACGGCTTCCTCCTGGTCCTGCTCGTCCAAGACGTCCATCACCGGCTCGGGCTCCCAGGGATCTATGGGAGCCAGCAGCTCCTCCGAGAAAGCCTCCTGCGTTGGGGTGGCCCGAACGATCAAATCCTCCTCAGGCGTCGGTTCGGGCGGACGCAGCGGCTCAGCGCGAACCTTCGTCTCCGCCGTGCTTGCAAGCGTGCGCAGCATGCGCGTGGTGTCCACCATGCCGGTGCCGGTGGCGCGCAGGGCGGTAGCGAGCGAGGCGCCTGTCAGCAGCACCACCCCCACGATCAAAAGGAACACGACGAGGATGTCGACGCCCACTTCCTGCACGAGCCGATGCGCGGTGACATACATAAGCTCACCCAACGCCCCCCCGCGAGAGCTGAGGAACGAGGTGGACCACTCTGCCCCTTCGGGCGTCCCGCCGCTCACGCCGAGCGTGCCGGCGGCCAGCGCGAGCACGATAGCGGCGCCCAGGCACAAGCCACCCGTGCGCAGCGGCCGCAGCGCGGGCAGCACAGGCGCCATCAGCATCGCGCCGCCACCTATCACCAGCGCCACAGGCGTGAGGCCGCGCGCGCGGCCCACCGTCCAGCCGAGCGCCACTGCCAGACCGTGCCCTACGCGGCCGCCGTCCCAGCCGAGATACAGGACAAAGCCCATGAATATGCCAAGAGCAACAAGCGCCAAGGCAAGCACATCGCGCTGGCGCTCATCCAGCGCGGGAAAGCGAAACGCGGCCAACCCACGACCGGATGACTGGGAGCCGCCACGCCCGGCCCGGCCGGCGGTCCCTCTTCCCCTCCCTCTACGCGTCGGCTTTCTGCGAGCCGGTGGTTTGCGCGTAGGCGGGCGTCGTCGTGTCTGTGTGGCCATCCTCCAGCCCAACTTCGACACTCATCACTGGGAACCTGCCTACAGGCCTTACTATCGCTTTAGTCGCATCGGCTACATACTTCTCCTATGAACGATTTCGCTCGCGCCCCCCGCGTGCTCGTTGTCGAGGACGACGAGGACATTGCCCAGGCACTCCAGCGCTCGCTGCGCATGGAGGGCTATGAGGTGCGCTGCGCCGCCGACGGCGAGCAGGCGCTCGAACACGGCCACATCTTTGCCCCCGATCTGGTGATCCTCGACCTCGGTCTGCCGCGCGTGGATGGCCTTGAGGTGGCGCGCACGCTGCGCCAGGGCGGCGATGTGCCGATCCTGATCCTCACCGCACGCGACGCGGTGGAGTCACGGGTTGAGGGGCTCGACTCCGGCGCCGATGACTACCTGGTCAAGCCCTTTGAGCGCCAGGAGCTGTTGGCACGCATGCGCGCGCTGCTGCGCCGGCGCCCGCCGCGTGGCTCGGCGCCGCTGCGCGTAGGCGACCTCACGCTCAACCCCGATACGCATGAAGTCAACCGCGGCGAGCGCGATATGGACTTCACCCAGCGTGAGTTTGAACTACTTGAATTCCTTATGCGCAACGAGCGGATCGTGATCTCACGGCAGCAGCTGTTGGATGAGGTTTGGGGTTATGACCCGTTCTCGACGACCAACACGATCGAGGTGTTCATCTCGAACCTGCGCCGCAAGCTGGAGGCAGGGGGCGAGCCGCGACTGTTGCACACGATCCGGGGAGCCGGCTACGTCCTACGTGCCTGAACGACCGACCTTTCTCGGGCGCCTGACAGGCGCCTTCGACAGGCTGCCGATCCGCACACGCCTGGCCGTCGTCTCGGCCTGCCTGACGTTCGTGATCCTCTGCGCCTTCGCGGTGACGGTGGGCGGGCTGACGGTGCGGCGGCTGCGCTCGGACTTCAACCGCCAGGTCGAACAGACCTCGCGTCAGCTCTCCACGCAGCTGAACGTGGTGATCGATCCCGTCACCTTCCGCATCGCCGCGATCGATCCGCCGCTGGACGATCTGCCCGGGGTGCCCGAGCACTCGGTTATCAAGCTCTACACGATCGGTGGGGCGCTGATCGCCCAGACGCCCAGCAAGAACCCGCCCAACATCGGCTCGCCCCAGGAAAGCGCGAGCACCGTGCACGGCTACCGCGTGGACAGCCAGTCGGCGATCGTGCACGTGCGCGGCGGCGGCGGCACGCTGGGACGCGTGATCGTGCAGTACGCACGGCCTCTGTCAGACGTGGAAGCCACCACGGCGCGCGTGAAGGTACTGCTGCTGTTCGGGATCCTGGCTGGCTCTGGCTTCGCATTGCTAGCAGGCATGATGATCGCCCGTCGCGCGATGGCTCCGATCGCGGAGCTGACGAGCGCGGCCGAGCAGATCGCGCGTACCCGCGACCCCTCGCTGACGGTCCCTCAGCCCAAGGCCGACGACGAGGTGGCCGAACTGGCACGCACGCTTGAGAGCATGTTGCATGAGCTGGATGTGGCGCACGCGGAAACCGAGGCGATGCTGGTGCGCCAGCGCCGTTTCGTGGCGGATGCCTCACACGAGTTGCGCACGCCCCTGACGAGCGTGCTGGCCAACCTTGAGCTGCTGGCGGACTCGCTGCACGGGGACCAGGGCGAGGCGGCCAGCTCAGCCCTGCGCTCCTCGCGTCGCATGCGCCGGCTGGTAGCCGATCTGCTGCTGCTGGCGCGCACCGATGTCGGCCGCGTGGTCACACACGAGCCCTGCGATCTGGCGCAGATCGTGATCGAGGCGACCGCCGAACTGGGGCCGGTGAGCACCGAACACGACATCTCACTCGACGTGCGGCCCGCGCCGGTCGAGGCGTCGCGCGATGAACTGCACCGGCTGATCATCAACCTGCTCGAGAACGCCCTGCGTCATACGCCCGCGGGCACCGAGATCAGGGTCAAAACAGCTATTGATAAGGATGTTGCCGGTGGTGGCGTGGCCTTGCTTGTAGTCGAGGATGACGGTCCCGGTGTGCCCGAGGAGCTGGCGGCGACCCTGTTTGAGCGCTTCGTGCGCGGGGCCGGTGACCGGGGTGGCTCTTTCGGCCTTGGCCTGGCGATCGTGCGCGCAGTGGCCGAAGCCCACGGGGGCAGCGTCAGCTTGGAGCACACTCACGGCGAGGCGGGCAACGGCTCACAGCCTTACGGCGCACGCTTCGTGGTGCGCCTCCCGCTGAGTGGCTCGGACTCCTCAGACCTCGACGACGACGGGCAGCACCATCGGGCGCCGACGCAGGCGATCGTAGACTAGCTTCGCCAGGTCGTCGTGCAGCGCCTGCTGGATGAGGTCCACCTCGCGGATCTCCTCTTCGGCGGCGTGCAGCAGCGAGCCCACGACGGTGGCGCGGATCTCCTCGATGAGCTTGCCGGCCTCATCAAGGAAGGGCACGCCGCGAAAGATGACCTCGGGGTCGGCAACCGAGCGGCCGTCCTGCTCGGCGATGGTGGCCACCACGATGAAGATGCCATCGGCTGAGAGCATGCGGCGGTCGCGCAGCGCGACGTCGGCCATGTCGCCGATCTCAACGCCATCCACGAACACCATCCCCGCCTGCTCGCGCTCGCCGAAGCGCGCGCCGCGGCTGTTGATGTCAAGCGGCAGGCCGTTATCGCCCTTGAAGATGTTCTCGGGTGGGACTCCCACCGCTTCGGCCAACTGGCCGTGCAGGCGCAGGCGCTTGAAGTCGCCGTGGAAAGGCATCACGTAGCGCGGCTTGACGAGGTTGAGCATCAGCTTGACCTCCTCGGCGTAGCCGTGCCCCGAGGCGTGCACGGGGGCGTCGCGGGGAGTCACCACCTCGCAGCCGATGTGGTAAAGGCGGTCGATCGTCTCGTTCACGGCGCGCTCGTTGCCCGGGATGGGGGTCGCCGAGAAGACAACCGTGTCGCCCTCGCGCAGTTCCACCTGAGGGTGGTCGCGGTAGGCCATGCGGCGCAGCGCGCTCAGCGGCTCGCCCTGGGAGCCGGTGGAGATGATCACGATGCGCTCGTCGGGGAGGTCATCGATCTCGCGTGGGCCGACCATCAGACCCTCGGGCACGTCGATGTGTTCAAGCTGGCGGCCGATGCCGACGTTCTTGCGCATCGAGCGGCCCACCAGCGAGACCTTGCGGTCGAGCGCGTAGGCCGCATCCATCACCTGCTGCACGCGGTGGATGTTGGAGGCGAAGCTGGTCACCACGATGCGGCCCTCGCAGCGCGCGAAGGTCTCCTCCAGGTGTGGACCGACGAGTGACTCCGAAGGCGAGAAGCCGGGGCGGTCGACGTTGGTGGAGTCGCCGCACAGCAGCAGCACGCCCTCGCGGCCAAGCTCCGCCAGACGCGACATGTCGGCTGGTCGACCGTCGACGGGCGTCTGATCGAACTTGTAGTCGCCGGTGATCAGCACCGTGCCGAGCTCGGTTTCCAGCGCCACCGCGCTTGAATCGGGGATCGAGTGGGTCATGTGGACCATCTCCACCGCGAAAGGGCCCAACTCGACGGTGTCAGAGGTGTCGAGGTCGATCAGCTCCACATTCTTCAGGCGATGCTCCTCAAGCTTCGAGCGCGCCATCGCCATCGTCAACGCCCCGCCATAAATGGGCGGGTTGGCGCCGTTGGCGGCCAGCTCACGCAGCACCCACGGCAGCGCGCCGAGATGATCCTCGTGACCGTGCGTCACCACGATCGCCTCGATTTCCTTGGCGCGCTCGCGCAGGTATGAGAAGTCGGGCAGCACCAGATCGATGCCGACCATCTCGGGCGTGGGAAAGCGCAGGCCGACATCCACGACCACGATGCGGTCCTCGTACTCGACGACCGTCATGTTCTTGCCTATCTCCCCCAGCCCTCCGAGGGGCAGGACGCGCAGAGCGCTCACGCGGCGACCGCCGTGCCGCCGCTGAGCAGGCCGTGGTGCTCAAGTACCGTTCGCACCTGCGCAAGCTCCTCCGCGGTGGCCGCGACGATCGGCAGGCGCACACCGCCGGCGCGCAGGCCAAGTAGGTTCAGCGCGGCCTTCGTGCAGGTCGGGCTGGCGGTCATGAAAAGCGTCTTGTAGACATCCTGCAGCGAGGCGTCTATCTCAGCCCGGTTTGCGGGCTCGTTGACCATGCGGCGCATCTCGTCTCCCACGACGTGGCTGGCCACGAGGATGCCGCCGGCGCCGCCCATGTCGAGCGTGCGCGCGAACGTGCCGTCGTCCCCGGCGTATAGGTCGAGACCGTCGATCAACTGAAGCTCCTTGGCGTTGGCCTGCTTGACACCGTCAACGTGCTCGATCTGCGCCAGCTCCGCGAGCAGTTCCGGGGAGATGTTGATGCCGGTGCGATGCGGGATGTTGTAGAGCAGCATCGGCTTGTCGGTTGCCTTGGCCACCTCTTCGTAGTGGCGCTTGAGGCCCAGGGGGCTAGGGCGGTTGTAATAAGGGGTCACGCTGAGCGTGGCGTCCACGCCCATTTCGGTGGCGCGCTGCGTGAGGTGCGCGGCGTGCCAGGTGTTGTTGGAGCCGGTTCCCCCCACGATCGTGGTGCCGGGCGGGCGCTCCTTAACGGCCAGTTCGATCAGACCCAAGTGCTCCTCATCGGTGAGCGTCGATGCCTCGCCGGTGGTGCCGCACACGACGAAACCATCCGAGCCGTGCTTGGCGAGGTGGTGCATGAGCGCCACGAACGCCTCCTCGTTGACGCGCAACTCGGCGTCAAAAGGTGTGACGATCGCTGTGAGGATTACTCCGAGGTTCATCGCTGAGGGCATTATCCCACGTGCTCGCTCACGGGAAGAGCACCTTCTCCAACCCGATCGTGGGCGACTGCGCGAGCGTCCCCACCTTGCGCACCGCCAGCAGCACGCCCGGCATGAAGGACTCGCGGTCTATGGAGTCATGGCGGATCGTGAGCGTCTGCCCCAGCGCCCCGAGGATGACCTCCTGGTGGGCCACAAGACCGGGCAGGCGCACCGAGTGAATAGAAGGCTCAGCGCCACCGCTGGCCTGGGCCATCAGCTGGGCTGTGAGAGCTGCCGTGCCGCTGGGGGCGTCGAGCTTCTGGTCGTGGTGCAGCTCGATGATCTCGGCCTTCTCCATGTGCTTTGCCGCCTCGGCCGCGAAGCGCATCATCAGCACAGCGCCGATGGCGAAGTTGGGGGCCACGAGCACGTTGGCCTGCGGCAGCCCCTCCAGTGTGTGCGCCGCCCGCAGCGGCTCGACATCGAAGCCGGTGGTGCCGATCACGACGTGCACGCCGGCCTGCACGCACGCCAGGGCGTTGGCGAGGGCGGTGTCGGGCTGGGTGAAGTCCACCACCACCTGCGCCAGGGGCAGCACCTCGGCAAGCGTCACTCCCAGGACCGGATCGGCGCAGCCCACGAGCTCCAGATCATCGGCGCTCTCCACCGCCGCGCACACCGTCTGCCCCATGCGACCCGCGGCGCCGGTCACAGCCACCTTGATGGTGTGTGTAGAAGCCCCGTTAAGCATGCGAATTACTCTACGGCCTTGCCGACGCCTGTACCAGCAGCGGTTGCGTCGAGCGTGTGAAGCGGGGCTAGTGCCGCGCGGAAGGTTTCCTCATCGGGCCCGATCGCCGCGGCGGCCAGCTGGGCGGGCGCGAACAGCTCGCTGGCGAGCGTGCTCATGTCCTGGAGATTTACAGCATCGATGCGCTGCATGATTTCCTCGACGGAGAGAATTGGCAGGTCGTTCAGGAGCGAGCCGCCGAGGCGGCCCATGCGCGCGCCGGTGGACTCCAGAGAGAGGGCCATGCGGCCCTTGGCGTTCTCGCGCGAGCGGTCGAGCTCCTGCGCGGTGGCCGGTTCTGAGGCGAAACGGTCGAGCTCTGAGGCAAGCACGCTCGCGGCCTCGGCAAGATTCTCCGGACGGGTACCGACATACAGGCCGATGTCGCCACTGTGGGCGTGGAGGTTGGCGAAGGAGAAGACCGAGTAGGCCAGGCCGCGACGCTCACGCACCTCCTGGAAGAGCCTTGAGGATGATGCTCCGCCGAGCACGGTGTCGAGCACGCGCAGGGTGAAGCGCCGCTCGTCATCGCGGGCCAACCCAGGGCCACCGAGGCAAAGGTGGTACTGCTCGGTGTCCTTGCGAGCGAAGCGCACGCGCGGCTCGAAGCTGGGCGCGGGCAGCAGGGGGATAGGGTGCCCGCCCACCCGCCCGCCCGGGTGCCCGCCCGCCTGCCCGCCCGCCGCGCCACCCCCGGGGTCCGCCGCGGCGGCCATCGCCACGAGCGCGTCATGGTCGACCGAGCCGGCGGCAGAAATGACGATCCGGCCGGGCGCATAGCGCTCGGCGTGGAAAGCGCTCAGCTGCTCGCGCGTGGTGGCTCCGACCACATCGGCGCGTCCGATGACCGCGCGGCCCAGCGGATGCGTGTCGTAGACGGCCCCGCCGAGCAGATCAAAGACCTTGTCCTGCGGATCGTCCTCATACATGGCGATCTCTTCGAGCACCACCTCGCGCTCGGCCTCCAGCTCGCCAAAGCGCGGGCGCCAGACCATGTCAGCCATCACATCGAACGCCTTCTCCAGATGGCCATCGAGCGTGCGGGTATAGAGCGAAGTGCTCTCCTTGTCGGTGCCGGCGTTCAGCTCTGCGCCCATTGCATCGAAGATCTGGTCGATCTCTTGCGAGGCGTAGCGCTCGGTGCCGCGGAACAGCATGTGCTCAAGCAAGTGTGAGATGCCCGCCTGCTCCTCGCTCTCGATCACCGAGCCCGCGCCGATCCAGAAACCGAGCGCGACCGAGCGCACACTCGGCATGCGCTCGGTGACCACACGCACGCCCGAAGGCAGCGTGGTGATCTGGTGCGATGAGGTAGCGAGGGGCCCGGCCGAAGCCGGGAGACACGCGCCTCCGGCGCGAATCCCCGTTTCGGCCAGCCGGCCTATGGCCGCCTGCGCCACCCTCTCGGTCTCAGTCTCAGTTACAACGTTCAACAGCAGCTGCCGCGAATGGATCAGCGATCGCGCCCGGAGCCGTGACGCGGACGACCTGAGCCACGCGGTCCACGGTCACGCTCGCCGCCGCCCTCGCGCCCGTTGCGAGAAGGCCGTCCGCCTCCACCGCCACCGCCACCGCTGCCCACGCCGGCGAGTTCCTCGGCGCTCTTGCCGGCGACCTCGGGATCCTCGACCAGGCGCAGTCCGATGCGACCGCGCTCGCGGTCTACCTCGACCACGCGCACGTTGATCTCATCGCCCTTGTTGAGCACGTCCTCGACGTTGTCCACGCGCTGACCGGGAGACACATTGGAGATGTGCAACAGGCCGTCGGTGCCCTTGGCGAGCTCCACGAAGGCGCCGAAGGTGGTCGTCTTGACGACCTTGCCGGCGTATTCGTCGCCGACCTCGACCTCCTTCATCATCATCCGCACACGCTCGAGCAGGGCGTCGCCCATATCGCCGTTGGCGGAGTAGATCAGCACCTGACCGTCGTCGTTGACGTCGATCTGGGACTCGAACTCCTCGGACAGGCCGCGGATCGTTTCGCCACCCTTGCCGATCAGCAGGCCGATCTGGCTGGGGTCGATCTGGATCGTCTGGATGCGCGGTGCGAACTGGCTGAGCGCCTCGCGCGGACCCTGGATCGTGTCAGCCATCTTGCCGAGGATGAACGTGCGGGCCTCATGGGCCTGCGTGAGCGCGTCGCGCAGGATGTCGAAGGTGACACCACTGATCTTGATGTCCATCTGCAGGGCGGTGATGCCCTGATCGGTGCCGGCCACCTTGAAGTCCAAGTCTCCCAGGTGGTCCTCCACACCGGCGATGTCGGTAAGGACGGTGTAGTCGTCGCCCTCCTTGATCAGGCCCATCGCGATACCAGCCACGGGGCGCTTGATCGGCACACCCGCGTCCATCAGCGACAGCGAGGAGCCGCACACCGAGGCCATCGAGGACGAGCCGTTGGACTCGAAGATGTCCGAGACCACCCTGATGGTGTAGGGGAAATCCTCAATCGAGGGCACCACTGGCACCAGCGCACGCTCGGCCAGCGCGCCGTGACCGATGTCGCGGCGCTTGGGGCCGATGCGACCGGCCTCGCCCACCGAGAACGGCGGGAAGTTGTAGTGGTGGAAGTAGTACTTCTTGGTCTGCAACCCCAAGGTGTCCAGGCGCATCTCCTCCTTGAGCGTGCCGAGCGCGGCCACGCTCAGGGCCTGCGTCTGCCCGCGGGTGAACAGCGCTGAGCCGTGCGTGCGCGGCGTGACCCCGACCTCGATCGTGATCTGGCGGATCTCGTCCTCGGCGCGGCCGTCGGGGCGCTTCTTGTGCACCGCGATGCGCTCACGGATGATCGCCTTCTCGAGCTTGTCGAAGGCCGTCTGCGCTGCCGCTCGGCTCGCCTTGGCGGCCGCGAGCTGCTCCTCACCCGCACCCTCGGGCGCGGCGGGGCCGTACTGGGCGAGGATCTCGCCCTCGACGGCCTTGCAGGCGTCCTGGCGCGCGAGCTTGTCCTCCACCTGCGTGGCGGCGTCGAGTGCCTGGCCGTGGGAGGCACGAATGTCACTCAGCAATGACTCATCGAACGCTGGCGCCTCGAAGGAGGTCTTCTCCTTGCCCGCCTTGGCGGCAAGGTCGCGCTGAAGCTGACAGAGCTTCTTGATCGCCGAATGGGCGATGTCGAGCGCGTCAAGAATCTCCGCCTCGGAGATCTCATTCGCACCCGCCTCGACCATCAGGATCGCGTCTTCAGAGCCCGCCACGACGAGGTCGAGATCTGAGTTCTCAAGCAGATCCTCCTCGTTGGGATTGACGACGAAGTTGCCATCGATCTTGCCGATGCGCACCGCACCGACGGGGCCGGCGAAAGGCACGTCGGAGATCATCAGCGCCGCGGAGGCGCCGTTCATGGCGAGGATGTCGTACGGGTTGACGTGATCCACGGAAATCGGGATCGCCACCAACTGGGTCTCATAGCGCCAGCCCTTGGGGAACAGCGGGCGCAAAGGACGGTCGATCATGCGCGCCGTCAGCGTGCCCTTCTCACCCGAGCGGCCCTCGCGCTTGAAGAACGAACCGGGGATCTTCCCCGCTGCGTACATGCGCTCCTCGACATCAACCGTCAGAGGAAGAAAATCAACGTCTCGCAAACCACCGGCGGTGGCTGTCGAGAGAACCATCGTGTCGCCCTGGCGGACGACTACTGCGCCGGAGGCCTGCTTGGCCATCCTGCCGGTCTCAAACGAGATCTCGCTACCTGCGATCTCCACGGAGACCCGCGTCACGGCGTCGCTACTCATATGTTCCTACCCTTCTCGGCGCCGCCCGTCGGTCGGCAGCGCGATCATTTATTTATTCTCGTAACCGAACGAGAGGGAGCTTAGCGGACCTCAAACGTTCTTAAGCCCACCGAGCACCATATGTGCACCGGGGAGGTCCGCCGGCGAGGGGGCTTCATAGCTCCAGCGAATGACGCCGTCCGGTCCGACGATGATGAGGGCTCGCTGCGGGAAACCACCTTCGTGCAGCACACCGAAGGCGGCACATGCAGCGCCCTTGGGCTCGAAGTCCGAGAGCTGGGGAATTGTGACATCGAGCTTCTCTCGAAATGCCTTCTGCGCCCAGCTGGAGTCGCAGGAGACGCCGTATATCTCGACGCCCTGCGCGCGAGGCTCGGACAGCTCCTTCTCATACGTCTGCAGCTGATCGGTGCAGACCGGACTGAAGGCGAAGGGATAGAAGACGAGAACGGTCGTCTTGCCCTGCAGGTCCTGCTGAGTGAAGCGCTCGCCGCTTTCGGTGCCCAGCGAGAACTCGGGTGCATACGCACCAGGGTCCAGCATGACTACTTGCGCAGGCCGAGCTCTTTGATGAGAGCCCGATAGCCCTCTAGATCGTTGCGCTGAAGGTAGTCCAGGAAACGACGGCGGCGACCGACGAGCATCAGGAGGCCGCGGCGCGAGTGATGGTCCTTGCTCTGCGCACGCAGGTGCTCGGTCAGATGGTTGATGCGCTCAGTCAGCAGCGCCACCTGCACCTTGGTGTTGCCGGTGTCGGTAACGCTTGAGCCGAACTTGGCCGTGATCTCGCGCTTGCGCTCAGTCGTAAGGGTCATGCGGGCGCACAGGCTAGCACCTTCAGTCAGGCAACCCAGCGATCTGCCTGGTGCGCTCCACATCGTGGTGCATCTGCTCGACCAGCGCCTCGGCGCTGACGAAGCGCCGCTCGCCGCGCAGGCGCTGCAGGAATTCCAGGTGCAGGGTGCGCCCGTAGAGGTCGCCCTCGAAGTCGAGCAGGTAGGCCTCGATCAGCTCGCCCCGTCCGGTCTGGAAGGTCGGACGCACACCGATCGACACCGCCGCGGCAAGGCCGTCCGAGCGGCAGGCATAGACGCCGTGTCCAGGGCATACCAGTGCATCTGCTGGGATCAGATTGGCGGTGGGAAAGCCCAGCTCGCGCCCACGCTCATCGCCATGTACCACCTCGCCTCGCAGTTGAAAGGGAGTGCCAAGAAAATGCGTCGCCTGATCCACCTCGCCGGCCGCCACCAGACCGCGGATATGGCTTGAAGAGACGATCTCGCCGTCTACCTCCAGCAACGGCGCCACCACCGTCTCGAAGCGCTCATCCGCCATCAGCAAGCGCGTATCGCCCTGTGCGCGGTGCCCAAAGCGAAAGTTCTCCCCCACCGACACACGCACCGCACCCAGGGCGTCCACGAGCACGCCCTCAATGAACTCGCCCGCGCTGTGCTGAGCGAAGGAGTGGTCGAAGGGGATCACAATCAGCTCCCGCACCCCCATGTCCGCGATCAGCTCAGCCTTCACCTCCAAGGGGGTGAGCAGCTTTGGCGCATGCTGTGGAGCCACCACCGCAACCGGGTGCGGTTCGAAGGTAAGCACGCTGTCTGAGCCTTCGATCACCTTGCGGTGACCCAGGTGCACGCCATCAAAGGTGCCTACGGCGACCCTGCGCTCACGGCGCTGCACCTCAGATAAGGGAACGATCTTCACGCCGCGAAGACTATGGCTGCAGCGCTGCCATTGCCTGCTCCACCCCGATTGCCAGGGGAGCGTCCCAAGGCTCGCCGCGACGCGGTGGGGGCACAGCATCGTGCACATCGAAAGGTCCGATCGCAGTGCGGCGCAGCTCTTCGCAGTAGGCGTCGCCGAGATCGGCGATCAGCGAGCGCACGTAGGTACCGGAAGAGCACTCGATTACGAACGCGGCCCGGGTCGGCTCCCGCCACAGCTGCTCGAAGCGATGCAAGGTGACGAGCCGCTCGGGCATCACGAAATCCTCGCCACGTCGTGCCCGGCGGTAGGCTCGCTCGCCACCGATCTTCACCGCCGAGTAGATCGGCGGGCGCTGGCGGATCTCCCCGATTGGCAGCGGCGGAGGGTCGGGCGGAATCTTGCCGGTCTGCGTGATCTCACCCTCGGTGTCCCCGGTGCTCGAAGTCGCCCCAAGGCGTGCCACCGTCACATAGCTCTTGGGCAACTCCATCAGGTGGCGCTGGATGCGTGTGGCCTTGCCGACCAGCACGAGCAGCAGACCGGTGGCGAAGGGGTCGAGCGTGCCGGCATGTCCGGTCTTCGCACCGTTGAGCGCTCGACGCACGACCGCAACCACGTCGTGCGAGGTCATTCCAGCTGGCTTGTCGATCAGGAAAACGCCGTCCATGACTGGAAATGTATTGAGACCCACCCACCCCGGCTCGGCGGCCTGCGGCCGCCTGCGCCACCCTCTGGGCTCAGGCGTGCGCAGGCGCTGGATGCAGCTGTGCCGCGATTTCCTGGCGCAGGAAGGCCGTCAGCTGCTCGACCTCAAGCGCCGTGGAGAAACCAGCGGCACGGCGATGCCCACCCCCGCCCTGGGCACGGGCGATGGCAGAGACATCGACATCGTCGTCAGTGGCGCGCAGCGAGACCTTGCGCTCGCCACGACGCTCGGGCGCGGTCAGCTCGCGGATGAGCGCCGCCACTTTGGTGCCCTGCACGGCACGCAGGATGTCGACGATGCCCTCGGAGTAGCTGGCCTCGGCGCCAGCAGCATGGAAGTCCTCGGCGTCGAGCCAGGCAAGCGTCAGCTCGCCATCGTCATGACGCACGACGCGTGCAAGTGCCCGTGCGAACAGGTCAAGCTTGGCGTAGGGCATTTCCTCGAACAGCCGCCGATAGACGCACTGCACGTCAACTCCAGCCTGGATCAGTGCCGCTGCCATCTCGTGCGCGCGCGGCCCGGTGCTCTCGTACATGAAGCGACCGGTGTCCGTTATCAAGCCGATGTAGAGCGCCTCGGCGACAGCCGGCGGTGGGCTGAAGTCCAGACCGTTCATCAGGTCCCACACGATCTCCGCCGTGCAAGAGGCAGAAGGCACCACGTAGTCGAGCGTGCCGAAGTGGGTGTTGTCGTGGTGATGGTCGATGTTGAGCAGGTGCGCGCCATCGCGCAGCACCTGGGCGGAGTTGCGGTCGATGTTGCCGCAGTCCAAGAAAATCACGGTGCGCTCTCCGATATCGGCCGGCGAGGTCTGAATCACGTTCTCAAGAGCAAAGAAGCGGTACTCATGAGGCAGCGGAAACTCGCTTGGCGCGATGAACATGGGCGCGTCCTTGCCGAGCGCGGTCAGTAGTCCGTGCATCGCAACCAGCGAGCCGAGCGCGTCGCCGTCCATGTTCTCGTGCGTGGCGAGCACGAAACGAGAGTCTGAGCGCAGCCGCTCGAGAACCTGGCGACGAGCGTCAGAGTTGCCGTTGTGCTCGCTCATGTCAGCACCTTCCTCACGGCCCCTCGATCTCCTGCGTATCGGCAAATCGAGGGGCCCGACCGAAGCCGGGAGACACGCGCCTCCGGCGCGAGTCCCCGTTTCGGCCAGCCGGCCTGCGGCCGGCTGCGCCACCCTCTAGTAACTCCTCAACACGCAGAGCGCGATCGGTGGTGCTGTCGTAGGTGAAGGTCAGAGTCGGCGTGCGCTTCAGGTGCAGTTCGGAGGCCACGCGGCGCTGCAGATAGCCGTGCGCGCTCTGCAGTCCGCTCATGCTGTCTGCTCGCTGCGCATCGTCTCCAAGCACGCTCACATACACCCGAGCATGGCTCAGGTCGGCACTGGTCCTGACATCAGTCACGGTCACAAATCCCACCCTTGGGTCCTTCAACTCTCCCGCCACCGCTGCGCCGATCACCTGTCTGATCGCCTCATCGACGCGGCGCATTCGGTCCGACGCCATCTCTATCCCCTAATGCTACCCCTCAGGCCAGCTCGCGCTCGACCTTGCGTGTCTCGTAAGTCTCCAACACATCGCCCTCGCGCAGATCCTGGAAGTTGACGAGCACGATGCCGCACTCAAAACCGCTTGAAACCTCGCGCACGTCCTCGCTGACGCGGCGCAGGCTGCCGATGGTGGTGTCGTATATGACGGTGCCCTCGCGCACCACGCGCACGTGCGAGCCGCGTGTGATCTTGCCCTCGGTCACGTAAGAGCCGGCGATGACGCCGATGCGCGACGCGCGGAAGAGCTGACGCACCTCCGCCTGTCCAAGCGAGCTCTCGACCTCCTCAGGCTCCAGCATGCCCTGCATGGCGGCGCGCAGATCCTCGATCGCGCGGTAGATAACGGAGTAGGAGCGAATCTCCACACCTTCGCGCTCGGACAGCTGACGCGCGTCCTGCACGGGGCGCACATTGAAGGCCAGGATCAGGCCGTTTGAGGCAGCAGCCAGCATCACGTCGGACTCGTTGATGCCACCGACGCCGCGATGGATGATGTTGACGGTGACCTCGTCCTGGGGCAGCTTGGCGATCTCGTCCTCGATCGCCTCAAGCGATCCGGCAACGTCGGCCTTGACGACCAGTCCCAGCTCCTTGACGGTGCCCTCCTGGGCCAGCTTGAAGACATCCTCCAGGGACATCTTGCGGCCCGAGCGTCTTGCCATCGCCTCGGTCTTCAGGCGGTTGGCGCGTTCGCCGGCCAGCTGCCTGGCGCGGCGCTCGTTCTCGACCACGCGCACGAGCTCGCCTGCCTCGGGGACGCCATCGAAGCCCAGCACCTCCACCGGCTCGCCCGGCAGCGCGCGTTTGACGCGCGTGCCCAGGAAGTCGTGCATCGCGCGCACCCGCCCGAAGCTGGCGCCGGCCACGAGCGCGTCGCCGACGTGCAGCGTGCCACGCTGGATCAGGATGCTCACCACCGGCCCGCGGCCTGGGTCGAGCTTTGACTCGATCACGGTGCCCGACGCCTCAGCGTCGCGGTTGGCCTTGAGCTCCTCCAGGTCGGCCACCACCTGAATCGTCTCCAGCAGATCGTCAAGGCCCTGACGGGTCTTGGCTGAGACGTCGACAAACTCGATTTCCCCGCCCCACTCCGCGGGCTGCAGGCCGCGCTGGGTCATCTCGGTACGCACACGCTCGGGCTGGGCGCCCTCCTTGTCGATCTTGTTGACGGCCACGACAATCGGCACTTCTGCCGCCTTGGCGTGGTCGATAGCCTCCTCTGTCTGAGGCTTCACACCGTCGTCGGCGGCAACCACGATCACCGCGACGTCGGTCACGCGCGCACCGCGCGCACGCATTGCCGTGAACGCCTCATGGCCCGGGGTATCGAGGAAGGTGATGACCTTCTCCCCATGGTGCACCTGATAGGCGCCGATGTGCTGCGTGATACCGCCCGCCTCGCCCGCCGCCACCTCGGTCTCGCGGATGGCGTCCAGCAGCGAGGTCTTGCCGTGATCGACGTGACCCATGATCGTCACGACCGGCGGGCGATCCACCATGTCGCCCTCGTCGTCCTCAAAAACCGGCTCGACTTCGACATCGTCGGCGGCGTGGACGATCTCGATCTCCTTGCTGAACTCGTCGGCCAGCACCTGGATGGCGTCGTCGGCGAGCGTCTGCGTGAGCGTCGCCATCTCCCCTAGCGACATCAGTTTCTTGATCACCTCGGGCACCGGCACGCCCAGGTACTCGGCCACGTCCTTGACGGTCGAGCCACTGTTGATGCGGATCATGTCGGTCGTTTCCATCGCCGCCGTATCGATCGGCGCAATCGTCTCGTCGTAGGTGCCACGCCGGCGCCTGCCGCGTCGCGGACGACGCTGGGGCTGATTCGCCGGTCCCCCCTGCTGGCGGCGCGAAGCCTGCGAGTCGATCACAACGCGCCGACGTCCTCCGGGGCCGGACGCAGCTGCCGGCGCACGCTCCCCGGTACGCGAATCGCGCGTGGGACGCACGCGCTCCGCGTCGGACTTGGAGGCATCCGTTGCAGCCTCAGCGGTTGGGTCTGCCGCGCTCGCCGCTGCAGGCGCCTCGGCGGTGGCTACCGGCGCCGTGGGCGTGGTGTCAGCCGACGAGGCCGGAGCTGCCGGGGCCGGGGAGGCGCTCGCAGGTGACGCAGAAGCACCGTTTGACTGCAACGCCTTGAGCACCGCAGCCTCATCGAGCGAGGACGAAGCAGTCTTAACCTGCATACCGGCAGCATTCAGCTTCTCCATCAACTCTTTGCTGGAGAGACCCTGCTCCTTGGCTATCTCGTGCACGCGCTTCTTGCTCATATATTCACCTGAAAAAGAGGGGCCCGGCTCGTCGGCCTGCGGCCGACTGCGCCACCCTCTGGTGTTGATTCTACGAGTTCGGCATCAACGGTTACAGCGCAGCGCAGCGCACGCGCGAAGCCGCCGCGCTTACGGGCCAGCTCCAGGCAGCCCGCGACAGGTACAGCCTGGCTGGCGCAGAGGTAGGCCCCACGTCCCGGCATGGTGGCGGATGCATCGATGATGGCGCGCCTGCGAGCACCGTTCTCGCGCGCTATCGCGAAGCGGATCAGCTCAGCCTTTGGCGCTATGCGACCACAACCGACGCAGCGGCGCCGGGGCACGTGCGCGGCTATGGCGTCTGCTCCTCGACTGCTGCCGGCTCCTGGACCTCTGTCTGTCCCTCGACTGCCTCCGGCTCCTGCACTGTCTCCACGACGCTCTCCTCGGCCTCCGCCTCGGCTTGGCCATTGGCTGGGGACAGGTCGGCGACGCGATCGCCATCGATGTTGGCGAGCGCCTGGTGCGTGTCAAGACCGCAGTAGCGCGAGCCGGGCAACGAGGCATTGGGGCAGCGGCGACCGTTGGAGAGAACAGCGGCGCAACGGCCCTGAACCTCCTCCTCCTCGTAGCCGTGCTCGGCCTCCTCGGCAGCAAATTCGGTCTCCGAGCGGATGTCCACGCGCCAGCCGGTAAGACGCGCGGCCAGGCGCGCGTTTTGACCCTCACGGCCAATCGCCAACGAGAGCTGATCGTCAGGCACGATGACGGTGGCCTGCTTGGCCTCATCGTCGACGAGCACCTCCCGCACCCGCGCGGGAGAAAGCGCCTTGGCGACGAAGCGGGCAGGCTCGTCGTTGAAGGGGATGATGTCGATCTTCTCGCCGCGCAACTCGGAGACGACCATGCGTACACGCGAGCCGCGCGGGCCGACACAGGCGCCGACGGGATCGACACCATCGGTGTTTGAGACCACTGCAATCTTCGAGCGGTAGCCGGGCTCACGGGCCACGTTGGCGATTTCCACGAGACCATCGGCGATCTCGGGGACCTCAAGCTCAAAGAGCTTCTTGATCAACTCGGGGTCGCGGCGGGAGACGATGATCGAAGGACCCTTGGTAGACGGCGAGACCTCCTTGATGACCGCCTTGATGCGCTGCGAGTGGTCATAGCGCTCGCCCTCGACCTGCTCGGACTTGGGCAGCAGCGCCTCGACGCGCTCGCGCAGCTGCACGAGCGTGTAGCGCGAGTCGGACTGTTGCACGATGCCCGTGATCAGCTCACCCACGCGGTCGCGGTATTCCTCGAACATCATGTCCCGCTCGGCCTCACGAATGCGCTGCAGGATCACCTGCTTGGCGGTCTGCGCGGCGATGCGCCCGAAATCGTCGGGCGTGACGTCTTGTTCGGAAATCTGGTCGCGGTACTCCTCGAACTTGGCAGGATCGATTTCTGGCTCTTCCGGTTCGCGCAGCTCTCCGGTCTCGGGGTCAACGACGGTGCCCTCGTCGATCGTCTCGACGATCAGATGCGCCTCAAGGCGTTCGGGGATGATCAGTTCGATCACACGGAAGTCGGCGGTCTCGCGGTCCATTTCCACGCGCGCGTACTTGGCCGAGCCGGGCTGCTTCTTGTAGGCGGATAGCAGGGCGTCCTCCAGGGCCAGCATCAGCTTCTCGGGCTCGATGCCCTTCTCGCGCGCTAGCGCGTGCATTGCTTCGAGGATTTCGCGTGACATGGCTTGTTACTCCTCCACCAGATTGGAACGACGGATCTCTGCGTAGGGAATCGCGATCACACTGCCCTCAGCGGCCAGCGTGATCTCGCTGTCGGTGGCTCCCACCAGCTCCCCGGTGAAGCTGCGCCGGGTCGGCCGGTCGAGTCCCGCCTGTCCCCGCGGATGACGTGTGCGCACCTGTGCGCGCCTGCCCACGAAGCGACGGAAGTGGTCGGGCTTGGTCAGCGGGCGTTCGACGCCGGGCGAGGAGACCTCGAGCGTGTAGCGCTCGCGTAGGTCCGCCAGCGCCACGGTGACCTGCTCGCACAGCGCGAGCGAGACTCCCTTGGGGTGATCGATGTAGACGCGCAGCGTGCTGCCGCCGAGAACTTCGGCCAGCAGCACCTCGACCTCCGGCTGCTCGGTGGCGAGCCGCTGCTCTATTTCGCTCTGCACTGTTGTCATCGACTCCCTCCTTGCACGGTCTGAGAAAACGGCTTAGAACACAAAAAAAGCGGGCGGGCCGCCCACTTTCATACTGCTGCCCCCGTCTGCACGTGGGCACGAAAGCTGTGGATCGAGCATAGCAACCCCAGGGCGCCACGTTCGTCGGACCCGCATCCCTGTAGGGGCGGGTACACGCTATGCGGCAAGCGAAGCACGGCGGGCACGATCCCGGTAGACACGGTAGTCGCGGCGCTCAGGGCGCAGCGAGCAGGCCACCGCAAGAGGATGGCAAGCCTCGCGATGACGTCCCAACTGCTGCATCGACCGCCCCAGGCAGAAAAGCGCATAGTCATTGGTGGGCGCCTGCTGTGCGATGGCCTCAAACTCCGTCGCGGCTTCCTCGTAGCGCTGCGCATGGAACAGCGCGCGTCCGAGCGCCTCGTGAATCGATGCCTTCCCGGGCTCCCGATCGCGTGCTTGCGTGAGCGGGACGATCGCCGCCTGGTAGTCGCCGTGGCGCAACAGTTCACAGCCGCGGCTGTAGAGGTCATAGACGTTGTCCATACCTCTATAACTGTAGAGACCCTCTCAAGACCCCCGCAAGTGAGCCACCGCATCAAGAATCGACTCGGCCACAGCGGCCTTGGAGGCGCGTGGGACGTGGTGCTCGCCGCCGGCGGTGAGGATCGTGACCTCATTGGCCTCGGCGTCGAAACCGATGTCGCTGCGGGAGATGTCGTTGACGACGACGGCATCGAGACACTTCTGCTTGAGCTTGCCGCGGCCGTAATCGATCGCGCCCGCGCCGTGCTCGGCGGCGAAGCCGACCAACGTCTGTCCATCCTGGCGTTTGGCGGCCAACTCGCAAAGGATGTCCGCAGTGGGCTCAAGCTCCAACCGCAGACGCTCTTGCGTGGACTTCTTGATCTTGCCGTTGCTCGGCGCGGCGGGGCGGAAGTCCGCCACGGCCGCCGCCATCAGCAGGACATCGCAGCTGGGAAACTCTTCTTCGCAGGCTTGCTGCATCTGGGCGGCCGTCGCGGCGTCCCGCCATTGCACGCCCGGCGGGCGCGAGAGCGCAACGTTGGCGGCGATCACGGTCACCTGCGCACCCCGTGCGCGTGCGGCCTGCGCCAACGCCAGGCCCATGCGGCCTGAGGAGCTGTTGCCGACGAAGCGCACGCTGTCGATCGGCTCACGGGTGCCGCCGGTGGTGATCAGCACGCGCACGCCGCTCCACTCCTCGGCGACAGGCTCACCGGCGCCAGAAGACGTGCCTCCCAGCAGCTCCTCGCACTCCCGCAGCAGTCGCGCTGGCTCGGCCAGGCGTCCCACACCATGCTCTCCCTTGGAGGCCAGACGCCCCGAATCCGGCTCGATCACATGCACACCGCGCTCGCGCAAGGTGGCCAGGTTGGCCTGCGTGGCGGGATGCTCGTACATGTGGTTGTTCATCGCAGGCGCCACGACGAGCGGACAGGTCGCCGCTAGCGCGCAATTGCCGAGCAGATTGTCGGCCATGCCGTGGGCAAGCTTGGCGATTGTGTTCGCCGAGGCGGGAGCGATCAGGAAGAGATCGGCGTTGCGCACCAGCTCCAGGTGGCTGACGGGTTCATGCTCGGGGGGCTGCTGGTCGGGAAACGCCCCCCGGGCGGGATCATGTTCATGCTCATCGCTGAGCACCGGCGCGCCCGTCAGCGCCGCGAAGGAGACCTCGCCAATGAAGCGCAGACTGGCCTGCGTCTGCACCACACGCAACGCGTGCCCGGCACCCGTTGCCAAGCGCACGAACTCAAGCGCCTTGTAGGCGGCTATGCCTCCGCTGACGCCCAGGAGGATGCGGGGCACAGTGCCTCTAGCGGTAGTGGTATTTGATCTTTCCCGCTGCTACCTCCTCAAGGGCAATCGTGAGGTAGTTCTTGGAAGCGGTTTCGATCATGGGCGGGGGGAACTCGTCAAAGGTGCCCTCGCCGAGGTTGTGGTAGTAGCTGTTGATCTGCCGGGCGCGCTTGGCGGCGACGAGCACGCTGGCGTAGTTTGAGTCGACGTTCTCCAGAAGACGGTCGATGCGGGGAGAGATCACTTTGGTTGTGGCCTTTCGTGGTTAGAGGTGGCGCAGCCGGCCGCACCCAGGGGGCACAGGCAGGACGACGAGCTGGGCCCCTCTTTTCTTAATCAGACCTCAAGTGTAGTGCGACGATGTCGGTCAGGCGCTCAAGCGCCTCCGGCAGGCTGTCGTTGACGACGACGTGCTCGAACTCGGGCTGGGCCGTGAGCTCCTGCGTAGCCACCTGCAGGCGGCGCTCGACCTCCTCGGGATGATCGGTGTCGCGCCCGATCAGCCGCTCGCGCAAGACCTCCAGAGAAGGCGGGGCAATGAACACCTGGACGGCGTCGGGCACGGTACAGCGCACCTGCCGGGCACCCTGAACCTCGATCTCAAGCACGACAGGTATGCCGGCGTGCATGCGATCGTCGAGCTCGGAGCGCAGGGTGCCATAGCTGCGCCCGGCGTAGTCGGCATGCTCGACGAAGTCGCCGGCCTGTACACGCCGCTGGAACTCCGCGGGCGCGAGGAAGTGGTAGTCCACGCCATCCTGCTCGCCCGCGCGCGCGGAGCGAGTGGTGGCCGAGACGGACAGCTCCAACTGCGGGAGACGTTCCATGAGACCACGAATGAGGGTGCCCTTCCCAACGCCCGAGGGGCCGGTGATAACAAAGACGCGTGCCACGAGGGGGACCCTAATGTGAGGAGCGGCTGAAGGATGAACGCACTTGGAGCTTGCCGCTGGTGGTTGCAGCTGATAGCTAATGAGGCGCCGGGCTAGCGACGCAGCAACGACACGAGCTCGGAGCGCTGACGCTCGGAAAGGCCGCCGATCGTCTTGCTCGGCGAGATGCGGCAGTGGGCGAGAATCTTGTTGACCTTGACGCGTCCGTATTTGGGGACGGCCAGCATCATGTCGCAGACTTTGGCGGTCTCCACATACTCCGGCGGGTTCAGCAGCAGGGTATGAATCGACAGCCGACCGGACTTCAGATCGCGTTTGAGCTGCGCACGCTTGGTGCGAATGCGGTTGGCGCGAGCAAGCGCATCCATTCGCTGGTTGAGTGAGCGCTCGGGGGCCGCCGTATGCGTGGGGGAAGACGTTCCCGTCGCCATCGCCATGGGCGGCGAGTCTACAGACCCCCGCGTGACGAGCAAGGGCAAAAGGCCTAATTGATCTGAAGCTCTACTTGAGGTTGAGCAATGTAGAGGCTCCTGGATGGTCGGGAGTAGCGTTTGCAGGGGTTTCGGCCGCGCCCGAGAGTTCGTGCGCGATACGGCTTCCAGCGGAGGGATCGCGAAAGCTCTCAGTGCCGACCGCCACCAATGTTGCGCCTACATCGAGCAGATCCTGGGCGTGTTTGGCGCTCTGCACCCCACCCATACCCACGACTGGGATTGATACGCGCCGAGCCGCCGCGGCCACCTGGGCAAGCGCTACGGGACGAATGGCAGGACCGGAGAGGCCTCCCGTCCCCCCACCCAGCCACGGCTTCGGCGAACCTCCGCCTGGCGCCATGGCACGCAGGGTGTTGATGAGCGAGATGGCATCAGCGCCACCTTCCTGAGCGGCCAAGGCGCAGGCGGCAACGTCGGCGGTGTTGGGTGTGAGCTTGACGATCAGCGGCTTTGAGAGATGAGGGCGCACCTCCCGAACAACCACCTCCAACTGCACGGGATCGGCACCGATGTCAAGACCTGTCTTGACGTTGGGACAGGAGACGTTGAGCTCCACCGCGGATATCTCCTCGCGTTGCTCGCAGGCGTTTAGCAGCTGGGCGATCTCGGCAGCAGTTGAGCCCATCACGTTGGTGATCAAAGGCACGGGCGGCTGGGCTCGCACTTTCCCAAGCAGCTCACTGATAGCGGGTAGGTCGTTGGCGAGATAGCCCTGCAGACCCTTGTTGGGCAGGCCGATGGAGTTGAGAAGCCCGGCGGGCGCCTCCCATAGGCGTGGCGGCGGATTGCCTTTGCGAGGCTCCAATGTGATCGTCTTGGACACAAAGGCCGCGAAGGGAAACCGTTCGCGCAGCGACTCGCCGAAGGCGGTATTGGCGGCAAGCAGGTCGAAGGTGCCCGAGGCGTTGATCACCGGATGGGCCAGCTGCAGGCCGCAGAAGCTGACGCTCATGCCGGAGCTCCCGCATGCGCATCGACGCGCTCCAGCCTGGCGGCATCGATCACCGGACCGTCGAGACACACGCGCAGGTAGCTGCCGTCCCTCAGCGGCACGACACACCCGAAGCAGGCCCCGAAGCCGCAGGCCATTCCGGACTCAAGCGCCAGTTGCGCGGGCACGTCGCGCGCGCCGCATATCGCCCTAGTGGCCTCCAGCATTGGCGCGGGGCCGCAGGCGTAGACGATCGCCCGCGGCGTCTCATCCAGTTCGCGCACGAGCAGGTCGGTAACCAGGCCATGGTGGCCAACCGAACCGTCATCGGTGGCCACCTGCGCACCGCGCAGCAGCGATGCCCCCCGGGTATGGGCGCCGTCGCGGAAGCCAAGCAGAGCGACAGTTCCCTGAGTATCGGCATGGTCTCCAAAGGTGTCCTGGAGGATGGCCAGCGGCGCGATGCCCACACCGCCCCCCACGAGGATCGCGCGCTGGTCCTCTGCAGGTGCGGTGAAGCCCCGGCCGAGAGGCCCCAAGACCCACACCTCATCTCCACCGCGCAATTCGCAGAGCCGATGCGTACCCGGGCCGACATCCTCAAGCAGGTAGTGAGCCTCGCCGTCCTGCCAGCGCGCAACGGAGAAGGCGCGCGGCACGTGAGGACGGTCATCCTCCCCTCCCCCCCAGCGCTCGGCGGCGGTGAGCATCGAGAACTGACCCGGCTGAGGCCGCGGGCCAGAGGGATCGGACAGGCGTAATACGCGATAGGCGCCCAACTCGTCCATACCGGCGACGGTCAGCAGCCGCCTGCCAATCGGCGCCTGCACGCGTGCACTGGCGCACTGCGACGTGCCATCTGAGGACCCGTCGAGGACTGGCCTATCCGACCCGCTCACGCCACCTCGGCCTCATCCGCCTTGCCGCGCGCACGGTAGCCGTGCAGCTCCTGCAAACAGAGCACAGGCGGCTCGCCTCCTGTATGCGCACCGGCGATGGCGCGGGCGGCGCTGACACCGGCGGCGAGCGTGGTCAGGCAAGGCACGCCATGGCCGACGGCAGCGCGGCGGATCTCCCAACCATCGGTGCGCGCGCCCGATCCGGTGGGAGTGTTGACGACGAGGTCGACATCCCCACGCTCGATCCAATCCACCACGTGCGGAGAGCCCTCGCCGATTTTGTTGAGGCGCTCGACGGGCACGCCCATGCGCGCGATGGCCTCCGCCGTGCCGCGCGTGGCGACAATGCGAAAGCCCGCGTCGTGCAGGATCTGGGCGATGGCGAAAGCGCCGGCCTTGTCGGAGTCGGTGACGGTGATGAAGGCGGTGCCGCCTGCGGGCAGTGGAGCACCCGCGGCTGCCTGAGCCTTGGCAAAGGCCGTGGGAAAGTCACGCGCGATGCCCATGACCTCGCCGGTGGAGCGCATCTCGGGCCCGAGCACCGCATCGGCCCCCTCAAAACGGTCGAACGGCAGCACGGCCTCCTTGACCGAGACGTGGTCGCCAAAGCCAAGCCCTTCACGCCCCTGCGGCAAGCCGAGCGCGGCGATGCGCTCGCCGAGCATGATGCGGCAGGCGAGCTTGGCCAGCGGCACGCCGACAGCCTTCGACACGAACGGCACCGTCCGCGAGGCGCGCGGATTGGCCTCGATCACATACAGGCGCTCGCCATGCACGGCAAACTGAACGTTGAGCAGCCCGACCACCCCAACCTCCAAGGCGATCCCGCGCGTGGCGGCCCGAATCTGCTCCAGCATCTCCCCACCCAGCGAGTGCGGCGGCAGCACACAGGCCGAGTCGCCTGAGTGCACGCCGGCCTCCTCGACGTGCTGCATAATGCCGCCGATCCACACGTCCTGCCCATCGCACAGCGCGTCGACATCGACCTCGATTGCGTTCTCAAGGAAGCGATCGAGGAAGATCGCGCCGCCCGGCGTCCGAGCGTCTTCTTTTGAGGGGGAGGTTGCCGCGTCAGGCGAGGATGGGGCGCTGCTCTGGCGTGCCAGATAGTCAGCGAGGCCATCGCGGGAGTAGACGATCTCCATTGCTCGCCCACCGAGCACGTAGGAAGGGCGCACCAACAGCGGGTAGCCGACCTCGTCGCCCCGGTCAAGCGCCTGGGCCACCGAGTTGGCGGTCGCGAAAGGCGGCGCCTGGTAGCCGAGCTTTTCAAGCAGCGCTCCGAAGCGCCCACGGTCCTCGGCCAGGTCGATGGCGTCCACGCTCGTGCCCAGCAATGGCACGCCGGCGGCCTCCAGTCCAGCTGCCAGCTTCAGCGGGGTCTGTCCGCCGAACTGCACGATGACCCCCTCGGGCTGCTCCACCGCGATGACGCCCAGCACGTCCTCCAGGGTGAGCGGCTCGAAGTAAAGGCGGTCGGAGGTGTCGTAGTCGGTCGAGACCGTCTCGGGGTTGCAGTTGATCATCACGGCGTCGCGGCCGGACTCGCGCACGGTCATGGCGGCGTGCACGCAGCAGTAGTCGAACTCGATGCCCTGACCGATGCGGTTGGGGCCGGCGCCGAGGATCACCACCGAGGGCCGCTCGCCGCGCTGCACCTCATGCGCCTGTTTGCGCTCCCAGCCGGAGTAGTAGTAAGGCGTGCGCGCGGGGAACTCCGCGGCGCAGGTGTCAACGGACTTGAAGGAGCGCTCGCCGCTGAAAGGGCCCTCAGGGTCGAGGGCCAGCGCCTGCAACTCGCGCAGGAACCAGAGGTCGATCTTGGTGAGCTCGTGGATCTCCTCGATGGCTGTGCCGCGCGCCAAGAGCTCGAGGATCGCCTCGTAGCGGTCGGGGCCGGGAATCTCGAGGCTCGTGAGCAGGTCCTGATCCGCGGTGCTCTTCAGGCGTGGAGGCTCATCGAGCTCGCGCGATCTGAGCGCCTTGCCGAAGGCCTGCCCGAAGGTGCGGCCAATCGCCATCACCTCCCCCACCGACTTCATGTGCGTGGTGAGCGTGGTGGAGGCGCCAGGGAACTTCTCAAACGCGAAGCGGGGCCACTTGACCACGACGTAGTCGATGGTGGGCTCAAAGCAGGCGGGCGTGACGCCGGTGATGTCGTTGTCGATCTCCTCCAGCAGATAACCGACCGCCAGACGAGCGGCGATCTTGGCAATCGGAAAGCCCGTGGCCTTGGAGGCCAGCGCAGAGGAGCGCGAGACGCGCGGGTTCATCTCGATGATGAGGATCTCCTCGGTGTCCGGGTTGACCGCGAACTGCACATTGGAGCCCCCGGTCTCGACACCAACGGCGCGGATCACGGTGATGGCCTGGTCGCGCAGACGCTGGTAGAGGCTGTCGCTCAAGGTCTGCTGCGGGGCCACGGTGACCGAGTCGCCGGTATGCACGCCCATCGGGTCGATGTTCTCGATCGAGCAGACGATCACGACGTTGTCGGCGTGGTCGCGCATCACCTCCAGCTCGAACTCGCCCCAACCGAGGACCGACTGATCGAGCAGCACCTGACTGATCGGTGAGGCTTCAAGGCCGCGCGCGACGATCGTGCGGAACTCCTCGGCACTGCGGGCGATGCCACCGCCGCGCCCGCCCAAGGTGAAGGCGGGGCGGATGATCGTAGGCAGGCCCAGTGCGGGCAGGGCCTGCAAGGCCTCCTCCAGCGTGGTGGCGATGGCGCTGGCGGGCATGCGCAGTCCCGCCTGCTCCATGGTGCTGGCGAACAGTTCGCGGTCCTCGGCCCGCTCGATCGCGTCATAGTCGGCGCCGATCAACTCCACGCCCAGGCGCTCAAGCGTGCCGTTGTCGTGCAGCGCCTTGGCCAGGTTCAAGGCCGTCTGCCCGCCCAAGGTGGGCAGCAGTGCGTCGGGTCGCTCGCGTTCAATCACCTGCGCTACGGGGCCAGGCAGTAGGGGCTCGACGTAGGTGGCATCGGCGAACTCCGGATCGGTCATGATCGTGGCGGGGTTGGAGTTGACAAGCACCACCTCATAGCCCTCCTCGCGCAGGACTTTGCAGGCCTGCACGCCGGAGTAGTCAAACTCGGCGGCCTGACCGATGACGATCGGGCCGGAGCCCAGGATCATCACCTTGTGGATGTCATCACGCCGCGGCAATGCGCTCCAGAAAACGGTCGAAGAGGTAGAGGCTGTCGTGGGGCCCTGGACCGGCCTCGGGGTGGTACTGCACGGTCCCGCCGGGTACGTCGAGCAGCTCCAGACCCTCGACGGTGCGGTCATAGAGGTTGACGTGGGAAAGCTGGGCAGCGCCGAAGTCGGTCTCCCAGCGCACGGGCTCGTTGTGATCGATAGTGCGCGTGCCATCCGGGCCGAGGACCGCGAAGCCGTGGTTCTGCGAGGTAATCTCGATGCGGCCGGTATGCAGATCCTTCACCGGGTGGTTAGCACCGCGGTGACCGAAGGGCAGCTTGAAGGTCTGTAGACCGATGGCGCGACACAGCAGCTGGTGGCCGAGGCAGATGCCCCACACGGGGCGCTTGCCCACGAGCTCGCGGACGGTGTGCACGACGTACTCAAGCGCCGCGGGATCACCAGGACCATTGGAGAGAAAGACCGCGTCGACGTCGCGCGCCAGCAGCTCCTGGGCGCTGGTCGCGCACGGATAGAGGGTGACGCGCGCTCCGCGCGCCAGCAGGTGACGCACGATCGACTGCTTGATGCCGGTGTCGAGCACAGCGATGCGCGGCCCGTCCCCGTCTCCGAGGTGAGTAACTTCGTGCGGGGTGACGACGGCCGCGAGATCTTGACCGTCCATCGGCGGCTCCGCCTCAATCAAGGTCATGGCCTCGGCCACAGGCGTGTCGGCGGGAAACACACCCCCGCGCATGGCGCCAGCCTCGCGGATGTGGCGCACGAGCTCACGGGTATCGACACCGCTGATCGCCACGACGCCGCAGTCGCTCAGCCAGTCAAGCCAGCCCCGCTCAGCTCCAGGTGAGTCCTCGCGATTGACGGCCTCGCGCATGATCGCCGCGCGCGCCCAAGGACGCTCTGACTCCATGGCCTGCGCACTGCAGCCGTAGTTACCTATGTGCGGATAGGTGAAGGTGATGAGCTGGCCGGCAAAGGAGGGGTCGGACATCGACTCCTGGTAGCCGGACATGCCGGTGGTGAAGACGACCTCCCCCAGCGCGTGGCCGGGGGCGCCGCAGTGCTCGCCATCAAAGCGCGTACCGTCCTCCAAGAGGACGTAGGCGGTGGCAGCGCTCTGGCGGCTCACTTGATCAACTCCTGCACGGCCTTGAACTCGGGCGTACCCGCACGCTCGAGCAGCTCGAAGAGGACGGACTCGACAGTGGTGACGATCGCGCCCGCTCGCTCCAGGCGCTCAAGGCCGCGCTCATAGTCGATCTGATGGCGCGAGCCGACGGCATCGGCGGGGACATGCACTTCCATGCCCTGCGCGAGCAGGTCGTGCACGGTCTGGGAGACACACACGTGCGTCTCGATGCCGCACACAATCGCCTGCGTGCGGCCGTGCAGGTCAAAGCCCTCGGCGCGGGCAGCCGAGAAAACGCTCTTCTCGATCGTTGGCTCGTCCTGAAGCCCCACCTCAGGCGCGGTATGGCCAAGGCCCTTGGAATACTGCTCGCTCACGATCCGAGGCACATCCAGCAGACGGGCTCCCTGCACCAACTTGGCGCACTGCGCCACAACCTGGGTGAACGAAGGGTAAGGACGGAAAGCCTCCTGTACATCCACCACGACCAGCGCCGTGCGCTCACGTGAAAGCAGACTCATCGCGCCTCTCCGCAATAAGGGCAGAGCATCAGGCGGCCACCACCGAGAAGGCTCGCTCACGGTAGGCCACAGCCCCGGCGGCGAGCGTCAGGAGCACCCGTCCACGCAGGCGTCTGCCGGCGAAGCAGCAGTTCTCCGAGCGGCTCTCCCAGCCATGCTCTCCGGGCGTCCACTGCACGTCGAGGTCGATCAAGGTGAGGTTGGCCCGCTCGCCCTTGGCGATGCGCGGGGTCGGCATCTCATACAGCGCGGCGCCCGCTGTCATGCGGTCCACGAGCAGCCCCAGCTCAAGCACACCGGGGAGGACCAATTCGGTGTAGAGCACCGCGAAGGCCGTCTCAAGACCTGTGGTGCCCATCGGGGCCTGCTCGAAGGGGACTTCCTTCTCATCGCGCGCGTGCGGAGCGTGGTCGGTTGCGACGCAGTCGATGGTTCCCGATCGCAGCCCGTCGAGCAGCGCCTGGCGGTCCTCCTCGGTAGCCAGAGGGGGGTTCATCTTCATGCGCGTATCGAGGCTGCGAACGTCCTCCTCGGTGAGCAGCAGGTGGTGAGGTGTGACCTCCGCGCTCACCCTGAAGCCGCGGGCTTTGGCTGCGGCCACGGCTTCGACCGAGTCGACACAGCTGAGGTGCTGGAAGTGAATACGCCCATCCTCGTATCCCGCCAGCGTGGCATCGCGGGCGACCATCGTTGACTCGCTCACGCTGGGGATACCTGCCACGCCGAGTGCGGCGCTGACCTTGCCCTCGTACATGCTGCCGCCGTGGGAGAGCGAAGGGTCCTCCTCGTGCAGCGCCAGCACTCCGCCGCAGAGGCGCTGGTAGCGCAAGGCCTTGCGCAGCATCCCTGCATCCACCACGGGGCGCCCATCATCGGTGAAGCCGAGCGCTCCCTGCTCGCGCAGCTCGGCCATCTCCGTCAGTTCACTGCCGGCAAGGCCGCGCGTGATGGCGGGCAGGAAGCCGACGGGCACGCGGGCATCGCGCGCGGCGGCATCGCGCAGCGAGCGCAAGAGCGGCGCGGAATCGATGACGGGGTTGGTGTTGGGCATGGCGATGACCGCCCCAAACCCGCCGGCGGCCGCCGCGCGCGTACCAGTCTCAAGATCCTCCTTGTGCTCCTGACCGGGGGTACGCAGATGCACATGGGGATCAAAGAAGGCCGGGAACACATGACGACCACGGCCCTCGATCGTCTCCTCGCCGTCCTCGCGGGTAAGCGTGCCCGCAGGGGCCAGCTCAGCCACGTCTCCCCCCCGCACACGCACGTCATGCAACGCGTCGATACCGGCGCGAGGGTCCAGCAGATGCACTTCGCGCAGCAGGAGATCCGCGGGCACGTGTGGGCCTTGGACTAGAGGAGAGCTGCTCATCACGCCAGCTGAGGCTCGGGCGCGGATACGGGACCACGCACAGGTCCCCCTGACAAGAGCTCGTAGAGCACGGCCATGCGCACAACCACGCCTGCTTCGACCTGCTCGGTAATGATGGCTTGCGGGGAGTCGACCACCTCACCAGAGAGCTCCACGCCGCGGTTGACGGGACCGGGGTGCATCAGCACCTGCCGAGGCGAAAGACGGCGGCCGTTGATCTGGTACAGCGAGGCGTACTCGCGCATCGAAGGCACCCAAGAGTCCGTCATGCGCTCGCTTTGCATCCGCAGCGCATAGACCACATCCGCCGAAGGCAGCTCCTTGAGGGTGAAGCGCACGTCACAACCGAGCGCCTCGATACCCCGCGGGATCAGCGTGGGCGGCCCGGCGACGGTCACCTTGGCCCCCATCTTCTGGAAGGCGAGAATGTTGGAGCGCGCGACGCGCGAGTGCGCGACATCTCCCACGATCCACAGCGAGCAGCCGTCAAGCGAGCCCAGACGGCGGCGCAGCGTGTAGACATCGAGCAAGGCCTGCGTGGGGTGCTCGTGCTTGCCATCCCCCGCGTTGACGATGGCGGCCGAGCACCAACGCGAGACCAGCTCGGCCGCGCCCGCCCAAGGGGTGCGGATGACGATCGCATCGGGCTTGTGTGCGCTGAGGGTAAGGATGGTGTCCTTCAGAGACTCCCCCTTCTCCACGCTTGAACCGCTGGCGGCAAAGTTGACGACATCGGCGGACAGCCGCTTGGCGGCTAGCTCGAAGGAGGAGCGAGTGCGCGTGGAGGCCTCATAGAAGAGATTCAGCACCATGCGTCCACGCAGCGCGGGAACCTTCTTGATCTCCCGATCGGAGACCTCGGCGAAGCGCTCAGCCTCCCCCACGATGCGCTCGATCGCCGCGCGGTCGAGTTCCTCGATGGAGAGCAGATGCTTCATGCGCGGGCCTCGCCCTCGTTGGTGTCGGCCAGCGCGGCAGCGCTGAGGGCACCGATCGCCACCTCGTCAACATCGTCCAGCTCACGCATGCGCACGTGCACATGCTCCTCGCGCGAGGTGGGCAGGTTCTTGCCCACGTAGTCGGGTCGAATGGGCAGCTCGCGGTGACCGCGATCGGCGAGCACGGCAAGCTGTACGCGAGCGGGACGGCCGTAGTCAAAAAGCGCCTCGATGGCGGCGCGCACGGTGCGCCCGGTATAGAGCACGTCGTCCACGATCACGACGGTGCGCCCGCTGACATCGAAGTCGATGTGCGAGGCGTGCACCACCGGCGCCTGCGGCCTGCGCCCGACGTCGTCGCGATAGAAACCGATGTCGAGATCCCCCAGCGGCACGTCGAACCCCAAAAGCTCGCTGAGCAGTGTCTGTAGGCGACGTGCCAGATAGGCCCCGCGGCGGTGGATGCCCACGATCACCAGCGTCTGCGCCTGGGGCGCTTGCGGGTTTCGCTCGGCAATCTCATGGGCGATGCGCACCAGCGCCCGCCGCACGTCGTCCTCTGTGAGGACGACCTTCTCTTTGCTCACCGTCTCTTTTCCTTCCTGGCCTCGCCGGACCGGGTTAAAGGAGCACTCTGTGGTGAATGTATCAGCGCGGGGCGACAGGCTCCATATCCGCCCCTGCCGTGCCATCCCCGTTGGGGGCATCCACCTGCCCGCCGTTTTCCACGCCGACCCCGGATTCCCCGGCCCCGCGCTCGCGCTCGGACCAACGCACCAGCTGTGGGGGGCCGCGCTCGGGAAAGGGCACCTCGATGGTGTCGAAGTCGCGCGGCACCTGCGCGGCTGGGAACACCGCGCGGGCCTGCGCCTTGCAGTCCGAGGCGGAGTGACGTATCGACAGGTGCACCAACGCCAGCATGCGCACCTGCGCCTCGCGGGCCAGCTCAGCCGCCTGGCGGGCAGTGCTGTGTCCGGTCTCGCGCGCGCGAGGCGCATCCTCCTCGGTGAAGGTGGCCTCATGCACCAGCACATCCGCCTCGTGCGCGGCGATCCGCAACGCCTCGCAGGGTGAGGTATCCCCCGATATGACGATCTTGCGCCCCTCACGTATCTCCCCCATCACCTGTTCGGGCGTCACCCCGTTGACGGTCTCTCCGCGCTGCAGGCGCCCGAAGTCAGGTCCTGGCGTGACCCCCAACCGCTCAGCCAGCTCCGGGTCCAGATGCCCGGGCCGCGCGTCCTCAACGAGCGCATACCCAAAGGCGTGCCCGCGGTGATGGTTCACGGGGATCGCGGCCACCCGATACCCGTCCCGCTCGACCGCCTCGGTAGCCTGCAACTCCGCGACGCTCAGCTCATAGGGCAGGCGCCCATAGATGAAGCGAGCCTGCTCCATCAGATCCCGCAACCCCGGTGGCCCATAAATCGTGAGCGGCTGCTCGCGTTCCCGCAGCGCAAAGGACTTCAGCATCCCCGGCAACCCCAACCAGTGATCCGCATGAAAGTGCGTGAGGAAGACGCTGTCCAGGTCCGCAAGTCCCACCGAGCGCACCAACTGCCGCTGCGTCCCCTCCCCGCAGTCGAACAGCAGGCGATCCGCCCCGCGCCGCACCAGGATCGCAGGCAGCCCACGCCGCGGCCCCGGCACTGAGCCGCCAGTCCCAGCGAAGAACACAGACAGGTCCACTCCGCCAACGGTAGCTAAGCTCCCACTGCGACGCACCGGCCCATCGGTGCGATCCCGCGCCCGTAGCTCAGTGGATAGAGCGCTCGCCTCCGGAGCGAGAGGTCGCAAGTTCGAATCTTGCCGGGCGCGCTTGTGAATGCCCTGCAAATCCGGGGGTTGGCATGATCGGCTCGGGGGGCACGTCGGGCGTTTCGGGATTTGGTGGGCCAAACGGTGGGCTAAACCCTGGTGTATCGGGGCCGTAGAGCGTGTCTCGTGCGTCTGTGAGCAGCGCGTCGAACGCGGCGCCGTGCTCGCGCTTGCGACGGTCCAGCAGTTGCGCGTACACGTCCAGCGTCATCCGGCTTTCGCTGTGCCCGACCTGGTGTTGGACGTAGGTCACGTCGAAGTTGGTGGCCAGCAGCATGATCGAGACGCCCGTTCGGATTGGCGTGGTGTGTCCGGGCTGTTCTTGCATGGTCTTCTTCTTTAAAAGCCAGGCTGGCCACCTGTCGTGCAAAGAGATTGGCTCTGCGTTGCCCCAGCCGAGCGTCGATCTGGCGCCGAGGGGACCCGAGCCGAGGCGAGCCGGCCCTGCCACCGTGGCGGGTCTGGGCGGTTCTGTGGCGTTCGTGCGAGGGCATGGTCTATGGGTCCTCCTGTGGGTGCTGAGCTCTCCCGAGCCATTTGGGCGGATGCCCAAACACAATTGCCGCCGTTGCAGGTCGTGGAGGAGCTGTCAAGCAAGTAGTGATGTGACTGGCTGTACCCCGCCGCAGGCGGGGGCTTCTACTTGCTTGACAGCGGGGGAGCGACCTGCCATTGCCATTCTCGGCGAACCGTCGCCGGCTGACTTTCACCGCGCTCAAGGATCATCAGCGCCACGCCCTGCCGCTCGCGCCCAATGAGACCAATGCGCGCCCGTAGTCGCCACCGCCATCCTCCCCACGTAGCTCTCCTCTTCCTGCCACCCGCCGCCCGGCCACCACCAGCAGACGCCACTACCGCCGCCTGCCCATCCCCTGTTCGTCCTTGCCTCTTACCTGTCCCCTTTTGTTGTTGTTCTCGTCCCTCCACTGCCCTGCTGCCCGCTCGCTCCCGCCCACACTCTGCGCCTGGCGTTCCTCGACAAACTCTGTTTTGTCTTGGTCGAGGAAGGGGGTCCCCGGGTTGAAGCGCAGCGGAAAGGCGGGGACCCCCTTCCTCAAAGCCAGGCGCAGAGCCAAATTCAGGGAGCGAGCGGGCAGCAGGGTGTTGAATTGGGTGTCGATCTCATAGATCTACACCCAACTCAACACGCAGATCAACACCCTGGGTGCCTCTTGAGTTCGGGCGCAAGCCGCCACCATGCACCCTGTTCGCCCTCTGGAGCCCGTCTACTTTGCTTCTTGCAGGCTGTCAAAAAAGGCGCGGGGTGCGAAGACCGGCGGGTGAGGGTCGGCCAACCCAGTGAGGTCGCTATCGCCAGAGACCAAGCAGTCAGCGTTGGCTTTTTGAGCGAGGGCGATGAGGTAATCGTCGCCGGGGTCCGGTGTGCTTGGCGCAGCCGTTGGGGGGTCGTCTATCAGGGTGGCGCTGGTCCGCAGCCTGCCCACGAAAGCGTGGGCTTCCTCAGCGGTCAGCCAGCGACGGAACTTTGGCCGGTCGAGCACGCCGGCCAGCTCAGCGAGAAGCGCCGGGCTGAGCACCAGCTCAAATTGCCCGTCCATCCATGCGGCCAGCAGCTGCGCGGGCGTGCCGTTGGGAGACAGTCGCGCTGAGATCAGCACATTGGGATCAAAGACGGCCCGGCGCACCGCTGGCTATGAATGCTGCTCGCGTTGCTCGCGACGGTAAGCGTGGACTTCGCGGGTAGCGAGGTCAAGCCCCTCGTCTTCGTTCAAGCCGTCGCCGGCCTGCGTCCATCGGTCGAGCATCGCACGCAGCTCCTGGCGGCTCTTGGCTGCCTCCTCGCTGCGCATGTAGACGCGCAGGGCATCCTCGATGACCTCGTACTCGCGGCGTCCCGAGCTGGCCGCGAGGGTCTTCGTCGCGGTGAGTAGGTCGGGCTCCAGGTAGACGGTTGTCTTCTTGCGCGCCATGCTCATAGGATAGCGCCTTTTTGAAGGCACGCCATCAAGATTGCTTGTACTTCTGAGCGCCGCGCTTCCGTGCCGGCCCCAGCCGCCGCGCCGCCTCGGCAAGCGCTCTGTCCGCGTTCATATCGAGACCATCCCCAGCACGTTCAAGTGCCGCGCGCACCGAGAGGCCCACACCAGCTCGCCCGAGAGATGCACGACGCCCTCCTGGCGCAGGGTCTCCAACGCATCGCTAATCGTCAACGGCTCCACGTCGTGAATCTCGCTCTCAAGCTCCACGCGCGACCAACGCTCGTCGTGGTCGTCCCGCAGCACTTGCACGACGATGGCGCGCTCGGCGTCACACTGGCCGACGCGGCACCCGGTCTCCCGAACGCCAGACATCACTCACCCCCCTTCAGGCCGGTGGTGGCAAAAAAACTGTCGATCTGCCTGACGTTGCGCTTGGCGGTGCGCTTCTGCCGGACGGCGCCCTTCAGGTGCGGCTCGACCTTCGTGTAGTCCCGCTCGATTTCAAGCCGAGCCTTCAGTGCCCTCAAGAGCACCACCTGGCGATCATCGTCTAAATGGATGAAGCGCGTGACCTCCTGCTTCGGGTCAGTCCAGCCGACGCGATCCAGAAGGGAGCGGCAAGCGTCGAACTCGTCGCACAGGCCGACCCACCACTCGGGCGCGCGCTCGGACTCAGGTAGCCATGCCGTGTCCTCGATCAGACTGGTGACTCGGCCCATCTCGCTGACCAGGGCCGAGCGCATGATGCTCAGGAACGAGGCGGGAATTGCGATGGTGTTCATATCGGGTCTCCTTGTCATTGGAGGCCCGAGGACCGGCTCTTGGCGAGGAAGGCACCCAGCCCATGCGGGTAAGGTGTCGTCTGTGCCGGGAGTGTCAGCTCTCGGTGCCGCGCCGGGGGCCGTGTGAGCGGTGCCCCGGCACTTTTATGAATGAGCCAAGACTACCAGAATCAGACCAAAACGGCTCTGGTGGATGTTAGGCCGCCACGCGAGCGTTCCCGGCGTGAGCAAACACGCCACCGCCACCACGACGACCGAGCACGATCAGATCGTTCTCGGCCGCGCGCTGCGCGAGCTGCGCAGCCAGGCCGGACTAACCCAAGAGCAACTTGCCGACCGCCTCGACGCGCACCCCACGTTCGTCGGTCGCGTCGAGCGTGGCCAACGCGGCGTTCGTTGGAACACTGCCATGCGCTTCCTACGTGCCCTCGACGCCGACCTGCGCCAACTCGCAGATGCAATGGACCAAGCCGAGAAGCAAGATACGTCCCCGAAGAGGCATCGATGACGGCCTCAGCGCTCCGCGCCGGCAGATAACGAAGCCGAGATTATCCTGCGTGTCGGCCTCAGACAGGTCTTCAATTGTCTGCCGTAGCTTCTCTTCGCGGTCATGCCCTATAGGGTCGCGTGCTTACCTGCACATTGTGGCAACTAGCCACGAAACGCAGCCACGGCGGCCACGTCTACCTCAAGTTCTGGACCAAAGTCAGTTCGCATTGGGATCGCGGACGGGAGTTGCTTCTTGACCCACTTGGCTTGGTCATCAGTGAAGATCGTCACTGCCAGCTTTCGCGGCTTCGCAGCGCGGATCGCGCTCACAAGCGCCGGATCATGGAGAGAATGCCCGAGTACGAGCACATGGTCCGCAGTGCTGAGCGCCACACGAAACTCCGTCCACAGATCACTCACAGTTGCATCGTTGGTTGGGTCCTTCTCGGGATCCGGGTAGAGCACCACGGGTGTTCCCAACGATGGGTTGAAAGGTTGGTCGGCCGCGTGGTCGAAGACCGTCCCTTCTCGCTCGTACCAACCAACCGAGCCGTGGAGATGGAGGTATGGCGTGACTTCCGCATTTGAAGACTCTACGAGGCCATGCATTTCTAATGCAGGTGTGCGTCCGGGGGCATTCCGGAAGCCAGTGTCAACCTGCCTGCCTAACCCTGCCAACGCCGCCTCGCCAGCGCGGTCGTAGTTCGTCGTCGCTACCACAAGGCCGCTCACGTCGAGTTGTGTATCGAGAAGGGCCTTATATGCTTCTACCGCTCGCTCGTCGTTTACGCGCCTTTGCCCAAACTGGTCGTATAGCGTCTGGTTGACCACCCTGACGATCTCCTGAAGGCGCGTTGTAGTCCGGTTTCTGGACTGCATGACTTCGCCGCCCACCAAGCCGGGATTTGGGCCGCCAAGACCAGCAAAGCGCTCCTCTAAATGGCGAACCTGTTGCCAGCGGAGAAGAAGCCCGAGAGCTTCCTCGAATGCCTCCCCGCTCATTCCTGGCGCCAAGTGACAGGCCGTCGCAAGCCCTTGCTCTGCGCCATCGAGCGCCGTACAAAGCGCATCAGACCAGTCCGGCATGAGCGGTAGCGGGTCATCGGGCTCGCCAAGGCTCCGGCTCGCCCCCGCACCAGTGATGAGCAACAAATTCATAGCGGACGAATGCTAGAGAGCGTTTCAGACGATGCTTGACCCTACAACTCGGCTTAGGGTTTGGGCCACTGAGCCCTCCTGGTGGCCCAAACCCCCCGGAATCTGCCCGTATCCGCGCGCATCACTCGTCCCATCCCGCCTGCGAGTCTGGCTTGCCAGAGCCATTTCTGCGCCTCTTTCGCTTCCTCCGTGTGGTGCCTCCGGAGCGAGAGGTCGCAAGTTCGAATCTTGCCGGGCGCGTAAAGCGTATCCCCTGCTATCGAGCGGTTTTCCGCTCGCAATCGTTGGTCTTGATGGTGGCCTTGGGGACGCTAATATCGCCGCTGCTGCCCGTTGCTGCCCAATCATGGCCCGCCACAAGCGCTCGCGGCCTCTGTTCTCGTCAAGCGTAAGATAGCCGCGTGAATCCCATGCGCGGAGAGGTTCGGCTCTCATGACTGCCTGCATGAGGGGCTTGGCCTCGCTGATTGGCCTGCTTGGCCTGATCCTTGTCGCCGGTTGCTCCACAGGGACAGCAACAGGGGGCGAGACGCATTCACGGCCCTCCACAAGGGCCTTCAGACCCCCCGGCCACCGTCGCGGCGGTTCATCTGGCGGGCGTAGATCGCCAGTGTGAGGCTCGCCGTGGTATGCCCCATCTGCGCCATCACGTAGGGCGGCGTCTCGCCGATGGCGAATAGCGATGCGAAAGTGCGGCGCAGCGAGTGCGGCGTCAGGCCCTCAGGCGGCGGCTCGGTTTCATCTTTGGCGAGCTGCTTGTTGGCCTGCTCGACGGCCTTGGCGAGCATCCGGCGGCGGACGTTCGTTGCGCCCTGCCGGCGCCCCGTGGCAGTAGCGAAAACCAGTGCGTCGGGTGTCGAGTCCAGACGCGCCCGGTAGGCGCCCAACTCGTCGCGGAGGACCGGGAGGATGTTGACTGTTCGCACTCCGGCATCGGTCTTGGCGGCCCGCACGGTGATCGTTCCGCGCGCTAAGTCCACATCACGCCAGCGCAGGGAAGATCCGCGGCGCCAGGCCGAGGTTCGCCCGAATCTCGGCCTGTGTAGGTTCCGGACCCGTGAGCTACCAAGGAGACGCCAGAAAGCTGCGCCGAGACCTTGAGCGCAAGGGTTGGCGTGTCGAGAAGCGCAAGGAGTACTGGCTGCTCTTCCCGCCGGACGGCTCCACTGCCGCCGCGCGGATGCCCGGCACGCCTTCGTCGCAACGAACTTGGAGCAACCTGCTTGCCGATCTCAAGCGGAAGGGGTATAAGCAGTGAACATGGAATACCGCATCTTCGTCCAGATCCCCGGCGTCCGCCTCGCGGACGAGGCTTCGTGGGAGCGTTTGATCGGCTGGCTTGAGGGCAACCACGGAGACCTTGGGCCGGTGATCTCTTGGGACGACAGCACGACCGCGCGCATCACGGTTGCCACCAACGCCGAGGACGCCGCCGCAGCGGCCGAGGTCGCCACGGGTGCGGTCTCCCGCGCTCTGCACGCCACCGATCTCGGGGCGCTGTACCCGCACGCCATCGAAGTCGAGTCCGTGGACGCCAAGGAGTCACTCGCCGCGTGACGTTTGGGCAGCAGTCGCCTTCCGCTGCCCAAACCCGCCAAATCAACGCCAATCCCGCCGTATCGCCGTCGCTGGCCAACCGCCGAAATCCCTTATGGACACTGGCAATCCGGGCATCCTCGGCGCCAGCGGCAATGGCCTCCGGAGCGAGAGGTCGTAAGTTCGAATCTTGCCGGGCGCGCTTGTGATGTGCCTGCAAACAGGCAGATTTTTCGTCAGGCAGCCTCATGGTCGGCGTGGCTCACGTCCTGGATTCCCGCTCTACTGCCATCCACTGCCAGATAATCGCCCTCGGCCAGCGCCCGCAGCACTGCCTTCTCGTCCTCGCCACGGCGCATCGACTGGCGGTGGATCCTGCGCGCGAGCGCCGGGTCGGCGTGCCCCATTTCGTCCATGACCACGCCGGGTCCTCCCCGAGCGCATACAGGAGCGAGCAGAACGTCCGGCGGAGCAATCAGAGCGCGCAGCCCCGCGTCGGCGATCCCATGCTTGAGCGCCTCGAAGCTGAGCGCTAATAAAGCCGTCGCCGACACGACGGGGACCAGCACTATCAGCCGTCTGGCGGCCGCGGGCGGCGAGCACGAGCCCGCCCACGAGGTCGTAGAGCGCCGATATCTGATCCAGGCGCAGGCCAGCTCCGAACTGGGGGATCGCCTCGTCAAGATCGTTCATCGCCTCAGAGGACATTCTCGTCGACCCGACGCACTGCTTGCAGGACGATCCAGCTGGGTTTGCGGTCGCGTACGAGCTTGCGACTCTGCTCCCTAGGCGAGGGCTTGCACGATTGAGTCGATCGCAGCTCGCTCCGCCTGGCTGACCGATCCCTGAGCGTCACCGCTCTCGCGGTGTGCGTCGGCGACCCTCTCTGCGAGATTGACAACGAAGCGCTTGTAGTCTTCGAGCTCCTGTGGCGTGGCTTTGTCCTTGAGCAGCGCCACCGCATCGCGCAGATGCGCCAAAGCGTGCTCCTGCAACTCTTCAGGTGAGTGATACCGCGCGTGGTCGATCTTGGGCTTCTCGGAAACGATCTCGTCGAGTAGCTCGCTTTCACCGTGCTGCTCGCGAGCCTCCGCGTATGCCTTTGCCATCGAAACAGTCTCACGCCACATTCCGCCGTGCTGCGCGGTCATAACGAGCATGCCGGCGCTCGGCGGTCCCTCGAGGATCTGCTCCCATTCAGCAGGTGTGAAGTGTTGCTTTGTAGTCATTCGACTCACTCTCGGTGTGTAGGTGCGCGCGATTGTAACCGCACACGTCTCCGCGGACGATGCGTCGGCAGGTCCGCCGCGTGACACCACGTCCGGATCCTGGGAAGATGAACTGATCGTGCAGGCGACCCCCGCGTCTCCGGAGGGCCCTGCGGCGCGGCGGTCATTGTGGCCTCGCATCGCTGCGGTCGTGGCGCTCCTCGCGCCGGTTGTGATGGCTGTCGTAGCAGCAGTCGCGCTGGCAGGCGATGTCCTTGTAACGGCGCTGGCGCTCGGGCTCGTGCTGGTCACGAACGTGGCGATCTGGGTCGCCTTGACCCGTCGCGGCCCCTGGCGAGCGGCCGGCGTGGCGCTCGCCGCGCTCAGCGGGATCGGTCTGATCGTGGTACTGGTGACCAACTGGCAAGGAGTGGTTGTGCTGGTCGCGCTGCTCTTGCTTCTGGCCGTCTTCGGTCTGGCCGCGCGCTACGCATTGGGGCGGACCGGCGACGCGGCCGTTCGCGGCGCCGCCGCCGTGCTCGTGCCGGTGGGCGCAGCCGGCTCCGCGGCGCTGATCATCAACCTGAAGTCGGGCGGCGGCAAGGCCGAGCGCTTCGATCTCGCCCGGGAGGCTCAGCGGCGAGGCATCGAGCCGATCATCCTTGAGCCGGGCGACGATCTGCTCGAGCTCGCCGAGAGCGCCATCGCGCGCGGCGCCCAGGTCATCGGGATGGCTGGAGGTGACGGGTCGCAGGCGCTCGTGGCGACCGTCGCCGCACGACGCGACGTTGCCCACGTCTGCATCCCGGCGGGCACGCGAAACCACTTCGCGCTTGACCTCGGCCTGGACCGGGAGGACGTCGTGGGTGCGCTGGACGCGTTCACCGACGGCGTCGAGCGGCGCATCGACCTTGCGCGCGTGAACGACCGCGTGTTCGTCAACAACGCGTCGCTCGGCGTCTACGCAAAGGTCGTCCAGTCCGAGGCCTATCGCGACGCCAAGCTCGGGACGTGGACAGACATGCTGCCGGACCTGCTCGGCCCAGACGCTGAGGCGATCGACCTCGAGTTCACCGCCCCCGACGGGACTAACTGCAACGATGCTCCGCTCGTGCTGGTGTCGAATAACCCGTATCAGCTCACGCACCTGGCCGGTGCCGGCACGCGCGAGCGGATCGACACGGGCATGCTCGGCATCGTCGCCGCCCGGGTGCGAAGCACCGACGTCTCCAAGCTCGTAGCGCTTGAGCTGGTGGGCCAGACGGGGCGCTACCCCGGTCTGCTGTCCTGGTCTGCGCTGGAGTTCGAGGTCCGCTCGGCAAGCCCTGTGGAGATCGGCCTCGACGGCGAGGCGCTCGTGCTCGACCCGCCGTTGCGCTTCGTGTCACTGCCCGGCGCGCTGCGCGTGCGGCTGCCACGCAGCGCAGGCCTGTCACCGGCGGCGCGCACGGTGGCACTCACGACGGACAACCTCGGCACACTGCTTCGCGTAGCGGCCGGCCGGTGAGCCACCCGGCCACGCGGCTCATGCTCGGCCTGGCCGTCTTCGTGCTCCTCGGTTGGGGTGTCGGGGAGCTATGGACCTCAGTTGTTGGGTCCGCAGACCTGAACGCAGTGCGCGAAGTGGCCGCTCAGCGCACGGCGGCCCTCACCGAAGTGACGAAAGTGGTCACTTGGGCGGGGAGCGCATTTCTGTTGGTCCCACTCGCCCTGATCGCCTGCCTGGCGCTCATCCGGGCGGGGCTGCGCCGAGAGGCGCTGGCGGTCGCGCTCAGCCTCGGCGGCGCGATGCTGATATCGGACTTGGTCAAGCAGCTCGTGTCCCGGCCGCGTCCGCCCGTCGAGCACCTGCAGGCGGTTGCGGGCTCGAGCTTTCCCTCGGGGCATGCGACGCAGGCGAGCGCGTTCTGGTTCTCGCTGGTGTTGGTGTTGCCAGCGGCGGGCAGGTCGCCGAGGACAACTCGTGTGGCCGCGGGGCTCGCGCTCCTGATCGTCCTCGCCGTGGCCGCGTCTCGCATTTACCTTGGCGTCCACTATCTGAGCGACGTGATCGCCGGCATGCTGCTCGGCACCGGTTGGGCCGCCTACGTGTCGCGCTGCCTGCGGGAGCCTAAGGTTCAGTGACGATGTGGCGTCGCGTGGAGATCCTGGACCGACGGCTGATGAGGCATTCGTTTCGGACTCGCTCATCCGCACTGGATCGCACGCTCGTCGCCATCACGCGGGCGGCGAACTACTCGCGCCTGTGGCTGCTGCTTGCGGGCGCGCTCGCGCTGTTCGGGGGGCGAGGAGGGCGCAGGGCGGCCGGACGCGGCCTCATCGCGATCGCGATCGCGGCGGCGGTTGCCAACGGCCCGGCAAAGCTGCTTGTGCGCAGGCGGCGCCCCTTCTCGCCGTCGCGTCCGACGCTCATCCGCATGCCGCGATCGACGTCGTTTCCGTCTGGTCATACTGCCGCAGCATTCGCGTTCGCCACCGCCGCCGGCACCGAGCTGCCTGTAATGGTGCCGGCGCTATTGCCCTTGGCAGGCGCTGTCGCGTACTCGCGCGTGCATACCGGCGTCCACTACCCAAGTGACGTCGCGGCCGGCATGGGGATCGGGATCGGATCGGGCCTGCTGGCCGCGCATTGGCCGTGGCGCGTGCATGCGCCCATTCGCCGTGGCGTGTTCACGCGCCACAAGGCGCCGCCGTCGCTGGCAACAGCCCCGGCGCGTGGTGAGAGCGTAGAAAAGTGAGCGTGTTGTGCGGCGACTCACCGCAGATCGCCCGCTGCGCCCCGCTCCCATTATGTTTTTCAGTCCACGATGGCGATCGGGACCGTAATCACCACTTCAGCTCGATCTCGAGCTCACGCTTGTCGCTCTCCACCTCGAGCTCGACCTTGAGCTGCAGCTGATCAGGGACGTGGACCGTGAAATGCATGCCGTCGCGGTCGAACTCCAGATCATTGTGTCGCGCGAGCATGTCCGCGAGGAGCCGCAGGCGCTCCGCGACCTCCTCCCTACTGACGCTCTCCTTCTGCTTGATCTCAAAGATGTCCATCGGTCTCCCTTCGTTGTGGTCAAGTTGCGGCGTGTCATGGCCTGACGCCAGCTCGAGCGGCTCGTCGTCATGCAGGCCGGATCGGCCGCGGATATGCTTCGCGCACCCACCCGCCGGCCGGGCGGCATCCAACTCGCATCTCGCGTCATCCTGAGTGCCCGCACAATTGAAGCGCCATCACGAATGCAGACCCCTAAAGGAGCCACGCAATGATCGCAACTGCCTATCCATTCCTCGAAGTGTTCTGGACGATGCTGATCTTCTTCGCATTCTTCATTTGGATCTGGATCCTATTCACAGTGTTCGCGGACCTGTTTCGCCGCGACGACATATCGGGTTGGGGTAAGACAGGGTGGATCATCTTCGTCATTGTCCTCCCCTACCTGGGCGTTTTCGCCTACCTCATCGCAGAGCACAAGGGGATGACCGAACGGGCGATCAGTCAGCAGCAGGCAGCCAAGTCGCAGATGGACCAGTACGTGAAGTCCGTAGCAAGCACAGGCGACCCGACCGCTCAGATCGCCAACGCGAAGGCGCTCCTAGACCAGGGCACGATCAATCAGGCCGAGTTCGATCAGATCAAGCAGAAGGCTCTCGCGGGCTAGCGAGGATCAACGGCCGACGTCGTCTTCCTCAACGTCGTCTTCTTGGGAACGGACTCCTCTCAAGAGGATGCCCTGTCGCGCAGCTCGTCGAACTCTGCGAGATGCGCGACAGGGTCGGTCCCGCTCTGGCTGATGACTCTTCTTCTTGCGCGACATGAATGACCTGCTTCTGCTCATGGTCACCGCGTCCGCCATTCCCCCACGGAAAGGTGCGCCTGCTCGCTAGTCTCCGTCCTCGGCAAGCCAAGCCTTCGCCTCCGCCAGGTCGTGGACCCTAAAGCCGCGGGCCTTGCCAGGAAGTAGGAACGAAAGGGCGCGCAGCGCAGGGCGCATCCAGTCCTCGTCGCTGACTACGGCCACGCGCTCGTAGGAGGTCGCATGGCGCATACGGAACTCAGCGTCAGCGCGCATCGCGTCGCCCTCGACCTCTCGAGCTCCGGTACCGATCAGGTAGAGCAGCCGCACGTTGCGCCCGGCGGCGATCTCCTGGCGTAGCACAGGCTCGACGATCTCCTCCCAATCGTCATCCTCGACCTCCCCGACCGCCTCAAAGCCGATCGTCCCAGCCGGTATGTCCGTCATTCTTCGCAACATCTGCTTAGTCGCCTCCCGTGGTCGCCATTGCGGGGCATATCGAAATAGACCTTCCGCAGCCTGACAGGTTTCCACCGGAGGGCTGGAGGCCACGCAGCGCTGCTGGTTTTCGTGGCGAACCGCTCGCAGCTAAACACCTCGACTGCCATCGACTCTACCGCGCTGGTGTTTCCGACAACGCGAGCTAGATGACGGTAGCCCGCAATATCGTGCTGGCACTCCCGACCGCATACGGTAGCCCTCCCGTCAGCGCCATCCGTGCTGGTCCCACCCTTGCGATAGTCGAGCCTCTCCCATGATCAGCCAAAGGAGCTCAAGCCATCGTTACCCGTGCCGATAATGCCCACAGCATGCGGATCACTCAGAATCCCTATCAACGCGCGGCCGCAGCCTGCATCTTGCTCGCCATGGTGGTCACCATCATCGGCTCGGTTGCCGCATCGTTGCCGTTCTTTGCGGTCGCGTGTGTGCTGGCATTTGTCGCGGTCGCCAAGCGGCGCGACTACCCCCGCTAGCGTTGAAGGGCAAGCGCTAGATCTCGCCCGGCGCGGGCGATCACCATTCCAAGCGGAACGATTCAAGGGCTACAGCCCTTGAATGTCAACGCCCTGATACCTATCGAATTCACACGCCCGATCACAAGGCTCCCGCGCACGAGCCCAACGAGCCATCGAAGATCATAAGCCTGAGCTGGCATCTGCCGGCTCACGAGCCGATGAGCGCCTGTCGACGATCGTCGCGAGGAGCACACTCGCCTCGAAGAGCAGATACAGAGGCACTGTCTCCAGCAGCATCGTGATGACTTCACCGGGCAGGAAGGCGGCAACCGAAGCGCAGGCAAGAATCGCGTAGCGGCGGTTTTGCCGTAGCTGGCGGGGTGTGACGATCCCCGCGCGGGTGACTGCCAGGATCGCAACGGGCACCTGAAAGACAAGGCCCATCGCGAGCAGCGTGATCGCGGCAAAGTGGTAGTACTGGCCGGCCTGGACGAGCACGTTGAACTGCCCGCTGTTGAAGTTCTCAAAGAAACGCAAGGCGGCAGGCAGCACCACGAAGTAGCCAAACATGACACCAACCACGAACAGCACTGGGATGGCCAACACTAACTTCGAGGTGAAGCGCTGCTGCTGCGGGCTGAGGGCAGGCAGCAGGAAGCCGTAAAGCTCGTAGAGAATGACGGGAAGCGCGAGGATCAAAGCGAAGATCAGCGCGATGCCAAGTGTGGCGGTGAACGGCTCGCCGATGCCGAGCGTCACCGGCTTGTTTCCCTGCGGGGGAGCTGAGAGCTGTGAGATCGCCTTGTGTAGCGGCGGTGCCACGCTTTGAAGCGAGGCACGCGTGGCGGCGCTCGCTCCACTGGCAGGTCGCTCCAGCAGGCCAACCACATGTTCCAGCTGTACAGCAACGGTGCGAGCGCTCTGCTGCACGGTGTAGGTAGCGCCTAGTGGGCCGTGACCGGCCTTCACCTGCTTCTGAGTCTGATGTTCGAGCGGCCGGTTGATGATGTGCAGCAGCGAGTGGTTCTGCCATAGGCAGAACCCGAAAGCAAGCGCAAGCGCGGCCAGCGAGACCATAAGACGCGTGCGCAGCTCATCCAGGTGACCCACGAGGCTGAGTCGATCCTCGTATCCGATTTTGCCGACGGCGACAGCCATGTCTCATAAGTTCGCGCCAGAGGCCACCCCGGATCAGTCGTGCCCAGATCAGTCGCACGCAAAACGCTCCCGCTGATCTGACCTGACTGCTGGCGCGAAGTACTCAAGCGCGCTCTCGGACACCCGCAAGGGACTGTCCGCGCAAACACCGCGCGAGAAGCGACCGCTGTTTCCCCATAAACCCAACAAGGGAGTTGCACAACCATGTCCAGCAAGATCAATCTGCAAGAGATCGACGTCGACGGCGCGGTCAGCGAAGCCCACGCCGAGACGCTCGATGCGCTTGAGCACAGGGATACCCGCCTCAGCTTTCTGCGCAAGACGGCGATCGCCGGCGCAGGCGCCATGAGCGGTGGAGCCGTGTTGGGTGCCATCGCCACACCCGCGCTTGCCGCCGGCTCGGGCCGCCCTCCGGCTAGTTTCGGCAAGGGCGACATCGGAATCCTCAACTACGCGCTGACTCTGGAGTACCTGGAGGCGGCGTTCTACAACGGTGCGACCGCGGCGAACATGTCGCTCAGCTCGCAGGCCTCGGCGTTCCTGAAAGTTGTCACCAAGGATGAGAACGAACACGTCAAGTTCCTCAAGAGCCATCTCGGATCGAAGGCCGCCAAGGAACCCAAGTTCGATTTCAAGGGTGCCAACACGAGTCCCGCGATGTTCATGACCACCGCCCAGGTGCTTGAGAACACGGGGGTGCACGCCTACTCCGGACAGGCTCTGAACATCAAGAGCGCTGCCTATGTGAAGGCCGCCCTGTCGATCCTCACGATCGAGGCCCGCCACGCGAGCGTCATCGGCCTCTTGAACGAACCGGCCGGCAACGCGATCGCTCCCGATGGGCCGTTCGATAAGCCTTTGACGGCCAGCAAGGTTCTTGCGGCCGTGAAGGGCACAGGGTTCATCGTCGGCTGACCCATCGCCGCCGATAAGCCTCTGCCGTAAAGAGAAGCCGTCCCCTTGGGGGCGGCTTCTCCCTTGGGGCTGACGGTTCAGGCCAGATTTTGGCTGACGGTTCAGGCCAGATGGCCAGCGGGTCCGAGCAGGGAATGATCCGGACCGGAAACGGATTCAGGCCAGATGCGCGACGGGATTCAGGCCAGATGCGCGACGATGATCGCCGGACTGGTGGGCAAACGGCTGCCGCCCGCGGGCTCCTGCGTGACCATCACTTCGCTTGCCCCAGGGCGATCCGGAACAAAAACCATCGCGGCGCCAGAGTTTGTGGGAGTGAACAGACTGTCGGTCGGCTGCGGCAGCGCTCCACCAGGCCGCTTGACCCAAACCTCGTACACATACCCCGCTGAAGGCTTGGGCATCTTTGCGACGGTGAGCCAGTTATGTCCGCCGCTCTCGTGCAGCATCACGGTGGCACCGGCCGGCGCAACGTCGGCGCTCACCACTCGCGATGTTCCGCCCCCCGAGTCAATTGCCAGCCCGCCGATAGCAATCCCCGCTGCCAGCAATCCCGCCCCCGCAAGCGCCAGGGAAGGACGGCGCATGGAGACCAATCGGCCCCGCGCCTTAGCCGGACGTGGCGAGGTACGCATCGCCAGGCCGGCCTCGCTGCGTACGACTGCCATCACGTGCCGCTTGGCCTCCGGCGGTGCCGCAAGCTGGGGAACCGAGTTGGGCAGGCTGTCGACCGCAGGCCCAAGCGCGGCCAGGTCATCGCTGCACAGGGCGCAAGATCGCGCATGCTCAAGAAACATTTCGCTGCCCCGCTCATCAAGCAGACCCAAGAGATACACCGCGGCTTCGCCACAGCAGTCCTCCTTTGGGACCAGCAAATCGTCGTGCGTTTCGCTCATGAGGAAACCCCCTCCTCGGCGGCCAGCGTAAGCCGCAGCTTGGCAAGCCCTAATCGCATCCGACCCTTCACGGTGCCGACGGGCATCTGCAACATAGAGGCTATCTCTGTATGGGTGAAGCCGCCGAAGTAGGCCAGCTCGATCACGCGGCGCTGCTCGACAGGCAGACCGCCGAGAGCCCCGCGGACCTCACTTGCCTCCTCCCGGCCCAGGGTCTGCTCCTCCGTGTTCTCAGAGCCTGCCACTCGCTCGACGGCCCCCTCTTCGTGGAAGGCATGCCGATCGCGAACCGTGCCGCGACGCAGCGCATCGACGGCGCGGTTATGCACAATCCGCAGAATCCAATTGCGCACGCTACCGCGGCTGCGGTCGTACTGGGCGCTGCTGCGCCACAGCACGAGGAACGTATCCTGCAGCACGTCCTCAGCGCTCGCGCGTCTGCCGCACATGCGATAGGCGAGCGAGAACGCGGCGTTGCAATGACGGTCGTAGACGACCTCGAAGGCGTCCGCGTCGCCTGCCTGCACGAGCGCCATCAGCTCCTCGTCGGCCAACTTGTGCCGACCGGCGGATGCCTTCGCCGGAGCGAAGAATCGTGGCGCTCTGGGCACCGAGCCCTCCCCTCTAGGAATGCACCAGCGGAGCCGGTACGGTCTCGGCCGCGGGCTGGACTACCTCGGGCTCCTGTGCTGGAGCCGCTGTGACCTGAGTTGGCATCGGCATGGCCTGCGTGGGCATCGCCGTCGCCTGTACTGGCACCGCCGTGGTGTGAGTGGCGATCTCTGACGGCGTGGGCTCACCATCGATCGCGCCCTTGAAGCCTCTTAGTCCCTCGCCCAGCGACTTGCCCATCTCAGGCAGGCGCTTGGCCCCAAACACGAGCAGCATGATCACCAGCAGAAACGCTATGTGCAGTGGATTGGAAAGTCCCATCGGTCACCTCGATCGGTGTATTGAGTGTCCCGGGCTTGCTTTCCCGGATGGCCTGCTTACTACGCGCAACCTCGTTCATCGGATCAGTCAGCTCCCGGGTGACCACGCCCGGTGGCGTGACGTCGAGCGGCCGGCAGGTGCCATGGCGCCGGCGGCCTGGCGTCCAGCCTGGGAGGATTGCCGCTGAATGACCGTCCCCTCCGATCCGCTCGCCGCGCTGCGCCAGGCAAGGCGCGATCCCGACCTGGTCCTGATCGAAGGGTTTCACGCGCTCAAGCACGCGCTGCGTTTTGGTGCAGAGATCCTGCGTGCGGCGATCACAGATGCAGATGAGGTGCATACCCTCGCAGCCGCGCTGGCGCCGGATATACCCGCACGACTGCCAGCGGACACGCTCCTGATCTCGCCCGAACGCCTGGAAGCGGCCGGCCTGAAGGCCCCAATCACCGGCGTGATCGCGCTCGCGCGACGGCCACGAGTCGATGTTGCAGCAGCCCTGGCCGACCCGCGACCCGCGCCGATCGTGCTCCTGGAGCGCCCCCGTGGGCTTGGAAATATCGGCTGGTGCGTACGCACCGCCGCCGCCGCTGACGTCGCGGGCCTGCTGAGCACCGGCATCCACGATCCATGGTGCCCGACGGCGGTGCGTATCGGCGTAGGACTGCAGTTTGCGTTGCCCGTGGCGCGCGTGGCGGATACGGCCTTCGACAGCGACAGGCCACTGATCGCGATTGACACCAAGGGTGAGACGGTTCATCCCAAAGATCTACCGCCCCGCGCGATCCTGGCGTTTGGCACCGAGCGCCATGGCCTCTCCGAGGAGCTGCTGGCCCGTGCTCAGGCCAGCGTGAGCCTGCCGATGCGCGACGGGGTGTCGAGCCTCAACCTCGCCACCTCGGTATCGGCGCTGCTCTATGCCTGGCGGCTTTCGACGGGCGGCGACTGACGACGATTGACGCGCCGAGCGCTCCACCAACCCCAGCCGCCGACGGTCACCACCGGCACCACATAGAGCAGCGAGGTGTACCAGTGCGTGAGGCAGGCAAGCATGGGCTTTGAAAGCTACCACGTCCACCTGCCCACATGACCCTCACACCGCTGCTCGACTCCGGCGAGCAGCCATCAGCCCAGCGATGCCTGCCAGCAGCCCAAGCACACCGAAGATCAAAGCGACGATCCCCAGGCCCTTGCTGGCGCCGCCGCCTGACTTCACAGCGCCCGCGGACACCGGCGTAGAGGCCGGCGCGCTCTGTGCGGTCGCCGCCTCGCCCGGAATGGGACCGGCCTCGCCGCCGGCGACATCCTCGATCACACCGCCTTTGGCGGTGACGTTGATCGTGGGGGCCGGGTATTCGGCACTTGATGGGCCAATCCAATGGATCCTCTTGCCATTGCTGTAGTACTGCACGGCCTTGAAGGCAAGCGTCTGGCCCGCGATGTCATTAGGCATCGCGATCGACAGAGGGAACTGGATGAACTGGCCGTTTTCCAGGCGCCCCAGGCGAGAACGATCGCCGGTCCAGGCGATCTGCGAGACCTCTTCGCTGACCGGGCCAGCGTCCGTCTGAATTGGGGTTGCGAGCTTCCTCATTGTCTCCTTGACGCTCCACCCGGGGACATTCTGGGTGTCGATTTCGGTGAACCCAGGCGGGATGAGCATGGCGAGCTTGTATGAGTAGGCGCCTGCCTGCTCTCCCGGCACGCGCACATTGAGCGTTACGAAGGCTCCCGCAGGGATGGTGTTGGGATGCAGGCTGATATGTGCCTGCGCCACCGCTGCTGAAAGCAGCGCGAAGCAGGTCGCGCAGATCGCAACTGCCTTGGTTCTCATCTCGATGTTCCTCTCATTGTCGATTTCATGCGATTGGGACCTTCACGGTGCGGGAGGACTCTTCAAATTCCGAGACCCGGTCGGTGATCTGGATATCCCAGGTGCCTCCCGGGCTCAGCTCTGCCGAGTTCAACGTGTAGTGGCCGGGCCCCGCTAGGTTGGCCTGCAAGCGCAGTGGGCCGATGCCCTTTGCTGGCAGTGCCGCCGTGACAGTCAATTCCTTGGTGGCCGTGAACTGGGCCCCGCTCTTGGCATCGATCAGATAGAGATGGATCGTGTTCAGGCCCACCCTGGCCGGATCGACCGTCATCTCAAGCTCAGATGGCCCAAGGGTCGTGTTTATTGAGAAAGGCCCGCCGACGGTGGCATCGATCGGTGGCGCATAACTGACAAGCGCCGCGGTCACCCCCAGTATGCACAGCATCACGGTGAACTCTCCGCGCAGCGAGCGCCGCGTCGATGCACCCACCTCACCTGGAGGCTGCTTCGCGTCCACGATGCGCCGCAGTGCGGGAATCAGGCGCGTGCGATTGACCCAGCCAAAGCCGATCAGACAGAGCAGGAGCACCGTCTTGGCGATAACCAACGCGCCGTAGGTGGTGTGCAGCAGACCGTGAACGCTGCGCACGTCGATGTAAGCCTGCACAACCCCCGTCACCGCGATTGCCACCACCGCGCCGAGCGCTAGCGGAGAGAAGCGTACGAGTACCGCCAGCAGCAGACGACTGCGCTCGGTCGCTTGCAGACATCGCGTAGCCGCGGGCAGAGCGAACAGGAGGCAGGCGATCCCCCCCACCCATACGCTCGCCGCCAACACGTGCACCACGTCGGTTGGGAAGAACACCGCAATTGGACTCTGCGTGCTGGCGTGCCCAGCCAGTGCAGGTGTGCACGCCAAGTAGGCGGCGCCAAGCCCCAGCAGGACGATCATCAAGCGCGGCGGGCGTGGAGTGAGAGCACTTCCATCGGCTCCTAACGCGACGGACCTGAGCGTAGGTACGGCCTCACGCCGTAGAGCCTCGGCCAGCAGCAACAGCCCCCCCAAGAAAAGCCAATCAATTGCTCGCAGACCCCACACCCGGCCAAAGCGGCTTTCCAGGGTGTTTTCGAGAATTGGGCCCTTCAGTGAAGCCCACAGTGACACTCCGGCGGCGCTGGCGCCCTGTAGGAGCACCCCGAGCACGCTCACCACCACGCCAAGCACGATGGCGAACGCCAATATCCCCATGAGCTTTTGCGCGAAGGCCTGGGAGGCATCCAGCCAACGGGTCTGGGCGTATGAGTTCTCCTCCTCTAAAGACAATCCTGGCAGCCACGCCACGAGCAGAAAAGTAAGGCTGCCGAGCAGCAGCGCGATCGAGAGATAGTCGAGGCTGCGTACGATGCCGAAAGCGAGCTTGGTCACCTCCCCACTTTCATTGCGCCCGAGCAGCCCTGCGACCGTGAACTTCGGCGGCGCGCCGGCGTGACCGATGTTAAACACAAGCCCCCCGTAGACGATGTGCGTGTCGGTGGAGATCACGCGGTAGGTGGCGGTGTAAGTGCCATCGGGCAGATGCCCCTTCAAACCGACGCCCATCCAATGCGTATGACCTTCAGAGTGCGTGACGTCAAGGTCGTCCACCTCGTTGCCCTGTGCGTCGTATACGCGCACCGCGCCCAGCGTCCCCCCGACAGCCTGGTTGAACTTGAAAATCACTCTTGCCGGCTGCGCCGCCACGGTTGAGCCGCTCTGTGGCGAGGTATCGAGCAACTGGGCGTGGGCGAGCGCCGTCGGGACGTACGCCAGGCTCGCAAGCAGCGCGAGCGTCAGAGCCAGCAAGACGCGCGGTGCGCGCATCCAAGCTGTCACGCAAAGTGGCCGCATCGTGGCTACCACACTTCCTTGACAGGCCCTCCGGGCTGACCCTCCCCTTCCCCCGCGCCGGGAGGAGCTGGCGGTGAGGTATCCGTTCGCCTGCGTCTGCGCACACCAAATACCAGCAGCAAGCCCAGCAACACGATCACAACCAACGCCACGATTGCCTCAACAGGTGTCTTGGTCCCTTCCTCGGGGACCCAGAACAACTGGCCATCGACGGCCCCGGGCTGAGCGCCCACCCGCAGCGGCACCTGCCAGTCGAAGATCTTCGTGCGCTTGCTCTTGTCCTTAACCTTTGCGGGAGGCACCGGCGACATCCAGTGGATGCGATGGTCGTGCCATTCAAACTGGCCAGTGCGGTCAAGGACACTCCAGCTCGGCGTGGCATGCGCAGACGCAGAGGCAGGCACGGTCACCTGGGCGTAGAAATTCTGATTCAGGTAGTAGGCAGGAGAGCTTCTATTGACTTCAACAGTGCCCTCCCCCAGCACGCGTGCGTACGGTTCGCCTTCGTAGCCGTAAACAGTCACCGTCTTGCCCGTGTGGTTGGTCAGCTGCAGGCGATCGGCGAACTCCAGCACCTGCACGCCCAGACCGGATGCCTGCGGAGCGACCCCCGTTACGTAAGAGCGGTAGTTGTAACTGCTCCCCTGATCGTTGATGGGATTGCCGCTCTCTGCTGCCTGGCTTGACTGGCTCCCCTGGGCATGCGCAGCCGCAATCGGCGCCACTATGAAGGCGCCTAGCACGGCCAAAACGACCAGCCGACGAGACATGGACTTGGACACGAGGACTCCTTGCAAACTCTGCGGTGGACGGATCACGCGACGAGCCACCGCCCAGGTCCGGGCACCTATCCCGGCGGGTTTTGGGTGACTCGCTTCAGCAGCCCACGAGCGGTGGCGGACGCACGGCTAGTCCACAACCGAGCAGTCGCCCGCCGCGGGGAGTGATCGCGGCGATCCGGTGATGAGGTGCAACGCTTGCGCGAGGATGTGGCCAGCGCAAAGGCGTCTCATCGCGCAGTGCAAGCAGGATGTGCTCACCCGGATAGCGGCGTGCGAGCAGCGGCAGCGCAAGCACCAGAACCGGGAGGAGACACAAGACGGCGGTCAGCACGACAAAGCAGACTCTACTCCACCGCTCAGGTGCCCACGGCCGAGAGCAGCCACAGGCCAAAGCTCGTGAAGGCAACCATCACCGCGAGCATCCAATACTGGCTGCGGATTGCCTGCAGCGGGTCGCGGTAGATGACCAGCGCGCGATCGTGCGCCAGCGCCAGGCCGCCGACGTGCCCGGCGACGAGCGCCGCGACCTGCACGTACCAAATGGCCGCATAGGAGATGACCTGGTAGTCGATCTGATAGCCGCTTGTGCCAAACAGGTTGGAACCGTCGCCGAGTGGATCGGAAATCAGATAACCCAGCGCCTGACCCTGCCAGAGCAATAGGGAGAAGTAATGGGCAAGCACATAGGCGAAGGCGATCGGCACGAGCGTATGCACGAACGCGCGGGTGAGCTGATCGGTGTCATAGCGGTCGCTGACGCTGTGCACGCCGAGGATGCCCAGGCGGTAGATCCCTGCGATCAGCAAGATGCACAGCACCAGCCCGAGCGAGGCGGTCAGCTCGTAAGCGGGCGTTGAGTGCAGGCCGATATCGGCGAACAGGCTCTGCAGGCTGGGCTCGTTATTGCGCCATATGCCACCGTTGCTGAGCCCATCGAAGGTGGTGGTGCCGATGATCGTGCAGATCAGCGCCACCGTCCCCCGGCGCACCGGCAGCTCCGGGAGGCCGCTGAGAGGACGCCGCAGGCAGAGAAATCCCTGATCGTCGCGCACCAGCGCGGACATGCGCGAGAGCAGGTTCAGGTACACCCCGAAAGCGTCCCCTCGATCGCCCCACTGCTCGACTCCGCACGACAACATCCCGGCGAGCATCGCCAAGAAGTAGCCCAATGACAGCGCCGCCAGCAGCGAAGGCTGATCGCGGTTGACATACACCAGCTCAAGCCACGCGAAGCCGACGAGCCCGGCCACCGCGGGCCACAGGCCCAGCCATGGCGGATAGCTCAGTCGTGGCTGCGCGAAGCGGCCCGGAGCAAGGCGCCTGCCCATCCACCAGAGCATGCGCGCAGATGTGCGCCACGGGCTGAGCGCGCGAAAGATATCGCCCAGCAGCACGCTGAGCACCGGCAGGCCCACCCAGAAGATCACGTAGATGAAGGTCACCGAGAAGTTCGCGGTCGGCGCCTGCGCCCCGGCGAAGCCGCTGTAGAGCACAAGCGCGAACAGCCCCAAGCCGAGCGCGCACGCAAACCATTCGAGTGCCCGCGGCAGGCGCAGGAGCCTGCGACGGTGCTGCTGCTGAAGCCGCGGACTCCTCCACAGCGTGGAGAGCGCGACAAAGGACACCACCAGCACGATCGCCGCGGCCCAGCTGAACAGCCACACGGGGATCGGCAGGTCGGCCTTGCCGACGATGCCGTGAGCAAGGGCGCCGGCGGGAAACAGGAGCGCCGCCGTGATCAGGCCCCCCAACAGTAGGAGCGGCGAGCGACGCGGAACTCTCATGCTCGCGGCAGTCTACGCTGCATGCAGGTGACCCCGACCCCCTTCGCATCCGTGATCCAGCCTGATGACATCATCCAGCTGGCCCCGCTGCTGATCCTCGGTGTGCTCTACGCACGGCGGGTGCTCACGCTGGCCGTGCAGGGACATCCGGTGCCCGGCTGGCGCCAGGCCTGCTTCTACGCGGGCTTCGTGACGATCGGAGCGGCACTGACGTCGCTGGGAGACGACAGCCAGGAACTGCTCTCGGCGCACATGGTCGAGCACCTGCTGCTGGGCGATGTGGCAGCGCTGCTGATCGTCCTCGGTCTGACCGCGCCGCTGATCGCACCGATCCTGCGGATTGGCTTCTTCAACCGCATGCGCGTACTTGCGCACCCGCTGGTGGCCTTTCCGCTATGGGCGATAGACCTGTATGTGTGGCACCTGCCGGTGCTCTATCAGGCGGCACTGCGCCATCCCGGGATCCACGCGCTGGAGCATGCGATGTTCCTAGGCCTCGGCGTGAACATGTGGATGTGCCTGTTCGGGCCCCTGCCGATGCCGGCGTGGTTTGGTAATCTGGGCAAGCTCCTCTACATCGTCGCGGTGCGTCTGACGGGCGCCGTGCTCGGGAATGTCTTCCTGTGGTCGGGCCATGCCTTCTACCCCTTCTACAACCATGGGGATGCCGTCTGGCACGTCTCGCCGATCGCCGATCAGAACCTCGCCGGCGCGATCATGATGATCGAGGAGAGCATCCTCACCCTGGGTCTTCTGTGTTGGCTGTTCCTGCGCGCCGCGCGCGAGAGCGAGGAGCGCCAGGACCTGCTCGACTTCGCAAGCACCCGTGGGCTGGAGTTGACCGACGCGCGTGCGGCGCGCGCGGTGGCAGCCGGACGCGGCGACGATCTGCGTAAAAGGCTTGAAGAGCGGTGAGCAACCCCAGCCCGATCCAACTGCGCCGCCGGCGCATCGCCGCGCTGCTTGGCCTCCTTCTCGTGGGCCTCGCCGTGGTGGTTATCGCGTTCGGTGGCCATGGCTCGGGCACCTCAGGCGAGAAGAGCGTGCGATCGAGCACACAGGCACGCCAGACCCACGGCACGACACATCTCGCGCAGCGCCGCGACGTGCCGCTGCTGGCACTACCGGCCAACCCTCCGCCACGCACGGTTCACGTGCCGATACTCACCTGGCACCGCGTGGCGGTGTTCGCGCGGGAGTACACCAAGTCGATCCCCGATGAGACGGTCGAACCGAGCGTGTTCGCCGCGGAGATCGATGCGCTCGCCACTCACGGCTACCACCCGATCAGTCAGCTGCAGCTGTTCGACGCGCTCTTTCATGGCGCAGCACTGCCCTCCAGGCCGGTGCTGCTGACGGTGGACGATGGCTACGTGGACGACGTCAAGACGATCCTCCCCATCCTCCAGGCCCACCATTTCGTGGCCACCTTCTACATCATCACCCACCGTTTCCACGAACCCGGCTTCCTCAACACCACCGAGGTCCGCCGCCTGGACGCGGCCGGCATGGACATCGGCGCCCACACGCGCAACCACGTGCCGCTCGCCACGGTCTCCGCGGCGGAAATGACCGAACAGATAGCGGGCTCCCGCCGGGATCTCGAACACGTGGTAGGCCACCCTGTGCAGTGGTTCGCCTACCCCTTCGGCTCCTTCGATGACGCCGTTGTAGCGGCAATGCACAGAGCTGGCTTCGTGCTCGCCGTCACCACCCAGGGCGGCACCAGCGAGACCTCCCAGACCTCGCTGACGATGCCCCGCGTCCACATCGGTCGCTCCGCCGGCGTCTCGACCGTACTCACATGCACCTCATCCCCCACCGCCTGCAGCGGGGGCGGGGGCGGTGGCTAACGAGCGCTTCAGCCGCCGGCGACGGCGGGAAGGATCGTTAACTCGGCGCCGTCTGACACCGGCGTCTGCAAGCCATCCAGGAAGCGGATGTCCTCGCCGCTGACGTAGACGTTGACGAAGCGTCGCAGCGAGCCGTCCTCGTCGGAGATGCGCTCGCGCAGCTCGCCATAGCGCTCGTAGAGACCGTTGAGAACCTCTTGCACGGTGGCGCCGTCGAGCTGGGTCTCGCTCGTGCCCTCCGCGGCAGCACGAAGCTGTGTGGGAATCTTGACCGTGACCGCCATCAGACCGTCACAGCCTCGGGCACGCGCGACTCAAACGCTGAGACGCTGGGGTCGATTTCGTAGGTCTCGAAGGTTCCGCGCACAGCATCGAGCGTCTTCAAGCCCTCACCGGTGATGACCAATACGACGCGCTCGGAGGGGTCGATGTCCCCACGCGCGGCCAGCTTGGACAGCACCGCCGTGGTGACTCCGCCGGCGGTCTCGGTAAAGATGCCGGTGGTCTGCGCCAACAGCGCGATGCCCGCGCGGATCTCCTCATCGCTGACGCTGTCAACGCCACCCCCACTGCGGCGGGCGAGGTCGAGAGCGTAAGGACCATCGGCGGGATTGCCGATCGCGAGCGACTTGGCGATCGTGTTGGGCTTGACCGGCCGGCACACGTCCTGGCCATCCGCGAATGCGCTGGCAACAGGAGAGCAGCCCGTGGCCTGGGCGCCGTTCATGCGGGGCAGCGGGCAGGCGGGATTCCCTAAAAGGCCCAGCTCGCGCCACTCATCAAAGCCTTTGCCGATCTTGGTGAACAGCGAGCCCGAGGCGATCGGCACGACGCAGCGGTCAGGCATCTGGAAGCCCAGCTGCTCGGCGATCTCGAAGGCCAGCGTCTTTGAGCCCTCGGCGTAGTAGGGGCGCAGGTTGACGTTGACAAAGGCCCAGTCGCGCTCGGCGGAGAGCTCGGTGCAGAGGCGGTTGACATCGTCGTAGTTGCCTTTGACGGCCACCAGCTTCGTTCCGTAGACGCCGGTGGCGAGAACCTTCTGCTCCTCAAGGTCTGAGGGGATGAAGACGTATGACTCCATACCCAGCGCTGCCCCGTGGGCGGCCACCGAGTTCGCCAGATTGCCCGTGGAGGCGCAGGCGAGCACCTGGAAGCCGAGCTCGCGGGCACGCGCGGCGGCAACCGACACGACGCGATCCTTGAAGGAGTGCGTGGGGTTGGCGGCATCGTTCTTGACCCACACCTCCGCCAGGCCCAGCTGCTGTGCCAGGCGATCAGCGCGGATCAGCGGGGTGCAACCGGCGGGCAGGCCAGTGCGCGAGGCGAGGCGCCCCGAGGGCGCCGGCGGACCGTCGACGACGGGTAGGAAGTCGGCGTAGCGCCAGATGTTCTGTGGGCCCGCCTGGATGCGGCGCCGCAAACCGTCGACATCGAGGACGCCGTCCTCACCGCCGGAAAGCAGGCGGCTGTGGTCGTAAACGACCTCCAGCGGGCCAAAGCAGCGCTCGCATACGTACAGCGCCTCCAGGGGATACTCGGTTGCGCACTCTCGGCACTTCAGGTTGGTGACAGCCATTGAGGCCTCCTATAGTCTTCGCCGTTGACCGCGGTGTGGCGAAGAACACGAAGCCCGCCACACATCTGACTGGAATTGGCACCTTCCGCGTGCGGCGCGGTGGTTGCCGGGGCTTCGTAGGGCCAGTCCCTCCACCCCTCTTGATGTGCACTACATTTGCTCGCGAGCAGTATATCGGATGCGAGGCGGAAAATCTCAAGCCTTCTCAGGCGACCTGGTAACGGTCTTGCGGAAACGGTGTACGGCGCTTCAGATGGACAACCCGGTACACCAAGGCAAGCAGCGTCCGGCCGAACAGCATCCGGCAGACGCCCCGGATGCCTTCGAGCCAGCCGCCACACGAGCGAAGAAGCGCATGCTGATCATCGTCAATCCGTATGCCACGACGGTATCGGACAACCTGCGCCACCTCGTAGTGCACGCCCTGGAGGGACGCTACGAGGTCGATGCCGTGGATACCGAGGCGCGCGGCCACGCGACCGAGCTGTGCCGCGAGGCGGCGCACGAGGGCTATGACGTGGTGGTGGCCTTCGGCGGCGATGGCACCGTCAACGAGGCCGCCAACGGTCTGATCGGCTCCCCTACTCCCCTCACCTGCCTGCCCGGTGGCTCCGCCAATGTGTTCGGCAAGATGCTCGGCATTCCCGGCGAGTTGGTGGATGCCACCGAGCATATCCTGGCGATGGCCGATGACTGGCGGCCTCGCAAGGTCGACATCGGCGTTGTCAACGGCCGCTACTTCACCTTCTCCTCAGGCCTTGGCATCGATGCCAGCGTGGTGGAGAGGGTGGACTCAAACCCCCGCATGAAGGCGCGCTATGGCCCCTACTTCTTCACCTGGGCCGCGATCAGCACCTTCACGCGCCGCTACATGCTGCACCCTCCGCGCCTGACGGTGCAGGTCGAGTTGGCCACTGAGGAGGGCAGGCTGGAGCAAATGCAATTTGAGGGGATCACGGCGGTGGTCCAGAACGGCTCTCCCTTCACCTACTTCCAGAACCGCCCGATCGAGATCGCGGAGGATGCGACGCTCGACTGCGGCACGCTCTCCGGTTGCGTGCTGCATCGCGCAAGACCGATTGACATGCCGTTCATCGCCTGGCGGGCCTTCTCCAAACGAGCGCGACTGGCGCGCTACCGTCATATCACTCCGTTCGCCGCGGTAACCGAGCTGACCGTGCGCAGCTCTGACGGCAAGCCGCTGCCGCTGCAGGTCGACGGCGACTTTCTCGGCGAGGTCGATGAGGCGCGCTATTCAATTGTGCCCGCCGCTTTCAGCGTCGTGGCCTGAGCTCTGTAGCGTGGCCTGACTGAATGAATAATGAAGAGGGGCCCGGCTGCGCCACCCTCTAACCGGCGCCCGGCGTGACCCGGTAGGCGTCGAACACGGACTCGGTGTTGCGCAGACGACTAATAGCCCCCTTGAGCGAGTGCGTATCGGCGACCTCCACGACGAAGCGATTCTTGACCATCGGAGGATTGGAGAGACAGCGCGCTTCCATGATGTTGGCGCCGGACTCCGAGAACACCCGTGAGAGATCCTCCAGCAGACGGTGACGATCCCAGGCGTCGACCTGGATCTCAACAATGAAGACAGTGCTCTGCTCGCCCTCCCAGAAAACCTCGGTGAAGCGCTCGGGGTTCTTGCGCAGGAGCTGAGAGTTGGGGCAGTCCTCGCGATGGATCGTGATGCCGCGCCCCAGAGAGATGTAGCCAACGATCGGGTCACCCGGCACCGGGCGGCAGCACTTGGCCAGACGCAGCATCACGTCCTCCACCCCCTGCACCTTGATTCCGTACTGACCGGAGGAGCTGGTTGGTGCTCGCCGCGGACGCCCGACCTTCAGAAGATCGGCCGCCGCGGTGGCCTCGCCATCGGCGGCCTCGCCCTGCTTGAGGCGCTGCATGACCTTGTTGACGACGATCTTGGGTGAGACCTTGGCCGCGCCCAGGGCAATGTAGAAGTCATCCGCCTTGCGATAGCCCATTTCACGGATCACGTCAGCGAGCAGCGCGGAGCCGGTGATCTTCTGCGCGGGCAATCCCTGCTTCTTGAAGTGATCCTGCAACAGCTCACGTCCGGTGTGCTCGGTGTCCTGACGGGACTCGGCCTTGAACCAGGCCTTGATCTTGTTGCGCGCGCGGGTCGTCTTGACCATCGCCAGCCAATCGCGCGAGGGACCGCGCTCGCGCTTGGCGGTGAGGATTTCCACGATGTCCCCGCTGCGCAGCTCGGAATGCAGCGGCGCCATCTTGCCGTTCACCCGCGCTCCCACGCAGCGGTGGCCGATTTCGGTGTGCACCTCGTAGGCGAAGTCAAGCGGCGTAGCCCCAGCCGCCAAGGACTTGACCTCGCCCTTGGGCGTGAACACGTAGACCTCGTCCTCAAACAAGTCGATCTTCAGGCTCTCCATGAACTCGTGTGGATCGGAGAGCTCTTTCTGCCAGTCCATCATCGAGCGCAGCCACTTCGGCTTGTCCGCATCCGCCACGGGCCGCGCCGAGGCGCCGCGCGCCACACTCTCGCCGGCGTGATTGGGGCTTGTGCCGTTGCCGGGGCCTCCGCGCTGCTTGTACATCCAGTGCGCGGCCACGCCGAACTCCGCCATCTCGTGCATGTCGTGGGTGCGGATCTGAATCTCCAGGGGGCGTCCCTCGGGCCCGATGATCGTGGTGTGCAGCGACTGGTACATGTTGAACTTGGGCATCGCAATGAAGTCCTTGAAGCGCCCCGGCAGCGGCTTCCAGATCGAGTGGATCACGCCCACGGCGCCGTAGCAGTCCTTCACGGAGTCGACGATCACGCGCATCGCGGTGAGGTCGTAGATCTCGTTGAACTCGCGACCCTTCTTGGTCATCTTCGAATAGATCGAGTAGAAGTGCTTGGCCCGGCCGGCGATCTGCGCCCGGATGCCGAGCTCGCCGAGCTCGTCACGCAGATACTCCCCGGCCTCGCTGACGTAGCGCTCGCGATCGTCGCGCTGCTGGGCCACCAGACCCTTGATCTCCTGGTACTTGCGCGGATGCAGCGTGGCGAACGCGAGGTCCTCGAGCTCCCACTTGATGGCGTGGATGCCGAGCCGGTGCGCGAGCGGGGCGAAGATCTCGAGCGTCTCCCTCGCCTTGTCCTGCTGCTTGTGCTTCGGCATAGAG
>JANWIP010000030.1 GCA_025449845.1 Solirubrobacteraceae bacterium | reverse complement strand
GCCATTGGAGCAGAGGGCCGGATTTCCCAGACCTGTGCAGACGTCGATGTATGGCGTGGCGCTTGCCCCTGCGGCCCCCACGGCCAGCGTCCCCAGCGCTGCCAGGCAAGCGATCGTAAGCTTGAGCTTGGCGCGATTCCAAATTCTCAGAACACCTCTCCTATGCATGATCACCTTTCCCTGCCCTCGCCTCCCGGCACGCTAGGAGGTCGCCCCCCTTGTCGAATGCCGCTTGTCTGATGTCTCGAAGATCGGCTGTTCAGCCCTCACTCTCCAACTTCTAAAGATAGTGTCGGGTGCCTTTGGTCTGATAGGTCGTTTCTAACTTAGGATGGTTTTGCCTTGCTTTCCAACTATGCGAGTATGCGTCGATTGCGCTCCCGGGTTGATGCTCCGCCTGGCCTTGGCGCGTGCCCCCGCCTGCCTTGGCGCGCGTCACGGGCGAGGCGGAGATCCCCCCGCCTCGTAACAACCCTTTTTGCGCGCTGCCGGTAGGCTCCCGTGCGCCATGGAATCGCTCAAGGGATTGATCCTCTCCGGGGGCAAGGGCACGCGCCTGCGGCCCATCACGCACACCAGCGCCAAGCAGCTGGTGCCTGTCGCCAACAAGCCCGTGCTGTTCTATGGCATCGAGGCGATGGCTGAGGCGGGGATCGAGGAGGTCGGCATTATCATCGCGCCCGAGACGGGGCCCGAGATCGAGCAGGCGGCAGGGGACGGATCGCGCTTCGGGGTGCGCATCACCTACATCGTGCAAGACGAGCCGCTCGGGCTCGCCCATGCCGTGCTTACCGCGGAGGACTTCCTCGGGGAGCACCCCTTTGTGATGTACCTCGGAGACAATCTGCTGCAGGGGGGGATCGCAGACCTCGTGGCCGCCTTCCGCGAGCACTCGCCGGACGCGCTGATCCTGCTCACACCCGTGCCCGATCCCGAGAACTTCGGCGTCGCCGAGTTGGCCCCAGCGCCACCAGGAGAGGTGGGGCGGGTTGTGCGGCTGGTGGAGAAGCCTTCTGAACCGGCGACCGACCTCGCCCTCGTAGGCGTCTACATGTTCACCTCCCATATCCATGCTGCCGCGCGCGCGATCCAGCCCTCCCCGCGCGGGGAGCTTGAGATCACCGATGCGATCCAGCACGTGGTGGACTCGGGGCTGCGCGTTGAGCCGCACATCGTGCGCGGCTGGTGGAAGGACACGGGGCGTCTTGAGGACATGCTCGAGGCCAACCGTTTGATCCTCGACAACCTGGTCGGTTCTCAGGAGGGAGAGTTGATCGACTCGCGGGTGGATGGGCGCGTCGCCATCGCCGCGGGCGCACGGCTTGAGCGCACCACCGTGCGGGGGCCGGCCGTCATCGGCGCCGGCGCTCAGCTCAAAGACTGCTACATCGGCCCCTATACCGCGATCGGCGAGGGCTGCACGGTCTCTGACGCCGAGGTCGAGCACTCCATCCTGCTAGCCGGATCCTCGGTGTGTGACCTCGACGGGCGCATGGAGTCATCTCTGCTTGGCCGCAATGTCACGGTGCGCCGGGGTGAGCGCCAGCCCAAGGCCTACCGCTTCATGGTCGGCGACAACTCGGACATCTCGATCCTGTGAGCGAGATTGAAAAGAACCGCCCCGCGCAAAGGCATCCCCGGGGGTGCCTTTGAAACTGCTCGTCACAGGGGGAGCGGGGATGCTCGCCTATGACGTGCTGCGCGTCGCCGAGCAGGCCGGGCATGAGCTGCTGGCGATCGACCTGCCCGAGCTCGACATCACCGACGCCGACGCCGTGCTCGCCTACTTCGAGCGCCACCAGCCCGAGGCTGTCATCAACTGCGCCGCCTGGACGGACGTCGACGGCGCCGAGTCCCGGCCCGAGGCGGCGCAGGCAGTCAATGCGGTAGGCGCTGCTGCCCTCGCCGCGGCCGCCGCCGCGCGGGGCGCGGCCCTACTCCATCTCTCAACCGACTACGTCTTTCCCGGCAATGCTCCTTTGGACAGCGCCGGGGAACCGCGTCCCTATGTCGAGTCCGATGCCACCGGGCCGCTCTCGGTCTATGGCAAGACCAAGCTTGAAGGAGAGCTTGCCGTGCTCGGCGCCTCGCCGCGCAACACGGTCGTGCGCAGCGCCTGGCTGTTTGGGGTGCAGGGACGTAATTTTGTGGACACCATGCTGCGCCTGGCCTCCGAGCGCGAGGCGGTGCAGGTTGTCGATGACCAGATCGGCTCGCCGACCTGGACCGGGCACCTTGCGCCGGCGCTGCTCGGCCTACTGGAACGCGAGATCCGTGGGCTCGTGCACCTCGCCGGGGGTGGCGCGGTCTCCTGGAACGGCTTTGCCAAGGAGATCTTCCGGCAGGCCGAGGTCGACTGCGCGGTTGAGCCTGCGAGCTCCGAGCAGATGGCCCGGCCCGCACCGCGCCCGGCCTTCTCGGTGCTCGCCTCTGAGCGCCCTGAGGTATTGCCGATGCCCGACTGGCGCGACGGCCTCGCCGGCTACCTCGCGGCACGCGCCGGCCTCACGCGAGCGTGAGTTGGCCCGGCCTGGGATGATCTGCGTATGAGGCTTCTCGTTTGCGGCGGCGCCGGCTTCATCGGCTCCAATTTCGTACGCCTGCGCTTGCTCCAGCACGGCGATGAGATCACGGTGCTCGACAAGCTCACTTATGCCGGGCGCGAGGAGAACTTCCACGATCTCGTTGACCATCCGGGCTTTCGCTTCATCCGCGGCGCGATTGAGGACCCCGACGCCGTTGCCGAGGCGATCGCCGCCGCGGCGCCCGAGGCGATCGTCAACTTCGCCGCCGAGACGCACGTCGACCGCTCGATCGCCGAGCCTGACGCGTTCGTAACCACGCACGCGTTGGGGACCTATGTGCTGCTTGAGGCGGCACGCCAGCATCAGCTGCGCTACCTGCAGGTATCGACCGACGAGGTCTACGGCTCGATCGAGCAGGGCACCTTCACCGAGGACTCGCCGCTGCGGCCCTCCTCGCCCTACTCGGCCACCAAGACGGGCGCCGATCTACTCGTGCTCAGCTACTTCCACACCTATGACCTGCCTGCCGTCATCTGTCGCGGCTCTAACAACTACGGGCCCTACCAGTATCCCGAGAAGCTCATTCCTCTGATGGTCCTCAACGCCCTACACGGCGATCGGCTGCCGGTCTACGGCGATGGGCAGCAGGTGCGCAACTGGATTCATGTGCTCGACTTCGCGCGCGCCATCGCGCATGTGCTCCAACACGGGGTTCCCGGTGAGGTCTACAACGCGGGCGGCCCCGATGAGTGCGTCAACCTCGATGTCGTCACGCGCATCCTTGAGCTGACAGGCGCGGATGCCTCGCTGATCGAGCATGTCACCGACCGCCCCGGTCATGACCGCCGCTACTCGCTCTCCTCGCAGAAGGTGCGCGCGTTGGGGTGGGAGCCGCAGGTGCGCTTCCAGGAGGGCCTCGATGAGACCGTGGCCTGGTATCGCGAGAACGCCTGGTGGTGGCAGCCGATCCGCTCTGGCGACTACCGCGAGTACTACCAGCGCCAGTATGGGCTGGGTCTCGCCGAGTCCTGACGCGGAGAGACGGGCTCTCCGAGTCCTGACCCGGAGAGCCGGGCTCGCGAGTCCTGCCGAGGAGAGCTGGGCCACGTCCGCTACTGGAGCGCGGCAATGCGCCAGGCACTGCCTTCTTTGACCAGCGCCAAGGCGCTTTCGCGGCTCTTGCCCGACCAGGTGCTCGTCACACGTGCGAGGGCAATGTTGCCCTTGACCGCAATCGACTTGATCTTCAATTCCAGCGTGTCAATCTGGCTGAGCTGGTGCTTGAGAGCGCTCTGGCAGGTGTTGCCCGCCGTCTGCAGTCGGGCCTTGACCGGCGAGGCTAGGTCGTTTTCGCATACCTTCTGCTCGTCGCTCGCCGTCGCGTCGCTCTGGAATTCGGAGACGCGCTGCGCCACTGCCTTTTCTTCGCCCTTGTATCCACTTGTCGACACCGTAGTCCCGCAAGCTGCCAGCGCCAGCGCGCACAGCGCTGTGGCGGCGATGGACAGTAGTTTGAAAGGGGCTGCGCTCATTGCCTGCTAGAGGCTACGGGACCGGCGTGAGCGGTGCTTCGCAGGATGAGGCTCTGTCGCGGGAAGACGCTCTGTCGCGGGAAGACGCTCTGGCGGTGCTCGCTGGCGAGGTGGTGCGCTGCCGGCGCTGCCCCCGGCTGGTCGCGTGGCGCGAGCAGACAGCGCGCGAACCGCGGGCCTCCTTCGCCGGGCAGCACTATGCCGCGCATCCACTGCCGGGGTTCGGCGACCCTGCCGCACGCGTGGCCTTGCTCGGGCTCGCTCCTGCCGCGCACGGGGGCAACCGCACGGGGCGCATCTTCACCGGCGATCGCTCAGGGGACTTCCTGTTTGCCTCGCTGTATCGCACGGGCTTTGCCAACCAGCCCACCTCCACGGGCATCGATGATGGTCTGACGCTGCACGACGCTTGGATCACAGCTGCCGTTCGGTGCGCTCCGCCTGCGAACAAGCCCACCCCCCAAGAGCGCGACAACTGCCTGCCGTGGAGCCTGCGCGAGTTTGAGCTGTTGCCGACGGTGCGCGTGATTGTCTGTCTTGGGGCATTCGCCTGGGACGCGGCCTTGCGGCTACGCTCAGGGCTCGATGGAAAGCCATTGCCGCGCCCGCGCCCGCGCTTCTCCCATGGGGCAGAGGACCTTGCCAAGGGGAGGAAGGACCTTGCCAAGGACCCGGGCGGTGCCGCGCACCCCGGCCCCGGCAACACCGAGAACCCCGGCGGCGCAAACGCCGCGGGGCATCCCGGTGGGGGCCTCTCATTACTCGGCTGCTTTCACCCCAGCCAGCAGAACACGTTCACCGGCAGACTCACCGCGCCGATGATCGACGCGGTGTTGCTGCGGGCGCGCGAGCTTGCTTACTCGCGCTCGTCGTCGCGGCGGTAGCCGAGGCGGGCGGAGATGCGGTCGGCGGTTGACACCAGGTGTGGTCCCAGGTGATCGACGAGCTCCTCCAGCGAGATCATCGAGGCGTGGGCGGCCATGTTGACGGCGGCAACCACCTCGTTACTCTCCGCGCGGACGGGCGCGGAGATGGAGTGCAGGCCGGCGGCGAGCTCCTCGTCGTTGACGGCGAAGCCCTCCTCACGCACGTGCTCCAGCTCGCTGCGTAGCGCCTTCTTGCTGGTGATGCTGTTGGGTGCTCGCTTGGCCAGCTTCATATCGCCGATCAGGTCCTTTTGCTCACCTTCAGGCAGATACGCAAGCAGCAGCTTGCCCATCGAGGTGCAGTACGCCGGCAACCTCGAACCCAGGCGTAGGCCCAGATCGATTTGGTTCTGGCCGCGGCGGTAGCTGCGGGCGCGATCGACGTAGAGGATCTCTGGACCGTCGAGTACGGCGAGGTTGACCGTGTAGGTCGTGCGCTGACGCAGCTCCTCAAGGTAAGGACGGGAGTGCTCGCGCAGGCCCGTTGAGTTCAGTGCCGACATCCCCAGGTCGGTCACGCGCAAACCCAGACGGTACTTACGCGACGCGCCCTGCTCCAAGTAGCCCAAGGCCACCAGCGTGATCACGTAGCGATGGGTGGTCGAGCGGCTCATTCCCAGCTCGTCAGCGATGTCGGCGATCCCCAGCACCGGACGCTCGGGTGTGAAGCAGGCCAGGATTGCGAGGCCCCGCTCCAGCGACTGTGAGTAGCGCGGTTCGCGCAGGCTTGGCACGACTCGCGTCCACTCCCCGTTGGGTCTTTCAGTATGTGAACTTGTTCTTGGCATTTATTCCTTTTGGCCCCTGTCCTTTGTGCAGCAGACGATTCATCCCGCACGATAGAGAAACTATGTCCGACTCTATGTGTCTGACTCGGTCCGTACTCCCATCCTACTTCGAAGTTCGGATGTTCTCAATCATAAACATTCTACAAGTGAAAAGTCCTGCTCTGTGCCCGCATCTGCAGAGACTTCTCAGCGGGCTCCCAAGCGATCGCAACCTCAAGCTCCTCATCGGGCTGCATGCGGCTTGGATGCGTGCCTCCACAGGGGAAGCGCGCTGTGCCCGCAGGCAGCTCACACGACCACGTCCTGCGCTCGCTCAATGCGCACTCACCCGGGGTCACTGACACACGAGGGCTTGACAAAAGCCAGCTCTTGGCGAGCTCCTTTACGGCCTCCGCGAGGCCCTCGGGATCGGCGAGAGCTTCAACGGAAAACCCCGACTTGCGCAGGTGTTTTCCGATGCGGTAAGAGTCCAGCGAGCCGTGCTCGTCAAGTGTGCTGGATACGATCGCCAACTTGTCGAAGTCCGGGTTACCCAACGAGTCCCGGGCGGGGGGCTCCTTGCGCCAGGCCTCCTTCAACGCCGCATTCAGCGCCAGGCTCACGAGGTGGCAGCGCGAGTGGCTGCGCGAGAGCGCTGCGCGATAGTCCCGATCGACACGCAGCGTAACCTGCTCGCCCATATCCGGTGCCAGCTCCGCGGGGATGCTGTGGATGACGCAGGCGAGCGCCTGCGCGGGATCGAGATCCTCCGGCGGAGTGCCTGCCATGAGCTCCGTTCCCAGCAGGTAGCCCTCCTGGGCTTGCACGGGAGTCCGCGTGCCGCCCAGCTCCAGCGTGCAGCGGTCCTCGGGCTGGTCAGGCCAGCGCGGGCTCAGCGGATGGCAAGGAGTGCGCTTGACCGCGAACAGCACCTGCCCATCTACGCGCGTCAGCGCCGCCACCGCCGAGCTCTCGGAGGTGCTGCCGGCGGGGTACGTGACGAGCAGCTCAGTCATTAGGGCACCCTTCCAATGTACCCACCAGCAGGCTTCAGACCCTTCTGATTGCGGCAGTGTCTCCGACTGTTTGACTTTTTTGCCTTCGCCCGCATATGGTCACTGGCCGTGTCCACCACCACTCTCAGCGACCGCGAGGCGCAGGCCATTGACGAGCGTCGCGCCAAGGCCGACCGCTTGCGCGCGCGTGGTGAGAACCCTTTCCCGCACGACTACCCCGACCGCACGCTGATCGCCGTGCTGCAGGCGGCGCACGACCCGCGCACGTTGGGTCCCGGCGAGCGCCCCGAGCTGCGCTACCGCATCGCCGGGCGCGTGGTGGCCAAGCGCGGGCACGGCAAGACGCAGTTCCTCGACATCCGCGACGTAAGCGGCTGGATCCAGGTGGTGGCGCGCCTGCACCCTGCCGAAGGCGCTGTGCGTGCGGCAGACGCGCGACCCTCTGCTGACGGGATTGGATCTTCTTTGAACGGCAGGCTATCGCTCAGCGGCGAGGAGCTCTTGGTGCGGGTGGAGGAGCTCGATGTGGGAGATCTCGTGGGCATCGATGGCCACGTGTATGTGACGCCGCGCGGGCAGCTCTCGCTTGCTGCGGAGGGCACGACAATGCTCGCCAAGGCGCTGCGTCCACCTGCCGCCAAGTACCACGGTTTGGAGGACATCGAGACACGCTATCGCCGCCGCGAGCTTGATCTGATCGCCAACGAGGCTACGCGCGAACTGTTCGTGACGCGCGCCCGCACGATCGCCGCGCTGCGCGAGTGGATGAACGATCACGGCTTCATCGAAATCGAAACGCCTGTGCTGCAGACGCTCGCGGGAGGCGCCAATGCGCGGCCTTTCGTCACCCACCACAACGCCCTGGACCGCGATCTGTCGCTGACGATCTCGGGCGAATTCCACCTCAAGCGCTGCGTCGTCGGCGGCCTTGAGCGCGTCTACATGCTCGATAAGTGCTTCCGCAATGAGGGCATTTCGCACAAGCACAGCCCCGAGTTCACGTTGCTTGAGTGGGAGATGAGCTATGCGGACTATCACGACATCCACGACTACATGGAGGCGCTCATCGCTGGCGTCGCCCAGCGCGTGATGGGCACCACGGTGATCGAGCAGCACGACGGCGTGACGCTTGACCTCACCCCACCGTGGCTGCGCATCAAGGTGCGCGACGCGATCCGCGAGCGCGTCGGCGTGGACATCGACGCGGCGCCGCGTGCGGAGCTGATCGAGCCGCTGCGCGAACGGGTCGGGGAGCACGTCACGTGGGGGCAGATAGTTGAGGCGCTCTACTCCAAGCTCGTGGAGCCGAACATCGTGCAGCCGACGATCTTCTATGACTTCCCCGTTGAGTTTCACCCCGTTGTCAAGCGCCACCGCGAGCGCCCGGAGCTGATCGAGCACTTTGAGGTCGTGATGCGGGGCATCGAGGTCGGCAGCGGCTCCACTGAGCTCAACGATCCCGACGAGCAGCGCCGGCGCTTTGTCGAACAGCGCAACCGCCGGCCGATGGACGAGGGCGAGGAGCCCTATCCAGCCGATGATGAGTTCGTGCGGGCGATGGAGCACGGCATGCCGCCGCTCGGCGGCGCCGGCATCGGCGTCGATCGGCTGCTTGCAATCTTCACCGGCGCGGAGACCCTGCGCGAGGTCATCCCTTTCCCCGCCTTGCGCGATTCGCGTTGAGAGGATGAGCACCGTCTCGCAGCTCGGCAGCGCGGCTGCCGCCAGGGTCGGAGAGCTGCTCGCGCGCACCTGCTTTGCCGAGCGCGTGGAAGCGGCGCGCACCGGCGGCTTCGCCACCTATGAGCCTTGGCCGCCGGTGCAGGCCGGGGGACATGGAGGTGGATCGGGTGGGGTCGAGGCTGAAGGTGCTGGCTACGGCGGGGAACATCTCGGCGAGGATCTCTGGCGGCTGGCGCATCTTGGAGTGATCGAGCGCGCGCGCTTCGACGAGGCTTTGTGGGCCGATCTCTGTGCCCTTGAACTCGCGGAGGGTGGGGAGTCCGGTGGGGAGTCCGGCCAGCCCGATGGGGAGTCCGGCAAGCCTGCGCGCGCCGGGCGCTTTGAGCTGACGGCGCATCGCAGCCTGATCGCCGCGCGTGACCGACCGCGCGGGTCGGTGCGCGGGGGCGTGCACATTGGTGAGGACTCCTTGCGTTTTGCCGAGGCGATCCTCGGGGTCGCCCCGCGTGGTGTCGCACTGGATGTCGGCTGCGGCTCGGGCATCTCCAGCTGCGCGCTGGGGCGTACCTGCGAGCAGGTCCATGCGATCGATGTCGTCGAGGCTTGCCTCGACGCTACCGCTCTGTCGATGGGACTTAATGGCATGGGTGGCAAGGCGCTTGTGAGCCTCGCCCAGCTCGACGCTTATGAACCGCCGCAGCGCTTTGACTGCGCGATCGGCAACCTCCCGGGCGTGCCGGTGCCACCGGGCCTGCACTACCCGCCCGATGGGGCGGGGGGACCGGATGGCCTTGAATTGATGCGACTGTTCCTGGAGCGCTGCCAGGGCGCCCTACTGGCTGAGGGCGGCATCGCGATCATGCGCTTTCAGAGCCTCGGCGACGAGCAGGGGCCGCTGTTGCTGTCCGAGCTGCGCGAGCTGGCTCCTCGCGCGCGGTGGGATATCTCAGTGATGACCGAGAGTCGCATCCCCGCTTCAGTCAGGGCCGCGCTCACAGCCCACCACGCGCTGCCTGTCAATCCTGGCATCGAGCCGCTGCAGATGCTCGCACGCGCCGATGCTCACCTGGCCGAGCTCGGACATCATGAGTACTTCGCCTCCACGCTATTCGCGCGTCCAGCTGCGAATGCGCGAAGTGGATCGGTGATCTACACCGACCTCTCCGGTCCCAGCCTCGTAGGGCGCACGCTGCGCCTCGCGCATTCAGCCGATATCGCCGAGTTGATGGGCAGCGCCGTCCCCGCCTACTACGGGCGCGCTCACGATCTGCCAGATAGCTTCTTCGAACTCGGCTCGCTTGCCTTCATTCACGAGCCGGCCATGCGCCTTGAGCAGATCCTCGAATGCCTCATCGAGCCCACCAGCGTCCCTGAGCTGGTTGAGCGCGTCTTCGCCGACGAGCTCGCCAGCGACCCGATCCGAGCGCGCTTTCTTCAGATCACGATCGAGTTGCTGGCGAGCTGCCTGTTGGAGGTTGGCGCGGTCGTGGTGTGACCGGCGCTGATGTGTGACCGGAGTGTGTCCGCGGTGCGGGGAGAGTGTGTCCGCAATCTAAAGGCGGGGAACGGGGGGTAGTCTTTCTGACAAATGAGCACTATCGTCTATACATTGCGTATAACAATGGCATTGCAGAGCAATAAACAGAAGGCCTATCTCCGCCTCTTTAGGTACGGGTATATGCGATGGCTAACGGCAACTAGATTCTGCCGGCAAGTCTCAAGCTGCTGGCTGCCGGGTAGGCGTCAACTGGATTCTGCCGGCAAGTCTCAAGCTGCTGGCTGCCGGGTAGGCGTCAACTGGATTCTGCCGGCAAGTCTCAAGCTGCTGGCTGCCGGGTAGGCGTCAGCTGCTGGCTGCCGGGCGGGCGTCAACTGGATTCCGCCGGCGAGGATCCGGCTGTTGGCCGGGTAGGCGTCAACTGAATTCCGCAGCGATCGTCCGGCTGTTGGCCGGGCGGGCATAGCGCGTGCGCACGAGGTCGCGGATCGCAAAGCTGCGGCTGATGAAGCGATCGGAGCCGTCGAAGTTGGGCGTGAAGGGAGAGCGGCCGTGGACGGCGCGCAGGTTGTCCACCAGCAGAATCTGACCGGGCTCCAGGGTCACGGAGAAGCGCTCGGCGCGGTAGATGTCAACGACCCGCGCGATCATCGCCCCGGCCTCCTCGGTGACGCCGCTCATGAGGTCCTGGTCGAAGACGATCGTGGGGTCATCCTCTGCCCCGTCGATGATCGCCAACGGGCCGCGCACGTCACCTTCCTTGAACTCATGGCCACCCAACTTGAAGGAGCCATCCACGCCGGTAGTCCACAGATCGCGGCGCAGCAGTTTGCGCTCGAAGGGGGTCATGTGCTCCAGCAGCACATGCGCGGGAAGCACGAATGTCTTGGCGGCCGGATGCCCGCGCAGGCACGCCAGACTGAGGACGTCAGGGCGCAGCTTGGAGAAGGCCTGCTCGGTGTGCAGCTCAAGCTCCACGCCCGAGCCGAGGCTGGTCTGGCTCAGCGCCATGGCACGGTTGGGAACCATGTCCTGGTAGAGGCGCCCGTGGCCCTCGGCCTCATAGGCGACCATCTGGCCGCAGGCGTGGTTGATGATCGCCTGCGCTCGCGCCAACTGCGTGTTCTCCGCAAGGTGGGAGCGATTGTCGGGAGGTGTCGGCGGGGGCTCCAGCAGCGGCAGGCGATCCAGCAGCAGCGTGCCGGTGTGCGAGCCGTGGTAGGCGAAATCCGTCAGCACTTCCGCGAGGCGATCGGGCAGGCGTCGCGCAGCGCGGTGGGCGGCGCGACAGAACAGCTCGGGCGCCTCCGTGGGGGAAACGGTCAGCTCTTCGGCCAGCGCCATCAACTCCACGCACTCGTGTGGCTGCAGCTCCACCACGTCGGGCACGCGCTGGGAATCAACCTGCGGCGCTCCCTGTCCACCAGGCGCAGGCGCCTGGGGCATGAGGTCATCCACGGTGGCTTCGAGCGTTGGGTCTGCGGGGGGCATGGGTGCAGTGTTGGAGATCATCGGCGCCTAAGCAACGCATCCAGGGGCGCTCCCCGTACGCGCGCGGTAGCCTCGGTAGTCGATGTCTCCGACCGGAAAACCAGAGGGACCCGACCGAAGCCGGGGGACACGCGTCTCCGGCGCGAGTCCCCGTTTCGGCCAGCCGGCCTGCGACCAGCCGCGCGACCCTCTGTCCTGCTTCACCCCCCGCGTACGTGAGTGGTTCCAAGGCGCCTTCGCCACGCCCACCCAGGCACAGGAGCAGGCCTGGCCGGCGATCGCCACGGGCGAGAACGTGCTCATCTCCGCGCCGACCGGCTCGGGCAAGACGCTTGCTGCCTTCCTCTGGGGCCTCGATCGCCTCACGGCCGAACCGGCCCCGGAGGGTGAGCGCCGCACGCGGCTGCTCTATGTCTCGCCGCTGAAGGCTCTGAGCTACGACATCGAGCGCAACCTACGCGCGCCGCTGCGCGGGATCGAAGCGGGGCTCGGCGCGAGCGAGGGGCCGCGCGTGACCGTCGCATTACGCACCGGCGACACCTCCCAGCGCGAGCGCCAGCAGATGCTGCGCCATCCGCCCGACGTGCTCATCACCACGCCTGAGTCGCTCTACCTGATGCTGACATCTCGCGCGCGCGAGATCTTGCGCGGGATCGATTGGGTGATCCTCGATGAGATCCACGCGGTCGCGGCCACCAAGCGAGGGGCGCACCTGGCGCTGACGCTGGAGCGCCTCGATGCACTCGCGCAGCGCGACGTTCAGCGCATCGGACTCTCCGCCACGCAGCGCCCGCTGGAGGAGGTCGCGCGCTTCATGGTCGGCCCCAAGCGCACGTGCAAAATTGTCGATACCGGCATCCGCAAGCCGCTCGATCTCCAGATCCACGTGCCGGTCGAGTCTATGACCGAACCCGGGGTGGGTGAGGCCCAAAGCCCTGAGCTTGACCCCTTGGCCGGCGGGGAGCCGACGGTGCGCTCCATTTGGCCGGCGATGTACCCAGAGCTGCTGAGGCTGGTGCGCGAGCATCGCTCGACGATCATCTTCGTCAACAACCGCCGCAGCGCTGAGCGCCTGGCGCTACGCCTCAACGAGCTTGCGCAGCAGAGCGTGGAAGATGAGGGGGGGGATGGGTCGCGTGGTGCGGAGGGAGGAGCACAGGGAGCAGAGCCGGTCCTGTTGCCCGAGGTCGCGCGTGCCCACCACGGCTCACTCGCGCGCGAGGAGCGCCTGGTGGTGGAGGAGCAGTTGAAGGCCGGTGCCATCCCCTGCATCGTTGCCACCTCAAGCCTTGAGCTGGGGATCGACATGGGCGCGGTGGACCTTGTCATCCAGGTCGAGTCACCCAAGTCGGTCGCCGCCGGCCTGCAGCGCATCGGGCGCGCCGGGCACAACGTCGGCGACGTCTCCAAGGGCCGCATCTTTCCTAAGTTCCGCGCCGACCTGCTGGAGTGCGCCGTGGTCGCCAGGCGCATGCGCGAAGGTGCGATCGAGTCGACGGTCGTGCCGCGCAACCCGCTCGACGTGCTGGCGCAGCAGATTGTCGCGATGGCTGCCGCCGAGGAGGAGCTGGAGGTCGATGAGCTCTACGCACGCGTCACGCGCACGTACACATACGCGGAGCTCTCGCGCGTGCAGCTGGAGAACGTGCTCGACATGCTCGACGGGCGTTATCCGTCCAGCGAGTTCGCCGAGCTACGGCCACGCATTGTGTGGGATCGTCTCGCCGGGGTCATTCGCCCGCGCAAGGCCGCTCGCGGGCTGGCGGTCGCCAACGCCGGCACGATTCCCGACCGCGGCCTCTACATGGTCGTGCTGCCCGATGGGCGGCGTGTAGGAGAGCTCGATGAGGAGATGGTCTACGAGGCGCGGCCCGGGCAGGTCTTCCTGCTGGGCGCTTCGAGCTGGCGTATCGAGGAGATCGGGCGCGACCGGGTGATCGTCACGCCTGCCCCTGGAGTGCCGGGGGCGATTCCCTTCTGGAAGGGCGATGGCATCGGGCGAGGAAAGGAGCTCGGCGAGGCGATCGGTGCCTTCTCGCGCTGGGCCGTCGATCAGGAGCCCGAGGTGCTGGAGCGCGACTACGACCTCGATCATCGTGCCGCGGGCAATCTCGTGGAGTTCCTGCGCGAGCAGCGCGCGGCCACGGGGGTGGTGCCGAGTGACAAGACGATCGTGATCGAGCGCTTCCGCGATGAGATCGGTGACTGGCGACTGTGCGTGCTCTCGCCTTACGGTGGGCGCATCCATGCTGCCTGGGGATTGGCGCTCTCGGCGCGCATCCGTGAGCAGCTGGGCTTGGAGGCCGACGCGATTTGGTCCGACGATGGCATCGTGGTGCATCTGCCCGATGCCGAGGGGGACGAGGCTCCTTCGGCGCTTGAGATTGCCGTGATCGACCCCGAAGAGCTCGAGGATCTCGTCGTCGGCGAGCTCTCCTCCTCCGCTCTCTTCGGCGCGCGCTTCCGCGAGAACGCCGCCCGCGCGCTGCTGATCCCCCGCGCCTATCCCGGCAAGCGCACGCCGCTGTGGCAGCAGCGCCTAAAGGCCCAGACCCTGCTGGAGGTCGCCAAGCGCTACGGCGACTTCCCGATCATCCTTGAGACCTACCGCGAGTGCCTGCGTGATGTGCTCGACCTTCCGGGGCTGCGCGAGCTGCTCAGCAAGCTGCAGCGCCGTGAGTTGACGGTGGTCGAGGTCGAGACGCCCAGCGCCTCGCCGCTGGCTTCCTCGCTGCTGTTCGACTACGTCGCCACCTATATGTATGAGGGCGACACGCCCAACGCTGAGCGTCGCGCCGCGGCGCTGTCGCTTGACCGGGATCTGCTGCGCGAGCTGCTCGGCCAGGAGGAGCTGCGCGACCTGATCGACCTTGGCGCGATGGAACAGGTGCAGGACGATCTCCAGCATCGCTCGGATCGCACCCGCGCCACCACCCGCGATGAACTCCACGATGTTCTGCGGCGCGTGGGCGATCTGAGCGCCGCCGAGGCCGCCGAGCGCGTGCACGCCGGCATCGATGCGCCCGCGCTGCTCACCGAGCTGGAGCGCGAACGGCGCGCGATCCAGGTGCGCATCGGCGGCGAGCCGCGCTGGATCGACGCTGCCGACGCCGGCCTCTACCGCGACGCGCTCGGCGTCGTCTCGCCCGGCGGTCTGCCTGAGGCTTTCCTCGGTGAGGTGCCCCAGGCGCTGGTCGCGCTGCTTCGCCGCTACGCACAGACGCACGCACCCTTTCCCACCGCGCAGCCCAAGGCTCGCTACGGCCTCGATGCCGCACTCGCGCTGGCCGAGCTGGAGCGCGCCGGCGAGTTGGTGCGCGGCGAGCTGCTCCCTGGCGGCACCAGCGGTGAGCGCGAGTGGTGCGACACCAATGTCCTACGGCGCCTGCGCCGCGCTTCGCTGGCGGTTCTGCGCAAGGAGATCGAGCCCTCCGACCAGCGCGCCTTTGCCGCCTTCCTATCCGCCTGGCAGGGGGTGGATCGCTACTCCAAGGGACCTGGCAGTGACGCCGCGGCAATCGATCGCCTGCGCGAGCAACTCGTGCCGCTGCAGGGTCTTGCGCTCACGCCCGAGACGTGGGAGCGCGATGTGCTGCCTCGTCGTCTCGGCGGCTACTCCCCTGCTTGGCTCGACGCCCTCTGTGCGAGCGGCGAGCTGCTGTGGCTTGGAGCAGGCGCTCTAGGGCGCAGCAGTGGGCGGGTGGCGCTCTACTTCCGCGAGGACCTCTCGCTGCTCGGGCCGCCCGCGCAGACGCGGAGCCGCCCACCCGAGGCCCCGACTTCGCCCCAGCACGAGGCGCTGCGCGAGCGGCTTGCGGCCGGCTCCTGCTTCTTCAGCGATCTGCTCGCCGATCTCGCCTTCGAGCCGGCGGCGATTCAGGAGGCGCTCTGGGATCTCGCCTGGTCCGGTGCCGTCACGAACGACGCCTTCGCTCCGCTGCGTGCGCCCGCGCTGTCGCTCGCACGCTCCCAGGGGGCGCCCCGAGCTGGCCGGCCCACGATCGGCGCACCCGGGGGGCGCACGGCAGGCGGGCGGCGGTTCTCAGCGCGCCGGGGCGGCCAGGCCTTCAGTCGCGCCAACCCTCCTGGTCGATGGTCGCTTACCGCCCCTCTATTTGCCGCGCACCCTAAAGGGCACACCCTCAGGGGCGCAGGCAGGCAGGTCGACCCAAGCGCTCGCCGCCGGGCTCAGGCCGAGCTGCTGCTGGAGCGCTACGGCATCCTCACGCGCGAGCTCGTCCTCGCCGAGGGCATTGCGGGCGGGTTCTCCGCGCTCTATCCCCAGCTTTGTCAGCTGGAGACCCTGGGCGTCGCCCGCCGGGGCTACTTCGTAGAGGGCCTCGGCGGCGCGCAGTTCGCTTTGCCCGGGGCCGTCGAGCGGCTGCGCGCCTGCGGTGTGCCCTCTGGGTATGCCCCTAAGGGTGCCCAGCCGACTCCCGCCGAGGCCGCGCCGCTGGTGCTGGCAGCAACCGATCCTGCACAGCCATACGGTGGTGCTCTCCCCTGGCCCGAGCGGCCAGCAATTTCGTCAACGCGCGACCCACACGGCGTAGCGAAGCGGAGCCTCTCCAAATCCTCACCGTCCGTGCCGCGCGCGACCCGGCGGCCGGCACGCGCCGCGGGGGCGCACGTGGTGCTCGTTGGCTCCGAGCCGCTGCTCTACCTTGAGCGCGGCGCCCGCGCCATGCAGGTGCTCGTCGCGCCTGAGGACCCGCGTCTGCCTGCTGCCTTGAGCGCGCTCGCCGATCACGCGCGGGCCGGACACCTGCGGCGGATCGCGCTTGAGAAGGTCGACGGTGAGTCGGTGCTCGGCTCTCATTGGGAGCCGCTGTTGGCCGCCGTCGGCTTCCATGCTGGGCCGCGTCGGCTCACCTTGAGCGCTTGAACGATTCCAACGCGTTTCTGAGGCGTTCTGGGCGCTCTAGAAGTTCGAGTCTTCAGCCGCCGTTAAGTCCCTGCATATCCGAAGATTTCCGGCCTTCCCCCAAACGAAGCTAGAAACATTTGGGGCCATCCCGGCAATAAAACTTGCGAAATGGGAGGTTTTCTGCTTGTCTTCTGGAATTGTGGGGATGAGTGGAACAGGGAGAGAGATGCGGCCGATGTACCGGAGACTACCGCATGGTCCGCATGGTTTGGACCGCGAAGCAGTAGCTCGGCATCAGCGCACTCGACTGTATGGCGCCATGATCGAGGCCGTGCACAAAGCCGGCTACACCGGCACCACGGTCGCGCACGTCATCGCCCTTGCCGGCGTCTCTCGGCGCGCCTTCTACGAACAGTTCGCCAACAAGGAAGAGTGCTTCCTGGCCACCTATGACATCTCTGTGGCTCGCTCAAAGAAGCGCGTGCTCGACGCCTGGCTCACCGACCGCGGCTGGGCCAATCGTTTGCACCGTTCCTGCCAGGCGTTTGTCGAGGACGCTTTCCGTAACGCCAAGAGCACGCGGCTGGTGCTGATCGAGGGCATGGGCATCGGGCCTCGCGCGCGTGAACGCCTGCTGCTTGCCTCCGGCGCATATGAACGCGTCGTTACCACTGCCTTCAATGTCGCGCCCGACGGAATCAAGCTGCCGCCGCTCGCGCCGCGCGCGATTGTCGGTGGCGGGCGCTACGTCACCTCCGCGCGCCTACGCCAGGGACGCGAGTCCGAGTTGCCGGGACTCACCGACGAACTGCTCGACTGGGTCTCCGCCTATCGCTCGCCCGTCGCCGGACGGCTGACGACCACGGCGATCCCTAATCCACCGCACGTGCCCGTCTCGCCGGCGCGCTTCCTCTCGGGCGACGATCGCCGCTCGCGCGTTTTGGGCGCCGTCGTCCATTTGACGCTTGACGAGGGTTTCGGCGATCTCTCCGATCCGCAGATCGCGCAGTTCGCGGGCATGTCGACCGAATCGTTCCACAAGCAGTTCCCCGACAAGGAGCAGTGCTTCCTGACGGTTCTTGACGAATTCGCCAACGAAGTCATCGAAACGATGGTTGCCGCCTCCGTCGATGCCAGCGGCTGGCCGGAGGCTGTCTATCTCTCGGTGCAGGCCGCCGTGGACTACCTCGTCGCCCACCCGGGGCTCGTGCGCATGGCCTTCATCGACATCTTCGATGTCGGTCCGCGCATGGTGGATCGGCTGAACGTCATGCTCGATCGCTTCGTCAAACTGCTCGAACAGGACGCACCCGAACCGCGACGGGCGCCGGCGCTCTCGGCCGAGGCCGTCACCGGCGCGCTGTGGACTGTCTTGAGCGGCTACGCCGTGCGCAACCGTCTGCGCTACCTGCCCTGCCTTGTCGACCATCTTGCTTTCCTGGTGCTCGCTCCCTACCTCGGGCCCAAACCCGCCATCGAGGCCATCGAGCGGGCCAAGCAGCTGCCTCCGCGTCGCCTTTCCGCCTGAGCGGCCTTATCGTAGGTGGCCATATGCCTGAGCTAAGTGCCCCGCGCGCCCCGCGGAGGGTCGGTCACAAGGGGGCTGCACACATCGCGCCTGGTAACACGCTTGCCTCCTTTGAGGCCGCCATGCGCGTGGGCGTCGACATGATCGAGTTCGACATCCTCAGCGAGCAGCGCGACGGCAGCGGCCGGCTGCTGCTGGCACACGACTACGAGGCGCTGCACTCCTCCGATCCTTTGACCTTGGAGGAAGGGCTCGAGCATCTGGCGGGTGCCGCCTATGAAGGCATCGAGCTCGATGTTGACGTCAAGATTCCTGGCTACGGCGTACGTGTCGTCAACGCGCTGCGCGACTACGGCCTGATCGAGCGCTCGCTCGTCAGCGGCACCTTCCCCGATGAGCTCGACGCGATGCGCGATGTCGAGCCCGGGCTGCGCGTCGGCTGGTCGGTGCCGCGCGCGCGGCGCGACTACACCGACGACCTGCTCACGATGGTGCCTGCTCTGGCAATGCTCACCGGCTACCGCGCCTGGCTGCCGCGGCGCGCTCGCGCCGAGCTGCTCTCGGGGCGCTTTGACGCCATCATGGCGCACTGGCGCCTCGTCACTCCCGCGCTCGTGCGGGCCGTCGCCGAGGGCGGGGGGGAACTTTATGTATGGACGGTGGACGACGCCGCGATGATGGCCAAGCTCACCAAGATGGGGGTCGATGGCATCATCACCAACGACCCGCGCCTATTCGGCTAGATCGATTGAGCAGGAACTGCCCCGCGCGTTGCTGGAGCGAGGCCAGATGCGCTTACGCCGTCCGCGCGGGCGGGGCTCTCAGGCCGCGCGGTAGGCCAGGGCTGAGGGAATGCCGCGCAGCTCGCCCTGCAGGCGCGCCAACACCTCGGCGGCGGGAGTTTTCGCGGGCCAGCCATAGGTGGCCACCAGTCTTTTACAGGCTTCGGCGTCGGTCGGCTCAAGCACCGCCTTGGCCATCTCTTTGGCCAGGCTGCGCAGGCCCTCGTGCAGCCGCTCCATCTCCCAGTGCACACGACCGTCGGGTGCGAGCTCCATGTAACCCTCGGCCAGCAGATAGCTCAGCTCCAGGTAGGCCGCGCCGGCGTCGCCGTGCAGCCATGGGCCGCGGCGCAGATAGTGCAGCAGCTCCGCTAGGAAGACATCGGTCACATCTACCGCCGAGAGGCCTGCCAGGGAGAGCCATGAGGGTGTCAGCGCCAGCAGCAGGCCGTAGATGTCGGCCACGGCCTCCTGCATCATCATGAACGGCTCGTGCCCCAGGTCGTAGTGCCAGCTTGGGTAGTCGGTGCTCGGCAGCGTCGCCGTGTGGCCGATGTCGTGGCCGCGGAACCATGAGAGCAGCGCGCGCTCGACGGCCACGTTGGGGTCGCGCTGGGGCCCTGCGAAGATGGCCTCTCCGAGCGGCTCGCTGATTACAGTGAAGCGGTCGCGATAAGCGTTGCGGAAAACGATCGTCTTCTTGCGCTGGCCCGGTTCGCCCGGCACCGCCTCGTCCTCGGGCAGGAAGTAGGCGAAGTGCTTGGGGTAGGCGTTGGCCTCCCCTCCGCACGCCACCATGTCGGTCACGCGCATCGGATAGGACTCATCGAGGCGCAACTCGGGCAGATCCAGTTCGCGGCGCAGATCCGCGGTCGCCTGCTCCAGGCTGTCATCCAGCGAACGCACCACGGCGTCGTACTGCGGGCACGCCGCTGCTGCGACGACCGTGTGCAAAGGCGTTGGTGTCTTCAAACGCCACGTGCACTGTGGGCCGCACAGCACGGTCAGTGGCACCAGCTCATAGAGGTTGCCCTCGCGTGCTGCCGCCTCCGCGTGCGAGCCGCCTTCCAGGAAGGCCTGCGCGCGCATGCGCACGATCTCCGCCGGCTCGCCTTCCATGTCATCCGCCAGCTCATTGAGCATCTCGCCGGTGCGCTCTGCGAGTGCGTCGACCGCCTCCGTGCTCACCGCTGCGCCCTCGCGCGTCTGCAGGCTGCGCAGCGCGTCGCCGATCGCGGCCAGCTCGCGCAGCCGCGGCATCAGCGGCGAGACCTCCTCGCTGAGGTCGGCCTGCAAGGGCACATAGCGCACCCCATGCTGTTCCTCCTCAGGCCAGAACAGGGGGCACGGCGCGGGTGTGGTGGGCGGGTCGGCCAGGGCCTGGCCGCCGCCGAGGGCGTGGGCTTCGGTGTATTTCATCGTGGTCTGCACGCTAATCGGACTACTGGGAGGCTTCAAGAAATGACTCGGCGATGTGTCCGACTACAGGCGAGTGCAGGATCTGCGTCCCGCGCAGTGTGTCCGACTCAATCGCTTAGCCGGGACATGCAACGCATTGAGCAGGCCACAACGTGCGCGGCCGTGCAAAGTCGCTGACAGGCCGCAGCGTGCGCGGCCGTGCGGAAGTTCGCTAGCCGATCTTGCAGGTGGCGGTGCTGAATCCCGCCGGGTCAGAACCCACGAGGCTCTTGTGTGCCGCGGTCGTGATCCTGCTCGTGTCGTGCACCACGTGCGCGCCGCGCCGCCACTGGAAGCTGACGACGCCGCGCAGTCTGAAGGGACCTGAGGTGGGCACCAGCTGGAAGTTGCGGCCCGACTGGCTCGCCGTTGTCGTGGAGGCCACCTGCTGAAAGCCCGAGTCCGCGCCCTTGGCGACGTAGACCCACTTCTTGGTGGTGGCGTTGTAGTACTGCACCTGGAAGCGCATGAACATCTGATCCCCCTTGTGCCCATCCACTGGCATCGAGCCACGGATACCGATCGTGTTGGGGTGATCCTGGGGATTGCACGCGTCCACTGTCGCCCACAGTTCGCGCGAGGCGAACAGCGAGTGTGCCGAGGTGGGCGCCGGCGCGGCCGCGAGGGCCGGCGCCGTTACGCCAAGTGCAATCAGAGGCGCCAGCAGCTTCAGCGAAACCATGCGCTGACGATAGCGCCGCAAGCATCGCCACACCGCCGCAGGCATCGCCTCAGCGCCGGAAGCATCGCCACAGCGCCGCAGGCATCGCCTCAGCGCCGGAAGCATCGCCACAGCGCCGCAGGCATCGCCACAGCGCCGGAAGCATCGGCACCGGTGTGATATCTCCCTTCGCGTGGCTGTACCGAGTTCAGGGGAGGTGGTGGAGCTGCTCGGTCGCGTGCCCGTCTTCTCCACGCTTGAGCCGGAGGATCTGCGGCGCATCGCCGAGCTGGCGGTGCCTCGGCGCTTTGACCCCGGCCAGGCCGTGTTTCGCGAGGGCGACTCCAGCGACACCTGTTACGTGGTCAGCTCCGGCCACGCGCGCGCCGTGCGCGGGCACGGCGACGGGCGCACCATCACCTTGGCCGTCTTCGGTCCGGGGGACTTCTTCGGCGAGCTGGCGCTGTTCGAGGACGAGCTGCGCTCGGCCACCGTGGAAGCGATCGAGGAGATGACCGCCGTGGCCGTACTTGGCCCCGACATGCGGCGGCTGATGAACGAGCATTCGCAGATCGCCACGCGCCTGGTGATCGCCTTGGGCCGGCGTCTGCGTGAGACCAACGAGCGCCTCTCGCGCCAGTCCTTCCAGACTGTTCAGAGCCGCGTGGCGACTGTGCTGGGCGAGCTCACCACGCAGGCGCTCGCCGAGGGCGCCTCGCCTGAGAAGGGCGTCCAGGTGGTGGCCACGCAGTCCGACCTCGCGCAGCTCGCGGGTTCCTCGCGCGAGTCGGCCAGCCGCTTCCTGGCGGTGCTTGAGCGTGCCGGCGTGATCTCGCAGGGGCGCGGCCGACTCGTCGTGCACGACCCCGAGGCTTTGCAGGCGTATGTCTTCTAAGGGGAAGTCTTCTAAGGGGAAGGCACTCAAGGGGAAGGCGCTCAAGGGGAAGGAGAAAGTTCCTGAGGACAATGCGCTCGCTGGGAAGGCCCCTTCTGGGCAGGCACCCAAGGGGCGAGTGCCGAAGAGGCGGTCGCGGGCGCAGGAGATCTCCGCCGGCGGAGTGGTGGTGCACGAGGGCAAGGTGGTCGTGATCGTCCCCACGCGCCTCGCCGCCGACGGCTCGAAGGTGCTGTGCTTGCCTAAGGGCCACCTCGACCCCGGTGAGAACGCGCAACAGGCGGCGCTGCGCGAGGTGCGTGAGGAGACCGGCGTGCAGGCCGAGCTGGTGGAGGATCTGGGAGAGGTGCGCTACTGGTATCGCCGCGACGGGCGCGCCGTGCGCAAGTCGGTGCACTTCTTTCTCTTCCGCTACCTCTCCGGCGACACCGAGGACCACGACGACGAGGTCGAGGTAGCGCGCTGGATGGACCTCGGCGAGGCGCAGAAGGCGCTCAGTTATGAGGGCGAGCGCGAGATGGTGACGCTGGCGCGCGCAGCATTGGAGCGCGACAGGTAGCCTCCCCGTCGTGCAGGTGCTCAACTTCTACTCGACGATCTTCGCCGACGAGCTCAAGCGGGGCCGCAAGACGGCCACGATCAGGATCGGCGACAAGTCCGCCAAGTACCGCAAGAACCAGTTGGTGCTGGTGACCATCGGCTACCAGCACTCTCCGCGCGAGCGCATCTTCGAGGCGGTCATCGACCAGGTTGAGGTGATGCGCCTGGCCGAGCTCTCCCCGCGCGACATCAAGCACGACAACCCCGAGTTCCGCCGCCACGAGGAGCTGATCCACTTCCTTGAGCAGATCTACGGGCGCACCGTGAGCATGGACGACATCGTCACCGTCGTGCGCTTCTCGCAGATCGTGGACAAGCCAGCCGGCATGACCGAGGCCATGAAGGGCTTTGGCGGCGCGCAGAACTGACGAAGCTCTGGCACTCCTGTGAAGAAAGTGCCAAATTTCCCTTGACGTCGAGCGTCGTTCGTCTATATTGACCGTCATTGGCACTCGCCCCACGTGAGTGCCAATGGCTCGCGCTGTTGTCCCGTTTGGCGGGTCTACGCGCGTAGCCACTGCAAGCTCTCTTCAATGCAAGCGGAGGTTCTTTCAACATGAAGCTCAAGCCCCTGGGCGATCGGCTGATCGTGCAGGCAATCGAGGAGGAGCTGACCACTGCCAGTGGTCTCGTGCTCCCCGACACTGCCAAGGAGAAGCCACAGAAGGGCAAGGTCCTCGCCGTCGGAGACGGCAAGATCAATGAGGACACAGGTAAGCGGACGCCACTTGATGTGAAGGAGGGCGACGAGGTCCTCTACAGCAAGTACGGCGGGACCGAGATCAAGGTCGACGGGGAGGATCTGCTCGTGTTGCGCGAGTCCGACGTCCTCGCCAAGGTCGCATAAGGAGATCTGAGGAATATGGCTCACAAGGAACTCAAGTACGGCTCGGAGGCACGCTCGGCGCTAGAGGCCGGCGTTGACGCCGTGGCCAACGCCGTCAAGGTCACGCTCGGCCCTAAGGGCCGCTACGTGGTGCTCGACAAGAAGTTCGGCGCCCCCACCATCACCAACGATGGCGTCACCATCGCCCGCGAGGTCGAGGTCGAGGACGTCTTCGAGAACCAGGGCGCACAGCTGGTGCGCGAGGTCGCTACGGCGACCAACGATGTTGCCGGTGACGGCACCACCACCGCCACCGTGCTGGCCCAGGCGATCGTTCGCCAGGGGCTGAAGAACGTCGCGGCCGGCGCCAACCCGTTGGGGCTCAAGCGCGGCATCGAGAAGGCCGTCGATCAGGTCGTCGCGAACATCGCCTCGCAGTCCAAGGAAGTCTCCGGCAAGGACCAGATCGCGCGCGTTGCGACGATCTCAGCCGGCGATGAAGAGATCGGCGATGTCATCGCCGATGCGATCGAGAAGGTCGGCAAGGATGGCGTCGTCAACGTCGAGGAGGGTCAGACCTTCGGTATGGACCTCGAGTTCACCGAGGGCATGCAGTTCGACAAGGGCTACATCTCGCCCTACATGGTCACCGACCAGGACCGCATGGAGGCGACCCTGCAGGACCCCTACATCCTGATCGCCAACCAGAAGATCGGCTCCGTACGTGACGTGCTGCCGGTGCTCGAGGCCGTGATCCAGAGCGGCAAGCCGCTGCTGATCATCGCTGAGGATGTCGAGGGCGAGTCGCTCGCGACCCTCGTGGTCAACAAGCTGCGCGGGACGTTCACCGGCGTAGCCGTCAAGGCCCCCGGCTTTGGCGACCGCCGCAAGCGCATGCTTGAGGACATCGCGATCCTCACCAACGCCGAGGTCATCACCGAGGAGATGGGCCTCAAGCTGGAGAACACCCAGCTGAGCCAGCTCGGTCGGGCGCGCACCGTCGTCGTGGGCAAGGACACCACCACGATCGTCGACGGCGCCGGTGAGGCCGCTGCGATCAAGGGCCGCATCAACCAGATCAAGGCCGAAGTCGAGAACACCGACTCCGACTTCGATCGCGAGAAGCTCCAGGAGCGCCTCGCCAAGCTCTCCGGCGGCGTTGCCGTCGTGAAGGTTGGCGCGGCCACGGAGACGGAGATGAAGGAGAAGAAGCACCGCGTCGAGGACGCCCTGCAGGCCACGAGGGCGGCACTTGAGGAGGGCATCGTGCCCGGCGGCGGCGTTGCGCTGCTGCAGGCCTCATCGGCGATCAAGACCGATGACGGTCACGACGCCGATGGTTCCGATGACGAGCGTACGGGGTCACGTATCGTGCTCCGCGCTCTGGAGGAGCCGCTGCGTCAGATCGCCGAGAACGCTGGCCTTGAGGGCAGCGTCGTCGTCAACGATGTGCGCAAGGCCAAGAAGGGTCAGGGTCTGAACGCGGCCACCAACGAGATCGTCGATCTCGTCGCGGCTGGCGTGATCGATCCGGCGATGGTCACGCGCTCGGCGCTGCAGAACGCCGCGTCGATCGCCAAGAACATCCTCACCACCGAGGCCATCGTGGCCGAGGTACCTGAGAAGGAAGGCGCCGCCGGTGGCGGTGGCGGTATGCCGGACATGAGCGGCATGATGTAAGGAGCCGCTCTTGCGGCAGCCGCGTCTCGCGGCCGCAGTTTGCTGATTGCACAGGAGCCCGGCCTTTTGGCCGGGCTCCTGTCGTAGGTGGGAATGGTCGTAGGTGGGAACGGCGCTCCCAGCGCCGCGGCTCTCAGCGTCGCTTGTAGGTTACGCCTAGCAGTCCTAGCGATTTGGCTTCATGCAGCGCCTTTTCGCGCAGCGCTTCCGCGTTGAACCCGGGGCGGGCGGGGACTTTCTTGGGCAGCGCGTACAGCAGGAAGAGCGCGCGAACCGAGGGGCCTTTGGGCGGGCAGAACGAGTAGCCCGTCTGGCCGTGACTGTTACGCCCAACGATCGCACCCGCGGGAAGCTGCCCCGCCCGCAGGCTGTGCAGCTTGGGGCTCAGCCCGGCCACTGCCCAGCTGGCGAAGAGCTTGCCGTGCACCGGCTGCAGGTTGAAGAGGAACAGGTCGAGTTCAACCGTGTGCGGGGGAATGTGGCTCCAGCTGATCGGCGGCGAGATGTTGGCGCCATCGCACGTATAGCGGGCGGCGATCGGTTCCAGCTTGACCGAGCTGGCCATCTGGACATCCAGAGTGGGAACTTTTTCGGAGCTCGCCTTGCTCGCCGTCGTGCTGGCGCTCGTAGAGGCGCTGGCCGTCGTGGAAGTGCTCGCCGGGGTGCTTGCTGATGCCTGCGTCGCGCTCGTCGCCGAGGTCGAGGATGACTGCGCGGTCGAGCTCGAACCTCCACAGGCGGTGAGCGCAAGCATCACCGCCAGCACGCTGCCCAGGGCTGGCGACTGCAGTCTGCTGTGCATATAGATCGACTCCTCGTTTGGACTTCTCTATGAGAAGTACGACCCTCGCAGATCCTCTACTAGTCAGCCAAACAAATCCAACTGATTGTTTCCGACCCTTGGAGCGCCCGGCTACCCCACTGCGCTGACCGGCCGCGGATCCTCGCCGACGTACTTGGCGGTCGGGCGGATCAGGCGTCCTTCGCGCTTCTGCTCAAGGATGTGCGCCGACCAGCCGGCCACGCGGGCACACGTGAACATCGGCGTGAACAGGTCCGGCGGCACTTCGGCGTGGTCGAGAATTACGGCTGACCAGAACTCGACGTTCGTGGCGAGCACGCGATCGGGCTTGCGCGCGTGCAGCTCCGCCAGCGCGGCCTGCTCCAGCGCCTCCGCGGCCTCCAGGCGCGGCGAGCCCAGTTCGCGGCAGGTGCGGCGCAGCACCCGCGCGCGCGGGTCTTCGGCGCGGTATACGCGGTGACCGAAGCCCATCAGGCGCTCGCCGCGATCGAGCGCTTCCTTCACCCAGCGCTCGGCGTCGCCTGTCCGTTCGACTTCCTCAAGCATCTTCAGGACGCGCGAGGGCGCGCCGCCGTGCAGCGGGCCGGAGAGGGCGCCCACCGCGGCGGACAGCGCCGCGGCCACGTCGGCGCCGGTGGAGGCCACGATGCGCGCCGTGAAGGTCGAGGCGTTCATGCCGTGCTCCGCCGCGGAGATCCAGTAGGCATCGATCGCCTTCACGTGGCGGGGGTCGGCCTCGCCGCGCCAGCGGATCAGGAAACGTTCCGGGATCGATACGCCCTTGTCGATCTCATCCTGGGATACCGGCGGCTGCCCGGCGCCACGCGCGGACTGGGCCACGAAGGAGAGCGCCATCACCGAGGCCCGCGCCAGATGCTCGCGCGCCTGCTCGTCGGAGATGTCGATCAGCTGGCCAAAGCCCCACTCCGGCGCCAGCATCGCCAACGCCGACTGCACGTCCACGCGGTGATCGCCCGAGCGCACCATCAGCGCATGCGGTTCGGCGGGCGGCAGGCCCGGTTTCAGGCGGCCGTCCACCAACAGGCCCCAGACCTGCTCATAGGGGACGGCGCCGACCAGATCCTCGATGTCAACGCCGCGGTAGCGCAGCGCGCCACCTGCCCGGTCGGGCTCGGCTATCTCGGTGGCGAAGGCGACTACGCCTTCCAGACCCGACTGAACCTCTGGTGCTGTCTGAACCTCGCTCATGGCATTCGCTTTCCTGACTGGGGTGTGGGAGGGGCCTGACGGGGCGGTTGGCCTTGTGAGCCGCCTATATGGTCGCAGGGATCTGCCGAGGCTGCTCCGCCCGGTAGGCTCCGATTCGAGGGAGCGCATCGGTCTATGCGTCCACACCAGATCCAATCCGAGGAGGGGCCGTGTCCGACAGCGATCTGATGTTCCGTTCCGCAAGCGAGCTTGCGGGCATGGTGCGCGCGGGAGAGGTGTCCGCGAGCGAGCTGGTGGGGCTGTCGCTGGCGCGCATCGAGGAGTTGAACCCGCGCCTGAATGCCTTCGTGGAGATCGACGGCGAGCGCGCGCTGGCAGCGGCCGCGCAGGTGGCCCCGGGCGATGAGCGGCCCTTCGCGGGGGTACCCATAGCGATCAAGAACAACCGTCCCGTGCAGGGACTGCGGCTGACCTATGGCTGCTCGCTGATGTCCGAGTACGTGGCCGACTACGACCACAACATCACGCGCCGTCTGAAGGACGCCGGTTTCATCGTGGTCGGTTCCACGACGCTGCCCGAGTACGGCATCCTGCCCACCAGCGAGGCGCGACTGTTCGGTCCCACGCGCAATCCGTGGGATCTCGAACGGACCCCGGGCGGCTCCTCGGGCGGTTCTGCGGCAGCGGTCGCCAGTGGGATGGTGCCGGTCGCCCACGGCAACGATGGCGGCGGCTCGATCCGGATTCCGGCCGCCTGCTGTGGGCTCGTGGGGCTCAAGCCCCAGCGCGGGCGCATCTCAGCCGCCCCCGAACTTGGCGACTCGCTGTTAGGGATCGACGGGGTGCTGACGCGCACCGTGGCCGATACGGCGGCGATTCTCGACGTGCTGGAGGGCTATGAGCCGGGAGACGCCACCTGGGCGCCGCCGCCCGCCGAGCCCTTCGCGGCTGCCGCCGCGATGATCGGAGGCCCGCCCACCCGGCTGCGGATCGCTTCCACCACGCTGCCGCCGATTCCCGAGGCCGTCGTCGATCCCATGTGTGCCCAGGCCGTGGCCGATACCGCCGAGCTGCTGCGCTCGCTGGGGCACACCGTCGAGGAGGTCGATCCGCCGTGGCAGCTGGACGGTGTCCAGGAGCTGTTCGGGGCGGTCTTCTCCACCCACATCTCGCTCTCCATCGCCTACTCCGGGATGGTGGCCGGCCGCGAGCCGACCGCCGAGGATATGGAGCCGATGAGCTGGGCCATCTTTTCGATGATCGGTCACCTCAATGCCGTGCAGGGGATGGGGGCGACCGTGCAGCTTGAGAGCTTCACCCGCCAGCTGGTGGCTTTCCTTGAGCCTTACGACGTGCTGCTGACGCCCGCGCTGGCCGAGCGTCCTTTGCCGCTGGGGACGCTTGATACACACGCGCCTGAACCGATGTCCACTTTCACCCGCTCCGGCCTTTTCACGCCTTTTACGCCGACCTTCAACGCCAGCGGCCAGCCCGGCATCTCGCTGCCGCTGTTCCATGGCGAGGACGGTTTGCCGCTGGGCGTGCAGCTCGTGGGGCGCCCGGCCGGCGAGGCTGGGCTTTTGGCGCTGGCAACGCAGCTGGAAGCGGCGCGGCCGTGGGCCGACCGGCGTCCGCCGGTGTCCTGAGGCCGGCCAGCCCGGCTGCCTTTATCCGGGCGCCTTCTGTCCGGCCGGTCGGACAGAGCTAAGAAGGTGCCGCTCAGGTCTGAGCCAGGATCGCCCTCATCGGCTCGGGCGTCACGCCGAAGCCCTCGGCGTCGGCCGAGCCGCGTGTGGAGATCATCGAGACCTCCATCAGCTCGGCCTCGTCCCAGGTGGCGAAGGCGCCAGTGCCCATCGTCGCCTCCAGCAGGCGCAGGGAGCGGGAGACGATAGGTGTCGGCACGTGCACGAGCATGCGCCGCCGCCGCAGTGAGCGCAGCACCAGGCGCACGATTTCGGTGTGGCTGAGCGTCTCGGGGCCGGCCAGCTCGAAGCGCTCGTTGTACTCGCCCTCGCCGTTGCGCAGCGCGGCCATCACGCAATCGGCGACGTCCTCGGCCCAGATCGGCTGGTAGATGGCACGACCGCGGCCGGAGATCGGCACCACCGGCAGCAGCGCCATGCGTTCCAGCAGCGTCAGCCAAGGGTCGCCGGGGGCGTAGACGATCGAAGGGGCAAAGATCGTGGAGCGCATGTCGGACTCGCGCACGGCCTGCTCGGCCAAGGCCTTGGCGCGGAAGAAGCGCGCGCGATGGTGCGTGGAGGCGTCCAGCACCGAGAAGAACACGAAGCGCTCTACGCCCGCGCGCTGCGCGGCCTGCACCATGCGCCAGGTGGCGATGCCATTTAGCTCCTCGATCGATCCTCGCGGCTGATCGCGGATCGAGGCCGCCAGATGCACGACCGTTTGCACGCCTCGCAGGGCATTGCGGAAGGACGGCGGGTCGGTGAGGTCGCCGAGGGCGATCTGCACGCGCACGCGCTGGCCGCCCAGCCGCCTTGGGTTTCGCACCAGGCAACGCACCTGGGTGCCTTCGGCGAGCAGGCGTCGTAGCAGTGAGGAGCCCACCAGGCCCGTTGCGCCGGTCAGCAGAAGCATCCGCCAAACCTAACGGCTTTCCGGACGGGGCGGGCACGTCGCTAATATTCGCTTCTCCCCCTGGGACGACGACCAAACCGACCGTAGAAGGAAACGAATGGCCTACGTGATTGCTGAGCCGTGCATTGGCACCAAGGACAACTCATGCGTTGAGGTGTGCCCCGTCGACTGCATCCATCCCACGCCCGACGAGCCTGGCTACGACGCGGCGGAGATGCTCTACATCGACCCCGAGGAGTGCATCGATTGCGACGCCTGCGTTGAGGCCTGCCCGGTGGATGCCTGCTTTGCTGAGGATCAGCTGCCCGAGGAGTGGGGGAAGTACACGCAGATCAACGCGGAGTACTTCGCGAACTCTAAGCAGTAGGTGGCCGCTCAGGCCATCGGTAACGACATGCCGGCTGGCTTCGGGCTCGCCGGTGGCGCCGGCGCCACCGGGGCAGGCGGTTCGGCCTGCTGCATCTGAAGCACGGGCAGCGGCATCGGTGCCATCGCTACCAGCCCGCGTGCCGCGTGGCGGATGGCCTGCGCGGCGGGGTCGTCGGGGTCCTCCAGCACGAGCGGCGTGCCGCTGTCGGCGTGTTCGCGCAGGGGCATCGTCAGCGGCACCTTGCCCAGCAGCGGCACATCGAGCTCGTCGGCCAGATCCTGGCCACCGCCCTCGCCGAAGATCGCATAGCGCTCGCCGTCGGGCGTGGCGAAGCTCGACATGTTCTCGATCACGCCGCAGATCTCCAGGGAGACCTTGTTGGCCATCTCCGCCGAGCGCCTGGCGACCTTCTGGGCCGTCGGCTGGGGGGTGGTGACGATCACGAACTGCGCCTGCGGCAGCAGCTGCGCGAGCGTCATCGACACATCGCCCGTGCCGGGGGGCAGGTCGATCAGCAGGTAGTCCAGCGTGCCCCAGGCGACGTCCTGCAGGAACTGCGTGAGCGCCTTGTGCAGCATCGGGCCGCGCCATACCACTGCCGCGTCCTCCTCCAGGAAGAAGCCGATCGACATAACCTTCACGCCGTGGGCTTCAAGCGGCAGGATCTTGCGCTCGGGGGAGACCGGCGGCCGGGTCGCGCCCAGGCCGTACATGCGCGGGATCGAGTAGCCCCACACGTCGGCATCGAGGATCCCCACGCGCTTGCCCTCGGCCGTGAGCGCCGCCGCGAGGTTGGCCGTCAGCGTGGACTTGCCCACGCCGCCCTTGCCCGAACCGATGCACATCACGTTGGCCACCTGTGCCAGCGCGCCGTCCGGGAGGTTGCCGCGGCCGAGCTTCTGCTGTAGCGCCGCCTTCTGGGTGTCGCTGAGCACGTCGAAGTAGACGTTCACGTGGGTCACACCCTCAAGTGCGGAGACGGCCTGCGCCACAGAGGTCTGGAAGTGCCCGCGGATCGGACAGGCGGGCGTCGTCAGGGAGACCGTCACGTCGATCACGCCGTTTGCGCCGATCTCGATCGAGCGCACCATGTCGAGCTCCACGATCGAGCGCCGCAGCTCGGGGTCGATCACGCTCTCTAGGGACTTGAGGATCTGCTCTTGGGTCATCTTGCTCGCATTCTCGCAAAACCGGGGATGTCATCCCGCCGTGCATGGAGGCGGGGCCGAATTTGGGGGTGGGGGCGAATTGGGTGGGGCGAGAGAGGCAGGGCCGAGTGGGGGTGGGGCTGGCTGGTGGTGCTGGCAATAAAAAGGCCGGAGGCGACTGGGGGTCGCCTCCGGCCGAGGGAGGAGAGGGTGCTACTTCCACTGGCGGGATATGAGGCCAGCAGACTGTCCCGCTGTCAGGTCTCTCCGGAGCCTGAGCGGGGGAAGATCGTCAGACCAGGCTCGAAACACGCTCCTGCAGGCTCTCCACGAGCTCCACGCCGTCACGACGGCGCTGACGCAGTTCACGCTCGACACGCGTGCGCGTCTTACGCACCTCGCGCTCCAAGCGATGGCGGGCGGTGGTGCCGCGGCGCTCGAACTTGTTCAGCTGCGTGTTCAGCTTGGACTGAGCCTTGGACGGGCTGGAGTAGGTCGAAAGCGTGTCATTGACGCTCTCAACAACCTTTTCACGGGCGATCAGCGCGGCGCCGACGGGGATCAGCACGGCACGCTCGGCGTAGCCGGGAGTTGAACGCGCGGCTCTCGTCTGCGTGGTGCGCGCGCTCGAGGCCGTGCTCTTGGCACGAGCAGAAGTTCGCTTGGCGGCCGGCTTGGCGGCTGCCTTGCTGGTGCTGGCTGAAGTGGTATTGGCAGTGGCCATCTGGTGTGAATCTCCTTTTCCTCGTAATGAGGAGGGGTACGGGGTTGATCGAACACCTGTTTGTACCCGGCGTGCGATAGATCGTTACACCGACAGCCTAACAGGAAGTAAACCCCCTGTGAAATCTGGATTTATTCAGGCAGAGCTTGTAACAGGAGGAACATGCGTTCGATTCCTCTGCCTCCCGACCATGTCCCACTAGGCAGAAACCGTCTGCCTCCGTGGCGTTCGCGCGATCTCAACTGCGACCGCAACGCCTTCTTATGCAGCTGCGCTTTACCGGCAAGCCCAATTCGAGCTGTCTTCTCACGTCAGACGGCGGCGTAGCTGGACCCTACGAATGCCTTTTTGTAGCGGGGACCCCACCCAGCGCCTGTTGTATAGCTGACCCCACCCAGCGCCTGTTCGTAACTGGACTCCCTCACGCCCGTTGTGCAGGTCCATCCGGCCAGTCCTTGCCTATGCGCCTCGCACCTCACGCACGCCGGCCCCTTCCCCATGCGTGCCTCCTACCCTTGCACGGGCTCCTACCCATGCACGCCGGCTCCTTCCCCACTCTGGCCAGTCCTGCCTATGCGCCTCGCAACCCATACGCCGCCTCGCACCCCCACTATGTGCCCGCCTCGCAACCCATACGCCGCCTCGCACCCCACGCACGCCGCCTCGCAACCCCATGCACCCCGGCCCCCTTACCCCATGCGCCGGCTCCTTCCCCACGAGTGCCTCCTACCCATGCACGCCGGCTCCTACCCCATGCGACTGAGCCACAGCTCCGGCAACTCCAACTCGGCCGTCGTCGGCAGCGCCTCTGGCCCGCTCCATGCCCGCGCCAACGCCGGCGGCCCGCCGGCGGCCACGACGGCATCGCAGAAGCGTCGCCCGCTCTCGTACTGGCGCATCTTCAGCTCCAGGCCCAGCAGGCGCTCAAGCACCCGCCAGGGCAGTCCCCGCGAGGTCCGCCGGCGCGTCATCGCCGCCCGCAACTGCGGCAGCGAAGGCAAGAGATCGCCGCCGATCTCATCCATGACGTGCTCGGCATGCCCCTCCACGAGCGTCATCGTCGCCTGCATCTGCTCCACGAGCCCCCAACGCTTCTCCCCGACCGTGAGGCGCAGCAGATCGCCGCGGCGCACGCGCTCGATCAGCTCGCGCGTATTGCTGGGGTCGGTCAGCTTGAAGATCTGGCTCAACGACACACTGGTCTCCAGCCCATCGATCAGCTCCTTGAGCAGCCCTGCCAGATGCCCCCGCAGCCAAGGGGCGCCTGAGAACTGCACCGCGTGCGTGACCTCGTGGATCGTCACCCACGACACCAGCTCCTGCTCATCGACATCCAGGCTGCGCGCCGCCTGCGCCAGGTTGGGCGCCACCAGCAACAGGCGCGGGGTCACGGAGGGATCGAGGATCGCCAGGTCGTACTGTCCCAACACCCGCTGGGAGAGCATCCCTGTGAGTGCCCCTACCTGCACGCCCAGCACCATGCCCGAGGCCACGCGCATCGCTTCGGGCAGCCCCAATGCCCAACCCTGACGGCGCTTGGCGGATGCGCCGGAGGAGGGGTTGCCCCCCTCCAGGCGCTCGGCCATCTGCTCCATCAGCGGGCGCATCGTGCTCAGGTTGGCCGCGATCCAGCGCGGGCGGTCCACCGTTTCAAGCGCCGGCAGCTCGGCGGGCAGCTCCAGGCCCGTGTAGTGACTCACGCGCTCGGCGAAGTCCTGGGCGAGCGGCCGCACCGACTCCGCGCGTATACCGCTGTGCGGAGGTGTGCCCGCGAGCATCTCTCCCACCCGCTGCGCGGTGCCCCAATCGATCACATCCATCTTCAGAGCGTAGCCCGCCCGCGGTCGCGGGCTCTTATCCTTGCAAGCGTGTCCCTTTCGCTTGACCGCGTCTCTGAGGCGAGCTCTCCGCCCGGCGCGCAAGCGGGCGCCGTGTTCACCGAGCGCTCTGAGGTGCGCGATGTGCTCGCCTGGATGCGCCTGCTGAGCGACCCGGGGGACGCCACCGCCGTGGCGCGCGCGCTGGTGCGCCCGCCGATCGAGATGCGCCAGAGCGATCTGGTGCGCGTCATTCAGGTGGCGCGCAAGCGTCAGCTGGACATGGTCGCCGCCCTGGAGGCCGCGATCGAGTCCCCGCAGGTGCCTCCGCAGGCGCGCGAGCGGATTCTGCGCTTCCTCGATCTGTACAAGGGAGCCAAGACCGCGCTTGAAGCGGGGCGCCCTGATCTGTTCGTGCGCGTCGTGGCAGGCGGCGAGCGCGCGGACAGTCGCGACCAGGACCCCTCAGGCCCGGCCGAGCGCTTGCAGAGCACGCTGCGCACGATGCGCGAGGAGGTGCTGGGCGATGTCACGCGCATCGCCGGGCGCCTCTCGGAGCTGCGCCTGGATACCGACCTGGATGTTTCTCATGGCGTGGCGCGCTACCTGGAGTTGGTCAAGCTCACCGCGCTGATGGAGCGCCCGGCGGGGCAGAGCGTGGCCGAAGCGCTGCCCGAGCTCAATGCGCGCCTGGGGGCCGCCGTAACATCGCTGCAACGCGAGATCTTCCAGACTTCGCCGCTGGATGCGGCGCTGCTGCAGGACGAGCTCAACGAGCACGATGGCGAGAGCGGCGAGCTGGCCGAGCAGGCCGAGCGGGCACACGCGCGGGCCTTGGCTGTGCGCGGCGAGCCTTCCCTGCAGCCGTTTCTGCCCCGCATCGGTCAGGGGCTCGTGCTCTCGGCCTCGGACATCTTCACCTATCGCAGCTGCCCGCTCAGATACAAGTACGCGCGCGTGCTGCGCATCCCCTCCGAGCAGACGCTCAATCAGCGCTTTGGCATCGCCGTGCATCAGGTGCTTGAGCGCTACCACGTCTCCGGTGCCAGCACCTTGGCCGAGCTCATGGAGCTGCTCCAGACCGCCTGGCGCCGCGGTGGCTTTGGCAACTCCGAGCAGGAGCTCGATCTGCACGAGAAGGCCCGCGTCTCGCTCACGCGCTATCACGAGCGCCTGCGCGAGCAGCACTCAGAGCCGGTTTGGTTCGAGCGCTCCTTCTCCTTCACGCTGGGCAGCCATCAGGTACGTGGGCGCGTCGATCGCATCGACAAGCTCCCGCATGGCGGCTATGAGCTGATCGACTACAAGACCGGCCGGCCCAAGAACGACGCCCAGCTCGGGGAGGACGTGCAGCTTTCGCTCTATGCGCTGGCGGCGCGCGAGGATTGGGGTCTACAGGCCTCCAGCCAGTCCTATTACTACGTGCTGGACGATCTCAAGGTCCCGCTGTCCCCTCGCGGCGAGGGGGAGGATGAGTGGATCAAGGATGTCGTGCTGCGCGCGGGCGAGGGCATCATGGCGCAGGAGTTTGAGCCGACGCCCTCCCCTGAGGCCTGCGCGATGTGTGACTACAGCTTTCTTTGCCCGGTCTCGGAGATCTGACCGCAGAGCGCGACCCCACCCCCTCCCCCTTCTTTTAAACAGACGTCAGGAAGGGCCCTTGGGTCCCTCGCCGCCGCGCTGGCGCAGAAAGCGCTGGAACTCTTTGGCGATCAGGTCGCCGCTGGGCAGATCCTCGGGGCCCAGCGGCTCCTCCTCGCTCTCCGCGTCCTGCTCAAGGCGTTCGACGAAGGCCTGCACGTCGGGGTCGCTGGCTACGGCCAGGCCGACCTGGCGCTCGTAGTTGGCCGAGGCGCTCTCCAGGTCGGAGGCGTCGACGGAGACTCCCACGACGCTTTCCAGGCGGCGCACCAGCGCCAGCGCCGCCTTCGGGCTGGGGGCGGCGGCCACATAGTGGGGGATGCTGGCCCACAGGCTCATCGAGGGCAGGCCGGCTTCGCTTGAGATTCCGTGCAGCACACCTACGATGCCGGTGGGGCCCTCGTAGCGGCCGGGGTTTGAGGCGCCCAGGTTCTCCAGCAGCTTCGGATCGGAGGCGAAGCCGGTCATCGCCACCGGGCGCGTGTGCGGTACGTCCGCCAGCAGCGCCCCGAGCGTGATCACCATCTGCACGCCCAGCGCCTCGGCCAGCTCGACGATCAGTCCGCTGAAGGTGCGCCAGCGCAGGGACGGCTCGACGCCCTGCACGAAGACCAGATCGCGCGGCGCGCGCGGCACGCTCGCGGCGAACATCTCCACACAAGGCCATTCGATCTCGCGCTTGTTGTCCTCATCGATGCTGATGCGCGGCCGGTTGGCTTGTAGGTCGTAGAACTCCTCCGTGTCCACCTGCGCGAAGCGGCGGGCACCCAGAGCCGTGCTCATGAAGGACACGGCCGTCGAGGCGGCGTCGCCGGCGTCGTTCCAACCCTGAAAGGCGCACACCATCGCCGGGGCTCTCAGGCCACTGGGACGGTGCTCCCAAATGAGCGGCTGCATCCGGTCCACCGTACATCATGAGTCGATGAGTCCCTGCGTAATTGACAAATGCCTCTCGTGAGCGAGGCGGAGATGGAGAGGGGGATGGGCCGCGCTGCCCAGGACCCGCTCGCGGCCGCTCAGACAGTGGCCACGCTGCGCGTAGGTCAGGAGGTCGACGGCGTGTTTGCCTGCTCGCGCAAGGAACGCCAGATGACCAAGGCCGGCAGTCCTTATCTGACGGTTGAGCTGCGCGACCGCACCGGAGCGATCCTGGCGCGCGCCTTCCGCGACGCCGATCTGCTGGCGGGGCGCTTTGAGCGCGGCGAGCTCGTGCGCGTGCGCGGGCGCGTGGAGAGCTTTCGCGAGCAGCCGCAGATCGAGCTGCAGGCGATCGCGCGTGTGGATGCGCAGGAGGCTCAGGCGGACCTCGCGTCCTTCCTCCCCGTCGCTCGCCGCGACCTGGAGGAGCTCGAGGGCTTCCTTGAACACCTCGCGCGCGAGGTCTATGACCCGGGCTTGCGTGGGCTGCTGGAGCGGATGCTCGGGGATAAAGAGCTGCGCCGCGAGCTGCGCCGTGCGCCTTGCGCGGTGCCCCGCGGTGGTTCCGGCCCTGCTGGTGCTGGTGCTGGCGCCGGCGGGCGCGGGGGCGGCAGTGGGGGTGGCCATCACGCCTATCTCGGCGGTCTGCTGGAGCACACCGTGGCGGTGGCCACGATGGCGCTTGAGCTGTGCACGGTGCATCAGCGCCTGGACCGCGACCTGCTGCTCACCGCGGCCCTCGTGCACGATCTGGGCAAGACGCGCGAGTTCACCTACGGCGCGGAGATCGAGCGCAGCGAGGAAGGGCGGCTGCTGGGCCATGTCGAGTTGGGCCTGCGGCTGCTGGCGCTTCATGCCCCGCCCGCTTTGATGCCCGCGCGTCGCCTGGCGCTGGAGCATTGCGTGATCCTCCACCACGGGCCCGAAGGCGCCTCCGGGCAGCGTTTTGCCTCAGGCGAGGCCATCGCGCTGTATCGCCTGAACGCGCTCGATGCGCATCTGAAGAGCGCCTTCGAGCACGGCCTCGTGTAATAGAGCCGTAAGAGGGCGGCTCAGAGGTCAAGCGATGGCTCTGGAATGCCGATCAGAAGGGGGATGAGTTGGTTTCGACGCCGTCGAGGCGATGAGGCGCAGCAGTCTTCTGAGCCGGTCCCTGTGCCGGAGGTCTCCCCTGAGCCCGTTGCGGCCCCCGTTATGGCCGCTGCTGCCGGGGCGGCCGCTGCCGGGGCTCCCGTGGCGGTGGCCGCGGTTGAGCCAGTTGCGGTAGAGTCACAGGCGGCGTCGGAGCTTGAGGCCCTGGAGTCCACGAGCGCCGTCGCCACGCTGGAGCGCCCCGCGACGGAGACGCTCAGCGATCCGGCGCCGGTGGAGGCCGCGGGCGTCCTGCCTGTGCCCGAAGGCGGACTCGCCGAACCCGCCACGCCGTATCTCCCTGGCGACGGTATGGGCGCGCCGATGCGCCCCGTGCGTCCCGGCCGCCTGATCGGCGAAGTGGTCGTGGATCTGGGCTTCGCCGATCGCGCCGCGGTCGAGGAGGCCGTCAACGTAGCCCGCTCCCAGCGCAAGCCCACCGGGCAGGTGCTCGTCGAGCAGGGCGTGCTGCGCCAGGACCAGCTCGCGCGCGTGGTGGCCGAGCGCTTTGGCCTGGACTATGTCGATCTCTCCACGCACGAGCTGGACATGGGGGCCGTGAACCTGCTTAACGCCGAGGCCATCAAGCGCTATCAGGCGGTGCCGGTGGGTTTCATGGAGGACGGTGCGCTGCTGTTGGCGATGGCCGACCCCACCAACATCCTCACCATTGATGACATCGCGATGATCACCAACCGTCGCGTGCGCGCCGCGGCGGCCTCGGCGGAGGACGTGACGCTGCTGGCCACGCGCCTCGGGCGAATGCAGGCCTCGATCGAGGACATCGTTGAGGACGAGCAGGAAGCGGATGCCGCCGACAACATCGCCGAAGAGGCCGACCAGGACGCGCCGATCATCAAGCTGGTGCACTCGATCATCGCGCAGGCGGTGCAGCAAGGTGCCTCCGATATCCACGTCAACCCCGAAGAGGGGGACATGCGCGTGCTGTTCCGCATCGACGGCGTGCTCTTCCCGGCCGCCACCATCCGGCGCAAGATGGCCGTGGGGATGGTCTCGCGTATCAAGATCATGGCTGACCTCGACATCTCCGAGCGGCGCGTGCCTCAGGACGGGCGCCTCGCTTTGACCGTGGAGGGGCGGCGGATCGATATTCGCGTTGTGACCTTGCCGCTGGTGCACGGTGAGGGGGCGGTCATGCGCATCCTCGACAAGGGCGTTGTCGTACAGAACCTGGAGTCCTTGGGGATGCAGGCTGAAGAAGAGCAGCGCTTCGCGCATGCCATTGGGCGGCCGCATGGGGCCGTTTTGGTGACCGGACCGACGGGCTCGGGGAAGTCCACCACGCTCTATGCCGCCGTGAACGTGCTCAACGATGGGGCTCGCTCGATCCTTACGATTGAGGACCCCGTGGAGTCACGCATCGTGGGGGTCAAGCAGATGCAGGTGGCCACCAAGGCCGGGGTCACCTTTGAGACCGGGCTGCGTTCGATGCTTCGCGCGGATCCCGATGTGATCATGGTGGGGGAGATCCGGGACCGCGAGACTGCGCATATCGCTGTTGAGGCGGCCCTGACGGGGCACCTTGTGCTGTCCACGCTGCATACGCGCGATGCGCCTAGTGCTTTGAGCCGGCTCATCGACATGGGGATCGAGCCGTTCCTGGTGTCGTCCTCGGTGGATTGCGTCGTGGCTCAGCGGCTCGTGCGCATGCTCTGTCCGCACTGCAAGCGGCCTGCGAATCTGCCGGAGACGGTGTTGGAGGAGTACGGACTGGCCGGCATCCAGCCTTATGAGGCTGTGGGGTGTTCGCGGTGCGGCAGCTCGGGGTACCGGGGGCGCGTTGGGCTCTATGAGGTCATGACGGTCAGCGAGGAGATCCGGGCTCAGATTTTGGCGCACGCGTCTGTGGATGAGATCACTGCTACAGCGGTGGCGCAGGGGATGCGGCGGCTGCATGACGATGGGCTGGAGAAGGTTCGGGCCGGGCAGACCTCCATTGCGGAGGTCGAGCGCATGACCACCAGCTTGGTTTAGGGCCCGGCAGGATTTCGGCGGGTCGGCGGGCTGGTGGGGGGTCTGCTGGGCGGGGCCTTTGGGAGTCGTGGGGAGGCCCGAACAGGGGTCGCGCGCTTGACTTTTCTGGCGGAATGTTTCCGACTGTCGGAGGGCGTGTTGGGCGCGGTGCGGCTTGCTTACGCGGTTTTCCTTGGACGATTGGACTAGCCCGCGTTTTCGGTTTCGGGGGGCCTTGACGTCTGGCGCTCGATCCCCGATAGTTGGATTCGCTCTGATGATCGGCCAGGTCGGAGATCCCAGGGCGTGACATAGGCATCGAGGGCGTGGCCGCTGGCTTGGGCTGGGCTTGGGGTGCCGCACGATCTAACAAGATAAAGACCTCCGGTCGACGACCGGGCGAAAGGAGACGCGTAGCAAAATGTCACGACAACGAGTAGCTATAGCGAGCCTGCTGGCTGTGTTTGCGGCCAGCATGTTCACGACGGCGGTCGCTTCGGCGGCTGGGCCGTTTTGGCACCGCAATGGTGCGCCCCTAGAACAAAAAGCGTCGGTGGGCGTGAGTGGCCAGAATAAAGGTAACCTGACCCTCAAATCGACTGTTGCTGGAATAACGATCTCATGTACTACCAGCAACAGCAAAGGCACGATCGAAAGTCAGGGCGCCACGCTGCAAGGTCAAGGTAAAGGTATCGTCAAATACGAACACT
>JANWIP010000029.1 GCA_025449845.1 Solirubrobacteraceae bacterium | reverse complement strand
TGCTGAGCCCAAGTAGGCGGCCGATCTGCAGGTGCTGAGCCCAAGTAGGCGGCCGATCTGCAGGTGCTGAGCCCAAGTAGGCGGCCGATCTGCAGGTGCTGAGCCCAAGTAGACTGCCCGGCTGTGATGCCCGATCCGCGTGCGCCTGGTCTGCTGCTCGGCGAGGGCGTGCGAATCGGCGCAAATGTCCTCTTCGGCGCTCACGTCGTCATCCACGCCGGCACTGTCATCGGCGATGGCTGCACACTCGAGGATCATTCCGTGCTGGGCAAGCGCCCTAGGCTGGCCAAGGGCTCCTCCGCGCAGGGACAGGTAGGGGCCTTGGAGTTGGATGACGGCGTGACAGTGTGCGCTGGCGCGGTCGTCTTCGCTGGTGCGCGCATTGGTGAGGGCTCCATCCTCGGCGATCAGTCCTTTGTGCGTGAGCGCTCGGAGATCGGACCTGGCTCTGTGATCGGGCGAGGCAGCGTGGTGGACAACGATGTGCGCGTCGGGGCGCGCGTCAAAGTTCAGACAAATGTCTATCTGACGGCCTTCACCCTGGTAGAAGACGATGTGTTCGTCGGCCCTGGCGCCATCACCACCAACGACGACACCATGGCCCGCCATGATGCACGGATGCCACTGCGTGGAGCAACTCTGCGCCGCGCCTGTCGCGTGGGGGGCGCAAGCGTGCTCACGCCTGGTGTGGAGATCGGCGAAGAGGCCTTTGTGGCCGCGGGGGCGGTAGTCACGCGTGACGTACCTGCGCGCGCCGTGGTCATGGGGGTGCCGGCTCGTGTGGTGCGTGAGGTCGGCGAGCAGGATCTGCTGGCGCGCTGGCGCTGACCTGACGGACATCCTCTACTGGGCCACAGGCCTGCTTCTGCCTCGATGTCCTCTGCGTGAGCCGTAGGCGCATATCTTCCTCGCTGGACATGGGTCGGAGACGCACATAAAAGATGCGGAAGAAATGCCTGTTTTCAACCTCTGACTATTAGGGTTCCTTTAAATAACAGAAACATTCATTGAAACGGCCTTGCCCCGGGCATACCCTCGCAAGCGTAGCTCCACGTGTAAATAAACGAATCGAGGAATGACATGATCAACGCTCATTTGCGTCGTTTGGCGGGCCTGCGCAATGCGGTGCTCGGCATGGCGGTCGCATCTCTGTTGGTGCTGGCAGTGGCAGCGCCGGCGATGGCGACCCCGAAAGGCGCCTTTGCGGTGTTCGCGCAGTGCCCATTGAAAAATCCATCGGTCAATCTGTGCGTCTTCGTGCAGAGCGCCGGCGGCGAATTCGTCATCGGCAACAAGACGGTGCCGGTCAACAAAACGATCACGCTGCAGGGCGGTTCGATCCTGAACGAAGAAACCGGCGCGGAAACGTTCGTCGCCGCCGCCAATGGCGAAACGCTGTCGAAAACGCCGTTGACCGTTCCCGGTGGCCTGTTCGGCATCAAAGCGCCCACCTGGTGGTCAAAAGAAGCGCAGGAATGGTTCAACAAACAGATCAATGAAGGTCTCACGGGCGTCACGGCGACCGCTGAACTCGTTGGCAATCCCGGCATCAGCCGGACGAATCTGCTGTTCCAGGAAGGCGTTGCCCTTTCGCTGCCGCTCAGGCTGCATCTGAACAACGTGATCCTCGGCAGCGGCTGCTTCGTGGGCTCGAAATCCAGCCCGATCACGCTCGAGCTCACCACGGGCACGACCAGCCCGCCAAAACCCAACAAACCGATCACCGGAGCCGTTGGGGAACTGGAATTCCTTGAAGAATTCCAGCTCGTCGTCATCAAAGGCAACAAGGTCGTCGACAACGCATACTCGGTGCCTGGCGTCGAAGGCTGCGGCGGCGCCTTCTCGGGCATCGTTGACCCACTGGTCGAAGCCCTCCTTGGTGTGCCTGCAGCCGCTGGCCACAACACCGCGATCCTCGAAGGCAGCCTGCAGAACGCCACTGCAGAAGCGGTCAAAAACAGCGAAAAATAATCGCTGAGCAGTAGCACGATCGGATGGGGCCTCATCTTCTTCTCGAAGGTGGGGCCCCGCCGTTCTTCCTGCATACAAATGAAGGAGTGAGATGATCGATAACCGTCTACGCCATCTGACGGGTCTGCGCAGGATGATGCTCCTCCTGTCGGCGACAGCGCTTCTGGCGCTGTCCCTGGCGGTGCCCGCGCTGGCACAACTGAAAGGCGACTGGGTCGTATTCGCCCAGTGCCAAGTCAAAAATCCCGAAGTTACCCTCTGCATTCACGCGACGAATACAGGGGGGGAACTTCAGATTGGTAAAGTCACAATTCCCATCAATAAAGCGATTACGTTTCAGGGTGGCTCGATCGAAGACCCGAATACCGGCCAAGAAAAATTTGTCGGCGCATATAATGGCGAAACGCTATCGAAGACGCCGCTTTCGGTCCCCGGTGGTCTGGCGGCCGTCGTAGATCCCACCGGCCTTCCCAAAGGACCGCACGAAGTCTACGAAAAACTCATCACCGAAGGGATTACTGGCGTCACGGCCACGATCGAATTGGTGGGTAACCCCGGCATCAGCCTGGCCAACCTGCTGCAAGAACAAGACGTCGCGCTTGAACTGCCCATCAGGGTCAAGCTAAGCAATCCGTTCCTGGGTGAAGAATGCTACATCGGCTCGCAAGCCAATCCGGTGACGCTTGCGCTCACGACGGGCACTACCGGCCCGCCGAAACCCAACAAACCCATCAGCGGCACGGCCGGGACGCTCAGCTTCGAGGACGCCTCCCAGATCCTTGTCATCGCTGGCTATCGGCTAGTGGACAATGCGTTCTCGGCGCCGGGGGCCGCGGGCTGCGGTGGTATCTATTCGGCCTTTATCGACCCTGCCGTGAACGCCGGGGTGGGCCTGCCGTCTGCCGCTGGCCATAACACGGCGGTCCTCTCGGGCACGATGCAGGTCGCCGCGGCCAGTGATGTCATCAACCAAATGAAATAGCGGTCCCGAGAAAGCCAGAACATCAGTATGAACCCCGCCCCGCCGGCGGCGGGGTTCATACCAGAAAAGAAACATTTTCAGCAAACACAGAAATAGATCCTAATTTCAATGGCCTGACTATCTGGTGGTCTGCGAATATCGGAAACAGTCCTTGTGGGTTTGCGCTTGGCCTCCTACGCTCGGCAAGCTGTTCTCTATAAAACGAATCGAGGAGCAAAATGATCAACGTTCGTTTGCGGCGTCTGGCGGGTCTGCGTAATGCAGTGCTCGGCATGGCGGCTGCATCCCTGTTGGTGCTGGCAGTAGCGGCACCGGCGATGGCGACCCCGAAAGGCGACTTCGCGGTGTTCGCGCAGTGTCCGCTGAAAAATCCCGCAGTCAACCTGTGCGTCTTCGTACAGAGCACCGGTGGGGAATTCGTCATCGGCAACAAGACGGTGCCGGTCAACAAAACGATCACACTTCAGGGTGGTTCGATCCTCAATGAAGAAACCGGCGCGGAAACGTTCGTCGGCGCCGCCAATGGCGAAACGCTGTCGAAAACGCCGCTGACCGTCCCTGGTGGCCTGACGGGCATCAAAGCTCCGACATGGTGGCCAAAAGAACTGCAGGAATGGTTCAACAAACAGATCAATGAAGGTCTCACGGGCGTCACGGCGACCGCTGAACTGGTCGGCAACCCCGGCATCAGCCGGACCAACCTGCTGTTCCAGGAAGGCGTCGCTCTCTCGCTGCCCGTACGGCTGCACCTGAACAACGCGATCCTCGGTAGCGCCTGCTACCTGGGTTCCAAAGCTCACCCAGTGACGTTCAACCTGACGACGGGCACGACGGCGCCGCCGCTGCCCAACAAAGCGATCACCGGAGCTGTCGGTGAACTTGAATTCAAGGATGAATTCCAGCTGGTCGTCATCAAAGGCAACAAGGTCGTGGACAACGCCTTCTCCGCACCCGGCACCGAAGGTTGCGGCGGGCTGTTCTCGTTCTTCATCAACCCGCTGGTTGAAGGCATCCTTGGTGTGCCCGCAGCCGCCGGCCACAACACCGCGATCCTTGAAGGCAGCCTGCAGAACGCTACGGCTGAAGCGGTCAAAAACAGCGAAAAATAGTTCGCTGAGCAGTTAGCAGCAGTACAGATCGATCAGGCCCCGCCTCATCTGAGGCGGGGCCTTCTACGTCCAAAGTCGGAAACATTTTCGGCGAACGTGGAAGGGATGGGGGTCCGTATACCACCAGCCCAAATAACCGATAGACAGCAGATATCGGAAACATTCCTTGTATGCTTCCCGCTGGGCACGTACCCTCGATGTGTAGTCCCTTTCCGTATAAACAAAATGAGGAGCGAAATGATCAGAGATCATTTGCGGCGCCTGACGAGCCTGCGTAGAGCAGTGCTCGGCATGGGGGCCGCGTCCCTGCTGGTGCTGGCCGTAGCGGCGCCGGCGATGGCAACACCGAAAGGCGACTTTGCGGTGTTCGCGCAGTGTCCGCTGAAAAACCCCGCCGTCAACCTTTGCGTCTATGTAAAGAGCAGCGGTGGGCTATTCACGATCGGCACGAAGACGGTGCCGGTCAACAAACCGATCACGCTCCAGGGCGGGTCGATCCTGAATGAAGAAACCGGCGCGGAAACGTTCGTCGCCGCGGCCAACGGCGAAACGCTGTCGAAAACGCCGTTGACGGTTCCCGGCGGTCTGCTAGGCATCAAAGCACCCACGTGGTGGCCGAAATTCTTGCAGGAATGGTTCAACAAACAGATCAATGAAGGTTTTACAGGCGTCACGGCGACCACTGAACTGGTGGGCAACCCCGGTATCAGCCGGACCAACCTGCTGTTCCAGGAAGGTGTCGCGCTGTCGCTGCCGACACGTATCCACCTCAACAACGCGATCCTCGGCAGCTCCTGCTACCTGGGCTCGAAAGCTCATCCAGTGACGCTCAACCTGACCACGGGTACGACGGCACCGCCGCCGCCCAACGTGCCGATCACTGGCGCAGTGGGCGAACTTGAATTCAAGGATGAATTCCAGCTCGTGATCATCAAAGGCAACAAGGTTGTCGACAACGCATACTCCGCACCCGGCACCGAAGGTTGCGGCGGGCTGTTCTCGTTCTTCATTAACCCGATCGTAGAAGAAGCCTTCGGCGTGCCTGCAGCCGCCGGCCACAACACCGCGATCCTCGAAGGCGAACTGCAGAACGCCACAGCGGAAGCGGTCAAAAACAGCGAAAAATAGTTCGCTGAGCAGCTAGCAGTACAGATCGGGCAGGCCCCGCTTCCCTTCTGGGGAGCGGGGCCTTTCTTTGCTCAACACACAATCATATGAATTGGGGATACATGATCGGAAATAGTCCTAGGCGCTTCGCGCGCCCACGCAGGGCAGCGCTTGTCGTAACTGTGGTATCACTGTTTGCCTTGACGCTGGTGCCCTCGGCGCTGGCGCTGAAAGACTTTTCGGTATTTTCTCAGTGTCCTACCAGCAACCCTGCAGTGAATCTCTGCTTCTTTGCCGAAACCACCGGCGGAGAATTCGCTATTGGCGGCACCAAAGTGCCAATCAGCGAAACTCTGGTGTTCCAGGGCGGGTCTATCCTGAACGAAGAAACCGGCGCTGAAAAATTTGTGGGCGCGGCTAATGGCGAAACACTGTCAAAGACCCAGCTGAAAGTGCCAGGCGGCCTGCTTGGGGTCGTCGCATCGGAATCGCTGCCGAAATTCCTGCAGGACATCATCAACAAACTCACCAGCGAAGGGTTGGCTGGCGTCACGGCGACCGCCGAACTGGTGGGCAATCCGGCTATCAGCCGCACCAACCTGCTCTTCCAGGAAGGCGTAGCTCTTTCCTTGCCGGTACGTATTCATCTCAGCAACACGTTCCTGGGCAGCGAATGCTACATCGGCTCGAAAGGCAGCCCGGTGACCTTCCAGCTGACCACGGGCACGACCAGCCCGCCGAAACCCAACAGCCCCATAACGGGTGCCGTTGGCGAACTTGAATTCAGAGACGAATTCCAGTTTGTGATTATCACCCATAACAAGCTGGTCGACAACGCATTCTCGGTCCCCGCGGCTACGGGATGTGGGGGAATCTTGTCGCTGCTCGTCAATCCTGCCGTGAACCTCAAGCTTGGGCTCCCCTCCGGATCTGGCCACAACACGGCGATTCTCGAAGGCAGCCTGCAGAACGCCACGGCAGAAGCCGTCTTGAAAGGCTGAGGTAGCGGCAGGCTCGCAGTTCAGGTCACGGCGGCGATAGCTGCCGTGACCTCCTGCGCCTGCGCCGCGCTCAACACCGGGCTCATCGGGATCGCCAAGTGCCTGGCGGCTGCCTCTTCCGTTGCCGGCAACTCCACTCCTTCTCCCCACGCGCGCATCGCCTGCTGTCGGTGCACCGGCGTGCGGTAGTAGCCGCGGCAGCCTATCCCCGCCGCGTTCAACGCCGCTTCCAGGTGGCCTGCATCAGTGCGAGCAATGACATACAGGTGCCATGCCGGAGCGGCGGCCGCGCTGGGCGTGGGCAGCGCAACCCCATCAACCTCTCCCAGTCCTGCGCCTATGTAATGCTCGCCCGCTGCTCTGCGTCCTTGCGCCCAGGCGTCGAGGTGGGGCAGCTGCACGCGCAGCACCGCCGCCTGCAGCTCGTCCAGGCGCGAGTTGTAGCCGACCTGCTCATAGCTCACCTTGTCGTGGGAGCCGTGGAAGCGCAGCACGCGCACGCGTTCGGCCAGCTCGGCATCCGATGTCGTAATCATCCCGCCGTCGCCGAAGCAGCCCAGATTCTTGGAAGGGAAGAAGGAGAACGTCGCCACCTTGCCCAGCGCGCCGGGGCGCCCCGTGGCGCTCTGTGAGCCCGCGGCCTGTGCGGCGTCCTCCAGCACCGGCACGCCCAGTGCTTCGATCTCTGCCACAGGGGCCACATTGCCGAACAGATGCACCGCGATCACGGCCTTCGTGCGCGGGGTCAGTGCGGCTTTGACCGTCTCTGCCGTAACGCAGTAGGTGGCGGGGTCGATGTCGCAGAACACCGGCGTCGCGCCCGTGGGCGGGATCGCCTCGGCCGAGGCATAGAAGGTGAAGGAGGGCACCACCACCTCGTCCCCGGGGCCCACCCCCAGCGCGCGCAGCGCGATCGTGATCGCCTCCGTGCCGTTGGCCACGCCCACAGCCTGCTTCGCGCCGCAGTAGGCCGCGAACTCGCGCTCGAAGGCCTCTACCTCGGGGCCCAGGATGTAGCGCTCGCTGTCCAGCACCTTCGCGATCGCCGCCCGCAGCTCCTCGCGCAGTGGCGCCAGGGCGCTGGAGGTGTCGAACAGCGGGACGCTCAACGCGGCTTCAGCAGCTCGAGGTCGGCGCGGGTCATCAGGCGGATCAGCTCCTCAAAGCTCGTCTGCGGCTTCCAGCCCAGATCTTTTTCTGCCTTTGCCGGGCTGCCGATCAGGTGGTCCACCTCGGCCGGGCGCACAAACGACTCATCGATCACCACATAAGGCTCGAAGGCGCCGAGGCCGGCCTCTTCGAAGGCCACTTCGCAGCACTCCTTTACCGAGTGCGCCTCGCCCGTGGCGATCACATAGTCCTCAGGGCTCTTCTGCTGGAGCATCAGCCACATCGCCTCTACGTAGTCCTTCGCGTAGCCCCAGTCCCGTTCGGCCTCGAGGTTGCCCAGGCGTAGCTCCTTGATGAGGCCGTGGCGGATCGCCGCTGCGTGCCACGTGATCTTGCGCGTCACGAACTCAAGGCCGCGCCGCGGGGACTCGTGGTTGAAGAGGATTCCGCTGGTGGCGTGCAGGTCGTAGCTCTCGCGGTAGTTCACCGTGATGAAGTGCCCATATGCCTTCGCCACTCCGTAAGGGGAGCGGGGGTAGAAGGGGGTCGTCTCCGTCTGGGGCACCTCCAGCACCTTGCCGAACATCTCGCTGCTCGATGCCTGGTAGAAGCGCGCCTGCGGGCACACTTCGCGCATTGCCTCCAGCATGCGCGTCACGCCTACGCCCGTGAACTCCGCCGTCAGCGTCGGCTGTATCCAGGACACCGCCACGAAGGACATCGCCGCGAGGTTGTAGATCTCTGCCGGCTTGCTGGCGCGCAGCGTGTCCACCAGCGAGCGCTGGTCCAGCAGATCGCCCTGGTGCAGCGTTATGCGCTCGCGCAGGTGCTCGATGCGCTCGAACTTCTCCGTCGAGGCGCGGCGCACCATGCCGTGCACCTCATAGCCCTTCTCCAGCAGCAGCTCCGCCAGGTAGGAGCCGTCCTGGCCGGTGATTCCGGTTATCAGCGCCGAGCGCTTCTCAGTCACGGCCGGGACCCTATCGTCTCGCGCTCGCGCAGCCACCCTACGGTCGCCGTGATCCCCTCGCGCACGCCGATCTTCGCCTCCCAGCCCAACAGCTCCTTGGCCTTGCTCACCGAGGGCCAGCGGCGCACCACGTCCACCGTAAAGCTCGGCAGGTGCTCCAGCGCGAACTGCTCCGGGTCCTCGCCGCAGCATTCCCACACGATGCGCGCGATCTCCGCCACCGTCAGCTCCTGCGCCGCGGAGATGTTGAAGTCCTCATTCAGCCCTGCCGGCGAGCCCATCGCCGTGACGATCCCGTCGGCGATGTCATCCACGTGGGTCAGCGTGCGCGTCTGCTCGCCGCTGCCGAAGATCTGCAGCGGGCGCTGGCCGCTGAGCACCTTCTTGATCAGATCCGGCACCGCGTGCGCGATGCCCGGCTCGGCGTCTGGCACCTCGCCCGGCCCATACGCATTGAAGGGGCGGCAGATCGTGAACGGCAGCTCGTGCTCGTCGTGTGCCGCGCGGCAGTACACCTCGCCCGTCAGCTTCGAGAAGCCATACGCCGACTGTGGTGTCGGGCAGTCGGGCAGGTGCGCCTCGGTCGTGGGGAACTCCGTGGCGCGCTCGAACACCATCGAGGAGGACACATACGTGAAGCGCTCCACCTGCTCGTCCAAGGCCGCGCGGATGACCGCGTTGTAGAGAGCATTGTTGACCTCCGTCAGCGTGTGCGGAAGGCGGTGGAAGTTCGCGATCCCGCCCACGATCGCCGCCAGGTGGATCACGTGCGTGCAGCCTTGCGTTGCCGCTCGTGCTTCCTTGAGCTCGCGCAGGTCGCCCGTGTGCACCTCGCAGCCCTCCCGCATCCACTGCGGCGCGGCGCGCTGGTCGGAGACCCGCACCTCATATGCCGGGTCGGCCAGCAGGCGTCGCACGACCGCCGCGCCGATCGTGCCGGCGCCTCCGGTGACAAGTACCCGGCTCATGCGCTGGTACTCAATGCCGCAAGCTCTGACGCATACGCGAACACCTGGCCCGCGCCCCAGCAGTTCCAGGGATCTACCACCAGGCAGTCCTGTTTGGCCTGCCGCGCGATCGCGGCCAGCGCCTCAGGCTCGCGGAACTCGGCATGATCGGTGGCCACCACCACCACGTCGGCATCTTTGATCGCCTCCGTGAACGAGGCCGTGGGTGTCGGCACATGGGGGTCGTGCGCCACCACATCCGCCAGCTCGCGCTCCAGCAGTCGAATCAGCTTGTGTGCCAGCGAGTCGCGCTCGTCGTCCGTGCCTGCCTTGAACGCCAAGCCCAGCACTGCCACGCGGCGGTCATTCAGCGCACCTACCCGGCGTTTGATTCCCTCCACCAGGAATAGCGGCACCGACTCGTTCACGCGCGAGACCGCCAGCAGCATCCCCGGCGCGTTTGAGCGCTCCTCGGAGAACGCAAAGTCCTTGCGCAGGCACGTCCCTGCCGTGAATCCCGGTTTGGCGATTCCTCCGCGGGGGTAGTCGCGATTGATCAGATCGATCACCTCGAACACATTTGCCTCATAGCGCTCGCAGTCCATCATCAGCAGGTTCGGCAGCGCGAAGTTCGTATAGCGCAGGATGTTCGCCCAGATCTTCGCCAACTCCGCCTGTACGGGCGTGGTCTGCACGATCGGCGCGCCGAACACTCCGAACAGCTCACCCACCACCTCGCCTGAGCGCGGCCCTACGCCGCCGATGATGCACGGCAGCGTGTCGATCTCCTCCAGGAAGCGCCCCGCCGCGATCCGCTCGGGCGCATGCGCCACGAACACCTCCTCGCCGATCGTGAAGCCGCGGTGCTTGGCCAGATAGCCCGCGACGAACTCCGTCGTCCCGGGTGCCACCGTAGAGCGCAGTGTCAGCGCGTGTCCCGGCGCCAGGACCCCCAGCAGGTCATCGAGAGCGGAGCGGATGTCGCGCATGTCGATCTCGATGTGCGAGAACGACGGGGTTCCCAGGGTCAGCACGATATGGCGCGCATTGGCCGCCTCCGCCACGCGGTCGCTCAATTCCAGCCGCCCCGAGGCGTGCACGCGCTCGAGCACCTCCTGCGCTCCCGTCTCCTGGAAGGGCATCGTCTTTTCCCTCACTGCGCCCAGTCGCGTGGGGTCGTTGTCCACTCCGATCGTCCGCAAGCCACGGTCGGCGAAGGACAGCGCCAGTGGCAGTCCCACGCGGCCCAGGCCCACAACTGCGACGTCGGCGGTGCTCTGTGCGTTGCTCATTGAGGACGGAGATTATCAAGGGGGCGGGACTGGGGCCGCATCTCCACACGGCCCCAGTGGCCCCGTCAGCTAGTTTTCAAAGACGGCGATTTCTTGCCCGGAGATTTCCGCTTTGCTTTCACCCGACACTTTCGCTGGTTCGGCGCCTAGCAGCAGCGCCGTTTCGGCGCCTATGAATGTTTTGCCGTTCCAGAAGTGGATCTTTTCTTTGTTTTCGTCCAGCGTGATGGCAATCGATTTGCCCCATTCCCCTAGCGTCGAGGGTTTGGTTTTTATCGTCTCGCTGCCTTTCGCTATGTATTTACCGATCAGAACGCCACAGGCCGCGCCCGAAAATGCGATAGTCGTGAATTCCGCGCTGGGCAGTGTGGTTGCGCCTTCCGTCAATTCGCTGCCCAAGCCCACGCCGGTGGGCCCTTGGCTCGTTTGAGTTGGTTCTTCGAGCTGTTTTGCTGTGCCATTCCATTTCCAGGCCAAGTGTCCGGCGACGGTGCTTTCGTTGTTTTTGCCGAATTTCACTACACAGCCCGGCAGTTTGGGCCTAATCAGTTCTACTTCGTGAAATTTCAGGTCCATTTTCAGTTGGCCCTGGAGGCTGTTGTTGTAGATGATGCCTTTGATTTGCACGCTCTTTGCCACACCTTCGACTTCCGTGCCCGCGATTTTGCTCGCGGCTCTCTGTTCACCGCCTTCTCCTTGAAACGGTTCTGGGGATTTTTCTGAAATCTTCACGCCGCTGGTTTTTTCGCCGATCGCTCGGTGATAAACAAATGGTCCGGCCGTTGCCTGCGCGGTTGCCGCGGCCAACGAACTCATCAGCAGCAACGTCAAGGTGCCGAGCAGTGCCGCTCTGGCTCTCGATCTCAACATTGAGACTCTCCTTTCGGCCCCGGCAGCGCCGGGACGTTGATTGGGGAAAGCCGATGATGCCTAGGTCATCGTATATGTCAAATCATTCAGTAAGATGGCATGGTTTTGGGCTCATCCTGCTGGTGAGCTGCTCCTTGGCCTGTCTCTGACGCTCACCCTGGCGCTTGCCGACGCAACCATCGCTCGCGCGCGTACTGCCGCGCGAAGGCTGCCACGAAGCGCGGGTTGTAGCGCGCATAGCGCCGCCACAGTCGCCGCGGCTCACGCGCCAGGCGATAGATCCACTCAAGGCCATTGCGCTGCATCCAGCCCGGTGCCTGCGCCAGCAGTCCCGCGTGGAAGTCGAAGGCCGCGCCCACCCCGACCAGCAGCGGGGCTCCTAGACGGGGCCGCATCTGGAGCATCCAGCGCTCCTGCTTGGGCTGGCCGATGCCCACCCACACCACCTGCGCGCCCGAGCCGTCGATGTCGCTCACGACCTGCTGCTCCTCAGCCGGCGTCAGCGCGCTGAAGGGGGGCGAGAAGCCGCCCACGATCGGCAGGCCCGGGAAGCGCTCGCACAGGCGCGTACGCAGCAGCTCAAGCGCCGCCTCGTCACGTCCGCCGTACAGGTACATGGGAATCCCGTTGGCGGCAGCGTGCGCGCAGAAGCTCAGCATCAGGTCCGGGCCATACACGCGCGTGGCGCGCTTGTGCCCCAGCGCTCGCAGCGCCCACACCAGCGGCATCCCATCAGGCACCGCCAAGGTCGCCCCGAGGACCGCCGCCATCGTCGCCGGTTGCTCGTGTGCGCTCATCACCAGATTCACCGCAGCCGCCGTCACGTAGCCGCGTGCGTCGGCGTCGATCATCGCCTGCATCCATCCCACTACCTCCGCGTAGTCCGACACCGCCAGCGGTATGCCCACGATCTCCACGCGTGGCGGCGGGGTGGGGATGCGTCGCGGTGGGGTGGGGATGGAATCCAAAGCAGGCGCGATTGCGTGAAGATACCGGCGCGCATGGCGATAGACAGCGATTTCTGGTCGGGGCGGCGGGTACTGCTGACGGGCCACACCGGATTCAAGGGGGCCTGGCTGTCGCTGTGGCTGCAGTCCCTGGGCGCCCGCGTCACCGGGCTGGCGCCATCGGTGGCGCCGACCAGCCCTTCGCTGTATGAGCTGGCGGGGGTCGCGGCGGGGATGGCCGAGCGCGTCGTCGACGTACGCGATCGCCAGGCTGTGCTCGATGCGTTTGCGGCCGAGCACCCCGAAGTGGTGCTGCATCTGGCTGCCCAGCCGCTGGTTAGGCGCTCGCTGGTGGACCCCGCGGGCACCTACGAGGTCAACGTGATGGGCACCGTCAATGTGCTCGATGCCGTGCGCCTCGTCGGTCAGCAGGTGCGCGCGGTCGTCGTGGTGACCTCCGATAAGTGTTATGAGAATCCGGGCCATGGGAGCGTGGCCCGTAAGGACTCGGGCCACGAGGATTTGGGCCGTGAGAACTCGGACCCCGATAACCCTGCTCCGCATAAGCCCTTCGTGGAGGACGACCCCCTCGGCGGCAGCGATCCATATTCGAGCTCCAAGGGCTGCGCCGAGCTCGTCACGATGGCCTACCGCCGCTCCTTCTTCGCCGATCCTGACGGCCCGCGCGTGGCCAGTGCGCGCGCCGGCAACGTCATCGGTGGCGGAGACTGGGGCGAGGATCGTCTGATCCCGGACATCGTGCGCGCCGTTACGGCGGGCGAGCCGATCGCCGTGCGCAACCCGCAGGCGGTCCGTCCCTGGCAGCACGTGCTCAACCCACTCGGCGGTTACCTGTTGCTGGCGCAGCGGCTATGGAACTCGCCCGAGGCCGCGCGGGGTTGGAACTTCGGCCCCGCGCCGGGCGACGTGCGTACGGTGCGCGCAATCGTGGAATTCCTGCGCGAGCGCTGGGGGGAGGCATTTGCCTGGGAGCTCGACGGGGCGGTGAGTGCGCCCGAGGCCGCGCATCTTGCACTTGACTCCAGCGCAGCCATCGAGCGGCTTGGCTGGCAACCGGCGTGGGACTTGGAGCAGGCCCTTGACAGGGTTGTGCAGTGGTATCAGGCGCATCTACGTGGGGAGGACATGCGCCGCGTGACTTTCGACCAGATCGCAGAATTCTCCTAGCTCGTCGTAAGCTTTGGGCCATGAGCCCTACTGTGCTGCGACGCTACCGAGCTGAGCGCCTGCTGCGCCGTGACTTTGAGGGCGCACGTGAGCGCGTGCTGGCCAGCGTACGCGCCAATCTCGGTGCGCGTGGGATCGTCCTCGACCTCGCCGATCTCGAAGCCTGTTACTCGCAGGCCTGGCAAGGGCTGTACACCGCGCTCACGGAAGGTCAAGAGCCTGAGAATCCCATCGGATGGCTCACGCTTGTGTGCTATCGCCGCGCCATCGACGAGTACCGCCAGCGCACCAGCGAGCAGCGGCGCCTGGAAGGCTTTGTCGAGGAGCTCGATGGCCGCATCGAACCGGACCTGGCGGGTGCGCTCGATGATCGTCTCAAGCTGCGCCACACCTTCGAGGCTCTGCGCCAGCGACTCGACGCACGCGAGCAAGAGGCTGCCAGCCTCTGTTACCTGCAGGGCCTCTCTCGCGCGCAGGCCGCCGAGCGCATGGGCATCAGCGAGGCTCGCATGCGCAAGCTCATGGAGGGGCGTGGCCCCAGCCGTCCCGGGGTTGCCGCCAAAATGGATGCCCTGCTCAAGACCATCCAGGGTGGGGGTTGGTGCGAGCAGCAGGCTTCGCTCATGCGTGGCCTCGCCTATGGCGTGCACGACCCTGACGGCGAGCGTTATCGGCTGGCCCAGTTGCACCGCCGCGAGTGTCCCGCCTGCCGCGCCTACGTCATCTCACTGCGCGGCCTTGCCGCCGTGCTGCCCCCGCTCGCGCTGCCTTGGGCTCCCGGCATGGCCGGGCTTGGTGGTGCGCTGGGTGGTGGAGCCGGGTCCAGTGCCGCCGGCCTCGGCGGGGGTGGCTCAAGTGCGGGCCTCGGTGGGGCTGGTTCCGGTCTCGGCGGGGCTGGTTCGAGCGCCGGTCTCGGTGGGGCCGCAGGCGGCGGCGCAGCTGGCGGTTGGTTGCCGCTGGGTGGCTCCCTGGGCGTCAAACTCGCCACCGGCTGCTTGCTCGTTGCCGGGGTGAGCGGGGGCTGCGTAGCGCTCATTGCGGGCCCTGGCCACTCCAGGCATGCGGTTCACAGCCACGATCTTGCGCGTGGCTCGGGCGCTCCATCAGCCGGCACTTCGCCGACCCTCTCTAGCTCGCGGCCGATTCGTCTCGCCCAGCGAAGAGCTTCTGTTCATGTTGTCCCCTCTGCATCTACGCGACCGTCTCGTTCCGTTGCCGCGGTGCCTGCCGCGGGCACGGCTCAGCGCGAGCTGGGCTTTGAGCGGGCTCCCAGACCGCAATTTGAACGGGCTCCCAGACCACAGGCCCGTACAGCTCCTCCGCGGGGTGCGGCGAGCGAGTTCGGGGCTGGCTAGCCGCAACCTGTGAGACTGCCCAGGGTGTCCAGCGCGCGAGCGGTGAAGGTGGCGGTCGTGGGCCACGTCGAGTGGGTCGAGTTCGCGCGTGTCGCCCGGATGCCGCATCCGGGGGAGATCGTGGAAGGCAGCGACCTCATGCGAGAGCCGGCCGGTGGCGGGGCCGTCGCCGCGGTGCAGATGGCGCGCCTGTGCGGTCAGGCCACGCTCGTGACCGCTCTTGGTGAGGATCAGCTCGGGCGTGAAGCGCAGGCTCGTCTGGCGGAGCTGGGCGTGCGCGTGCGGGCCGCTCCCCGTGCGGCTCCCACTCGCAGAGCCTTGACGATGGTGGACGAGCAGGAGCACGAGCGCACCATCATCACTCTCGGCGAACGCCTGGAGCCTTCCGGGGAAGATGCCGAGCTGCCCTGGGCGGAGCTCGCGGAGATGGACGCCGTCTATTTCACCGCCGGCGACATCCTCGCACTGCGCGCCGCTCGCAAAGCGCGCGTACTGGTGGCCAGCCCTCGCGCCTGGCATGCCTTGGGCCATGGCGTTCCGCTGGACGCGCTCGTCACGAGTCTTGCCGACCCCTCCGAGCAGGCGGGGCTGCGGCGGGTGCGCGATGACGCCAAGCGGATCGTGCGCACCGAAGGCCAGCGCGGCGGCAGCTGGCTGGCGGGCGGGGACGCCCGTGCACGGAGTTGGCCGGCCGCCGAGCCGCCGGGTCCGTTGGTCGACACTTATGGCTGTGGCGACTCCTTCGCGGCGGGCTTCACCTATGGGCTGGGGGCCGGCCTGGAAGTCCCCGCGGCGCTGGTGCTCGGCGCGCGCTGCGGGGCCGTCTGTCTCACGGGGCGCGGGCCGTACCAGCGCCAGCTCACAGGTGCCGAGCTCGACTTGGGGTAACCGCACGGGGCGCTCTCAGCCCCGCGGGCGCTCTCAGCACGTAGAGCGCCCTCAGCAACGGAACGCTCTCAACCGCGGGGTTTCTCAGCCCCGCGGGAACACCTTCAGGAGCCACCGCAACGCCAATGGGTTACCGCGCGGGCGCATCCTGCCTGTGGCGACCGCCCGCACCGGGTTCAGGCGGTCGCCGATGATGTCGACGAAGTCCTGATAGCCCACGCGGAAGCGCAGGTCCGGCTTAGGCGCCTCACCCTGCGAGGCTCTGCTGGAACCGTTGTTGACCGTCAGGTGCCAGGTGGGCACATCAGGGTCGGTGAACTCCCACTGGAAGGTGGTTGGCTTGCGCAGGCCGTGCTGAGGATTGACCTGGCGCACGATCTGGTCGAACAGCAGCGTGAGCGTCTCGGGATCGCGCTTGGAAGGTCCTTCGCGCACGCCGATGATGCCGGCCATCGCCATCTGGCGCCCGACTTTCGAGATCTCCTCGGGTGAGAGTCCCGGTGGGATCACCGGAGGGCCCGGGAGCTGCTCGTGAGGAAGTCCCGCCGAGCGCAGCTTGGTCTGCAGCGAGCTCACCCCTTCGCCGCCGATCCTGTCGTAGGTGTAGCCAAAGCACGTCAAATAGCGTTCGTCCCACCCCGGCGGCTGCAGCACCTGGCCGGTCCACGGGAGCACTTCGCGCAGCAGTTTCGCCACCGCCCCCGCCACGCGCGGGTCTTCGCGGTTCAGATCGCACAGCAGCTTCACGCCGAAGCCAATGTGGCGCTGCTCATCGAGCGCCACGTTCTCCATGCCCTGGCGGAAGGCCGGCAGCAGGTTGCGCTCCTCCAGGTAGGTCGTGATCATGTGCTGGCCCGTCTGCGCCAGACTGGCCTCGATCACGAAGTGGTACAGCGCGATCGCCGCCCCCAGCTTGGGGCGCGAGCCGTCGGCGCGCAGCTCGTCCGCCATGCTGTCGAGACGAGCGAAGATCTTGCGAAAGCCGGGCGTCAGTTCGTGCTCGATCGCGTTCAGTCCGCTGGCCATCGAGCCGTCGCCCAGGCCGCAGACCTCCTGCATGAAGCGCTTGAAGAACACCGCATGGCGTGCCTCGTCCACCTGCTGCGTGGCCAGGAAGTACTTCTGCTCCTCGCGCGGCGCCGCGTCGATGTAGGGGGAGAGGTTGTCAGCAACCGCGTCCTCACCCCAGAAGAACAGTGAGTAGTTCCACAGCGCCGCCTTGCGCTCGAAGTCGGTGAACTCCTCGCGCCACTGGCGGGCATCCTCGGTGAAATCGAGCTCCATCGCGCTCCAGTTGCCTCGCTCCCAGCGCGCGTAGAGGTCCTCGTAGGAGATCGCGTCCGCCGGCAGGCTCGCGACGCCCGCGGATGCCTGCGGGCCGCGCGCTGCGGCCGAACCGGCGGGTGTGGTGGTTGTGGCCATGTCTCAAGCTCCTCTTCGCTGTATCGATGGGCTGCGACGCCGTCCGCGTCCGGTCACGCGCTCGTGTCCCCGGACCCCCTGCATCTGCTTTGCTCGGCGAGGTTTGGCTGCCTGGCCAGTCTGAAGACTAGCGCACGTAGGCGCGGTCGTCTATCGCTAGAGGGCGCGACTCTCTAGCGGCAGGCACAAGCAGGCGTAGTGCACCGTGAAAACACGCTTCGCCGCGCCCGGAGCGAGGGCGTGAAGTCCTGCTCGCACACCCCACTTGACGCTTGCCTTCGCGCGCGCCGCGGAGGTGCGCGCGAAGAAGCGATGCACCGCTAGAGGCAGCGGGTCCTCCAGCTCGCCTGCCACTCGCAGGCCCGCCTCCGCCACGATCGCGCGCATCGCTGGGCGGCTCAGGCGCTGCACATGACCAACCTCCGTGGCGCGCTCGCGCTTACCACGGCGGCGCGCCGAGAGGTTGGCCTCCAGGGGCACCTCCACCACCACTGCCTGGCACACGCGCGCCACCTCGGCTAGCAGCGCTGCTGGATCGTGCACGTGCTCAAGCACGTGCGAGAGGATTCCCAGTGCAAAGGAGCCGTCGCTGTGCGGCAGGCGCTCGCCGTCATAAAGCTCCACCGCGTCGATCTCGGGGCGCTCGCGGGCGATCGCCACGGCCTGCGGCGCGATCTCAAGGCCCTCCAGGCGCTCCGCGAATCCGCGGCGGTGCAGCTCACAGAGGATCGCGCCGTCGCCGCAGCCGACCTCCAGCACGCTCTCCGGAACAAGCCCCGCCTTGCGGCAGAGGGCGATCGCGTGCGCAGCCTTGCCTTCGGCGCTCAGTGCGCGCCAACGCTCGCCTCGCAGGGCGCTGTGTGCGTCGCTGGTGTAGGCCTTCTCGTAGAAGCTCGCCAAAGGGTCTGCCACGGCGACGATTATCGTGCCCACGGTGAGCAGCAGTCTGACTGGGAATAGCGAGGCGCCCGGCTCGCCGGCCTCCGGCGGACCGCGCCACCCTCTCGCGGCGTCCTTGCGCCAAGCTCCCACCACGATCCCGGCGCTCGTCGCGGTGGCGGGGATGGTGGTGTGGGCGACCGATCAGGCGGGCTACCCGCTGACCCACTGGGCGCCCGGCGGGCTGGTGGCCTTGGCGCTGCTGGGGATCGCCGCGCTCGCGGTGCCGCTGCGCTTCGCTGAGGTCCCCGGGGGGGTGCGGGTAGCCGTGCTGTGCCTAGCTGCCTACGTGGCGCTCAGCTTCCTCTCGATCCTCTGGGCCGGCGTACCGGGGGACGCCTGGGAAGGGGCCAATCGCTCGCTGCTGTACCTGCTGGTGTTCATGCTGTTCGCCCTCTGGCGACAATACGGAGCCAGCGCGGCGCTGCTGCTGGGGACCTGGACGGTGGCGATGATCGCGCTGGCGGCCTTCGCTGCGCTGCATGTCGATCACGGCTCGATCGCAAGCCTGCTGCCGGACGGGCGGCTGGTGTATCCGACGGGCTATCCGAACGCCAACGCGGCGCAGTGGTTGATGGCCTTCTGGCCAGCGCTGCTGCTGGCGCGCAGCAAGCAGCTGTGGTGGTGGCTGCGTGGGTTGCTGGCGGGCGGCGCGGTGCTGCTGGCGGCGGTGGCGCTGCTCAGCCAGAGTCGTGGCTCGCTGTTTGCGATGCCCCTGACGGCGGTACTCGTGTTTGCGTTGCTGCCCGGACGCGTGCGCACCTTCGCGGTGTTTGTGCCGATCGCGCTGGGCGTTGGCGCGATCACCCCGCTGGTGCTGCGTGTAGGTGACCGCCTGCATGCGGGCGAAAGCGCTAGGGGCGTTTTGCACGAAGCCACGACGGCCATGTTCGTGGCAGCGCTGGCTGTGGGATTGGTGGTGGCGGGCGCCGCGCTGCTGGAGAGCCGCCGGACGCTCTCTGTGGAGGCGGGCAGGCGCGTGCACACTGGCGCGCAGGCCGTGGCGCTGCTGGCGCTGGTCGTGGTCCTGGTCGGCGGTCTGGCGGCAGCGGGCAACCCGGTGACGCGCCTGGAACACGGCTGGCGGAGTTTCAAGGGGGGCTATGGCGCAAGCAGTCAGAGCGGCAGTCGCCTGGTCAGCGGCCTGGGCAGCAATCGCTATGACTTCTATCGCGTCGCCCTGGACGAATTCAAGGCGCATCCGCTGGTGGGCATCGGCGTCGACAATTACGCGCAGCAGTACCTGCGCCACGGGCGCAGCCTTGAGACACCCCACTACCCCCACAGCGTGGAGCTGCGCACGCTCACGCAGACAGGGCTCATCGGCGGGGTCCTTGCGCTCGTGGGTCTCGCGGCAGCGTTGTTGGCCGCCATGCGCGCGGCGCGCAGCGACGATCCCTTGGGGCGCTACGTGGCGGCAGCCGCGCTGGCGGGGTTCGGTTACTGGGTGGTGCACGGCTCGGTCGACTGGTTCTGGGAGTTCGCCGGTCTCGGTGCCCCGGCCTGGGCGCTGCTGGGTCTGTCTTGTGCGCTGGCGCCACGCCGGCGTGCTGAAGCGCGAGTGTCTGAGGGGCGAGCGGCAGAGGGGCGAGCGGCAGAGATCGGGGAGACAGGCTCTGGACGGGCGAGCAGCGCGCGTGGGAGGCGGCCCCCCGTGGGATCTCGGCGCCCCGCCGTGACGGTGGGCGTGTGTGCGCTCGCGGCACTGGCCGCGGCGTCGTTCATAGCGCCTTGGCTGAGTCAGCTGGAGCTGCAGAGCGCGGCGCGAGTGTGGCCCGCGGCGCCCGGCAAGGCGTACGCGCGCCTGAACGCCGCGGCGGGACTGAACCCGCTGAGCGATGCGCCCTATCTCCTCGCGGGCAGCATCGCTCTGCGCCTCGGTGAAGTCCAGCGCGCCAACCACGAGTTCACGCTTGCCTTACAGCGTGTGCCTGGTGATGCCTACGCGACGCTTGAGCGCGGCGCGATCGCCTCCTCGGCGGGACATCGCGCACAGGCACTGGCGCTGCTCGAACGCGCCGTCCGGCTGGACCCGCGAGACGCTCTCGCGCAACAGGTCCTCGTCTTGGCGCGGCGGGGGCAGCGGGTGGATGTCGGAGAACTGAACCGCTCAATCCTCCGCGAAGCTCAGCAACTCTCCTGAAGTCGATGCTGAGATCGTGTGAAACGCAGCAGGTTCGCGGCTTTGTACCTATACAGTGGTAACAATCTTCGCTAGCTTGTGCACAGAAGGCCTGGCTGAATCGCTGGTCCCGGACAGGGTTCGGGACCCCCGACGTAGGACATCGGCGATGACGGGGCACGGCACGGAGAGTGGTCCGGGTAGCGCTGCTCATGCCGATTGGAAACCCAAGGCAGGGAAATGACTCGACATCGCTCCAGATCCATTCTCCTGAGGTGTTCGCTCACGTTCACCGCGGCCCTGTTCTTCGCTGGCTTCGTGCTGGCCCCCGGCAGTGCATCGGCGGGCTCGCTGCTGAGTGGCTACGGAGGCCCCGGCGGCGGCACCCAGGCGCTGCTGGGTTCGACACTGATCGGCGGTCACACCTCCGGCGGGGGCTCTTCCGGGGGTTCATCGACGCCGGGCGCCACGCAGGCCTCAGGCGAAGGGTCGGCGGCGAGCGGCGGCGGTGGCATTGCCAGCCGCGGGGGCATCGCCAGCGGCGGCAGCGCGGCTAAGGGGGCAGGGGGGAGCGGCACCGGGGCTGCCACGAGTGGCAACTCGGGCGCCCAGCACAACGGTGCGCACGGCACGAAGACGCCCGGCACATCCGCTGGCGGCTCGGCTGCGTACACATCTAAGGGAGGCTCGCGGCCCGCGGGGATAGTGGCCGTGAGCGACACAAGCCCGCTTGGCCTCACCGGCACCGACGTGCTGCTGCTCGTCTTCGTGCTAGGTGTGTTGGCTATCACCCTGGGTCTCACCACCCGACTGGCAAGGATGCAGGACCACAGCTAGAGCTCAAGGACAGGCAAGCAATCACACGATTAGGGACAAGGATGCCCGCACCTCCACCCCCACCCACAGACTCCTCCATGCGAATCACCCAGCAGAGCAGCACCAGCATTCCGCTCAACGGCACGCTGACCCATCCGCGCGATGCTCCGCGCTACGAGCCGGCTCGCTGGGACACTTTCCGGGGACCGCTGCAGTGGCTGCTGGAGGGCTCCGGCTGGGACGTGCTGCGTCCAAGCGTGGACTTCCTGCTGCTGTGCGTGGCCGTGGTCTTTGCGCTGGGCGGCGTGCAGGCCACACTGCACGTCCCCGCGATGCAGGCCCCGATATTGGCGATGCCGCCGCTGGTGCTGATGCTGCTGTATCTGCGCGGCCTCTACCGCACGCGTCTGCGCGCGCTGGTCCTCGATGGCGTGGTGCCGGTGATGAGCGCCGTCTCGGTGGCGGCCATGGTCGTGGCGATGATCGGCATCTTCTTCAACAACACCATCCCCAGCCAAGGCCAGTGGGTGCGCGGCTGGGCTTTCGCGCTGGTGGCCGTCGGCTTCGGTCGCGTCTCGCTGGCCCTGGCTCAGCGCGTGGCGCGCAGCAGCCGGCGGGTGGGCAAGCCGGTGCTGATCATGGGTGCCGGCTTGGTCGGCTCGCAGGTGGCGCGTCGCTTGGACAGTCACCCCGAGTATGGACTGCGCCCGGTGGGCTTTCTCGATGACGATCCGCGCTCGATCGCCGAGGTGGGCGGACGCGACGTGCCCGTGCTGGGCACCGTCGAGGATCTCGATGAGATCGTGCTGCACACCGGCGTGGGCCACCTGATCGTCGCCTTCTCCTCGGTGGCCGACGCGCGCGTGAGCCGCTTGATTCAGCGCTGCCAGGAGCTCGGCATCGAGGTGTCGGTGGTGCCGCGCATGTTCGACACCATCAACAACCGCGTCGGCTACGACACGGTGGGCGGCCTGCCGTTGATGTCCTTCTCAAGCGTCAACCCTCGGGGTATTCAATTCGCCACCAAGCACGCCTTCGATCGCATCTTCGCGGTGCTCCTGCTGCTGGTGCTCTCGCCAGTGATCCTGCTCACGGCGCTCGTCGTGCGCGTTAGCTCGCCAGGGCCGGTGTTCTTCCGCCAGCGCCGCGTGGGCCGCGATGGCAAGGAATTCGACCTCTTCAAGTTCCGCTCCATGCGCCTGGAGCCCGCTCTGGCGCCCGCCGCTGCCGCGGCTTCCGCTTCCCCTGGCTTCGTGCCGGGCGCCGACATGGCGCCAGGTGGGGTTGAGGGCAAGGATCGCCGCACGCGCGTGGGGCGCTTCCTGCGCCGCAGCTCGCTGGATGAGCTGCCGCAGCTCTTCAATGTGCTGCATGGCGACATGAGCATCATCGGACCGCGCCCGGAGCGCCCGGAGTTCGTGGAACTGTTCGGCCGCGACATCGCCCGCTACGGCGACCGCCACCGCGTCAAGTCGGGCATTACCGGCTGGGCACAGGTGCATGGCCTGCGCGGGCAGACCTCACTGGCCGAGCGAGTGGAGTGGGACAACTACTACATCGCTCACTGGTCGCTGGGGCTGGACATGAAAATCCTCGTGCTGACGTTCATCGCGCTGTTCCGCAACGCGGAGTAGAGGATCAGATGCTGCGCTGGACGCCGTGGCTCACGCCGGCCCAGTATTGAAAGACGCGCACGCGCAAGCCGTGCGCGCCGAGCACCTTGGGCAGCTTGAGGGTGTAGCGGTTGAAGCGGTCAAGCGTGAAGAGCGCGCGGTAGCGCAGCGTGGTGCCCTGGAAGGCTTCAAGGCCCATGTAGTCGCCGGCCGGCCCTGAGCCCGTGACGGTGACCCTGCCGTGGCTTGAGCGCAGGGCGACGGTCACCGGGCTGAGTCTGCCAAGGGTGGGAGCCGCCAGGGCCTGCGCGAGGGGTGTGAAGGAGACCTTGCGCGTGCCATTTTCATTGAGCACGCCGAAGTCTTCGCGCAAGGAGCCCTGCAGCTTGTAGACCACCTCGGCGGCCACATAGGGAGTGCGCGCCAGCAAGCGAACGACATTGGCCAGGTTGGCGCCTTGTGCCTGGGCCGTCACACACCCCTGTTCCTGCTGGGTGCGCTGGCGCGGCCAGCAGGAGCTCCAACCGAACTCATCCAGCCACAGAGGCTTTGTGTCGCCGTTGGCCAGCTGCACCGCGTGGATGACGCGCAGCGAGCCCAGCACAAGGCTGTAGAAGTGCACCGCCAGGCCGTCGTAGTAGCCCTTGATACCTGCCGCGTATAGCGCGCGCAGGAAACCTCCATTGGCACCCACCAGCGAACCGGCCAGCACCGTCACGGTGGGATCTGCCTGCTTGATGGCGGGATAGGCGGCACGCAGAATGGCCGTGTAGTGCTGGGGCTTTTCTGGACCGGCCAGGTACTGCTGGTTGGCCTGGTCGGGCTCGTTCCACACCTCGATGCCCGCCAGCTTGGCACCGTAGCGCGCCGCCAGGAAGCCGGTAATCGTCCCGTAAGGGGCCGGGTCGCGCGGCGGCCAGGCGTTGGCCTGGCTCTGGCGCAAAGGGGTGCAGGCGCGCAGCAACGCCGCCGGCGCGGAGGAATCCCAGCAGGGGGTGCTGTCGACGGTCATGATCACCCTGATCCCAGCCGCCGCGGCATCGCCCACGAGGCGATCGGTGAGCGCCAGCGTGGCGGGGTCGATGCTGCCCCGGGCGCGGGGTTCCAGTACCGACCAGGGCACCTCGGTGCGCACTACGTTGGCATGCAGCGCCTTGGCGTTGGCGATCGAGCTGTCGATGCGGGCGTTGGTCATGCCGGAGCCGATGCCCACCACGTTGAGGCCGCCCAGGGGGGCTGCCGTTGCGCTGGAGACGTACACCACCGCGACCAGCGCCAGGATTGCCAGCGGGGCCAGGGCGAGCTGCGTTGGTGCTCTGAATCGCAACAGCGACGCGAGCCTGCCAGGGCGGTGGCGCATTACCTGCACACAGTAGGCTGTTGGCAGGTCATGTCCCCCACTTGGATCTGGATGCAGGCGGCGATTGTCGTGTTCGTGCTGATCGGCATGGTCATCGCGATCGTGAAGCTCGCATCGTGAAGGCGCGCATAGATAGCTAAGTCTTCTGCCGCTGCCACGGCTTCCAGCTTCGCCTGGCGCTTGGCGCCTCATACGCGGGACGCGGTGGGATCGGCCCGCCGTCAAGGATCGCTGCAGGCACAGACTGGGTCAGCCACTCGCTGAGCGCTCCCAATCCGGCCTGCTCCAGCTCGCTGGCCATGCCCGGCGGGCGGCGCCCGGTGTCGTGGGTGTCGGAGGCCACGTTGTGCACCAGGTCCTCGCGCACGAGTTGCATCGCAAAGCGTTGCACCTCACCGCTGAAGCGGCCCACGAGCGAGCCGGCGGTGATCGATGTCAGCACGCCGCCGCGCACCAGCATCTCAAGTGGTCGGCGATCGCGGTGGAAGGCCGGACAGCGCTCGGGGTGGGCCAGCACCACGCGGTGCCCGCGGCGCTGCAGGTCGAGCACCAGCGCGTCCATGCCGGTCGCCACCGGCGTAAAGGGGCACTCGATCAGCAGCCATTCGCCACCGCCCAGCGTCAGCCGTGAGAGTTCATCGGGGTCGAGCTCGGCGGCGCGCGTCATCGCGATCTCTGCCCCGGCGCGGATCTCAAGCTCAATGCCCTCCGCCTGTACGCGCGCGTTGACTTCCTGTACCAGGGGCGCGATCGTCTCCGCCGCATTGGGGTAGCGCCAGCTCACGTGAGGTGTGGCCATCAGCGTCCTCACGCCGCTGTCGGCCACCGCGCGCGCCAGCGCCAGCGAGCCCTCGATTGTCTCGGGGCCGTCGTCAATGCCGGGCAGCACGTGGGAGTGAAGATCGATCACAGGCTCTGACACGATAGGGACCGAGCCCGATAGGCTCGTCGGTAGGCGGGGTATGATCGTCGCTGCCGTTGCGCCGATAACTCGAAACCACAGCTGAGACCAAGCGGGCTAGGAGCCAGAGGGAGAATCATGTTCAGATCGATCGTTGTGGGCACCGACGGTTCGGATACCGCCTCCCAGGCCGTGCACCAGGCAGTCGACCTCGCCGGCGCGGTAGGGGCGACCTTGGAGATCGTCAGCGCTTACGAGCCTGTGCCCGCGCAGCGTCTGCGTGAAGAGCGCCGCGACACTCCCGAGGAACTTGAATGGGCGATCAACCCGCGCGAGGATGTTGATGCGACGCTTGAAACCGCCGCGGAGCTGGCCCGGGGGGCGGGCGTCACCGTCAACATCTACTCGCGCCAGGGCGATCCTGCCGATGCCATCCTGGATGTAGCCGAGGAGCGCGAGGCCGACCTGATCGTGGTCGGCAACAAGGGCATGACGGGCGCCAAGCGCTTCCTGTTGGGTTCGGTGCCCAACAAGGTCTCCCACCACGCGCCCTGCTCGGTGCTCATCATCAGGACTACCTGAGTTCGCGGAGGGCCTGAACTCGCGGTACAGAGCAGCGGCCGCGGGCCTCAAAGACCAGCGGCTGCCGGCCGCAGTTCCGCATGCGGGCCTACTGGATACCCGCGACCATGCCGATCCCGCCCGGATAGTATGACTTCTTCAGTGCGCCCAAATCGCATCGTCTCAATCCAGACGACGACTGAGCGCGGCGGCGCTGAGTACGCCAACGTCGACTTGCTCGCCGCACTGGTTGCAAGAGGGCACGACGTCGTGCTGCTCACCAACCTCACGGACCTGGCGGCCAACACCGATGTGCCCGTGCACACGATCGAGCTTGGCCCCAAGCTCAGCAGCGGCTCGCTGGCACGGATTCTGCCCAAGACACCGCTGATCCTCTGGCGCCTGGTGCGAGCGCTGCGCGCCGAGCAGCCGATCGGGGTGCTGTTGTTGCACTTCAAGAAGGAGCAACTGCTGTGCGCGTTGCTGCCCAAGCGCCTCACGGGGGAGATCGTCTGGGCCGAGTGGGGTCCCGTGCCGATGCAGCTGCGCCGCGGCGTCGCGCGCCTGCTCTACGCGTTGGCGGCGCGGCGAACGCAGCGCATCATCGCGATCTCCGAGGGCACCAAGCGCTCGATCGTGCAGGTCGGCGTGCCGGCGGAGAAGATCGAAGTGGTCCCCAACCTGGTCGACGTCGAGTCGGTCGGCTTTGGGCATCTCAGCCGCACCGAGCTGCGTCGTGCCTGGGGGGTGGGGGAGGACACGCTCGTGCTCGGCTGCATCTCGCGTTTTCACCCGCGCAAGCGCAACGACGTGGTGATCGACGCGATGGCGCACTTGGAGGATGAGGACGTGTTGCTGGTGCTGGCCGGCGAGGGCGAGCAGGAGGACGAGCTGCGTGAGCGCGCACGTCCCTATGGCGAGCGCGTGCGCTTCGTGCCCAACGTGCGCGGTCAGGTTGAGTCCTTCCTGTCCGCCTGCGACCTCTTGGTGTTCGCGCCCAGCCCCACCGAGGGTGAGCCGCGCGTGATCGTCATGGCTCAGCTTGTAGGTGTGCCGGTGGTGGCCACCGACTCCGAGGGCGCTCACGGTCTGATTCCTCCCGGTGGAGGCGTGATCGTCTCGCCGCCCCACGATGCCCGCGCGTTGGCCGAGGTGGTGGCGGCCTACCACGAGGACCCCGTGCGTCGCCGTGCCGAGGGTGAGACAGCGCGTCTCGCCACGCTTGAGAGTCACGACACCGAGCGCACCTTGCGCTCGGTCGAGCGTGCCTTGGGCTTGCGCGAGGGCTAATCAGAGAGCCTGACCGACCGCCAGGCCAGTTCACCTAAGTCGCCATCCACCACTCGCCCTCAAAGCGCGAGAGCAGGGCGTGGCCTGAGGTGATCGCTCCGATCAGTTCGGGATTGGGGCTGTGCACCAGCGACCTGGCGTTGAAGCGGAACATTGCTCCCCGGTGGGCCACGGGCGCGAGGATGTGTGCCTCTACCCGGCCTTGCACCGCAGCACCGCCGCCTGCCACGGCGTGGGCGAACAGATTGTCGATCACCGCTCCCGCATTGCGGCTCTGGGCTGCCAGCTGCAGAACCATGCAGCTTTCCTGCGGTTGACGGAAGTACACATACCAGCCGAGCACTCTGCCGTCCTCGCCGCGCACCAGTCGCCGATGCGGTTGACCCCAGGTGCGGTTGTAATGCATCTCCTCGAACACCCACTCAAGAAACTGCTCGTCGTAGTCGGGCACCAGGCGCAGCGAGCGGGTGATCTGCGGCATGTGCTCCAGCACCAGCTCGGGCGTCAGCAGTTCATCGCTCGTGCCTTGCGCCGGAGGGAGATGGAAGCGTGAGATCGCGCGTGTGGTGGGACGATCCAAAGCGGGCAGCGTCGTGCGCAGCCACGGCCTGACCTTGTGGCGCACCCACATGTTGCTGTACAGCGCGCGATTGCCCACATAGCTCCAAGGCCTGAATACGCGTACCCACTTCATGCTGCTGGGGTGCATCATCTGTCCGCCCATCAACTCGAAGATCTTGCGCATCTGCTCGGAGGCGCCGTCGGTAATCGTCAGCTCCTGCGGCCCCGTTATGTAACGCCGCCACAGGAGCGCTCCCACACCGCGGTTGCGCACCTTGGGATGGGCGATCAGCGGGCCGCCTGCGGCCAGTCGCAGCGGCTGGCCGTCAAAGCGCATACGGCGCACGTGCGAGCCGATGAAGCCCAGTATCTCGCCGCTGTCGTCCACGTAGACCAGGCTGGGGATCTCCGGATCAGCCCAAGGGTGGTCAAACAGCGTGCGCTTGAACCATGTCGGCAGCTCCTCTGCCGGGATACGCCAATCGGAGTTGTCCACGAAGCGGTAGAGGTGCGCTACCTCCTCGACATCCTCGCGGCGCATGGGACGGATCTCGCTCATGCGCTCTGCGCTCCATTCATGTCCGCATCCACCGGCCCATCCCCCTCCTCAAAAACATTGCCTTGCTTGCCGCTCTGCATACGCACGATCAGTTGCGCGATCAGCCCGATGCTGCGGAAGTCGTCGACCTCCAAGGACTCCAGCGGCATCTGCAGCCCCAGCTCCTGCTCGATCTCGAACAGCAGCGTTACCAGCCCCAGCGAATCCAGCAGCGCGGCGTCGATGATGTCAACGTCCGGGGCCGGCGGTGTGATGCTGAGCGTCTCGCTGAAGATGCGATCGATGACCGCTACGACTTCTGTTTCAGACACCGCTCACCTCCGTTGCGAAACGTTCTTTGAGTCCTCTGCGGTCGATCTTGCCGCTCACGTTGCGGGGCAGCTCGGGCAGGTGCAGCCATTTGGCCGGCAGCATGTAGGAGGGCAGCGCCTCGCTCAGCGCCTTGCGCAGTTTGGGGGCGTCCAGCTCGCTGTCGGGCTTTGAGCTCCATGCGCAGCAGATTGCTGTGCCCTCGAAGCCCTCGCTGGGCACGGCGACCACCGCGCATTCACCCACGTCCGCGATCGCGCTCAGCGCCGTCTCAATCTCGCCGAGCTCGATGCGGTAGCCGCGGCTTTTTATCTGTGAGTCCACACGCCCGGCGTAGTGCAATATGCCCTGCTCGTCCTTGCGGCCTAGGTCGCCTGTGCGGTACACCCTCAGTCCGCTGCCGGGCTGGGTGAGGAAGGCCTCCGCGGTTTTCTCCTCATCGCGCCAGTAGCCCGGGCTCAGGCCGGCGCCCGCGATGCACAGCTCGCCGGTCTCTTTCGGTGGGACACCTTTGAGGTGTTCGTCCAGTACCAGAATGTCCTCGCCGCCGCACGGCTCGCCGATCGGGATCGGCACGCTGGTGTCCTTTGGCGTCTCTTTCACCGTGTAATAGCTAGAGGCGATCGTGGCCTCCGTGGGTCCGTAGAGGTTGGTGTAACTAGGCTTTCGCACGCGCTGCATCCAATGCACCAGCACCGCCGGGGCGAGCACCTCGCCGCACCACACCACTCGCTCCAGGCTTGGGAAGTCGCCCTCTTCGATCGCGTTGCCTTTCACCATATAGGCGAAGGTCGAAGGCACCGAGAACCACTGCGTCAGTTCGCTCTCGCGGATGAACTTCGCCAGGTGTGCTGGCAGCAGCACCTTGGGGCCTACGAGGTGAAGCTCGCCGCCGCTTGAGAGCGTGCCGTAGATGTCGAAAGTGGAGAGGTCGAAGTGAAGCGGCGGGTGACCGGAGATGCGATCTCCGGGCTTGTGCCCGAAATATGGCAGGGCCCAGTCCAGGAAGGCCGCGACCATTGCGTGCGTTATCACCACGCCTTTGGGTACGCCTGTGGAGCCTGAGGTGAAAAGGATGTGGGCCGCATCCGCGGGGCTGGTCTCGCTTGGTGGGGCCTCGTTGTCTTGCTGGGCGACCTCTAGCGGGCCAAACTTGGCGCCTTCCAGTTCTCCTTCTGCACAACCCAGTTCGCCTTTGATTTTCAATTCGCCACTGAGTTTGCCTGCCGTCTGGGTCGCCAGTACGACGCGCGGCTCTGCCACATCGAGGATGCGCTGCACTCTCACGGCGGGGCTGGCGATGTCCACTGGCACATATACGCCGCCTGCTTTGAGCGTCGCCAGCATGCTCACGATCGCCGCTGGCGACTTGGGTTGCAGCAGGCATACTCGCTCGCCGCTTTGTACACCTCGTTGGCGTAAAAGCCTTGCCAAGCGATTGCTGGCAGCCTCCAGCTCCGCATAGGACAGGCGCTCCTCGTCCATCACCACGGCAGTCTGTGCGGGCCAGCGTTCACTTGCGAGCGACACCCGCTCGTGCAGCATCTCAGTGCTCACTTGACCGCGGCGCGCGTTTGCTCAAAGACCGCACCGATGTGGTGCAGCTCCTCCTCTGATGGCGGTATATCGAGGATGAAACAGCCATAGCCCAATTGCACGTAGCGCCCCAGCTCGGCTGCCACCTGCTCATAGCTGCCCACCAGATACGGGCAGAACGTGGAGTAGTTCTCAAATGGATGTAGCCAGTAAGGGTCCTGCTCGTCGCGCTCGCCCTCCTCACCGGCCATCTCCGAGAGCTGGCGGTGCCAGTGTGAATCTGACACCTTCATCGCCAGCGTATGTGCGATCTGGCCTTTGCGATCCTCGGGAAAGCGCTCGTGTGCCACCTGCCACGCTGCCTGGGAGTCCGGGCGCGTGACGATGCCCACTCTGATCCCCGCGCCTTGCACCTCCTCCTGCTGATCGGGCTCCTCGTGTGCGCGCTTGGGGTACTTCACGGGCGTCGCCCCGATGCTGTGCGCGGCCTGCAGGCCCGCGGGGGAGGAGCCTGAGATCAGGATTCCCGGTTGCAGCTCTTGCGGCAGGGGCGGCGTCAGGCTTAGCTTGTCGACGGTGTAGTACTTGCCTGTGCGCGTCACCGTCTCTCCGGCCAGCAGCGCTGTCACGATCTGCGTGTACTCCACCGTCCGTTCATAGCGCTCATCGTGAGGGGTTGGGTCGTTCAGCGCCAGGAGATCATTGCGGAAGCCCCCCGCCAGCATGTTCAGATACAGCTTGCGGCCGTGCATATACGCCAGCGATGTCACCATCTTGGCCACCGAGTAAGGGTGCATATAGGCCGGTTGCACCGCCACCAATGGCGCCAGGCGCTCGGTCGATGTCAGGATCAGCTGTGAGACCAGCCACGGGTCGGCGATGCCATTGTCGGTGTACACCAACATTCCCTCGCAGCCCGCCTGCTCACTCCAGCGGGCCACCTCGGCCACGCTGCGTGCGTACTCCTCGCTTGAGATGTCCCGCGATTGGGGACAGGTCGAAAAAACCGTAAAGCTCTCGCTCCTCATCATCTCTTCCCCTCTGCTCCTGCGGCCTGCTCGGCCGACTCGCTGATTCTAGAGACCTCGCGTTTACGTACCATCGTGTTATGCAAGAAAAGCGCTTGGATGCCGGTTGAGAGGAAGGTCTCGATTGCCTCCTCCGGCGTGTTCACGATCGCCTGGCCCTTTACGTTGAAGCTCGTATTGAGCACCATCTCGCGGCCTGTGTGGCGCCCGACCGCGTCGAGTAGTTCGTGAAACTCGGCATTGTCGTTTGTGCTCACCGTCTGCACTCGCGCCGAGCCATCCACGTGGGTGATCGCCGGCAGGTCCTCCCGGTACTCGGGGCGCACGTCGAGGTTGACCGTCATATAGGGCAGTTCGGTGCCCGGCTCGGTCTGAAACCATCTGTGCACCTGCTCAAGCGTTACGGCCGGAGCAAAAGGGCGGAAGGCCTCGCGCATCTTCACCAGCGCATTGACGCGATCGCGCATCTCGGGCTTTGAAGGGTCGGCCATGATGCTGCGGTGGCCCAGGGCACGGGGGCCGAACTCCATGCGGCCGCGATACCACGCGATCACCTCGCCTTGCGCGATCAGCTCCGCTGCCGCCTCGCAGGTTGCGGCGAGGCTGGGCATGGGGGTTACCTCTACATCAATGTCCGTCTCCCCCTCGCTGGACTCCCAGCCGTCGGCTTCGTAGGAGCTCAGCGCCTGCTCGATGCGCTCCAGTGGATGCTCAGGGCCGTAGAAAGGCGTTGGTGAGCGGCGGTTGACAATCTCCCCCGCCTGCGCCGCGTGATGCAGGGCCGCGCCGAGCGCCGAGCCATCGTCGGCTGCCGCGGGCTGCACGTAGATCTCATCGACCACTCCGCTGGCCAGTAGGCGGCCGTTGGCGGTGGTGTTCAGCGCCACGCCGCCTGCCAGCGCAAGCTTGCGTATCCCCAGTTGCGCGGCGAAATGCCCGCACATGTGCAGAATCGCACGGTCCAGGCACGCCTGCAGGCCAGCCGCCACATCGCGATGCTCGTCTGTGATCTCGCTGTCAGGCTCGCGTGGCGCGATCAGTCGCTCGGCCAGCAGCGCCCGCGTGAGCGCGTGACGCTCGCGCTCTTCGCGCGTGCCCTTCAGCTTGAGCGGTCCGATGTCCCAGCCGCCGTCGGCGCGCGGCTGCACGGCCTCATCGAAGAACGCGCGGTGGCGCTCAGGGTCGCCGTATGGCGCCAGGCCCATGATCTTGTACTCATCAGAGTTGAAATCAAAGCCCAGATGCAGCGTCACCACCGAGTAGAAAATGCCGATCGAATTGGCCGCCGAGATTCGGTGCACCGGCTCAAGCTTGCCGCCGGCAGCGCGATAGATGGTGGCTCCGTGCGCCTCGCCCATTCCGTCGATCACCGCCACCATGCACTTCTCCCAGCCGGACGTGTAGTAAGCGGAGGCGGCGTGTGCCATGTGGTGATCGAGATGGCCGATGCGCTCCTCGGGCAGCTCCGGCAGCGCCGTCCGCACGTGTTTGACAAAAGCCTCGCGGGAGAGCACATCGCGGTAGCACTCGCTGGAGATCGGGTCCAGGGCGTACATCGTGCGATAGGGCTGGTAGTCAAAGGAGTGCACCACCGCATCGACGTCGCTCGCCTGCATGTCCGCCTGCTCCAGGCAGCTCTCGATCGCTCCTTGAGGGAATTCGCCCGTGTGCTTGCGTCTTGAGATCCGCTCTTGCGCGACCGCTGCCACCACCTCGCCATCCACCACCAGCGCGGCGGCCGAGTCGTGGCCCTGGGAGATGCGGTACTCGCGCTCTTCTAGCCCCGGCCAATGACGACGCTTGAACTCCATCGTCCCCTCAATACCGCTCACTCCGATGATCCTCATTGAGCCTTCCCTGGTGGAGGATGTACTGCCGGTCTCATGTGCGCGCTGTCAACCGACATATGGGTGCCTTCGTCTCGGTCGATCCATGACCGTAGGCGGACGTTACGTCGCTTTCCGTATTCTACCTGCAATATGCGGCCTTGTGTAGTGCAGTATCTGTACGTGCACAGCCCCGGCGAGCAGTTCGACTATCCCAGCAGTCGCTCGCGCGGGGCGGCTGCTGTGGCGGTCCGTTACCTGGAGTGTGCGCTCGTGCAGGCCGCCTCGCTGCGCCTGCGCGAGATCGACTGCGATCTGGTGCTCGTCACCAACGACACTCGCCTGCGCGACGGACGCGTGGCACGACTGCTGGAGGCGATTTGCGCTTTGGGAGTGGAAGTGGTTTACGCCGATTACCTGCACCGACCCGTCGGGGATACTGCCGAATTCATGGCCTCGCAGTACGTCTGGGATGCAATCCTGGCCGTCGCTGGACGCAGCGATCCCGACCGTCAGTTGTGGCTGATGGACACCGATTGCGTCTGGGTTGATCCCCAGCGCGTCTTTGCGGCCGCGCCGGCTGCTCCCAGCATCGGCTGCATCAAGATGGACTACTCGCCCGACTGGCCCGTCGCCGGTTGGATGCCTCAGGAGATCGGTGAGCTGGCGCGGCGCATGGGCGCGCCCGACACCTCCATCAGGTGGGTTGGCGGAGAGCTTCTGGTCGGCGCCGCCTCGGATCTGCGGGCGCTGGTGGCCATCTGCAAGGAGATCGAACTGCGGGCAATCGAGCTGAACCGTGCGGTGCACACCGAGGAGCACCTGCTCTCGCTGGCCTGGGCACTGGGGCGCGTGGACCTCCACAACCTTGCGTCTGTAGCGCGGCGCGTTTGGACCGGTCCTCGTCATGGGGCACCGCCGGTTGAGAATCCGGCCGCGATCGGCGTGTGGCATCTGCCGGCCGAGAAGGGCCTGGGATTTCGCCGCGGCGCCCGCGAGGTGCTCTCCGGCCATGGACAGCGGCTGGTGCACGACCTGGAAGTGCCCACACGTGCGCTGAAGCGCTTCAACATCGCCGGTGGGGGTTGGCAGCGGCGCCTATACGACGACAGTTGGATCGCGGGTCAGCGCCTGCGCGAGGGGGTCAGCGCGATCGTCAGCCGGGCCTGAGGGGGCTTCGCTCCGCGCTGGTTGCGGCGGATGGTCAGCCGGGCCCGTCGGGCTCCGCGCTGGTTGCGGCGGATCGTCAGCCGGGCCTGACGCGCTCCGCACCGGCTCCGGCGTGCTGTCCGCCGGCGCCGTTGGATGAGCCGCCCGCTCCGGCCGCCTGCCACATGCGCTCGATTCGCTCCGCCACGACGCGCGCGTCGTAGGTGTCCACGGCCTGCTGGCGCGCCTGCGCACCCTCGCGGGCCACGCGTGCGGGATCGTCCAGGTAGGGCTTCACCACATCGGCCAGCGCCTGCGGGTCGTTCTCGGGCTCTGTGATGGCCCCGATCCCCGGAAAGATCATGTCGGCCACGCCCTCGGCGCCCGTCGCCAGGCAGGGTCGTTCGGCCAGCATTCCCAGGATCACCGCGCGCGGGGCGCCCTCGGTGGGACTGGGGCAGAAGACCGATACGTCAAAGGCCGAGAGCACTTCGGCCACGTTTGCGCCGGGGGTCGGCAGAAAATGCGCTCTGCCATTCAGCGGCTCCGCCAGCGCGCGTAGTTCGCTCTCCGTTTCGCCGTCGCCCGCCAGCACAAGGTGTACGCGCTCGTCAAGCAGCTTGACCGCCTCTACGACGACGTCGTTGCGCTTCTTGTGATGAAAGCGCGAGATGCAGCCCACCACGAAGGCGTGGTCGGGGATGCCGAGTTCGGCGCGCACCCGTGCGCGGCCCTCCGCAGTCGGAGCGATCTCATCGGTGCGCAGCACATTGGGCACCACCTCAATCCGCTCTGCTGGCACGCCCACCGCTCTGACCGACTCCTTGGTACCCGCTGAGACGGCCATGATCGCCGCAGCATCCTCGGATGCCTTCACATACATCCGCCGTGGCACCCCGCGGCGCAGCGGGAAGGGCACGGGCCCCCACTCGGCCCACACGAGCGTCGCGCGCAGGCGCTCGGGCAGCCAGTGCGCCATCAGCTGCTCCTTCTTGTAGTGAACCAGCAGCACGTCGTAGGGCCACTCCTGCTCCAGCACCTCGCGTAAACGCCGCAGGTAGGGAACCCACATCGCAGCCAGCTGCGCGTAGCTCGTCTTGGAGAGCTTGGCTCCGATTTCCACAGGACGTACCTGCACACGTGTGTCGCGCCCGATGCGCGGCTGGTCGCTCAGCATCACCGCCTCATGACCACGATCAATCAGAGCATCCAGCATCTCCACGGCAGCAAACTCGGCGCCTCCACGAGAGGAGGTTGTCATAACACTGACGATCTTCATGCGTCGTCGGTTTGGAGGGGGAAGTTCCGAAGGATCTGTGTAGCCTAGCCGCCCGTCTCCCGGATCAAACCCCAATTGATTCGGATACGCTCGCAGCCGTGGGTCACGATCCCCGACGGGATGAGCTGCGCAGCGCGCGGCTGCTGCTCGATGCGGAGCTCACCGCCGGCATGCTGGAGCCCGGGGATGTGCTGCGCACGCACGCCATGAGTGCGGCCGTGAGCGGCCGGCCGATTCCCCGGCGCCCGCGGCGATTTGCCCAGCAGGTGCTGCGCAAGCTGGATCGCCTGGACTACGAGCGCGCAGTGGCCGCTCCGCTCATTGGCGCCCGCCGTGCGGCGCTCGGGGCGCAGGCGGCACTGGGACCCCCGCGCTTTTTGGTGCGCGTGGACGAGTTCCCTCACTACCTCGCCTGGGATCAGCCCGAGCGCTATGGCACGGAGGGCTATCGCCGCTTCCATACGATCATGGCCGCGGCTGGAGTGCCTTATCTGGTGGCTGTGCCGCCTCGCGTCAGCCATGCCCCCATGGATCCTGCCGAGCGGCGCTGGCGGGCGCTGGACGACGGCGAGCGAGCGCTGCTCGCAGAGCTGGCCGCCGGCGAGGGCGTGGACTTTGCCCTGCATGGGCGCGATCACCGCACGCGTTTTCCCTCGCCCCGCCGTCACAGCGAGCTCTGCGGCCTCGGGCCGGCCGCTACCGCTGCGCTGCTTGATGAGGCGCTCGCCGAGCTGGCGCAGCTTGGGGTTGACAGCGAGATCTTCGTGCCCCCTTTCAATCGCTTCGACGCAGCTCAGTACGACGCGTTGGCGCAGCGCTTCGCGGTCGTCTGTGGGGGCCCCGAGTCAATCGGCCAGATCGGTTTTCATCGCACTCCGATGTGGCGCGGGGAGGCCGTCTACCTACCTTCCTACTTCCCGCTCTATGGCCGCGCCCGCGAGGTCTTGCCGGCGGCGCAGCGGCTGATCGATCAGGAATGCGGACTGTGGGCACCGATCGCCTTGCACTGGGGCTGGGAGTCCGAGGAGGGCTGGGAGCAGCTGGAGCGGCTGGCTGCGCTGATCGCTCCTTACGCGGCCTCCTGGCAGGATTTCCTCGCGGCGGTGCGCCGCAGCGCCGCGCCTACTACTGCGAGCAGAAGGTGAGCTTCCAGTTGAATGGCGGCAGCGACGCGCGCACCAGTTGATAGCCGCCCTCTTCCAGGGCCTGAATCTGCCGGCGGATCTGTGTCAGTGGCGCCGGCTGGGCGAACTCGACGCACAGCACCCCCACGGGTAGGTGCTTGGCGAGCAGATCGCCGAGGATCTCGTACTCCGAGCCCTCCACGCTGAGTTTCAGCAGGTCCACGCGCTCATCGCCCAATTCCGCCATCAACGATCCAACCGATCGCACCTGCGCCTCGGAGTAGCCTCCGGTGCCGTGCATGTTGGTTGCCGAGCGCGACACGAAACCGGGCTCGGCATTCTCGTAGAAGCGCAGGGTTCCATCTGAGGACCACAGTCCAAACGGATGGAAGTGAAAGTGTGACTCGCTCGCCGTGATCTTGCTGGCGTAGCGCGCAGCCTCCGGCACCGGATCGAAGGCATGCACGGTGCAGCCGAAGCGCTCGATCAAGCCCAGGTCAAACGAGGCGTCCTCGCCGAGGCCGGCCAGATAACACACTGAGTCCTTCGTGAGGGCTCCCGTGGGAATCGTCCACGCACCGTAGGTGCTTCCGATACAGGCAAGGTCTTCGCGCGGCGCGGTCCGCAGCGTCCGCGACAGCCTCCACGCATTTGCTCGCTGCGTGATGGCGCGACTCAGCCGACCAATTAGCCCATCCCATCCTCTCGCCACGGCCGTCATCTTATCCGGGCTGTGCTCTGTTCATGGGGGACCTATCTGGGCTGTGTGCTCTGACCGCCGGGGTCCACCGTATTTGCAACCCAGCTTCCGACCGTGCTCTTGGCCGCGTCACACCCGGCTGACGCACGAGAGCACCGTTTCGAGCACCGCATCGATGTCGGCCTCGTTCATGGTGGCGCTAAGCGGCAGCATGCAGTGGCGCTCGGCGACTTCCAGGGAACGCGGCAGTCCCTCCGGAGGCGCGGACTGGCGGTACTCGCTGAAGGTATGCAGTGCCGGATACCACGTCGTCTGCACGCCGCCCGCCTTCAGGTCCTCGCGGAAACGGTCGCGCGCCTCGCGGTCACTGAGCAGCACGGGAACGGCGAAGTGGGTGCTGAGCTCCACCGCCTGGTCGTCCCAAGGCATCTCTAGTCCCGGCACCTCGGCAAGGCGCTCGCGGTAGGCGCGCACGACCGTGCGCCGTGCCTCGATGTCGGCGTCCAAACGCTGCATGCGGCTGAGCCCCAGAGCCGCGCGTGGCTCGTCGATACGAAAGTTGAAGCCGATATCGACGATGTCATACACGGGATCGTGGCCACGGTGGCGGTCCCAGGTGCCGCTGGTCAAGGCGTGTGAGCGCAGCAGGCGCACGCGCTCGGCCAGCTCCTCGTCGGCGGTGCTCACCATGCCACCCTCGCCGACGCACAATTGATTCTTTGAGAAGAAGCTGAAGGCCCCCAGCTCGCCCACGGTGCCCACCTGCCTGCCGCTCTCCTCGACGCGTGCCCCGATCGCCTCCGCGCAGTCCTCGATCAGGATCAGCTCGTGCTCATCGCACAACTCTCTTAGCGCCAGCACATCGGCGGCATAGCCGCAGAAGTGCACCGCCATCACGGCACGCGTTCGCGGGGTGATGCGCCGCGCCACATCCTCCACGTCGATGTTGAGGTCGTGCGGACCGAGCACGTCGCACAGCACCGGCTCGGCGCCTACGAAGCGCGCGGCGCTGGCGCTGGCCACGAACGTGAAGGCGGGCACGATCATCTCATCGCCCGGTCCTAGGCCCGCGGCCTGGCAGGCCAAGTGCAGGGCGGCGGTGCCGCTTGACACCGTCACGGCGTGCGGCGTGCCGATGCGCCGTGCCAACTCCTGCTCGAAGGTGCGCGTGCGCGGGCCCATCGTCAGCCAGCCCTCGCGCAGGCACTCAAGCACCGCCTCGACGTCCTCCTCGGTCACGGCGATGTCCGTCAGCGGCACGCGCCAGTCGTTCATAAAGCCGTCCTCCATGCGCAACGGCCGGCCGCCGTCGGGAGGGCGAAGGTGCCCTTCATGTCGCCGCCACCGCCTCGGCGAGTGCCGCGGCGACGCGATCCTGGTCCTCGTTGGTCATATGCCCAAACAGCGGCAGCGTCAGCTCGGTATGCGCGGCCAGCTCGGTGATCGGCAACGTCACATCGGGGAAGCGCTCACGGTAGGCGCTGAAGCGGTGTACCGCGGGGTAGAAGATGCTCGTCTGGATGCCCCGCTCGCGCATTCGGCGTGCGACCTCGCTCTGGCCGCCCTCGCGCTCAAGCAGCACTGGCATCACGTAGCACGAGGACTCGGGCACGTCGCTGTCGGCGTAGGGCACGATCAGGCCGGGGATCTGTGCCAGCAGGCCGCGGTAGCGCAGCGTCAGTTCGCGGCGGCGGGCGATGTCCTGCTCCAGGCGCTCAAGGCGCGAGAGCAGCAGCGCCGAGCGCGGCTCATCCAAGCGGTAGTTGTAGCCGAGCGCCACCACGTCGTAGGTGTCGGTGCGACCGCGATGGCGATCCCAGGTGCCGCTGGTCATCGCGTGTGAGCGGCGTGAGCGCGCCAGCGCGGCGACCTCATCGCTGTCGGTGCACAGCAGACCCCCCTCGCCGACGGAGAGGATCTTGTTCGAGAAGAAGCTGAAGGCACCCGCCAGGCCCCACGTGCCGAGCTTGCGGCCGTGCAGCGTCGCGCTGGGGGCGTGCGCGACGTCCTCGATCAGCGCCAGCCCATGCGCGTCGCACAGCTCGCTCAGGCGGTCCACGGCGGCGGGATAGCCGGCATAGTGGACCACGCATACGGCCTTGGTCTTCGGCGTGATGCGCCGCTCCACGTCCTCGGGGTCCAGATCGGGACGCTCGCGCGAGACGATCTCGGCGAACACCGGCGTGGCTCCGCAGTACAGCACCGCATTGGCGGTTGCCGCAAAGGTGAACGAAGGCACGATCACCTCATCGCCTGGCCCAACGCCGGCTGCCAGGTAGGCCAGGTGCAGCGCTGCCGTGCAGCTCGATACGGCCACCGCGTGGCGTGCACCCAGCTGAGCCGCGAATGCCTCCTCGAATGCGGCTGTGCGTGGGCCCATCGTCAGCCAGCCCGAGCGCAACGTCTGTGCGACGGCGTCTAGGTCTGACTGCTCCAGGCGCAGGTCGAACAGGGGCAGCTCCGGGAATGTTTCGGTGACCGCCATCGCGCACAGGTTATCTTTGAGTCCCCCTGGAACGAGGAGCGTCGCGCCCCGATGCCGTCCGTCGCAAGTCAAGCCACCCGGCAACGCGCCGCTCACGATGTACTCATTCAGATCGTCGCGCGCGTGCTCAACCTCGCGCTTGGCGTGGTTGTCACCGGGTTACTGGCAAGGACCTTGGGCGACGCGCGCTACGGGCAGTGGTCGACCATCTTCGTCGTCCTTGGGTTGGTCGGCTATCTGCTGAACTTCGGCATGGAGGGCGTGGTCATACGCGAAGCCTCACGCGAGCCGGAGCGTGAGATGGAGTGGCTTGGCTCGATGCTGGCGCTGCGCCTGATCATGATCGGACCCGTCGTATTGGTCGCTGCCGGGGCCATCTGGCTGCTGCACAGCACTCAGCAGATGCTCGTCGCCGGGTTGATCCTGATCATCTCGATGCCCTTCAGCGGCGTGAGCGTGCTCAGCATGGTCTTCCAGTTGCGCGTGCGCAACTTCGTGCCAATGTTGATACTGACTCTCAGGAGTGTGCTGTGGGGCGGGGCGGTCATCATCATCTTCCTGGACGGCGGCAGCAATGGCGGGGGCAGCATGATCGTGTTGGCGATCGCGATGGCGGTCACCAACTCCGTCGGCTCGGTCGTGCAGATGTTTGCCGGACGTCGCGTGGTGGGGCAGTGGCTCAGACCCACCCGCCAGCACGTGGGGACGCTGTTGCGCGTGGGTATGCCGTTGGGACTCTCGGGCGTGCTGGTCATCTGTTACGCGCGCATCGATCAGGTGATCGTCTACGTGATCGCCGGCTCGCGCTCGGCCGGCCTGTACGGGGCGGTGTACGGCGTGCTCGATCAGTCGCACTTCATTCCCGTCTCGGTGCTGACGACGCTCGCGCCGATCATCGCCGCCGCCTGGCCCCACGACCGCGAACGGATGCTGCGCACCGTCCGGCTGGCCGCTGAGTTCATGGCGATCACCTCGTTGGGCGCATTGGCGTTCTCCTGCGTCGCCTCCACCCAGATCGTGCGTCTCATCTTTGGCCCCAACTTCGTTGACGCGGCCCCCGCGCTGCCGGTGCTGGGCGCCGCCTTCGTCTTCATCTGCTTCGGCTACCTCAACGGCAACCTGCTGATCGTGATGGGCCAGCAGAAGCGTCTCTTGCGTATCAGTCTCAGCGCATTGGTCGTCAATCTGATCGGCAATTTCATCTTCGTCCCGCTGGTGGGTTTCATGGGCGCCGCCTGGATGACGCTGATCACCGAGATCGTGGTGTTCGGAGCGAGCCTCAGGCTGATCATGGGCACGCTCGAGTTGCGCCGCCCGGGCATCGGGCGCATCGGCCGCACGGTCGTGGCCGCGGCGCTGCTGGGCGGCGTGCTGGCCGCGCTTGAGGCTGCCGGCGCCTCGCTGGCGCTGCTGATCGTCGCGGCCTGTGTGTGCTATCCGGCGCTGCTCTTCGGCCTGCGCGCGCTGGAGCCTGATGATGTGCGCGTGCTGTTGCGGCGCAAGGCGTTGGCCTGATCTGTGTTGTTCACGCTCCTCCGGATGTTGCGCCGCTCATCGTCGGTGCGAGGGGTCCGCGCGATCCAGGGAGGGTCTCCGTCCGGTCCAAGGGGGAGCCTGGGCGTGTTTGTCTTTGTTTGTGGGTGACGTTTCTTGTTGTGGGTTGCAATTGGGTCAGGGTTATGTGTATAGTGTCCTTGTCTTGGTGTCCCCGTTGGGGTTGCCGGCGTAAATAGGTTTGGTTTGGGATGGGTCTTCTGGATCGATTGCAAGCTTGCAGGGGATTGTTTTTGGGAGAGGTGCTGGGCCGAGCGATGAGGGAGATGTGTTTCGCGTGAGTTCGTTTAGGACAGGCGTGCCGGGACTGGTTGTGGCTCCTTTGGGGGCTGTTACTAGATGCGTCAGCATCACTGACGCATCTCTCTCTCTCTCTCTCTCTCTCTTGGCCGGGGTCTGGCTCTCTAGGGGGTAGTTCCGGTCGGCTTTCGGGCCGTGCCCTGTGTGGGAGGGCCGCCTGATGGCCTCGCGTACGGGTATACGCGCGAGGGGTGCTGGCCAGGCGCCGGGTGCCTCGGGTGTGTTGCCGGGTGGCGATGGGATCCCGCATCCGCATGTCGCGGAGATTCAGCGGTCGCGGTTGTTGGCTGCGGCTGTGCGTGTGGTCGAGGAGCTTGGTTATTCGCAGGCGACGGTGGCGCATATCACGCACCGCGCGCGGGTTTCGCGACGGACGTTCTATGAACTGTTCGCCAACCGTGAGGAATGTCTGCTCGCGGCGCTCGAGAGCGTTGTCGAGAGCGTCCGTGCGGAGGTCGCCGCGGTGGGGCTGGATGGGCTTGTGTGGCGTGAGCGGCTGCGTGGTGGGTTGTGGGCGATCTTGTCGTTCTTTGATCGTGAGCCGGTGTTGGCGCGGGTGTGTGTGGTGCAGGCGTTGCGTGGTTCGCAGGCGGTGTTGGAGCGTCGTGAAGAGATCCTTGCGGGTCTCGCGGTGTTCGTGGACGAGGGGCGTGGTGAGAGCCGGCGCGGTGCTGAGTGTCCGTCGCTGACAGCAGAGGGTCTCGTGGGAGCTGGTTTCGCGTTGGTCTACGCGCGGCTGTTACGCCGCGACAGTGAGCCGCTCACTGGTCTGATGGGGGATTTGATGGGGCTGATCGTGCTGCCCTACGTGGGTCCTGCGGCGGCGCGTAAAGAGCACGAGCGTGCCGCGCATGGTGCGGTGCGGCCTGCGGCACGCAAGGACACCAAGGCCGCCGCCGATCTCAGCGATGCGGGGGGTGTGCGGGGAGAGGGTGAGCATGGCGATCCGTTGGCGGGGATCCCGATGCGTTTGACCTATCGCACCATCCGGGTGCTCGAAGTCATTGGTGCGCGGCCGGGGGTCTCCAACCGCGGTGTCGGCGAGCACGCGGGGGTGTCTGACCAGGGCCAGATTTCAAAGCTCCTCGCGCGTCTGGAGCGCTTGGGGCTTGCAGCGAACACGGGGGAGGGGCACCTGAAGGGTGAGCCCAACGCCTGGACCCTCACGCCTACTGGCGAGCGGGTTGCGCAGACGATTCGTATTCATACCCACGACCGCGAGGAGGCGGCCTGATGAGGAAGTCATTGTTGGTGTGGTTCGCCCTGGTTATGGGTGTGCTCGGTGTTCTGTCGGGGCCGGTCTCGGCGGGGTTCGCTGCGGGCGACGCGAACGAAGCGTCGTGTCCCAACGAAGCACTCGCGGGGTTTGAGAGCCTGCTGCCGGATTGCCGAGCCTATGAGATGGTCACACCACCATTCAAAAACGGCGGACACAACATGGGTGTGGGTGCCGTATCGGTCGACGGGTCGCGGGTGCTCAGCAGCTCGACGAGCGCGTTTGCGGGTACGCCCGGCGATACCCAATTGCAGGGGGCTTACTATGTGTTTTCGCGTTCGGGTTCGGGTTGGGTGGCGTCCGCGGTCAGCCCGTCGCAGGCGTTGTTTCCCGCCCAGATATTTTTGGCTGCCAGCCCCGATCTGAGCCGGTCATTGTGGGCGATGCATAGTCCTTCGCAGGGGAGAGGTGCGATGGATTTGTATGTGCGTGAAGGGGATGGGTCGTTTGTGAGGGTTGGGCCGATGGTCCCACCGTCGCTTGCGGCGGGCCTGCCGGCGGGCTCGGCCACGCTCTTTGGCTACGAAGGGTTTGTGGCCTATCGTGGTGCGTCCAGTGATTTGTCCCACGTGCTGTTCAGCACGGAGGGCGCAGTCCATTGGCCCGGGGATACGACTACGCACGCGAATGTCAATTCGCTGTACGAGTATGTGGGGGCGGGGAACTCGCGGCCTGAGCTGGTGGGGGTGGATGGGGAAGGTCGTCTGATCAGCGATTGCGAAACTTCGCTGGGCTCAAATGAAAGTAGGGATGTGTATAACGCGGTGTCCGGGAATGGCGGGACGGTGTTCTTCACCGCGGTTGGCCACCTAACGGTCTCTGGGTTTCCGTGTGGCGAAGGTGTTAGAGGTCCGGAAGTCAGTGAATTGTATGCGCAGCTGGATGGCGTGGAAACGGTCGCGATCTCTGAGCCCTCGCGGCAACAGTGCGCTGAATGCAATACGGCATCGAGGATGCCGGCGGCTTTCCGGGGTGCATCTCAGGATGGGTCGAAAGTGTTCTTCCTCACCGAACAGGAACTGCTCGAAGGCGCGAAGGGAATGAACTTGTACGAGTACGACTTCAATAATCCGGGGGCACAAAGCGTGCTGCGTGTCTCGCAGGGCGCTGTGGAACCTTTGGTGCAGGGTGTGGCCCGTGTCTCTGAGGATGGGTCGCACGTGTACTTCGTCGCGCGTGGCGTGTTGACTGAAGGCGCTGATGGGGAAGGGCGTGAACCGGTAGCGGGTGGGGAGAACCTGTATCTGTTTGAGCGTGACGCGACGTACCCCGCGGGGCATCTCGCGTTTGTCGCGACGCTCGCAGAAGCGGATAGCCGGGACTGGAGCGAAAGCGATAAGGCCCGTCCGGTGCAGACGCCGGATGGCCGGTTTCTCGTGTTTCAGAGTGTGGCGGATTTGACGGCGGGGGATGCGAGTAGCGAACAGCAGGTCTTCGAGTACGACAGCCGGACGGAAAGCTTGGTACGTGTGTCGGTCGGGCAGGTGGGCTACGCGGGCGGGATGGCGAGCGCGAACGCGCACAGCTCGTCCATCCCGACCCAGCAATATGGCGAACGGCTGCTGCCCACCGAAGCCGCGACCAATTTGGCGGTGTCGGGCGATGGGTCGAAGGTCGTGTTCAACAGTGCGGGTGCGTTGGCGCCGGGAGCGGAGGTGGCTGCCGCGGCGGGCGTGTATAGCGCGTATGAGTATCGCAGCGTGGGCGCGATCGCGAACGGGAATGTGTATCTGATCGCCGACGGCACGAACGCGCTGAGCGCATTCGCATTCGGGTTGGGTGCCTCGGGGCAGGATGTGTTCTTCGCCACGGCCGATCCGTTGCTGGCGCAGGATGGGGATAACCAGTATGACGTCTATGACGCGCGGTCTGGTGGTGGGTTTCCCGTGCCGGCTGTTGCGGCTGGGTGTGTCGGTGAAGCGTGCCAGGGCGCGGTATCTGGGCCGGTGTCGTTTGGCTCTCCAGGGTCCGTGTCGTCGGCGGGCGCAGGGAACCTCTCACCGCCCGTGGCACCGGGGTCTGTGGTGGCGCCGAGGGTGAAGGCGCCGACGCGGGCGCAGAAGCTCGCGGGTGCGTTGAGGGCGTGTCGAAACAAGGTGAGGCGTAAGCGCGGGGTGTGTGAAGCACGGGCGAGAAAGAGATATGCGGGTAAGGCCAATGTCAATGCGAAGGGCAAGGGGTGATCGTGGTGGGTTATGTGAAGCGGGTCTTGCCGTGTGTGGTGGCGTTGGGTGTGCTCGTGCTGCTTTCTGTGGCTGCGCCGGCCGGGGCGGCGGGTGCGGTCGGGTGGACGGTGCGGACGGTCGCGGAGCCGAGCGTGTTCTCGCCCGGCGATGCGGCGGCTTGTCGAAGCGAAGGACAGTGCGACCGTTACCAGCTGCTGGTGACGAATGTCGGGGACGCGGCGTCGAGTGGCACGATCACGGTGACGGACACCCTGCCGGCCGGTATCACGACATTGGAAACACCGATCAGCGGTTATGGTCCTGAAGGAGCGGAATGGAGTTGCACGCCGGGGGCGGGGAACACCTCGGTGACGTGCACGTTCGCGGAATCGGTGGCGGCGGGCGCGTACGCGCCGTTCCTGGATATCATCGTGTCGGCACCGGCCGTGGGTGTGTCGGGCTCGCTGCATGACGAAGCGTCGGTCTCCGGCGCTGGGGCGCCCACGGTCGCCTCGGCGAGCCTGGATACCCCGGTGAGTACGCTCGCGCCGCTGTTCGGTGTGAGCCAGTTCGGTCTTGAAGCGGTGGTCGCGGGTGGCGTGCCGTCGGTGCGGGGTGGTGCTCACCCGTGGGAGTTGACGACGAGCTTCAACATCCCCATGATCGACTCGCCGCCTCACGCCGCAGGCTACTTCTCGGTGGTTGAGGGAGCGAAGAGCGCGGTCGCTGAACTGCCCGTCGGTCTGGTCGGAAACCCGCTGGCTACGGCGCGGTGCACCCAGATCGAGCTGGAAAGCGAAGCGTGCCCGGCAGCGAGCCGAGTAGGCACATATGCTGTCGTGGGCGGTCTCTTCGCTCAGGGTGAATACCAGCACACGGGTAATTTCCGTGTCTCGGCCGTGTATAACATGGTGCCTGAGCGTGGTTACCCGGCGGAGTTCGGTTTCGCGTTTGTTGGTTTCCCTGTGGATCTGTATGCGAGTGTGGTGCATGGCCCCGAGGGCTACCATTTGCGTGTGACGGCGCCGGGCGTCCCGTCGATCCTGGAAACGTCGGCGTTGGCGTTGACGTTCTTCGGGGATCCGGGGAAGTTAAACGGAGAACCGGCAGGGCCGGCGTTTTTGACGAACCCGTCGGATTGTGCGGTGGGTGCGTTGTCGAGCCGGTTGGAATTGGCGTCGTGGAACAGCGCGAGCGTCGTCGCGGGTGAAACGACGGCGTACTCGGGTTTGTCGGGGTGTGACCAGTTGCGTTTCGAACCGACTCTGGGGTTCGCGCCGAGTGCCGTGGGTGAAGGTGGTAGCACGCAGGCGGATGTGCCTTCGGCGTATACGGCGGATGTGAAGGTCCCGCAGACGTCTGGGTTTGATGAACTGGCGACGCCGCCGTTGAAGACGGCGACGGTGTCGTTGCCGGCGGGTGTGTCGGTTTCTCCCGGGGCGGCGCAGGGTCTTGTGGGCTGTCAGGTCGAAGGGCCGGAAGGGATCAATATCGGCAGCAGCAGTATCGGTGCGTTGGGCCAGGATCTGGGTGATCCCGAAGCGACGGAACTGGGTGCGGGTCACGCGGGCGGTAACGGCAGCGCGTATGACGATGGGGTGTATCACGTGGCGAAGGGGCATTGTCCTGCGGCGTCGACGATCGGGACGGTTGAAGCGTTCACGCCGTTGCTGGCTGATGGGCCGAACGAAAGCGCGCCGTTGCAGGGGCATGTGTATCTAGCGGCGCCGAGGTGTGGTGGTGTGGGGCAGTCGGCGTGCACGGAGGCGAGTGCTGTGAACGGCGAACTGTTCGGGATCTACCTCGAAGTGGAAGGCGCCGGCGTGATCGTGAAGATCCCCGGGTCGGTTGCGGCGGACCCGCAGACGGGTCGGTTGACGGCGACGTTCAAAGAGGCGCCGCAGTTGCCGTTCAGCGACTTGAGGCTTCATTTCCGTGGGGGTCCAAGGGCGCCGTTGGCGAACCCTCAGGCGTGTGGGGTCGCGAGCACGAGTTCGGTGCTTGAACCGTGGAGTGCGCCTGGGACAGCGAGCGTGACGTCGGTGAGCGCGTTCGGTGTGGATTGGGATGGTAGGGGTGGGGCGTGTCCGGGGTTGCCGTTCGCACCCGCGTTCACGGGGGGCACCATCTCGCCGTCGGCGGGTGCGTTCAGTGCGTTCACGTTGACGTTCTCGCGGCAGGATCGTGAACAGGATCTCTCGGGTGTGAGCGTGAGGATGCCCCAAGGGCTTCTCGCGATCCTCAAGAGTGTCCCGTTGTGCGGCGAGCTGCAGGCCGCGCAGGGCGCCTGCGGTGCGGGGAGTCTGATCGGGCATACGACTGTGACGGCGGGGGCTGGTTCTCAGCCGTTTCCGGTGTCGGGGCAGGTGTTCCTCACGGGCCCGTACAAGGGCGCACCGTTCGGGTTGAGTATCGTGGTTCCGGCGGTCGCGGGGCCGTTCAACCTCGGGAATATCGTCGTCCGTGCGGCGGTTGGGGTGGATCCCCACACCGCGCAGGTCACGGTTGTGAGTGACCCGTTGCCGCAGTTCGTCGATGGGGTGCAGTTGCGTATCAAGACGGTGAACGTGACGGTCGACAGGCCGGGGTTCATCTTCAACCCCACAAGCTGCGCCCAGCAGCAGCTCACAGGCACGCTCACGGCGGCGCAGGGCGCGGCTGTGAACGTCGCCAGCCCATTCACCGCGGTTGGCTGCGCGAACCTCGCGTTCAAGCCGTCGTTCACGGTCTCCACACAGGCAGGCACGAGCAAGAAGCAGGGCGCGAGCCTCGATGTGAGGGTCGGCTACCCGCAGGGAGCGTACCCTGGGGGGCAGAGCCAGGCGAATATCCATTCGGTCGCGGTGATCTTGCCCAAGCAGTTGCCTGCGCGATTGACGACGATCCAGCAGGCATGCCCCGAGGCGGTGTTCAACGCGAACCCGGCGGGTTGCCCCGCGGGGTCGAACATCGGGGTCGCGACCGCCACGACTCCGGTCCTCGCGAACCCTGTTGCCGGCCCGGCGTACCTGGTGTCGCATGGTGGTGCGGCGTTCCCCGACCTCGTCGTCGTGTTGCAGGGTGAAGGCGTCACGCTTGATCTCGTGGGCAGCATCGATATCAAGCACAGCATTACGAGCAGTACGTTCGCGTCGATCCCTGACGCACCAATCAGCAGCTTCGAGCTGCGGCTCCCCGAGGGACCCCACTCCGGCCTCGCCGCCGTCATCCCCACCAAAGCCAAGGGCAACCTCTGCGGGCAGAACCTCACAATGCCCACCACCCTCACCGGGCAAAACGGCGCCGTCGTCAAACAGACCACCAAGATCCAGGTCACCGGCTGCACCAAGAAGACCACCAAGAAAAAGCACAGAAAGACCAAGCACACCCGGAGAGCACAACACAAGAAATAGCCTCGGCACAAGGCGTGGGGGCCTGATCTGTTCAGCTTGACAGCGGCCAACCCTCGGCATTTGCGCCTTCCCAGAAGCCTGTCCGGCGCGGGTCCTCGAAGGTCGCGGGCAACTCCAGAATCCATTGCTCGTGCACCGCGGCCAGGGCCCCGTGCAGCTGCTCAATGTCCTCGTGCTCGCGTGGGTCCAGCGGCGGGTGCGCGTCGAGCCACACGCGGTGACCTTTGCGGCGCAGGCGCATCGGCACGACCAGAGCGTCGGTCAGCATGGCGAGCTTGGCGCTGCCGGTCGTGAGCATCACCGGCTTGCCCAGGAAGCGCGTCTCGTGGTGGCCGGGCACGTCGAAATGCAATATCACCAGCTCGCGCTCCTCAAGCAGAGCTTTCACCACCCCGAAGGAGCCGACCGAGAACACCAGCCTCCCATCCTGTGCCTGCAGGCCCTCCAGGCGACGCACTACGCGCCGGCCCCAGTAGTCCGCGGTTGGCTGCGCAAAGACCCATGGCCCACCGACGGCGTAGACCATGCGGCCGAGCGAGGGGCCGATCGAAGCTGAGTGAAAGAACGGTCCCTGGTGGCAGAAGCTGAGCAGCGCTCCGCGATCCTTGGCGATGGTCTCACGCAGCATGGCCCTGGTGTCATCAGCGATATTGACCGTTTCCCAGGGCTGCCAGAAGAGAGTTCGCTGCACCTCGCTCTCGACTAGGTAGTCGCGCGTCAGCTGCTCGACCTCTCCGGCGCGCTCTGTCCCGCCCACGATGGCCTTGAGCGCTTCCCGGAAGCCGTCGCGGTCCTGCGGCCAGCGCTCCCATGTCTGGCGCCCGCGGCGCTCTGCTCTGCGGACCGCCAGTCGGTTGGGGACCAGTCGGTGCAGCCATGGTGAGGTTCGCATGCGCACGCCGAGCGGCACCGACGGCCAGGGGGGCGGTTGCAGCGGGCGACGGGCCCGCGCTAACGCCAGCTCAAGCTCGTCTGCCATTCCTTCGATCTTCTCGCGCTTGCGCCAAATGGTCAACCAAGCGGGCGAATTGCTGCCTGGCGTCGTAGTGCTGCTCGCAACGCTCGCGCGCGCTCGCCGCGAGCGAGGCGCGTTGCTCGGGGTTGGCCAGCAGTGCGCTCAGGGCCTCGCTGAGTGCGGCGCGATCGCCATGTGCGACGAGCACGCCGGCTTGTCCCTGCTCAAGCATGTCGGGAATGCCCCCGATGTGCGTGGACAGGACCGGCGTCCCGCAGGCCATCGCCTCCAGCACCGCCCAGGGCGCCGCGTCGCCGTGGGTCGGCAGGCAGAACAGATCGGCCTGCTGTTGCAGTTCGAGTAGCTTCGGATCGGAGGGTTTCAGCCGATGCACGGTCACGCCTGCGCGTGCGGGCACCTCGACAGGGGTGACCAGATCGAGGTCTACCTCGTGTCCCAACTTGTCGCCGAGCGCGTGCAGCAGGTCCTCGCCGCCTTTCTCCACGAAGCGCCCGCCCACGAACAGCACCCGGGGACGGTCGCGCTCGCGGCGTGCCGCCGGGCGATAGCGGGTCAGGTCGATGCCCGGGTGGTGCTCCACGACGTTCGCGTCCGGAGCGCTCTGCTGCACCGCTTTGCGCGCCCACTCAGTCCAGGCGAGCACCACCGCGGCATGGCGTAACGCGCGACGCTCAAGGACACAGCTTGGCTCGATCATCATCGGCGCATAGCGCTGGGGTGGACGCCACGCCGGCATCGCCCACCAATCGCGCACGGTGACGTCCACCGACAGCGCCACAGGCATGGCACGCATCGTCCCACCCATCGCCAGCGCGATCGAGTGGCTATGCACATGCGCCACGTCGGCGGGCCAGCTGCGTAGCTCCTCGCGCAGAGCACGCCGGGCCCGCACCGCCTGCACGGTGTGCCAGCGCAGCGTCCTGAAGTCGAGTCCCGCGCGGGCCAGCGGCGCTGTGCTGCGTACGGCGGCCGCCAGCGCCAGGCGTCCCATCGGCGTCAGCCCAGCGAAATGCGCTTGTACCTCTGGAGCGTCGGCGAGCCCGATGCGCAGTGCCTGCTCGAGTTGTCCTTGGCCGAGAATGTGGGTTCCGAGATTGCCCTCGTTGAAGAACAGCACGCGCATTGCGCTGCACCGTAGATGCTGAGCGGGACGCTATGCCGTGAGTCCTCTGCGTTGGCCGGCGCCGCCGACGCGCGCAGAGGCCGGCCGCGTCCAGCCACTTGCGGTTGCTCGCTCTTCCCATGCGCCTCGGCGGCGGGGATCCTCGAGTGTCGCGGGCAAGTCCAGAATCCAACGTTCGTGCACCGCCGCCAAGGCATCGTGCAGATCCTCGACGTCGGCGTAGGTACTCGGATCGAGCGGCGCGCCGACATCCACCCACGTGCGGTGGCCTTCGCGCCTGCTTCGCAGTGGCAGGATCAGCGCCTGCGTTTCGCTTGCGAGCCGGGCGCTGCTGGAGGAGACCATGATGGGCTTTCCGAGGAAGTGCGTCTCGCGCGACCCCGGCATGTCGAACAGCAGCCACACCAGCTCGCGTTGCTCGAGCAGCAGGCGCAACACGGGATAGGAGCCCACCGATGGGATCACGTGCTCGCGTCGAGCGCGGGCCACCTGCCACCAGCGTGCAAGTCGCCGCCCCCACTGATCGTGGCTGGGCTGCTCGAAGAACCACGGCGCCGCCACGCAGAACGCACCACGACCGCGTGCCGCGATCACCGACATGGTCTGGAAGATCGGACCGGTGTGGCAGGAGCTGAGCAGCACGCCGCGACCGGCCTCCAGCGCATCGTGCAGGTGCGCTTCTGACTTCTCGGCCATCCTCGCCGTGCGCAGCGGCCGCCAGAACAGCATCCGGTGCACCTCGCTCTCGATCATGTATTGCCGCGAGAGCTCCTCCGCCTGATGGGCGCGTTCGGTGCCAGCTACGATCGCCTCCATCGCGGCACGGGCGCGTTGCCGTTCGTCTGGGTAGCGCTCCCAGTTCTCTGCCCCTCGTCTCTCTGCCCGGCGGATGGCGAGAGGTGCGGGCATCAGTCGGTGCAACCACGGCGTGGTGCTCAGACGTACTCTGAGGCTGACCGGCGGCATCGCGGGCGGCTGAGTTGCGCGCCTGGCGCGGGTCACGGCAGTCGTCAGATCCGAGTTCTCTTCCGCGCTCATCCCAACTCCTTGCAAAAGATATGGCTCACTGGTAGCGGTGATGTGAAGGCTGCGTGAAGGCAGCCACTCTGGATCTTTTCGGCAGACAGCCGTCGACAGATGAGTGCCCTGGTGCGTCGGCGGCTACCTTTCAGGCTGCATGCGCATCCTGGTGCTCTCAACCCTCTACCCACCCGTTGCCTTCGGCGGCTACGAGGTCGAGTGCTCGGGCGTGGTTGAGCGCCTGCACCAGCACCACGAAGTGCTCGTGCTTAGCAGCGACACTACGGGCGCCGAGGAGACGCCCCGGGGCGAGGGGACCCCCCGGGGCGCCGAGGAGACCCCCCGGCCGGAGCCGGTACGTCGTGAACTGACGCGGCTGACGCACGACTGGCAAGGGGCGTTGCGCGCGCCGCTTGCCTCCTTGCGCGCCGTGGGCGCCGCGCGCCGCGCGCTGGCCTGGGAGCCCGACTTGATCTATTGCTGGAACGGCGCCGCGATCCCGCAGGCCGCACTGCGCGTGCTGGCCGACAGCGGGGTGCCCTTGGCGTTCCGCGTCTGCGAGCACTGGTTCGGGGGGCTCTTCACAGCGGACCAGTACCTGCGCGAACTGCTGCCGGCAGGCTCTCTCGGCGCGTCTCGCGGGTTGGCGCGTGGGACGTGGTCCGTCGGCTGCCGAGCCTTCAACGCGCTGCCCCCTTTGCGTCTGCACCCGACGGCGCCGTTGAGCGCCGCGATCTCCTGGAACTCGGAGGCGATCAGGCGCATGGTGCAAACGCCGCCTTTCCTCAATCCCGTGCTGGAGCGCGTCGGGCATTCCGTGCCGCGCCATGGTGACCTCTATGCGGCGGTGCTCCGTGACCCCGCTCCTGAGCCCGAGCTGGTCTTCCTGGGCCGCGTCACTCCCTACAAGGGCCTCTCGGTGGCAATCGAGGCCTTGGCGCTGCTGCGCTCTGAACACTCCGTTTCCGCACGGCTGGTCGTGGTCGGCCCCGAGGACTCCGGTCATGCCGCCGAGATGCGGCTGCTGGCCGAGCGTCTCGGGGTTGCCACCGCGATCGAGTGGCGCGGGCAGGTGACGCCTGAGCAGGCCGCGGCCGCGCTTGCCCGCGCGCATGCACTGATCGTCCCTTCGCTATGGGAAGAGCCCTTTCCACTCGTCACGATCGAGGGTGCACTCGCGCGTGTGCCGCTCGTCGCCGCCGACGTAGGCGGCATCGGCGAGGGCATGCACGACGAGGAGCACGCCTTGCTGTTCGCCCGCGGCGATGCCCGTGCCGCGGCGGCAGCGCTTGCTCGCACGCTGCGCGACGAAGGCGGTGAGACCGCTGCACGGGTGGCGCGTGCCCATGAGCGCGCGCAGGCTTTCCGGCTCGGGCCCTACCTGGATGCGCAGGAGCAGTTTGTGGCTGACGCCTATGCGGCGCTGCGTTAGGTGCTGTCTTCCCTCGCCTCAGCGCTGAAGAAAAACGTCTGCCTTGGGTTCACCGCTCATGCGTCGCAGTGAGCTCACGCTCACCTTGGCCTCGCCGCTGGCGCGGAAGCGTACGACGGCGAAGGCTTCGGTTCGGTGCACGCTCAGCAGGCGAAAGCCGGGCGGCGGGCTGGTGGGCACTGAAGGCGGATATGGCTTGTGTCCGGTGTGCTGGCTGCGCAACGCGACGAAGGCGACTTCGTGTGTGGTGGTGCTCGGGGTGGTGAGGTTCTGGCTTGAGGGCATGTAGATGTACAACGGAGAGGAACCGTGTTCGGGGGCGACGATCACGCGATCCGCCGCGGGCGCCTGCAGCGTCTGGGCCACGCCGCGCCAGTCATCGCGTTGATAGCCCGGCGTGATGTCGATGCCATAGATCACCAGCAGGAAGATGGCGCAAATGCCAGCGCCCAGCAACGCTCCGGCGCGCTTGGCGTGCGTCATACCGAGGCCGATGGCGACCAGCACGGCCGCGGGGGGCCAGGTGGCCATCACGTTGCGCCCATTGAAGATGTCCAGCGCGTGCGTCACGGCTAACAGCGCTGGCAGTGCCAAGGCGACCACCATGACGATCGCGACATCGCGTGCGAGCCGCTTCTCACGCGCATTGCCACGACGCACCAGCAGTACGATCGCCCCCGCTGCGAGCAGGCCCGCCGCCAGCGTGGAGTAGATCTCAAGCGGCCCATAGAGACCGATCAGGAACTGCTTAGGCACCTGCGCCAGGCGCGATATCAGCGAACTGCCCTGGATCCAGTTGGACTTGCCGTCGGCGCGCTCGCGCAGCGCGAGTGGCACCAGGGCCAGGCCGACCAGCACGACCGCACCGCCCGGGATGGCAACGCGTCGCCAACCCAGCCGGCGCGCGAGTATGACCGCCTCGGGCACGAACAGGAAGACGGCGAAGTAGTGCGTCAGCAGCGCGAGAATCGAGGCCAGCGACCACAGTGCCAAGCGGCGCGCGCTGGGCTCCTGCAACGCGCGCTGCCACAGCACCAGGGCGGCTGCGCTGAAGAAGATCAGCAGGGCATAGGCGCGAGCCTCCTGGGAGTAGTAGTACATGGCTGGGTTGATGGCGGTAAGGGTCGCCGCCCACAGCCCTACGCGAGGGGAGATTCGTCGTCCGGCCAGGTACATCACGGGGATCGTCAGCGTGCCCACGAGCGCGGAGAAGGAGCGGAAGCCAAGCACTCCGGCGCCGAAAACCTTCGTCCAGGCCCAAATCAGCACGTAGTAGAGCGGCGGCGCCGACTCGCTTGCGGGCAGGTGGGAGAGCAGTCCGCTCAGGCCGCGGTGCACCAGGATCATCGTCGCCGACTCGTCCAGCCAGATGCTCTGCACGTCCAGCGTGGCGAAGCGCAGGATCGCTCCAAGCGCGGTCAGGGCGATCACGAGCGCGGTCGCGTTCAGCTGCCAGGATCTATCTGCTGTGCGCGCGTGGGGCCGCTCGCCTGCTGCGGCGCTGGCGGCGGCTCCGGGCGCTCCGATCGTGCCCACCTAAGGATTATCTCAGTTGCGCGAGCGGCGCTGCCCGGTGTCGGAAGGTTGCGGGAGCGGGGCTGCCGGGTAGAGGGGATCTGAGGGTCAAGGGCGACGTTCGCCTGACCGATAGGTCTACGTGGCTTCTCGACGCCCCTACCGACGTATGATGCAACTAGTGAACAGCCCAATGCGAAGGCTGGCCGAACGTGGCCGTTAACGATCCCCCGCTCGATCGCCAGGCAGCTCCTACCATCTCGCCCTTCGAGCTGCTGTCTGTGCTCTGGCGGCGCAAGTTGATCGTGATCGTCGTATTCCTCGTCAGCATCACCGCTGCCACGGCGCTTTCGCTGCACAAGCCCAAGCAGTACAGCTCCACCTCTCAGCTGCTGTTCCGCGAACCGGGCTTCGCCCAGGCGCTGTTCGGGAGTGGTCTCTACCAGCAGGGGGCCGAAGAACCGCAGCGCACGACCCAGACCAACATCGACGTCGTCACCTCGATCAGCGTCGCCGAGGAGGCGCAAAAGCTTCTCCATTCCCAGGAATCGCCAGAAGCGCTGCTTGGCTCGATCTCGGTCTCCCCGAGCTCCAACGCCAATATCGCCGAGATCCAGGCCAAGCGATCGACGCCGGCGGATGCAGCGGCGGTTGCCAATGCTTTTGCCGCTGGGTACATCAGCTACAGGCGCGAAACCGACAGGGCCTTGGTCTCCCAGGCAGAGGAACTCGTCATCCAGTCGCTGGCGACTGCCTCGCCGGCCGAAAAGCCCAAGCTCGAAAACAGCCTGCGCCAGTTACGGGTGCTGAGGGCCTTGCAGACGGGCAACGGCGAGGTCATCGCCGCCGCCCAGCCGAATGGCGTGCCGGTGGCGCCCAAGCCCAAGCGCGATGCGCTCCTCGGGGGTGTGATCGGGCTGTTCCTCGGCTGCGGGCTCGCGCTGCTCGTCGATTTCCTCGACCGCAGGCTGAAGACCTTCGAGGACATCGAGCGCGCCTACGGCGGCTATCCGGTGATCGCCAGCATCCCCCAGACACGGCCCCCACGGGGGGGAGCGGTCGCCGCTCAGCTCGTCGGACCGGCCGGCGAGGCATACCGCATGCTGCGCGAGAGCCTGCGCTTTGTCGATCCGACCGGCGCGGCGCGCTGCTTCGTGATCACGAGCGCCGAGGAGAGCGAGGGCAAGAGCACCGTCGCGGTCAACCTTTCCTGTGCGCTTGCGGCCGTCGGCCGGAGCGTGATCCTGATCGAGGCCGACATGCGCCGTCCCACAGCGGCTGCGCAACTGGGCGTGGACTCGGATGCCCCTGGCCTCTCCGACCTGTTGATATCCGAAGGCGCTCTGAACGACTATCTCATCACCCGGCCCGGAGACCCCAACCTCTCGATCCTGCCCAGCGGCATAAATCCGCCGAACTCCGCGGATCTGCTCAGCGCGGGGCGGATGTCCGCGGTGGTCGCGGGGGTGCGCGAAAACGCCGAAGTCGTGATCATCGATTCACCCCCGCTGCTGCCGGTCGCCGATACTCGTGTGCTGATCCAGTTGCCCGAGATAGACGGCGTGATCCTGGTGGCCCGCGCGGGCTCAAGCCGCCGCGACCGGGTCCGTTCCGCCCGGCGCATCCTCGAGCAGAGCGGGCGCAAGGTCTTCGGCCTGGTGATCACAGGGGTGACCGGGTCGATCGATGGCGAGTACTACTACAGCGAGACGCCGCGCAAACCCGGCAGCAGGCCCGGCGGCAAGGCCGGCGACAACGGGGATCGCGAGGAGGTCGCCCGGCCCCGTGTCTCGACGCCTACCTGAGCCCTTCTCTGCGCAGCCGCGCTTCTTTGCGCAGCCGCGCGCGGTGCCTACTGAGCCGTGAGCAGCCCGAGTGCGGGCTCGCGTTCGACGGCTTCTTCCCTTCGAGCCGCCCTGGCAGGCACGATCTCGTAGATCCGCACCGACAGCACACCTCCCATGGCGCCCATCAGCAGGTCCAGCTGCGCCCAGTAGAAGCTGTCATAGAAGGCAGTGACGACGGCAATGCCCACGATTCCCAGCGCGAGCGCGACCTCCAGCGGGGGAGCCGCGCCGAGACGCAGGCAGCGCAACAGGAAGGCCAGTGCGACCATGATCGGGATGAACGCGACCATGAGACCGATCAGACCCATGTCCACGGTGACCGACAGATAGCCATTGTCGATCGCCCCGATGCTTGTGAGATTCGCCGCTTGTATGGCCGCGAAGCCCGGAGCTCCGGCGCCGAACAGTGGGTTCTTGCCGATCTGGGTGGTCGCGTAGTTGTAGCTCCAAGCGCGGTGCGTGACCGAGATGCTGTTGGTGTTTTTGGCGCTGAGTCGCTGTTCGACGACTTTGTGCAGCGAGCCGGTGCCGATGATGAGGGTCACGACGAGCAACGCCGTGGCTCCGATCAGCGACAGTGCACGTAGGTTTCCGCGCCGCGCCAGCAGTGCGACGAGCACGAGCAGCATCACGACCGCGGCGACCCATGCGCTGCGCGATTCGCTGAGCACCAGCAGGACCCCGGTGGTCGCGGCGATGACACCTGCCAAGAGCCGCGAGCGGCCGTAGGCATACAACAGGCCAACCGGCAGCAGGCCCACGACTAGCGCGCCGTAGGTTATTGGGTACCCGGAGAAATATCCGACCCGCGCTCCGGGCGAGGTGACCGCCGCATCCACTCCCAGCAGCAGCAGGATGCAGAGGCCGGCGAAGCCGGCCTCTGGCCAGCCGCGCAGGTCCACGAAGCGACGCGCGCAGAGAAAGGATACGCCGATGAACAGAAAGCCGACGACCTGGGTGTCGATCATCTTGGAGACACCTCCGAGTGTCTGGAAGATCAGCAGCGTCAGGCCGGCAAACACCAGACCCATCAGCAGGGCGCGCGGGCTGGGTCGCGTACGTCGGCCCCCAACAGCCAGCGACCACAGCCACGGCAGCAGCGGCGCGACGGCGACCGCTGTGCAGATCGCCTTCTGATTGATCCCACTCGGCGCTTCGGAGTGCTCGGTGAACGGGAACCAGGGAATCACCGCCACCATCACGATCGCCCAGGGAAAGGCTCGATCGCCGAGCATCGCCAAAGCGAGGACCGCGGCGGTGATGAGGCAAAGCACGATCATCGTGCTCGGGCGCTTGTCGGCCAGCGCCCCGCCGGCGAGTCCCAGCAGGATCGCTCCCGTGGCGAGGACGGCCCAGCGGCGCGTTGCGTTCATCGACACCCCAGGATGCTAGCGGCGGCTGTTGCTCTTCTCATGCATCAGCATTTTTTCAGCTGAGCGTCTTAAACCCTTCTTGCATGATTGTCCAAGATGCCTTGGGCTGCCAGGTGCCGTACTTCAGCAGCCCGTAGGCGGCCTGGTCGTTGGTGGGGTGCGCGGTGCCTTCGCGCAGGCCAAAGGGGAACAGGGCCCTGATCCAGGGGCGCGCTTTGATCTGGGGGAAGAGGTCGGCGTAGTTGTGCGCGACCGTTTCTTCGCTCATGTTCCAGGTCGACCAGCCCTCCTCGGTGATCCAGAAGGGCACGTTGACGCCGTGCGCAAGGAACTTTTCGCGGATCGTGTCGATCCGCTGAAAGCCCCACTTGCCGCTCGTATCGAGGTATCCGCCCTTTTGCTTCAGCGGCAGCGCGGGGTCGCCGCCGTAGGGGTGCACCGATACGCCGTCGATCCACCTGCCGAGCGTCGGGGCGGCCGTGAACATGTCATCGACCCAGGTCTTCTGTTCCTTGCTGGAGCCGCCGGTCTGGGCTGACTCCTGGTAGTCGGCCGCGACCAGCAGCTTGACCGACGGGGCGAGCGCCTTGGCCGCTTCGGCGGCCGCGAGCACGTCCTTGGCGTAGGCCTCCGGTTCGGGCATATGCCCGGACCAGGCGTAGGCGAAGTAGGGCTCGTTCCACAGCTCCCACCACTGCAGGTTGTCCGTCGTGCCCGGCCCATACCGCGCGACCGCCGCCGCGACGAATTCGGCGTAGGCAGCGCTGTCGGTTGGGCTGGTCCAGGATGGTGCGTAGCCGACGATCGGCAGGATCGTGATGCCATGTTCCTTGGCGGCCGTCACGGTCTTGTCGAAGCGCGACCAGTCAAAGACGCCCTTCTGGGGCTCGATGCTCCCCCAGGACAGGTCCTCGCGCTCCCAGTTCACGCCGAGCGAGCTCATCTCCGAGGCGATTTCCGGGAGGTTATTGGTACCCCATCCCTCGAGATTCGCATCGACGCCCTTCGCAAACGGCAAGCCGAAAGTTTCCGAGGAGCCGCTGGGCGGTTCGGGGCTGCTCGGCGGTTCAGGGTTGCTTGGCGGTGGGGGCGTGCTCGGCGGTTCGCTGGGCGCGGGAGTCTGCGCGGCGTAGGTGATCGACACCTCATGCGCCCAGGCGCCCTTGGTGGGAGCGCTGGCGGCCAGCCCGTAGTTGACGGTCTGACCGGGTACCGCCGGGGGAGTGAAGCTGGTGCCAGTGACCTGTTGGTAGCTCGTTGCGCGGTTGGTACCGGGGTTTCGCACGGTGGCCAACTTGTAGGCCGTGATCCCCGGAATCGCCGTCCAGGAGACCGTATCCCCGTGCACGCTCAACACTGGCGTGGCGGGGGCGCTCCGCGGGTAGACGATCGACACTTCGGGTGCCCAGGCACTGCCTTCGACGGCGGTGCGCACGCTGTAGCTGACCGTCGCGCCTGCCACCGCCGGTGGGGTGATCGAGTTACCACTCACCGTTGTGTACTGATCCGCCTGGCCCGCAACCTTGCTCACCAACACGTAGGTGTTGACGTTGGCGATCTGCACCCAGGTCAAGGTCTGCCCGGAGACCGTGATGATCGGCGCCGTCTGGGGGTCGCTCGGCGGGGTGCTTGTGGGCGGGCTTGTGGGGGGGGTGCTTGTGGGTGGTGGGGTGCTCGCGGGCGTTTCGCTTGCGGGTAGTTCGCCTGCTGGGGGTTCGCTCGGCGGCGTGCCCAGGGTCGCGGGCGCCGGATAGGAGATCGACTTCTCGTGCGCCCACACCGAGCCTCTGACGTTGGTGCGCACGCTGTAGCGGACGCTGAAGCCGGGCACGGGCGGCGGCGTGGTCGAGATGCCGTTGATGACCGAGTACTGGGCAGCCTCCCCTTGGACCTTGCGCACGAATACGAACTGGTGCGCCCTGCCGGGCCTGTTCCAGCTCACCGTCTGACCGGATATGGTGATTTGGGGTGCCTGTGTCGCGCTGGATGCACTGATCGCCCGGCTGCTGCCGCGCGCCAGTCGCGAGAGGCGGCTCTCACCATTGGCCAGGCGACGTCCGGCGCGCTGGAGGGCCTTCTGTGCGGCATTGCAGCGCCGGCGGTGCTTGACTTGGCAGGCGCGCAAAGCCCTTGCTCCGGCCACCAGTGCGCGGTCGGCGTGGATATTCGCCGCGGCTGCCGCATCCAGCGCGCTCGATGTGGCCGAAGTTTGGGAGGAGTAGGTGGGCCGCGCTGCCGCAGTGCCAGCTGTCAGGAGAGCCAGACTGGTCAGGAAGAGCGATGCCAGGAACCTGCTGGACGGCCATCGGCGATGCAACAGCGCTGTGAGCATTGCTTCTCCTTCGGAGGCTGGGCTGTCTCAGAGAGACCCCTGGCTGTGCGAGCCCGCCTCGCGACGGGGGTGCCTTTATCGGGATTTGTCTGGCGCATTTCCGGGGCAATCCGGAAAGGGGGGGCTAAAGCGCCGCTTTCTTGAGGCCTGCAGGGAATCTTTCGGCGAGGATCAGGCATCCTTGAGCGTCTGCGTGGCTAACTGGGCGTTTCGTCTGCTCAGCCGCCCGACTCAGCCGCGCAAGCCACCCCCGAGCAGCGGAAAACCCCCGCCGGTATTGGCGATATGGGGCTGCTGTTGTGTCCAGGCGGGCGTGGACGCCGCTAGGCAAAGCTCCTGGACGGATGAGCAGCGTTACCGCACGCGGCGTCCCCGCCGCATGCGGTAATCGATCAAGCTGCTGCTCAGTTGAGCGTCTTGAAGCCTTCCTGGATGAAGGTCCAGGAGGCCTTGGGCTGCCAGGTGCCGAACTTCAGCAGGCCAAAGGCGGCCTGGTCATTGGTGGGGTGCGCGGTGCCTTCGCGCAGACCAAATGGGAAGAGTGCCCTGATCCAGGGGCGGGCTTTGATCTGGGGGAACAGGTCGGCGTAGTTCCGCGCGACCGTTTCTTCGCTCATATCCCACGTAGACCAACCCTCCTCGGTGATCCAGAAGGGCACGTTCACGCCGTGCGCGAGGAACTTGCCGCGGACCGTGTCGATCCGCTGAAAGCCCCATTTGCCACTGGTGTCAAGGTATCCGCCGGCTTCCTTGAGCGACAGCGCGGGATCGCCGCCGTAAGGGTGCACCGATACGCCGTCGATCCACTTGCCCAGCGTCGGCGCGGCCGCGAACATATCGTTGACCCAGGTCTTCTGTTCCGAGCTCGAGCCGCCGGTCTGGGACGACTCCTGGTAATCCGCGGCGACGAGCAGCTTGACCGATGGCGCAACAGCCTTGGCTGCCTGAGCCGCTGCCAGCGCGTCCCGTCCGTAGGCCTCTGGTTCGGGGGTATGCCCGGACCAGGCGTAGGCGAAGTAGGGCTCGTTCCATAGCTCCCACCACTGCAGGTTCGCTGAGGTGCCGGGGCCGTAACGGGCGACGGCTGCCGCGACGAATTCGGCGTAGGCCGCGGAGTTTGTCGGGCCGGTCCAGGATGGGGCGTAGCCGACGATCGGCAGGATCGTGATGCCACGTTCCTTGGCGGCCGCAACGGTCCTGTCAAAGCCCGACCAGTTGAAGACACCCTTCTGGGGCTCGATGCTCCCCCAGGACAGGTCCTCGCGCTCCCAGTTCACGCCGAGGGAGTTCATCTCCGCGGCGATCTGGGGGAGGTTGTTGATACCCCAGCCTTGCAGGTTGGCATCGACGCCCTTCACGAACGGCAGCCCAAACGTGGGTGAGGGGGGCGGTTCGGAAGGAGGCGGTTCGCTGGGCGGGGGCTTGGTCGGCGGCGGGTAGGTGATCGACACCTCCTGCGCCCAGGGGCCCCCAACCGGAGTGCGAGCGGCAAGCCCATAGCTGATCGTCTGGCCGGGCACGGCAGGCGGCGTGACGAAGTTGGCGGCGCCTATTGCCCGATAGGTCGTATTGCGTGTCGTGGTGGCATTGCGGATGGTGGCGAGCGTATAGCCGCTCACCCCGGGAATCGCTTTCCAGGTGAGCGTGGTGCCGTGCACGCTCAGCACCGGTGCCGACGGGATTGGTGTGGGCGCTTCGGGTTCTTTGGGTTCGGGCGCCGGTTCTGGTTCCGGTTCAAGTTCGGGAGCCGGTTCGGGTTCCGGCTGGGGCTCTGGTTCCGGTTCCGGTTCTGAGGCGGGTGCGGAAACGGTGACCTCTGCCGGCGACCATGTTTCACCGCTGTCGGCCGTGACCCCTACATACAGCGTTTCTCCAGCTTCCAGCTTGGGTGTGTAGGACTGGGCTTCGCCGCTCTGGCGCGGGAGCGTCAGATAGTGCGTGACCCTGTCGCTGGCGCCGCGCACATCGTTGGAGATGGCGACCCCATAGGAGCTCTCAGGCCCCAGCGATTTCCACTGGACGGTGCCGCCGTGGACACTCAGCGTGGGGGCCGTAGGTTCTGAGACCGGTGCGCTGACGGTGGCCTCTTCTTCAGACCATGTCGCGCCCCCGTCCGCACTCACGCCTACATACACCGTTTCTCCTGGTTCCAGCTTGGGTGTGTAGGACTGGGTCCCACCCGGCGCTCGTTCGATTGTCAGGTACCGCGTTACGCGGTTGGTCGCGCCACGTTCGGCGTTTGAGATGGCCACGCTGTAGGAGCTCTCAAGCGCGACGGGAGTCCACTGGACTGTTCCCCCCGAGACCGTGAGCGCCGGGGCATCCACGCCGCTGGACAGCAACGCGGCTTCGGCAGCATTGGCGGCTTCGGTCGCGGGATCCGCGGAAGCGACACCCGCGCAGGAGAGCAGGCCGACGAAGAGACCAGCCACCAGCAGTACAGCGAGCGTGGAGCGCAAGCGCAGGCGATGCAATGAGCGCATGCGCTGCCCACTGGAGACCGAGCTCATGGCATAAGTTCTATCGCGCCTGCCTGATGGCGTTGTTTTCATTCGGTAGTCCCTTTCATCCCTGACGCTCAAGCCTGAGCAAAATGAGGCAAGCGTTCGTAGCTCAAAATCAACGTGCCGGCGTTTTGGGCCGGCACCTCGTACTCCCCCGCAACTCGGCCGTAGGCTAACCAGCCTGCCTTGTTATGTCAACTGCGTAGTTTGTACCGTACATGGATTGTCTGTCCTCATCTCGGACAGAAACCGTGGTTCTTGCAGTCGTGCACCATCGCTGGCAAGGCTGGCGTCCGTACGAGGCAGGCGTCCATACAATCTCGCCCACTGCACGCTCAGCCGTGCCCCCAACCCAGACCAAGTTGAGGAGAGGTGCAGGACACAGTGCCCCGAGAGCGCATAACCGCCTGCTTGATCGTGCAGGACGAGCAGGAGCATCTGCCGGCGGCGCTTGCGAGCGTGGCTTTCTGCGATGAGATCGTCGTTGTCGACGGCGGCTCGCGCGACCGCACCGTGGAGATCGCTCGCGCGGCGGGAGCCGTGGTGATCGAGAGCCCCTGGCCCGGCTATGCGATCCAGCGCAACGTGGCATTGGATGCCGCCACCAGTGAGTGGGTCGTTGAGGTGGATGCCGATGAGCGTCTCTGCCCGCGCCTGCAGGCGAGCATCCAAGAAATGCTCCTCGCCCCGCCGCCCGGCATTGAACTGGCCTTGTGCCCGCTGCGCCATCGCTTCCTCGGTCGCCTATTGGGCCCGTCGGCGAAGTACCCGGCTTATCGCTCGCGGATCTTCCGTCCCGCGTCCTATCGCCACGACGAGCGACGGGAGGTGCACGAGGGGGTGCAGCCGCGCGAGCGTCCGGTGGTGCTGGAGGGGGATCTTGAGCACGAGCTCGCCGACGGCCTGGGCGAAGCGCTACGCGATATGTGGAGTTATGCGCGCCTGGACAGTCGCCACCTCACGCCGCCTTCGGCCCGCGGTTACCTCACCGGCATCGTGGTGCGACCGCTGGCGAAGCTCGTCTATCGCACGCTTGTTGACGGGGGCTGGCGCGACGGCTGGCGAGGCATGCTCAAGATCTCACTTGACGTGGTCTCCGACGCGCTCGTGTGGGTGCTCGTGCTGGCACGTAGGCAGCCCGCCGTGACGCAGGACCTCAGCAAGGAAGCCTGGGTGGAGGGGGAGGGGGAAGACACCACACCGGGGCATTTCGGCAGACGGCGCATAGGCCACCCCAAGATCCTTGCCCTGGCGCCGCGCGGGCGCTCGGGGCGGGCGGCACGCGAGTGGCTCCAGGGCTTGCAAGCGCAGGGTATGGACGTGGTGTTGGTGACCGACGAGGTGGCCGTCGAGGGGGACATCCCGCTGTGCACCGTGACGCGCTTTCGCCCGCTTGCGATCATGCGTGCGATCGACCTCGAGACACAGGTGCGCGAACTCGACGCGGTGGTCGCCTTCGGCCGACGGGCGCGGATCATTCGGCGCCTGCTGCCTTCCACCCTGCGCCCGGTGCTGCCGGGCATGCGTCCCGAGGATGGCATCGAGCGCTGCGCGGAGCTGATTCGGCGGCTGCTCACTCCCTCACCAGGCCGCTGAGCGCCTCGATCGAATAGCGCTCGGCCGCCAGCTCTCGTCCGCGCCGGCCCATCTCCGGCGCCCCCTCGCGCAGCACGCGCACGAGCGCGGCGGCGAAGCTCCTTGCGTCGTCGGCCAGCAGACAGTGCTCATCTCCACGTACCTGCAGGCCCGCAACCGCGCGCGAGGTGGCGATCACGGGCAGGCCGTGGGCCAATGCCTCGATCAGCTTCAGCGGCGTGCCTCCGCCTTGCAGCAGCGGCACCACGGCGCAGCGGGCCGTGGCATAGGCGGCGTGAAGGTCATCAACGAAGCCGAGCGCTTCCACGCGCGGGTCCTCGGATGGGGGCAGGTCAAGACCTGCCCCCACGAGCGCCAGTCGCGCATCGGGCAGCTCCTGCCACACGCGCGGGAAGACCTCCTCCAGAAGGAAGCGCATCGCATTGCGGTTGGGGTCATAGGCGAAGCTGGCCACGAAGATCGCCCGCGGTTCCGTGCTGAGCGGTGCAACCGGGGCGATCGCCGCGACGTCCACCACATTGGGCACGTAGCGCAAGCGCGCCCGCGGGCACAGCTCGCGGGCCCCGGCCATGTCCGCCTCGCTTACCATCCACGACTCCGAGGAGCGCTGCAGGAGCCGGCGCTCGAAGGAGCGCAGCGTCAGGGCGGCGAAGAACCCTCGCAGTCGCCGGTCGTCCAGCTCGCGACGAAAGCCCGACTCGAGGTTGTGGGCGTTGTAGATCACAGGCCGTCCGCGGGCCATGCCGCTGAGGGCCGCCGCGGCGAGCGGACCATCGGCGATCACACGGCCGCGTTGCGCATCTTCGGCAAGGCGCGATGATTCTTTGATGAGCTCGGGCGAGATACCGCGTGCCAGCCCACTCGGTACACCGCGCAGGCGCGCCGCGAGGTAGCTCAGCAGCCGCCGCGACCCGCGCGAGGGCTCCACTGCGTGCAGCTGGATTCCAGGGATCGAGCTGAAGGCTGCGTCGGGCTGCTCCGCGCCGAAACGCACGTACAACAGATCCAGGCCACCCTCCAGGGCCAATGCCCGAGCCAGGCCATAAGTACGCATAGCCTGGCCTGAGCGCAGCGCAGGCGTATGCGTGGTGATGAGCAGATCTCTCATAGATATCGGCGCCGGGGGGCCGGCTGCATATGCTTACACGCGATGAGCACCGTGACATCTTGGGGGCGCCGGGCATGAAGCGCGCCGTGATCCTTGCCGGCGGCGAAGGCACGCGCCTGCGCCCCTACACCACCGTGCTGCCCAAGCCGCTCATGCCGATCGGCGATCGTCCGGTGCTCGACATCGTCATGCGCCAGCTCAAGGCGCATGGCTTTGAGCGCGTCACGATCGCCACCGGCTATCTCGCCGAGTTGATCGAGGCCTTCTTCCGCGATGGTCAGGAGTACGGCATCGCCATCGACTACTACCGCGAGCACGAGCCGCTGGGCACCGTCGGGGCGCTTGCCTTGATCGAGGGCCTGGCCCAAGAGGACGTGCTCGTCATGAACGGCGACGTGCTCACCGACATCGACTACGGCGCCCTGCTTGAGCGCCATCGCGCGGGCGACGCCGCCGCCACCATCGCCACCAAGGTGCGCCACATCCAGGTGTCACTGGGAGTGCTGCGCTTCGCTGACGATGGCGACCCCACACGCCTGACGGGCTATGACGAGAAGCCCGCCATCGACTTCACCGCCAGCATGGGCGTCTACTGCTTCGCGCCTCGTGCGCTCTCCCACATCAAGCCTGGTGAGCGCCTTGACTTCCCCGATCTTGTGCTGCGACTGATCGCGGCCGGCGAGACGGTCAGGGCTTGGCCCAGCAAGGATTACTGGCTGGATATCGGGCGCCACGACGATTACGAGCAGGCTCAAGAAGAGTTCGAGTCCGTGCGCCACCGGCTGATCCCGGCGGGCTGACACGCCGCCACGGCCGCGGCGATCTCCTCTAGGCGCCGATCCCAGGAGTGCTCCGCGGCCATGCGTGAGCGCTCCTGCCGCCGCGCGGGAGTGTCGTTGCGCAGCGCCTCATCCAGCAGCTCGGCCATGCCCTGTGCGTCGGGCGCCTTGGCCACCTCGCTCACCTCGGCCAGCGCGGGCAGCTCCGTGGCTATGACCGGCAGGCCCGCCGCTAGGTACTCATAGACCTTCATCGGGAAGATGCTCCCCGTCAGCTCATTGCGCGCGTAGGGGATCAGGCCTGCGTCGGCCCCTCTCAACACGGCGGGCAGCTCGTGGTAGGAGCGGGGGCCGAGCAGATGGATGTTGGCTGCGGCCTTCAGCATCGACACGTCGGCCCGAGGGTCGCCGGGACCCACCGGCCCGACCAGCGCGAAGGACCATTCAGGCCGCGCTTGGGCAAGGCTCACCATCAAGGGGAGGTCGAGCTTGGTGGTGACAACTGCCCCTGTGAACACCACCCGCGGCTGCGGCAAGGCTTCCAAGGCCGCGTCTATTGGCCCGAGCTGCAGGGCGCTCGCGAACAGGTCGGTGTCGGCCACATTTGGGGCCTCCATCACGTTGCTCGACAGCTCGCGCATGCGCTCAGCCAAGGAGGGGGCGCTGGCCAGCACCAGGTCGGCCCGCGCGGCGAAGCGCTGCTCCGCGGCACGAAAGCTGGCGCCGTCGATCCCCTCCTGGGCGGCTATGTCATCGACGCAGTGATAGACCACCAGCTCTGGCTGCAAGTGCTCGATCAGGGTCTCCGCTTGGGGCACATAGGCCCACAGGATCGGCCGCTCCATGCCCAGCCGGCGGCTTGCGCGGCGCACCAGGGCGCCCAACAGACGGCGGTTCACTGCCCGCACCAGGCGATTTGAGTGCAGCGGCAGCACCAGCGGCGAGAGCACATGCAGGCCGTCGACCGCGCGCGGCGGCGCCAGTCCGCGACGCAGTCGGCGGGCGATGCGGGCCAGGTCGCGGCTCGCCAATTGGGGTCGACGCAGGCCCAGGGACTCCACGAACAGCACATTGTTCGCCTGTGCCAGCCGCGACATCAGATGGTGCTGGTTGGTCCACAGCTCGGTGTCCCAGTCGGCGAAGCCCACGCAAACAATGTCCTTGCCGCTCATCATCTCGCCATGATCCCAGGCCGCCAGGGCGTGTAGTCTCGCCGTGAGTGACTGCTTCACTGTTGGAAGAGCTGCGCGAGCGCTACCCCCGCGTCGCCGTCGTGCACGATTGGTTGACCATCCCCGGTGGCTCCGAGCAGGTCGTCATGGAGCTGCTGGAGATGTTCCCGGCGGCCGAGATTTTCACTTCGATCTACGAGCCTTCGGCGTGGCCGTCGATCATCACTGACCGACCCATCCACTCCTCCTTCCTTCAACGCGTCCCGGGTGCAACCACGCAATATCCCAAGCTGCTGCCGCTGATGACCAGGGGTTTTCGCGCGTTTGACCTCTCGGGTTTTGATCTCGTGCTCTCCTCCAACCATGCCTGTGCCAAGAACGTGCGCGTGCCCGAGGGCGTGCTGCACGTCTGTTACTGCCACACCCCCATGCGCTACGCCTGGGAGGAGGGTTTCCTTGAGGGTGAGCAGGTGGGACCGCTGGCGCGGCTGGCGATCAAGCCGCTACTCGCGCATCTGCGCCGCCAGGACCTCGCGGGCGCCGCCGGGCCCGATCTGTTTGTGGCGAATTCGCAGCATGTAGCGAACAGGATCAAGCGCTACTATGGGCGCACCGCGGAGGTGGTGCATCCCCCGGTGGACGTCGAGAGCTTCTTGGGACTCCCGCGCTCCCCGGATGACTTCTACCTCGTCTTCGGTCGCGTCGTGCCCTATAAGCGCGTGGACCTCGCCGTCGAGGCTTGCATGAGCTTGGGGCGCCGCCTGAAGGTGGCCGGCGACGGGCGGGCGATGGACTCCGTGCGCGCGCTTGTGGGGAGCGGGGGCTCCAATGGGACGATCGAGCTGCTGGGGCGCGTCGACGAGGCTCAACGTGACGCCTTGCTGAGCGGCGCCCGCGCATTGCTCTTTCCCGGCGAGGAGGACTTTGGCATCGTGCCCGTCGAGGCTCAGGCAGCCGGCGTGCCCGTCGTGGCCTACGGCGTGGGTGGCGCCAGAGAGTCGGTGCTCGATGGCAGTACCGGGGTGCTCTTTGCTGAGCACAGCGCGGCCGGCCTGGTGGGGGCGCTGGAGCGCTTTGAGGGACTCGCCTTGCAGGAGTCCCAGGTGCGCGCCAACGCCGCCAGGTTCGGGCGACTGCGCTTCCGCGAGGAGATGGCCGGCGCCATCGATCGAGCCGCTCAGGGAATGTTGCGGTAGCGCCCGTCGAAGGGGTCGCCGAACTGCTCTGCTTTGAGTGCCGCGATGATCTCGCCGATGCCATCGGGGACCGTCATCAGCGTCTCGAAGCCGAGCTCCGCGCGGATCTTGTCGAAGCTCACCTTGTAGTCGCGCGGATCCTCGTTGCGCTGCACATAGGACACTTTGCCCGTGGGGATCTGCTTGCTGATCTCCTCCACCAGGTCCAGTTTGCGGTAGTTCTCACCACTGCGCCCCGCGTTGAATACCTTGCCCGCGACCTTCTCCGCGGGGGCCTCCAGCACCGTGCGCACCGCGCGGGCAGCGTCGCGCACATGGATGTAGGGGCGCCAGAACTGCTCGCCGAACACTTCCAGCTCACGGTCGGCCCACAGTTCACGCGTGAACTCGTTGACCGTCAGATCGAAGCGCATCCGGCGTCCCACGCCGTAGACCGTCGCGAAGCGCAGGCACGTCGGCTGGGTGCCGTTGGCGTCTGCACCGTTCGCGCTAGCCAGGATCAGCTGCTCCATGCCCACCTTCTGCTCGGCATACAGCGACACCGGCGCCAGCTCGCCTTCCTCGGTGATCGGCACCGTGGGGTCTGCCATACGCCCATAGTTCGAGCACGTCGAGGCGAACACCAAACGCTCCACGCCGGCCGCATTGGAATCGGCCACCAGTGCGCGTGTCGCCTGCACGTTGACATCGTCGGACACCTTCGGGTCAAGCGCACAGGCGGGGTCGCCGACGATCGCCGCCAGGTGCACCACGGCCTCCGCACCTGCCAGCGCGCGGGTGCGCGCCTGGGCGTCGCGTACGTCGCCTCTTACAACCTCCACGCCATTGTTCTCCTGCTCGAGGGCGATGTCCTCCTGGCCGTGCAGCAGTGAGTCCAGTACCCGCACCTCACGGCCGGCCTCCTGTAACTCTTTTACTAGCAGCGCGCCGATATACCCGCTGCCTCCGGTGACCAACGTGGGCTTGCTCAACTCGTCTTCCCCTCTGTGACTTTGGCTTGAAGCTTCGGCTCTAGCGATGGTAGTCGTTGGGATCGGCAGGCCTGCGTTGCGGCTTTAGCGAACGGCTCCCGGTCCGCCGGGGGCGGTGGCGGCGCCGGCATCCACCAACCCCGAGCCATACAGCGTGTGATCGCCTGGGCTCCCCAGCTTGCGCGCCGTGGCGCGTAGGCGGGCGATCAGCTGCGCGGGGGTGGGGTTGGGCCCGAGCACGCGACTAGCGATGATCAATGCGGCCGTGGCACTCACATGAGGGGTGGCCATCGAGGTGCCGTCATAGCCGGAGGGAATGCCAAAGCGCCGCGGCGAGCTGCCCGTGAAGGTGACCTGGAAGATGTCGCGGCCCGCGGGCTCCTCGGGGTGGCAGTTGGGGTCCCCTGGCAGGTCCGCGTCGGGGCCGCCGCCTGGCGCCACCAGCGTCAGCCCTGAGCCGTCGTTGGAGAAGCTTGCCAGGCAGCCGTGTTCAGTCGTTGCGCCCACCGAGACCACCTTGGGCGCGCGTGCGGGGTAAGCGATGGCGCGGTGACCCTCGTTGCCGGCGGCTGCCACCACCAGCACCCCGCGATGGCGCGCATAGCGCAGTGCTTCCAGCAGCTCGGGAATGTCCGAGGCGGTCACGAAGCTCGAGAACTCCAGGCTCAGGTTGATGACCCGCGCGCCGTGGTTGACCGCGAAGCGCACTCCCTGCGCGATCACCGAGGCATCGCCTTCGCCTTCGCTGTCAAGCACTCTCACCGGCATCAGGCGCACGCCATAGGCCAGCCCCGTCAGATCGCGGTGGTTGCCCGTTGCCTCCGCGATCGTGCCCGCCACATGGGTGCCATGGCCGTTGCGGTCGTTCGCGTAGGGGTCGTGGTCGACGAAGTCATAGCCCGCCACGAACTGCGTTGACGTGAAGTCCGGCGAGCGGCGAAAGCGCCCGCGATTGGAGTAGGCGATGCCGGTGTCCAGCACCGCCACCACCACGCCTCGGCCGCCGCCGCCGCGCGCGCCATCGGCCGCGAGGTTGGCCCATGCTCGGGGGGCGTCGACGCCGAAGGGGCCCGCGAAGTTCCACTGCAGCTGCTGCCAGCCGCCGGGTGTATGCGTGGTGCCGGGGTCATTGGGGATGTAGCTGGCTGTCGGGGGGAGCGCGCTGGCGGCTTCGGAGGTGGGGGCGGCTTCGGTGGTGGGGACGGCTTCGGAGGTGGGGACGGCTTCGGTGGTGGGAGTGGCTTCGGAGGTGTGTGCGGTGTAGTCCGGCACGGCCCACTGCACGTGGGGCTCGTGGCGCAGTCGAGCCAGGGCTGTGGCGAGTGGCACGCCCGGCTTCAGGCGCAGGATGCGCGTGTGTGAGGCGATCGCCTTTGGTTCTTCGGCCCCGGCCCCGGCCTCGAGCGCGATCGTGGCCCGTGCGCGGGGAGCCGTCGCGTAGGCGTACTTGACCACCACCACGTTCGGTGTATACGTGCTCTGGGCACTCGCGCTAGAGGCGGCGAAGAGGAGTACGAGCGTGCAGAGCGCCGCTATCGATCGGGTCCGGGGAATGAAGGACATGGTTGGGTGGGTAATCATGATGTGCCCGGAGGACTTGCGTGGCACACCTGCCCACCCTGTCAATCCGGCATGTTATGAGCGAACGCTTCTTCCCACGCGATGAGTACTTCATGCACTTGGCCCTGCGTGAGGCCGAGCATGCATTGGAACACGAAGACGTGCCGATCGGCGCGGTACTCGTGCGCGAGGGCGAGGTCATCGGTACCGGGCACAACGAGCGCGAAGTGCGCCAAGACCCCACCGCCCACGCCGAGATTCTGGCGCTGCGCGAGGCTGCGCGCGAGGTGGGCGGTTGGCGGGTGCTTGAGAGCGTCCTCTACGTGACCTTGGAGCCGTGCGCCATGTGTGCGGGGGCGATCGTGCTGGCCCGCGTGCCTCGGGTCGTCTTTGGGGCGAGCGATCCCAAAGCGGGGGCCGCCGGTAGCGTCCTGGATGTGCTGGGCGAGTCGCGCCTGAACCATCGCCCTGAGGTCGCGGGGGGGCTGCTTGCGGCAGAGTGCGGGGCGCTGTTGAGCGAGTTCTTCGCTTCGCGGCGCTAGGGATCGGTCGGCCTTCGCTGGCCGTCGGTCTATCGCTCCGCTGGCTTTTGCTGGCCGTCGGTCGATCACCGCCGTCGGTCAAACGCCCGGATCAGTCAAGCGCGTGGATCTTGACCGGATCTTTAAACAGCAGTCGTACTGTTGCCGTATGGCCGTTCCAGGCCGAACCTCGAACCACCCGACGATTGAGCTTGGCTCAAGGGGACGAGTCGCGGAGGACGCAGGCAGCGGTGCCGTCCCGCGGCACGCGCCCAGGACCTGCGCGGCGCTCGCTGCGAGCGCGGTCTTCGTGATGGCGCTCGCCGCCTGCGGTTCGACACCGGCTGCACGGGCCCCGGCTCAGCCGCCGACATCCTCCGCAAGCCTCCAGGCTCACACGTCGACCGACTCGCTCTCCTCCTCATCCGCTGCCACGACGCGCGCGGCGGTGCGGGCGCGGTCTCATCGCAGTCGCATCGACAGGATCCTGGAGGTCGCGAAGTTGAGCTACCGCTCAGAGGCCAGGGGCGCGAAGCTCATGCAGCAGTTGAGGCGCATCGCTCGCGACCGCATTCTGCTCAATGCCCTGAGCCGCGGCGACGTGGGCGGTGCCCAGGCCGAGGCGGACGCGCAGCTGAGGAGTCCTCTCAACCACTTCGTTCACGTAACGCGCATCAGTGTGGTTCGCGGATCGCGGGTGCTCGTCAACGCGACGGTCAACCCCGACGGGGTGTTCGTCGTCGCTCCCGGGAGTCGTGTCCTGCGGTTGCACGGCCGCCTTCTGGGTACCCTCCTGGTCTCGATCCAGGATGTGACCGGCTACGTAAAGGTCGTGCACGACGTCACGGGTGCCGATGTCTTGGTCCGTGGCGCGAGTGGGCATGTGCGCGCGTCGCGGGGCGCTCCCAGCGTGGTCCGCCTGCCTTCCTCCGGGCATGTGACGATCGCCGGACGGCGGTATGCCGTGCGCTCGTTCCGCGAGCTTGGCTGGGGCAATGAACCGCTCATGGTCTGGATACTGCTCAGGGCCTGAGGTGCTCGCTGGACGGGGACGGGGAGATCGGGATGCCCTCTCGCGTCGTTGCTAGGACTTCGTAACTTAGGTGCAGCAGGCTGCGCTCCTTTCCGAGCAGGCTGAATATGCTTGGTGTCGAAAGCCGGATTTAGCGGCTTCAGGCGCCCGCCGCCCTGCTCGACATACTGCTACGCCATGTCCTCTACGCCTCATCCACGCATCTCCGAGCGAGCGGTTCAACCTCGATACACGTTTGCAGAAGCCGCGCGCATCATCGGACGCCAGGCAGGAACGCTTCGCCGGTGGGCGCTCGGCCACGATCGCGTCTACCGAGGACAGCCGCGCCACGACCCGCCACTTATCCGCATCGACGGCAGCGCCACCGACGACGACACGCTGCCACTGTCCTTCCTCAACTTGATTGAGCTGCGGTTCCTAGCGTCTTGGCGACGTAGCATCACGCTTCCTTCTATACGTGAAGCGCTCGATTTCGCCGCTGTTCAACTGGAGGCGGAGGGGGAGCGATGCTACAACCTGCGAACCCCGCCGTGAACCTGGAGCGGCTGGTTGAGGAGCTGATGGAGCCTGTGGGGCGGGAGGCGCGGCGGCGGGCGGCGGAGGCGATCCGCCAAGAATCGTTGTATGTGGCACGCTGACACGAACCTGTTGATAATCGGATCATTTGGACCACTCAACTTGGGTCAGGACAGCGCGAATGCTTGGACTACCGCACTTGCGCAGCCGGTGGGATCGGCTTCCAACTCGTGCCCCCAGAATCGCAGCACAGTCCAGCCAGCATCCCCAAGCGCAGTGGTTTGCGTCCGATCGCGGCGGCCATTACGGTCGATCTTCGGTCTCCAATAATCGCGGTTGGTCGCAGGACGCTTTGCACAGGATGGACAGCCATGCCAGAAACATCCGTCCACGAAGACGGCCAGACGCGCACTAACGAAGACGAAGTCGGGACGCGCGTTTGCGGTGCGCCTGTCGCGCCGCCAGCCACGGAGACCCGCGGCCCACATATGACGGGCCAAGAGTTGCTCTAGGTCGGTGCGGCTACTCTTGACGGCCGCCATCGTCAAGCTGCGATAGCGAGTCTCGTGCTCAGCGCGATCCAGGGCCATTTGCCACGAGATCATTCTCGCCTGATCGCTCGCCGGTCAAAATGGCGGCACAGTGCTCGGCGAGGTGTTCGGCGAGCAACACGGGGACGGCGTTGCCAACATGACGCATCTGCTGCTCGAACTTGCCGGTGAACATAAAGTCGTCGTCGAAGCTCTGGAAACGGGCCGCCTCGCGTACACTAAGGGCACGGAGGTCGCGGTAGTGGATGAAACGGCCGCTGCCTGGATTCTGGAAGTAGGTCGTAATGGTTTGTGCAATGCCATGACGATGCAACCTTGCGTACGCCTGCGAAAAATACTCTCCATCGGCGGAGCGTAGTCTCTGCTCGTCGGCGAGCTCCTGGTTGCGTCCGCCCTCCGCAATCATCTCCATCTTTTTGAGCATAGCCGCAGAATGTGCGCGGGCGCGGTGATTAAACAGGATGTCTGTGTCACCACGTCGCGCCCGTTGATAGTCGGAGGTGGGTTCGCCGTCGTACGCCATCGCTTCCTTGCCGCCACCGGCGGGAATGGTAGGCAGATCGCCGATGGCCTCCTCGACTGACAGTCCCGGCGGGTAGAGCGGCTCGCCGTTTTCGGCAGCGCGTATCAGGTCGCGCGCGGTGAAACGATCCAACTCGCGACCTTCGGGAAAGCGCTTCGTCGAGCGGTGCTCGATGTCCTCACGGGTCGCGAGGATAAATAGCCTGCGGCGCAACTGCGGCACACCGAAGCGCCATGCTTCGAGCACCTGCATGTCGAGATCGTAGCCCTCTCTGTCGAGGGCATCGGACAGCTCTGCAAAGAGCTCGCTGTGCTCATCCCACCAGAGCGAAGGCACGTTCTCGATGATCGCGAGCTTCGGCCGCGTCGCGCCGATCAGCTCTGCGGTGTGCTTGAGTAGCTGATTGCGAGGATCATCAAGCAGGCGGGCACCGACCTTGCTAAGCCCTTGGCAAGGCGGTCCGGCAGTCAGTACATCGATCTCTTCCGGTTCGAGTTCGGCGGTTCCTAGCAGCTCATCGACCGCGACTTTAGACAGATCCTTGGGCCAGTAGCGGGCCTGGGGTCGATTCCGCTTGAAGGTAAGCGCCGCCGAGTAGTCGGAGTCAGCCATCAGGGCTGTGCGGTATCGGCCGGTCGCCTCGAAGCCGAGCGTGAAGCCCCCGACTCCCGCGAACAGGTCGACGTGTGTTAGCCGCGCGGTCACTCGGCGAGCTTCTCGTCGAAGAGGAAGGGCTCCAGATCCTCGAAGGCTTGGTCGTGAACTTGGGTGTATAGGGAGTCGATGTGGCTCTCGATGCGGTCGCCGGTGAGTCCGCCCTCATTCTTCTCTAGCTGGTGGATGGACTCCTTGAGGATGATCTCGACGTAGCGCTCGAACAGGTACGCGCGCCAGCGGGCGCTCTCGGCACCGAAGCGTTCCAGGATGCGCTCGGCCAGCGGCCTGCTGGTGTTGATCCAGTAGATACCTTCCGGCACGTCCTTTGGTCGCTGATAAACGGCGGGCTGACGAGTTGAGAGCTGGAGTGGCGGGGCCATCAGATCGAGCGGATCGGGGTCATGTCCGGAGAGGAGCACGGTCGGCGACCGTCGGCCACGCTTGGTCTCGTCCCCTCCGCCCCCGTCTACGCCCCCATCCAGTGGATGTTTACTGTCGTTCGGCTCTCCGTCCACGATGACGTCTCCGCCGCCAGCGCCGCCAGCGCCATTTCCGATGCCGCCGAAACCGCCGCCCTCTCCCGGTCCGCCGAAGAGCTGGGCCATCAACGTCGGCATGAACCGGTTCTTCCACTGGTTGAGTAGCTCGTTGAACGCCGATGACTGCGACAGGTCCGCTGCCTTGCGTTCTTTGGCGTCCGCGTCGGCCAGCTTTCCGGCCAGCTCATCCACTTGCTCAGAAACCCAGCCAAGGACGGCACGCGCGATCTCATTGTTGATTAGACGTTCGCGATCATTGTCGACCAAGTGGTACTCCTCGCTCTCCAGCTTTGGGCAGTACAACTCGCCGTAGATGAAGTCGCCGTGCGCTGGATGCTTCTCGAGGCCGAGGCTGGGGATGTCATGCGAGCCGATGCTGCCGATCTCACCGATGACATCGACGCGGTTGAGACCCGTTCCTCTCAGGCTGTCCTTGCTTGTCTGTAAAGCGAGGTACGCCTCGGGCCATTCCTTGTCGCGCAGGAGGATCTCATTGTCGTTTTCGTCGAGTAGAGACTGGGGAAGCTCGACGCGGATCTCCTCGGCGAAGTCCGGCCGAGGCTCGGGATCGAGCGAGTGCAGCCGCTTCCAGTCGCTGTCTCGGTTGGTGCGGGCAAACACCGGGTGCCGAGCGATGATCCGTCGCGCCTGCGGATGCTCGGTGAGCTTCTGAAGAATTTTGCGCGCGGTCGCGCTACGCTGAAAGTTGTTGGGCTTCTCGCCCAAGACCACCGTGAAGCCCCCGCTAATCCCGAGTTGTTCATGCGCCGATACAGGCAGGCCGTCGATGTCGATCTGGGCGAAGTCAAGCGCCTCTGCGAGCGCCATGTCGACCTCGTCGTAGCCGTCTTGGAATCCATAGCGCTTGTCCTTGTTGAATCCGAAGGCCGACAGGCGACCATCGCGATAGGTGATGATCCTGCTTGTCTCAAAGGCCGAGCGCATGTAGAACTTGCCGCCGTTGCCATGCCCACCGAACGTGCGCTTACCAGTACCACGGCTCGCGGCCTTGATGTCTCCCCATCGCTTGAAAGCATCGTCGATCTCGTGCTTGGTCGTGCCGCCGAAGTCGATAACACGGAATACTGAGTTCTTCTTGGGCTTTGTCTCAACCAACTCGACCAAGATCACTCGGCGGTCATCGGGGACGACGTCGCGGATGTACTGGTCGATCGAGTTCTTCCACCACTCGTTCTGCCCCTTGACATGGTCGCTAGCCCACTCTCGCCCCAGAGTGTCGAGCAACTCATCGACGATGATCGTCGGCTCGACATTGATCTTAACGTCCATCTCCGTCCCCCTGTCTCTTAGGCCCGAGGCTTTTGCAATGCCGAGACGCGCTCGGCGATCAGATCGGTCCATCTTGCCTTGAGCTCGTCGCGCGTGACGACAACCCATGCCAGCCGCTGCTGGTCGATCGACGGATCCTGCGCGTCCACGCCTGCGTCCACGGCTGCGTCCACTGTCGTCACACGCCCGGCAAAGTCGGCGGGCTTTGTGCGCACCGTGACGCCGTAGAAGTCGTAGAGATCGGTATCCACCAACTCGCCGGCTCTACTTTCCTCAATCAGCGCGACCGATGGCTTTTTGATCAGGCGTTCGATCTCTATGCGCTGGTCACGCCGTACACGGCCCAGCTCAGGTCGCTCGGCCTGGTCTGGCTGACGCAGGCGCTCAGCGGCCGCCAAGCCGCTCTCTGTTAGCCCGAACTTCTTGTTCTGCACACGCACGTAGCCTTCGCGTTTGAGCGGACCGTAGAGGGGCTTGTGAAGATCCGAAGAGTCTGGATACTTGTCAGCATAGCCGCGCAGCCCAAACTCGTGCGGGAAAAGTTTCCAGGCTTCCACGACGAGATCCTCATAGGCGCAGAGACGCGTGGTACCGCCTGCGACCTTGTAGATCGTCAGCAGAATCATCTGATGGCGCTCGCGGCCTGAGCTCTTGCCCGTGCTCATGCCCCCGCTCCGAGCTTGCGGTATGCCGCCAGCCCCTGCTCGGAAAGCTCCCATACCCCGCGTGGCGAGGTGGCCTGAATCAGACCCCCCTTGCGCATCCGCAGACGCGTGAACTGTACACGACCTTCCCATCGCTTGACTCCACTGGGCTGATCCTCTCGGTCGAGAGGCGTCAACCTATCGTCAACAAGCTGGCCCACAAGCTTGATGACCTCCCGCGCGGGGGCAGAGCCGCCGCGCTTGCCCAACACGCTTAGGATCGGCTCTTCATATTCACTCTCTGGGAGCAGACTTCCAACAGGAGCGCGTGGTCCGCGCCTCCGTTGGCGTTTGCCCTTTGACGAGACCTTCGAGGTCCCTCGACCCCTGCGTATGGCTGCTCCGCCTGGAGGCCCGTCCGATGCCTTCGCTTCGTCCGCCTGGGGTGGGCCATCTACGCCCAGCAGTCGGCGCAGTACCGCATTAGGCGTATCTACGAGCGGCTCAGCTTCACGCTTGAGGAAACCCCACACGTCCTCATCGATCTCGATACTCGGGCTCATGTCGGCCCGACCTCTCCTTCGTTGATAACAGTTGGTCTAATGAAGAGTACTTTAGCAGACTAAGTTGGCCTAATGTAAGTAATCTGTCTAATTTGCGAGGTTTTGTCCCGCCTACCAAGGCTGAGATCGGTGGACTGACCTGCTTGTAGCGCCCCCAGCCCCCCCGTCGTTGCAGGAGTCTTGTGAGGCGTGAGCCGGCGCTCCCGCACCGGCAGGTAGGCTGTTCTCGTCATGACGACCCAGGAGTTGATCGACTTGGCCGGGCAACGACTAGTGAAGGCTGTCGGGTCTCCGGCCCGGGTGATCCTGTTTGGATCGGCTGCGCGCGGCGAGCTTACGCGCGACAGCGATCTGGACTTCCTGGTCATCGAGCGCAACGTCGAGAATCGTGTCGCCGAGGCCGTCCGCCTGCGCGACGCTGTTGGCCGGATCGGCCGGCCGGTAGATGTGATCGTGATGGACGAGGAGCTGGCGGATCGGCGGGCGAAGGTTCGCGGGACGATGGTCCATCATGCCCTACGCGAGGGTCGGATCGTTGCCCGCTCCGACTCCTGAGCAGCGCGAGTATGCAGAGCTGCTGCTCGAGCACGCGGCGAGCGATCTCGGTGCGTGCCGAGTGCTCATGGCCGAGGAGGACATGCGCGACGATGTGGTGGGGTTCCACGCTCAGCAGGCAGTGGAGAAGGCACTGAAGGTCGCGCTTGTGTTAGCAGACATCGACTTTCCGCGCACCCATGATCTTCGTGAGCTGGCGGACATCGCTGACGACAACCGCGTCGCGGTGCCAGATTCGATCCAAGAGGCGCGCTGGCTGACGCCGTGGGCGGCACAGCTACGCTACGAGATGCTAGAGCCCCTCGACCGCGACGCGGCCTTCTCGATCGCGGCCGACGCCGTCGAGTGGGCAACGGGCTTGCTTTCCGGCTGATTGGGACTGCGTCACGCGGCGTCCCGCTCCTTGAGGGGTTCGGACAAGGGCTTTTGGCTCTTGTCCCATCGATCGCCGTTCTCGGCTTCACAGAGCCAAGAGCGACCAAAATCGTTGTCAACGGGAGGGACGATATTCGAACCCGAACCTTGTGTGGAAGCGCATTAGCGAGCTGCACGCCAAGCGTTTCCGCGAAACCAACCTACCCAGGTTGTGACTTGCCTCGGTGTTGCGAAGGGCAAGCTCGACATTCCAGTGCACGGCTTGGCGCTGGGCGTCCTGTTCGAGGAGATCAAGGTCATGTTTCAGGATCTACCCTCGCGCATCGACGTAGTTGCTGAGCGAGTCCGTGAGCCCCCCGGGATGCGCAAGGTTCACCCGGGGATGATCCACGAGATGATTCTTATGCTGAGTCGCGGCGAACCCAACCCTGGCACCGCAGCATTGATCACCGGGCTCGGGAGAAAGCATCGGCCGCAAGGCATCGATGACGTAGCGCTCGCCTCCTCGCGGGTTCGCGCTGGCTGAAGACACGGTCACCTCATGGCTCGACGCGATGACCCAGCTATCCTCGCCCGGCTCGTCGACGATCGTCAGATCAAATTTGGTGCGATCAATCCAGCTGCACGCCACCGTCGATCTGTGTGATGCGCAGCGTCTCACCCTCAGTGAGTCGAGAGGCAGCGTGCTTGCCGGTCCCTAGAACACCAGAACGCTCACGATCAGGCCCAAGACGCGGGTCCCATCGCACCTCACGTAGGGACACGCCGCGCAGCACGATGGCGAGCTGAGTTCGTTCGGCGGGGAACAGCGGCTTGCTGCGGGCATCGTGCGCGTCCCGTCGCGCAGCAGGAGCAGTGCCTCTTCCAGTTCAGGCCGGGACAAGGATGCGGCCTTCGCGGAGCGCGCGGTGCACGAGCGTGCTCGGAACAGGCGACCGCCGTGCGACCTCCTCCTCGGAGACAACGACGACGTCAACAGGCACAGCCAGCGGCGGGAGCGCATCGCGCAGGCGCACCATCTCGCTCAGCTTGCTGTCCAGATGCTCCTCGATCACGAGGAAGTCCAGGTCGCTGTCCTCACGCGCATCCCCCCGAGCCCTCGAGCCAAAGAGCACGACTCGCGCAGGGGAACGCGCGGCTGCCGCCAACCGCTTTCCTGCATCCACGATCATCGCGTCGCTGACCACAAGCCCTACGGTACCGAATCATGTCCCCGTACTGGCCTCACGAGGGTCGCTATGGACGGCAAACTGCTTCCGGGTGAGGGGATCGATCCCGCGTCGCCGATTCGCTGCCGGGTTCGAACATTGGACTCCAACCTGGCAAAACGGAGGGGGAGGGATTCGAACCCTCGTCGGACCTATAAGACCCGAAACGGTTTTCGAGACCGCCGCATTCAACCGCTCTGCCACCCCTCCAGGGCGGACCTTCCCAAGGCTAGTAGATCAACGGCGGTTGCGTCGCCTGATTGCGCGATGACCTCGCCGCCTTCTGTGCCGGCGATCCAAGTCCTCAAGGAGTAGCCTGAGGGGATCGTTTGCGAGAGCCATTAATGGAGAAGTCATGGCGGCAGGAGTTGTGCATTTCGAGATTCATGCTCACGACATCGAACGTGCCAAGGCGTTCTATGTGGCGGCGGTGAGGGAGTTTCACCAAATGCATTGTCTGCACTGTTCAGGTAGAGGACATTGATGTGACTCTTGAGCGCGCCACCGGAGCGAGGGCTGTCATATAAATGCCGAAGGACAAGATGCCTGGTGTGGGTTGGCTCTGATATCTCTAGGACACCGAGGGTAATATTTTGGGTGTTCTCCAGCCCGAGTAGGCACTGCGTAGGCAACATTGGGTCTCTTCGCTCAATGTTCTTCTCGCGCGCCGCGCGGAGGACTTCTCAGATCTGACAGCCCGGGCACCAGAAAGTCAAGCGGTTCTCGTCACCTTGGTGGCGCTGGGCGATCGGTGAGCCACATCGTGAGCAGGGCTCACCCGCTTGTCTGTAAACAGCCCGCGGACGGGCACTGATGCCCTCGCGAACGCTGCGACTCATGCCTGCGCGGGCGATGCTCACGAGCATGACTGCCTCCTCATCGCTCACCCTGGCGAGGGGGCGCCAGGGATCGATGCCGGCAGCAAAACATGTCTCGGCCTTCCACACGTTTCCGATGCCCGCCACGGTGCGCTGGTCCAGCAGGGCATCGCCGATCGGACGGTTGGGGTCATCGGCGCGCAGTCGGCGAATAAAGCGCTCCATGTCAAAACTCTCGCCGAGCACGTCCTGGCCGAGGGTCGCAAGACGGCGATCAAAGCGGGTACGCGACTCACGCATCAGCTCTAGCACGGGACCGTCGAACTCGACGACCTCCCAACTCTGCCAGCGCAGCACGAGCCAAGCCCTCCGGGCAGCGCGCCTCCAGCGCTCTCCCTCGCGGTAAATCCCCCAGGCCCCGGTCATGCGCAGGTGGGAGTGCAGCGTGATATCTCCCTCAAAGCGCAGGAACAGGTGCTTGCCGTAGGCGTCCACTGAGCGCACTGCTCTCCCGGCGAGCCGCTCTGGCCAGCGGTCGGCCGCGTGGCGTGGATGAGGGGTGAGGATCTCTTCGGGTACCTGGCTCGCAAGTACCGAACTGATGCGGACTGCCGCGCGGTGAATGGTGTCGCCCTCTGGCATCTGGGATCACGATCGCAGAAGGTCCGCCTGATCGCGCGGAGTGACGTGGTGCGCGATGATCCTCGCATGTCGGTCAACTCCGAGATCGCCATCTTGGCTCCCATGGCCGGCGTTGTGGTCGCTGTCGCGCACGAGGCCGGGGGGTCTGTGCGGGCTGGCACGGCGCTTGTGGTGCTTGAGTCGATGAAGATGGAGCATGAGGTGGTGGCAGGGGCCGATGGGGTGGTGCGCCGCGTGGCGGTCGTCGCCGGGGACGCCGTGGAGGAGGGTCAGGTGCTGATGGTCCTAGCGGAGGGGGAGGCCGCTGACGTTGGTGGTGCTGATGGACAGACGCGCGGCGGCAGTTCCCCGGCGGGGGTGGATCTTGATGGCGAACGTGAGGATCTGCGCGCGGTGCGTGAGCGTCATGCGCTTGGGCTGGATGCGGCGCGCGAGGAGGCCGTGGCCAAGCGCCATGCCAGCGGCGGACGCACCGCGCGCGAGAACCTCGCCGAGTTGGTGGACGAGGGCACGTTTGTGGAGTACGGGCCGTTGCTGTTCGCCGCCCAGGAGCGCAGGCGCCCACGCGAGGAACTGATCGCGCGCACACCGGCGGATGGGCTGGTGGCGGGCGTGGGCGAGGTGGACGGCGAGCCCTGCGTGGTGATGTCTTATGACTACACCGTGCTCGCCGGCACCCAGGGAATGCGCGGCCATCTGAAGAAGGACCGTCTGTTTGAGATCGCCGAGCGCCGCAAGCTGCCGGTGGTGCTGCTGGCCGAGGGCGGGGGTGGCAGGCCCGGGGACGTGGACTGGCCGATGGTGGCCGGCTTGGACTGTCGTGCCTTTCATCTCTTCGCTCACCTCAGTGCCAAGGTGCCGCTGGTAGGTGTGGCGGCGGGCAATTGCTTCGCCGGCAACGCCGCCTTATTGGGGTGTTGTGATGTGGTCATCGCCACCGAGAGCTCTTCCATCGGCATGGGTGGGCCGGCGATGATCGAGGGGGGTGGCTTGGGGGTGTACGAGCCGGCCGAGGTGGGGCCGATCGATGTGCAGCAGGCCAACGGGGTGGTCGATGTGCGCGTGCAGGACGAGCACGAGGCGATGCTCCTCGCCAAGCGCTACCTCTCCTACTTTCACGGTCCCGCGCGGGACTTTGCCGTGCCTGACCAGCGCGCGCTGCGCCATGTGGTGCCCAGCGAGCGCAAGCGCGCCTATGAGGTGCGCACTGTGGTTGAGACCCTGTGTGATGAGGACTCGGTGCTGGAGTTGCGCCGCGGGTTCGGACTGGGCGTCGTGACCGCGCTGGCGCGCGTCGAGGGCCGGCCGCTGGGGATCGTCGCCAACGACCCCACCCACCTGGGTGGGGCGATCGATGCCCATGCTGCCGACAAGGCTGCGAGGTTCATGCAGCTGTGTGACGCCTTCGATCTGCCCGTGCTGCTGCTGTGCGACACGCCAGGCTTCATGGTGGGGCCGGCCGCTGAGCGGACCGCCACGGTGCGCCACGTGGCTCGCATGTTCCTTGCCGGGGCCAACCTAACGGTGCCGATCGGCACCATTGTGCTGCGCAAGGGCTATGGCCTCGGCGCTCAGGCGATGGCAGGCGGGGGCTTCAAGGCGGGGCTCTTCACGGTGGGCTGGCCCACGTCGGAGTTCGGTGGCATGGGCCTTGAGGGTGCGGTGCGCCTGGGTATGCGCCGAGAGCTAGAGGCGATCGAGGACCCGCAGGAGCGCGAGCGCGTCTTTCAGGCCACCGTGCAGGCCGCCTACGAGCATGGCAGGGGCATCAACATGGCGGCCTATGGCGAGATCGACGATGTCATCGACCCCGCCGACTCGCGTCGCTGGGTGAGGATGCTGTTCGAGCGGCCCGCGGGCGGCGGCTGGCGCGAGCGGGCGGAGAAGAAGCGGCCCAGCGTGGATGCTTGGTGAGCGTGGGTGGGGATCGACTGCATGGACGGCGCAGGCTTGCGGCGGCGAGACTGCCGGGAGCCGCGCCGACTAGACTGTGGCCTCTGCGCCAGTAGCTCAGCTGGATAGAGCGTCGGTCTACGGAACCGAAGGTCGGGAGTTCGAATCTCTCCTGGCGCGTAGATAAGCCCTGTAAATACGGGGTTTTCTTTTGGACGCAACGCTATAGAAAAGTAAGCGTGTCCCGAATATGTCCCAAGCTGGTGCTAGATTGGGACTATGGGCAGCGCCGTGGATCTCCCATCTCGGCCTCTGAGTGGCCACGTCTTCCGGCTTGAGCGCAAGCGCGGGGCGGTCTGGTATGCCAAGTACCGCCTACCGGATGGGCGCCAGGTCCAGCGCAAGATCGGTCCGGCGTGGTCCGAGCGCGGACGCCCGCCGGCTGGCTACTTCACGAAGCGCCTGGCCGAGGACTGGCTGCGTGACACGCTTGACGAGGCTCGTCGGGGGACGCTGCCGGGGATGGGCCGCACCGGCGCCACGTTCGCCGATGCCGCGGCCGAGTTCATGCGCTATGCCACGAACGATCGAGCGTTGAAGCCGTCCACGCTTCGCGGCTACCGCTCGATCATCGATGCCTACCTACTGCCCGCGTTCGGCGCGATGCGGCTTGAGGACATTGCGACCGCGGATGTTGAGCGTTGGTACTCGGGACTGACAGGCGTGGGCGGGGGAGGGCGCAGGCGTGTGCGCTCGGACAACAAGGGAGGCGTGACGAGCGGCCAGAACCCCGGTCAGCTGACCAACAACACCAGGGACCGGATAGTGACACTGCTCCACGGCGTGTTCACGCGGGCGTGCAAGGTCTACAAACTCCCCCTGAACCCGGTCGCTGGCATCGAGCGCCCCACCGCGAAGCTCTCCGGCGACATTGAGGTCTTCAGCCCCGAGGAGGTGTGGGCGCTTGTCCGTGCCGCCCAGACCGAGCAGGACGGCGCGATCTTCCTGACTGCCTCGTTCACCGGCCTGCGCCTGGGGGAGCTGCGAGCGCTCCACTGGCGCGATGTGGACTTTGCGGGCTCCGTGCTCAGGGTCCGCACGAGCTACGCCGCCCGTGCGCTGACGGCGCCGAAGTCGGGCAAGGTGCGTTCGGTCCCGCTCGCGCCGGACGTTGCACAGGCGCTCGCGCGGTTGGCCGACCGGGCGCTGTTCACTGGCGAGGACGATCTGGTGTTCCCCGGCGATGATGGTGGCTACATAGATGACTCGGCGTTGCGACGCCGCTACAAGGCTGCGCTGAAGTGCGCAGGGCTGCGTCCGCTGCGATTCCATGATCTGCGGCACACGTTCGGGACCAGGATGATCGCCAAGGCCGATATCCGGCGCGTGCAGGAGTGGATGGGCCACGCCGATATCCAAACGACCATGCGGTATCTGCACTACGCGCCGCGCGAGGAGGACGCGCAGCTGGTGGCTGAGGCGTTTAGCACGGCGCGGGATGGCGCAGTCGTCTAGTCGGCTCACGCCTTGGTGTCTGATGGCTCTGGCTTCAGCTGCGTCAACCATGCTGCTCGGTCAGCGCGCATGCCCAACCTCCCGGCTGTTTCATATGACTGGCGAGCAAGTGAATCGCCTTGTGTCGGATCGGTACGAAGTGTCTCAACTGCGAGATTGATCAAAGCTAACAGTCGGCTTTCCCCGTCTGGTAGCAGCTCCAGTGCGCGCTTGTATCGGGCCGCACCCTCTTTAGGCTTGCCGGAACGAAAAGCGATGAGGCCACATGTGGCTTCGACGGTTGCCTCTTGGTCGCTATTAAGCTGCTCCTTCTTGATGAAATGGATCTGCTGCTCCGCTGCGCCTGTATCGCCGATCTTCGCAAGACAAAAAGCGAGATTATTACGGAGCAGAAACGATCTGGGATTTGCGGCGACACCGTCTCGCGCAAAATTGGCGCCCTCTGAGAATCTGCCGTGCTTAGCGGCGTGGTATGACCCGAAGACGGCCGGACCACTCGCGAAGGGCTGATCGTAGAACCATCCCCAAGCCTCACTAATCGTGATCTCGGGCTCCCCTGCCACTGCGGCGGCCAATGCACGCGCCTCCCATGACGAAGGCACGGAATGGAGATAGGGCTCTACATCGAGTCTAATATGTGCGGCTGCCCACTCAGCCTGGGCGAGTGCGTTCTCAGCCGGATCTTTGAGTGCCTCTCGGAACAACCGTCTAGCGTGTGTAGAGTGACCGGCATCGAGCTCAAGAGTCGCGAGCACGCTAGCAAGCTCGCTGAGGTGAATCGGGGGGATTCCGCTCTCGAGTAAGCGACGACCTGTCTTGACAAACCGGGAGTCCTGGTTAGTCAACCCAGCAAGTGTAATCTCGGCAGCGATAAGCCATGGATCGCTCGGCGTGCGAGGGGCGCGCGAAATGACGGCGTGGGCTTTCTCAAGTTCACCCATGTGATGAAATAGGCGTGCGGTGGCTCTCAAAAGGTACCGATCATTCGGAGCGCGGGTGATTGCTACACGCATAGCATTCTTTGCCTTATCAAGATGCCCTGTCAGGGTATGCTGACGAGCCAGCTCTGCCCAAGCCATTGGGTTATCTGGTGCAAGCGACAGACGACGCCGGAGCGTGGCTATGCGCTGGGCTGCCACGGTGCGGTTCGTTCCCGATACGTCAGTCGGTACTGCGAGCAGTCCTTGGGCGTCGGTCACTTCGGGATTAATTGCCATCTGTGCCAGTCTGCGCATCAGCGTACTAGCAGTGGCACTGTCCAAAATCCACCGTGCTGCCTCCCGGGCAGCTTCGGGTCGCCTGGCGATTAAAGCGACACTAATGAGGTCGCCGGCGTGGGCATCGTCTGGATATGCTGCAAAATCAAGAGCCCGCCTAAAGACCTCGGTTGGGTCTGCTGGCTGCCCAGGTTGGACGGTGCCCGCCGCCAGCGAATGGGTGTCAGGCCGTTGAGCGCTTACCTCGGGGCTGTGCCAGCGCGGCAGGACGCGTCGTGGATCGTTGGAAGGAAGAATCATTCGTGTAACGCGTGTACAACGCGTCGGCGGGCCCGAGCTGAGAGCGCATCAAAATGGGAAACATAGCGCTCCAGTGAGTATTGGCTTCCAGTTCCGATGCGATTCTTTGGATGCCCTCGGGTGCGAGGATCTGGATCGCATAGCTCCACAAACCTAGCGACGACATTCTCGTGTATTTGAGGGTCACTAAATACTGGTATATCGTCGGTTACGCGACCTGTGCCCTCTCTTAGATGCACTACGACTTGGTCGAAGGTGCCTCCCCAAGTGCCCCAAGGCGGAGGAAGGTGGGCTGGCGCGAGATTACCATACAGGGCGGCGCTTGCAGTCACACCAGTGAGCAGGAATAACAGAAGGCTACCCAGATGGTAAAGATCTGAAGCACGACGCCGAGCGTCCCAGTCAGTCAGCGTAAAGCCGTACATCTGCTCGGGTGTAATATAATGTGGATCTCCTGCGCACCGTAGATCATCAAATGGACCACGTTCACTGCGGCGACTCGCGCGACCAAGATCAGCGACCTTGTAGATGCCTTGGACGTCGAGAACGTTGGATGGCTTGAGGTCTTGATGTGCGATTCCGGCGTCATGTAACTGGGCTATGCCCAAGGCGACCTCCTTAAGAGAACGAAAGGCCCATGTGGCGTCTAGGTCAGCGTTGAGTCGCATGATACGTCGTATGTCGCCGTCCGCGAGCTCGAATATAAGGTAGTTGACTCTCGGAACGGGGCCGCTGTTAGGAACGCTCGTCGAACCCTCGTCAAGCACTCGAATGACATTCCGCATGCGTCGATCGGTGCACGCCTTGACAAGATCGCGCTCGAAGTTGAATATACGGGTTAGCTGCTCCAAGGCCCGTGCTGGATCGTCGTCTGCGAGAGCGCGCGTGAAGTCGATCGCCTTCAGAAACGCTCTTCGCTCATCCCGCTCGACAATGTAGGGCGTTGAAAACGTGCTGCCTGTCCCCCCTGGAAAGGATGGGATACGGTCTATGACCACCCATCCGTTGGAGAGTTCGAGCCCGCTAAGCATCTCAGCAGGGCGCGACGGCGGTGGGTTAGGGGCTGTCGACACGAGGTAAGGGTAGTGCCAGATGGAGCCGGTCGGGATCAACGTTCCTCGCGTGCGCCTGTACTGTCTATGCTTGGGCTTCGCGGACGCTGATCTGGCGTCCGCATACGCTGGTTCTCAGGACGCCCGATCTGTCCGGATAGCCAATTTTCGAGCAGGTCGCGCGTGAAGCGGATATGGCGTTCGACGCGGATGCAGGGTAGGCGGCCGGTGCGTACCGCTTCGTAGATCCAGCTGGTCTTTACGGCGAGGAGGTTCGCGGCCTCGTCGGGGCGTAGGAGTGGTCCGTCGGCCAGGATGTTCGGTGTCGGTGGGTCTGGTGTATGGCTCATGGGGTTACTGACCGCGAACCCGCGAAACCGGCCAATGAGTTTCGAAATCCGCCCCAAGGCGGTTCGGGACGCCGCGCCGCCGATGCCTGACACGCCGCTTCGCAGCGTGATCCATGCCAGGGCGCGGCGCGCCCAGGGTCTTCACCCCCGAGGTCAGCACGCGGGCTGGCGCCCGCGTAGAAGCGCCTCCCTGCGGTCGGCTTGCACGGCTGCCGCGCTGCGCTCCCCGCCTGGCCTTACCGGCTCTGACGAGCCGGTCCGCTGCGCCGCCGGCCAACAGGCCGTCGGCTCCGCGCGGCCATCGCGCAGCGCGACAGCCGAACGGCAACAGCCAACACAGACTACGGGTATGAAATACCGCGTGGGCTTGCTGTCCGGTGGCGATCGTAGGGTCGTTTGACCGGGACAGGGGCCTTGTGGGAAGACGCAATGGTGGGGCAGGCCGTCGTGCATTTGGGCTGCGAGCCCGTCAATGACTATATGGCCGCCCCTGCGACTCACCTGGTTGG
>JANWIP010000028.1 GCA_025449845.1 Solirubrobacteraceae bacterium | reverse complement strand
TGGTGCCGTACTCGAAACGGTAGGAGGTGTCACGGCCAAGCGGGTTGATCTGCCCCGCGAGCGTCGCACCGGTCGCCGTGACACCGGAAACCGACTCGCTGTCGATCGACGCCGGCGGAAGCGTCACGAACGTCTCATCTTCACCAAAGCTGGTGCCCGCGGAGTTGCTCGCGACGACACGGAAGTGGTAGGTGGTGCTCGTCTGCAACCCACCCAGCGGGACGCTCACCGGTTCGTCTTCGAATTCGCCGCCCGCCAGCGTCGCCAGCGCCGTGCTCGACCCATACGAAGCCGAGGTGCCGTATTCGACGTGGTAGCTCGTTGCGTGACCCTCGGGGTTCACCAGCCCGTCGACCGCGGCCGATGTCGGCTGCACTTCTTCCCCGCTGGCGCTCACGATCAGCGGCCCCGCCGCCGGCACACCCACAACCCGCACACGTTCACGGTCAAGGACGTACACCGCACCCACGACCGGGTTGAACGCGATACCACGCTGGCCACCTTCACCCTGAGCATCGCGGTCGAAGCTCGCGACCCCACCACCCGAAGAGTCGTACTCACGAATGTGCACAACATTTCCATTGCCGACGAATTCCGCGACGAACAGTTCCCCAGAGGAGCCCACCGCCAGGAAATCCCGCGCGCCATATGCGAACGAACCCGTGGCATCGCGTGGCGCCCCGACTTCCGCACCCGACGCTTCGTACTCGTGCACGCCCGCCAGTTCGCTGGCCTGAACATACACATCGCCACTGGCGTCGACCGCCAACGCCTTGACCGTCCCGGCACCCGCGATCGCGATCTGCCCGGCATACACGCCACCCTGGGTGAACTCCTCCACCCGATTCACATCCCCCACAAACACATCCCCCGATCCGTCCACCGCGATACCACCCGTTTCACCCATCTGAAACTCTCCGGGTTCCGGGCCTTCAGTGCCCGCCCGGCATGCTTCGCCGGCGAGACACACATCCCCGCTGGTGGTCGCGTTGACTTCCTTCCCGAACGCCAGCAGAAAGGCCCCGGAGGAGTCGAACTTCTCCACCCGGTCGTTACTCGAATCCATCACATACACATCCCCATGCGAAGCGCTCAACAGGCCACTGTCCACCGCCACGCCTCCCGGGTTCTTCAGCTCGCCCCCGCCGCCCCCATACACCCCGACAAAACAATCCGTCGTACACGTCTGCAGCGCTTCGGTATGCCCATCCGCGACACCCCAACCCCACGCAAACAGGAATTCCCCAGCCGGACCAAACTTATCCACCCGCTGGTTCCCCCTATCCGCGACATACACATCGCCGCTTTCCTGATCCGCCGCGATCCCAAACGGTTCGCTGAACTGCCCCGATTCTTCACCCACACCACTGCCAAAGCTCGCAGGCAAAGCCAGCGCCACCCCGCCCCCCACAACCAGCAGGCAAACCACCACGACCGCGACACCAAGCAAACACCGGAAAGCCCTCATCGACAAATCCCCTCCTCGAACAAAGAGGGGCACGCCCCTCGCCAAGATGACAAAGAACGCACAAACAGCCCCCCACGCAACACGCGCGAGAGGTCAAATCGGCCCACGTGGCCGGAGCGAGCCGCCCAATGGCGGCGGTGAACGGGTTTAGAAGCTAGCCGACCCGGCCAAGAGAGAGAGAGAGAGAGAGAGAGAGAGATGCGTCAGTGATGCTGACGCATCTGGTTATGACCCCAGACGGAGCCGTAAGACCATTGGCCGCGCGTGGCGCGGTGTAAAGAAGATCACTCATCTCAACATCCCTCATAAAGCGATCGAAATCCCTCTCCGACATTCCTGCTGTCCCTAGGAAACCGCACCTGCGGAAGGACCCATTGACCCGACCTATGCAATGCCCGCCACCCCAAACCGGGACGACATGGCAAGAGCACTATAAGCACAGTGCGATAGTCTTGTCAAGCCCCAAAGGAAACTCTCGTGCTTATGGGCTGTCAAGCCCTGCTATTTGCGCAGCCGCGCCGCTTTCATGCGGTCGGTCTTGCCAAGGACGGCCTTGCGCAGCCGCACGCTCTCCGGCGTGACCTCGACGCACTCGTCATCGCGCACGAACTCCATGGCCTGGTCGAGCGTCAGCTCGCGGTGAGGCACAAGGCGCACGAGCACCTCCGAGGTGGAGGAGCGCATGTTGGTGAGATGCTTTTCCTTGCAGACGTTCACGTCGAGATCGTCCGAGCGCACGTTCTCGCCGACGATCATGCCCTCATACACCTCGGCACCAGGCCCGACGAACAGCGTGCCCCGCTCCTGCAGGTTCATGAGCGCGAACTGCGCGGTGTCCCCGCGGCGGTCGGACACGAGCACGCCGGTGACGCGCGTGCGCAGCTCGCCGGCCCAGCGCTCCCAGCGATCGAAGACATGGTGCATGAGGCCGGTGCCGCGGGTCTCGGTGAGGAACTCGGTGCGGAAGCCGATCAACCCCCGAGCGGGCACGAGGTACTCCATGCGCACCCAGCCGGTGCCGTGGTTGGTCATGTGCTCCATGCGTCCCTTGCGCAGAGCCAAAAGCTGTGTGACGACGCCCACGTAATCCTCGGGCACGTCGATGGCAAGGCGCTCGACAGGCTCGTGGCGGTGCCCGTCGATGATGCGCTCCAGCACTTTGGGCTGGCCGACGATCAGCTCGAAGCCCTCGCGGCGCATCATCTCCACGAGGATCGCCAGCTGCAGCTCGCCGCGGCCCTGCACCTCCCAGGCATCGGGACGCTCGGTGTCGAGCACGCGCAGCGAGACGTTTCCCACGAGCTCCTGATCAAGGCGGGCTCGGACCTGGCGCGCGGTGAGCTTGCTGCCCTCGCGGCCCGCCAAAGGCGAGGTGTTGATGCCGATGGTCACCGACAGCGAAGGCTCATCGACGGTGATGACCGACAGCGGGCGAGGGTCCTCGGCATCGGCCAAGGTCTCGCCGATCGTGACCTCGGCGATGCCGGCCACGGCGATGATCTCCCCCGGGCCGGCCTCGGCGGCCTCGACGCGTTCCAAAGCCTCGGTGACGTAGAGCTCGGAAATCTGCGCACGCTCGATGGTGCCGTCCGAGCGACACCAGGCAACCGTCTGCCCCTTGCGGATGTTGCCGTGGCGCACGCGACAGATTGCCAGGCGGCCGACGTAGGGGGAGGCGTCGAGGTTGGTCACGAGCGCTTGCAAGGGATGGTCGGGCTCATAGGTGGGCGCGGGTATGCGCGCCAGCAGCAGATCGAGCAGCGGCCCCAGGTCGCCGCTTGTGAGGCCACCCCCCTCGGCCTCGGCGTCGTACTCAAGCGAGGCCCGTCCGGCCTTGGCGTTGCAGTAGACGATCGGGAACTCGATCTGGTCCTCCTGGGCGTCGAGGTCCAGGAACAGCGCGTAGACCTCGTCGATGACCTCGGCGACGCGCGCGTCGGGGCGGTCCACCTTGTTGACCACCAGGATCACGGGCAGGCGCGACTCAAGCGCCTTGCGCAGCACGAAGCGCGTCTGCGGCAGGGGCCCCTCGGAGGCGTCCACCAGCAGCAGCACGCCATCGACCATCGTCAGCCCCCGCTCGACCTCGCCGCCGAAGTCGGCGTGACCGGGGGTGTCGATGATGTTGAGCTTGACGCCTTTGTAATGCAAGGAGGTGTTCTTGGCGAGGATCGTGATGCCCTTCTCGCGCTCGAGGTCCATCGAGTCGAGCACGCGGTCGGCCACGTCCTGCCCGGCACGAAAGGCGCCGGACTGCCACAGCATGGCGTCGACCAAGGTGGTCTTGCCATGGTCGACGTGGGCGATGATCGCCACGTTGCGTATGTCCTCACGAGGGGTAAGCACGGGCGGACAGGCTAGCGGGCGCGGACGGCGCCCACGGCCAGGCGCGATCCAAAGCGGGTCAATGCCGAAGGCATTCGTTCAGAACTGGCCACCACTTCCTCAAGCGCAGCGGCGAAACGCCTGACCTCAGCCTCCTCGATGACGAGCGCGGGGAGAGCCTTGATGACGTTCATGCGATGCCCCGCAACCTGGCAAAGGATGCGGTGATCGTGAAAGAGCGGCACGGTGAGAAGCTGCGCGAAGAGCCCTGGCTGCGCCCGCTCCAGGCCGCCCCAGAGCGAGCGCCCAAGGCGCCCCTCGGGGGGACCCAGCTCGATCGCCCACATCAAGCCGAGGCCGCGTACGTCTCTCACAACCGCATAGCGGTCGATCAACGGGCGCGTGAGCTCCAGCAGCAGCGTCCCCATACGCTGTGCGCGACCCACCAACCCCTCCTCCTCAAGCACCTTCAAGGTCGCCAGGCCGGCGGCTGCCGCGAGGTCGTTGCCGCCGAAGGTGGAGCCGTGGCGCACCGCGCGCTCCATACCATCGAAGACGCGATCGAAGGCAGCGCGTGAGACGAGCAGCGCCCCAATCGGCACAAGGCCGCCGGAAAGGGCCTTGGCGACACACACCATGTCGGGCTCCAACCCCCAGTGCTCGAGCGCGAGGAAGCGTCCGGTGCGTCCCAGCCCCGTCTGCACCTCATCGCACACGAACAGCGCGCCCGCGGCGCGGCAGAGTCTCTGCGCACCCTGCAGATAGGCGGGAGGGGGCAGGTTGACCCCCTTGCCCTGCACGGGCTCGACCACGAAGGCCGCGACCTCCCCGCCTGACGCCACTTCCCCGCCCGTCGGCACTCCCGCTCCCGCCACCCCACCCGCCATCGTTCCCGCGCTGGCCGCCACGTTCGCTCCCCCAAGCGCGCGCTCCAGCGCGTCGAGATCCCCAAAAGGCACCGCTTCACAGTCAGGCAGCAGCGGCCCGAAGCCTTCGCGGAACTCGCTGTTGCCGTTGAGCGAGAGCGCCCCGAGCGTCAGCCCATGAAAGGCGTGCTCGGCAAAGAGCACGCGCGAGCGCCCAGTGGCGGCGCGAGCGATCTTGATGGCAGCCTCAACAGCCTCGGCGCCGCTGTTGGCGGGCACCATCGCCCCGACGCTGCCAGGCGCGCGCGCCAGCAGCTGCTCGGCCAGCACACCGCTGAGCAGCGTCACCCCCAGCTGAGGCAGGTTGGCGGTGTGAGCCTCCATGACTTCGCGCACCGCGGCGATCGCCGCCGGGTGGTTGCGCCCGATCGCAAACACGCCATAGCCGCCGAAGAGGTCGAGGTAGCGCCGGCCCTCGGAGTCGATCAGGTGCGCACCCTCCGCTCCCGTCCAGACGCGGTCGAAGCCGAGCGTGCGGAGGATGCGCCCAAGCTGCGGGTTGAGGTAGCGATCGTTGAGCGCCATCTCCTCGCCGCGACGAGCGGCAAGGATGTCGCGCACCGAAGGAACGCCTGACACAGGTTGAGCTTAGACGGGGAGCTGGCTAGACGAGGAGCTGGCTAGACAGGGATGTAACGCTTGCTGGTGCGGCGCTCATCAGAGACGCGCACGACATCCCAGCAGAGCCCCACACGCTCAAGGGTGCGAATGACGAGCGCCGAGGCGTCGAACTGGCGCCAGCCCTGCCCATGAGAAGCCGAGGTGGGGAAGGCGTGGTGGTTGTTGTGCCAAGCCTCGCCAAAAGACAGCGGGGCGAGCCAGGCAAGGTTGCGGGAGTGATCGCCGGTGACATAGTCGCGACGCCCAAAGAAGTGACAGAGAGAGTTGATGGAGTAGGTGACGTGGTGCAGCACGAGCATCCTTACCGCCCCGCCCCACAGGAGCCCCGTGAAGGCCGCCCGCCAGGTCCCCCCGATGAGGCCGCCTAGCGCAAAGGCCGCGGCGAGACCGCCGAGGGCCCAGACGAAGAAGGTGCGATCCACGAAAGACACCACGGGATCGGCGAGCAGGTCAGGCGCGTAGCGTTCGCGCGAGCCGCGCTCGGTGTGAATGAAGAGCCAGCCCAGATGCGCGTGGCCGAGGCCACGCAGCGCGCCGCGCAGGCCCGAGCCGTGGTCGACGTGCGGGCTGTGAGGATCGCCGGCGCGGTCGGAGAAGGCATGGTGCTTGCGGTGATCAGACACCCAGGAGATGACGGGCCCCTCAATCGCCGCCGAGCCAAGCACCGCGAAGATGCCGCGTATGGCCGGGTAGGTCTTGAAGCTGCGATGCGTGAGCAGGCGGTGCAGACCGATGGTCACACCCAGACCCGTGAGGACATAGAGGATCGCGAAGACGATCACATCCGAGGGGTGCAGCAGGCCGTTCCAGAGCTGCCAGGCGACAAGGATGAGGGCGAGGATCGGCCCGACGGTGATAATCCCCGTCAGCACTCGGTCGAGGGTCTCGAATTCAGGGGGCTGAACGTGCTCCGGCCCGGGGCGCTCTTCTAGAAGAACGCCAGAAGATTGATTGTCACTCATGGTTGTTTCACAGGAAAATCTACCTAATGCACCGCCGGAACGCGGCGCTAGCGTGAACCAGCGCTCGAACGTCCGCGGGAACCGCTCCGCCCACGCCCCCGCGGGGAAGGGCGCCCATTGAAGCCGCCGCCGCGCCCGGCGGGGCGCCCATCTGGACGCTCGCGCCCTCGCGTGGCGTCACTCATGAGCCCCCCGAGCTCAAGCTCGCGGTGCAGTCCGAGGTCACGAACCATGCCCACCATCTCATGGGCCTGATCGTGGGAGACGAAGGTAAGCCCCACGCCGCTGGCGCCCGCGCGGGCGGTGCGCCCGATGCGGTGCACGTAATCCTCGCCGGTGGCAGGGATGTCGAAGTTGATGACATGCGTGATGCCCGCCACATCGATCCCCCGCGCAGCAACGTCGGTGGCAACGAGCGTGTCAACCTTGCCGGACTCGAAGCTGGCCAAGGCGCGCTCGCGCTGAGCCTGAGACTTGTCGCCGTGCATCGCCACCGCCCGCACCTTGCTGGCGGTCAGTTTCTTGACGAGCCGGTCAGCACCGCGCTTGGTGCGCACGAAGACGAGCGTGAGCCCGCGCTCGGCCTCGGCCAACTCGCTCACGAGGCGTCCCACCTTGCCCTCGTGGGAGACCTTCAGGAAACGGTGCTCGACCTTGCCGCTGCGCTCGGCGGAATGCACGTGCTCGTGACGGCGGGCATCCTTCGTATAGACCTTGGCCAGGCGCCCGACCTCTCCTTCGAGGGTGGCGGAGAACAACATCGTCTGGCGCTCAGAGCGCGTGAGACGCACGATCTTGTCGACAACGGGGCGAAAGCCCATGTCGAGCATGCGGTCGGCCTCGTCGAGCACCAGCAGGCGCACCTGCCCAAGCGAGATGTCCTTGCGCTCGATGAGGTCGATCAAACGCCCCGGGGTGGCAACGACGATATGCGCCTTAGCCGCAAGGCGAGCCTGCTTGACGATGCCCGCGCCGCCGTAGACGGCAGCGATGGAGAGCGCCCGCGCATGAGCGATAGGCCGCAGGTCTTCAACGATCTGCAGCGCCAGCTCGCGCGTCGGCGCCAATACGAGCGCGGAAGGCCGCGCGTCGCTGTCCTTCAGCAGTTCAACGAGCGGCACCCCGAAGGCGAGGGTCTTACCCGAGCCGGTAGGGGACTTGGCCAGCAGGTCGTGCCCGGCAAGGATGTCGGGAATGACCATCTGCTGAACCGCGAAAGGCTGTGTGATCTCACGCTTGGCAAGCTCACTTGAGACGACCTCGGACACGCCGAGGTCGGCGAATGTTTCATGCTTCATGTTGGTGATGCTCCTATCTTCTGGCGACCGTCGGGGGTCACCTGCTGCGGAGGGGAGATTCGAACTGACTGCCCTCGCGCATGGAGCGCCAACAAAGACCAGACAAGACAAGAACCTCACGGGCGACGTCGCCGCCCATGGGGGGACCGTAGCAGGGATGGGGGCCGCGGGCCGCAGGCGCCCTTGCTCGGGAATGCCTCAGGCCGGAAGCTCGGCCAACCTGCCCTCGGCGCGCGCGGCCTGGGCGAGCCCTTCATCGCGGGTCAGAAGCGACAGTCCGAGCTGGCGGGCAAGCGCGAGGTAAGCGGCGTCATAGGCCGTGAGCCGCTCGCGCAGTTCCCAGACGGGATCGAGCAGATCGACCACGGAGTAGCGCAGGACGCGCAGCTCGCGCAGGTAGCTCAGCGCCTGCGCGCAGCGGCGCTCGCCAAGCTCCCCGCGCAGCGCATGGCTTCGCAGCATGGAGACAAGCTCGACGTGAAAGTGCTCGGGAACGTGGATCGCGGAGTGCCCGGCGAGCACAGAGCGGACGGACGGGGCATGGCGATTGCCAAGCAGCACATCCCCGATCGCACTGGCATCGGCGACAATCACAGCGGAGCGCGTTCGCGCTCGAGGTGGATGGCCTCGCTGGAGGTCAAGCTCATCTCGACCGGCTCCAAGCGGCTGACCCTATCCAGCCACTGGTGCATTGAGGGCTTCACAGCGACCTCGCGTATCTCGGTAAGCAGGTAGTCGGAGAGAGTCATCCCCGACTGCGCGGCCCGCGCCTTCAGAGCCCGATGCAGCTGGTCGGGGACGTTGCGGATCTGCACAGATGCCATGCAGATCACATTATCACATGCGATCTGCATGCGGCAGGAAGGCAAAGGGCGGAGATGCGGGGGAGGCAAGGGCGGAGAATCGCCTGCTCGCGGCGCGCGGGCTTCAAGCGCCGCCCGGCGCCGGTATGCGCGCAATGTCCGGCAGCAGATCGAACCCCTGGTCGAAGGAGAGGATCTGGGTGACGTAGGCGCGGCGCATGACGGCGGCGTGCAGGGCGTCGCGTGAGGACAGGCGCGGGTGCGCATGGGTGAGGTCCTTGGCGGCGAAGATGTCCTGCTCGCGCACGGAGAAGACGTTGTCCACGATGCCGCGCAGCGTGTGGAACGCGACCTCAATCGCCTCACGCCGGCCGGCTGCCGTGTAGCGGTGCAGCATCTCTTGAAAGACCTCGCTGCTGGTCACAAGACGCCTGCGTTCGTTTGCCAGCCGGTCGATCAGGCGCCGGGAGTCGAGCTTGTGCGGATGGTCCTCCACCCCTATGAGATACATGGGGATATTTGAGTCAACGAAGATCACGCGTCGAGACCAGGGAGATCCTGCCTATAGCCCAGCTCGATCTCAGCAAGCATCGTCTCGATGTCGGGAGCAGGAAATTCGTAGGTGGCCGCCTTGCGGATGACAGCCAGCTTGGCCTCGACATCGCCGCTGGAGGTATGTCGCTCGGCCGCATTCATGGCCTGGCGCGCCCAAGCCGAGACGGTCAACCCCGCCGCGCGGGCGCTGCTCTCGTAACGTTCGAGATCGGCCTCTGCGACTACTACCTGCAGCCTCTTACTCATGCAGGTAGTATAACGCACTCCCTAGATGTATATGCTCGGTCGGCTACACGCCGGTGCGCTCTCTCCCCCCTCGGGGTCCGGTCTGCAAGCGGATGGCCTGCTCGACCTCCTGTCCGCGCGCGGTGAGCTGCCAGGCATTAGGCGCCCCCTTGGGGTGCCCTTGACCGGTGTTGCGCACGAGACCGAGACTGTCAAGACGCGCGAGCAGCTTCGAGATCTGCCCCTGATCGGAGATGCCCGAAGCCTCGGCGACGGTGCGATTGCTCGCGCCAGGATGCCCGGCGATCCCCATGAGCACGCGAACGGTGCGATAAGTGAGGCGCATGTCGAGCCCCTCCAGCGGATCGCGGCGCGGGCGGGTCTTGGTTGGGGGGAGGGGTGGGGCCGGTTTGTGCAGCTCCTTCTGTGCAGCCGCTTGACCGAGGTAAGGCAGCACGATGACGCCCATCAACTCACCCAGCAAGGCCGTGAGCGGCGCCGCGCCACGCCCCCCCATGCCCTCGCGCACAAGAATCCGGGCGTGCACGATCGAGAACACCGCCCCGACGATCCCCTCGGCGGTCATCGGCGGCGGCTGCCTGCCCCCAGGGGCCTCGCCACGACCCTCGTCCACCGCTGCGATCAGTGCGGCCAGGCACTGCGCACGGCGCTCCAGCGCCCTGTCCCCCGCGCCCAGGGCCTCCACCACGCACAGGCGCCCGAGCCCGGGCTCCTCGTCGAGGAAGGCGAGCAGCGCGGCGAGCCCGGCGCGAATGCGCTCGCGCCAGCGCTCCTGGCCCCGGTACGCGGGCACCACCGCTGAGGCGGCCTGGCCGATGGCTTCCTCCAGGGCGGCCAACAGGCAGGCCTCGCGGTCCTCGAAGATCTCGTAGAACGTCCGGCGCGAGATGCCCGCGCGCGCCACGATGTGCGCGACGGTGACGTTCGCGGCCCCTTTTTCCGCCGCGACCTCAGCCATCGCGCCGATGATCCGCTGGCGCTGTATCTCCGCGACGCGGTTCGGCGCAACGGGCTCCTGGCCGGAGCGCTTGTCCTGTGCCCTTTGGGTGCCCTGCGCCCTCTGGGTACGCGCTCCGGCCTGCTTGTTGGGTGCGGACATGGCAGCGCTCATGCCCCCTACCCCTTGTGCTTCCCCTTCTTCGCCTGACGGTGTTTCTTACGGTGCTGGGCCTTCTTGGGCTTCGCCTTGGCGCACCCGGTGACGGCGATCTTGGTGCCCTGCCTGACGACGGCCCCGTTCTGCCCGGTGAGCGTCGTGGGCATCGTGAGGCTCGTGCCGCAGAGGCTCCCCTTGGCCTTGGCGGGCAGAACCGCGGCGAGCCCGGAGTGCGGCCCCTCGGGCAGCTTCAGCTCAAAGGAGCTGATAGGCGCGTCGGGGACGCTGTTGAACGCGCTGCTGGTGACACCATGCTTGATGTCGATGCTGCCGATGAGTTCGAGCTTCACACCTTCGCCCTGGAGGATCAGCACGAGGTCGGGGAACGCGGCGCCACCGTGAGACACCAGGTAGGCGGGTCCGACAACGGCCCCCGCGAGGACCGGGGTATGCGCGGTAGCGATCCCGATGTTCGAGCCAGCCGGGCATGAGGCGGGGTTCTGGCTGAACGTCGCTTCGGGACAGGCCTGCTGGATGGTGGTGAGCCGTGAGGGCAGCGCCTTTGGCAACGTCACTGCAACCGAGCGGATGTTCGCCTGGCTGCCCTTGGGGTAGCCGACCTTCACATCGAGGCTCGCGCCGTTCTTCTTACTCGTCTTGCCCTGCGTTGAGACGGTGAACGCGGGCTTGAACGGCAGTTCGCGGCAGCCAGCGGCCTGGAAGCGGCTGGAGACCTGTGCACTGGCGCCCTGAGTCGAGGTGACGGTCCCACCGATCGCCATCGGCGTGCAGTTCGTCGGGTTGAACGTGAACCCGGGGCGATCGAGCGTCACGTCGACGCGCCTGACCCGCAGCGGAATCCCGTCGATGATCGTGGGGAACGGGTCGGACACATCCGTGACCTGTGCGGTGTGCGGGTCGATCCGCAAGGACTGACGGACGACGATCATCCCGAGGTTGAACGGTCCGGCGACCGCGGGGACCTCCACGACCAAACCGTAGGGGCCACCGTTATACGGGCCGGTCAGATACCCCTTCCCGCCGACGAACAGCGGGTTGGGGCCAACACCCGCCCCGGCCTGCGCGCTCCCGACCAGAGACGCTTCGGGGCACGTCCCGGCGTTCGCGTTCGCGTCGGGGCAGAGCGGTATACCCGCGATCTTCCCGAGCAGCCCAGGGGGCAGCGTGACGCTGATCCCGGCGAGATCCTGTTCCCCATCGCTCCTTGAGAGGGACAGCGCGAACGGTGAGTAGCCACCGGCCTGCGGGTTCTCCGTTCCCGCGGTGAGGCTGGGGGTAAACCCAGTCGCGCACCCGGTGTTGATCGGGAAGCTGCTTGAGGGTGTCGCGTCGGGTCCTGAGTCCGGGGCGGACCACGGCATCAAATCGCTCATGGATGTGAATACCCCGCAGTTGGCGGGGGTCGCGAGCTCTCCGCGGGGTCCGCCGAAGAAGTGGAGCTTCAGCTCCCCGACGGGGAACTGGGGGTTTTCGTTGAATACCCCTGTGATCTGGCCCGTAGCGGGGTTCGGCGTGAGGTTCCCCGGGATCTTCACGACGACACCCGTGGTGGGATCGTCGATCACGATATACCCCGCAAGCAGCGTGTGGAATGGGTTTTCGTTCTGGGTAGCCAGATACACCGACCCGACCAGGGTCCCCGCCAGCGCCGGGGTGCTCACTTCAACGCTCGCGATCTTCGAGGATTCCGGGCACGTAGGCGGCGCTGCGCTGGCGAGCGCGATCTGTACTTCGGTGCACGCCCCCAGCCCTGTGGCGGCGGCGGGGTTCAGCGTCAACCCGGCCGGCAGCGTGACGGACGCGTTACGCAACGGGGGTGTCGACAGTGCCGCGGGGTCCTCATCCTGGGGGACCTGCACGTCGACTTCAAGGCCCGTCGGGGTATCCGTCCCCGTGGTTTCTGGTGTCACCGTGAGCGATGGTTCGAAGCGCAACAGGTTACAACCCGTCACCGCAGGGTCTTCTGAAGTGGCAGACGCCCACGCGGGGTCAGTCAGGTCCGGGGTACCGTCGGCGTTGAACCGGCCGGGGTTCTGCCACGAGTCCAGGTGCAGACCGGTCACCAGTGGTTCCCCGCCGCAGTGTGCGGGGTTCGTGAAGAACGCGACCGGCGTATTGGTGCTAATGGTGTTGCCTTCCCGGCGCGCGAGTTCTACCTGGCGGGCGGCCGGGTCACCGTAGAGAGTCACTTCGATTCCCGCGAGCGGCACCTGCGGGATTTCAGGGCTCATCGCGCGCAACACGTAACCATGGGGTGTCGGGACGACGCTCGTATAGAAGACGTGTGCGCCGTGTATCCCGTCGTGGTAGCCGAGCTCCGCCGCGACACCGTGCTCGGGCACAATGTTATACAACGGGCCGTTCACCAAGGTCGTGTTGTTTTCGGGCTCGGTGCGGATCCACCCGACCTGGGTATCCAACGGACACGTCGCGAGCTTCGTTCCGCCTCCCGCGGCTCCGCTTGAGAGCTGCGCCAACGTACACGTCGGTGTCGCGAGCTCACTACCCACAAACCCCAACGGGAGATCGACAGCGGCATCCCGGAGATCCCGCACACTCGTAGCACCCCTCGTCACCGTCGCATCGGGCAGCGGCCGGATGACGTTGTTCAGATCGATCCGGGTCGTGTACTCATACGGATGGCCCCCCGCCCGCGTATCCGGCGCCCCATCGACACCCGAGATCGCGGACACCAGATCCGTCACACCAAACAACACCGGCGCCGAGGAACCCCCAGTCCGCTCCGTTACGGTCGCTTCCGGGGCGCCGCCACCCGACACCGCCAAACCGTTCGACAGGGGACCTTCAACACCAGGGTCCACGGTCACATACACATACATCCGCAACGTATCATTAGATGCGACGGGCGGCCACCCAAGTTCTCCGGTCGAGAGCTGGCACTGCACGACCGGCCCCGTAGTACTCGGACAGAGCCCAAATGCCGTGAGATTCCGGGCGCTTCCACCATCTTCCGGCGGGAGCCCAGACCACGTGAACACGACCCGCTGTGCCGTGACGCCCGCCGGGAGGGTATCCGTGAGCGTCACCGTGCTCGCGTCCATCGCGGCGCCACCCGCGTCCCGCGCGACCACTTCATACGCACTACAATCATACTGGCTGTCCAGACATCCTGCGTTATCCGCCACAGACGGACCCGCGGTCGGTAGCGCCTGGGCGTGGAGCGACCACACCGCCGTCGGCGCCGCGGCTGACACCGGACCCGCGAACAGCAGCGCCAAACCGGCCCCAACAACAAGGCTCGTAAGCCACCCCGCGAGCCGCGACGACACAAACGCACAGCGCATAGTGCTCTCCCCTGTCCGATACCCGATCATGACCGGCCCCCCTTCTTCCCGCGAAGGCCACGCGCGGCCTTACGGCCCTTCGCACGCTTGTGTTTAGGGCGCTTACGCAGCTTGTGCTTGACGTGCCGCTTCTTCGCCACGGTCTTCTTCGCCGCCACCGGTGCTGGCACAGGTAGATTCCCGGGGCCCGCGAAGCTCACGCTCCCCGCGCCCGCCACCCCCGGCGCGGGAGGTGGCGCGCCGTGGCATCCTTCACCCAGACAACCAGCCGGCACAGACGGCGCCGTGATGCACGGGTCGCCAGCGGTACAGATCCGCGCGTCATAATAGTCAAGCTCCGTATCCGTGTCCTGCGGCACGAGGCGATCGGACGTCGCGAAGAACACATTCGCGCCCGTAGCATCGCTCCCGATCAGCTTCACATCGGATCCATCGCCCCCTGCTTCAACAGCCACGTTCCCGGTGTCCTTACCGTCACTGATCAGATACACACGGCCGTCGTGGTACTCATAAACGTTCTGCGCATAAGTCGGGATACCACCATTACTCGTCGCGACGCGCACGTCGTCAAGCGCACCGGGCGCTAACGCGACGGGGCTTTCGAAGAACACAAACGACCCATCGTGCGACATCGTCGGATCCAAACGCACCGGACCCGGCACCTTGAAATCGGGCTGCGCGATGCCCGCATCCTCAGAACAGAAACCTTCGCACGGCGAGCGCTCCTGGGTGTTCCCGTTGTCGTTGAACCCCCGGTCACCAATCGAGATACGCGTCAACACCTCCGACACAGCGTCATAACGAAACACCTGCGACGCGCCGCTCAAGCTCGTATCGTCCGCCGTCAACAACGCACGACTCGTGAACACCAAAAACCGCCCATCAGGCGACACACTCACATGCCCACCCGTCGGTTCCGTCCACTGTGCGGGTTCAGCACCAGACAGCGTTCCGATGAACGCGACATGCCCATTCGGGTAGGCCGTGTCACGCTCGAACACGTACAAGTTCTCCGCACCATCACGCGCCACCGCACCCTGGTCGTTGGCAGTCGTGCTCAACACGCCCTTCGCTACGAAGTACGCGTGCGACCCATCCGCGGAGATCCCCAACACACCCTGCACCCGCGGGACACCACCACCCGAATCACCAGCGGACGCCGCGACCAGGCTACGCCCACCCGGAGCCGCGAAATCATACTCATACAAGTTGCAACCACTACCTTCGGCCAGGGAGCAGGGCGATCCCGTGCCGCCCTCGCTCGCGTCGTTCGTGAGCTGCTGAGCACTCGTAAAGAACACCCTGGAACCATCCACCGACGCACCTACAAATTCCGCATCACGCGCTTCTGAACCCTGGCACACACCCGTACAACCAACCGGCGAGCGACCCGAAATCAACACCGACCGCGACTCGTCGATACGCGCAAACACCTCATCCGCCGGGACCGGCACACCAGCATTCACACCAGATCCAGACGAACACGCCTTCGCGGTAAAGAACACCTTACGACCATCCGCCGACATCGCGCTGATCCTGTTCAGAGATTCGAGCGAGCCGTGAAACGTCCCACAAACACTGATCAAATCAGTACTGCCCAACCCCCCACTAACTCCCACCAAAACAGGCGCCGAATTACCCCCACCCACATACTCATAAACCGATTTGCCCACGGAAGAATCAAACGGCCACAGGAATCCCGATTCAGCAGTCCAAGCCACGTGTGAGAGATCGACAGTAGCCACACCCCCCTCTGTTGCTGCTTGCTGAGCCCCCCGCACAGGCGGAGACACCGGACCGAGATCCACAAACGACCCGTCAGACCCCCGCGCCCACCAGTCTTCCTCATCCGCCGGCGGCGTCCCCACACTAAACAACGCCGTACCCACATCCGCGTTCACCAACAAAGGCTCATTAGAAGGCTGATCAGCGAACAGCCCAGCCGCCGACGGCGCCAACGGAGTCGTCACCCAACCACCAGCCGTCCGCGAAAACAAATACGGATCCCCAAAAATCGCCGCCCTATCAGTATTACACCCAACCGCACCCCCAAAACACTGGATACTCGACCCGGTCACCCGCGAACCACCCTCAGCAATATCAGGCGGGATAATGAAACCACCATTACCGATCGACGCCGCGTTCTTCCGCGGCGGCGTCACCATCTCATACGCACGGTTATCCGGCAGACCGATCCCAGACTGGCTGTAGATGAACGTGTGATCGGCTCCTGTTGTGACGCCGGCGATGTTCTGCGCAACGATACGCCAGTGATAGGTCGTGCTCGCTTGCAAACCGCTCACGTGCTGAGCGACCGTCTGCGCGGTCAGGCCCGCGGCGATCGTACCGTCGGGGACCGGCACGCTTGTCCCGTACGCCGTGCTGGTGCCGTATTCGAAGTGATACGTGCTCGGCGCGGCGTGCGAGTTGACTTGCGCCGTGAGATCCGCCGCCCCGGAGCCCAGGTTCGCGACCTTCGCGCTGACGATCGTCGGCGGCGCGGGCACAGTGACTTCCACGTCGGCTCCCTGGTTGGGACCGTTGGCGTTTTCGGCGACCAGACGGAAGTGGTAGGTGGTGCCTTCCTGCAGACCGCTGAGATCGGCGCTGACCGCCACCGGACTCGTGCCCGACCCAACGCTTTGCACACACGGCACGCTCTGCCCGTATGACGTATCCGTGCCGTATTCAAAGACACACGAGGTGACGGGCAGCCCATCGGGGTTGACCGTACCGTTCAGCATTACGCTCGTGGGCCGCACGTTCGACGCGGCGCCCGTCGTAACATCAGGTACGGGCACGGCGTCGAAGATGAAGACGGCACTCGTCGCGATGTCAGAGATATAGACGTTGTTGTTCGCCTGGTCGATTGCGGTCCCACGGCCATCGACCGAAGATCCGAGGATCTGCGTGAGATATTCATCCGAGGGCGTGAAGATGTCGGTGACCTCATCGGCGCTGTCGGATACGTACACCTCACCGCTCGCATCGTCGGCCGCGACGCTCACATAACCGTGGCCGAAAGACCCGGCGGGAGTACTCGCCGCGCTCAGATTTGTGACATAGGCCCCAGCCGCGTTGAACACATACACTTCATCGTGGAAGGAGTCCGCCACATACACATTGCCATTGAAGTCATCCACGGCAATACTGCGACTGGAGGAGTCGTGGAAGGCGGGAGCCGAGGCCATCGAGATCTGACTCAGATACGCGCCACCCGCGCTGAAGATATCGAGCACACTGTGTCCCCCGTCCAAGACATAGATATTCCCCGTCGCCTGGTCGACCGCGATGGCCCGCGGCCCAACGAACGAGTGCGCGGGAGTATCGCTCCCCGCCGCGCCATTGCACTCGCTTGCGGAGGGAGTGGGGCCGCCCGTGATCTGACAGACATAGCCACCCGTCCCATCGAAGACGTCGACCACGCCGTTCGTCGTGTCGAGCACGTACACGTCCCCCGTCGCGTTGTTCGCTGCGACCGCGACTTCGCGCCCGCCAAAAGAGCCTGCGGGCGTACCCGGCGGGTTGCTCACGGCAGACCCGTTCCAAGTCGCCAGCTGCGTACCCGAGGAGGTTTCAAAGACGTCCACTTCACCCCGCCCCGAGTCCGCCACGTAGGTCTTCCCATTGGCATCGTCGATCGCGACGCTGCTTGCTTGAAGTTCGCCGAAGGGTTCACCCGACCGTTCGAGCGATCCGGCGAACGAGTACGTAAACGCGGCCGAGGCGGACCCGCTCATCGACGCCAGCAGCCCCACGACCAGCCCGGCCAACACAAGCAAACGCAAACGCATCAAACTAATCCCCTCCCGGAGCAGTCGAGAACAGTGGAGCCCGAGTGCAGACCCGGACAGCAGAAAGCCACCTCATGCGAGGCGGCCGAAGCGGCAGACCGACGACTGGCTCTAGCTGCTAGCCAAGCCGTCCAGAGAGAGAGAGAGAGAGAGAGATGCGTCAGTGATGCTGACGCATCTAGTTAGACCCCGAAAAAGGGCCGTAGAGTCAGTAGCCGCGCTACGCGCGGTGTGTGCAATGGCGCTCATCGCTCATCCCTTCCCAAGACGATCAAGTCCCTCTCCAATACATCCCTCGTCAGCGCTGAAGTCCGAACCCAAGGGGGGACCCCAAAACCAGACCTATGACTTCAGGTAACCACTAGTGGACACCTGACATCAACCATCTTAGACAGAAACGTCGATGGAAGTCAACCCCTAGTCATAACGAACGCACTCAGCGCCCGTCGCACCGCCCTAAGGGCTGATCAAATCAAGGCTCGGCAGCACACTGCGATAGCGCACCGGGTCGCGAGTCAGGAGCGCGCGGCCCGTGACGGCGGCGTGCGCTCCGATGTAGAAGTCGGGCAAAGGCGAGCGCTTGGACCCGCCCCGCCTGCGGTACTCCAGAAAGCACTTGCCGGCCAGAAAGGCCGCTGCCCATGGCAGCTCCTCGCGCTTGATCAGCTCGGGCAGCGCGTCCTCCAGCTCCTCGATGCGCTCGAAGCGAACGGAGATCTCGGCGTAGACGATGGGGTTGATGACCACGGGCCCGGCATCGATCGCCGCGACAAGGGCATCCCGCGACCACTCAAGCCACCCCGGATCCTCGGTGAAGAGGTCGAGTAGGACGTTGGAGTCCACGAGCGTGCCGTGAACCGGCAGGTCAGTCATCCCCGCGCGTGAGCGCCATGATCTCGTCGGTGCTCATCGCCACGGTGCCGCGCCCGAGCATCGGCTCTACGACCTTCCGGCCCTCGCTCGTCGGCACACGCACCAAGCGTGCTCCGCGTTCATCCAACTCGAAGTCGACCTCACTCCCGGGCGTGATCCCGAGACGCCGACGGACAGTCTGGGGAATCGTCACCTGACCCTTGCTCGTCACACGCACACACGCAGTATACCATTGGGTAAGGCTTGATGGTATTACTTAGAGCGTTTAGACGGTATCCCGAATGCGAACGTTGCGAGTCACCTTCGCCGACGGCCTACTCGGCGAAGTGGAGGTGCTCGACCGGATGCGAGGCCCGGTGTTCGAGCAGGCCAAGACGCCGGAAGGATCACGAAGGCTCACGTCGACCCAGAGACCGGAACGGTAGCCTGGCCCGGCGGCGCCGATCTGGCGCCGGACACGCTGTACGAGCGCGTCCGCACCGGCCTGTGGCCCGACCACAGCCGCGCCGCATAGCCGAAGGGCCTTCGAAGGACTCGGCTCAGTCGAGCGAAGCCATGACGTGCTTGATGACCGTGTAGTCCTCAAGCGAGTAAACGCTCAGATCCTTGCCATACCCCGAATCCTTGAACCCCCCATGGGGCATCTCGGAGACAAGCGGGATGTGGTCATTGATCCACACACACCCAAAGCGCAGCGCGCGACTGACGCGCAGCGCCCGCCCAATATCCCGCGTCCACACCGAAGAAGCAAGCCCATAGCGGGTCGCGTTGGCCCACTCGATCGCCTGCGCCTCATCGCCAAAACGCTGCACGGTCACGACCGGCCCGAAGATCTCGCGCTGGATCATCTCGTCCTCCTGCCGCAGCCCCGCCACGACGGTCGGCTCCAGATAGAACCCGGGCCGCTCAGGCTCCCCACCCCCGGTGACAACCTCGGCATGCGCAGGCCGGCGCTCCAGGAACCCCTCAACACGCGAGCGCTGCCGCGCGGAGTTGACCGGACCAAGCGTAGTCCCAGCATCGAGCGTATCCCCAATCACCAACCCCCCGGCCTGCGAAGAGAGCCCAGAGACGACATCGTCATAGACCCCCTCAGCGGCAAGCACGCGCGTAGCGGCGGTGCAGTCCTGACCGGCGTTGTAATAGGCGGTGCCCGCGATCGTCTCCAGCGCGGCTTCCATGCCGACGTCATCGAAGACGATCACGGGCGCCTTGCCCCCCAGCTCCAGATGCACACGCTTGAGTGAATCCGCGGCCACACGCGCAATGTGCTTCCCCGTCTCAACGGACCCCGTCAAAGACACCATGTCCACCTCGGGGTGACCAATAAGCGCCTCACCCGTAGGCTCGCCATGCCCCATCACAACATTGAGCACGCCCTTCGGGAGGATGTCTGCGGCCAGTTCAGCGAAGCGCACCGTCGTAACCGGCGTGGTCTCGGCCGGCTTCAAAACGATCGTGCAGCCAGCCGCCAGAGCCGGAGCGATCTTCCAAATGGCCATCATCAGCGGGTAGTTCCAAGGCGTGATCTGCCCAACCACACCCGTGGCCTCACGCCGCACCCACGAGGTGTGCCCCTCCATGTACTCGCCCGCGGCGCGGCCCTCCAAGCAGCGCGCGGCGCCGGCGAAGAAACGCAGATTGTCCGCCATCACAGGCAGCTCGTCGTTGGTGACCGCCGCCAGAGGCTTGCCGGCATTCAGCGCCTCCAAGCGCGCCAGCTCCTCGGCGTGCTCGTCGACCATGTCGGCCAGCGCCAGCAGCGCCGTGGCACGTTCGGCGGGGGTCGCGCCCGACCAGCCCGGGAAGGCGCGGCGCGCGGCGCGCACGGCCCGGTCGACCTCCTGCGCGCTTGACAAAGGAGCTCGCGCGAGCTCCTCGCCGGTGGACGGATTCAGGATCGCCTCATCCTCACCCTCCCCTGCGGCGGGCTCGCCGTCGATGACGTTGCGCAAGGTCTCGGTCGCAGTCGCCATCGGTTTCTCCTGAGGAATTGTTTTTAAGGGATGGGTTGCCGGTTGGTGCAGGGTTAGCTGTTACTGCTGGGAAATAGAAGTAAGTCAGGAATCAAGCGCGCCAACGGTGAGGCCCAAGGCATTGGCCACCGCCGGATGCACTATCTCCCCTGCGCGCACATTCACCCCCATACGCAGCGCGGGGCTGTTGACGATCGCCTCCTCCACGCCGTGCTCGGCCAGTTCCAGCACGTAAGGGAGCGTGGCGTTGGTCAAGGCGTAGGTCGATGTGATTGGTACGGCGCCGGGCATATTGGTGACGCAATAGTGCGTGATGCCATCCACCTCAAAGGTGGGGTCGCTGTGAGTGGTGGGCCGCGAAGTCTCAAAGCAGCCACCCTGGTCGATCGACACATCCACGATCACCGCATGGCGCTTCATCAGAGCAAGCTGCTCGCGGCGAATCACCCAAGGCGCACGCGCACCATGAATCAGCACCGAGCCGATCACGAGGTCCGCCTGCGGCAGCATCTCTTCGACCGCCAAGGTGGAGGAGTAGACGGTCGATGCGCGCCCGCCAAAGGCCACTTCCAGCTCGCGCAGGCGATCGATGTTGCGGTCAAAGACGAACACATCGGCCTGCATGCCAATGGCGATCAAGGCGGCATTCATGCCCACCACCCCGCCGCCGATCACGAGCACGGTCGCGGCGGCGACGCCAGGGACGCCGCCGAGCAGAATACCGCGACCGCCTAGCGGCTTCTCAAGCATGAAGGCGCCGGCCTGCGTGGCGATCTTGCCCGCGACCTCGCTCATCGGCGCCAGCAGCGGCAGCCGACCACCGGCGTCCTCGACCGTCTCATAGGCGATGCAGGTGGCGCCGCTCTGGCGCAGACCCTCCGTCAATGACGGGGCCGCCGCCAAATGCAGATAGGTGAAGAGCGTCTGCTCCTCGCGCAGCATCGCCACCTCTTGGGGCTGAGGCTCCTTCACCTTCAGCACCAGCTCGGCCTCCGCGAACACGGCGGCGGCGTCGGGCACGATATGGGCGCCCTGCGCACGGAAATCGTTATCGCTCAAGGCGCTGCCTTCGCCCGCGCCGGCCTGAATTAACACTTCCTGGCCGCGCGCGCTCAGCTCGCGCACGCCCGCAGGCGTGATCGCCACGCGGTACTCATCTGACTTGATCTCTGTGGGAACTCCGATGCGCATCTCATCTCCCCCTATCTCTATGCCATCAACCGGCCAACACAGGACCCCCTCCGGGGGTCCTCCTCCAAAAAGTCTTTACCCCAATCATCGCGACAACTCCCGTCCGCGCAGCGCCAGCCAGAACTCGATGCGATCGCGGGCCTTGCTGAAGTCGCGGCCCGTCAGCTGTTCCACGCGGCGGATGCGATAGCGCAGCGTGTGACGGTGGCAGTACAGCGCACTGGCGGCTTTCTCCCAGTGACCGTTGTGTTCGATGAAGACGTCCAGCGAGCGCAGCAGCTCATCGCCGTAGTCGCCCTCGCCCGCTTCGATCGGGCCGAGCACGCCGCGGCAGTAGCTGATCAAGGCGTCGTCATCCTGCAGCGAGAGCAGCAGCTGGAAGGCACCAAGGTCGCGGTAGCAGGCCACCTCCGGCGCGTTGCCGTTCTGCAGGCGCACGGCCTCAAGCGCGCAGCGCGCCTCGTGGAAGCTCAGGCGCAGGCTGTGGGTAGGCGCCGCGCGGCTGGCACTGGCGCGCACCTCGCCGGCGTTGCTCTGCAGCTCCTCGCGCGCGCGGCGGGCTACCTCCATCGGGTCCACGCCCTCGGCATCGATAACCGCGCATAAGAGACCCATGCGCGTAGCGACCAGACCGTGGGCATCGGCGCGGGCCAGCGCGCGCTCCAGCACAGGCGCAGCGGCGTCGGGGTCGCGCAGGGCGAAGGCCAGCACGGCTGCCTGCTCGCCGACGCCGAAGGGAAGCAGCCGGGCCTGTAGCTCCTCGGGGTGCAGGCGGCCGGTCAGCGCCTCGGCCAGCACGTCGCCCGCGAGGCGACGCTCGGTGTCGCGTTCGATGCGCATGTGCATCAGCTCAAGCGCCACCACCGTGACCGCCTGGCGCAGGATGAGGCGCTCGAAGTCGCCCAGTTCGCCTTTGACGCTGGCGCCGATTAGCCAGGCATGCGGCGCGGCTCGGTCGCGCGCCACCACCGGCAAGGCCAGCACGCTGCCGGGCCAGCGCGGCAGGCGCGGTTCGATCGGGTGGGGACCAGCACCGAGGCCGCCCCCGCCCAGTCCATTGCCAACGCCACCTGCCGCCGGCACGCTGCCGTTCCCGGCGGCGCCCGCGGGGGTCACGCGGCGGCTGGCGCCCACCCCGGCGGCGGCGCCGGCGCCCGCGTGGCGCACCTCGCGCGCGATCGCCTGTCGCTCGGACTCGCTTAAGGGACGCACGTGCGCGTGCCAGGCGAGCTCCTCGCCGTGCGCATCGAGCACACCGACGACGCCACCGATCGCACCGGCCGCGGCGCGCACCACCTCGGTCAGACCGCGCTGCTCCAGCACCAGGCGCTCAAGGCGCTCCTGAATGGCCATCGAGCGGCGCAACGTCTCGAACTGCTGGCCGGCCAGGTGGGTGAAGGCGCGCTCGGTGACCGCGATGAACGGCAGCTCGTAGGGCACCTCGAAGATCGGGAATTGCAGCTTGCGCGCGGCCGTGAGCAGCGCGGGGGGCACGCGCTCGTGCGCGAAGCCGGTGCCGAAGCCGACCGCTGCGATGCCGCGGTCCTTGAGGCGCTCGATGAACTCGCGCTGCGCCTTGGGCTTGTCCAGCTGCAGGCCTGTGGTGAGCAGCAGCTCGCCGCCCGTCAGCCAGGGGGTGGGGTCGACCAGCTCGGTGGAGTGCACCCAGCGTACCTTCGCGTTCGCGGCCTCATGGCCGCTGGAGAGGTCCAGGCCCAGCTCCGCCAGCAGGCTCTCGACAGTCAGCTCCATCAGTGGCGCACGATCCGCTCCCAGGCCTCGATCAAGGTCGGGCGCAGGATCGCCTCGATTTCCTCGAACTGCTCGCGGTCGGCGATCAGCGGCGGCGAGAGCTGCACGATCGGGTCGCCGCGATCGTCGGTGCGGCAGATCAAGCCGCGGCGATAGAGCTCACCGGAGAGGAAGCCGCGCAGCAGCACCTCGGCCTCATCGGGGTTGAAGGTCTCCTTCGTCTCCTTGTCCTTGACCAGCTCGATCGCGTGGAAGTAGCCCGCGCCGCGCACGTCGCCGACGATCGGCAGGTCGCGCAGGCTCTCAAGCATCGCGCGGAACTCCCCCTCGCGATCGAGCACGTGCTGGCAGAGCTGCTCGCGCTCGAGCACATCGATGTTGGCCATCGCCGTGGCGCAGGCCATCGGGTGTCCACCGAAGGTGAAGCCGTGCGTGAAGCTCGCCATGCCGTGCAGGAAAGGCTCGGCCACACGGTCGCTGGTGATGACGGCGCCCATCGGTGCATAGGCGGAAGTGATGCCCTTGGCGGTCGTGACCATGTCCGGCTGATAGTCGAAGCGCTCACAGCCGAACATGTGACCGAGGCGGCCCCAGGCGCAGATCACCTCGTCGCTGATCAGCAGCACCCCATGGCGGTCGCAGATCTCGCGCACGCGCTGGAAATAGCCGTCCTGGGGCACGAAGCAGCCGCCGCCGTTCTGCACCGGCTCAAGGATTACGGCCGCCACCGTGTGCGCGCCCTCAAACAGGATCGCCTCCTCGATCGCGTCCGCCGCCCACAGCGGATCGCGGTCTTCCTGCCAGCGGTAGCTGTTCGTATTGGCCACGTGGTGACCGCCCGGCGTGAGCGGCTCGAAAGGTTCGCGCAGCGGCGGCAGGCCCGTGGCCGTCAAGGCGCCCATCGAGGTGCCGTGGTAGGCGAGCTGGCGCGAGATCAGCTTGTGCCGGCGCGGTTCGCCGGTGGCAGCGTGATAGGCCTTGGCCAGCTTCCACGCCGACTCGACCGCCTCCGAGCCGCCGCTGACGAAGAACACGCGGTTCAGATCTCCAGGCGCGAGGGCGGCGATGCGCGCGGCCAGTTCGATCGAAGGCGGATGGGCGTAGCTCCAGTTGGTGTAGAAGCCCAGCTCGCCAGCCTGGCGCGCGGCGGCCTCCCCCAGCTCGGCGCGGCCGTGACCGATGTTGACGCAGTACAGCGCGCTGAGCCCATCGAGATAGCGCTTGCCGTGCTGGTCATAGACGTAGCAACCCTCGCCGCGCACGATTACCGGCACCTCGTGCTCGGCAAAGGCGCCCATGCGCGTGAAGTGCATCCACAGGTGGCGCTTGGCCAGCTCCTGCAAATCACCGCCTCCTCCAGATGCGTGTGCGCGCGCGGCGGGCGTGCGCGTCGCGGGCGTGCGCGCGAGCGCGGGGCTTGAGGCACCCGCGGCCGTGCCGCCATCACTGGTGGCTGTGGTTGCGCTCGTCACGTTGGTGGCCATTTGGGTTCTCCTCCCGCGAATCCGAAGTTCGCTAGACGCTCAGGACAACCGTAGCGCCATGAAGTGTCTTGCTCAAGGCGCCCCGCGTTCAAGAAGCCTCGAAGCCGTTGTACAAGATGTACAAGTAGACGCAGAGATTTTGGGGATCGCGCCACTTGGGCCGCGCCGAGCAAGGACGTAACGTTTGCCACGACCATCCGAGAGGAGCCCCCAAGTGGCGACAGTCAGCGTTCCAGCAGCAGGTGCCCCCGAACCTTCGGGAGTGATGGACAAGGGTCTGAAGAAGAACGCCATCGGCTACATCTCGAACATCGTCATCGGGGTCGCCTCCACGGCACCGGCCTACTCTCTGGCGGCGACACTGGGGTTCATCGTCGCCGTCAAGGGAGTAGGGGTGCATGCGCCCGCGGTGATGCTTGTGGCGTTCATCCCGATGCTGCTCGTCGCCAGCGCCTACAAGTACTTCAACCGCGCCGACCCCGACTCGGGCACGACGTTCGCTTGGGTCACCCGCGCGTTCGGCCCGTCGTTTGGCTGGATGAACGGCTGGGCGATCTTCCTCGCCGACCTGATCGTGATGGCCTCGCTGTCGGCGATCGCCGCGATCTACACCTTCAAGCTCTTCGGCTTCACCGAACTCGGCGAATCCAAGGCGGCGATCATCGTCGCCGCGGTGCTGTGGATCGCGATCATGACCTGGATCTGCTACCGCGGCATCGAGCTCTCCGCACGCATCCAGCAGGTTCTGCTCAGCGCCGAGGTCTTCATCCTCGGGCTCTTCTCGGTCGTGGCGTTCGTAAAGGTCTACGGCAGCCATCCGCCCGCCGGCTCGATCAAGCCCTCGCTCTCCTGGATCAACCCCTTTGCGATGAGCTTCGGCGACCTCGTCGTGGCGCTGCTGCTGGCGGTCTTCATCTACTGGGGCTGGGACTCGGGCGTGGCCGTCAACGAGGAGTCCGAGGACCCGGCGGAGGGCCCCGGCAAGGCCGCGGTCGTCTCGACGATCCTGCTGGTGGTGATCTACGTCGTCGTCACCGCCGCCGCCCAGTCCTTCCACGGCACGGGCTTCCTGACCAACGAAGCCAACCAGTCGGACATCCTCAATGCGCTCGGCAGCGGCGTGCTCGGGAGCACCCTGAACAAGCTGCTGATCATCGCGGTGCTCACCTCGGCGTCGGCCTCGACACAGACGACGATCCTGCCGACCGCCCGCACGACTCTGTCGATGGCGCACTGGAAGGCGGTCACCGTGCTGCTCTCGCGCGTGCACAAGCGCTACCTCACGCCGACCGTCTCGACGCTCGGCTTCGGCCTGCTCTCGATCATCATCACGGTCGTCCTGCTGCTGCTCTCCGAAAGCGTGCTGGAAGACTCGCTGACCGCGATCGGCTTCCCGATCTGCTTCTACTACGGCTTCACCGGCGTCGCCTGCGGCTGGTACTACCGCCACGAGCTGATGAAAAGCGGGCGCAACTTCCTGCTGCTGGGCCTCGGCCCGCTGGCGGGCGGCCTGATGCTGTTCGGGATCGGGGCCAAGGCGGCGGTCTACTACTACAACACCGAAAACGTCTCCTCCGCGCCGATCCTCGGCATCACGCTGCCGCTGTGGATGGGCATCGGCGGCATGCTCCTCGGCGCCATCGTGATGCTCGCCTCGCGGCCCTTCTTCAAGGATTACTTCGCACGCAAGACGGAAACCGCGCGACCCGGACTGCTCGATCAGCCGCCGCCGACCGGGCCCGTGCCCGAGCGCGTGGAGTTCTGAGAGCCAAAGCTGGGGGCCGCCTGCCGTGGAGGCAGGGAGCACGCGCGGACCGGGAGGCTGCGCGTGCTCCTTAATCGTCGTCGTCGCGCCGGCCGCGCGGTCGGTCGTCGCACCGGCGACGCGGTCAGGTCGCGCTGGCGATGCGGTCAGTCCTCGCGCTGGCCGTGCGGTGAGCCCAGCGCGGCGAGGCGATCGAGGAACGGCTTGGGCGGGAACGCCTCGGGACCGAGCACGCCGGCGCCCTGCCAGGCGCCCTCGTTGAGCAGCTCCATCGCGACGACGGGATTGACGGCGGTCTGCCAGACGACGGCCTGGCTGGCGTAGTCGCGCATCGTGAACTCGTTGTCAACCACGTGATAGAGGTAGGTACTGCGCGGCTGCCCGTCCTTGCCGGTGCCCGTGACATAGGTGCCCGCGCAGGTGCGCCCCGTCATGCGCTCACCGAGCGTCGCGGGGTTGGGCAGGGCAGCGGCGACGACATCGCGCGGAGACACCTTGCCGCCGCGCACCTCCAGCGGCTCGGTTGAGTCCAAGCCCAACTTGTGCAGCGTGCGCAGCACCGCGATGAACTCCTCGCCGAGGCCGTACTTGAAGGTGACGCGCTCGCAGTCGACCCAGCGCGGGATCAGCACGACCTCCTCGTGCTCGACGTTGACGCACTCGATCGAGCCGATGCCCTCGGGGAACTCGAACACCTCGGGCTCACTGAAAGGAGGCGTCGTATAGAAGCCCTTCTCGCGCTCCCAGATCAGCGGCGGGTTGAGGCACTCCTCGATCGTGGTCCAGATCGAGAAGGTAGGCGCGAAGTCATAGCCCTGCACGACCAGATCGGCGCCGTCGCGCACGCCTGCTTCCTCGATCTTCGAGAACAACTCATCGGCGGCGTAGCGCGCGAAGATGTCTGAGAGGCCCGGCTCGACACCCATGCCCACGAGCGCCAGCACCCCCTGCTGCTGCCACTGCTCGTGCTGGGCCAGCTGATACTCCCCCAACATCGTGCCCGGCAGCTCATGCGGGCGCTGAGGATGAGGCCTTGAGAGCGTCATCGCCATGTCCACATAGGTGGTGCGCGTCTGGAAGGCCGCGTCGAAGATCGGCCGGTTGAAGCGCGGGTCGGTCGCGTTCAGCACCGCGTCGGGCTTCGTGCGTTCGATCAGCTTCACCAGCGCAGAGCGATCGCTGGCGTCGACCTGCTCGGCCGCAAAGCGATCGGCTTCGCCCAGCTTGGCCACGACCTCGTGCGCCCGCGCGGGCGAGAGGTCGGCAAGCGTCACCCGCTCGAACACCGGGCGGTGCTGGGCGATGGCGGCAAACGCCGCGCCTACGCCACCGGCGCCTACTACAAGCACGCGCATGCATCCAGTGTGACACGACCTGCCATATGCTGCCCGCTTCGATGGCGACTGCGCTCCTCGACAGGCCTGTGCCTTCCCCTGCCGCCAAGCAAGCCAAGTCATGGCCCGCCTCCCCCACGCTGGGCAGGCGCGAGCTGCTGTGGGTGATGGCCGGCGGCTTGGCGCTGGCGCTGCTCACGACGTGGCCCTTGGTGCTACACATGGGCAGCCGCATCTCCCCTGACCTCGGCGACCCCGTGCGCACGTCGTGGCAGATCGCCTGGGTGGGGCACGCGATGCTGCACAGCCCTGGGAGCCTGTTCGACTCCAACGCCTTCTACCCGCATCCGCTCAGCCTGGCCTTCTCGGACTCGCTGCTCGGCTACGGCCCCGCGGCCTTTTTCGGCTCGGGCACGATCGGCGCGCTGGTTCGCTACAACCTGCTCTACCTGCTCGCCTGGTCGCTGAGCTTCATCGGCGCCTATCTGCTGGCGCGCGAGCTAGGCGTTGGGCGTTGGGGAGGCGCGGCGGCCGGGATCGCCTTCGCCTATGCCCCCTATCGCGTCACGGAGGCTGGACACCTGCACGTGATCTCAAGCGGCGGCATTCCGCTGGCGCTGTTCCTGCTGCTGCGCGGCTACCGACGCAGCTCGCGCGGCCTGGTCATCGCGGGGTGGCTGGTGGCGGCCTGGCAGATCAGCCTCGGCTTCACGCTTGGCTTGCAGTTCTCCTACCTCTTGGCCGTGCTTGCCGTGCTGGCAGCGCTGTACTGGTGGCGCGCAGGGCGTGTGGCCTCGTCGGCAAACTCAAACGCGGATGGTGCGGCGGCTCATCCCACGGGCTCAGCCGCGGACGGCAAGCCCGCTCCCTCACGGCGCCCCGCGCTGCCGCGCCAGATGGTGGTGGTGACCCTGATCGGCATGGCCATCGTGGGCGCAATCACGGTGTACGAGGCGCGCCCCTATCTGAAGGTGGCCAGCGAGTACCCGACCGCCAAGCGCACGATCCGCGAAGTGAAGATCTACTCCTCGGGCCCCGCGGCCTTCCTGGCGGCCTCGACCGAGAACCGCGTGTGGGCCTCGGCGACCTCCTTCGCACGCAACGATGTGCACTCCAAGAACGAGAGTGTGCTGTTCCCGGGGCTGACGATCTTCATACTGGCCCTGATCGGGCTCAGCACAGGCCTCTATACGCGCCGCTTGCGCTGGGGCCTGGCGGCGGGAGTGGTTATCTGCGGGGTGCTGGCGCTCGGCATGGGCCTGACCGGCGCCGGCTACCCCTACCGCCTGATGTTCGACTATGCCCCCGGCTGGGATGGCGTGCGCGTGCCGGGGCGGGTGTTCACGTTGGCCACCCTCTTCCTGGCGCTGCTCGCCGGTGCGGGGGCGCAGTGGCTGGTGCTCTGGGCGCGCACGCGCGGCGCGCTGGTGTCCGCCTTCTGGCGCGATGGCCTGCCCGTGCTGGTCGGCGGCGTGCTGCTGATCGGCCTGCTCGGCGAGGGGGCAGGGCACATGGCGACCCCCGTCGTCCCCCAGCCCGCGCGCGCTGAGATCGGCCTGCCCGGCCCGATCCTCGACCTGCCCACCGACGGTGCAGCGGACCGCGTCTGGCAGTACTTCTCCACCGATGGCTTCCCCAAGATCGCCGACGGCAACTCGACCTTCGACATTCCCCAGATGGACGACCTGCGCGGGGGCATGAACAGCTTCCCCGACAAGTCAAGCATCGAGAAGCTGCGCTACTACGGCATCAAGACCGTCGTCCTGCACACCGCCCTCCCCGCGCTCCCCGGCCTGCACGGCTACGCGATCGCCGAGCCGCCTGACGTGAACGTAGCCGCGGCCAAGCCGGTGAAGGGCCTGGGTGTCACCCGCCGCCAGATCGGCTCGGTCGTGATCTACACGATCGGCCCCGGGCCGGCGGCTTTGCATTCGGGCGCATGAAGGTGACTAAGAAGCGTCTCGCCCTTGGGGCAGTCCTGCTCGTTGGTGTGGCCTACGCCACACTCATCCAGAGCTTCTCCTGGAACCAGACCTCCCACTACGACCTGATCCGCGCGTTGAACCAGGACAGCACGACGATCGACCAGTACCAGGAAAACACGGGCGACAAGGCTTTCTATAAGGGCCATTTCTACTCCGCGCGCGCGCCGGGACTGGCGCTGTTCGCGCTGCCTTTCTACGACACATTGAACGCCTTCGACGCCAAGCAGGTGGCGCGCAGCATGCAGGCGCAGCGCGGCGAAGATGAGCTGATCTGGATGATCGGGCTGTGGGCAAACGTCCTGCCGGGGCTGCTGTTGCTGCTGCTCGTATGGCGCGTGGCCGACCGCTTCGAGCCAGGGTACGGCGCCGCGGCCGCCGTCACGCTCGGCCTGGGCACGCTGGTCCTGCCGCTCTCCACGCTCCTGTTCTCCCACGTCTTCGCCGCCTTCCTCGGCTTTCTCGCCTTCACGTTGATGCTCAAGGAGCGCGATGGCCCCGTCAACCTGTGGCTCTTGGCAGGCGCGGGCCTGGCGATGGGCTATGCGGTGGCTTCCGAGTACCCCTTGTTCTTCGTCGGGGCCGTGCTGGGCCTGTATCTGCTCTCGCGCCGCGACGCCCTGAACCCTCTCGGCATCACCACCCGCGCCGGCGCCTACATAGCGGGCGGCCTCGTGGGCATCATCCCCCTGCTGCTCTACAACCACTACGCCTTCCACTCCTGGACCCACCTGGCCTACTCCAGCATCCCCCGCCAGCAGCAGGGCTTCTTCGGGATCGGCGCGCCCAGCCTCAAGGTGCTCGCCACGCTGCTCTTCGACAGTCGTGGCCTACTGACCCTCTCTCCGGTATTGGCGCTGGGCGCACTAGGCACCATCGTGCTCTACAACCGCGGCAAGCGCGCCGAGGCATTGACGATCGGCGGCATCTGCCTCTGCTACGTCGGCTACAACTCTGGCTACTACCTGCCCTTCGGAGGCGGCTTCATGGGCCCCCGCTTCCTGACAACGATGCTCCCCTTCCTCGCCGTTCCCCTCGGCATCGCCTACAAGCGCTGGCCCGCCCCCACCATCGCCCTCGCCGCCGTCTCCCTCACCACCACCATCATCGCGACGATCACCCACCCCCTCACGGGCTATGAGACCGAGGTCGTCATCTGGGCCCGCTACCTGCGCCAGGGCTTCTTCCAGCCCACGATCGCCACGGCCATCGGCCTCGGCCGCGGCTGGGGCGGCATCTGGCCTTTCTTCCTGGCCGCCGGCGGCGCGGTTGTGCTGGCAGCGTTGGCGACTCCGCGCCTGAACTTCACCCGCAACTCTGTGCTCGTGGCCCTCGCGCTGCTCACGGGCTGGGCGCTGTTCGCGGCCCTTGCCCCCACGGTGCTCGGCATTGACCATCGCGGCCTGCTCAGCATCGTCGGCGCCGGGGACCACACCGCGCTGCACAAGGGGTTCGGCGACTACCCGTTGAAGACGCTGGCGCCGCTAGCGTTCGCAGTGGGATTGATTGCGCTTGCGGCCGGCTCCATGACAGCACTGCGCCCCCGGTCGTTACGGGGACGCAGCCACTAGACAACAATCTCGTCAATTCGATTCTATCGTCACCCTTGGGGCCGGCGTAAATTCGAGCAGCGCCCGGAACGGATTGAATGCCGGTTCAGAGAATTTGAGTTCCACTTCACATTTTTCCGGTGCAATATATCCGCCGGCCTGAGTGCAGCCGTTTGTCACGGCTAGCCAGCTTTCTTTACCAACCGATACATTCTCTTTAGGCGTCCCAGGAGTCCATTTTCCAGCTACCACTTTATAGATCAATGCTTCCGTCCATGTCGCCAGCCCAGTCGTCTTTATCAAAGTATGATTAACAGCAACAATAGTTGGAGGCTGTGACATCCCTTCGGCCGTGAAGGTCGCTTTTGCTTTCGCGTTGGTGGTTTCGCTGACGCCAAGACATTCTTTGGGTTTGGTGACGATTCCTGCGTCTTCAGCTTTGATTTGCAGACTTTTGCCTTCATACGTCAACAGGTTCGTCTTGAGGCCCGCCTGTTGCGCTGGTATCGATAAGACGCAGGGTATGATTACTTTTACTTCAGCCGTACACGTGGTGACGATGGTCGCACTGGCTTCTAAGCCGTTTTCTTCAAAGCCAAGGACACACGCTTTGATAACGGGAACGACCGCTTTGACAACGCTGGTTTTCATTATGCAGCCGTTCCATTTCGTGATGTTCAGTTTCAATTGTGGGCCTTCGGTTGCTTCTTTCGTTCCGTTCAGGATCCCCCACGTGCCTTCAGTGCTTGTGCATTCGATTGTGGAACCCCCGCCCTGGAGGACGAATACTCCGCTGTGAGCGAGACCCGTCGCTTTGGTCGAGCTTGACTGGAATCCAGTTGCCGCTGGTGCCACCAAGAGAGCGAGCGCGATGACCGCACTGGTCACGCCCGTCAACGCCGGCGCCAGAGCCCTGGCTTTGAACAACATCCGCATCTGATCCATCTCCTTTCGCGGGAGGCGTCGCATAATCATGCACGCACTCGGCGCGCGTCAAATCATGCGTCGGCGACGTATCCCGTGGCCTGCCATACGAAGGCAACAGTGTTTCCGACTCTCTGACCTGCTTGCTCCGCAGGGCGCCGCCTGCTCCTTGCTCCCCGCGGAGCGGCGCTGGCTAGTGGCTTGAGATCCGCACGACGCCACAGCCAGTGGCATGCAGTTTGCGGCAGACGGTGACGTAGCCCGGACGCGGGACGTGGTGGACGTCGGTGAGACCGGCATCAAAGCGGGTAGCAGCAGTGCCGCCAGACCAGTCATAGATGTAGAGGCGCGTAATGCGGGAGCTTGAGCCGGCGAGGCTGAACATGAAGGACAGCGAGCTGGCCGCGCGGCGTAGGCCGGAGCCGTGGAGGTTGGGGAAGGCACCGCCGAACTTGACGATGCCGCCGGTCTCGGTCAGCCATACCTGGCCGGGCACCGCTGCGAGCACCGCGCGGGTGCGGCTGCTGGAGCGGCGGTTGGTATCGGAGTAGTTGTGCAGGCCCCAGACGCTCGGCATCGTGGCGTGCAGATGCGCGACCTCGTGCTTGAATTCGGCGATGTAGTTGAGGGTCGGGCTGATGCTCTGCGCGTCCAGCACGTCGAGGCCCACGACCGTGCAGCCATGGCAGACATGGCGCAGCGACGTGTAGTACTGCGCCGCCAATGAGGCGCTCGGGCTGGTGAGCACGCCACGGATGCTGCCGCGATTGGCCTCGTTGTAGGCCTGGTAGTCGCGCACGTGGGGGAACAACCTGATAAAGCGCTGCACGTCGCGCTGGTAGGAAGCCACGCTCGGCATTTTCAAGGGGGTGTACTCGGAGTGGTAGAAGGCCACCAGCACACGCTGGTGCTGGGCTTCCGCAGCGTGGATCCAGGCCGACGCTTGCGAGAGCGAGTAGGGACGCACGGCGGCGTCGTAGGGAGCGATGTAGCGAGTGATCTTCGTGTGCAGGCGCTGCCAGTCGGGGTCGCTGAACATCTGCGACTGCTCGTCGCCGATGCCCGTCAGGAAGATGCTCGCGGCGTGAGCTCTCGGCGCGGTGCCGTGCGGCGCGACGCCGTGGATTGCTGCGCTCGGCGCGGTGCTATGGCTGGCCTGCGCCTGACCGACGAGGCCCACAACAGCGAGCAACCCGCACAGCAGCAGAGCCGCGACCGCACGTCGAGCACCTGAGCCGCCGGACGGGCGAGGATGAAAGGGAGCACTTACAGCCATGTCCTTTGAACAGTCTAAGGGGTCGTTGGTTGCGCCGGTCGCAGTGCAATCAACTCACCAGGCGCGTGCTCAACCAGCCAGGCCACATCTTCCGCGCTGAAGCCATCGCCCAGCCCGTTGGCGCCCGCGGCCACCACCATTCGCTCAAAGTGCTCGTGCTCCATCATTTCGCGCATCGCGTGGCGCACCGTGCGGCCCCGCTCGATGCGCGAGTCCACCGGCACGTGCGCCCGTAGGGCGCGCTGCTCGATCGCTTCCAGCAGCGGCAGCGCCTGTGCGGCCTCCACAGGCAGCGGGACCTCGACGGACAGCCGCAGCGGCACGAGCGCCAGGTAGACCGGCATCAGCGTCGCTCCCTCCGCGCGCGCCAGGCGCAATGCCGCCACCAGCGCCGGCTCGGATAGGCCTTCGCCGGTGAAGGGGAACGCGATGCGGTGTACCGGCGCGCGGCGGCTCAGCGCGCGGCCGCGGCGGCGGCGCTCGAACTCCAGGGCAGCCAGGGCGCCCAGCGCCAGGCCCACGAGCAGCGCCACCACGGCGGCGATCACAGCAGTGGCTCCTCAGGCGCCGGCGGCTCCTCGCGCAGCGTGCGATCCGCAACGATGCGCAGGTCCACACCCGGCAGGCCGCGCAGCAAGCGGAAGGGCAGCGCCGGCTGGGTCAGACGCCGCCAGGCGTTGCGCGGCTTGGGTGCGCCCATCAGCACGTAGGTGCTGCCTCGCTCGCGCGCCACGCGGATCGCCACCTCGGCCACGTCGTCGCCCTCCTCCACCAGCAGCTGCGCGCCCAGGATTGAGGCCAGGCGGCGCAGCGCCTCCAGCTGTTCGCGCTCCTCTGAGCTCGTCTGTCCGCCGGCGCGGCCGGGGGTGCGCACGGTCAGCAGGTCCAGCTCTGCCCCTAGCCGCTGGGCCGAGCGCCACGCGCGGCGCACGACCCGCTGCGCGCGCGGGGAGAGCGTCACAAGCGCCAGCAGCCGCTCTGATATTGCCTGCGGCGCGGCTGCCTTGACGAGCCTGTCTTCACGCCGGCTGCTCGCCACCGTCGGCGGGGGCGCCAGGCGTTTGACCTCCACCCCCTCGGCCACCTGCCGCAGCGCCGTCTCACGCAGCGCGGAGAGGTTCTCGACTTTGAAGAAGTTGTTCAGCGCCGCGGGCACCCGCTCGGAGGGGTAGACCTTGCCCGCCCGCAACCTCGCGATCAACGCCTCCGGGGTGACATCGATCAGCACCACCTCATCTGCCGCTGAGAGCACCGCATCGGGGATCGTCTCGCGTACGCGCGTGCCCGTCAACTGTGTCACCTGATCGTTGAGACTCTCCAGGTGCTGCACGTTGACCGTTGAGAACACATCGATGCCGGCCTCCAGCACCTCCCGCACATCCTCGTAGCGCTTCTCGTGCTCCATGCCCGGTGCGTTGGTGTGCGCCAGCTCGTCGATCAGGCACAACTCCGGTGCGCGCGCCAAGATCGCCGCCAGGTTCATCTCTTCAAGCGGCGTCTCGCGGTAGTGCGTGCGCCGCCGGGGCAAGACCTCAAGGCCCGCCGCCAGGCTCTCCGTCTCGACCCTTCCGTGGGGCTCCAGATAGCCCACCACCACATCCCGCCCGGCCTCGGCTTCGGCCTGGCCCTCCTGCAGCATCCGGTAGGTCTTGCCGACGCCCGCCGCCATCCCTATGAACACCTTGAGGCGGCCATGTTGGGAGGACATACAGGCATTGTCCTTCACCCACGCTCAGGGCGGAGCTCAGGCCCCCAGCACGTTATGGATGATCAGGTCGATCAGCTTGATGCCGATAAACGGCGCCACGATGCCCCCCAGGCCATAGATCAGCAGGTTGCGCCGCAGCAGCGCGCTGGCGCCGATCGGCCGATAGCGCACCCCGCGCAGCGCTAGGGGGATCAGCAGTGGGATCACCAGCGCGTTGAAGATGATCGCCGAGACGATCGCCGACTGCGGCGTGCCCAGGTTCATGATGTTCAGCACATGCAGCGGGCCCTGGGCGGGGTGGGGACCAACGCCTGTCGCATAGGTGGCAATGAAAACCGCCGGCAGGATCGCGAAGTACTTGGCCACGTCGTTGGCGATCGAGAACGTCGTCAGCGCGCCGCGCGTGATCAACAGCTGCTTGCCCACCTCCACGATCTCGATCAGCTTCGTGGGATTGCTGTCGAGGTCGACCATATTCCCCGCCTCGCGCGCCGCCTGCGTACCCGTGTTCATGGCTACTCCCACATCCGCCTGCGCCAGCGCAGGAGCGTCGTTGGTGCCGTCGCCCGTCATCGCCACCAAGCGCCCACCCTCCTGCTGCTCCTTGATCAGCGCCAGCTTCGCCTCGGGCGTGGCTTCCGCGAGGAAGTCATCGACTCCCGACTCCTCCGCGATCTTCGCCGCCGTCAAACGGTTATCGCCGGTGACCATCACCGTCTTGATCCCCATCGCGCGCAGGTGATCGAAGCGAACCTTCATGCCCTCCTTGATCGTGTCCTTCAGATAAATCACACCCAATACCTGGCTGTCGCGCGCCACCGCCAGCGGGGTGCCACCCTCGCGGCCGATGCGATCCAGCTGCCCCCGCAGCTCCGGCGGCGCCTGACCGCCCTCCCCCTCGATGAACCCCACGATCGAGTCGCCGGCGCCCTTGCGCAGCTGCTGGCCCTGATAATCCACGCCACTCATCCGTGTCTGCGCGGAAAATGGGACGAACTGCGCCTCCGTGTTGCGCAGATCGTGCTCGCCGGGGCCCCAAGGGGCGCGGATGCCGTACCGCTTGGCCAGCACCACAATCGAGCGGCCCTCCGGGGTCTCGTCCGCGAGTGAGGACAGCTGCGCCGCCTCGGCCAGCTCGGCCTCGCTCACGCCCGGCATCGGGATGAACTCGCTGGCCAGGCGGTTGCCGATGGTGATCGTGCCCGTCTTGTCCAGCAGCAGCACGTCCACATCGCCCGAGGCCTCAACGGCGCGGCCGCTCAGCGCAAGCACGTTGCGGCGCACCATGCGGTCCATGCCCGCGATGCCGATGGCGCTGAGCAGCGCGCCGATCGTCGTGGGTATAAGCGCGACGAGCAGCGCGATCAGCGTGGTCTCGGAGATCGAGGTGCCGGCAAACAGCCCGAAAGGCCGCAAGGTGGCGACGACGATCATGAAGATCAAGGTCAGCGCGGCGAGCAGGATGTTGAGCGCGATCTCATTCGGCGTCTTGCGCCGCTCGGCCCCCTCGACCAGCGCGATCATGCGATCGAGGAAGGAGTGACCTGGCTCCTGCGTGATTTCCACGACGATTTCATCAGAGGTCACGCGCGTGCCGCCGGTCACGGCGCTGCGGTCGCCGCCGCTCTCGCGGATCACGGGTGCTGACTCACCAGTGATCGCCGACTCATCGACGGTGGCGATGCCCTTCGTCACGGTGCCATCGCCGGGGATGAGCTCACCGGCGGTGACGATCACCATGTCACCCTTGACGAGCTCCGAGGCGGCCTTCGTGCTGCCATCGCGCATCTTCGCCACCGTCTCCTTGCGCATGTTGCGCAAGGTGTCCGCCTGCGCACGCCCACGGCCCTCGGCAAAGGCCTCGGCCATGTTGGCGAACACCACGGTCAGCCATAGCCAGATGGCGATCGTGAAGGTGTACCAGGCGGGCTCATGGCCGCCGCCGAGAGGCTTGCCGCCAAAGGCCTGGATCAGCCACGTGATTGTCGTTATCACCGAGCCGATCTCCACGACAAACATCACCGGGTTGTGAATCTGCACGCGGGGGTCAAGCTTTCTGACGCTGTCGATCAGCGCGCGCATGACGATGTCGCGCTGGAAGAGTGAAACTGCCTGACGCTCAGACTGGCGCTCAGTATTTGCGGTACTTGCCGACATCAGTGCGCTCCTCCTGCCAGGCGATCGAGCGCCAGGTTAAGCTCCAGCACGTTCACTCCCGGTTCACCGGAGAAGCCCACGCCACGCCCGGAGGTGTACTTGCCGATCAGGCCATTCACCGTTGCCAGCGAGAGGCCGCGCTTGGCCGCCACGCGGTGCGCCTGGATGTGGGCGTTGGCTTCCGATATTTCGGGATCGAGGTTCGAGCCTGAGGTGTTCACTGCATCGACGGGCACGCTCGCCGCGTTCAGCCCGGGGTTGTAGGGGCGCTCCAGTTCGAGATAGGCCTTGATGTTTTCGGCATCGGCTTCCTCGGTCCGGGTACTGTTGGGTCCGCGGTTAGAGAAGGTGCTGGCAGCCGCGTTGTAGGCGCCGCCTTCGGTGGCCGAGGGACGCGTCTGGAAGTAGCGCGGGTCGGCTTCGGTGACGATCACGCCCTTTACTTCCTTGGGCTTGCCGTTCTTTTCGAGCACCGGCGTCCCCCAGTTCTGGCCGATCAGCTTCGAGCCCACCAGCTGACCCTTCACATAGACCCTCTGCCCGTCGGCGTTGCCGGGGAAGGCGACCTGGCTCACGCCCGTGATGACGAGCGGATAGACCAAGCCGAGCAGGATCGTGAACACGACGATGCCGATTAGCGATGTGAGGATGTCGCGGCGCATTGTCAGTAGAGGTGTCCCGTGAGGCCCTGCACGATCGGGCCCAGTAGCAGTGCGGGGAAGAAGGTGAGCGCGCCCACGAGCACGATCACGCCGATCAGCAGCACCACGAACGTGGGGTTGTCGGTGCGCATCGTGCCGAGGCCCGCGGGCGTCACGCGCTTGCCCGCCAAGGCACCGGCGACGGCGAGCGCGAAGAGAATCGGCGCGTAGCGCGCGAAGAGCATGTCAAAGCCGCCGAGCAGATCGGCGAAGGTGATGCCGTGAGAGCCCACATTGCCGGCGCTCGGCTGGATGAAGCCGGTGTAGCCCGCGAAGGCCGAGCCGTTGTTGTTGGCCTGGGATAAATAGGCATAGAAAGTCTCGGAGAAACCCTGCGGCGTGTTGCCACCGCTCTTGGAGAGCGCCACTTCGGCGATCGACTTGCGCCCGGCGCTGCTGGCCGTAGCCAGCGCCGTGCAGAACAGGGCTGCCAGAGGCGTGATGAGAATGCCCAGGCCGGCCAGCTTTATTTCGCGCGCCTCTAGCTTCTTGCCCAGCCACTCCGGCGTGCGTCCCACCATCAAGCCACCGATGAACACCGCCAGCAGCACATACAGGAGCATCGAGTAAAGCCCCGTGCCGACGCCACCGAAGATCACCTCGCTGGCGGAGAGGTTGGCGAAGGGCACCGCGCCGCCGATGCCAGTGAAGGACTCAAGCGCACTGTTGACGGCACCACAGGAGGTGACGGTGGTGACGACGTCAAACAGCGCCGAGCCGGCGATGCCGAAGCGCTGCTCCTTGCCTTCCATGTTGCCTCCGCCTGAGCCCGCGATCACATGCGTGTGCAGACCTGCGGCGTGCTGCGCCGGCGAGCCGTGCGCCTCGGCGATGTAGGCCACCGTGACGGCGCCCAGGAACATCACCATCATCGTGGCGAAGATCGCATAGCCCTGACGGCGGTTGCCGGTCATGCGCCCGTAGGCGAACACCAGCGCCGCGGGAATCACCAGCACCAGTAGCATCTCGAAGAAGTTGGTGAACGCGGTTGGGTTCTCGAAAGGGTGCGCCGAGTTGGTGTTCAGGAAGCCACCGCCGTTGGTACCCAGCAGCTTGATCGCCTCCTGCGAGGCGATGGGACCCATCGCGATCGACTGCGTCAGCCCCGTCAGGGTGTGCGCCGTCAGGTAGGTCGAGAAGTTCTGGATCACACCCTGGGAGACGAGCACGATCGCGGTGAGCACCGACAGCGGCGCGAGCCCATAGAGGATCGTGCGCACGAGGTCCTGCCAGAAGTTGCCGATCGACTTGCCGCTCCTGCCCACGATGCCGCGGATCAGGGCCACGGCAACCACGATCCCGATGCCGGCAGACAGCCAGTTCTGCACTGTCAAGCCGATCATCTGGCTCAGGTAGCTCATCGTCGTCTCGCCGCTGTAGTACTGCCAGTTGGTGTTCGTCATGAAGGACGAGACGGTGTTGAACGTAACGTTCCACGGCGCGCTGTGGTAGCCCAGCGGGTTCAACGCATGCGGTACATAGAAGGCATTCTGCGTGCGCAGGATCAAATACAGCAGCAGCCAGCCAGCGAGCGAGAAGATCAGCAGGCTCTTCGCATAAGACTTCCAGTCCTGCTCGCGCTGCGGGTCAACCCGCAGGACCTTGTAGAGAAAACGCTCCAGCCAGCCAAACAGCGGAGTCAGGAAAACCCGCTCGCCCGTATACACCTTGGCCATGTAACGGCCCAGGGGCAAAGCCAGCGCCGTCAGGATCACCGCGAACAACACGATCGTCAGCCAGCCGGTGAGGCTCACAGCTTCTCACCTCTGATCAGGGCGTAAAAGAGATAGCCGATAATCAGCACCGTCACCACCAGGCCGAAGAAGTCACCCGCGGACATGTGCGCGATGAAGGCGCCGAGAGGCAAAGACAGGCTCATACCCGATCGATCCCCTCGACCATCAACAAGAGAAGAGCGAACATAACGATGCCTAGTGCAATGGCAAGTAAGTCCATGCCACTACTATGCGCCCCCGTGCATCACGGCCGCATGACGATCAAGGCACGGTGTATAACGATTTTGTTACGAAGAGAATCGGTACCCCACGCCCGGGTCGGTGACGATGTACTTCGGTCGTCCCTCCGGCTCGATCTTCGCGCGCAGCCGCGCGATGTGCGTGCGCAGCGGCTGGATGTCATCGACGTACTCGGGGCCCCACACCTCGCTCAGCAGCGCCCGGTGTGTCAGCAGGCGACCGCGATTTCGCACCAGCACGCGCAGCAGGTCGAACTCGATCGGCGTCAGGTGAATCGGCTCTCCCTCGCGCTTCACCGTGCGCGCCGCCAGGTCGATCTCGAGACCTTCCACCGTCACCGCTGGCTCCTCCCCGCGGCCCGCGCGGCGCAGCGCCGCCTGTAGCCGCGCCACCAGCTCGCGCGCGCCGAAGGGCTTAGTTATGTAGTCGTCCGCGCCGGCCTCAAGCGCTCGCACCTTCTGCTCCTCCTCGCCGATCGCGGAGAGCACCAGGATCGGCATATCGCTCCATTCGCGCAGGCGCCTCGTCACCTCGATGCCATCACCGTCGGGAAGCACCAGATCGACGATCGCCGCCTGCGGGGGGCGCACCGCGGCGCGGTCGAGGGCCTCTTTTGCCGTTTCCGCCGGCACCACCTCAAAGCCCGCCTCGCGCAGCACCACCCGCAGCGCGCGCAGGATCTGGCTCTCATCGTCAACCACCAGTATGCGGGGCGGTTCAGCGCTCATCGGCCAGTCCGCATGGTTTGCTCAGCGCTCATCGGCCAGTCCGCATGGTTGCTCAGCGCTCATGGGGCTCGCTGCTCAATGGCAGTTCGAACACGAACGTCGCCCCCTGGCCGGGCAGGGACTCGACGCGCAGCTCTCCCCCGTTCGCCTCCGTGAAGCCGCGCGCGATCGCCAGGCCTAGGCCCGATCCACGGTGCCCGCCGCCGGCGGTGCCCGCCCGGTAGAACGGCTCGAATACGCGCTCCAGCTGCGCCGGTGGGATGCCCGGGCCACGGTCCACCACGCGCACGATTAGCCTGCCTTCGGTTGCCCCGCCGATGCTTCTCACTGCCCTGGCGCGCACTGACACCGGGTGCCCACCGGAGTGACGCCGTGCGTTCTCAAGCACGTTCACCATCGCGCGCTCCAGCTGCGTCGAATCAGCCAGCACCAGCGGCAGCTCGCGGTCAATCGACAGCGCCCAGTCGCTCTCCTTGCCCGCCAACTCGTCGAGCGCCACCCTGATCACCTCTTCGATCGAGGTCCACTCGCGCCGCGGCTGCGCCGCGCCCGCCTCCAGGCGCGAAAGGTCCAGCAGGTTGTCGACCAGCCGCGCCAGGCGCTGGGTCTCCTCCAGGATCACGCTCGCGAGCTCCTCGCGCTCTTGAGGGTCCAGGCCGTCAAGCGCCAGCGCCTCGCCCGAGGTGGCGATCGCCGTCAAAGGCGAGCGCAGATCGTGCGAGACCGCGCGCAGCAGCGCCGTCTTGACCACGTCCGCGCGGCGCAGCGCCGCCGTCTCCACCACCTCGCCCAGCAGCCCCTCACGCTCAAGCGCAGCGCTCAGCAGCGCCTCCAGCGCCGGCACCACGCGCTCCTGCAGGCGGCGCAGGTCGCGCTCGGGCGTGTCCGCCGGCACCACCAGCGTGCCTAGGCGCCTCGTGCCCTCGCGCAGCGCAAAGGCCACATTGCGCTCGTCCCCTTCGATCGCCTCCAGATCGATCGCGGCCGAGGGCAGCTCAAGCGCGTGTGCCAGTCTCGCCGCCGCCGTCGGCAGCGTTTCATCGAGGCTGCCTCCGCGCAGCAGCAGCCGGGCCATCTCCGCCGCCAGATCGGCCTCGCGGCGGCGCTCCTCCGCCTCGCGTGTGCGAGCGCGTGTCACCTCTGCCACTGAGCTCGCCAGCACTGCGGCCACCAGGAACGCCACCAGCGCCACCCAATTGCTCGAACCTCTGACCGTCAGCTCCCCGACCGGGGGCAGGTGGAAGAAGTTGAAGGCCAGCGCGCTGCCCACGGCCGTCGCTCCTCCCAACCAAGCTCCCCACGTGGCCGACACCACCAGCACCGCCAGCAGATACACCACGCCCAGCGACACCACCGGCGCTGCGTGCTTCAGCGGGTACACGATCAGCGTGCACAGCGCCACGAGCGCGATTGCTGTAACCACCCCCACACGCCGCGGTGGGGGGTTGGAGGACAGCAGGAAACCGAACGGTCGCGGCACGGCTAGGCAGCGTAGAGGGTGGCGCAGGCGACCGCAGGTCGCCGAGCTGGGCCCCTCGACCTTCCCAGTCCTCGCCGCTTGGCGCTCGAACGTGTGCCGAGAAGTACCCTTTGCCCTATATGGATTCGGCGCTCGCGCCGACGCAGGCGCAGAGAACGACGCGATGCCTATGTCCAAGATCCCCTTAGCCAAGGCATTTGCGCCTCTTCTGCCGATCGCGGTCGCGATCGGCGCTTGCTTGCTTGCTGTGATGGTTCTCGCCGTGCCTGTCTTCGCCGCGGGCTCCGCCGGCTACACGGTCAAGCCCGCCTGCTCCGCCCCCGCGCCCGGATACGCCGCCTGCTTGGCGGAGCGGCTCGTGCCTTCCTCTGCGACCGCTGTCCCTTCCGCCTCCGCGCCCTTCACCTCTTCGGCGCCGAGCGGCGCGGCCTCGCCTGCCAGTCCCACCCCCGAACCGCCCGGACTTTCACCGCAGCAGTTGCACAAGGCATACGAACTCCCGCTCGAAAGCACCGAACCGCAGACGATCGCGATCGTCGACGCCTACGACGACCCGAACGCCGAAGCCGACCTCGGAGTCTTCGACCAGCGCTACGGGCTGCCCGAATGCACGCACGCCAACGGCTGCTTCACCAAGGTCAACCAGCTGGGTCTGACCGCGCCTGCACCCTTCCCCAAAGCCAATGGCGAATGGTCAATCGAGATCTCAACCGACATCCAGGTCGCCCACTCCGTATGCCAGAACTGCCACATCCTGCTGGTCGAGGCCGAAACGGCCGGTTTCCCGGATCTGGAAGCGGCCGAGGACACCGCCGCCGCCCTGCTCAAGGCGGCCTCCCCGCCCGGCACCACGACCGGCGAGATATCAAACTCCTGGGGCGGCGAAGAGTCCCCCGTGGACAGCTCCGCCTTCAATCACCCCGGCATCGTCATTACCGCCTCCTCCGGCGATGAGGGCTACCTCAACTGGGACGAATACAACAGCCGCGGACAGAAGAACTCATCTTGGTTTGAAGGACCTAGCTACCCGGCCTCCTCGCCGCGCGTTGTCGCCGTCGGCGGTACCAAGCTGAAGACCAGCATCACCGGCGAATGGCGCGAAGAGAGCGTCTGGAACCACGGCAATGGCGCCGCCGGAGGCGGCTGCAGCCTGCGTTTCGCCGCGCCCCTATGGCAGTCACAGCTGCTCGACTGGTCCGCCGTCGGCTGCGGCTCACGGCGGGCCGTCGCCGACATCGCCGCCGACGCCGATCCCATTACCGGGGTCGAGGTCTATGACTCCATTCCCGAATATCTCGGCACTGAAAAGGAAGAACTCGGCGAAGAAGCGCCCGAATACTTCACCATCGGCGGCACCAGCGTCGCCTCACCGATAATCGCCTCCACCTTTGCGCTTGCCGGTGGCGCGCACGGTGTTGCCTACCCGGCCGCCACGCTCTACGCCAACGCCGGCTCGGGCGGCTTGCACGACATCACAGAAGGGGGCAACGGCGAATGCAAGGGCAATTACAGCGGTAGTCCCGCGTGCAGCGGCTCGCTCGCCTCGCTGCTTGACTGCGGTGCCGGTCATGCGATCTGCAACGCCGCCGCCGGCTACGACGGACCTACCGGCGTGGGCACCCCGATCGGCCTCAGCGCCTTCCAGCCGGTGCCGGGCCAGACCGAAGGCTTCGGCGAAGGTCCTCCCAGCGGCGGTTCGGGCGGGGGCGGAGGCACGGCTAGCCCCGGCAACGGCTCAAGCACGGCTGTTTCGCCCGCTCCCACGCCTTCGAACGTCGCGAGCGTCAAGGCCAGTTCGCAGGTCCGCGTCTCGGGGCTATCCTTGACATTGGCCGCCGTGATCGCGCTCAACCGCCGTCACCCCTCGCTCGCCAAGGTCGCCTTCAGCTTCGTCCTCAATGCTCCCGTCTCGGTGCGCATCACCTTGGCCCGCTGGGTGCGCGTGCATGGGCATTGGCGCTGGAGCACCTTGCGAGGTGCCAACTCGCTCGCGGCTCATGTGGGCATCAATCACGCGCATCTGCGTGGGCATGGCGTGCTGCCTTCCGGGCGCTACCGCCTGACGCTCACACCACTGCACGGCATCGCCAGCTCGATCCCCATCTCGATCGGCTAGCGGCCTGCCTCGGCCGAGGGCCGCGCCGCGATCCGTCCGGCCCATAGCGCAGGATGCCTGGCCCTTTGGCCATCACCTCCGCCCCCACCTCTCTGCGCGCCTGGCAACGGCGCACGCTGGCGCAGCTGGAGGATTGGCAAGGCGGCCCCTTCCTCATCTCGGCGGCCCCCGGGGCCGGCAAGACGCGTCCGGCGCTGGAGCTGGCGCGGCGCCTGTTGGACGAAGGCGCGGTGAGCAACGTGGCGGTGCTGTGCCCCACAACTCCCCTCACGCGCCAGTGGGCGAGGGCCGCGGCGGCACTCGGCGTGCAGCTGGTTCCCGACGCGGAGCAGCCACGCGCGCCGCGCGGCTTCCACGGGGTGGCGGTGACCTACGCGCGGGTGGCCTCAGACCCGCGCGCGTGGGCGGCCGGGAGCGGTGCGAACACCTTGGTGGTCGCCGACGAGGCCCACCATCTCGGCGAGGACCTCGCCTGGGGTGCCGGCTTTCAGCGCGCCTTCGCGGCATCTCCGCGCTGGCTGCTGCTCTCAGGCACCCCTTTCCGCTCGGACGCCACACCGATCCCTGGGGTGCGCTATGACGCCGAAGGCCTGGCCGAGCCCGATACCTCCTACACCTACGCCCAGGCCGTGGCCGACGGCATCTGCCGGCCGGTGGCCTTCGTCACCTTCGACGGCGCGCTTTCCTGGCGCAGCGGCGAGGACGTGATCGAATCCTCCTTCGAGACCGTGCTGAGCGCGCGCGAGGCTGGCCGGCGCTACCGCACCGCTATCTCAACCGAGCTGCCCGACGGCCTGCCGCGCATCCTGCGCGAGGCTCACAACCGCCTGCAGACGCTGCGTGCGGAGGGCCATCGCGATGCCGGGGGCCTGGTGGTGGCCGCCGACGCCGCCCATGCTCGTCAGATCGCGGCGCTGCTGCGCGAGGCGACCGGGCGCCCGCCCGTGATCGTGCTGCACACCGAGACACGCGCCGCGGACAAGCTGGCCGCCTTCACCAACTCAAGCGAGCCTTGGATCGTCGCCGTCAACATGGTCTCCGAGGGGGTGGACATTCCACGCCTGCGCGTCGGCGTCTACGCCACCGCCGCCAAGACTCCCCTGATCTTTCGCCAGATCGTGGGGCGCTTCGTGCGCACCATCCGTGGGCGCGCGCCCGAGCCAAGCTGGCTGTATCTGCCCGCCGATCCGCTGCTGCGCCACCACGCCTCAGAGGTCGAGAGCGAGCTGCGCCATGTGCTGCGCCGCCCTGAGTCCGAGGACGGTTTCGAGGAGGAGCGCGAGCCGCGCCGCCAGAGCGAGCGCTCGGAGGCGATCGACTTCGTGCCGCTCAGCGCCGAGGTCGCGCCACAGATGACGCTCTTCGGGCCCAGTCCCGCGATGGCCGGGCCGAGTGCCCCCGGGGTCGCGGCGGAGACGGCCGGGGCCAGGGAGACAGCTGGGGTTCAGCGGTCCGCCGAGCCGCCGCCGATGGCGGCCTTCGAACGGCGTGACCACCTACGCGCGGAGCGCAGTCGCCTGGTCGCAGACCTGAACCGCCGCGATAAGCGCAGCCACCGCGAGATCAACGCCTGGGTCAACCGCGAGGTCGGCATCGCGCGGGTCGACAAGGCCACCATCGAGCAGCTTGAGCGCTCGGTCGCTCTGCTCGTGCGCGAGCTCACGCGGCTCAGCCGGCGGGCCGCCGTGCGGGCCTAGTCGACGCGCAAGGCATCGCCGTGTCGCGATGCGCCTTAGGACCCCGGCGACGCTACCCCCGCGCCGGGCGCGAGGCCGGCCGCGCTTGCGGCTGCACGCCCCGCTGCACCTGCTCACCGCGCGGCGTGAGCACCCAGGCGTTGGCGGTGCCGCGCGTGGCGCTACCGCCGAGACCGACACCCTTGTTCGCCACCAGGGCAAGGCTCTCAAGGCGACTGAGCAGCCGCGAGATCTGACCCTGGTCGACGATGCCGGCCTGATCGGCGACCTCGCGGTTGCTGGCCCCCGGACGCTCGCCGATTGCGCGCAGCACGCGCGCGGTGCGGTAGGTCACGCGCATGCCTGCGCCGTCGCGCCCCAACGCCTCGCCGCGGCCGGCCTGCACCGCAGTCGGGCGGGGCGCCTGCCTGGTCAGCTCCCGACCGGCTTTCGCGGCGCCCATATAGGGCAGCAGGATCAGGTTCATCAGCGGTCCCAGCAGCTCCGTCAAAGGTTGCGATTGCTCGGAGGGGGCAACCACCAGGCGGGTATGGATGACGGCCAGCACAGCGCCCACCACCCCCTCGGCCGCGACCTCCGGCGGCTCGCTGCGGGCGTAGCCCTCCAGGCGCCCGCGGTCGACGAATTCGCACAGCACCTCGATCGCCTCCATGCGCCGGCGCAGCACCCGCGCGCCGCCGCCCAGGGCGTAAACCACGCATAGCCGTCCCAGCGCCGGCTCGCGATCGAGCAGCCCCAAGAGCTCCGCCAGGGCCGCCCGGACGCCGTCCTGCCAGCGCGCCTGGCGCGCATAGGCGGTGTACATCTCATCGGCGGCCAGCCGCAACCCCGACTCAAGCGCCGCCAGAAAGCAGGCCTCGCGATCGGGATAGAGCTCGTAGAAAGTGCGGCGTGAGACGCCTGCCCGCGCTACCACGTCGGCAACGGTGGCGGCGTGGGGGTCCCCGCGGGCAGCCATCTCCTCGGCTAATGCCCGCTCAACCCTTGCCCGCTGAAGCTCGTCTCCCATCGTCCCCCCGATCGGCTACCCAGTCCATGAGGCTGGCTCACCCATCCGACCTACTCCGCGCACCACGTCGCGCGCCGCGGGCGGATTGATCTTTGCAATAGCAAGCATATTCTAAGTGTCCAGCCGAGGGAAGAGGTGGCGTTGGCCGCAAATATGAGCCGTGGCCTTGAACAAATATGGGCCGTGGCCTTGAAAGAGGAGCCGTGGCCTGGGGGGAACAGGCCACGGCTCCGGTCTCGAGAGACCCTGACGCGGAGGGGATTTGCGTCGATTGGTCCCCTGAGGCGCTACCCGGAGAGTTGAGGGGCGGTAGCGCTCCCAGCTTGCGTAGTCGACTTCGCTGCCGACCAAGTTTGTACGGAATCGGTAATAAAGCAGATCGCAGGTGGTCTTGTCAAGAGGGATCATAGCCATTAATTCCGTGACAAACCCTGAATCTGGTCCTTTTTCCCTGCTTTTGGGCAGTTTTTGGCCTCCAGCAGAGCTTGTGAGGCAGATTTTCTTGAGGTCAAGCTGACGTTCTTGAGTTGCTTCTTGTACAGTAGCGTTACAGATGGCAAGCAAGCTCACACCAGCCGGTCAGCGCGAGCGTCTGCTGGCGGGGATGGCCAAGGCCGTCGCTCGCCGCGGCTATACCGACGCCACCGTGGCCCAGGCGATCGCCTACGCCGGCGTTTCGCGGAGCACCTTCTACGAGCACTTCGAGGACAAGGAGGACTGCTTCCTGGCCAGCTTCTCCGCGCTCGCGCCCGTGCTCGGCGAAGAGCTGCTGCAGGCGGTCCAGGACGTGCCCTGGGAGCAGAAGCCGCGCGTGATGCTCAGCGTCGTACTCGACCCTTCCAAAAGCGACACGGCGATGCACTGGCGCCTGCTGCTCACCCAGGCCCGCGCGGGCGAGCCGCGCATCCGCGCCGCGCGCGAGCAGTTCGTGGAGCGCCTGGAGCAGGCCTTCGAGGCGTTGCTGGAAGCCCCCCCGGAGGGCATCCCCACGCTGGACATCCCGGCTAAGGCGCTGCTTGGCGGCGTGCGCAGCGTCATCTCGACCCGCCGCTACACGCACGATGCCCACGAGCAGGGATTGTTGCTTGACGATCTCGAGACCTGGACAGGCTCTTACGCCGTGTCACCCGGCTACGCCCGGCGCTCAAGTGCCGAGTGGGATGAGTTGGGGCTTGGGCTTTGCGATTCCGGGTTTGGCGGGGCCGGGGACGAGCGGGGTGCGGGAGCCACGCGGGGCAATGCCGAGCGGCCCCGTCTGCCGCGCGGGCGCAATCGCCTGCCGGCCAACGTGGTGGCCAGCGAGCACCACACACGCATCGTCGAAGCCACCGCTCATGTGATCCGCGCCAAGGGCTACACCGCCACCACGATCGCCGACATCGTCGCCGCCGCGGGCACTTCGCGGGGCGTCTTCTACGGCCAGTTCCAGAACAAGCAGGAGGTCTTCCTCGCAGCCCAGACGATGGCCCTGGAGAAGGGCCTGACGACAGCTTCAGCCGCCTTCTTCACGGGGCGCACCTGGCCCGAGCAGGTATGGAATGGCCTGGACGCGCTGTTTGGCTATCTCGCCGGGCTGCCCGACCTGGCGCACCTGATGTTGATCGAGCCCTATGCCGCCGGCGTGGCGGCGCTCGATCGCATCCTCGACACGATGCGTACGCTCAGCCTGTTCCTGGAGGAGGGCTACCACCGCAGCCCGCGCGCCGAGCAGCTGCCGCGCATCTGCTCCGATGCCATCGCGGGCGCGATCCACGAGCTGCTGTGTCACGCGGCGCAGAACGATCGCGTGCCCGAGCTGCGTCAGTTGCTGCCCCAGGCCGTCTATGTCGCGCTCGCGCCCTTCCTAGGCCCCGGCAAGGCGCGGGGGATCGTGGACGAGCTCGCCGCGAGCAGCGCCGCACAGCCTGCAAGCAGCGCCGCACAGCCAGCAAGCAGCGCCGCACAGCCAGCAAGCAGCGCCGCACAGCCAGCAAGCAGCGCCGCACAGACTGCAAGCAGCGCTGCAGCAGTTGGTGCGTAAGGCGCTCGCGACTAGCTTGCGCAGTTCACGAATGCCTGCAAATGGTTCGCGAATCGCCTGCACATGAGCCCTTTTCCCCGTTCACATCCGTGGGCGCTGCCGCTTGCAGCCGCCTCTATCATTGCCGCTGTCCTCGCGATCGCCGCTTTCGCGGTCGGCTCGGCCGGTGCCAGCTCATCCGGGAGCATCGAAGGGCGTATCGCCGCTTCCCAGGCACGCAGCAGCGAACTGCATTCCGGCATCAGCGCCGACAACCACCAGATAGCCGGCTTCCAGGGCAACATCAACGACCTGCAAACTCGCCTGAGCGCGCTTGAATCGAGCCTCGCGCTGGAGCGCGCGCAGTTGGCCAAGTTGAAGTCCGAACTACACACGGCGCGTACGCAGATGGCCGCTCTGCAGGTGCAGCTGGCCCACGACAAGCAGGTGTTGGTGGCCCAGGTCGTGGCTTCCTATGAGGCGCCTCCCCCCAGCATCGCCTCCGTCGTGTTGGAGGCGCACGGCTTTGCCGACCTGATCGAGCGCTTCGACAGTCTGCGCGCGATCTCCAGCGAGAACGCCCAGGCCACCACGCGGGTGGCCGTCGAGCACCACGCCGTCACCGTGCAGGCAGCCAGGCTCACCGAAATCGAGGCTCGCCAGCAGCGCAATACCAGCGCCGTGCTGGTGCAGCGCGACGAGGTCGCGCAACTGCACCTCGCGCTGGTCAACCGCCAGCTCGCGTACATCCAGGCGCGCGACCGCAAGAGCTCGGAGCTGGGCGCCTTGCGCTCGCATCAGCAGAGCCTCGAACACGAACTGGCCACGATCCAGACGCGCGAACTGGCCGCGGCCGGCAATTCGCTGGCCTACTCCGGGCCCGTCGGGCCGGTCAACCTGAGCACCGAAGGGGAATATGGCTTCTTCCCGGCCGCCGGCACCAACTACAGCGTCGGCGTGGAGCCGCAGCTCGCGGCGCGCCTGAACACCCTGGGCAAGGCGCTGCATCTGCACCTGATCGGCGTCAGCGGCTACCGCACGCCGCAGCACTCAGTCGAGGTCGGCGGCTTTGCCAACGACCCGCACACGCGCGGCGAAGCGTCAGACACCCCCGGTGTGGAGGGCGTGCCCGAGGCCACGCTGAACCGCTTCGGGCTCACGCGGCCGTTCGGGGGCGCCGCCGAGGCCGATCACATCCAGTTGGCCGGCAGCGCCTAGACGTAGACCACAGCAGTCTCAGCCCCATGGCCGTCTCAGCGCCTGTGGATCCTCAGATGCGTCTCGGCAGCAAGCCGGCCGAACGATCACGCAGCGGTGGTGCTTCTCCAGCTTGATGAGGTACAGCCCACGCAGCCTTTCACTCACGCAGCCAGTTCTCGCATCCAAGGCCGGGAACACGCTCGAAGTGGCGGATGTTGCCTGTGATGAGCACAGCCCGGTGCACGAGCGCGGTAGCGGCGATGCGCAGATCCGGATCGGGGAGCCGCCTGCCGTCGCGCTCAAGTTGACTGCGAATGGTGCCGTACAGCTCCGCCGCGTCACGGTCGAACGGGAGCACGCGAGTGCCTGAGAGCAGGCGCACTGCGCGCTCATAAAGCTCGGGGCGATCGGCATGCTGAGCGCCATAGGCCAACTCGCCGATGGTGACGGCCGTCGTGGCCTGCTCGGACGCGTCGACTTGGGCGAGACGCTCCACTAGCTGGGCGGAGGGCCGCGGGCGCATGAGATCGCTCACAACGTCGGTGTCCAGGACGATCACGCGAGCGCCTGTCAGAGTCGCGGAGCGGATCGCGAGCGCTGCGCTCCGCGGGTGCGAACGACCTCGGCGAGCGACTCGGCGTACTCGGGAGCGTCCTCGAACGCGCCGACGAGCGCCAGGAAACCGGGGCGCTCGTCTTTCCCGGAGGACTCCGGCAGGTCGGTGAGAGGGACCAGCGCAGCCATCGGCGTGCCGTTGCGCTCCACCACATAGCGCTCGCCCTGGTAGCGGACGGTGCCGAGGACATCAGCGAAGCGCCGCTTGGCGTCGGCCACGCTGATATGGGTCAACCCACGCTCTGACATGATGTCATCCTAACACAACCGGCGTGCCTCCTCAGGTGCTCTCCAGGCGGCCCACGAGGGCCCGGGCCGTGAACGAAGGAGCGAACCCCTGGGCGCCACACCCATCGCCACCCGCACCCTGAGCAACTTCAAAGCTTAGGATGCGCCCGGCAGCACCGTGGGTGCCCCGTAGGCCCCCAGGCACTCGGGCAGCGCCACACTTCCGTCCTCACGCTGCCCGTTCTCCAACAGCGCGATCAGCGTGCGCCCCACCGCCACGGCGGTGCCGTTGAGCGTGTGCAGCGCCTCGGTGTGCTTCTCACGGCGCACACGGATGTTCAACCGCCGCGCCTGGTAATCGGTGGTGGTCGAGCACGAGGTCAACTCCCGGTAGCGCTCCTGACTGGGCAGCCAAACCTCACAGTCGTACTTCTTCGCAGCGGAGTTGCCGAGATCGTTGACGGCGATGTTGACAACGCGGTAAGGCAACCCCAGCTCCCCCAAGATCTCCTCCTCGATCCCCAGGATAAGCTCGTGCTCAGCTCCCGACTCCTGCGGCGAAACGAAGCTGAACATCTCCACCTTGTCGAACTGGTGCACGCGGAAGATGCCGCGCGTGTCCTTGCCCGCCGCGCCGGCCTCGCGACGGAAGCAGGGCGAGAGGCCGGCGTAGCGCAGCGGCAACTGCTCGGCCTGCAGGATCTCTTCGTCATGCAATGACGCAAGCGCGACCTCTGAGGTGCCCACTAGATAGAGCTCGTCCTCCGGCAGGTGATAGATCTGCTGCTCGGTGTCGGGCAGAAAGCCGGTGCCAAACAGCGCCCGCTCGCGCACGAGCACCGGCGGAATCACGGGCTCAAAGCCATGCCCGCGCAGCTTCTCAAGCACCCAGCGCACAAGCGCCAGCTCCAGCATCACCAGATCGCCCTTCAAGTAGGCAAAGCGCGCGCCCGACAGCTTGGCGGCGCGGTCCATGTCGATCGCGGCCCCCGCCAACTCCAGGTGATCGCGCGCCTTGAACGCGAGCTGTGGTATCTCCCCGACCTCCCGCACCATCTCGTCCTCGGGACCAGGCGCCGCGCTGGGGTCCGGCAGATTGGGCAGCGGCGCCAAAGCCTGCTGCAGTTCCTCCTGCGCAACCCGCGCCTGCTCGCCCAGCTCCTTGACGCGCGCACTGAGCTCCTTCATATCCGCGAGCGCCGCCGTGGCGTCCTCGCCGGCGCGCTTGGCGCGGGCAATCTCCTCGGAGCGGGCCTTCTGCGCGGCGCGCAGCTCCTCGGCCTGACTCGTCGCGGCCCGCCATTGCCGATCGCGCTCAAGGATCGCGTCGATCGCCCCTGCCAATGCAGGGTCCCGCCGCGACAGCGCGGCCTTGACGGCATCGGGCTGCTCGCGTATGCGCTTGATGTCGAGCACGGCTACATCCTGGCACCCAGGCGGGCGGCCGGGTGCCTACTGCGTGGTTTCGACGGTGGGCACCTTTTCGGACTTCACGCCCGAGTACTTGGCGAGGAACGCAGCGATCGCCTTGGCGTCGTCACCGACGACGATGTTCTCGGGCATGATCGCGCCAGAAAAACCCCCATTACGGATCGCATAGAGCACCTGTTCTTCATTCTCCTTGCGCACATTGAAGTTAGGCCCGTTGGTGCGCAGGCGGTCCTTGATGCTGGTCGCCGAACCCTGCGCACCGACGCTTGAGAGCGTGTGGCAGCCCGAGCAGTGATCGCGGAACAGCACCGCCCCGCGGTAGTAGGGGTCGGTCTTTGAGACCTGCACGCCCTGCGAGCCGCAGGCGCCGGCAACGGCGATTGAGCACAGCAGCAGAGCGAGCGCAGCGAAGATCTTGGGGCGAGGCGTCATGCGCGGCGGAATATATAGGTCGCGGCTCATGCAAGGCTGTGCTATGACCGCGGCCGTGGACGTGCAGCGCTATCGCGAGACGATCGGACACTTCGCCACCGGCGTGGCGGTCGTCACGGCCCACGGCACGGAAGGCCCCGCGGGCATGACCGCCAACGCGCTGTGCTCGCTGTCGCTAGACCCGCTGCTGCTGCTGGTGTGCTTTGAGCGCTCGGCCCGCACGCTGCCCATGGTCAAGCAGTCCGAGCGCTTCGCCGTCAACATCCTGCGCCACGAGCAGCACGCGCTGTCGGGCGTGTTCGCCTCCAAAGCGCCCGAGCGAGAGAAGTTCCAAGGCGTGCCGTGGCGCCTGCACGAGGGCGCGCCCGTGCTTGAGGAGGCCCTGGCATGGCTGGTATGCGAGCTGCGCGAGACGCACGCGGGGGGAGACCACACGATCTGCGTCGGCACCGTGGTCGACATGCACTACAGGCCCAAAGGCCAGCCGCTGGTTTGGTACCAAGGCCGCTACGGCACCTTGGGTGACGAGGTACCGGCAGAGGCCAACTTCCCTAACTAAAAGCCGTGCGCGGTGCTGGCCGCGCGCAGCGCCAGGAAGACGACGACGAGCGCCGAGAGCGTCATGACGCCCAGCTCGCGCCGGACGATGTCGGCAACGACGGCGTGCTGCTCGTCCTCAGCCAACCACCCGACGGCCTGCGCATCCTCAAGGCCGCGCTGGTCGAGGATCGTCTGCGCCGAGGCAACGCGCAGCTGCTCGGCGACGAAGCTGACCGCGAGCGGCAGCAAAGAATATAAATAGAAGAGGTTGTCGGTTGGATTCTTGCCGGCCGCGGCCAGCAGTCCGACGGCCAGCGCAAACAGGAGCGCACCAACCTGCGCAACCCGCAGCAGCACCCAGAAGGCCCGGCTCGGCTCGTCGCGATACCAGCGCCAGGCCCCCAGTCCGCCGGGGATCGCGTTGAGTGCCGCGAGCGCCAGCGCCCCCGCGACGACGGCCTCATTCACCCGCCCCGAATGGCTGGGAAATCGAGGGGCCCGGCTCGCCGGCCTTGCAGCCGGCTGCGCCACCCTCTAGCACCATTCGTCACTATGTAACAGTCTGCCACAAGCGGTGATATAACAGCGCCAGTGCTGCGCTCCTACCTCCCGGCGATCGTTTTCCTCGTGCTGGGCGGAGCCGTAGGCGGAGCTTTCGCCGTACTGAACTCCGTGATCGGCCCACGCCGTGCGATTCCGCACAAGCAGGACCCATACGAGTGCGGGCTCCCCTCAGAGGTCAAGCGCGGGCTGCGCTTCGGCATCAGCTTCTACCTAATCGCGATGCTGTTCATCCTGTTTGACATCGAGGTCGTCTTCCTGTACCCAATCGCGGTGGAGCTGCGCGCCTACGGCGGCTATGCGCTGGCCGAGACGATCACTTTCATCGTGCTGCTGGTCGTGGCCTTTGTCTATGTCTGGCGACGAGGAGCGCTGGAGTGGAGATAAAGCGCGAACCGATCGATCCCGCCGGCGGCGGGCCGCATATCGACGGCGATGCCCTGCGCGTGCGCCGACTCAACTCGCGCCAGCTGCTGCGCGGCGCCGAGGTGGAAGGCCCCAACGCCGCGGCGCACCTTGAGGGAACGGACTTCGAACGCTACGTCGAGGAACGCGTGCTGACGACGACGCTCGAGAAGGCGACGGCCTGGGCGAGATCCAACTCCTTCTTCCCCGCCACCTTCGGCCTGGCCTGCTGCGCGATCGAGATGATGTCGATCGTGGCCGCGCGCGTGGACGTGGCGCGCTTCGGCTTCGAGGCGTTCCGCGCCTCCCCGCGCCAGGCCGATCTGCTGATTCTCTCCGGGCGCGTGTCGATCAAGATGGCGCCGGTAGTGCGCCGCATCTACGACCAGATGCTCGAGCCGAAGTGGGCGATCTCGATGGGCGCGTGCTGCTCATCGATGGGCGTCTTCAACAACTACGCGCTGGTGCCTTCGGATAAGTTCATGCCGATCGACGTGCACGTCCCGGGCTGCCCACCGCGCCCGGAGGCACTGATGCACGGCGTGCTGAAGCTGCGCAAGATGGTGCAGGACGACCCCGAGATGGGTTGGCGCGAGCGCTACGAGGCAATCGGAACCGAGGAGGTCCTTCCCGGTGCCTGATGCCACCGGGTTGGAGCTGATCGCACAGGAGCTACGCGAGGCCGAAGGTCTGGGCGAGGGTGTGGTGCTTGAGACGCTGTTCTTCCGCGAACGCGCCACGCTGACGATCGATCCCACGCTGATCCTCCCCGTGCTGGAGCAGCTGCGCGGCAAGGGCTACGCGTTCATGTCGAGCCTGCACGGCGTCGACTACTACCCGCACGAGCCACGCCTGGGCGTGCACTACGAGCTGCTCGACATGGAGCGCGTCGACCGCATCACGGTCAAGCTGCGCGTGCCGAGCGACGTGCCCGAGGTGGATTCGGTGACCGACGCGTGGCCGACGGCCAACCATCAGGAGCGCGAGGTATACGACATGTTCGGTGTGGTCTTCAAAGGCCACCCCGACCTGCGCCGCATCCTGATGCCCGAGGACTACGAGGGCCACCCCCAGCGCCGCGACTTCCCGATCGGTGGCGAACCCGTGCTCTTCACGCACAACGAGTCGGACCGCATAGGAGCGCGACGGTGAGCGAGCTCTCGGAGTACCGCAAGCGCGAGCAGAGCATCACGCTTGAGCCCCTGGATGAGCCGCTGATCGCGCCCGTGGACGAGGAGGAGAGCAGTCAGGAGCTGCTGACGCTGAACATGGGCCCGCACCACCCGGCGACGCACGGCGTGCTGCGTCTGCTGGTGACGCTGCAGGGCGAGGTGGTGCGCGACATCAAGCCGGTGATCGGCTACGTGCACACGGGCATCGAAAAGACCGCCGAGGACAAGTCCTACTGGAAGGTCATCCCGGTGGTGGAGCGGATGGACTACCTCGCCTACTACTTCAACGCGATGGCCTTCTGCGGCGCGGTCGAGACGCTGCTGGAGGTGCAGGTGCCCCCGCGCGCCCAGTACCTGCGCGTGATCCACATGGAGCTGAACCGCATCATGAGCCATCTGGTGTGGCTCGGCACGAGCGCGCTGGACCTCGGCGCGATCTCGATGTTCTGGTACTGCTTCCGCGAGCGCGAGGCGATCCTCGACCTGTTCGAGATGTCCTCGGGGCAGCGCATGCACACGCGCTACTTCCAGGTGGGCGGCGTGATCGAGGACATCCCCAAAGGCTTCACCGAGAAGCTGCGCAAGTTCACCAAGATCATGCCCACACGCGCCGATCAGTACGGCGATCTGCTGAACAAGAACGAGATCGTGCTGCAGCGCCTGCGCGGCACCTGCCCGCTCGATGCAGAGACCCTTTTGTCCTTCGGCGTCACCGGCCCGCTGCTGCGCGCGGCAGGCAACCCCTGGGATCTGCGCAAGGCCGCCCCCTACTGCTCCTACGGCGACTTCGACTTCAAGATCCCGGTAGGCACGGTAGGCGATAACTACGACCGCTTCGCCGTGCGCCTGGCGGAAATCTACGAGTCGGTGAAGATCATCGACCAGGCGCTTGAAGGGCTGCCCGAGGGGCCGTACATCACCGAGGACCGCAAGGTCGCACTGCCGCCGCGCCACGAGCTGGCGACGTCAATGGAGGCGCTGATCCACCACTTCAAGCTCGTCACCGAGGGCTTCCGCGTGCCGCCCGGCGAGGTCTACCACCCGATCGAGAGCCCGCGCGGGGAGCTCGGCTGCTTTGTGCGCTCCGACGGCTCCTCCAAGCCCGCGCGCGTGCACATGCGCGATCCCTCCTTCGTGAACCTCCAGTCCTTCTCACGCATGGCCGAGGGTTCCTACATCGCCGATCTGATCGCGACGCTCGCGATGCTCGACCCGATCCTGGGAGGCATCGACCGATGAGCGCCTTGCGTCGCCCCATCCCCCGCTACGCCCACGGCTCCAGGGTCCCCCCCGGCTGGGATGAAGCGGCCGATCTGACCAAGGAGCCCTCGCCGGTCCCGGACCCGGCCACGACCGAGGTCCCGGCGACGCTGCGTGAGGAAATCGAAGGGCACATGGCGCTCTACCCCGACAGTCGCTCGGCAACGCTGCCCGCACTTGAGGCCGCCCAGCGCGTGCACGGCTGGTGCTCGCCGGAGGCGATCGAGCAGGTGGCCTGCGTGATGCGCCTGACTCCCGCCTATCTGGTGTCGGTGGCGAGCTTCTACGACATGCTCGAGACGAGCCCCGTGGGCAAGCACAGCGTGTATGTGTGCACCAACATCTCCTGCTCGCTGCGCGGCGCTGATGAGCTCTACGGAGCGGTGCGCACGGCTGCTGGCGATGATCCTGAGTTCAACGTGCGTGCCTTCGAGTGCCTGGGCGCCTGCGACATCGCGCCGATGGCCTCGGTCGATGGCGCCTACGTGGGGCCGCTGAGCATCGAGGATGTGCCGCGGCTGCTCGATGACGTGCGCGCAGGACGCGAAGTGCTGCCCGAGAAGCAGCTGGCGCGACGGCCCTGTGCCGATGCCGAGGCGAGCGCATGACTGAGGCAACACATGACGGAGGCAACGCATGACGGAGGCCGACGCATGATCGAGGCGAGCGCATGACTGAGGCGAGCGCATGAAGCTGCTGTTCGATCGCATCGACGAGCCCGGCCTGAATACCCTGCCGGTGTACGAAGCCCGCGGCGGCTATGAGTCGCTACGTAAGGCACTGGCGATGCCGCCCGAGGCGGTGTTGAACGAACTGGAAGCCTCCGGCCTGCGCGGGCGCGGCGGGGCAGGATTCGCAATGGGCAAGAAGGTCTCCTTCCTGCCTAAGGGCGCGATGGACAAGTACCTGGTGTGCAACGCGGATGAGTCCGAGCCGGGCACCTTCAAGGATCGTGAACTGATGCAGAAGTCCCCTCATATGCTGATCGAGGGCTTGATCATCGCTTCCTACGCGGCCGGCGCCAACCGCTCCTTCATCTACATCCGCGGCGAGTACGTGCTGCAGGCCGACATGCTCGACGCGGCGCTGCACGAAGCGCGCGAGCAGGGTTATGTCGGCGAGAACATCCTCGCCTCCGGCCACTCGCTCTCTTTGGTCGTGCACCGCGGCGCCGGCGCCTACATCTGCGGAGAGGAGACGGGGCTGCTCGATTCGCTGGAGGGCAAGCGCGGCAATCCGCGCCTGAAGCCACCGTTCCCGGCTAACCAGGGCCTCTACCAGGGACCGACGCTGATCAACAACGTCGAGACACTGGCGACGGTGCCCACGATCATGCGCATGGGCGGCGATCAGTACGCCAAGCTTGGCGTGGAGACATCGACCGGAACCAAGCTCGTGAGCGTCTCCGGCCACGTGCAGCGTCCCGGCAACTATGAGATCGAGCTGGGCATCCCCTCCCGCGAGATCATCTACGGCCTCGCCGGCGGTCCCCCGGAAGGGCGCGAGGTGAAGTGCTGGTTCCCAGGCGGCTCCTCCTCCCCCGTACTGACGGCAGATGAGCTGGACGTGCCCTATGACTTCAACTCGCTGGCGGAGGTCCGCTCGATGCTCGGCTCAGGCGCGATCATCGTGGTCGACGACAGCACGCCGATCCTTGACGTGGCGCTGAAGGTGGCGAAGTTCTACCGCCATGAGTCCTGCGGCAAGTGCACCCCCTGTCGCGAGGGCACCAACTGGACGGTGAAGATGCTGGAGCGCATCGACAGCGGCGAGGCCACACCGATGGACCTGGAGATCATGGCGAGCGTGCAGGAGCACATCATGGGCAACTGCCTGTGCGTGCTCGGCGACGCCATGGCGATGCCCATCTCCTCGATGATCGTCAAGTTCCGCGAGGAGTTTGAAGCGCACATGCAGGCCGCGCAGGCGCGCGCGCGCGCCGATCTCGGCGTCGCCGACGCCGCGCTTACAGCCGCGGACGCGCTGTCCGCAGAGGGAGCGGCGGCTCATGCCTAGACCGCAGGCGCGCACGATCACCTTCACGATCGACGGCCTGGAGGTGCAGGCGCCGGAGAACGCGATGCTGGTGGACGCCGCCAAGCACGGCGACGTGGAGATCCCGGTCTTCTGTTACGAGCCCAAGCTAGGCCAGCCCGTGGGCGCCTGCCGCATGTGCCTGGTGGAAATTGAGGGCATCCCCAAGCTGCAGACCGGCTGCTCGACGCCGGTGAAGGACGGCATGGTCGTGCACACCCAGAGCGAGCGCGTGAAAGAGGCGCAGAACGCAGTGGTGGAGTTCCTACTCATCAACCACCCGCTGGACTGCCCCGTATGCGACAAGGGCGGAGAGTGCCCCCTGCAGGACATCACCTTCGGCTGGGGCAAAGGCACCTCGCGCTTCATCGAGCCCAAGCGCCACTTCGTCAAGCCGCTGGAGCTCTCGCCGACAATCGCAATCGACCGCGAGCGCTGCATCCTCTGCTACCGCTGCGTGCGCTTCTCGCAGGAGATCAGCGAGGACTACCAGCTGGTGCTGCAGGAGCGCGGGGCGCACTCCTACGTGTCGACCTTCGATGGCCACCCCTACGTGGCCCCCTTCAGCGGCAACATCGTGGAGCTGTGCCCAGTGGGGGCGTTGACATCGCGCGCCTACCGCTTCCGCGCGCGACCGTGGGACATCGAGGACTCAGGCTCGGTGTGCACGCTGTGCCCGGCGCAGTGCAACGTGACGCTCACCGTGCGCGACGAGCGCGTGATGCGGGTACTGGCGCGCCAGCACCCCGAGGTGGACGACGGCTGGCTGTGCGATCGCGGCCGCTTCGCCTATCCGCGCCTCGGCGGCGATGAGCGCGTGAGCGAGCCGCTGCTGCGCGACGGCGGCGAGCTGCGCCCCGTCTCCTGGGAGCGCGCCTTGGAAGAGGCCGCGGCTGGTCTCAAACGCGCAGGTGCACGCACGGGCGCACTGGTCGGCGGGCAGGCCACGAACGAGGAGGGCTTCCTGCTCGCGCGCCTGATGCGCGAAGGTCTTGACTCACCCCATATCGACTCGCGCGTGGCAGGCACGTTGCCGCTGGAGCTACAGCGCGAGCTGGGCGACCCCAGCCTGCAGGCGCACGTCAGCGACCTGGAGTTCGCGCACGCGGTGCTGCTGCTCGACACGGAGCCGATCGAGGACGCGGCGATCCTCGATCTGCGCCTGCGCAAGGGCGTGCGCCGCCATGGCATGAAGCTCGTGCGCGCCAGCTCAGAGGAACTGCTGAACAAGCAGGCCGCCGGCGAGCTGGTCAAGACGCTGAAAGCGGCCGGCGAGGAGATCGTGGTGCTGTGGCACGAGCGCCTCACCGCCGGCCCCAAGGGCGCAGAGGCCGCCCGCGCGCTGCTCGACCTCGCCACAACACTCTCGCTGGCGGGCGCGGAGAACTCGGGCCTGCTGGAAATCCCGGCGCAGAGCAACGGGCGCGGCCTGCGCGAGGCGGGCGTGCTGCCGAACGCCAGCCCCGGCCTCGGGGCCCCCGCAGACACCGGCAACGCCGCCGAAGGTCTCGATGCGCTGGGCATCGCCGATGCACTAATCAAGGGAGAGCTGAGCGCCGTATATCTGCTCGGCGTGGACCCGCTGGAGGATTCCTCTTCCCTGCCGGTGTGGTCACGCAGCCACTCGCCGTGGGAGCAGCAGCGCCCACTGTGGGAGCAGGCGCTTGAGCGCGCCAGCACCGTCGTAGCTCACGCGACGTTCCTCACGGAGGGCATCCGCGAGCACGCCAACGTGGTGCTGCCGGCCGGCGCGTACGCCGAGAAAGAGGGGACGATCGTGCACCCCGACGGGCGCATCCAGCGCCTGCGACCAGCGGTCGCCCGCCTCGGCTCGACCCGCGCGGAGTGGCAGGTGCTCGCCGAGCTGGCAGAGCGCATCGGTCTCGACCTCGAAGTGCGCAATGGCATGGCGGCCTCGCAGCAGCTGTTTGACGCAGTGCCCTTCTACGCAGGCCTGACGCTTGAGGAGATCGGCGGCAAAGGCATCCGCTGGGCGCAGCGCGAGACAGCAGCGGGAGTGGCATCCTCGTGATCGCCCTGGTCGGCTACTACGAGCCGTGGTGGATACAGATCCTCAAGGGGATCGTGATCTTCGCCGTGGCGCTACAGCTGGTGCCCGTGGTGCTGATGGCAGAGCGCAAGATCATGGGCCGCATGCAGGGACGCTATGGCCCCAACCGCGTGGGCCCCTACGGCGCGCTGCAGCCGCTGGCGGACATCCTGAAGCTGCTGACCAAGGAGCAGTTCCGCCCAACGACCTCAGTCGGCTTCCTGTTCGCGCTGGCGCCGCTGATCTCGATCCTGACAGCGGTGGCGGCCTTCGCGATCATCCCCTTCGGCGACGTGCAGGACATCTTCGGCACCCCCGTGGGCCTGTATGGAATCGACGTGTCGATCGGCCCGCTGTACCTGTTCGCACTAGGCGCGATCGCCTTCTACGGAATCATGCTCGGCGGCTGGGCCTCCGGCTCGAAGTACTCCTTCCTAGGCGCGATGCGAGGCGCGGCGCAGCTGATCTCTTATGAGGTCAGCCAGGGACTGGCGCTGGTAGGAGTGATCTTCACGGCAGGGACGCTCTCATTGACGGGCATCGTGCATGCACAGGAAGGCATGTGGTTCATCGTGCCCCAGTTCGTGGGCTTTCTGATTTTCTTGGTGGCGAGCTTCGCGGAGACCAACCGCGCGCCGTTCGATCTGACGGAGGCCGACGCCGAGTTGGTGGGCGGCTACAACACCGAGTACGGCGGCGGACGCTTCGCCAGCTATTACTTCGCCGAGTACCTCAACGTGCTGGTGGTCTCCGGCATCGTCACGACCGTCTTCCTGGGCGGCTGGCTGCTGCCGTTCGGCATCCACCCCCCCGGCTGGGTGGACCCGTTCGTGGTGCTGTTCAAGATGAGCCTGGTGACGTTCCTGTTCATCTGGGTACGCGCGACGCTGCCGCGGCTGCGTTACGACCAGCTGATGAGCTTCGGCTGGAAGGTGCTGCTGCCACTGGCCACGCTCAACGCCCTGGTGACGGCGATCTTGGTGGTGGCAACGCACTGATGTGGACCCCAGGCGATGACATGCTCGCAGTGCAGCGCGGCCCGGAGCCAGGCGGCGCCGGTGGCGCCTACCGCGCATTCGGCGAGACGCTGCGCGGCCTGAAGACGACCTTCGCGCGCATCGCGGAGGGGCCGCACACGATCCAGTATCCGGAGGAGAAGGTGCCGGTGTACCCGCGCTTCCGCGGCCGCCACAAGCTGCACCGCTTCGAGGACACAAAGCTTGAGAAGTGCGTGGGCTGCTCGCTGTGCGCAGCCGCCTGCCCAGCCGACTGCATCCGCGTGGTAGCCGCCGAGAACACGCCGGAGAACCGCGTATCGGCAGGCGAGCGCTACGCGGCGGTGTACGAGATCAACCTCTCGCGCTGCATCTTCTGCGGCTACTGCGAGGTGGCCTGCCCGTTCGACGCGATCACGATGGGCCACGACTACGAGCTGTCGGACTACAGCCGCTCGGATCTGATCTTCACCAAGGAGATGCTGCTAGCCGAGCCGCTGGAGCGCGCGCCCCTGAGGACCGAGGACGAATAGCGCGCGGATGAGCACGGTCATGTTCTTCATCGCGGCCCTCGGGGCGATCGCCGGCGCGGTCGGCGTGGTAAGCCTGCGCGACCCGTTCTACAGCGTGTTGGCGCTGGTGACACACCTGATCTCGCTGGCGCTGCTGTTCCTGCTGCTGCGAGCAGAGTTCGTAGCCGCGGTGCAGGTGGTCGTGTACGCCGGCGCGGTAATGGTCCTGTACGTGTTCGTCGTCGCTTACGTAGGCGACCAGGAACAGTCCCTCGGCGCCCGCCTGCGCGGCCCGGGCGGCTCCAGCCTGCGCTTAGGCGCGGCGGTGCTAGGCGCGGCGCTGCTGGTAGAGCTGTTCATCGCGCTGCTCGGCACAGGCCTTGAGGCGATCAACAGCCAAGGCGCCGGCTATGCACCCGGTCCGCGCACCTATGGCACCCCCGCCTATATTGGCCAGCTGCTGCTGACGCGCTTCCTGCTGGCGTTCGAGGTGGCCTCCTTCCTGCTGCTGATCGCGGCCGTCGGCGCGGTGGTGCTGGCACGACGCCGCGGAGGGGTCAGCGAGGACGAAGAGGACGAACGCGAGATCCTGACGCCGCTAGATCTGCTGCGCCCGCAGGGCACGGGCACGATGGCCGAGGGCGTGGCGGGGCTGCCGTTCGCGGCAGCCCAGGCAGGCGTCGAGAACGGCATCGAGTCTGCGAAAGGACGCACCACGGAGGACACAGGCGCGCGTGACGGCGCCGAGCGCCCCAAGGTGAGCGCGGGACCAAAGGACGGCGGCTGGTGAGCATCGCCTGGTACCTGGCGGTCTCCGCGATCGTCTTCACGCTCGGCGCCGTAGGCGTGATGACCCGCCGCAACCCCCTGGTGCTGCTGCTGTGCCTGGAGCTGATGCTGAACGGCGCGAACCTCGCACTGATCGCGTTCTCGCGCATGTGGGGCAACGGCGACGGCCAGATCTTGGCGCTGATCGTGATGACGGTCGCCGCCTGCGAGGTGTGCATCGGCCTAGGCATGATCGTGGCGATCTACCGCCGCCAGCTGCCGATCGACGTGGACGAGCTGAGGGAGCTGCAGGGGTGAGCGCGACAACGTACGGCTGGCTGGTGCTGCTGTTCCCACTGCTGGGCATGCTGACGATCGCCTTCGGCTACAAGGCATTTCCCGGCCGCACAGCAGGTTGGATCGGCACAGGCGCGATCTTCTTAGCGTTCCTCGCCGCCCTCGGCGCACTGCTAGAAATCCAGAGTCTGTCACCAGCACACCGGCAGGTGACGTCCTCGCTATGGAACTACGCGAACACGGTCGGCGTGAACGCACAGCTGTCGATCCTGGTGGACCCGTTGTCGGTGTTCATGATCCTGATCGTCAGCGGCGTCTCGACCCTGATTCACCTCTACTCCATCTCATACATGGACAAGGACAAAGGCTTCAATCGCTACTTCGCCTACCTGAATTTCTTCGTGTTCTCAATGCTGCTGCTGGTACTGGCAGGGAACTTCCTACTGCTGATCGTCGGCTGGGCATTCGTAGGCGCAGCCTCCTACCTGCTGATCTCCTTCTGGTACCGGCGCACAACCGCGACGAAGGCAGGCATCAAGGCGTTCGTGATCAATGTGGTCGGCGACGTAGGCCTAGTCCTAGGCACATATTTCATCTTTAAGCACACCCACACGCTCGACTTCCTACAGACATTCCACGTAGCCGGGCAGGTATTCACACACAACGAAGCCGACCTGGTGGCAGGCTGCATACTCCTGCTGGTAGGAGCCTTCGCGAAGTCCGCGCAGATCCCCCTACACACATGGCTCCCGGACGCGATGGAGGGCCCGACCCCCGTGAGCGCGCTGATCCACGCGGCGACGATGGTGACCGCAGGCGTGTACCTGATCGCCAGAATGCACGTGCTCTTCGAACTGGCCCCGATCGCGCAGGACGTAGGCGCGGTGGTGGGAGCAGTAACACTGTTCGTAGCAGGCACGATCGGCCTGGTGCAGACAGATATCAAGCGCGTGATCGCGTACTCGACGATGTCGCAGATCGGCTACATGATCATGGGCGTATCCGTAGGCGCCTACGCAGCAGGCCTGTTCCACCTGATGACGCACGCCTTCTTCAAGGCGCTGCTGTTCATGGCGGCAGGCAGCATCATCGGCGCGATGGGCGGCGAGCAGTCACTTAATCGCATGGGCGGCTTCCGCAAAGCGATGCCCTTCACCTTCGGCTGCTTCATCATCGGCGGCCTGGCCCTGTCGGGCATCCCCCCCTTCTCGGGCTTCTTCAGCAAGGACGAGATCCTGCTGGTGACAGGCGAGCTAGGCGGATGGCACTGGGCGCTGTACGTGATGGGCTACATCGGCGCCTTCCTGACGGCGGTCTACACCTTCCGGATGATCTTTCGCGCCTTCTACGGCGACCCAGTCCCAGAGGCGCAGGAGCTGGAAGCCGGCCACCTGCACCACCCCGAGCATCCAACAAACCCGGCGACAGGCGAGATCGAGGACACCGACGTAGGCTTCCCCGGCCCAACGCACGCGATCGCCGAACGAGCGCTGCCAATGAAGGTGGCAATGTGCATCCTGGCCGTGGGCTCGGTCGGCCTGGGTCTGTTGCAGATCCCGAATGTTGACTTCGTGATCGACGACTTCCTACGCCCGAGCTTCGCGGGCTCGGCGGTCTACGAAACGCATACGAAGGACGGCCTGCTGGCTTTCGGCCTACTGCTGGGAACGGTGTTGGGCCTGGCAGGGATCGCTTTAGCTTGGAGGGTTTGGGTTGCGCGGGTGGGCGGGCGCCTATCCCCCGCGAAGCTCCAGGCGAGATGGCACGCGGTGTATGAACTGCTCGCGCATAAGTGGTGGTTTGACGAGCTGATCGACGGGCTGATCGTGCGCCCGATGGCAACCGCGGGCCGCTTCGCGGCAGGCACGTTCGAGCGCGCGGTGGTAGAGGGCGGCCTGATCGATGGAACGGTGAGCGTGGTGCGCGCAGGCTCGGCAGCGGTGCGCGCGGTGCAGAGCGGTTTGGTGCGTTACTACGCGGCGGCGCTGGTGCTGGGCGTGGCAGCGATCGGCTTCTACTTCCTACTTCAGTCCTGATGCCACTTTCAATCCTCATATGGCTCCCCGCGGCCTGTGGTGTTCTCGGAGCGATCTTCGCGCTGCGTGACAAACGTGCCCTTGGCGTATTTGCCCTACTTGGCTCGGTGGCCGCCCTAGCACTGGCAATCAGCTACATCGTCGGCTACTCACCAGGCACAAGAGGTCTGACACACGTCACCGATGTCGTGTGGATCTCCGAACTGGGCATCCACTACAAGCTCGGCATCGACGGCCTGAACGTGATGCTGATCGGCTTGACAACCCTCCTGTTCGCAATGGCCACGCTCGCGGCCAATCTGCGTGAGTGGGATCGTCCAAGACTGTTCTTCTTCCACTTCATGCTCGCCGAGTCGGCCGTGCTCGGCGCCTTCCTGGCACAGGATCTGGCGCTGTTCGTGGCCTTCTTCGACCTGATGCTGATCCCGTTCTACTTCATGACAGGAATGTGGGGCCGCGGCCCCCGAGAGGAGCGCGTGCGAGCAACGATCAAGCTCGTGATCTACACCCTCGTGGGCTCGCTGCTGATGCTCGCCGCGGCGATCGCCACGGGCGTACTGGCCTCCCAGCAGAACGACGTCCCGCTGACGTTCGTGCTCTCCAACCTGCAAACGCTGCCACTGAGCCGCGGCTCGCAGGAGTGGATCTTCCTGTTCTTCGCGGCGGCCTTCCTGGTGAAGATGCCGGCCTTCCCGCTGCACGGCTGGATGCCCGACGGGTACAGGACGATGCCGATCGAGGTGCTGATGGTCTTCTCAGGCGTCCTCTCCAAGGTAGGCGCCTACGGCTTCCTGCGCATCGCCCTGCCGCTGTACCCACAGGCAGCGGCACACTTCCAGACGCTGATGCTGCTGATTGCGCTGGCCTCGATCCTGTACGGCTCGATGGTGGCCTTCACGCAGACCGACGCACGCCTAATCGCCGGTTATTCCTCGATCGCCCAGATGGGCTTCATAACGCTCGGCATCTTCGCCCTGAACTCCCAAGGCGCCCAAGGCGCGCTGCTGCAGATGGTCAACCACGGCCTCGTGGTGGCGCCACTGCTGTTTATCGTCGCCCTGCTCTCACGCCGCGCGGGCGGCTCCGAAGACGTGCGCGAGATGGGTGGCATCGCCTTCCGCGCGCCGGTGCTAGCGGCGCTGTTCCTGATCGTCGCCCTGGCCACGTTGGCGATGCCAGGCTCGGCCAACTTCGTCGGCGAGTTCCTGATCCTGCTAGGCGTGTTCAACGCCAAGCTGGCAATCGCGATCATCGCCTTCGCAGGCGTGGTGATGGCGAGCGTCTACGCGCTGCGGCTGTTCATCCGCGCGATGCACAACCGCCCCGGCAAGAACGTGGAGTCCCGCGACATCGGCCTGCTCGACCGCGTTGTGCTGGTGCCAGTGGTGGCGGTCATCCTGTTCTTCGCGGTCTACCCACAGCTGGCATTGCGGCGCGGCGAAGACTCGGTGAAGGCGGCGGTGGCGCCGGCACAGGCAGCACTGCGCGGGCCGACCTTCGCCGCAGCGTTGGGCCGCTTTGAGACTGGCCCAGTGACCGGCACGGGCAACGGCGAAGCGGCGGGAGCAAGGCCATGACCCCTGTCCTTGCCAGCGCGACCCTCAGCGGCCCCCACGTTGACTTCGCGGGTCTGTCCCCCCTGCTGGCGCTGCTCGGCGGCGCTGTGGTGGTGCTACTGGTCGGCCTGCTCGGCTCTCGCTGGGTGCGTGCACAGGTGGTCCCCGCACTAAGCCTCGTCGCGCTGGGCACCGCGCTAGGCCTGACGATCTGGCAGTGGGGCGAAGAGAAGTCGATCCTCGCGGGCGCCCTACGCATCGACGACCTGTCGCTGGTGCTGACGATGATCCTGACGGTCGGCGGCATCGCAACGGTTCTCCTGGCATGGCGCTCGCTGGCGGCACGCGAAGCGGCCCATGGCGAGTTCCACGCCCTGCTGCTGACGTCGATCGGCGGCATGACGCTGCTGGCGGCCGCGCAGAACACGGTGATGCTGTTCGTGGGCCTGGAGCTTCTGTCGATTCCCCTGTATGTCCTGTGCGCGACGGAGATGCGCCGCGAGCATTCGCTGGAGTCAGGCCTGAAGTACCTGATCGTCGGCTCGGTCGGCAGCGCGACGCTGCTGTATGGCCTGGCCCTGATCTACGGCGCCACCGGCGCCACGGACTTCACGACGATCGCCTCGGCCATCTCCACGAAGGGCCTCAGCAGCGACGTGCTGCTGCTGACCGGCATCGCGCTGTGCCTGGTGGGCCTGGCCTTCAAGTCCTCGGTGGCCCCCTTCCACCAATGGACCCCCGACGTCTACGAGGGCGCCCCCACCCCCGTGACGGCTTTCATGGCAGTCGCCACGAAGGTCGCGGCCCTCGGCGTATTCCTGCGCTTCTTCGATGTCGCCTTGGTCGAAGCCCAGAGCAGCTGGGGACCAGCGGTAGCCACCCTCGCCGCGCTGACGATCATCGTCGGCAACGTCGGCGCCCTCGGCCAGTCCTCGCTGAAGCGGATGCTGGCCTACTCCTCGGTGGCACAGGCCGGCTACATGCTGGCGGGCGTAGTTGTCTCCACGCAGCTAGGCGTGCGCGCCACCGTCTTCTACCTCGCCATCTATCTGTTCATGAACATGGCGGCCTTCGCGGTGATCATCGCCCGCGAGCGCCAAGCCGGCCTCGGCGACAACGTCCAATCGGTCGCAGGCCTCGGCCGCTCTGACCCCTGGCTGGCCTGGCCCCTGACCCTGTCGATGCTCTCCCTCGCCGGCATCCCCGCGACCGCAGGCTTCATCGGCAAGTTCTACTTAATCGATGCGGCCGTCGCAGGCGGCTACACCTGGCTGGGCGTAGTGATCGTGATCGGCTCGATGATCTCCCTCGGCTACTACCTCCCCGTGATCGCGACGATGTGGATGGCAGACGCCCCCGCCCCCCTACCGGCCCTCGCGGGAGGCTCACCGGAGCTTGACGAGGATCTGTCTTCCCCGTCAGTCAAGGGCGTCCAGCCCGAGGTGCTCCTCGTCGCCGTACTCGCCGGCGCCGCCACGCTCTTCTTCGGCATCGTCCCGCAGCCGCTCTTCGACCTCGTGCACGGCGTAGGCAGCGGGTTCGGGCTGTTCTGACGCTGAGTTGACACGCGGACAAAAGTCCCTAAGCTGCCTCTTTTCCGCTTAATGGATTTTTCTTGCAGCTGGAGGAACGTGGCGAAAAAGGACCTCAGCAGCTTTTTCACCAGCACCAAGGGTGCAATCGCGACCGTGGGCACGCTCGTCGCGATCGCAGTCGGGGTGCATTCGCTGCTGCCTTCACATCAGACCCCAAATGCGCTGAAGGCCGACTTCGGCAAGATCACCGTTTACCCAAACGTAGACCTTGCCGAATACGAAAGCCGCTTTGGGGATCATGCCGTGGCGAATACCGGCAGCGCCGAACCGCAGCAGCCCACAGCCCTCGCGCTGCCTTATCGGCTGGCACGCGCCACGCGCTCCGCCTCCGCTGCGGTGCCGGTGGTCCAGAACGGGGAACCCACGACCTCAAGCACCGAATCGACGACCTCCGGCGAACCGCTGAGCACCTCAACTTCGACTTCCACCTCGACCTCGACGAGCACCACCACTCCTACCCCCACGAGCATCCACACCACCACCTCGCACAGCACGCGCACGCACACCACCACCTCCACCCCTACGACCCACTCGACTACCTCCACTTCGACGAGCACAACCTCTGACAGCTCGACGAGCACAAGCGGCTCTCGGACACTTTCCACGCTTACCCCGCCACCTCCGACACAGTTGCCGTTCACCGACGTCAACGGTGTGCGCACGAGGGAAGGCAACGGAGTGCCTCCCCAGGAAGTTCACGCAGTCGCAGCGGCGCTGGCCGGCAGCACTATCAAACCCACCCCCGCAGCAGCCAAGTCGGAGGCTGTCCCGTCGGCGACCAGCAGCGTGCAGATCGAGGTCCCCAAGTCCTGTGCCGTCTCCAGCTGTGCACTGACGCCCCTAATCGACCACGCGCTCGCCTACCACTCCAACCCGATCGTGGCGGCTCGCGCGGTCGCCGCGGCCTTCGCCGACTCGCGCGGACGAGTGATCCATCACAAGCTCTACCCGCACGGGGTGGCCGTCAACTACGCGGTCGATCTGATTGGCTTCTCCCACCATGAAGCGATCCTCGTATGGTCGCTCTGGTCGAAGGCCAGCGGACGCCCACTGCCAAAGGCCTGGTTGAGCAACGTGATCGCCAAGGAGGTGGAACCACAGCGCGAAGAAGAATCATTCTCCGGTCAGTTCTGGATCCCTGAGCCACCATCACACGGTGAATACGTGGTCCACCTGACGGCCTATGACAGCAACGACATCGAACGCGGCCAGGGCGAAACCGAACCGCCCTTTCACTGACGCTACAGCCGCCCGCTCTCCCGCGCCGCCGCTTCGGCCTCCTCCAGCTGACGCTCCACCAGATCAAGGCCCGCATCCCAGAAGCCCGGATCGGCCAGGTCCACGTCCACGATCTCCCCCAGCTCCTGCGGTGAGCGCGAGCCGCCGGCGGCCAGCAGCTCCAGGTACTGAGGGACGAAGTCGGCGCCGCGCTGCTCATAGCGCTGGTAGACCGACAGGGCCAAGAGCTGGCCGTAGGCGTAGGCGTAGACGTAGCCGGGGGTGTTGATGAAGTGCGGGATGTAGCTCCACCATGAGCGGTAGCCGTCGGTGATCTCCACGGAGTCGCCCAGCATCTCAGTCTGGCTCTCCGCCCACAGCTCGCCCAGACGATCGACCGACAACTCGCCCTGCTCGCGGCGGGCCGTATGGGCGAGGTCCTCGAAGCGGTTCATCGCTACCTGGCGAAAGACGGTCGCAATCGCGCCCTCCAGGTTCTCGGCCAGCAGCGCCAGACGCGACTGCGGCGTGCTGTCTTCCTCCAGCAGGCGGCCGAAGACGATCGTCTCGCCGAACACCGAGGCTGTCTCGGCCAGCGTCAGCGGGGTGCCCTGGTGGAAGATGCCCTGACGGGCGGCCAATGCGAAGTGCACGCCGTGGCCCAGCTCGTGCGCCAGCGTCAGCACGTCGCGGCGGCGCGCGGTGTAGTTCAGCATCACATAGGGGTGCACATCTGGCGTGGCCGAAGCGCAGAAGGCTCCACCGCGCTTGCCCGGACGCACCGGCGCATCGATCCAGCGCTCGTCGTAGAAGCGCTGCACCAGATCCCCCAGCTCAGGGGAGAAGGAGCCGTAGCAATCGCGCACCAACTCGCAAGCCTGCGCGTAGCTGAAGGTCACTTCGTCCTGCGTCACTGCTGCCATGCGGTCGTAGTCCGCCAGCCGCTCCACGCCCAGCAGCTTCGCCTTCAGGCGATACCAGCGCCGCGGCAACTCATAGCGCCCGCGCACCGCCTCGATCAACGCCTGCACCGACTCGTCGCTGGCCTCATTGGCGAGATTGCGTGCCGCCAGCCAGCTGGGGTAGCGCCGCAGGCGATCGTCGGTGGCCTTGTCCGCCAGCAGCGTATTCAGCACATAGCCGCGCGTGCGCAGGCCTGGCTGGAGTGCGGCCGTCACGGCCTCGGCCGTTGTGCGTCGCAGCTCGCGGTCGGGCAGCGCCAGGCGACTCAGCGCCACATCCAGGGCAACGCGCTGAGTCACGCCGCTCGCGCCGCCAGTCGCGGCCCGCGCGCCCTCGCCGGCCTCCGGTGCGCCCTCGGCCTCCCGAGAGTCCTCAGCCGGCAGCTCCACCTCGATCGCCGAAGTCAGCTCCTCGAACAGCCTCGCCCAGGCGCCATTTCCCGTGACCGACTTCTCCGCCAGGATCTTCTCCTCCGGCTCGCTCAGCAGATGCTCGCGGTAGCGGCGCACGTTGCGCAGGTGATGGCGCGCGAAATCCAGCGCCTCGCCTGACACCAACTCCTCCGCACGGTCGTCGGGCAGCGCGGCCCACTCCAAATCAAAAAAAAGCAGCTTTGTCTCGATCGACGTTCCCTGCTCCTGCACGCGCTGCAAGAGCGCACCTCTGCTCGGGTCGGCCGTGTCGGTCGAGAAGCGCAGCGCCGCGTACGTGCCCGCGCGGCCGATCAGGTCGTGGATCGCGCCCAGCTCGTGCATCGCCTCCGCCAGACTCGCGCCGTCGAGCGCTTCGAGCTTGCCCGCATAGCGCTCGGCGAAGGACGCGGCGCGCGTCAGGGCCTCGCTGAGCTGACGCTCGACGCCCGCATCGCCCTCGCCTTCGACCAGCGCATCGAGGTCCCAGGCGGCCTGCTCCAGCTCGGGGTCGGTGGGCTCTGAGGTCGTCGTGGCCATGATCCTCAGCAGCTTAGCCGGCGCAGATCCCGGTTGCTCGCCCTGGCACGCGTGTTGTGCCACATCGTCCGGGACACGTCCTAGCATCGTCGCCCGATGCACGAGACAACTCCCAGTGTCTTCCTCATAGCCCGGCCTTCGATCGACGTCGAGGGGATGCTCGCCTACCTTCGAGACGTAGGAGGGGAGTCATGGCTGCAAGGGCGGCTCAGCGAGGCTGAGGGCACGGAGAAAGGCATCAACGGTGGCGAGATGATCGTCGAGTTCGGTGGGCGCGCCTGCTATCGGAGCTGGGAGCCGGGCCTCAATCCCAATGTGACACGCGTGCGCACCGACCAGCGCGAATACTTCGCCAACATCCTGCGCAGCGCTCATGGCAGCGTGCTAGAGCACGCCAATTACTCGTTTGCGCTGCGCAAGGTAAGTCGGGTGTTTTGTTACGACGCCGAGACGGAGGTGCTTACAAAGGATGGGTGGAAGACCTGGCCGGAGATAGACGGAACTGAGGTGTTCGCGACGGTCGATCCGGACACCGGAGCTATCGAGTACCAGTATGCCACCGAGCATTTCGTCGGCGACTATGACGGTGAGATGTACCGAGTGCACTCAGAGCAGGTCGATCTGCTCGTCACACCCGATCACCGCATGTGGGTCAAGGCGCACGACACGCAGGCCAACCGTCGTGGCGAGGAGCCTTACAAGATACGGTTGGCGAGCGAGATATTTGGAAAGCGTGTCGCATATCAGAAGACAGGCATGTGGCAGGGCCAGGAGTCGGGAACCGTCGCGATCCCTGGCACAAAGCGAACGTGGCAAAGAGCTGACACCGCGACTGCCACGACTCGTCACTACATCGGCGACGAGTTTCCGATCGAGGAGTTTGCACGCTTTCTTGGCCATTGGCTCGCGGAGGGAAGCCTGAACGGACATCAGATCTGTCTCGCACAGAACCGCGGCGAGAAATTGGAGGCGATGACCGACAACATACGCAAGATGGGTCTTGCCGCGTACCAGCCCACAAGCGGCCCCGGCGCTGTCCGGACACAGAACATTGCACTGCGCGACTCTCTCGCAGATTGTGGAACGAAGGCCCACGAGAAGCACATCCCAGAGTACGTACACAACTGGGGCCCATCGATACTGCGCATCTTCCTGGAAGCATATGTGGACGGTGATGGAAGTCGGCGCCGTGACGGCAACCATTCGGTGATCTATACAACCTCCAGACAGATGGCCGACGAACTGCAGGTGCTTGCCATCAAGGCGGGCTGGTCGGCCAATATCCGTATCGACGACAGGGTCGGCTTACAGCGTGTCATGCCCAATGGACAGAGCTTCCGCAATGCTCGGGCCTGCTACGTGGTCTCGCTCGTCAAGACGCATCCGCTTGTCAATCACAACGGCGCAAAGAGTGATTCCTGGCAGCACTACAAGGGGAAGGTCTACTGCGTCAAGGTTCCCAATGGCCTGCTCTTCGTGCGCCGCAATGGAAAGCCAGTGGTATCAGGCAATACGCACGAGCTCGTCCGCCATCGTGCCGGCTCGGCCTTCAGTCAGGAGAGCCTGCGCTACGTGCGCCTCACCGACATCGGCTTCCGCGTGCCACCCGCGCTTGAGCCCGTGCGCGAGCAGGTGCTCTCAATCGTCGAGCAGCTTGAGGAGTTTCAGGTCAGCGCCGCCAAGGCGCTGGGGATCGACGAGGAGGGCGTGCCCTTCCACGTCAAGAAGGAGGTCACCTCCGCGCTGCGCCGCCTCGCGCCGATCGGCCTCAGCACCGACATCATCTGGACCGCCAACGCCCGCACCTTGCGCCATGTCATTGAGATGCGCACCGCCGAGGGCGCCGAGGAGGAGCTGCGCATCGTCTTCGATCGCGTCGCCCAGATCATGCAGGCCGAGGCGCCCGGACTCTTCCAGGACTTCGTGCGCCAGGACGACGGGTGCTGGGTGCCTGAGCACCGCAAGGTCTAGGACGGCTGCCGTTTAGTGGCGCAGGCCAACCAGCGTCTCGCCGATGCACTGAGCCGCCCCCGCAAGTTCACCTGGCTCGACTGAGCCGCCCCCGCAAGAGTCATGACCGGCATCGATCGCTCCGCCGCGCTCCAGGAGTCACCCGACATCAGTCCTCCTGCGCCTGCATCTCCTTGACGCGATCCTCCAGCTGGCTCATCACGGCGGGGTCGCGCAGGGTGGTGACGTCGCCCAGCGCGCGCCCCTCGGCGATGTCGCGTAGCAGGCGGCGCATGATCTTGCCTGAGCGCGTCTTGGGCAGATCGTCGGTCCAGATCATCCGCTTGGGCCGCGCGAACTTGCCGATGCGCTCGGCCACCGTCGCGCGGATGCCCTCCACGGTGTGCTCATCTCCCTCCAGGTCCCCCTGCAGGGTCACGAAGGCCACGATCGCCTGGCCCGTGTCCTCGTCGTGCTGACCGATCACCGCGGCCTCCGCCACGTCGGGATGGGCCACGATCGCCGACTCCACTTCGGCCGTGGACAGTCTGTGTCCGGAGACGTTGACCACGTCATCGATGCGGCCTATCACCCAGAAGTAGCCGTCCTTGTCGCGGCGCGCCGCGTCGCCCACCAGGTAGGTCTCGCTGCCGAAGCGCTTGAAGTAGGTCTCGATATAGCGCTCGGGCTCCTTGTAGAGCGTGCGCAGCATTGAGGGCCAGGGGCCGTTGAGCACGAGCAGTCCCTGCCCTTCCTCAAGCGGCTCGCCGCTTGACTCCGCCAGCACCTGCGCCGCCACGCCCGGAAAGGGCTGCGTGGCCGAGCCCGGCTTCGTCGCCGTGATGCCCGGCAGCGGCGTGATCATGATCGCGCCGGTCTCCGTCTGCCACCACGTATCCACGATCGGGCACTGTTCTGAGCCGATCACCTTGTGGTACCAGAGCCAGGCCTTTGGGTTGATCGGCTCGCCCACCGTTCCCAGCAGCCGCAGCGAGCTGAGGTCGTGCCCATTGGGCCAGTCCGCGCCCCACTTGATGCACGCGCGGATCGCCGTCGGTGCGCAGTAGAGGATGGTCACTCCATAGTGCTCCACGATCTCCCACCAGATGCCCCTGTTGGGGTAGTCCGGCGCGCCCTCCCACATCACCGACGTGGCGCCATTGGCCAGGGGGCCATAGACGATGTAAGAGTGGCCCGTGACCCAGCCCACGTCGGCCGCGCACCAGTACACATCAGACTCGGGCTTCAAATCGAACACATAACGATGCGTCGCGCTCACGCCCGTGAGATAGCCGCCGGTGGTGTGCAGGATGCCCTTCGGCTTGGCCGTCGAGCCGGAGGTGTAGAGGATGTACAGCGGATGCTCCGCGTCCAGCGGCTCGGCCTCGCACTCCGGATCAGCCGCCGCGCAGATCTCGTCGTAGTAGACGTCGCGGCCCGCGCGCATCTCACAAGGCACGTCCTTGCTGCGCACCACGATGATCTTCTGGAGCGTCGCCAGATCGCCCATCACCTCGTCCACGCGCTCCTTGACCGGCGCCGTCTTGCCCTTACGGGCCGCGCCGTCCACCGTGATCAGCGCCTTGGCCTCGGAGAACTCCATGCGCTCGCGCACCGCCTCCGCGGAGAAGCCGCCGAAGACGACATTGTGAGGCGCGCCGATACGCGCGCATGCGAGCATCGCCACAACCACCTCGGGGATCATCGGCAGGTAGATCCCCACCACGTCGCCCTTCTTCACGCCCTGATCCTTCAGCGCACTGGCGAAGCGCTTGACCTCCGCCAGCAGCTCGGCATAGGTGATGTCGCGCTCCTGGCCCTCCTCGCCACGCCAGTGATAGGCCACGCGCTCGCCGCGACCGGCCAGCACATGGCGATCCAGGCAGTTGTAGGACACGTTCAGCTTGCCGCCCGTAAACCACTTGTAGAACGGGGCCTCACTGTCATCCAGCACCGTGTCCCATGGCTCAAACCAATCGAGCTCCGCCGCCTGCTTGGCCCACCACGCCCGCGGATCGCGCGCGGCCTCCTCGTAGACGGCGGGGTCGTTCAGAAGAGCACGCTCACGGAACTCCGCAGGCGGCTCGAAACGCTCGATCTCAAGCAGCTCAGCCAGATCGTGGTCGAGCTCCTCTCCACTGACCTGCTTCGGTTCGGTTGCCATTGATTGCTGCCGCCTTTCCTCACTCGCGTCCAGGGCTTTACTCGCGTCCTAACGGAAGGACGGGCATGATGGTCCGCCTGAAGGTCGAGTTTGTCACAGCCGCAAACGAGGCATACCAAGCTGCCGCGGCGGTCGCCAGACCGACGTAGCCGCCCCAGTGGGTCACCGTTGTGTGCGGACCCACGGCGCCGATGGCCAGCAGAATGAACGTCGCCGTCAGCAACGCGAACACCGCCAGCACCGCACCGCTCACGCGTAGCGCGGCAACCGTCATATACGCCGTGAAGATCGCCCACGCCCACAGGTACACGCCAAGCGCGTGGCCAACGTTGCCACCGATCTGCTTGGCGTAGAAGACCTCCAGCGCCCAGAACGAGATCCAGAAGGCGCCGTACGAGCAGAAGGCGACCGCGCCAAAGGTGTTCCCTGTGCGGAACTCCCACATGCCGGCCAGGAGCTGCACGATGCCGCCGTAGGCCAACGCCAGGCCGAGCACTACCGGCGTGCCCTTTTCATCGACCAGATTCGCGTTGAACATCGACAGTACGAAGGTCGTCATCGCGAAAGCGGCCAGACCGAGAGGAGCCGGGTCCGCCGGCTTCCACAGCCCCGCACGCGCGGTCTCGTCCCGCTGTGGATCGTAAGCATTGCCTCGCGCTCCTTGTTCCTGCGCGGGGTGGGGATGGATCGATGCTGCCTCCATGGAGCCCTCCATTCACGCCGCCCAATCCCGCGGCGGCATCGTGCCTTATCGGTTGGGTCTGAAGCGCGGACGGCGTAGGAGCCTTGTTCCGCCCCTCACCGATGTTTATTACCCGCCTACCGCTGAATCAATTCATCGGCTGGCGCTGCCAACCCATCGGCTCGCGTCGCGAATTCATCGGCTCCGCGCCGAGATTCAGCGGCTGGCGCTGCGCTTGCGGCGCTTGCGACTTGAGCTCTTCACCGGCTGCGCGGGCTCAGGCACCCCATTGTCCTTTGCGCGGACCTTCTTCGTCTCGCCTGATTTGGCTTCTTCCTTCGCTTCGCGCATTTCCGCCTGGGAGGGCCACGGGATAGCTTCGCCGCTGGCCCACGCCGGCGGATCGCCACTCGGCCAGCGTTCCATGATCAGGATGCCCATCGCCACCATCCAGAAGGCGGGCACGAAATCCAGCACCGCCGTAGGCAGCAGCAGCAGCACCGCTGAGACACCGCCTACCATCGCCACCCAGCGCGGTACCAAGCCCGTGCGTACGGCACCTAGCATCGTCATGATCATCCCCGCCGCCAGCGCGATGCCGGCCACCGGCGTTATGTAGGCGAGCACGGTGTAGATGCCATTGTGGGTCACCGCTTCCACAGCATGATCGGAGAAGTCATGGCCGGTGACGAAGTTGTGCGTCTTGATCGCCAGCAGAATCTGGGTGGCGACGCTGAGCACCGCCACGGCACTGCCCCCGATCAGGATCAGCCAGCGCGCGGCGGGGCGCGTCTGGGGCTGGCGAAAGCGCGTGGCACCCAAGATGAACAGCAGCACCAGCACGATCGCCGCATAGGCCAGTGCCACCAACACACTGCCAGCCACGAGCCCAAAGGAATGGTGGCTCTGGAACGTCACCTCGCCCGCGCGCGGGCTCACCGCCGGATTGGCCTCGCCGCGCAGCGCCGGGGCCACGCCCTGCAGCACTCCCACAGTCGGGATGCCTCTGAGCGTCGTCGTCAGGATGATGCCGCTGAGCATGTACAGCACGCCTCCGGCGGCTGCCGGCACGCCTAGCCGCGCACGGCGTTCGCTCTCGCGTGCCACCTGCGCCTTGATCTCGGCCTTGCTCGGTTCCGGGTACTCGCTCTCGCTCACGTTGGCCACCGGTGCAGTCTATGAGTTCGTCGCTAGGATGATCCACATGGAGGGCAGCGGCTTCGGCGATCTCTTCGGTGACCCTGAGGACTTGCAGCGGCGCTTGGCCGAGTTTGCCGCGCAGATGCAGGGACAGCAGGCGCTCGCCTGGGCCGACAATGCCATCAAGCTTGCCGTCGACATGACCGTCGCGGCCATTAACCGCATCAACCTCCAGGGCGACGCCGAGGCGCAGGCGCTCCAGGTCCGCGCCGTCATGGCCGTCGTCTTCCCCGAGGCCGTCACACTCGTGCGCGAGGCGCGCGAGGGGCTTCAGTAGCGTCGGGCTCTGGAGCTCGTGTAGCGTCGGCCCCTGAAGCAGCCCGCGTCGGCTCTGGGCAGCTCGGTGGCTCTGGGCAGCTCGGTGGCTCCGGGCAGCTCGGTGGCTCCGGGCAGCTCGGTGGCTCCGGGCAGCTCGGTGGCTCCGGGCAGCTTCGTCAGACTCGCGCGCGCGGCCCGCGCGGCCCCGGCGGGATTTCGGCAGTGTCGTCCACTAGCAGCACCCCCGCGCGCTCAGCCGCACGCTCCGCCTCGCGCGAATCCCGCCCGGCGGCGATCACCTCGCTGAAGGAGCGGAAGCGGAAGACGAATACCACCGCTGCCAATCCCATCAAGGCCGTGAAGGCCGCGATCGCAATCTGCTGGCCCACCGAGTAGGCCGCCACCACCGACGTTGAGGCGGTTCCCGCGAACACCTTCACGAGCAGCGCCTGCTGCACCCCCGCACCGCCCGGCGTGAACGGAACGGCCCCGGCCACCTGCCCCGCACCAAACGCGAGCAGCACGTTCTGCACTGAGCCTCCGACGCGGAAGGCATCCAGCAGGAACCAGAAGGCCGCGAAGCGAAACAGCCACGCCCCCGCCTGCCAGGCCGCCACCTCGCGCAGATAGCGGGGGCGATCGCTCAGGATCGTCACGCCCTGGCGCACCCTTGCCCAGAAAGCCTTCACGCGCACCGACAGCAGCGCGAAGGCCGTCAGGCTCAGCACCGCCAGCGCAGTGATCAAGAACAGCGTCAGGCGAAAGTGCTCGGCCAGATAGGAGATGTCGAAGGAGCTCAGCTTCGAGAAGTCGGGCGGCTTGGGGAAGACACCCTGGGTGAACGCGAAGATCAGCACCAGCACGCCCATGCACACGTCGAATACCGCCTCCACGAAGAACGCCGCGGCCACCGTGGGGTAGGTCGAGCCCGGGATCGAGCTGCGCGTGAGGAACAGCTTGATGATGTCGCCTCCGCGTGCCGGCACCACGGCGTTGAAGCCGACCGCCGCGACGTAGGCGCCCCAGATACGGCGCCACTGGAAAGGGACCGCCGGATAGGCCGCGCGCAGGCTATGGAAGTACGCGCGCGAGCGCAGCGTCAGGTTCAGTGCGAAGCAGATCAGCCCCAAGGCCAGCGCCGGCCAGTGCACTGCCGCCAGATCGGAGAAGAACTGCCCGGCCGCTTCGACGAATGCGTTGAGGCTGTCAGCTATCGAAGTTGACGCCACCGGGAAGGGCATGGCTCAAGCGTAGGGCCAGCGCTCCTTGAGCGTCCTCACACCAGCGTTCCGTGGGCGTCCTCAAGCCGGCGTCCCGCGGGTCCTCAGGCACATCGCTCCTTGCGCGTCCTCAGATGTCTTCGTCATCCTCCTCCAGGTCCTCATCGAGCTCGTCCAGATCCAACTCCTCATCCTCGCTGCCGAACTCCTCGTCCTCCTCCTCATCCCCCTCCCACTCCTGCTCGTCGAACTCGCCTGCGGGGGCCTCAATCTCAAGGACACTGCTAAGCGGCATATCGCCTCCTTTTACGCTGCTTGATGACACGGGCTCTTACCCGGTTCCCAGTGAGCGCGCGCATCATAGGACCTCTACCGACGGGAATGTGAAGCTCGTGCGGCGGTAGGTCCTGCAAATTCCAGGAAAACGTGCTTGAGCTCATCCGCTGGAAGCGGTATAGATAGAGACAGCAGCCAGACAGCAGCCATACCTCAACCGGGAGGAACCCTCTATGGCCAATCACCTGACCCCCACCGAACTCGCTCGCGAGTCCGGGTTAGGCCGCACCGACGTGCTCCGCAAGTGCCTCGAAACAGGTGTGCCCATCTTCAAGGGCCGCATCGACAAGAACCTCTTTCTGGCCAGTATCAGAGCGACTCCCGCGAGCAAGCGTGGCGCACCGCTGCTGAAGACCTGAGCCGACACGTCATCTCGCCTCCCTCACGGCTCCAAGGGCCTATCCTTTGGATGCAAAGGTTCCAGCAGCCCTAACCAGCTTTACCTGAGGAGAGTCAGTTATGGAGGCAAGCACCGCGGCGCCCGTCACCGCCGCCGCCACCGCAGCGCGCACGATTGCGGACGTAATTCCGCGGGCGGTCGCCGAGCATCCCCAGACCGCCGCGGTGCGCTACAAGCGCGAGGGCACCTGGCATGACGTCACCTACGCCGAGGTCGGCGAGATCGTGCAGGAGATCGCCCTAGGCCTGATCGATCTGGGTATCGAGAAAGGCGAGCGCGTCTGCATCCTCGCCAACACTCGCCCCGAGTGGTCCTATGCCGACATGGCCCTTACCGAGACCGGTGCCGTGGTCGTCCCCATCTACCAGACCAACTCCCCCGAGGAGTGCCTCTGGGTGATGTCCGACTCCGAAGCCTGCGCCATCGTCTGTGAGAACGAGCAGCAGCTCGCGAAGGTCACCGCCGTGCGCGATCAGCTTCCGCAGCTGCGCCTGGTGATCGTCATGGACCCGCCCGCCGGCGCCGCGGGCAAGGTCGCCGGCGCCGCGGGCAAGGTCGCGACGGCGCAGAGCGCGACGGAGACGAACGGGGACTCCCCTGCGACGAAGCTGTCGGCCATCCCGCTCGATGAGGTACGCGAGCGCGGACGTGCGCGTTCACCCGAGGAGCTGCACGCGCGTCGCGCCACCGTCACGCCGGCGGACCCCTATACCTTCATCTACACCTCCGGCACCACCGGCCCGCCCAAGGGCTGTGTGCTCACGCACGGCAACTACCGCGCCATCATGGACATGGTCGGCGAGGTCGGGCAGATCGAAGAGGACGAGGTCACCTACCTCTACCTGCCCTTGGCCCACGCCTACGCGTTGCTGATCCAGCTCGCCGCCTTTGACCTGGGCACCACCATCGCCTACTTCGGCGGCGACACCAAGCAGATCGTGGCCGAGCTGATGGAGGTCAAGCCCACCTACCTGCCTTCGGTGCCGCGCGTCTTTGAGAAGGTCTACACCCTTGCCCACGGCGCCATCGAGGCCCAGCCACCGGAGGAGCGCGAGCGAGCGCAGGCCGCCATCAAGCTCGGCGGCAAGGTGCGCGACATGTTGGTCCGTGGCGAAGAGATCCCCGAGGAGCTCAAGCAGCCTTTCGAGGAGGCCGAGGAGAAGCTCTTCAAAAACGTCCGCGCCATCTTTGGCGGCCAGGTGCGCAGGGCCACCAGCGGCGCCGCGCCCATCGCTCACGAGATCCTTGAGTTCTTCTGGGCCGCTGGCGTGCCGGTGCTTGAGGGCTACGGCATGACCGAGACCGCCACCGCCGCCACCCTCTCGACTATCGAGAACCACAAGTTCGGCACCGTCGGGCGTCCTTTCCCGGGCGTCGAGCTGAAGATCGCCGATGACGGCGAGGTGCTGATCAAGGGCGCCAACATCTTCCAGGGCTACCACCACAACGCCGACGCCAGCTTCGGCGCCGTCGCCGAGGGTTGGTTGCACACCGGCGATCTCGGCTCGATCGACGAGGACGGCTACCTCTCGATCACAGGCCGCAAGAAGGACATCATCATCACCGCCGGCGGCAAGAACCTGACCCCCGCCAATATCGAGAACGACCTGCGGCAGTGCCGCTGGATCTCCCAGGCGGTCATGCAGGGCGACAAGCGTCCCTACCCCGTCATCCTCATCACGCTCGACGCGGAAGAGATCGCCGGCTACGCCAGCGAGCACAACCTGCCCGCGGACATCCCCTCGCTGTGCAAGGAGTCCGCGATCCAGGAGATGATCGGCGCGGAGGTGGATCGCGTGAATGCCCGTTATGCCCAGGTCGAGCAGGTCAAGCGCTTCGCCATTCTGCCCTGCGATCTCACCCAGGAGACGGGCGAGCTCACACCGACGCTCAAGGTCAAGCGCAACGTCGTCTCGGAGAAGTTCGCGGCCGTCATCGACTCGCTCTATGCTGGCTAAGTCAAGATGCGCAGCGATCCCAGCGATAACGGTGGCCTATTCGTAGGGCGCCGCCCAGGCACCGCACCGGTGCACTTCCGCAGTCTGCCCGAGCGCGGCAGCGCCAAGCGTCAGCGCATCGACGGCTGGATCGCCGCCTCCATGCAGGCTGCCATCGTCCTGCTCAGCCTGCTCTGCTGGGGTCCCATCCCAATCGCCTGCCTATGGGTTGGCTCGCAGGTCAACTACCTCACCGGCAGCGTCAGCCTCGGCATCCTCGCCTCGATCTTCGCGCTCAGCCTGCTGCTGTTCGGCGCGCTCAGCCTCATGCGCCGTCTCGATGGCGCCTGGATTCTCGTGCGCCGCGCCGCCGGTCACGATCAGCGCGGCGGCACGGTCGGTCGCATCTTCGCCATCACCGCCGCCATCTGCGGGGGTGTCTTCGCCTTCTGGTGGGTCGTCATCCACGGCCCCGGAGCTGGCGGCCTCACAAACAACGGCCTCTGAGCCTGCGCCCATGGGCCTGCTCGACTACTACCGCCAGTTCGAAGCGCTTACGGAGGAGGAAGTCAACATCGACCTGCGCGAGCAGGCCGCTGAGCGGCGGCGCAAGGCGCTTACGCGCGTTGTCACGCTCGACCTCTCCCAGACCACCTGGCCCGAGCTGCCTCATCCCAATGTCGTCAACGCCATCACTTTCACCGCCCGTGCCGGCCTGCACCGCTACCCGCATACGCGCGGCGCGGCTTTGCGCAAAGAGCTGGCCGAGCGCCATGGCGTTCCTCCTGAGCGCCTGATCGTCGGCGATGGCGCCGGGCAGCTGCTCACCGCCGCCACGCGCGCCTTGATCGAGCCTGGCCAGGAGCTGCTTACCACCTGGCCTTCCTATCCGCTCTTCCCCATCATGGCCCGCCGCGCTCATGGTCAGGCCGTGCCCGTCAAGGGCGGCATTGACGAGCTGCTCGCGGCCGTGCCCAAGCACAACACTCGCGTCATCGCGCTCGCCTCGCCCAACGATCCCACCGGCGAGCTGCTGCCCGTCGCGGAGCTCAAACGTCTGCTCGATGGACTGCCCGGGGGCGTCGGCGTGCTGCTGGATGAGTGCCTCATCGAGTTCGCCGACGCGCAGCCGACCGATGCCTCGCTTGCGCTGCTTGAGGACCATCCCCGTCTGATCATCTTTCGCAGCTTCTCCAAGGCCCACGGCCTCGCCGGCCTGCGCCTTGGCTATGCCATCGGCGGCCCCGGCTCCGAGGACCTGCTCACCGAACTTGAACCGGACCTCGGCGTCAGCGAGCTCTCCCAGGCCGGTGCCCTTGAAGATCTGCGCAGCGGGGCGGCGATGCTGGCCCGTCGCGTACAGGGCGTCCGCGAGGAGCGTCTGTATCTCACCGAGGAGCTGCGCCACCGGCACTGCGAGGTCGCCGACAGTCAGGCCAACTTCCTCTGGGTCGCGCATCCCACGCTCGATGGCGGCGAGCTATCCGCCCGGCTCGCGCGCAGCGGCGTATTGGTTGCCGCCGGTTCTGCGCTTGGCGAGCCTCGGCATGTGCGCATCAGTTTGCGTAACCGCGCGGCTTCCGAACGGTTGCTGGGCGCGGTCGACAACGCTTTGGCGTAATAGCCTTTGACTTTCTAAATCGAAAGCTAAGCCTTTCGATTTGGTAATACGAGCGCCCTGACCACAATGGAAGCCGGTAGACCTACTTATTCAGCGTCGCAGTCGCGCTCGTGTAACTGGTGCCGGTCAGTGTCTGGGCCGTCATCGTGTCGGACACCCAGGCGCCCGTCTGGGCCTTGAATACGAACTGGAGCGTCGAGTCCGCCGGGCCCACGCTGCTGATGGACAGCGTGAGGGATGTGCCGGCTGCCGGTTCGGTGAAGGCTCCGCCGGAGCCACCGCCGCTTGAAGGGGTGGAGACGGTTACGGTGTAGCCAGCTTCCAGACCGCTGACCGTGTTGCCGTAAGTGTCCGCGACGCTCACATTGGCGGTGAACGTGCCGGCGTTGCCGAGGGTTGTGACCGTGCATGTGAAGAGGCACGGCGCGCTCAGAGAGCCAGCGCTCACCGTCACGTGGGTCCATGCCAGGCGACTCGCTGGGGCGCTTGCCACCGTCACCGACAGGCCCGCGCCGTTGGTCACCGCGCCCGAGGCCACCGTCACACTCGCCGTTTCCGCCTTGTAGAGCCTCATCACGCCGTTGTTCGCGCCCGCCACGGTCGCAACACCGTTGGTGAACGTGATCGCCTCGGCGGTCGCGAAGTTCGTCGCGACACCCGTGCTGCTGCTCACCGTCGGGTGGATCACGTTGGGACTGTTGGCGGCGCCCCCGAAGGTGAGGTTGTGTGAGCCGACATACGTGATGGCGACATTGCTGAAGGCGTCGAGCGCCGTGATCGTCAGATTGTCCGCTTCGCCCGCCGTCGGCGTGATGGACGCCGCGGTCATCGAGAAGCTCGCCGCCGCCGCCGCGGCCACCGTTACCGACAGGCCCGCACCGTTGTTGATCGTGCCGTCGCTCACCGTAATCAGCGCCGTTTCGGGCTTATAGAGCTTCATCACGCCGTTGTTCGCGCCCGCCACCGTCGTCACACCGGCCACGAACGAGATCGCCGTCGCCGTGCCGAAGTTTGTCACCACGCCCGTGCTGCTCGACACCGTCGGGTGGGTGGCGTTAGGGCTGTTTCCGGCGCCTTCGAAGGTCAAATTGTGCAGACCCGCGTAGCTGGTGGCGGTGTTGCCGTAGGCATCCTTCGCCGTGATCATCAGATTGTCGGCCACCCCCGCGGTCGGCGTGATGCTGGCAGCTGCCAGGGACAGGCTCGTCGCGCTGGCGGCTCCCACGGTGACCGCCAGGCCCGCACCGTTGCTCAGCGTCCCATCGGTGACCGTCACACTCACCGCCTCAGCCTTATACAACGTCATCACACCGTTGCTCGCCCCCGACACGCTCGCCACCCCATTGGTGAACGTGATCGCTGTTGCCGTGCCAACGTTCGTCGCCACACCCGAGCCGTCCGTCACGGTGGGGGTGAACGCTCCAATCACATGCGGCCCCCCAAACGTCAAATTATGCGAGCCCGTGTAACTCGTGATCGTATTCCCATACACATCCTTCGCCGTGATCGTCAGACTGTCACCCGCACCCGCCGTCGGCGTGACCGTCGCCGCCGCCAACCCCAAGCTCGACGCCGCCGCGACGCTCACCGTCACCGACAGGCCCGCGCCGTTCGTCACCGCACCTGCCGCCACCGTCACGCTCGCCGTTTCCGCCTTGTAGAGCCTCATCACACCGTTGTTCGCACCCGCCACCGTCGCCACACCATTTGTGAAGGTGATCGCCGTGGCCGTCGCGAAGTTCGTCGCCACACCCGCACTGGTGCTCACCGTCGGATGGTTCCCGCCCACGCTCGTCCCCGCACCGCCAAACGTCAGGTTGTGCGAGCCGACATACGTGATGGCGATATTGCCGAACGCATCGAGTGCCGTGATCGTCAGATTGTCCGCTTCACCCGCCGTCACCGCAGTACTCACCGCCGTCATCGAAAAGCTAGCCGCCGCCGCCGCGGCCACCGTCACCGACAAGCCCGCACCGTTGTTGAGCGTGCCATCCGTCACCGTGACCAGCGCCGTTTCCGCCTTGTAGAGCTTCATCACGCCGTTGTTCGCACCAGCCACCACGGCCACACCACTCACGAACGAGATCGCCGTCGCCGTACCAAAGTTCGTCACCACCCCAGTGCTGCTCGACACCGACGGATGCGTCCCCGTCGGACCATTACCCGCACCTTCAAACGTCAAATTGTGCAGACCCGCATAACTCGTGACCGTATTGCCATACGCATCCCTCACCGTCACCGTCAGATTATCCGCCACCCCCGCCGTCGGCGTCGTACTCACCGCCGCCAGAGACAGATTCGCCGCCGCCGCCGGACCCACCGTCACCGCCAACCCAGCACCATTGGAAAGCGTCCCATCCGTCACCGTCACACTCACCGCCTCAGCCTTATACAACGTCATCACACCATTACTCGCTCCCGACACACTCGCCACACCATTCGTGAACGTAATCGCCGTCACCGTGCCAACACTCGTCGCCACACCCGAGCCATCCGACACCGTCGGAGTGAACGGCCCAATCACATGCGGCCCCCCAAACGTCAAATTATGCGAGCCCGTGTAACTCGTGATCGTATTCCCATACGCATCCTTCGCCGTGATCGTCAGATTATCGCTCGCGCCTGCGGTCGGCGTGACCGTCGCCGCCGCCAACCCCAAGCTCGACGCCGCCGCGACACTCACCGTCACCGACAAGCCCGCACCGTTCGTCACCGCACCCGCCGCCACCGTCACACTCGCCGTTTCCGCCTTATACAACCTCATCACACCATTATTCCCACCCGCCACCGTCGCGACGCCATTCGTGAACGTGATCGCCGTGGCCGTCCCAAAGTTCGTCGCCACACCCGCACTAGTGCTCACCGTCGGATGAGTCGCATTGGGGCTGTTGGCAGCGCCCCCAAAAGTGAGACTATGCGAGCCGACATACGTAATGGCGACGTTGCCGAACGCATCGAGTGCGGTGATCGTCAAATTGTCCGCTTCGCCCGCCGTCGGGGTGGTGGACGCCGCCGTCATCGAAAAGCTCGCCGCCGCCGCCGCAGCCACCGCCACCGACAAGCCCCCACCGTTGCTCAGCGTGCCATCCGTCACCGTGACCAGCGCCGTTTCCGCCTTATAGAGCTTCATCACACCGTTGTTCGCACCGGCAACGGTCGCCACACCACTCACGAACGAAATCGCCGTCGCCGTACCAAAGTTCGTCACCACCCCAGTGCTGCTCGACACCGACGGATGCGTCCCCGTCGGACCATTACCCGCACCTTCAAACGTCAAATTATGAAGGCCCGCGTAACTCGTGACCGTATTGCCATACGCATCCTTCACCGTCACCGTCAGATTATCCGCCACCCCCGCGGTGGTGCCGGCAGCTGCCAAGGACAGGCTCGCGGCCGCCGCCGGACCCACCGTCACCGCCAACCCAGCACCATTGCTAAGCGTCCCATCCGTTACCGTCACACTCACCGCCTCAGCCTTATACAACGTCATCACACCATTACTCGCCCCCGACACACTCGCCACACCATTCGTGAACGTAATCGCCGTCACCGTGCCAACACTCGTCGCCACACCCGAGCCATCCGACACCGTCGGAGTGAACGCCCCAATCACATGCGGCCCCCCGAACGTCAAATTATGCGAGCCCGTGTAGCTCGTGATCGTATTCCCATACACATCCTTCGCCGTGATCGTCAGACTGTCACCCGCACCCGCCGTCGGCGTGACCGTCGCCGCCACCAGTCCCAAACTCGACGCCGCCGCGACACTCACCGTCACCGACAGACCCGCGCCGTTGGTCACCGCACCCGCCGCCACCGTCACACTCGCCGTTTCCGCCTTATACAACCTCATCACACCATTATTCGCACCCGCCACCGTCGCCACGCCATTGGTGAATGTGATCGCCGTCGCCGTCCCGAAGTTCGTCGCCACTCCAGCGCTGGTGCTCACCGTCGGATGAGTGGCGTTGGGGCTATTGGCAGCACCCCCGAAGGTAAGGCTGTGCGAGCCGACATACGTAATGGCGACGTTGCCAAACGCATCCAGCGCCGTGATCGTCAGATTATCCGCTTCACCCGCCGTCACCGCGGTACTCACCGCCGTCATCGAAAAGCTCGCCGCCGCCGCCGCGGCCACCGTCACCGACAAGCCCGCACCATTGCTGAGGGTGCCATCGGTCACCGTGACTAGCGCCGTTTCCGCCTTGTAGAGGGTCATTACACCGTTGTTCGCGCCGGCCACCACGGCCACGCCGTTGACAAATGAGATCGCCGTCGCGGTACCAAAGTTCGTCACAACACCCGTGCTGCTCGACACCGTCGGATGCGTCCCCGTCGGACCATTGCCCGCACCGGCAAACGTCAGGCTGTGCAGCCCGGCGTAGGTGGCGACCGTGTTGTCGCCTTCGTCCTTGGCGGTAATCGTCAGATTGTCAGCGACCCCCGCCGTCGGCGTCGTGCTCACGGCGCTGAGAATGAAATGGGTGGCCGGCCCGAAGGCGACCACGGCCGACATCGGTGCGCTCGTCGTCGTCCACGAGCGCCACACCGCCGTAACTCTGTATTCGTGGGTCCCCAGCGAGACATTCGTGTCGCTGCAGCTCGTCACCGTCGAAGTCGCGGTGGAGCTCGGACAGCTGCCTTCCGGAGCGCCGCCGTCACGGCTGACGTAGTAGGAGACCGCTCCCGCGCCCGGCGGGCTGACAGCGCTCCAGCTGAGCGCGACCGTGCCCGCGCCCGGCGTCGCTGAGGTGATGCTCGTGGCCCCGAGCACCGTCACCCCCGCCGATGCGCTGCCCGCGCCGGTGCTCGTCAGGTACGCCAGCACCGCGGCGCTGAGCGCCAGCACGAGCAGCATCAACATGCCGGTTCTCGTGAGGAGCTTGCCGGCCAGGCATCTCACGCGTGCGCGCTCCCGGGCATGCCGGCCAGGCATCTCACGCGTGCGCTCCCGGCTTGCCGGCAGGCGTCTCACGAGTGCGCGCTCCCGGTCATGCTGAGCGGCAGCTGGGCGTTCTGGCAGGCATCCTGGTTCACCGGCAGGTTCAACAGCTGGATGGTCGGCGCCGAGCGGCCCTGCGCAGGCAGCGTCACGGAGCCGTGGGCCGGGATCTCGACCGGGGTGGTGCCTGACACATCGGACTGGGCGAGGCTGAGGTTGGTCGCACTGTCACAGCCGGGGGGCCCGCTCGGCACCGTCACCGTCAGAGCTGTCACGAAAATCGATACCCCATTGGGGTTGGTGAGAATTACCCGAATCGCCTGCGGTGGGGCGCCCGGATAGAGCGGGCCGCCTTCGATTTCCCCGCTGCCGATCGAGAAGTTCTGCACTGCCTGCTGCGTCGTCACGTGCCAGTCAAATTGCGAGACGGCACTCGGGATTGCGGGCGGGTCGATCGCGCGCACGCGGAACAGGTGCTCGCTCTGACCGAGCCCGCGGTAGGCGATTGGACTTTTGCACTTCCGCCACGCCCGCCTGTCGATGCTGCACTGAAACGAGACATTTGGCTCGCCATCGGTGAAAGCGAATGTTGCCGACTTTTCGCTCGTCGGCTCGCTGGGGTGCCTGGCGATATAGGGCGCCGGCGGCTGCAGGTCGATCAGCCAGTTGTATGACGTGACGCGGCTGCGCCCGCGAGCGCCATAGGAGCCCAACGCCCTCACCCGAAATGTATGCCAGCCGGGAGCGAGCGGGCCCGGATAGCGCGTCGGACTCGCGCAGCGGGAGAAACGCGAGCGGTCCAGTGAGCACAGAAAGCTCGCGCGCCGCCAGCGATCGGTATAGGCAAACCGCGCCGAGGTCAGCGAGGTTCCTTTCGCCGGCTTCGCCACGATCCTCGGCGCCGGCACCCCTGAGCCGCCTCCCTGCGTGCTCAACGCGTACACCGACGCGCCGCCGGCAAACACGCCGATGGTGCCGAGCGCCACCAGACACCCCCGGCGTCCGGCACTCCTCGTTGTCCTTGTAGTCCTCGTTGTCCTTGTGCTCACGCGCATAGCCCCCGTGCGCAGGCGATCCGCCCTAGCTGCTTGTGAGGTTCAGCGTCAGCGTTGCACCCTGGCAGGCATCCTGGTTCACACCGGTTTCGCGCATCGTGAGCGTTCCCGTCGTTGTGACGGCCTGGCCGTTGCCGGGCGGAAAGCTCTGACCCGCTGCGACATTGGGCATCGTGAAGTCCGGGTTACCCCCGGTGATGATCGTGCTGCAACCGCTGTGGCCGGCGTCAGGCGTGATGCTCGCCAGGTGGATCGTGTTGACGAGCTCCGTGCCGGGCGAGGGGTTGTCGACCGTGAAGGTCACCGTCGAGGATGAGGCCGGGAAAAGCGCGCTCGCAACAGCACCATGAAGCGTGACGCTGGAGCTACTCCCCACCGTTGCCGTACCTGTACCACTGCCCAGGTTTGTGAAATACGCAACGGCGACACCAGCTATTGCGAGGACTCCAATTCCGACCAAAATCACTCTTTTTATGGTATGCTGATACATAGAACTATTCCTTTGGGAAATTAGGCATGTTCTCCCGGACTTTGACGTAACCGGCAATTCTCCTGCCTAGCCGGCATACGCATGAAACCTAACCGGCGTACGCACGAAACGTCGGAGGGAACGTCGGAGATGAGGCAACTCTGAGCCTGGGCGGCTCGGAGCCGGCAGCGTGAACTAGGCGGCGCCCGTCTGGCGCAGCAGCGCTCCCGTGGTGCTCTCCAGAATCCGGCGCCAGGCGCTGACCTCTTCCTGCTCGGACTCGAAGTGCTCCACCACATTGCGCACTCTTGTTGCCGAGATCTCGATGCCATGCCGCGCGCAGGTCTCTTTGTAGCGCTCATACTCGCCGTGCAGGTGATAGGTCACCGACTGGAATCCATGACGGGCGATCTCGATGCGCGAGGTGAAGTTCATCATCGACGTCTGGAACATCAGCTCATCCGTGGGCGCCGGCTCGACCAGCAGGATGTCCACGCCTGGGTAGCGCTCCTCCCAGCGACTGGCCATCTCGTGCAGACGCTGATAGGCCAGCATCTTGAAGGCCTGATAGCCGATCTGGGGAAAGCCCATGTCTGAGACGCGCCGCGGACGGCTGCCGCGCAGCGTGCGCACCTGCTCGGAGAAATCGTTCACGTAAGGCACCAGCGGGTTGACCACGACCACCAGCTTCGCTCCCGCTTCGACGGCGATGTCGAGATTGGTGGTCGACACGAGGCCGCCGTCCACCAGCTCGCGGCCCTTGACCATCACGGGCGCATAGACCATCGGCAGAGCGCCCGAGGCTCGCACTGCCGTGGAGATCGGCACGTCCTGGTACTCCTTGCTGCCGAACACCACCCGCTCGCAGGTGTCCAGGTCGGTGGCCGTCAGGTACAGCTCGCACTCCAATTCGCGGAAGTCGTTGGTGCGATCCGGGTCGCCCAGCACGCGGCGCAGGTAGCGCTCGATGCCGGCGCCGTTGTAGAGGCCCGAGGGCAGACCTTCGGCCAGGCCTCCGACGAGGTCCATCAGCGACACCTGGCCCAGCTGGCGCACGAACTGCCGTCCCAGCTTGGCCGCGTGCAGCGGCATCAGCGCGCCCTTGCGCGCCAGCTCGCCTGCGTTCAGGCGCAGCAGATCGCCCAGGTTGATGTCTCTGAATGGCAGCGGCCCCTGGTGCGTGACCACCCGCATCATCTCCTCGGGGGTCACCCCGTTGGCGCACAGCGACGCGATGAAGGCACCCGCGGAGGTGCCCACGTAGATGTCGAACTGGTTGATCGTGCGGTTGACCCACAGCAGGTCGAGCGCGCGCAACGCCCCGATCTCATATACCCCGCCCGTGAAGCCTCCCCCGCCCAGCACCAGCGCGGTCTTCTCGCGTTTGCCGCGGCGCTTGCGCGGCAGCGTCGGCGCCTTGCCTTCGGCGCCCACCACCCTCCCGGTGCCCCCCGAGCGTGTTGCCGCCCTGTTGCGGCTTGACGGTTCCAGCTTGACAACCTTGCCCATCCACGGTTCATTTTAGGGTTCCTTGCAGCGTCTCTGCCTTCCCCCGCTCCCCACGCTCTCTCGGCGGCATGTGCTGCTGTGCGCTTTTGCGCTGCTCACGCTGGCTTTCTGCGCCCGCTCGCAGGCAGCTGTGGCGAGGCCCGCGGCGAGCACGGCGAGCCGGCAAGGCATCGCGGGCGGCACAGCGAGCACGGCCTCGAGCGCCGGCACGCTGGCTCTGCAATCGCTGCTGGGACGTGAGATGCACCTCGCCGGCTCTCGCTCCGGGGCCTACGTCTACGACCTCACCACCCACACGCCTCTCTTCGCCGCCAACTCCACCCATGCTTCCCCGCCTGCTTCCGTCGAGAAGCTCTACACCTCCACCACGGCCTTGCTGCTGCTCGGCCCCGAAGCCCACCTGACCACCACCGTGCTCGGCGCCGGGCAGCTCGACGCCGAAGGCACCTGGCAGGGCAACCTCTACCTGCGCGGCGGCGGCGACCCCACCTTCGGCTCGACCGCCTTCATCCGCTCCCTCTACGGGGGCCAGGGAGCCTCCGTCAGCGCGCTCGCACAGCAGCTCGCGGCGGACGGCATCAAGCGCATCGAAGGCTCGCTGATCGGCGATGAGTCCTTCCTGGACTCGCTGCGCGGCGGCCCCACCACCGGCTACGCCCAGGACCCCGAAGTCGAGGGCACCCTCAGCGGACTCGCCTTCAACCGCGGCGAAGTGGGCCATCAGCACGGCCCGCATGCACCCGCCGCCTATGCCGCCCAGCAGTTGCAGAGCGCTCTGCATGCCCTGCATATCCCCGTCAGCGAAGGCTTCAGCGCCGGTCCCATACCCCTCAGCGGCACGCAGCAGCTGGCCGTCGTGCAGTCGCCCCCGCTCGCCACGCTGCTCGGGCTAATGGATCGCGCCTCGGATAACTTCTTCGCCGAGACCCTAGTCAAGGATCTCGGGTCTCTGTTTGGAGGCGCCGGCAGCACCGCCGCCGGCGCCAAGGTCGTGCGCAGCACCATGGCCCAGCGTCTCGGCGTCAAGCCCATCGTGTTTGACGGCTCCGGCCTGTCGCACTCCGATCGCACCACGCCGCTCGCCGTCGCTTCGCTGCTCGTCGCTCTCTCCGGCACGCAGATCGGCACCATCCTGCAGTCTGATCTAGCAGTCGCTGGGCGCAGCGGCACGCTCATTCGGCGCATGCGCGGCACCACCGCCTCCGGGCGCTGCCAGGCCAAGACGGGGACCCTCAACGGTGTCTCCAACCTCGCCGGTTGGTGTGAGTCGCTCAGCGGTCACACGCTCGCTTTCTGCTTCCTCATCGACGGCAAGAGCGAACTGCTGGCCCACCACCTGCAGGACAGCATGGCAATTGCGCTCTCGCGTTACGCGCCTTGAGCGCATAACGCAACCCACACGCCGGAGGTCGTCAGACCGGAGGCTCTCCCAACAGCTCCCGCAACTGCGCTTCATCGAGCAGCGGCACCATCAGGCGCTTGGCCTTGGTCAGCTTGGTGCCCGCGCTCTCGCCCGCCACCAGGTAGTCGGTCTTCTTCGACACCGCGCTCGTCACGCGCCCGCCCGCGGCCTGGATGCGCTCGGTGGCCTCCTCGCGCGACCAGTGAGGCAGGGTGCCGGTCAGCACCACCGCCTTGCCGGCCAGGGGACCCTTGGTCGGGGCCGGGCCCTCCTCGCGCAGGCGCAGGCCGACCTCCTTGAGGTCCGCGATCAGCTTGCGCATGCGCTCGTCGTCGAGCTGGCTGCGGATCAGCTGCGCCATCTTCTCACCCACCCCTGGGGTTTCTGCGATCTCCTCCGGCGTGGCCTTCAGCAGCACCTCGATATCGCGGAAGCGCTGCGCCAGGTTGCGGCCCGTGACCTCCCCCACCTCCTCGATTCCCAGCGCGAACAGCACGCGTCCGAAGGGGCGGCGCTTGGAGGTCTCGATGGCGTCCAGCAGGTTGTTCACCGACAGCTCGGCGAAGCCCTCCAGCTCGAGTAGGCGCTCCGTGTTGTCCTTCAGGCGGTAGTAATCGGCGGCCGTGCGCACGAGCTCCTGCTGCTGCAGCAGCGCCACCTGCTTCTCGCCCAGGCCGTCGATGTCCATCGCGCCGCGCGAGACGAAGTGCTTCAGCAGCTGCCACGCGCGCTCGGGGCAGTCGCGGTTGGGGCAGGTCGTGAACACCCCCTCTTGGGGCTTGACCGTCTTGGTATTGCAGAAGGGACAGCGCGCCGGCGGGCGCGTGGGGGGCGGGCGCTTGGCGTGCTCAACCACGTGCGGCGCCGGGCTGATCACCTGGGGGATCACGTCGCCTGCGCGCAGCACGATCACGTCCTCGCCGGCTCTGATGTCCTTGCGGCGGATGTCCTCCTCGTTGTGCAGCGTCGCCAGCTTGATCGTCACGCCGCCGACCGTCACCGGCGCCAGCATCGCGTAGGGACGCAGGTCGCCGAACTTGCCCACGTTCCACATCACCTTTTCGAGTTTTGTGACGGCCGTCGTGGGCGCGAACTTCCACGCGACGGCCCAGCGCGGATCGCGGCCCACCGAGCCGAGGCGGCGCTGCAAGGCCAGGTCGTTGACCTTGATCACCACGCCGTCGATCTCGAAGTCCAGCTCGCCGCGGCGCTGCTCCCACTGCTTGCACTGCGCGATCACCTCGTCCTCGCCATCGAGCACGCGGATGTCGCGGTTGACCTTGAAGCCGCGTTCCGCCAGCCACTGAAGACCTTCGGCGTGGGCTTTGAATGACAGGCCCTGTGCCACCCCCACCTGGTAACACCACATCGACAGCGGGCGCTCCTTCGCCAGCGCCGGGTCGAGCTGCCTCACCGTCCCCGCGGCTGAGTTGCGCGGGTTCATGAAGGTGCTCTGTCCGGCCTCCGCGCGACGCTCATTCAGCGCCGTGAAGTCCTTCAGCGACATATACACCTCGCCGCGCACCTCCAGCAGCGGTGGCGCGCCCTCCACGTGCAGCGGAATCGCGCCGATCGTGCGTAGGTTGTGCGTTATGTCCTCGCCGATCTCGCCATCGCCGCGCGTGGCGCCGCGCTCCAGTACGCCGTCGCGGTAGATCAGGCTGATCGCCAGGCCATCGATCTTCGGCTCCACCACGAACTGAAAGCGCGGCTGCGCGATCCCCTCGCGTGCCAGGTGGTTGCGCATGCGCTCCACCCATGCCCGCAGCTCCTGCTCGCTGCGCACATTGTCGAGCGACAGCATCGGCTCCAGGTGCGCCACCTTTTCGAGCTTGCTCACCGGCTGCGGCGCCACGCGCTGCGTCGGGCTCTCCGGGGTCAAGAGCTCCGGGTGCTCTTCCTCCAACTGGCGCAGCTCTCGGTACAGCGCGTCGTACTTGTCATCGCTGACCGTCGGGTCATCGAGGACGTAGTAACGGTAGGCATGCTGCTCGACCTCCTCGCGCAGCTGCGCGACGCGCTCGGCCGGCAGTTGCTCTTGATCCTGCCCCGCTTTAGACCTCTGCTCAGACTCCTTCTCCTCCGCGGGCTCTGTCCCCTGCGCAGGCTTGCGCTGCGGGCTCATAGAGCCTCTTGATCAACCGCCAACGGCTCCAGCAGCCCTTCCAGGTCAAAGCTCCCAAGGGCATCCAGGCCCGGGTGATCGGTGAGGTCGAAGTGGATCGGCGTCACCGCGACCCTGCCCGCGGCCACAGCCGCCAGGTCGGTCCCCGGCAGGTCGTGGAAGCCGGGGTCATCGCCATAGACCCAGTAGCGCCGGCGCGTAGGTGGGCCCGCTTCCTCGGTTGCCAGCTTGAGCTCGTCGCGGTAGATGCGCTTGCCGAGCTTCGTCACCTCCACCCCGCTTGGCTCGCCCGCGGGGACGTTGATGTTCAGCAGCGTGCCCTCGCGCAGCGGGATGTCTTTTAGGCCAGCCACCAGGCGCGCCACGAAGCCAGCGGCAACATCGAACTGAAAGCCGCCGTGGAAGCGGAAGTCCATCGCGCGCGCGCCTGACTGCTGTGAGACCGCAATCGCCGGGAGGCCCAGCACGACGCCCTCAAGCGCCGCCGCCACGGTGCCCGAGTAGGTGATGTCATCCCCCAGGTTGGAGCCGTGATTGATGCCCGCCACCACCACGTCGGCCTTGAAGCCATCGATCGCGCCGAGGCTCGCCAGGCGCACGCAGTCTACGGGCGTACCGTCCGTGGCGTAACCCACGGTGCCATCGGCGAAGGGCACCTCCGCTACCCACAGCGGCCGGCGGGTCGTGATCGAACGGGCCATTGCCGAGCGGTTGCCATCGGGGGCGATCGTCTCCAGGCGGATGTCCGGCAGCTCCGCCAGCGCGGCGCGTAGGGCCTGGATGCCCTCCGCCTCGATCCCGTCGTCGTTTGTCAGCAGTACGTTCAGCATCTGTGCATCCCAGCATAGGGGCCGGCCCCGATGGGGGGCGGGGCCGATGAAGAGCAGGGTCGATGAGCGCGGGCCGCGGGCATGTCGGGAGCCGCGGGCATGTCGGGGGGCCGCAGGCATGTCTGGGGGCCGCGAGCAGGCTGGTCGATTGGTAAACGAAATGTAAAGCGGGAGGACGAGGGTCTCTATTTTCTCGGCCGTATAACCATTGCATTGCAGACCAAAAAAAAGTGCACCCCATCTCCCCCCTTTATCTAGCCAGCGCGTCGTCCCCAGAAGCATCATTCCCCCGAGGCGTCATCCCCCGAGGCATCATCCCCCGAGGCATCATCCCCAGAGGCATCATCCCCAGAGGCGTCGTCCCCGTAGGCAACCGAGGCCAGCGCCAGACCATGCGGCGGAGCCGTCGGTCCGGCCTCGCAGCGAGGCCGCCCCGTGAGCAGGCGCACAAAGTCATCCAGCGAGCTGCGCCCGGAGGCGACCTCCAACATCGAACCGACGATGACGCGATTCATGTGGCGCATGAAGGTGTCGGCCTCGATCCAGAACTCGAGCAGATCACCATCTGACTGCCACTGCGCACGCAGCACATCGCGCACGAAGCGCACGTGGTCGGTCTCGGTAGGAGTGAAGGCGGTGAAGTCGTGACGACCCAGAAGCGCCTTGGCGCACTCATCCAAAGCCTCACGGTCCAGAGCACGAGGCCACCACAAGGCAGTGCCACGCATGAGCACGCCGCGCGTGCGGCGAGTAAGGATGCGATAGCAGTAGGTCCTACTGGTAGCACTGCGACGCGCGTCCCATCCCTCCGGGGCTGGTTCGGAGCTGAGCACCGCCAGATCGTCGGGCAGCAGCGTGTTCAGGCGGGTCGGGTCCAACGCCTCGTGCGCATAGCCGGCCACCTGTTCCCACGCATGCACCCCACGATCAGTGCGGCCGGCAACAGTCAGCGTCAACGGCTCGCCGAGAATGGTCTGCAGGACCCGCTCCAGCTCCTCCTCCACGCTGCGCAACCCCGGCTGCCGCGCCCAGCCGGCAAAGTTGGTGCCGTCGTATTCGAGCTTTAGCTTGGTGACCATGGCCGCGGCAGGATATGTTATCGTTGTACGTACATTGAGACGCACATGACGGGAGCCAAGTAGTGAGCACGATCGGAGTACGTGAGCTTGCAAGACATGCAAGCTCGATCATCAATGACATCGAGCGTAAAAAGGAGCCGGCATTGATCACGCGGCGCGGACGGCCCGTGGTCTACATGCTGCCTGTCGACTCCGAGGAGTTCGAGGATTTCGTGCTGACGCACGCACCCCAGTTCGTCGAGGGAATGGCGGCCGCCGATACCGAGCTGGTCACGGGGGCGACCGTCTCGCTCGCGAGCGTGCGCGAGGAGCTGGAAGCCGAAAAGGGCGCGCGCGGTCAGTAGGGTCGCGGAAGGTCGATCAGATGTACCGCGTCGAGTTGTCCAAGCGCGCTCTGCGTGACCTGCGTCGTATCGATCACAAGAGCCGCCGGCGACTGCTGGACCTACTTGAGAATGAACTCGCCGCCGAGCCCCAGCCGGCGAACCTTGACATCAAGCCTCTGACTGGACGCGCTCCCTGGCTGCGCGCTCGACGGGGCGAGTACCGCGTTCTCTACCGTCCCCTTACCGAGGATGAGGTGCAGGCTCTGAGCACCCAGGAGCAAGCCGGCTTTCTCGTAGAGCGTGTGATCGACCGCGGCGATCTCGAACGCGCCGCGTCGACGTTACCTACCCGGTAGGCCCGAGATCCCGCCAACACTGTTGAGCAGCACCCTCGGCCCACCAGCACCCCCGCCCCACCGTCGCGGCGGGCGGCCCGGCCGCGACTCAGACCAGCTCTAGGAAGACCATCTCGGTCGCGTCAGAGCGACGCGGCCCGAGCTTGAGGATGCGCGTGTAGCCCCCAGGACGATCCTTGTAACGGGGGGCCACCTCCTCGAACAGCCGGTAGACGGCGAACTTGTCCTGCGAGAGAGCCGAGAGCGCCTGACGACGCGCGTGCAGGTCCCCACGCTTACCAAGCGTGATGAGCTTCTCAAGCTCAGGCTTGACCGCCTTGGCCTTGGCCTCGGTAGTAGTGATGCGCTCGTGCTCGAGAACCTCCTTCATGAGGTTCATGAGCAGCGCCTTGCGATGCGAGGCCGAGCGGCTGAGCTTGTTGCGGGTCTTCTGATGTCTCATGAGTTCTGGAGTCTAGCCGGCTAGGGGGGTCGATGGGCAAGCGAGGCAAATGATCGGAGGCCCACCCACCACGCGTGGCGTGCTAAGCACGCGAGCTAGACCGCCTGTACCCGGAGGGTGAGGACGCAGCCTCGCGCCGCTCAGCGGCCCCCCTAGTCAGTCCTGGCGCAGCGACATGCCCCGCGCTTCGAGCGTCTCGATGACCTCATCGATCGACTTTTTGCCGAAGTTGGGGATCGCGTTAAGCTCACCCTCAGACTTGGAGATGAGATCACCGACGGTCTGGATGCCAGCGCGCTTGAGGCAGTTGTAGGAGCGCACGCCCAGCTCAAGCTCCTCGATGAGAATGCCGTACTCCTCACCCTGCAGAGCACCGGCAGGCGCACCCGGGCCGCCAACGGCAAGCCCATGCCCGTCAAGCTGACCGCCCGGTGAAGCACGCAGCTCCTGGATACGGTCGGCATCAGTGAAGATCGCCAGCTGAGAGATCAAGAGCTCGGCAGCCTCGCGCAAAGCGGCCTGCGGCTCGATCGAGCCGTCGGTCTCGATGTCCAAGGTGAGCTTGTCGAAGTCGGTCTTCTGCCCGACACGAGCCTGCTCAACGGCGTAGGCAACACGACGCACAGGCGAGAAGATGGAGTCGATCGGGATCACGCCAATCGGCTGATCGGGCGACTTGTTCTCCTCGGCCGGACGGTAGCCACGGCCGCGGCCAATGGTCATGTACAGCTCTAGCTTGGTCTTCTTCTCAAGCGTGGCAATGTGCACGTCTGGATTGAGGATCTCAACGCCAGCAGGCAGATCGATGTCCTTGGCGGTGATGTCGCCGGGACCGGTGACGACGAGCGGAGCCTCGACCTCGGTGGCGTCGGAGTGCATGCGGCAGACGACACCCTTGAGGTTCAGAACGATGTCGGTGACGTCCTCCTTGACACCTGGGATGGTGGAGAACTCATGCGCCACCCCCTCGATGCGCACGCTGGTGACGGCAGCGCCGGCCAGCGAAGAGAGCAAAACGCGACGCAGCGAGTTGCCGAAGGTGTAGCCGAAGCCTCGATCGAGCGGCTCGATGATGAAGGTACCGCGGTTGTGCTCCACGGACTCGCTTGAGATGCGGGGGATTTGGAAGTCGAGCATCAAGGTCCTAACGTCGTTGGGGTGTCCTCCCGGCGCCTTTGGGCACCGGCTCCTGGGGCGCCGCGACCCAGGAGTCGCGGCGTGGCAAAACTTGCGCTACTTACTTCGAGTACAGCTCGACGATGAGCTGCTCCTGCACCGGCGCGGCAACCTCGCGGCGCTCGGGCCTGCGCAGCACCTTGGCCGTGAGCGACTCGTGATCGGCCTGAAGCCACGCGGGAATCTGTCCGGTGAGCTCCGTGGCGTCCCTGACCACCTGCGTGGCGGGCGTCTCGGCCTTGATGGCGATGATCTCGCCAGGGCGCACCTGATAGCTAGGGATGTTTACGCGCTTGCCGTTGATCGTCCAGTGTCCGTGGAGGATCAGCTGGCGGGCCTGGCGGCGCGAGGCGGCGAAGCCGAGGCGCACGAGCACGTTGTCAAAGCGGCACTCCAAGAGCGCGAGCAGGTTCTCGCCGGTGATGCCGGGCTGACGCGAGGCCTTTTCGTAGTAGCCATGGAACTGCTTCTCGAGCACGCCGTAGTAGCGACGGGCCTTCTGCTTCTCGCGCAGCTGCAGGCGGTACTCGCTCTGCTTCTGGCGCCCGCGACCGTGCTCGCCGGGCGGGTAGGCGCGGCGCTCGACGCCACACTTGTCTGTGAGGCAGCGCTCACCCTTGAGGAACAGCTTCTGTCCCTCACGTCGGCACTGCTTGCACTGGGGGCTTGTGTCTCTGGCCATCGGTTTGTTGTTCTCGTTCTCGTCTTGGTTTGGAGGAGGGGTGGGCCGCGCTGCCTATACCCGTCGGCGCTTGCGGGGGCGACAACCGTTGTGCGCCTGAGGCGTTACGTCCTTGACACCTGTCACCTCAAGGCCGGCAGCCTGCAGCGAGCGAATCGCGGTCTCGCGTCCAGAGCCGGGGCCCTTGACGTAGACCTCGACCTTCTGCAGTCCCTGCTCGATGCCCTTGCGGGCAGCCGCGTCGGCGGTGACCTGAGCGGCGAAAGGGGTGGACTTGCGCGAACCCTTGAAGCCAGCGCCGCCGGCGGACTCCCAGGCGATGACGTTGCCCTGGGTGTCGGTGAGCGAGACGATGGTGTTGTTGAAAGAAGTCTTGATGTGGGCCTGCCCAATGGGAATGTTCTTCTTGGGCTTGCGCCGGCCGCGGGCGCGCTTGGGAGCAGGAGGCACTACTTCTTACCTGCCTTCTTCTTGCCGGCGACCTGCATGCGCTTGGGGCCCTTGCGGGTGCGGGCATTGGTCTTGGTTTTCTGACCTCTGACGGGCAGGCCGCGGCGATGGCGCAGGCCGCGGTAGCAGCCGATCTCCTGCAGGCGCTTGATGTCCTGGGAGCGTTCGCGGCGTAGGTCACCCTCGACGGTGAGGTTGCGGTCGATGGCGTCGCGCAGCTTGGAGACCTCGTCCTCGGTGAGGTCGCGCACGTAGGTGTCAGGGCTGACCTTGACTTCGCTCAGAATCTTGTTGGCCATGGAACGGCCGATGCCAAAGATGTATGTAAGCCCGATCTCCGAGCGCTTGTTGAGGGGCAAGTTGACCCCAGCGATACGTGCCACCCAGCTACCCCTTAGCCCTGGCGCTGCTTATGACGCTTGTTCTGGCAGATGACGAGAACCGCGCCGTGGCGGCGGATGATCTTGCACTTCTCGCACATCGGCTTCACCGACGGTCTGACCTTCATAATCCCTTTCGGCTGGTCCAGCAACCCGGCTCTGGAGGCCGGGACGGCCGCCGCTACCAAGTCGTGGAGTTTGCTCACGAGCACCAAACGACGCGCCTGCGAGCAGGACAGTAGATGCTAGCAACTTCGCTCAGCCGGTGCCGGCGGCACCCTGTGCCAGCGGCTCGGCACCCGGGGCCTGCTGCTGCTCGCTCAGATGCCACGGTGTGAGGACCCGGGGTCCCTGCGCGGTGACGGCCACGGTGAACTCGAAGTGGGCCGCCGGCGAATCGTCCTGGGAGAAGATCGCCCAGTTGTCGCCCGCCATGCGTACGGCGGCCCGGCCGGCCGTGGTCATCGGCTCGATCGCCAACACCATGCCCTCCTCCAAGCGGGGACCCTTGCCAGGGCGACCGTAGTTGGGCACCTGCGGGTCCTCGTGCATGTTGCGCCCGACGCCGTGGCCCACGAGCGAGCGCACAACGGAGAGGTTCGCTCCCTCGGCGACCTGCTGGATGGCGTGCGAGATGTCGCCGACGCGGTGGCCGACGATGCACTGCGCAACGCCCGCGTAGAGCGCCTCGCGCGTGTAGCGCAGTAGGTTCTCGGATATCGCGTCGATGTCTCCGACGGGAAAGGTGCGGGCGGCGTCGGCGACCCAGCCGTTATAGGTGACGCCCACGTCGATCGAGATGATGTCGCCGCCGCCGAGGCGATAGCGACCGGGGATGCCGTGCACGACCATCGCGTTGGGTGAGGCGCAGATCGAGCCAGGGAAGCCGCGGTAGCCCTTGAAGGTGGGCGTGGCACCGCGCGCGCGGATGAAGCGCTCGGCGGCCTGATCGAGCTCCTGGGTACGAACGCCAGGACGGATCTTGCCCTCCAGCATGTGCAAGGTCGCCACCAGGATCTCGCCTGCGGCTGCCATCTTGTCGATCTCCGCGGGGGTCTTCTTGACAATCATTTAGTGAGCTTAGCCGGGCAAGGTGAGCGCCATGACGTTCGCTGGGCAAGCAAGGCAAGGACGCAGCGAGCGTGGCGTGCTAAGCACGCGAGCGAGTGAGGACGCAGTATTGCGCTGGCCGAAACGGGGATGCGAGCCAAAGGCGAGTGTCTCCCGGCTTCGGTCAGCGAACGTCATAGCTTGTCCTCAAGCCTCAGAGTGGCAAGCGTGGCGCGGATGTGGTCGTTGACCTCGTTAGGCGGGCGGCGGCCGTCGAAGCGGCGCAAGAGCCCCTCCTTCTCGTAGTACTCGATCAAAGGCGCGGTCTGCGCGTGGTAGACCTCCAGGCGCTTGCGGATGGTCTGCTCATGATCGTCGTCGCGTTGGATCAGGCGCGAACCGTCCTGATCGCAGATACCCTCGTGCTTGGGGGGGTCGAACTCCAGGTGGTAGACGTGCCCGCTTTTGGTGCATACGCGGCGCCCGCCGAGGCGACGCACAACCTCGTCGTCTGAGACCTCGATCAGCAGCACGGCGAGCAGCCTGCGCTCAAGCGTCGCGAGTGCCTCGCCCAGCGCGTCGGCCTGCTGCTCGTTGCGCGGGAAGCCATCGAGCAGGAAGCCGTCGCGGGCGTCGGCGGCGCCGATGCGCACCATGATCATGCCGATGATGACCTCATCGGGCACGAGTTCGCCGGCCTGCATATAGCTCTGGGCCTGCTTGCCCAGTTCGGTGCCCTCGCTCACCTGGGCGCGCAGCATGTCGCCGGTGGAGATGTGGGCTAAGGCGAAATCCTCCCGCAGACGCTCGGCCTGAGTGCCCTTGCCGGCCCCGGGCGGGCCGAGCAGAATGAGATTGAGCTCGGACAAGTGCCCGAGATTACTTCAAAAAGCCCTCGCACTAGCCCGGGAGGGTGGCAGACCCCCCTCCCGACCACCCCCCGGGAGTTACTTCAAAAAGCCCTCGTAACTTCGCATCATCAACTGAGCCTCAAGCTGCTTCATCGTTTCCAATGCCACACCAATGACAATCAGTAGGGAAGTGCCGCCGAAGAAGAAGTTGGCATGAGTGCGCGCGATGAGGATGGTTGGCAGTGCGGCGACGGCCGCGAGGAAGAGCGCGCCAGGGAACGTGAGGCGGGCCAGAATGCGGTCGAGGAATTCGGCGGTGGGACGGCCGGGACGCACCCCGGGGATGAAGCCGCCGTATTTCTTGAGGTTGTCGGCCTGGTCGACGGGATTGAAGGTGACGGCGGTGTAGAAGTAGGCGAAGATGATGATGAAGATCGACTCGCCCAGCACGTAGTGCCAGCCGTTAGGTGTGAAGAAGTCCGAGACGCCCTGGGCCCATTTGGTGTGGATCAGCTGGCCGACGGTGGGCGGGAAGGCCATGATGGAGGCGGCGAAGATGACGGGGATGACGCCGGCCATGTTGACGCGCAGCGGCAGATAGGTCTGCCCGCCCTCGGTCATGCGCCGGCCGATGACGCGCTTGGCGTACTGCACGGGGATGCGGCGCTGGCCCTCCTGCACGAAGACGATGCCGGCGACGACGGCGAGCACGATGAAAGGCATCATCACCTTGAAGACCTGATCCTGGCTGGTCCACCAGCTCTGGATGCCCGAAGGCAGACGGGCGACGATCGAGGAGAAGATCAGCAGCGAGATGCCGTTGCCGATGCCGCGCTGGGTGATGAGCTCGCCGATCCACATCAACAGCACGCAGCCGGCGGTGAGGCAGATGACGATCAGGAAGATGTGCGGCGCGTCGAACTTGGTCACGACCGATTCGCCGGCGCCGGCCTGCAAGGAGTGGAAGAGGAAGACATAGCCGATGGACTGCGCGAAGGCGAGGCCCACGGTGAGGTAGCGGGTGTACTGGGTGATGCGCTGCTGACCCACCTCGCCTTCCTTGGAGAGCTTCTCAAGCGAAGGCACGACGACCTGCAGGAGCTGCAGGATGATGGAGGCGGTGATGTAGGGCATGATGCCCAGCGCGAAGAGCGCGATGCGCGAGAGACCGCCGCCGCTGAAGAGGTTGAGGAAGCCAAGAATGTTGGAGCCCCCGAACTGCTTCTGGATGTTGTTGACCGCGGAGAGGTTCACGCCTGGCACGGGAATGTGCGAGCCGAAGCGATAGATCAAAAGCATGAGCGCCGTGAAGCCGAGCTTCTTGCGGATGTCGGCGACCTGGAAGGCGCTGAGGATGGTGGCGAGCATCGACGCGGATTCTAGCCCTCGCGGGCCGCGGGCGCGAGGGGTCTGTTGTTAGGAGATCGGCTCGAGCACGACACAGCTGCCGCCCGCTGCCTCGATCTGCTCGCGCGCGCTGGCGCTGAAGGCGTGAGCATGCACCGTGAGCTTCTTGCTCAGCTCGCCCTTGGCGAGGACCTTCACGGGGATGCCCTTACGAGTGCCCAGGCCCTTACCCACCATCAGCTCAAGCGTCACCTCGGCGCCCGCGTCGAAACGCTCCTCAAGCGCGCCGATGTTGACGGCCTGAGTGTGCGTGCGGAAAGGCTCGAAAGGCATCGACTTCTTCATGTGCGGCCCGCGCAGCTTGCGCATGCGCATATGGATCGGCATCTGCCCACCCTCAAAGCGCGCCCTGCTCTTGGAGCCCGAGCGCGAGCCGTAGCCCTTCTGCCCGCGGCCGGAGGTCTTGCCGGTTCCCGAGCCTTCGCCTCGCCCGATGCGCTTGCGCGGGCGGCGACTGCCAGGCGGCGGGGACAGTGAGTGCAGACCGATGCGCTGCTCCTGCTCGGTGCTCTCCTCGGGACCCTTACGCGGAGGGGTCTTCGGGGCGGGGCTCATTTGCCAGCCTCCCCGTCGCGTACCTCGACAAGGTGGCGCACGGCGTGCACCATGCCTCGTGCCTGGGGGCAGTCTTTGATCTGCACCTCATGGCCGATGCGACGCAGCCCCAGCGAGCGCAGTGTGTCCAACTGGCGCTTGTTCGAGCCGTTTGCCGAGCGGCGCTGGACGACGGTCAAGGAAGACATCAGGCTGAAGGCTCCTCGGCGGGCGCGGCCTCCGCGGCGGGGGACTCAGGGGGGGGAGCCTCAGCAGCAGCGGGCTCAGCGACTGGGGCCTCGGCGGGAGCCTCGGCAGGAGCAGACGCGGCCTCCGCAGCAGCGGGAGCCTCGGCAGGAGCAGACGCGGCCTCCGCAGCAGCGGGGGCCTCGGCAGGAGCAGACGCGGCCTCCGCAGCAGTGGGAGCCTCGGCAGGAGCAGATGCAGTCTCCGCAGCAGCTGGGGCCTCGGCGGGAGCGGCCTCGGCCGCGGCTGCCTCGGGCGCGCTATCGCCGGCCGGAGCGGCTGCCTCTGTCTCCGACTCCCTGGCCGGGGCGGCCTCGGCAGCGCCATTGGTCGGCTGCTCGGTGAGACCCAGGACCTTGTTTATCGAAAGGCCGCGCAGCTCGGCTACCTCGGCAGGCGTGCGCAGTCCGCGCAGGCCGGCAACGGTGGCCTTAACCAGGTTGATCGGGTTCTGCGTGCCAAGGCTCTTGGAAAGAATGTCGTGAATCCCCGCAAGCTCCAGCACCGCGCGTACGCCACCACCGGCGATGACTCCCGTACCCGGAGCGGCAGGCTTGAGGAACACGCGCCCCGCACCGAAGACACCCGTGGTCTGATGCGTGATGGTGCTGCCGTGCTTAGGCACCCGGAAGAGATCTTTCTTGGCGCGCTCGACACCCTTCTGGATCGCCAGCGGCACCTCGTTGGCCTTGCCATAGCCGATGCCAACGATCTCGCGCTCATCACCGACGACGACGAGGGCGGTGAAAGAGAAGCGACGACCGCCCTTGACGACCTTGGCGACGCGGTTGATCTCCACGACGCGCTCCTGGAGGTCGAGGCCGGCTGAGCTAACTGAGCGATCTGAGTTCATAAGAGGAAGAGGTGAGGGTAGCGGGGGAAGGTGTGAGAAGGAGAGAAGGTGAGGTGAGGGGTCTGCAAATGAAGAGGAAGGTGAGGGGCCTAGAAAGCGATGCCGGTCTCGCGCAGCGCTTCGGCGAAGGTGCGGACGTGGCCGTGGTAGCGGTAGCCGCCGCGATCGAACACGACGGTGTCGACACCGGCGGCCTTGGCGCGCTCGCCTAGCAACGCGGCGGCGCGCGAGGTGCGCTCGGCTTTGCTGAGCTGGCGCAGATCTGGCTCGTACCAGTTGACGGCGGCCAGCGTGCGGCCTGAGTCGTCGTCGATGAGCTGCGCGGAGAGGCCCTTGTTGGAGCGGAAGACGGAGACGCGCGGACGCGCGGCGGTGCCCGAGACCTTGGCACGCACGCGGCGGCGGCGCGAGAGCCGGCGATCGCCCTTCGTAAGAACGGTCATGCGCGCTTACCGACCTTGCGAGCGACGTACTCGCCCTCGTAGCGGATGCCCTTGCCCTTGTAAGGCTCCGGCGGGCGCTGCTTGCGGATGATCGCCGCCGTCTCGCCAACCTGCTGCTTGGAGATGCCCTTCACCACGATCCTCGTGGGCTGAGGCACTTCAAATTCGATGCCCTCGGGGGCGGGAATTGGCACCGGGTGGGAGTAGCCCACGGCCAGCTCAAGGTTCTTGCCCTTCAGCTGCGCGCGATAGCCGACGCCCTGGATCTCCAGGCGCTTCTCGTAGCCCGCCGTGACGCCCTGCACCATGTTGGCCACCAGCGAACGCGTGAGACCGTGCAGCGCGCGGTGCTGGCCGCGGTCGGTGGGACGCGAGACGAGCAGCTGCTCGCCCTCCTGCACGACGTCGATGTCGCGCGGGATGCGCTCGGAAAGCTCGCCCTTGGGGCCTTTAACGCTGACCGACTCTGGCTCGATGGCGACGCTAACGCCGGCGGGCAAGGGAATAGGCTGTCTACCGATTCTCGACATCGCTCTTGACTACCAGACCTGCGCCAGGACCTCGCCGCCGACGCCCGCAGCGCGAGCATCGTGGCCGGTCATTACGCCACGCGAGGTTGAGACGATCGAGGTGCCCATGCCGCCCTGCACCTTGGGGATGCTGCGAGCATCGACGTAGGTGCGCCTGCCCGGTCGCGACACGCGACGTAGGCCAGAGATGGCCGAGCGGCGGTCGTCGGTGTACTTGAGGCGAATCTGGATCACTTCGCCGGCCGCGCCGTCGGGCGCGGGGGCCACCGACCAGGATTCGATGTAACCCTGCTCGGTGAGAATCCGCGCCATCTCGCCCTTCAGCTTGGAGGCGGGGATGTCGGCGGTCTCGTGAGCAGCGTGGATCGCATTGCGAATCCGCGTGAGGAAGTCGGCTATGGGGTCGGTCATTGACATGGCTTGATGAAGGGTCGAAGGCTTTCTTGGAGGCTTACCAGGAGGACTTGGTCATTCCCGGGATGTAGCCGTTGTGGGCGAGCTCGCGCAAACATATGCGGCAGACGCCGAACTTGCGATACACCGAGCGTGGACGACCGCAGCGGTTGCAGCGAGTATATGCACGTGTCTTGTACTTGGGGGGGCGCGCCTGCTTGACGCGCATCGCGGTCTTGGCCATCAGGCTTCGTCCTCCTGCTCGTTTGCGTCGGTCTCGGCGCTCGCGGAATCGGGGTTGGTATCAGTTGCTGCCTCGGCAGCGGGCTCAGGGGTCCCTTCGGCAGCGGGCTCGGGCGCCTCCTCGACAGCGGGCACCGGCGCCTCCTCGACAGCGGGCACCGGCGCCTCCTCGGCAGCGGGCACCGGCGCCTCCTCGGCAGCGGGCTCAGAGGCCGCCTCAGCAGCAGGCTCCTCCGCTACAGGCTCGGGGGTCACCTTGGGGGGCGCAGGCTTGGAGCCGGGCCGCGGGTCCTCCTCGGGCACATAGCCGACGGCCTCGTTGAAGCCAGCTGGGCGCTGATAGGTCGAGAAGGGCATCCCCAGCGCCGTGAGCAGCGCAAACGCCTCGACATCGGTGACGGCGGTGGTAGTGATCGTAATGTCAAGCCCGCGCACCTGATCGATCGAGTCATAGTCGATCTCGGGGAAGATGATCTGCTCGCGCACGCCGAGCGAGTAGTTGCCGCGCCCATCGAAGGACTTCGGCGTAAGACCGCGGAAGTCGCGCACGCGGGGCAGCGCGATTGAGGTGAGACGATCGAGGAACTCGTAGCAGCGCTCGGCTCGCAGCGTGACGGCAACGCCCACGGGCATGCCCTCGCGCAGCTTGAAGGCGGCAATCGACTTGCGTGCACGGCGCACGCTGGGCTGCTGACCAGCGATCGTGGCCAGCTGCTCCTGTGCGTTACCCAAGGCCTTGGAGTCCTGCTTGGCGTCGCCTACGCCCATGTTCAGAGTGATCTTCGTCAAGCGCGGAGCCTGCATCGGCGTGGAGTAGCCGAAGCGCTCGATCAGCGCCGGGCGGATCTCCTCCAGGTAGCGGGTCTTCAGTCGAGGTGTCTGTGTGGATGTGGATGTGCTCATGTCGCTCTGGCTCTCAGTCGATCCTCGTGCCCGAGCCCTTGGCCACGCGGAAGGGTCTGCCGTTCTCGCGCTCGATGCCTACGCGTGTGGGCTTGCCACCTTTGGGGTCGAGCACCATCACGTTGGAGACGTGGATCGGGCCCTCGCTCTCAATCACTCCGCCTAACTGGGCAGCGGTGGTCTGGGTGATGCCTTCAGGCGTCTGCTGGGGGCGGACGTGGCGCTTGCGCATATTCAGGCCCTCCACGTAGACGCGCTCATTCTTGGTCTCCACGCGCAGCACGCGACCGCGCTTGCCGCGATCCTTGCCGGCCATCACCTGCACCTGGTCGCCCGAGTGCACCTTCATGTGGCGCTTCTTGGGAGCGCTTTTGGCGGCGATGCGAGGCATCACAGAACCTCCGGCGCCAGCGAGACGATCTTCATGAAGTTGCGATCGCGCAATTCGCGCGCCACCGGCCCGAAGACGCGCGTGCCGCGCGGGTTGTTCTGGTCATCGATGATCACCGCGGCGTTGTCGTCGAAGGCGATATAGGTGCCATCGTCGCGCCCCAAAGGCTTCTTGGTGCGCACCACGACAGCCGTCACCACCTCGCCCTTCTTGACCGTCCCCTGGGGGTTGGCCTGCTTGACGGTGGCCGTGATGATGTCGCCAACGAAGGCATAGCGGCGCTTGGAGCCACCCTTTACGCGGATACAGAGGATCTCGCGCGCGCCCGTGTTGTCAGCGACGCGCAGTCGGGTCTCGTTCTGGATCATCGGGCCTTCTCCAGCACATCGATGAGGCGCCAGCGCTTGGAGCGCGACAGCGGCCGGCTCTCCTCCACGCGCACCACGTCGCCCTCGTGCGCCTCGTTGTTCTCGTCGTGGGCGTGCAGCGTGCTCGAGCTGCGCACGATCTTCTCGTAGCGCCGATGACGGCGGGCGATGTCGATGCGCACCGTGATCGTCTTGTCGGCCTTGTCGGAGGTGACGACGCCCTGCCGTACCTTGCGCGTGCCCTCGGTGCGGGCATGCACCGGCGCCAACGGCTCCTGTGCAGGGGCGGTCTTGCGGCGCTCTGCCGCCTTGGCGCGTTCCTGCAAGCGCCGCGTGCGGCGCTTGATGGCCTTGGCTTTACGCTCAGCAAGACGCTCGGCATGGCGCTCCTCGGGGGTGCGCCGCGGCTTGGCCTCGCCGCTGTGCTTGGAGCGTTCGCCGCGGCGACGCTCTTTGGAGGAGATCTGCTCCACGGGCTCGCTCGGGGCCGCTGGCGCCTGTGCCTGCACCGGGGCCTCCTCGGCCACGGGCTTGGCGCTCTCAGCCTCGGCAGCCGGGGCGTCCTGTGCCTCAGCAGCCTCAGGGGTAGGGGCATCCGCCGCGGGAGCCTCAGCGGCAGCGGCCTCGCTCTCGGGAGCCTGCGGCTCGGAGGTCTCAGTTGTCTCGTTGTCTGCGTCGTCAGCCATTTGGTTTCTCGATCTTCTCGTTCTCGTTCAATCGTTGCTTTGAGTTGTTACTTGCGCGCCGCGATCTCGCGCTCGCGCTCCACCGTCAATGCCCGCGCGAGGTCGCGCTTGGTGCGCGCCATGCTCGCGGTGTCCTCCAGCTCGCCTGTGGCATTGGCGAAACGCAGTCCGAACAGCTCCTTGCGGAACGTTCCGATCTGCTCCGCCAGTTCGTCGCCGAGCATGTCTCGCATCTCCTTGGCCTCCATGATCTCGATCCGCCCTAGTCCTCGCGCTGCACGAACTTGGACTTCACTGGCAGCTTGTGCGCTGCCAGCCTGATCGCGTCACGTGCCAGCGGCTCGGGCACGCCCGCCAGCTCAAACATCACTCGCCCTGGCTTCACGACCGCGACCCAGCCCTCGGGCGAGCCCTTGCCGGAGCCCATGCGGGTCTCGGCCGGCTTCTTGGTCACGGGCTTGTCAGGGAAAACGTTGATCCACACCTTGCCGCCACGCTTGATCTTGCGCGTCATCGCGATACGAGCGGCCTCGATCTGGCGGTTGGTCAGCCAGCCCTCCTCCAGTGACTTCAGGCCGAACTCGCCGAACTGCACCTTGACCTGGCCGCGCGACATGCCGCCGCGGCGTCCGCGGTGCTGCTTGCGGTGCTTTACACGCTTTGGGGACAGCATCAGCGCGTCACCTCAGGACTGCCTGAGCCTCGCCCACCGCGTCCGCCGCCAGGACCACCCGGCCCACCCGGCCCGCGACCGCCGCCGGAACCACCACCGGGGCCACCCGGCCCACGACCGCCACCCGGACCGCCAGGACCACGTCCGCCACCGCCACCGCCGGGCCCGCCGCCGCGATTACCGCCCGGTCCGCCGGAACCACGACCGCCACCGCCGCCACCAAAGCCGCCACCGCCACGACCGCCGCCTGAGCCGCCACCAGGGCCGCCACGTCCGCCTCCACCGGACCCGCCCGGACCGCCAGGACCACGGCCACGACCGCCACCACCGCCCGGCCCGCCGCGCCCGCGTCCGCGTCCGTCGCGCCCGTCACGTCCCCCGCGGCTGTCGCGATCGCTGGGGGGAGCAGGTGCGCTCATGTCCGTGAGGTCAGCGCCGGTGTAGCCCTCGGGCATGATCTCGCCCTTGTTGACCCAGCACTTCACGCCGATGCGGCCGAAGGTGGTGCGGGCCTCATAAAAGCCGTAGTCGATGTCCGCGCGCATCGTGTGCAGCGGCACTCTGCCGTCGGAGTAGCTCTCGGTGCGCGCCATCTCGGCGCCGCCCAGGCGGCCGGAGACCTGAACCTTGACGCCCTTGGCGCCGCTGCGCATGGCGCTTGTGAGCGCGCGCTTCATGGCGCGGCGGAAGGCGACGCGGTTCTGAAGCTGCTCGGCGATCGACTGCGCCACCAGTTTGGCGTCGAGCTCGGGACGCTTGATCTCGTGAATGTTGACCTTGATCTGCTTCTTGGTCATCTTGTGCAGATCGCGGCGCAGCGCGTCCACCTCGCTGCCCGACTTGCCGATCACGATGCCCGGGCGCGCGGTGTGAATGTCGACCTCAAGCTCGTTTGAGTCCTTGCGGATCGTTATGTCCGAGAGGCCAGCGTGCGCGAGGCGACCGATGATGTGCTCACGGATCTTGATGTCCTCATGGAGGTACTCCGCGAAGTGACGCTCGTTGAACCAGTTCGACTTCCAGTCGTGGATATACCCGACTCGCATTGCCTCTGGATGAACCTTCTGACCCATATCTTTCTCTCTAATCCTGTCCTTGATGTCCTGGTCGCGCTAGCGCTTCTCTTCAGGCGTAAGCGTGATCGTCAGGTGGCTGGTGCGCTTGCGAATCGGCGTCGCCCTACCCATGGCGCGCGGCCGAAAGCGCTTGATCGTGGGTCCCTCATCAGCGTAGGCCTCGCGGATAATCAGATCATCCTCGAGCAGCTCGTGGTTGTTCTCCGCGTTGGCCACCGCCGACTCAAGCAGCTTGCTCCAGTCGCGGGCCACGTCACGAGGGGTGAACGCGAGGATAGCGCGTGCCTCCTGCACGCTCTTCCCACGGATGTGGCCGCACACCATCCGCGCCTTGCGCGCCGAGGTGCGTACGTAGCGCGCGTGGGCGCGCACCACCGCGCGGCGGGGTGCCGTCGTGCCGCGCCGAGGAGCAGGCGCTGGCTTCTCGGCTGGCTTGTCAGCCGGCTCATCCGCGGAGGGCTTGGGCTTGGCCGGCGTCTTGGGCTTGGCCTCGCCCTCGGACTTGGGCTCGCCCTCAGACTCATTGTCCTTCTTGGCGCTCTTGGCCTTCGCCGCCGGCTTTGCCTCGGCGCTGGTCTCCTCGCTCGCCTTCTTCGCCGTCGCCGGCTTCTTCTCCGCAGCGGCCTCAGTCTTGGCCGCAGGAGCCTTGGCGGCGCGAGCGGGCTTCTTCTCGGCGGCCTCCTCGGCGACAGCCTTCTCAGTAGGTTTCTTCTCGGCCGTAGCCGGCTTCTTCTCAGCCGTAGCCTTCGTCGCCGGTTTCTTCTCGGCCGCCGGCTTCTCAGCAGGCTTCTTCGCGGCCGGCTTCTCGGCAGGCTCCTTGGCCGCCGGCTTCTTGGCCGCCGCCTCCTCGGGCTCGGCCGGTGTCTTCTCCTCGGGGCTCATCTAGCGAACCTTCCCCGAGCCTACGTGACCGCGATACGTCCTTGTCGGCGCGAACTCGCCGAGCTTGTGACCGACCATCGACTCGCTCACGAACACCGGCACGTGTTTCTTGCCGTCGTGCACCGCGATCGTGTGACCCACCATCTCCGGGAAGATCGTCGAGGCCCGCGACCATGTTCTGATCATCTGGCGACGGTTCTCCTCGTTCATCTTCTCGATGCGCGTCATCAGACGCTCTTCAACCCAAGGGCCCTTCTTGCTTGAACGACTCATCGCTGCTTGCCCTTCCCGCGCCTACGTCCGCGCACGATGTACCTGTCTGAAGTCTTGTTCTTCTTACGCGTGCGATAACCGAGCGTCGGCACGCCCCAAGGCGTCACCGGGTGACGGCCGGGAGTCGTCGAGCCCTCGCCACCGCCGTGCGGGTGGTCGACCGGGTTCATCGCGGTGCCTCGCGTCTGCGGACGCACGCCCATGTGGCGTTTGCGTCCGGCCTTACCGATCTTCACGTTCTGGTGTTCGGGGTTGCCGATCGTGCCTACCGTGGCTCGACACTCCGCCCGCACCAGGCGCATCTCGCCCGAGGGCAGCCGCAGCGTGGCCATATCGCCGTCCTTGGCCATCAACTGCACCCCAGCTCCCGCCGAGCGCGCCATCTGGCCGCCGCGACCGGGCTGCAACTCCACGTTGTGTACCACCGTACCCACCGGCATCTTCGCAAGTGCCAGGCAGTTGCCCACGGTGATGTCCGCACCGTCGCCTGAGGCGACCATCATGCCCACCGTCAGCCGCTGCGGGGCGAGAATGTAGCGCTTCTCGCCGTCTACATAGTGCAGTAGTGCGATGTAGGAGGAGCGATTGGGGTCGTACTCGATCGCCGCCACCTTCGCCGGCACGCCATCCTTGCGACGCTTGAAGTCGATCTTGCGATACAGCCGCTTGGCGCCGCCGCCGCGGTGACGCGCGGTCTTGCGGCCGTGCGCGTTGCGCCCGCCACTCTTCTTCAGACCTTCGACGAGCGTCTTCTCGGGCTCGGTCTTCGTGATCTCCGCGAAGTCCGGATAGGAGACGAAGCGTCGTCCGGGGCTCGTGGGCTTAGGCTTGCGAATTGGCATGGTTGCTCTTTCCCTTAGCCCTGTAGGCCCTCAAGGCCGCGGAAGATCTGAATGCTCTCGCCGGCGCGGACCTGCACGATGGCCTTCTTCCAAGCGCGCGTGCGCCCGCGCGTCACGCCGCGCGTCTTGGGCTTTGACTTCATGCTGATCGTGTGCACGCCGACGACGTGCACATCGAACATCGCCTCCACCGCCTGGCGGATCTGCGTCTTGTGAGCATCGGGATGAACGCGGAACGTGTACTTCCCCGCGTCGCTCAGCACGTAGCTCTTCTCTGAAACCACGGGACGGATGATCACCTGGGAGTGGTCCATCAGGACTTATCCTCCTCGGCGTCGCTCGCCTCTGGCTCCTCGGCAGCAGCCTTGGAGGCGGACTTCTCAGCGGGCACCTTAGCCGCGGCCTTTGGCTCCTCGGCAGCAGCCTTGGGGGCAGTCTTCTCAGCGGGCACCTTAGCCGCAGCGTTAGGCTCCTCAGCCTTGCCGCCAGCACGCGCAGTGAGCGCATCGAGCGCGGCCTGCGAGACGACAACTGAAGCCGCACCGAGCAGATCGACCACGCCTACACTCTCGTGCGCCAATACGGCAACGCGGTCGATGTTGCGGAAGGACAGTGCCGCTGAGGACTCCTCTGCCGCCAACACCACCAGCGTTGGGCCGGCCGGGCGGGCGGGACCCCATCCATCAAGAAGGTCTGCGGCCTGGCTGGTCTTGGGCGCTTTGAAGGCGCTTGCATCAAGCACCGCGATCGAGCCGCGCTCGGCATGCAGCGACAGTGCGCTGCGCAGCGCCACGCGCTTCTCCTTGCGATTCACCTTGAACGTAAAGCTGCGCGGCTGGGGGCCGAATACAACGCCACCGCCCGTCCAGATCGGCGAGCGGCTTGAGCCCGCACGGGCACGGCCAGTGCCCTTCTGGCGCCACGGCTTGGCGCTGCCGCCGCGCACCATGGCGCGCGTCTTCGTCGCGGCGGTTCCGCGCCGGCGCGCGGCCTGCTCGGCGCGCACGCTCTGGTGCACCAACGCTTCGTGGAAGCCCGCTGTGAACGCGCTCTCATCGAGCTTCACTTTCTTGGTTGCGCCAAGCATGGGGGCGTCAGGCATCGCCGCGCACCTCCACCACGCCGCCGCGCGGGCCAGGTACCGAGCCGCGCACCAGCAGCAGGTTCTCTTTGGCGTCCACGCCGACGATCTCAAGGCCCTTCTGAGTCACGCGCTTGTTGCCCATCTGCCCTGGGCCGCGCATGCCCTTGAAGACGCGCGAAGGGGTTGCCGAAGCGCCGATCGAGCCTGGCGCGCGCACATTGTGCGAACCGTGGCTTTTGGGGCCGCTTTTGAAGTTGTGGCGCTTGATCGTGCCCTGGAAGCCCTTGCCCTTGGAGGTGCCTGAGATCTTCACGCGCGCGCCTACCTCGAAGGACTCAACTGTGACGTTTCCGCCCAGTTCCAAGCCAGCGCCCTCATCACGAAACTCCACGAGATGGCGCATCGGCGGGGCGTCGGCCTTCTTCAGGTGGCCCAGCTCGGCCCGCGTCAGGTGCTTCTCCTTGCTCGCGCCAAACGCCAGCTGCACCGCGTCGTAGCCGTCGCGATCCTGCCGGCGAATCGCCGTCACCGGGCACGGGCCTGCCTGCAAGACAGTCACCCTTGCGACGCTGCCGTCCTCCTGGAAGACCTGCGTCATTCCGAGCTTCTTGGCAAGTATCGCGGGCATTTCAAAAAGGGTCTCGTTGGCTTTAGAAGGAATTGGCTTGATTGAAATGGGCTGGGTGAAGAGAGTTGGCTGAGCGCTCAGGTAGCCAGGCGGATCTCGATGTCCACGCCGGCCGGCAAATGGTCCAGGCGCTGCAACGAATCCACGGTCTTAGGGGTCGGCTGATGAATGTCGATCAGACGCTTGTGCGTGCGGATCTCGAAGTGCTCGCGTGAGTCCTTGTCCTTGAAAGGCGAGCGGATCACGCAGTAGACGTTCTTCTCCGTCGGCAGCGGCACGGGGCCGGAGACCGTCGCGCCTGTGCGCGTGGCGGTCTCCACGATCTCCTTCGCGGCCGACTCGATGGCGGACGTGTCGTACGCCTTCAAGCGGATGCGGATCTTGTTCTGTGTTGTGGCTGCCATCGTTCTCAGTTCGTCTCAGTGTTTTACCGCTCTATACAGGGCGAGAGAAAGGGCGGACTCCATGACCCGGAATCCGCCCCGTACCGCACCCATAATCGGCGGAGCATCAAATGTCGTATCTGTCTTGTAAACGAGGGGCCCGGCTCGCCGGCCTCCGGCCGACTGCGCCACCCTCTATGGACTGCCAAATAAACGGCCCCCGAGGGGGCCGCTTGTGCTACTCGATGATCTCGGAGACCACGCCTGACCCGACCGTGCGACCACCCTCACGGATCGCGAAGCGCAGGCCCTGGTCCATGGCGATCGGCTGGATCAGCTCGATCTCCATCTGGACGTTGTCTCCGGGCATCACCATCTCGACGCCCTCGGGCAGCTTGGCTACCCCGGTCACGTCGGTTGTACGGAAATAGAACTGCGGCCTGTAGCCCGAGAAGAACGGAGTGTGGCGACCGCCCTCCTCCTTCTTGAGCACGTAGACCTCGGACTTGAACTTGGTATGGGGCGTGATCGAGCCGGGCTTGCACAGCACCTGGCCGCGCTCGATCTCCTCGCGCTTGGTACCGCGCAAAAGGCAGCCCACGTTGTCGCCCGCGCGACCCTCATCAAGGATCTTGCGGAACATCTCAACGCCCGTCACGACCGTCGTCGTCGTGTCGTGCACGCCCACAATCTCAACGGTGTCGCCGGTGTTGATGATGCCCTGCTCGATGCGGCCCGTGGCAACCGTGCCGCGGCCCGTGATCGAGAAGACATCCTCGACCGGCATCAGGAAGGGCTTGTCGAGCTCGCGTACGGGCTCGGGGATGTAGCTGTCGAGCGCGTCGGCCAGCTCGAAGATCTTGGCCTTGTACGCCTCATCGCCTTCCAGCGCCTTCAGCGCCGAGCCGGTGATGAATGGGATGTCATCGCCGGGGAAGTCGTATTCGCTGAGCAGCTCGCGCACCTCGACCTCGACCAGTTCCAGCAGCTCCTCGTCATCGACCATGTCGGCCTTGTTGAGGAACACCACGATGTAGGGCACACCCACCTGGCGGGCAAGCAGGATGTGCTCGCGCGTCTGGGGCATCGGGCCATCGGCGGCGCTTACGACCAGGATCGCGCCGTCCATCTGCGCGGCGCCCGTGATCATGTTCTTCACGTAATCGGCGTGGCCCGGGCAGTCGACGTGCGCATAGTGGCGCTTGTCAGTCTGGTACTCCACGTGCGAGGTGGCGATCGTGATACCGCGCTCCTTCTCCTCCGGAGCGTTGTCGATCTCCTCGAAGCTGCGGGCCTCGCCGCCCGACTTCTCCGCCAGCACAGTCGTGATGGCAGCGGTCAACGTCGTCTTGCCATGATCGATGTGACCGATGGTCCCGACGTTGACGTGCGGCTTGTCGCGCTCGAACTTCTCCTTCGCCACTTTGTGTCAGCTCCTGTATCGACTTGTAGGCTCGCCGCTGTTTTAGGGCGAACCGGGGAATCTATCTAAATATGGGTCTTCGTGATTACTGGTTGTCTTTGACTGTGCTCTTTGCTCTGGGACGCCGCGGCGCGGGCCATCCAGCCTAAGCCGGCACCGGCTCTCCCGTGCGCGCTTCGATGATCTTCTCCGCGATGTTCGGCGGGACCTCCTCATAGCCCTCGAACTGCATCGTGTACGTCGCCCTGCCCTGCGTATTGCTGCGCAGGTCGGTGGCATAGCCGAACATCTCGCTCAAAGGAACCCTGCCCGTGACCGCCAGCGCGTTACCGCGGCGCTCCTGGCCCTCGATGCGCCCCCGACGGCGGCTCAGATCGCCGATCACGTCGCCTAGGAAGTCCTCGGGCACCACGACCTCGACGGCGAAGATGGGCTCCAGCAGCACCGGCTTGGCGCGCTTGGCGGCCTCTTTGAAGGCCAGCGAGCCGGCAACCTTGAAGGCGATCTCCGAGGAGTCAACGTCGTGGTACTTGCCGTCGATCAGCGTCACGCGCATATCCACCATCGGGTAGCCGGCCTTGACACCGTTCTCAAGCGCCTCTTCGACGCCCTTCTGCACCGCCGGAATGAACTCCGAGGGGATCGAGCCGCCTTTGATCTTGTTAATGAAGTCAAAGCCCTCGCCCGGCGCCGGCTCAAGGTTGATGTAGACAACGCCGTACTGGCCCGAGCCACCGGTCTGGCGCACGAACTTGCCTTCGATCTTCTCGGCCGTGCCGCGCACAGTCTCCCGATAGGAGACCTGTGGGCGACCCACGTTGGCCTCCACGCCGAACTCGCGCTTCATGCGGTCCACCAGCACTTCCAGGTGCAACTCGCCCATGCCCGAGATCTCGGTCTGGCCCGTTTCTTCGTTGGTGCGCACCTGGAAGGTCGGGTCCTCCTCGGCCAGGCGGCCGAGCGCCACCGACATCTTCTCCTGGTCCACCTTCGTCTTGGGCTCCACCGCCACCTTGATGACCGGCTCGGGGAACACGATCGTCTCGAGACGGATCGGCGCGTCCGGCGCGGCCAGCGTGTCGCCGGTGATGACCTGCTTGATGCCCACCGCTGCCGCGATGTCGCCGGCGTAGACCTCGCCGACCTCCTCGCGGTCGTTCGCGTGCATCATCAGAATGCGTCCGATGCGCTCCGTGCGGCCCGAGCCCACGTTCAGCACGCGCGAGCCCGCCTCCAATTTGCCCGAGTAGACGCGGAAGTAGGTCAGCTTGCCCACGTAGGGGTCGGCCATGATCTTGAAGGCCAGCGCCGAGAAGGGCTGCGAGTCGTCCGCTTCGCGCGTGACCTCGCGGTCCTCATCGCTGCCCTTCACCATTTCCATACCCGTCACCGGCGGCACATCCAGCGGTGAGGGCAGGTAGGCGATCACGGCGTCAAGCAGCGGCTGCACGCCCTTGTTCTTGAACGACGAGCCGCACAGCACTGGCGTCAGCTTGGTCGACAACGTCGCTTTGCGGATCGCCTGCTTCAGGCGCTCTTCGCTGATCTCCGCTTCTTCGAGGATCAGCTCCACCAGGCCATCGTCGTAGTGGGAGACCTCCTCCAGCAGATGTTCGCGCGCGGCCGTCGCCGCTTCGGCGAGGCGCTCGGGGATCTCAATCACATCGACCTCTTTGCCCAACTCATCCTTGTAGACGATCGCCTTCATCGCCACCAGGTCGACGATGCCCTCAAAGTCGCCCTCCGCGCCGATCGGCAGCTGGATCGGCACCGGGTGCGCGGCGAGGCGATCGATCATCGTCTGCACGCCGCCCTCGAAGTCCGCGCCGATGCGGTCCATCTTGTTGATGTAGGCGATGCGCGGCACGTGATACTTGTCGGCCTGACGCCACACCGTCTCGGACTGCGGCTCCACGCCGGCTACCGAGTCAAACAGCGCGATCGCGCCGTCGAGCACGCGCAGCGAGCGCTCCACCTCGACCGTGAAGTCGACGTGGCCGGGCGTGTCGATGATGTTAATGCGGTGGTCTTTCCACTCCGCTGTCGTCGCCGCCGAGGTGATCGTGATGCCGCGCTCCTGCTCCTGTTCCATCCAGTCCATCGTCGCCGCGCCGTCGTGCACCTCACCGATCTTGTAGGTGCGACCGGTGTAGTAGAGGATGCGCTCGGTCGTCGTCGTCTTACCGGCGTCGATGTGCGCCATGATCCCGATGTTGCGGGTGTTTTCAAGGCTGAACTTACGGGGCATGATCTATCGTCTCTGTGGGTTGCGCTACGGGCGGTTCAGGGCAAAAAAAGAGGGCCTCAGGCCCACGCGCGCTGCCGGTTTATGAGCCGTTTCGCGTCGCTATGTGCTCGATGTCTTCATCTTGAGGTTCACACTCCGCGGCAGGCAACGTTCGCACGACTGTGCTCACCACGAGGCGACAGCGACTATACCAGGGTTCTGCGCTCGGATGAGCAGTACGGGCGGGGCGTTGCAGAGGCAGTAGGCAAGGCATCGCGGCGACGCCAGGCAGCGCATCGCGGCGAGCGCGAATACCTACGCCCCCATCGCCTCCATGCCTGCCTCGCCCGCCGCCGACTTGGCCAGCGCCCGCCGCTGCGGGCGCTCGGCGCGCAGCAGCATGACGCAAGGGATCAGCGACAGCAGCGCGATCCCCAAGGCGGCCCAGTAGGCAGCCTGGAAGGCACCTGCCAGCTCCACGGGAGTGCGCGCCGTGCCCACCTCGGCCCGCTGCAAAACCACCGCAAGGATCGCCGTGCCGATCGCACCACCGAGGCGCATGAGCACGTTGATCTGCGGCGTCGCGTCGGAGAGCTGGTCGGGGCGCATCGATGTGAAGGCCGCCGTCATCGCCGGCATGAAGGACATGCCGATGCTCACGCCGCGCACGACGAGCACCAGCGAGATCGCCACGATCGAAGTGCTCGGCCCAATGAAGGCGAAGGGGATTGTGCTCACGGCCAGCAGCGACACCCCCACGAGCGCGATGCGACCACCGCCGAAGCGCTCCGTCAGACGGCCCGCCAGGGGCATCGCCACGAGCGCGCCGATGCCCTGCGGCCCGCACAGCAGGCCTGTGCTGATGACGCTCTGCCCGCGCACTTCCTGGTAGTACAGCGGCACCAAGATCATCGCCCCGAACAAGGCAGCGCCTACGCCGAAGGTGGTGAAGGAGGCGCCTGCGAAGACGCGGTTTGAGTACAAGCGCACATCCAGCAGCGGGCGCTCCGTGCGCAGCGCATGGAAGCAGAAGGCCGCGCCCAGCGCCACGCCGATGATCACCGGCAGCAGCACTTTTGCCGAGCCCACGCCGGCGCCGCTGCCAAGCTCGCTGAGGCCGTAGACGATCGCCGTTGAGCCCGTGGACAGCAGCCCCAGACCCACCACGTCAAGGCGTCCCGCCTCGCCTGAGTCGGTGTGCGGCACCAGGCGCCAGCCCAGGAAGAACGCCAGCGCGCCGATCGGCACGTTCACGAGGAAGATCCACGACCAGTGCAGGTGCTCCAGGATCACTCCGCCGAGCACTGGGCCCATGATCGGCGCGAGCATCGCCGGCATCGACACTACGCCCATCACCCTGCCCATCCGCTTGGGGCCCGCGACCTGCGCCATGATCAGCTGCGCCACCGGCATGATCATGCCGCCGCCTGCGCCCTGCAGTACGCGGCACAGCACCAGCGTCGTGGTCGAGTTCGATACGGCGCACAGCGCGCTGCCGACCGTGAACAGCACCAGCGAGCTGAGGTAGACCTGCCTGGCGCCGAAGCGCCGCGCGGCCCAGCCCGTCACCGGGATCACCGCCGCGAGCGCCAGCAGGTAGCCGGTGATCACCCACTGGATCTGCGAGATCGGGCTGTGCAGGTCGTGGCCCAGCGTGTGCAGCGCCACGTTCACGATCGTCGTGTCGAGGATCGACATGATCATGCCCAGAATCACGACGCCCGCAACGATCCATACGTGGCGCTCGATGCGGTCGCCCGCGGCCGGCGTCTCGGGAGCGTCAGGTGCAGGTGCAGCCATGGAAGCAGCGGGAGCGGAGGCCATCGGCTCACCGTAGCGAAGGCTTGGCGGCCTCCTAAGGAGATTCACGACTTCTCCCCCGCCAGGGGTGAATCCGTCTACCAGCGGTAGTGCGCGAAGGCCTTGTTGGCCTGGGCCATGCGGTAGATGTCGTCCTTGCGCTTGTAGGCGCCTCCCTGCTGGGAGAGCGCGTCCGTCAGCTCATTCGCAAGGCGCTGTGCCATGGTCTTCTCGCGGCGGGCGCGCGCGAACTCCACGAGCCAGCGCACCGCCAGCGTGCGCGCGCGGCGCGCGGGGACCTCCACGGGAACCTGGTAGGTCGCGCCTCCTACGCGGCGGCTGCGCACCTCAAGGGCGGGGGTCAAGGTCTTGATTGCGGCCTCCAGCGTCTCCACCGGGTCTTTGTCGCTGCGCTCGGCGATCAGTGCCAGCGCGTCGTAGACGATCCGCTCGGCGGTGGACTTCTTGCCGTCCAGCATCACCTTGTTGATGACCTGTGCCACGAGCTTGCTGCGGTGGACGGGGTCGGCCTCAAGAGGCCGTATCTGGGCGGCTGCGCGACGAGGCATCTAGAGGACCACTATTTCTTTTTCACGCCGTACATCGAGCGTGACTTCTTGCGGTCGCTCACGCCTGCCGCGTCCAAGGTGCCTCGCACGACCTTGTAGCGGACGCCTGGCAGATCCTTCACGCGACCACCTCTGACGAGCACGACGGAGTGCTCCTGCAAGTTGTGGCCCTCGCCGGGGATGTAGGCGGTGACTTCCATCGAGCCGCTGATGCGTACACGCGCGACCTTGCGCAGCGCCGAGTTCGGCTTCTTCGGGGTCGTCGTATACACGCGCGTGCACACGCCGCGCCGCTGCGGAGCCGCGACCTTCTTCTTGCGGCCTTTGCCCGACTTCAAGCCAGGGGTCGCCAGCTTTTTCTTTGGGGCCACGCGGCCCTTGCGCACCAGCTGAGAAGTCGTCGGCATTCGGTTGCGAATCCTAGCAGCGCTAGGCCGTCGCGCGCAGGCCGGCGCTGCGGACCGGCGCCGGCATCAGCGCCGAGGCCGCCACCACCAGCACGAAGGCCAGCGACTGGCAGACCACCCCGAGGGGGCTGCCCGCCATCGGATCGCCGAACACGAGGATGCCACCCGCGATGCCCGCGATGTTCGCCGTCGTGCCCGTCACGGCGATGACCGGCACCGCGTCTCCGTCCTGCAGGCCGCGCGCTGATGCGTAGAAGGCCACGATCGAGGCCAGGATCGCTACCGCCAGCCAAGGGCTCAACAGCAGGCCCAGCATGCCGTGCGCGTGGGTGATGCCCGTCAGAGCCTTGATCGCTGTGTCTGATACTCCAAAGAGGATGCCTGAGGCCGCGCCCAGCATTACGCCGTGGTGCTCCGCCTTGCCGCCCATGCGGGGACCCATGATCAGCAAACCGCCGAGGCCGAAGAAGCCTGCCTCGAAGCTGACCATCGCCACCTCCGAGAACTGCGAGTGCGCGCCGTGCGTCGCGGGGAGCGTGACGCCTAGCAAGATCAGGCCGGCTGTCATCAGCCATAGGCCGAGCCACTGCCTCGGGCCTACCTCGAAGCCGAAGAGGCGATCGGCCATGACGGCGATGAAGACGACGCCCGCGGCCAAGGCCACCTGGACGACCGACATCGGGGCCAGGGCCAGCGCGGCTACATGGAGCGTCCAGGAGAGCGTGGCCACGAGCATGCCCAGCGCGAACCACTTCGAGCTGAACAGCGCCTTGGCGCTCTGCCACGGGTGGCTCACCTCGACCTTCGCCACCGTGTTGGCTCCTCTGTACTTGTAGAAGAAGCCCAGGTTCGCCACGAAGGCGCACGCGAGTGAGAGGAGGATGCCTAGCTCTAAGGTCATGGTCGTGGGCTCCATCGGCAACCCCTGCTGCTTGCTTTACTGCCGAGGAACTGTGCAGGCAGATTACTCGTAGACACCTCAGTGTTAGCTAAAGAGCGTTCCCGGCCGCTGCTGCTGGTCGATATCGATGGGGTCATCTCGCTGTTCGGCTTCTCGGCCGGCGATCTGCGCGCGGGGATGCGCGACGGCCAGCGCGAGGTGGGGCGCGAGGGGGGCTTCCACTCGATCGATGGCATACCGCACTTCCTTTCCACCGCCGCCGCCGAGAACCTGCTCTCGCTCGTTTCTGTCTTCGATCTTGCCTGGTGCTCGGGCTGGGAGGAGAAGGCCGATGAATACCTGCCGCACCTGCTGGGGCTGCCTTCGGGCCTTCCTTTTTTGCGCTTTGAGCGCGATGGTATGTACGACGGGGTCGCGCAGGTCACGCGCGCGCATTGGAAGCTTGCCGCGATCGACGGTTATGCCGGGCCGCAGCGACCGCTGGCGTGGATCGACGATGCCTTCGATGAGTCCTGCCACGAGTGGGCCGCCGCCCGGGCCGGGCCGACCCTGCTCGTACAGACGGCGCCCGAGATCGGGCTCACGCGACTGGAGGCTCTAAAGCTCACGGAGTGGGCTGGCTCGCAGGGGCAGGCGGAGCCGCGGGAGTAGGGGGAGCCGCGGGGGCAGGCGGAGTTGCGGGAGTAGGCGGAGGGGCAGGCGGAGCCGCGGGGCTCGTAAAGGAGACGGTGCCCGTGAGCTGCAACGGCGGGGACACCGCCGCCGGTACGCCCGCCGCGCCCGGACACAGCGCGCGCAGCGACATGCCCGGCGGCCCGGCCTGCTGCTGCGCGATCGGCGCCGTAAAGCTACCGTCCGGTCCCGTCTGAACCTGCGCGAGCGTCTGCTCGCTCACCAGCTCCCCCCGCTGGGATGAGCCGCGGGCCTGAAGTTGGATCGGCGCGCCAGCGATGCCGCCCGCTTCGGCGGTTCCTCCCAGCCACCTGAAGGCGCCGCTGAACGCCACGATCGCGCCGCCTTCGTCGCGCTGGGCCGCCAGCGTCAGCCTCGCCACCTTGCCCGCCAGGCCCTTCGTCGCCTGGCGCAGCCCCGGCAGCTCGCCGTACAGCGCGTTGCCCGGGCAGTTGGTGGAGTCCGCGTCGCGGTGCCCCGCGATGCGGGGCAGCGAGACGCGCGAGCGCGCCGGGAAGCGGCTGTAGATCGCGCCTGCCGGGTTGACGCGCACCGTCACGCGGCCTTTTAGCGGGACCCCGTGCAAGGACAGCTTCCATGCGAGCAGGTGCGCCAGCGCCTCCCGGGCGGCCGGGGAGATCCGCTGCGCGCCGTATTCGCCCAGCACCGCGATACCCGTCGAGCAGTAGTTGTAGCCCCCTGCCTGTGCCCCGGTCACCGGCTCGTCCACGCCACCGGCGCGCGCCTCGAAGATGCGCCCGAAGCGGTCGACCACGAAGTTGTAGCCGATGTCGTTCCACCCTCTGCCATAGCGGTGGAACTGGTAGATCGCGCGCAGCATGCGGGGCACTTCCTCGCGGGAGTACCCGTTGGGGTTCTCGGTGTGATGCACGAACGCCATCAGCACTTCCCCGTATTCAGGCGTCACCTTTGGCGGACAGCGGCCTTGTGCCCATGCTTCCCGCGCGATCATCGGCGGTTGACCGGGACCCGCGGGCAGGGTTTGGGGGAGGGTTTGTAGGGTCGCGCTCGGCGCGGCGGCGGCGGCGTCCGAGGCGAAGGTGGCGGGACCCGCGGCATCGGCGGCCTTGGCCCGCAGCGCCGCGGAGCCCAGTGCACCCCCGGCCGCCGCGCCGGCCGTGGCCGCCAGCAGCGACCGGCGTGTCATGCCGCGTCCGCTCATCGACCCCACAAACCTCATTCTGCACCGATGTCGCGGCGACGGGGTGAGAATCCTCTCAGTCCTGCCCCTGAGCTTCCAGGGCCTTTTCCGCGATCCGCAACATGCCGAGCCCGACCCACGGCGGAGCGTTGCAGCGCACACGCACTCCTGCCCCGTCAGAGGTGAGGACTTCGACAACCGTCACCACAGCGCCGATTTTGTAGTCGTCGCCGAAATCGTTTTCGATCGCCTCCATCTGGGCGGCCACTTCCGCGCCGAGCTTGTTCACCGGGTCGTGCCCCAGCTCGTCGTCTTCCGCCTCCCCCTTCTCCACGTCTGCCATGGCGTTCTCCTTCCCGGCCAAAATATCTCTCGGCCAAATATCCAGAAGGGGGATGATGCCATCTGGGTTGTTCGCCGCAAAACAGCGATCACCCGTCGGGCCACCTAAGGCAACTAAGCAGGAGCACTCTGCGGCTCCTATCGGTTGGCATCTGTCCGTTGGCTCGATCCTGCCTACCAGGTAAGCTCGCGCCCGTGCCGCAAGCGCGCGCTCAAGTGACTCCTGTGCTCTCCCAACCACCATCGTGAGAGCGGGCGCGCCCAGTGAGGAGATCGACTCCTCGCCGCTGTTCGCGGCGCCGGCGCGTTGGGGGTATGAGTACGTCGAACCTCCACCGCCGGTCCAGAGCCCCGAGCGCGGCCACCCGCCCATCCGCGAACAAGTTCGAAAGATACCCCGCGCTCAGGCTGCGGGATTGTGGGAGGCAACCGCGCTCGCTGCCGGCGGCGGCATTGGGGCCATCATCTTGGATTCCGAGCTCGGCTTCTTCTCCGCCGGCGGCGTGAAAGGGATTTTCGCCGGCGCCGCCACTATCGCCGTGCACATCCTCGCGGCCATCATCGCGTTCCGAGCGGCACGGGCGTGGCAGCGATCTTCCCCCGACGGGCAGATTGGCGGTGAGGCCTCTGCCGTGGGGCGTTATCTGATCCCCTCGATCAACGCCTTTGGTGCTTTCTGCGTCCCCTACGTCGTGCTGCCAGTCGAGGCAATTATCGGGTGGCGGCGCATCCGGCGCGAGCGAGGCGACCTGGTTCCCCACCCCGGCGAGGCCAAGCGCGCCCAGGCCGAGTACGAAAGGTCCATATCCGCCTGGCAGAAGCGCATCGTTCAGGCCGAGGCAGCCGATCTCAAGCGGTTCGAGAGCGCTCTGGTCTGGTATCCGGTGGCGCTTACGGACAGCGACCGGATGACGTGCGTGTTCGGCGGCACCCCTGTCTCGTGGACCGCCGCGCTGACCACGCTCGGAGCCTCCCTGCTCGGCTCCGGAGCCCAGGTTGTGATCGGCGATCTCTCGCGGCGCGTCACCGCGGATGTTTTGTGCAGCCTCGCCCGCGCGCGAGGCATCCCCACCGCGGAGGCTGTCCTGCCGGGCGATGTCGCCATCGCCGACCTGTTCGGGCAGATGAGCTGAGACGATCTCAGCACGGTGCTCGTCGAGGTGCTGCACTCGGCGCAGCGGGACCTCGATGCGTCACGCCACGAACGCCAGGCCGACCGGTCGGTGATCCGCGAGGTGGCGCAGTGCCTGGACGCGAGCGCTCCGGTGTCGATCGGCCGCCTGCGCCAGGCGCTGCTCATCGTCCAAGGCTCCGAAGTCTCTGGCAATGGCAGCGGCACCCTTGGCGCCGGCGAGCGCGAGCGCCTCGCGGAACTGTTCGGCGAGGCGCAACGCCGGCACGGCGGAGTGATGGAGCGCGTGACCCGCATCGAGCGCGCGCTGCGCGACTTCGATGCGCTCGGCGGCGCCACGTCGCAACCCCCCGGCGCCGCCGGCCCCGGGGTGGCTGGGCGCTCGTCTGAGGCCGGCGAGCGTCGCGCAGGATTGCATGTGATCGGCGTCGACAAGCAGAGCGACGAATTGGAGAACGACCGTTTCGCAGACCTGCTCTTCCAGTTGCTGCTGCGCCGGGTGCGGCTGGGCGCCGCCCAGGCGGACGTGCTGGTCGTCCTCGGCGCCGATCGCATTCGCAGCGAGGCGCTGGAGTCGCTGATGACCCACGCCGAGCAGGGCAGCACGAGAGTGGTGCTGTTCTTCGAGCATCTGCGCCGAGATGCCATCGAGATCGTCGGCAGCGGCGGCGCTGCCGCGGCATTTCTCGTGCTCGGCAATCACCATGAGGCAAAGGAGGCAAGCGAATTCATTGGCTCCGAGTACAAGTGGGTCGAATCCCAACACACCGCCTCGGCAAGCAGGTCGCTCACGCAAACCTCCAGCCGCCAGGAGAGTGTGTCCACCGCTCGTAAGCTTGGACTCTCAGGGAGCCTGTCTGGACCTTCCCTCAACGCGTCGCTTGGGCAGGACAGGGCAGAGGGTCGCTCCTACGGCGAGGCCTTCGGCCAGGGCCTGGAGTACGCAAGCGCAGAGGAGCGCGTACGCGAGGCCGTCCTCGCCACGGAGGTCCTCATGAGCCTGCCCGCCACGGGGATGATCCGCGTGGCGGTTCTCCCCGGCTCAGGCCGCAGGCCCATCAACATCGACTGCCATCCGGAGATCGCTCTCTCGCCGCGCGCGGCGCGCGCGGCGAGCACAGCCGCGTGAGACTGCCGCATTACTCTCTTACTCCCGAAGTCCCTGAGCGACGAGATCGCTGGTGTTCTCCATGATTCGGAAGATCGCGATCGAGAGCTCGAGCAGCAGGCGCGTGTATATGAGCAAGAGCAGCGAGATCGCCGGTGCGACGACGAAGAGCATCAGGATGCCGGCCGCCCCGCTGGTGTGAAAGGCCAAGATTATGTAAAGCAGCGCGGACAGTCCGATCCAGATCATCGAAAGGATGTAGAGGGCCCTGATGATCTTGGTCATCACCAGAGAGGTGAAAGACACGTCGAAAAGGGACGCGAAGAAGCCGCGCTGCGTTCCCAGGCCGCCGTTGTGTCCTACGCCGGACGCCGCTGAGGACGGCGCCGTGGAGCTGGGTTGCTCCGGAGGTGGCGGCGGTGCTTGAGGCAGGGGTATCGCGCCTGCACCTGTCGCCGCGCTCGCCGTCGCGGGGCCACCGCAGTGAACGCAGTACGCCCAGGCGGGGTCCTTGGACATCCCACAGCTCGCACAGATCCCAGTCGTGTCTGCCATGCCGTCTCCTTCTCCGTCGCTGGTCTGAGAGGGTCGCTCCAGACGTGCCATCGGCTCGTCCCTGACATAGCCCCCTCCTGAGCGAGCCAATGTACTACGAGGCAAAGCGGAAGCTGGAAGTATTCGGAGGAGCGGTCTATCCGCGGAGCAAATCCCGATACGAGCCACCGCCTGGCGTTCTCGTTTTGCCCTACGCGCGCACGAAGCGAGCCTCAGCGCGCGCGTGCGAAGCTGAGCCTCAGCGCGCGTGCAGGAAGCCGAGCCTCAGCGCCGGGGCAACGCGTCGCACATGCTCCTCCTCGACCTGGGCCCGCCCGGCGTAGTCATCCCAGCCGGCAACGATCTCGCAGACCTCCGAGACGATCCGCGTGGCGCGGCCGCGCGGCAACGAGGCTGTGCGGCCGCATGCGCTGAAGTCCTCCAGCGTGAAGCCCTCGCGCTTCCCGTTCATGCTCATCTGATGCTGGCTCGTCCACTTGCTCCCAGGCCGGTGAGCGTAGGTGATGTCGAAGGCGGGGGCGAGCTGCCAGCGCCCGGAGCGGTCCATCAGGAAGGCGATGTTCTTGACGTGATCGTCCTGATTGCGGGCCACGATGTTGAAGGCCATGCGACGGAACATCTGCTCGACCGTCGTGGTGGAGAGGCCCAGCTGACGGATAACCATGAAGGCCTGCTCATAAGAGTGAGCGCCGGCATCGTTGAAGTCGAAATGGGCGAGCGCGCCCAGCGACTGCATGTGCCGGCGGGCGCCGTCCTCGCCGCGATCGAAGCGGCGGGTCATGAAGTGCCGCCGGCCGTTCTCTCTCAGCAGCCGGCACTCGCTCATGACGATACCGGCGTCGCGCGCCATCAGCGAGTAGGCGTACTCGACCGCGCCATAGCCCTGCGGATCGGCCAGCGAGTCCTTGTCTCTGTTGTTGGCCACCCCATCGAACTTCAGGAGCCAGTGCTCGAAGCCCGCTCCGAGGTCATCGAGCTGACCGGAGCGCACGACTTCGGTGGTGGGGTTCCACGCGATGAGCGCCTTGGCACGTGCTCCCCCGGCGGAGGTGCCAACGCTGAGAATGTCGCGCATCGCCCGCTCGCGATGGCCCTCTGTGAGCGAGACGACGAGCGCCTCCCGTCGTGAGAGCACTTCGGAGGCGAGCCGCACCAGCTCCGCGACGTGCAACTCGTGATTGGTCGAGGGTCGCGGGCCGCGGCTGGGCGCGAACTCCAGAGCACCCATCCCGCGCTGACCGATGTAACACAGACGCTCGACCGCGTCGAAGCTCTCCGGACTGCGTCCCTGCCCCGCCAGCCAGGCGTCGATCAGCGCATGGCCATAGCGATCCGGCAGGCTATCGGCCAGCAGGCCCGGCAGCCCGTGGAAGCTCGCGGGGTTCAACGCCCCGAACGTGTAGGGCAGGGGGCGCAGCGGCATCGTGAGTGGGGCGACCTCGATGCCGCTGCCCAGGAAGCCGGGGTCGTACTGAAAAGCCGCCACGCGGCCGTCCTCGGGCATCGAGACGGCGCCAATGCGGGTGCCCCACATGCTGACCTCCGCCAGCGTGCTCACGAGTTGCCGGCGTGCGTCTCAGTCTCATCCCCCCACTGCCACGGTGCGCTCTCTACCCGCTTCTCGCGGTTGGGGGGACGCCGGCCGCGGGTGCCCGACGCACGACGGCGCTCCTTACCGTGCAGCTTAAGCAGCTCAATTGGGCTCGGCACCGGCTCGGGCACCAACTGCTCGAGGGCATCGACCAGGCCCAGTGCCCGCAGCACCCTTACGAAGCTCGTGAGCTTCACCGGCTCCCCACTCTCCATGCGCTGCACCGCCTTGCGCTCCACCCCGGCCTGCGTGGCCAGCTCCCGCTGGGTGAGGTTGCGCTCGAGCCGCTGGCGCTCCAAGCGCGCTCCCAGCTCGGAGAGCACCGCCTCGTCCGTCAGATATGATTTGATCTTCACAAAGTACCTCCTATGGGTCTTTACGCACTTATTTTGTCTCAGGGACCTAGATAAGGGACTTTCAACTTAGTATTCTATCAAATTGAATGCCCTTTACAAGGGCCTATACATGTAATTCTAGCTCTAAAGACCCTCGTAAAGTGCCTTAGGTGGAGTGGCTGGGACGACATATAGACCTCCAACAAGAATCCTGGCGCAGCGTCCTTCAGGCCGTAAGACCCTCGATCCAAGCGCCTACGGCGGCGATGAAGGACGGGAGGTGCTGTCGCTGGCGATTGACGGCAGCATGCACATCGCCTGGCGCCAGGATCCAGTATTCGTGCTGACTCCTGTTGCGCAATTCCACCACCTCCTGCATGATCTGCTCCGCGGTCTTCGGATACAGACGCTGGGCTCGCAACTGATCGGCCGCGGGAGTCTTGCGGTCCGCGGGAATCGCGCCCAGATCTTGGGCCACGCGCACGCTGAGGCCAATCAGTGCCTGGCAAAGGTTGTGCAGGTCGTCCATGTTCGACCGTACCAGCATGGCCCGGTTGCGCTCCTCTGGAACCTTCGAGTCCCAGGCGGCATCGAACGCCGAGGAATCGAAATCCGGGGGGAAGGCAGAGACCGCGCTCTCGAGCTGTTCCATGGTGCGCGCCAGCTGCCCTAAGGCGTCATCCAAGGCGTTTCGACGGGCCCGGGCGCCCACTGGCGGCCGGGCAGAGCCGCTCATGAGCCGGCCGCAACCGGCGACCGTGCACGTGCGGCAGCCAGTTCCTGGAAGTAGCCAAGGGCGGCCTGAGCCCCCTCACGCAATTCGCCTCCGAGCTGGTCGGCCTGCGCCTGTGTCTGCTTTGCCTGCGCCTGCAGGCGCAACCAGGCCTGCTCGCGATCCACCAGCGGACGGCCATCGCGCAAGACCTCGCTCAACAGGCGCGGATTGCGTCGTGCTCCCTCCAAAGGCACGATCTGCACCTCGGTGGGCAGTTGCCTGCTCAACCGCTGACGCAGCGCCTCCAGGGCGCCCGGGGAAGAACGACGCAGCTCGACCAGCAGGTCCAAATCGGAGGCTCCCGCCACGTCATCTCCGCGCGCGGTCGACCCAAAGAGCACAGCCAACTCCAGGTTAGGCTCCGTCCTGAGCGCGGCACGCAGCTGACCGACCAGCGACCAATGCAGTCGAACCCACGTCGCCTCCTCCTCGGACAGGAGGAGGAGGCGAGAGCTGGGACGCTGCGCCCTGATGAGCTGACTGCCCACCCCCCGGCGCAGGGTGCGCTCGCTTGCTCCCACTTCATCCGCCAACTGCTTCAACACCAAGCTCATGTGTCCATGCTAGCGATCGTGCGTCCAATCACCCCTAAGGAGAGCGACGCCCCTCCCCCGCCACCCACGGGCCATTTGGGGAGGGCGTCGCTCTCCTAGCCTCGCTACTGCTTCGTCTTACTCCGCTGCTTTATGTGCCTTCTTGTGCTTGGGCTTAGTCTTCTTCTTGGTCTTGGGGCAGCCGGTGATCTGGATCTTGGTGTTCTGTTTGAGTTGCGCTCCGTTCTGGCCGGTGAGGGTGGTGGGCATCGTGAGGCTCGTGCCGCAGAGGTTCCCCTTCGCTTTCGCGGGGAGTACGGCGGCGAGCCCGGAGTGCGGTCCCTCGGGGAGCTTCAGCTCGAAGCTCGAGATCGGCGCGTCGGGGACACTGTTGAACGCGCTGCTGGTGACCTGTTTCTTGATGTTGACGCTCCCCACGAGGTCGAGGGTGACGCCTTCGCTTTGGAACACGATCACGACATCCGGGAACGCCGCGCCACCATGAGACACCAGGTACGCAGGGCCCGTGAGGGGGTTCGCGAGGACCGGTGTGGTCGCCGTCGCCGTCCCGATGTTCGACCCCGCCGGACAAGAAGCGGGGTTCGTGTTGAACGCCGCTTCGGTGCACGCCTGCTGGATCGTGGAGAGCCGTGAGGGCAGCGCCTTGGGCAACGTCACCGCGACACTGCGGATGTTCGCCTGGGCCCCCGCGGGGTAGGCGACTTTCACATCGAGGCTCGCACCGTTCTTCTTACTCGTCCTCGCCTGTGTTGAGACCTTGAACGACGGTTTGAACGCGAGTTCACGGCAGCCACCCGCCTGGAAGCGTGAGGACACGCTCGCCGTAGCACCCGCGGTAGAGCTCACGGTGCCCGTGACCGCCATCGGGGTGCAGTTCGTCGGGTTAAACGTGAACCCGGGCCTATCCAACGTCACGTCCACCCTGCGCACCCGCAGGGGAATGCCCTGAAGGATCGTGGGGAACGCGTCGGAGACATCCGTGACCTGCGCGGTATGCGGGTCGATCCGCAGCGACTGGCGGACAGCGACCATCCCGAGGTCAAACGGGCCCGCGACCGCCGGGACCTCGACCACCAACCCATAGGGCCCACCGTTATACGGGCCCGTCAGATACGCCTTGCCGGCCACGAACAACGGGTCCGGGCCGACACCCGCACCGACGTTGACGGTCCCGACCCGTGAAACTTCGGGGCACGTCCCGGCGTTCGCGTTCGCATCGGGGCACCGGGGTATCCCCGCGATTTTCCCCAACAAACCCTGCGGCAACGTCACACTGACCCCCCCGAGAGTCTGATCCCCATCGCTCCTTGAGAGGGACAGCGTGAACGGGGAGTACCCACCCGCCTGCGTACTCGTACTCCCCGCGGTGAAGCCTGGCGTGAAGGCGCTTACGCACCCGGTGTTGATCGGGAAGCTATCCGAGGGTGTCGCGTCGGGCCCGGAATCCGGTGCGGACCACGGCATCAAATCCGACGTGGTGGTGTACGTCCCGCAACCAGTGGGGGTCGCCAGCTCCCCCCTTGCACCACCGAAGAAGTGGAGCTTCAAATCACCGACGGGGAACTGCGGGTTGTCCTTGAACACCCCCGTGATCTGACCCGTGCTCGGGTCCGGCGTGAGGCTCCCTGGAAGCTTCACGACCACACCCGTCGTGGGGTCGTCGATCACGATGTACCCCGCCAATAGGGTGTGGAACGGGTTTTCGTTCTGCCTCGCCAAGTACACCGACCCCACCAGGGTCCCTTCGACCAGCGGGGTACTCACTTCCACCGACCCGATCTTCGAAGATCCTGGGCACGTGGGCTCACCCGCGCTACCCAACCCGATCTGCGCTTCTGAGCACGCGCCCAGTCCCGTCGCGGCGGAGGGGTTCAGCGTCAACCCCGCCGGCAGCATCACCGCCGCATCCCTTAGCGGCGACGTCGCAAGCGTTTCGGGATCCTCACTCTGCGGGACCCTCACATCCACACTCAACCCCGTCGGACTATCCGCCACCGCCGTTTCCGGCCGCACACTCAACGACGGTTCGAAACGCAACAAGTTACAACCCGTCACAGGCGGCGATTCCGACGTGCTCGACACCCACGCAGGATCGCTGAAATCAGGCGTGCCATCCGCGTTGAACCGGCCAGGGCTCTGCCACGAATCCATGTGAATCGACGTGACCAACGGTTCCCCCGAGCAGCTCGAGGGGTTCGTGAATAACGCCACCGGCGTGCCCCCGGCGCCGTCGCGCGCCGCGGGATTCCCATACAACGTCACTTCGATATCCACCAGGGAGACCTGCGGCGCGTCGGGGCTCGTCGTGCGCAGCACATAACCCTTGGGTGTCGGGACGACGCTCGCATACAGCACATGCGAACCCCTGAGATTATCGTAAAAACCGAACTCCGATGCGACGCCACGCTCGGGCACCATGTTGAACAACCGACTATCGACACCTGCCTCGTTGGAAGGCTCCGTCGTTATATACCCGACCTGCGAAGCGGGCGGACAGCTACTGGCGTTTCCAACCCCTCCACCGCCTCCGGTAGAGAGCTGCGCAAGCGTGCACTTCGGGGTCGCGAGAGCGCTGCCGAGGAACCCCAACGGCAGATCCACCGCCAAATCCTTGATATCCTGTACACTTGTTGCTGCCCGATGCCCCGCACTGTCGGTGCCTTCTTCTGGATGGTGCGCGTGGTCGTTGTTGAAGTCGATCCTCGTTGTGAACCCGTACGGATGACCACCCGCCTGGGTATACGGCGCACCGTCCAACCCGGCGATACTCGGGCTGAGACTCACACCGAATACCGCAGGAATTGTCGAGATCTTGTTCCGCGCGCTCGTGACAGCTTCCGATGCGCCGCCACCCGAGACCCTCGCGGTGTTCACGAGAGCCCCCGAAGCGCCCGGTTCGAGCGCCACCTGGATATACATGTTCAGCGTTTCATCCGGTGCCAACGCTAGCGGGAATTCACACCGCACCGACACCGTATCGCAGGGGAAACCTTCCGTTGGGTGGCCGTTCGGCGTGTACAGGTAAGAATGAATGCTCCGCACCATCACACCAGCGGGCAGCGTATCCGCGATCACGATCGGGCTTCCATCCGTCGCTACGCTACCCACGTTCCTCACCGTCACCTCATACTCATCACACACGAATTCTCTGCCGCTAAGGCTCGCCAGACATGCAGCGGTCTGGTCACTCTCAACGGTGAAGTTGCTCGGCGACGCGAACGAATGAATCGTCAACCCCGCACTCGGCGCTACCGCGAGCACCGAACTCGCGAGCAGCAGCGAAACACAACCAGCCGCCAAGAACACAGCCAGCCACACCACCAACGACCGTCCGGCCGTTACCTGCCCGCGCATAGAGACCTCCCCTGTCCAGTACCCGTTCATGACCTGCCACCCCTGTTCCCACGGCCAACACGGTGCGTGGCCCCGTGGCTCTTCGCACGCCGCCTGGCGGGTCGCCCACGACGACGCCTATGCTTGACATGCTTCTTGACCACAGCCTTCCTCGGCGCCACCAGCGCGGCAGCGAGATTCCCCGGGCCAGCGAACGTCACGGTCGCACCAGCCGGCACTGGCGGCGCGACACCCGCGGCACCATGACACGCTTCCCCGTCACACATCGCCACGGACGGCGGACTGGACGGTACGCACGGGTCGCCCGCGGTACACACCCGCGCGTCATAGAAATCGAGCTGCGTGTCCGTATCGGACCCCACCAGCCGATCCGCGGTCGTGAAGAACACATTCGCGCCCGTCGCATCGCTGCCGATCAGGTGCACATCGGACACACCGCGTTCATACCCATTGCCGGACTGCCCCGTATCCCTGCCATCAGAGACCAGGAACACCCTCCCGTCGTGATACTCGTACACATTCTGCGTATACCCCGGCAGGCCCGTCCCCGGTTCTTCCCCGATCCGCACATCATCAAGCGCACCAGGTGTCAACGCGACAGGACTGCGGAAGAACACAAACGACCCATCATGAGACATCGTCGGATCCAAGCGCGCCACACCAGCACGAGTGGTCTGCGGTTCCGCGATAGTCGCATCCTCCGAACACACAAAAGACCCACTGCTCAGGCAGGGCGTGCCGGCGGGACGGTTGCCGTTGTCGTTGAACCCGCGATCCCCAACCGAGACCCTGACCAGCTCACCCGTCTGCGCGTCATAGCGAAACACCTGCATCGCGCCGCTCACGCTCGTATCGTCCGCCGTCAACGCACCATGACTCGTGAACACCAGGAAACGCCCATCGGGAGTCAAATTCGCCAGCCGGGAATGGGAATTTTCTAGCCAATTTTCATCGTCGGATTCGGGCAGCGACGCGATGAACGTCAAATGGCCTTCGGGATGAGCCGCGTCGCGCTCGAACACATACAGGTTCTCCGCACCATCCCGCGCAACACCACCCTCGCTGTTCGCCGCGCCGCTCAACACGCCCCGCGCGACGAAATACACATGCGAACCATCAGATGAGCTCGCCACCACACCCTGCACACGCGGCCCACCACCACTCGTATCACCCGCAGAGACCGCGAGCAGACCATGCCCGGCAGGATTCGCGAAATCATACTCATACAAGTTACAACCATTCACACCAGTCGCATTAGCGCAGCCCGCGCCGCCATACGCGCTGTCGCCGCTCCTACTGTCCTCGCTCGCACCATCGGTGAGCTGCTGAGTGCTCGTGAAGAACGCCTTGGACCCATCCACCGACGCACCCACGAACCAGGCATCACCCACGGGAGAGCCCAGGCACGCAACGCTCGTACAGCCAGCCGGCGAGCGACCCGACACCAACACCGACCGCGACTCATCGATACGCGCAAACAACTCTCTCGCCGGCACGGGAACACCCGCATTGACACCCGAACCCGACGAACACGGATCCACGGCGAAGAACACCACCCGCCCATCAGCAGACAACGACCCAGGAGCACCGCCCCCTTCGGCCCCACACACGCCGATCAGATCGGTGCTGCCCGCACCACCACTCACACCCACAAGGACAGGCGCAGCATTACCGGCGCCCACATACTCGTACAGCGACCCACCGGTGCCTTCCGTCGTGGCATCGAACGGCCACAACCCAGCATTCGTGGGCGCTGTGCTCCATACGATGTGTGAGAGATCCGCCGTCGTCGCCACGACTTTCCTCACCGCCGAGAGGACTGTTCCCAGCGAAGGAGGAGTCACCGGGCCGACATCGAGAAAAGACCCATCTGGTTGGCGCGCATACCACTCATCCCCACCCGCCGGAGACGTCTGGATACCGAACAACGCGGTACCTGCATCCGCGCTCACCAACCTCATAGTGTTCGCGCCGAACTGCGTCGCCGGCGGCGCCAATGGCGTCGTCACCCAGCCACCGCTCATACGCGTAAACCCAAACGGCTCCCCATTAGCTTCCCTGTCCCCTGTACAAGAGCCCGCACCACCAAAACACTGAATACTCTGGAGGACCACCCGCGAACCATCCTGAGAGACATCGGGACGAAGAACGAAGAACCCAGTCCCGATCAGCGCCGCGTTCTTGTGCGGCGGTGTGACCATCTCATACTGACGGTTATCCGGTAGCGCCACCCCGGTGGTGGTGTAGAAGAAGGTGTGGTCTACTCCGGTGGTGGTGCCGGCGAGGTTTTGCGCGATGACCCGCCAGTGGTAGGTCGTGTTCGGCTGCAGCCCGGTCACGTGCTGGAGGACGGTCCGGTTGGCGAGACCCGCGGCGATGCTCCCGTCGGGGACGGGAACGCTGGTGCCGTAGGCGCTGCTGGTGCCGTACTGGAAGCGGTAGGTCGTCGCTGCGGCGTGCGGGTTGATCGCGGCGCGTAGATCCGCTGAGCTGGAGCTCAGATTTTCCGTGCTCGCGCTGTCGATCGTCGGTGCGCTGGGCAGCGTGACTTGCGCGTCGGCGCCCTGGTTGAGGCCGTTGGCGTTCGCGGCGACCAAGCGGTAGTGGTAGGCGGCGCCTACCTGCAGACCCGAGAGGTTTGCGCTGACCGCGACCGGGCCGGTACCCGACCCGGGGCTCGGTACGCATTCGGCGGTCTGCCCGTAGGAGGTTTCCGTGCCGTATTCGAACAGGCACGAGGTGACGGGCAGACCGTCGGGGTTGACCGTCCCGCTCAGCGTCACGCTCGTGGGCCGCGCGTTCGACGCGGACCCCGTCGTGACGTCGGGGACGAGCAGGGCGCCGAAGATGTCGACGGCGCCCGGTTCATTGTCAGAGACGTAAACGCTGTGGGTTGCCTGATCCACGGCGGTCCCGAGCGGTTTGACGAAGGAGTTGCTGAACTGGGTGACGTAGCCCCCCGAGGCTTCGAAGACATCGGTGACGCCGTGCGCCGAGTCGGTGACGTACACCTCGCCGCCCCCGTCGTCCGCGGCGACGCTGACATACCCGCCACCGAACGATCCCGCCGGGGTACTCGCCCCTGTCCACGTCGTGAGGTACCCCCCGGCCGCATTGAAGACGTACACGCGAGGGCGGCCGGAGTCCGACACGTACACATCGCCGTTGAAGTCATCGACCGCGACCCCACGCGTATACCTGGCTTCGCTGGCTTGGAAGCCACCGGGGATCGAAGCGAGCGAGATCGAAGCGGAAGGCAGATACGCACCAGTCGCGCTGAACACATCGACCACACCATCGAACGCGTCCACCACGTACACATTCCCAGTGGCCTGATCCACCGCTATCCCACCCGGCTGGGAGAACCTGCCCGCCGGTGTTCTGCTGCCCGCCGCGCCGTTGCACTCGCTCGCCGAAGGCGTCGCGCTGCCCGTGATCTGACACACATAGCCACCCAGCGAGTCGAATACGTCGACGACGTTGTCCGTTGAGTCAAGGACATACACATCGCCCGTCCCGTTGTTCGCCGCGACCTCCACCTGGCCCCCGCCAAAGGACCCCGCCGGCGTACCCGGAGGGTTGGTCGCGGCCGATCCGTTCCAGCCCGGGAGTTCGGTCCCCGTCGCCGTTTCAAAGACATCCACCGTGCCCGAAGCCGAATCGCCTACATACGTCTTCCCGTTCGAGTCATCAACCGCCACACTGCCCACTTCAAGCGAGCCAAACGACCCACCCGACGGCACGAATTGTCGTTCAAACGAGTACGTAAACGCCGCCAGCGCCGAGCCCGCGCCCAACACCAGCACTCCGCACACCACGACCGCGAGCACAGCGACGATACCCTTGAAACTCCTCATTGAACTGCTCCCTCCTCGTGGTTTGCGATCACGGCTTCGCCGCGGACTGCCTGCTCTACCTCCCGGCCCCTGCTCGTCAACCGCCATGCATTGGGCTCCCCCTTGAGGTGCCCGACACCGGCGTTGTGGATGAGACCCAAGTTCTCCAGGCGCGCGAGCAGCTTCGATATCTGCCCCTGGTCGGCGACGCCGGCCTCCTCGGCGACCCGCCTGTTACTCGCCCCCGGCGCCGCGGCGATCGTCGCAAGCACCCGCAGCGTGCGATACGTCAAGCGCATATCCAGGCCCCCCAACGGATCCACAGGCGCCTTGCGCCGCGCACGCCGCCCCGTGGGCAGCGGACGCTCGAGCTCCCGCTCAGCCGCGGCCGCCCCGAGATAGGGGCGCACGATCATCGCCATCAACGGGTTCAAAAGCTCGACCAGCGAGCGTCCCTCTCCGTCGAGGCCAGCCTTCCGCGCCCCGCCTCCCTGCTCGGACAGGCGCGCGTGGACCACGGCGAGCACCGCCCCGACAACACCCTCGGCCGTCAGCGGCGCGACCTCGCGCCCGCCACGGCCCTGGGCGTGCTTGCCACCAACCGGCGCGCGACCGCCCTCGACCACACCGATCAACTCCCCCACCACACCTGCGCGACGCTCCAGCACCGCCGGCCCAGCCTTCAAGGCATCGACCACCAGGACACGGCCCGCCAGCGGCTCCTCCGCGAAGAGCGCCAGCAGCACGGCCAGGCCGGCGCGCAAGCGCGAGCGCCAATCCCGCTCGTCCACGGTGGCCTCGATCACGAGCATGCGAGCGCGCTCCACGGTCTCCGTGAAGGCAGCCAGGAAGCACGCTTCACGGTCCTCGAAGAGGTCATAGAACGTGCGCCGCGACACACCTGCCCGCGCAGTGACCCGCGCGACGGACATCTTCTCGTAACCCAACTCCCCCACGACCTGCACCGTCGCCGCGAGCATCCGCGAACGCTGAACTTCGGTGACCTGCGCAGCACCCACCCGCGGACGGCCAACAGGCACAGAGCGAGAAACACCCCGGCGGACAGCCCGCGCCGCAACGACGCCAGCCACCTACACCACCCCCCAAGGGGAGCGGGAACGACACCGAAGCGCCGGACGACAGCGCCTAGAAGCTAGCCACCCCGGCCAAGAGAGAGAGAGAGAGAGAGAGATGCGTCAGTGACGCTGACGCATCTAGAAGGACCCCCAACAGAGGCCACAACCACTCCCAACACGTCTGTCTCCCTAGCAGTCACGCGCAAACAACCCCTTCATCGTTCTGACCCAGCCTCTCCCAAAATCCCTCAGTAGCGCACAACCCGGCCTGAGAGGACCAAACCCAACCTGATCCATATCTCAATGTCCGGTCATTGTAACCATAAAACACACATGACGTCAACCCCCAACCCACAAACTCAAACAGCAGGCGCGCGAACAAGCAACCCTCATCAGCCCATAAAAAAGGGCCGACCTGATGGCCGGCCCTTTGTCCTGCCGCAATCTGCCCCGCTTACTCCTCGGTGGCCGCCGGGATCTCCTCGGCCATCTCAAGCTCCGCCAGCTCCTCGACAAAGCCCGGATCGGTATCCCCCGCCCCGATCTGCTCAAGCGAAGCCAGATCAGCGGCGTACTCCTGCCCGTAGGCCCCAAAGGCGTCGTCGCCAGAGATACCCAACTCAGCCGCGATCTCCTCCTGGTCGAGCAGGCCGACATCATCGATCGCACGCGGCAGCGGTTCACTCGGCTCGATCTCGATACGCCGGTAGCGCTTCAGCCCCGTCGCCGCCGGAATGAGCTTGCCGATGATGACGTTCTCCTTGAGCCCGTTCAGGCGATCGATCTTGCCCTCAAGCGCAGCATCGGTGAGCACCTTGGTCGTCTCCTGGAAGGAAGCAGCCGACAAAAAGGAGTCGGTGTTCAAGGAAGCCTTGGTGATCCCGAGGATGATGTCCTCGTACTGGGCTTCTTCGCCCTTCTTCTTCCCCACGTCGCCGTTGACGCGCGCGAACTCGAAACGATCCACGAACTGCCCGGGCAGGTAGTCGGTGTCGCCCTTCTGATCGACGCGCACCTTCTTCAGCATCTGCCGCACGATCAGCTCGATGTGCTTGTCGTTGATGTCCACGCCCTGGCTCTTGTAGACCTCCTGCACCTCCTTGACGAGGTAGCGCTCGGTCTCCGTGCGCCCGCGCAGCTTGAGCAGGTCGTGCGGATACAGCGAGCCCTCGTTGAGCTGCTTGCCGGCCGTGACCTTCTCGCCACTGGTGACGAACAGGCGCGTACGGCGCGGGAAGGCGTGACGGTGCTCTTCGCCCGCCTCATCGGTGACCACGACGGTCAGAGCCTTCTCGGACTCCTCGATCGACACCGTGCCGTCCTGCTCGGCGATCTGCGCGAGACCCTTGGGCTTGCGCGCCTCGAAGAGCTCCACCACGCGCGGCAGACCGTGCGTGATGTCGGCGCCGGCGACGCCTCCCGTGTGGAAGGTACGCATCGTCAGCTGTGTGCCGGGCTCGCCGATCGACTGCGCCGCGATGATGCCCACGGCGTCTCCGATCTGCGCGGTCTGGCCGGTGGCCATTGCGCGGCCGTAGCAGAACTGGCACACACCACTGGGGGCCTGGCACTTGAGCACCGAGCGCACCGGCACCATCACATCGGTGCCCTTGTCGTGCTCCTCCTGGAAGGCCTCCACGATCTCGGCAAACTCCGCGCGCCCGATCTCAAGACCCTGCTCGGCCAACATGCGGCCGCGCTTGGTCGTAATCGGTTCAGCTGCCACGCGGCCCACCAGATCGCCGTTGGGATCGCCACCGGCTGCCCAGACGGGCATCTCGATGTGCTCAGGCGCGCCGCAGTCAACCTCGCGGATGATCACGTCCTGGGCCACGTCCACCAGACGCCTCGTCAGGTAGCCCGAGTCGGCCGTGCGCAGAGCGGTGTCGGCCAGTCCCTTGCGCGCGCCGTGTGTGCTGATGAAGTACTCCAACACCGACAGGCCCTCCATGAAGTTGGCCTTGATCGGGCGCTCGATGATTTCGCCCTTCGGGTTGGCCATCAGACCACGCATACCCGCCAGCTGGCGGATCTGCTTGAAGGAGCCACGAGCACCGGAGTTGGCCATCATGAAGATGGGGTTGAGCGTGTCGAGGTTCTCGATCATCGCGTCCGCGACCTCATCGGTCGCGGCGTTCCACTTCTCGACAACCGCCTCGTGGCGCTCCTCCTGGGTGATCAGGCCCATGTCGTACTGATCGCTGATCTCCGCGACGATGTCCTCGTACTTCTTGATGATCTCGCCCTTGCGCGGCGGGATGACGACGTCGTTCTTGGAGATCGTGATGCCGGCCTGCGTGGCGTACTTGAAGCCCAGGTCCTTGAAGGCATCCAAGACCAGTGAGATCGTCGTCGCGCCGTAGGCCTGCACCAGCGCATCGATCAGACGCGTGGTGTCGCGCTTCTTCATCGACTGATTGACGAAGACGTACTTGGTGGCGTCAAAGCCATCGCCCAGCGCCTCCGCCAGCGCCCGCTCGATGCGGTCGTTGTAGATGATGCGCCCGACGGTGGTCAGCACGTGGCCGCCCTCGCGCCCGAAGGGGCGGAACTCGGCGATGTCGTGCAGCTTCACCACGCCCGCCTCGTAGGAGAGCTCGGACTCCTGCGCCGTGCGGAACACGTGCGGGCGAGGCTCACTGGAAGGCCACTTGCCACTGGTGAGCAGCTCGCGCTTCTCGTTGAGCTCCTCCGCCTCAGAGCCGTATGTGAGGTAGTAGGCGCCAAGGATCATGTCCTGCGTCGGCGTCGCCAGCGGCGCGCCGTGCGCGGGGGACAGGATGTTGTTGGAGGAGAGCATCAGGATGCGCGCCTCCGCCTGCGCCTCGGCGGAGAGAGGCAGGTGCACAGCCATCTGATCGCCGTCGAAGTCGGCGTTGAAGGCGTGGCACACCAGCGGGTGCACCTGGATCGCCTTGCCCTCGACCAGCAGCGGCTCGAACGCCTGGATGCCCAAACGGTGCAGCGTGGGCGCGCGGTTGAGCAGCACGGGGTGCTCGTGGATGACCTCCTCGAGCACGTCCCAGACCTCGCCGATCATCGAGTCCACCATCTTCTTGGCGGCCTTGATGTTCTGCGCGCTCTTGCGCTCCACGAGGCGAGCCATGATGAAGGGCTTGAAGAGCTCAAGCGCCATGATCTTCGGCAGGCCGCACTGGTGCAGCTTCAGGTAGGGGCCGGCCACAATCACCGAACGCCCGGAGTAATCGACGCGCTTGCCGAGCAGGTTCTGACGGAAGCGGCCCTGCTTGCCCTTGAGCATGTCGCTCAGCGACTTCAGCGGACGGTTACCCGGCCCGGTAACGGGGCGACCGCGGCGGCCGTTGTCAAACAGCGCGTCCACGGCCTCCTGCAGCATGCGCTTCTCGTTGTTGACGATGATCTCCGGCGCGCCCAGATCCAGCAGCCGCTTGAGGCGGTTGTTGCGGTTGATGACGCGCCGGTAGAGGTCGTTGAGGTCAGAGGTGGCGAAGCGCCCACCGTCGAGCTGCACCATCGGGCGCAACTCCGGCGGAATCACGGGCACGGCGTCGAGCACCATCTGTTCGGGCTTGTTGCCCGAGGAGATGAAGGCGCTGACGACCTTCAGGCGCTTGACCGCGCGGGCCTGCTTCTGGCCCTTGCCGGTCTTGACCTGATCCTCCAGATCGACCCTTTCGGCCTCCAGGTCCACCTGCTGCAAGAGGTCGCGCACGGCCTCGGCGCCCATGCCGCCGCGGAAGTACTCGCCGAAGCCGTAGGACGAACCAAAGCGCTCTTTGAGCTCGCGGAAGGTGGTCTCGTCGTGCTCGATCTGCTTGGGCTCCATCGTCTTGAAGAGCTCCCACACGTGACGCATGCGCTCGGCGGCGTCCTCGATGTAGGCCTCGGTGTCGGCGATGTCGGCCTCGAAGGTCTTGTTCAGCTCCTTGACGAGCTTCTCGCGCTCGTCGTCGGGCAGCTTTGACAGGTTGAGGTCGAGCGAATCGGCCCATAGGTGATCTTCGTCGCTGAAGTTGGTCTGCTTGCCGCTCGTGAGGTACTTCTCCCGGCGGGCCAAGGACTCGCGCAGTTCAAGCACGCGCTCCTCGCGCTCGGCCGCGTAGCTGTCGAGCACCTTGTTGACCTCAAGCTCCAGCGTGTCGAGATCCTTCATGCGGGCCTCGTCGTCAACCCAGGTGACGATCGAAGCGGCGAAGTACAGAACCTTCTCAAGCTCCTTGGGAGCCATATCGAGCAGGTAGCCGATGCGGCTGGGGACGCCCTTGAAGAACCAGATGTGGCTGACGGGAGCGGCCAGGTCGACGTGACCCATGCGCTCGCGGCGAACCTTCGAGCGCGTGACCTCCACACCGCAGCGCTCGCAGACGATGCCCTTGTAGCGCACGCGCTTGTACTTGCCGCAATAGCACTCCCAGTCCTTGGTGGGACCGAAGATGCGCTCGCAGAAGAGACCGTCCTTCTCGGGCTTGAGCGTGCGGTAGTTGATCGTCTCGGGCTTGGTTACCTCACCGGAGCTCCAGCTGCGAATCTGCTTGGAGGACGCGAGTGAGATCTCGATGGCGTCAAAATTGTTGATGTCAATCATTCTGAAGTCCTCTTTCGACGTTTCTCTGACTGGGGGTTAGGCCGAAGGCCGTAAGGGGGCGAAGCCCTCTTACGATCATGCGCTTGCTCCAGTCTCGTTGTCCTCAGCCAAGGGCTCATCGAGGTCTCCCGCGGGCAGCTCGCCCTCGGGTAGCTCCTCCTCCAGGCCCTCGATGTCCGGCAGGTCATCGCCCAGCAGATCCGCGACCCCGAGTGCGTCCTCGACATCGTCATGGCCAACGCCGAGCGCGTCCTCCACGTCGCCGTGCTCCTCCTCGTCCTCGCCATGCTCACCCGCGGGCTGGGCGCCGTTGGTGGACGCCGCCACGCCGTCGTCGTGCTCGTCGTGCCCGCCCTCCGCACCACCCGCGGCTGCCTCCTCCTCGGGCACCTCCGCGACATCGCCGGTGGGGGCGCGCACGCCCGAGAGGTCGATGCCGAGCTCCTCTGCCGCGCGCAGCAGATCGTCGTCTTCGTCGCGCATCTCCGTGTGCTGCCCTTCCTCGGAGACGACGTTGACATCAAGCGCCAACGACTGCATCTCCTTGAGCAGCACCTTGAAGGACTCGGGGATGCTCGGCTCGGCGATGTTCTCGCCCTTGACGATCGCCTCGTAGGCCTTGACGCGCCCGACGGTGTCATCGGACTTGATCGTGAGCATCTCCTGCAGCGTGTAGGCGGCGCCGAACGCCTCCAGCGCCCACACCTCCATCTCGCCGAAGCGCTGGCCGCCGAACTGCGCCTTGCCGCCCAGCGGCTGCTGGGTGACGAGCGAGTAGGGACCGGTGGAGCGCGCGTGGATCTTGTCATCCACAAGGTGCAGCAGCTTGAGGATGTACATGTAGCCGACCGTCACCTGCTCGGCGAAGGGCTCGCCGCTGCGCCCGTTGAAGAGCGTCATCTTGCCCGAGGCCTGCTCGCCCTCGCGGCGGCTCTTGTCGATGTCCATGCGGATGCGACCCTCGTGGGCGTCCTGCCAGGCGACCAGCGCCGCGTCGACGTCCTGCACGGTCGCGCCGTCGAACACGGGCGTCGATACATACACGCGCCCGCTGCCGCCATTGGCGTGGGCTTCCTTGTAGGCGTCGGTGCCGTCGTCATACCAACCCTGCGCCGCGGCCCAGCCGAGGTGGGTCTCAAGGATCTGACCGACGTTCATGCGCGAAGGCACGCCGAGGGGGTTGAGGATGACGTCCACCGGAGTGCCGTCCTCCAGGAAGGGCATGTCCTGCTCATCCACGATCTTGGAGATGACTCCCTTGTTGCCGTGGCGTCCCGCGAGCTTGTCGCCCTCGGAGATCTTGCGCTTCTTGGCCACGAACACGCGCACCAGGTCGTTGACGCCCGGCGGCAGATCGTCGCCGGCGTCGCGCGAGAAGGTCTTGACGTCAATCACGACGCCGCCCTCGCCGTGCGGCACCTTCAGCGAGGTATCGCGGACCTCGCGTGCCTTCTCCTTGAAGATCGCGCGGATCAACTTCTCCTCAGCCGTTAGCTCGGTCTCACCCTTGGGCGTGACCTTGCCGACGAGCAGATCGCCCGAGGCCACCTCGGCGCCGACGCGCACGATGCCGCGATCGTCGAGGTTGCGCAGCGACTCCTCTGAGCGGTTGGGGATATCACGCGTGATCTCCTCCTCGCCCAGCTTGGTCGTGCGCGCGTCGATCTCGTACTCCTCGATGTGGATCGAGGTCAGCTCATCATCCTTGACCAGGCGCTTGGACAGGATGATGGCGTCCTCGAAGTTGTAGCCCTCCCAGGACATGAAGGCGACCATCAGATTCTTGCCCAGGGCCATCTCGCCCTTGTCGGTGGAGGAGCCGTCGGCGAGGATGTCGCCGTCCTTGACCTTCTGGCCGGTGGCCACGCGAGGCTTCTGGTGGATCAGCGTGCCCTGGTTTGAGCGCATGAACTTCTGCAGCTCATACTCGTCCTTCTGGCCATCGCTGGTCTGAATCAGGATCTGCGTCGCGTCGACGTGCTCCACGGTGCCGCCATTGCGGGCCAGCAGTACGTCGCCGGTGTCAAGCGCCGCGCGGCGCTCCATGCCGGTACCCACCAGCGGCGCATCGGCCTTCAGCAAAGGCACCGCCTGGCGCTGCATGTTGGAGCCCATCAGGGCACGGTTGGCGTCGTCGTGCTCGAGGAACGGGATCATCGCCGTGGCGACCGACCAGATCTGCTCGGGCGAGACATCCATCAGATCGACGTCCTTGGGCCCTACCGTCAGGTACTGCCCGGCCTGCGTGCGGCAGATGATTTCGGTGCCCTTGAGCTTGCCCGTCTTGGGGTCCACAGGCGTGTTGGCCTGCGCGATCAGCTGCTCCTCCTCCTGCGTGGCATCCAGGCGCACGACCTCCTCGCCCACCGTGCCGTCCTTGACAACGCGATAGGGCGTGGTGACAAAGCCGTACTCGCTGACCTCCGCAAAGGAGGAGAGCGACCCAATCAGACCGATGTTCGGACCCTCGGGGGTCTCGATCGGGCACATGCGTCCGTAGTGGGTGGGGTGCACGTCGCGCACCTCAATCGGGGCGCGCTCACGCGTCAGACCTCCCGCGCCTAGCGCGGAGAGACGGCGGCGGTGCGTGAGGCCCGCCAGCGAGTTGGTCTGATCCATGAACTGCGATAGCTGCGAGGAGCCGAAGAACTCCTTCAGCGCCGCCACGACGGGCCGGATGTTGATGATCGTCTGCGGCGTGATCGTGTCGGCGTCCTCAGTCGTTAGACGCTCGCGCACGACGCGCTCCATGCGGTAGAGGCCGATGCGGAAGGCCTCCTGGATCAGCTCGCCGACGGTGCGCAGACGGCGGTTGCCGAAGTGCTCGTACTCATCGAGGTGATCGGCGACGGGCTCGCGCGGCATCGACATGGCCTCGGCGGCGTAGTCCTTGATCTCGACCTCGGGGTTCTCCTCCTCGGGGATACCGAGGCGCTTGGGCAGCGAGACCAGCTCGCGCACCAGCGCGAGGATGTCGTCGTGCGTGAGCGTGCGCGTATCGATGTCGATGTCAAGGCCCAGACGCGAGTTGAGCTTGTAACGGCCCACGCGCGTGAGGTCGTAGCGCTTGGGATCAAAGAACAGCTGGTTCAAGAGCGCCTTGGCGTTGTCAACGCTCGGCGGCTCGCCTGGGCGCTGCTTCTTGAAGAGCTCGATCAGCGCGCCCTCTTCGGTACGCGTGATCTCGGTGTCGGACTCGATCGTGTTGCGGATGTAGAGCGAGTTCTCGAACAGCCGCAGGATCTCCTCATCGGTCGCGTAACCCATCGCGCGCAGCAGCACCGTGACGGGCAGCTTGCGCTTGCGATCGATGCGCACGAAGACCTTGCCCTTTTTGTCGATCTCAAGCTCAAGCCACGAGCCACGCGCGGGCATGAGGTTGGCGATGAAGACCTGCTTCTCGCGGTCCTTGGGCTCCATCAGATAGGCCCCGGGGGAGCGCACGAGCTGGGTGACGACGACGCGCTCGGTGCCGTTGATGACGAAGGTGCCGCGCTCGGTCATCCAGGGGAAGTCGCCCATAAACACCGACTGCTCGCGGATCTCTCCCGTCTCGCGGTTGATGAAGGCCACGGTGACCGTCAGCGGACGTGCGTAGGTCAGGTCCTTCTCGCGGCACTGCTCAAGTGAAGCGACCGGTTCGTCGAAAACAAACTCACCGAACTGCACCGCGAGATTACCGGTGTAGTCCTCGATGGGCGAGATGTCGTCGATCGTCTCGCGCAGCCCTCCGCCCTGAGGGTCGGTAAGCCACGTAAACGAGCGGCGCTGGATATCGATCAGGTTGGGAACATCGACAGACTTGGACAGACGCGCGAAAGTGCGGCGCGTCCGGAGGGCATCAGCAGCAGCCAAGGAACGACTCCTTCGAGGCTAGAGACGGGCAGAGACGAGACGGGCGAAACGAGACGAGACGAGATAAGGCGACGCGGAGGACAAAAACGAGGGCGCCGAGGCGCGACCAGCAAATATAGCACAGGTCATCGTTGCCCTTCAAGGGGGCAGCCAGCGCTCACGGACCCCGCCCTCTCGAACCCGCGTATGTGGCGCGGTTTCGCCGTCTTTGGGCGGCTGCGGCTATCGGCTAGCGGGCGGGATTCTACCGGATGAGCAGCAAAAATGTAAGGCGTGGGTAAAGCAGGAGCCCCGGGGGTCCCGGGGCTCCTCAGCCCTACTTGACCTCAACCGCCCCGCCGGCCTCCTCCAGTTCCTGCTTGAGCTTGTCGGCCTCCTCGCGCTCGATGCCCTCCTTGACCGGCTTGGGGGCCTCGTCCACGAGCGCCTTGGCCTCCTTCAGGCCGAGGCCGGTGGCAGCGCGAACGACCTTGATGACCTGGATCTTCTTGTCGCCGGCGGCCGTGAGGATCACGTCGACGGTGGAGCTTTCTTCTTCAGCAGCGGCGCCATCGCCGCCGCCGCCCGCGGGGGCAGCTGCCGGGGCAGCCATGGCCGCCGCCGAGACGCCGAACTCCTCCTCAAGCGCTTTGATGCGCTCGGCGAGTTCGAGCACCGAGATGCCCTTCAGCTCCTCGATCCAATCCTGTGTGCTGGTAGCCATTGGTTCAGTCCTCCTTGTTAGCTTCGGCGGTCTCGGACTCAGCCGATGCCTCCGTCGGGTTGTCGTCTGTTGCCGGCTCTGAATCCGGCTCAGTCTGGTTCTCGGGTGCAGCGTCCCCGGCTGGGGCCTCCTCAGCGGAAGCCTCGGGTGCCGTGTCCTCGGCAGGAGCCTCAGCCTCCGGGGTCTCCTCGGCAGGAGCCTCAGCCTCCGGCTCAGCAGGCGTCTCCGGCGCGGCAGGGGCCTCAGCCGCCGCAGGCGGCTCGCCCGCGGGGATCTCGCCCGAGACCTTCTTCTCCTGCACCTGGCCAAGGGCCACGGCAAGACCGCCGAGCAGCCCGCCAAGGCTGCGTACGAGGCCACTGATGGGCGAGGCGACCATGCCCACAAGCTGCCCATAGAGCACTTCGCGCGAAGGCAGGCGCGAGATCGCGCGGATCTGCTCAGCGTCCACCTCGCTGCCATCCATGAGGCCACCCTTGAAAGGCAGCAGCTGAGTGGCGCGCGCGTAGTCGGCAACGGCCTTGGCGGCCAGCGCAGCGTCGCCGCGTACGAAGGTCAAAGCGGTAGGACCCTTCAGGAAAGGCTTGAGCTCAGGCGTGCCGGTCTCCTCGGCGGCGCGCTCGGTCAAGGAGTTCTTGACGACGCGGAAAGTGGCATCGGCCTCGCGCAGCTTGCCGCGCAGCTCAGCCACCTGCGGCACGGAGATACCGCGGTAGTCGACCGCGAAAATAGCCTGGGATTCCTTGATGTTGGTGGCGATCTCAGCGATCGCCTCCGCCTTCTGCTCTCGGTTCATGTCATGTGGCTCCTATCCCGGTCTTGTGGCGCATGCTCGCCGCCGGGGGTCTTTGGTGGCCGTTGTGGAGGGCGCGTAATGTGCGATAGAGGGACCCGGCTCAGTCGACCTACAGCCGACCGAGCCACCCACTATGCAGCAGCTGCTGTATGCGCCTCCTCAACGATATCGCGGGTACGACTGGGATCGACCTTGACGCCGGGCCCCATGGTGGAAGCAAGCGTGATGCTGCGCAGGTAGCGCCCCTTGGCAACCGAAGGCTTGGCGCGAATGAGCTCCTCGATGACAGCGGCATAGTTCTCAAGCAGCTGGTGAGAATCGAAGCTGGCCTTGCCGATGACGAGGTGCACGATGGCGGTGCGGTCGGTGCGGTACTCGACCTTGCCCGACTTGGATTCCTCAACGGCCTTGGAGACATCCATGGTAACGGTGCCGACCTTGGGATTAGGCATCTTGCCCGAAGGACCCAAGATGCGACCGAGGCGCCCCACAACCGACATCAGGTCAGGCGTGGCGATGGCGACGTCGAAGTCATCAAAGCCCTCCTGGATCTTCTTGGCGAGGTCCTCACCGCCGACGACATCGGCACCAGCGGCTTCAGCCTCCTTGGCCTTCTCACCCTGCGCGAAGACGGCAATCTTGACTTCCTTGCCGAGGCCATTAGGCAGCGCAACGGTCCCGCGCAGCTGCTCGTCGGCGTGGCGCACGTTGAGCCCCATGCGCAGATGCACCTCGATGGACTCATCGAACTTGGAGCTCGAGAGCTCCTTGACCAACGCGATGGCTTCCGCAGGCTGATACTCGCGCTCGCGGTCGACCTTCGTCAGCGCCTCCTTGTGGCGCTTGCCGTGATGGGTGCTCATCAGGCAGCCTCCACATCGACGCCCATCGAACGAGCGGTGCCGGCGATGATCTTCGAGGCCTGCTCCACATCGTGAGCATTCAGATCGGGCAGCTTGCGCTCGGCGATCTCGCGCAGCTGCTTCTGCGTGAGCTTGCCGACTTTGGTGCGATGCGGCTCGCCCGAGCCTTTCTCAAGTCGCAGCGTTTCGCGGATCAGCACAGCGGCAGGCGGCGTCTTGGTGATGAAGGTGAAGGAGCGGTCCTCATAGACGGTGATGACGACCGGGATGATCGTTCCCGTTTCGCTCTGCGTCTGCGCATTGAAGGCCTTGCAGAACTCCATGATGTTGATGCCGTGCTGGCCCAGCGCAGGACCAACCGGGGGCGCAGGCGAAGCCTGGCCGGCGCGGGCCTGGAGCTTGATGGTTGTGAGGACTTTCTTTGCCATAACTAGAGCTTCTTCACCTGGTCGAAGCCTACCTCTACGGGAGTCTCACGACCAAAGATTGATACCAGCACCTTGAGCTTGGCCGCATCGTCGTTGATCTCGGAGATCTCGCCGGAGAAGTCTGACAGAGGACCGGAGACAACCTTGACGGTCTCGCCGATCGTGAACTGAGCGCGCGTGCGCGGAGCCGTGGCGACCTCCTTGTGCAGCAGGCGATCCACCTCAGGCTGGGTCAGCGGCACAGGCTCCTGGGAGGCGCCGACGAAGCCGGTCACGCCAGGGGTTCCCTTGACGACACCCCAAGAATCCTCGTTCAGCTCCATGTTGACCAAAACGTAGCCGGGCATGGTGCGCTTCTCGACGGTGATCTTCTGGTTGTCCTTCATCTCCGAGACGGATTCGGTGGGGACCACCACCTGGCGCACGGCACGCTGCTGCCCGAGCGAGACGATGCGATGCTCGAGGTTCTGCTTGACCTTGTTCTCGTGGCCCGAATAGGTGTTGACGACATACCAGCGAAACATGCGATTCCTGACGTGTTCAGTTAGAGAGCGAAGAAGAAGCGAGACAGAGATCCACCGGGACTTCCGTCCTCCGCGAGAGCGATGGGAACCCCATCCACCCCCGCGCCGATGGCCCGCGCCGGCGCTGAAAGCCGAGACGGGGTGCAAGAGACTAGAGGATGGGACTAGAGGATGGCTTCCACGACTTCCTTCGCCACGTAGTCGGCGACACCGAAATAGATGCCGGCAACAGCGACAAAGCCCAGTACAACAGCGGTGGCCTGAGTGACCTGAGCGCGGTTTGGCCACTGCACGCGCTGAAGCTCAGCCCAAGAGGCGCGCAGGAAGGCGCTGGCACGCTTGGGCAATGACAGGTTGGAGCGATCGGGGCGCGCGGGGGCACGCACAGGCGCGGAGGTGACGCCGTTGCCCTTGCCGTTACCCGCGGAGACAGCTTCCTCGTCGCTCCCATCAGGCTGCTCGCCGTCGCCGTCGGGCAGTCCAGTGAGATCCTCGGAGCCGGGCAGAGGCGAGCCCTCGGGCATCGGCACACCGCCGGCGCCGCGCACGAGCGCCGCGTCGAACTCGTCGACATCGCCCATGTGCCCCAGGGCGGCGGGCAGGTCGGCGCGCGTGAGCTGCGAGGCGTGCTGCTGGCCCTCAGCGGCTCCCGGCGTGCCCGGCGCCCCCGGCACGCCGCTGGTTTTGGCCGCGCCACGGCGCTGCGCACGCTGCTTCGCACGTTTGCGGTCACGAGCCAAAGCGCGATCCCGCGCTAGCGGGTCTCCCGGTGGCTGGTGTGGTGCCGACACCAGCGACAGTACTTGCGCAGCGAGACCCGGTCGGGGCTGTTGCGCTTGCTCTTATTGGTCTGATAGTTGCGATGCTTGCAATCCTCGCAAGCGAGGGTGATAGCTATCCGAACGTCTCCGCGAGCCATGTAGAGAATCCCTGCGTGGTGGTGGAAGAAAGAGTGCCCTGGCAGCCTGGGACGAAGAAAAACCCCGCCCAAGCGCGAGGTGCAGCCAAGTCTAGCGCTCTTTTCCGCCTACGGGAGCGCTAGCTTGGCGCGAACCTATCGCAACGGGACGAACGGTCGCGTGGCAATGTCTCCGACCGCCTGAAGGCCAACCTAGCGAGGAGACCAGATGCAACTGCCAGAGCCGATCCAGAGCACGATCCACGACGAGAGCTTCGCAGGCGTCACCTACCACGTGCGCGGCGAGCTGGTGCCCGAGCTGCAGATCGAGGTGAGCAATCGCGCGGTGATGTTTGAGCACCATGTGCTGCTGTGGAAGCAGACGCAGCTGAACATCGAGCTCAAGAAGCTACCCGGCGGCATGAAGCGTAAGATCGCGGGCCTTGAGTTCTTCGTAACGCGCACGAGCGGCAGCGGGCGCATCGCCTTCTCGCGCGACTCACCCGGCCAGTGCATACCGCTGCATCTGCGCCAAGGCGAAGGCCTGGACGTGCGCGAGCACCAGTTCATCGCCGCCACGGACAACCTCGACTACAGCTTCGAACGCATCAAAGGCGTACAGAACATGCTGCTCGGCGGCACGGGTTTCTTCATGGACAAATTCCGCGCGACAGAGGGCGACGCGCTGGTGTGGCTGCACGGCCACGGCAACGTCTTCCTGGTGGAGCTCGGCCAAGGCGAGCAGCTCGACGTGGAGGCGGGGGCTTGGCTCTACAAGGACCCAAGCGTGAAGCTGGAGTCCGTGACGATGGGCCTGAAGACAGGCATGTTCGGCGGCGGCGGCAAGCTCACGTGGAACCGCTTCACGGGACCAGGACGGCTGGCGATCCAGACGATGTTCATCGCGCCGCTTGAGGGCATGGATTCCAACATGAGCTCCGCCGCTGCCGGTGGCGTCGCCGGCGCGCTCATCAGCGGACTGGCGCGCGGCTGAGACAGAGGTCAAAAATGCTTTTGAGGAGGGGTTGGGTCGCGCGTGCCACGCCCGACGCGCGCGACCGCAAGCGGAACGAGAGCTACTCGTAGAGAGTGAGCGTGGCAAGGATCACATAGAGCGCCACCAAGGCCAGCCCCTCAAACATCATCGCCTCGCCGTCGCCGGTGACCTGCCAGACGACCACGGCGGTCAAGGCGAGGGCGCCGACGTAGACGGGGGCCAGCGCGAAGGTCAGCGTGGTTGCCAGCAGCAGCGAGATGAGCACCAGTAGCGGATAGAGCATCGCCGCGATCTGGGCGACCGAGTTCTTGACGACCGAGATGGCCAGATCCGAGCGACCCTTCCAGGCGAGCACCATGCCGGCAACGTTCTCGACGGCGTTGCCCGCGATCGCCACGATCACGAGGCCTGCGAAGGCCTGCGAGAGGTTCAGCACTTCAATCGCCGGCGAGAGACCGTTGACGAACCAGTCCGAGACGAACGCCGAGCTGACCCCGGCGACGCCCAGCAGCACGAGCGTGAACGGCAGCGAGAGTCGCGGTCCGGGGTGCTCGCCCGTGCCGGAGACATCGCCCGCAGCGGGGGTCTCGCCTGCGGCAGGGGCTACACCAACGGCAAGGGCTCCACCAACGGCAGGGGCTCCACCCGTGGCAAGGACTCCACCAGCGGCAGGTGACGCGACAGCGGACGGCTCCCCCGCTCCCCCAGGCGCATCCGGCCGCTTGTCCGCGCGCAGGTACGGGATCACCCAGGCGAAGTAGACGACCAGCAGGCAGACCGCGCCGACGATCGAGATCTGCTTCACGTGATGGCTGGCGGGATCGTGCGAGCCGAGGGAGAGGCCAAGCAGCACGATGATGAAGACGGCGACCAGCAGCAGCGTCGCGGTGTCGCTCGGCAGGCGATGGGAGAAGCGCATTACCCCATCCCTCGAGCGGCGCGCGCCGATCACGATCACGAGCCCCAGCACCAGCAATGCGTTGGCGAAGATTGAGCCGATGATCGCCGTCTGCGCCACCACCAGCTCGCCCTTGCGCAGCGCGAAGATCACGACGAACAGCTCAGGCAGGTTGCCGAGCGTCGACTGCAGCATGCCGGTGATCGCCGGCCCGAAGCGCTCGCCGAGCTGCTCGGTGGCGAAGGACACCACCCAGGCGAGCCCCGCCAGCGCCAGCGTCGCCACAGCGAAGCGCGGCACCGCGGCCCAGGCCTGGTAGTTGGCCACTCCAGCGAGCGCCGCCAGAAAGGCGATCAAAAGCAGCGCGGCGCGCTCGAAGCGAGTCATCCCGGCCATGGCGCCCGCGACAATAGCCCGCGCGCAGGCGCTGCGCCCCTTGCGTAGGCGCCGCGCCCCCTGATCCTCCGCGCAGGCGCCGGGCGCCGCGCCCCTTGCGTAGGCGCCGCGCCCCCTGATCCTCCGCGCAGGCGCCGGGCGCCGCGCCCTTACTAATCCTGCGCGCAGGCGCCGCGCCCCGCGCCTCCGCGTAGGCGCCGCGCCCTTACGGTTCGAGTGCGTTGAGCAGTTCGCTCCCGATCGGGCTGCCCCAGCCGGTGCAGGCGTCCCATCCAGCGGCGGCGCTGTAGCCGGGCGCGTCCGGCAGTTCGTTGCTGCCTTCGACGATGTCATTGAAGGCGACCTGCGAGGTCAGCGCTGTGTAGAGCACCGGGTTGAGCAGGCCCACGCGGCGCCCGAGGTTTTCGTTGAGGATCGCCACCAGCGCCGCCCACAGCGGGGCGACGGCGCTGGTGCCACCAACCAGGCCGTCTTCGCCATTCAAATGGATGATGTAGCCGGTTTCGCGATCGGCGTCGCCGGCGACGTCGGGAACACACCGTCCTTTGGCGGGCCCTTCGGGATTGACCGAAGGCACGTTCACGCCCACCTGCCAGGGCGGAACCGGGAAGTATTCGCTGACGCCTCCACCCGTGGCCCATTCGTTGCCGTCGTTCCAGACGTTCTCGAGCGTGATCGCCTTGCCATCGACCTCCAGGTGCGTGCCGCCGCAGCCCAGCACATGGGGGCTTGCCGCAGGGAAGTCGGCGTGGGCCAGCCGATCACCCTCACTGTCGCCGGCACCATGGTCTCCCGCGGCGCAGCACACTGTGACCCCGAGCAGCGCAGCATCGGCAAACGCGGCATCCATGGCGTTGACGGTCTGTTCAGTCCAGCGTTTCTCAGCCGATCCCCAGCTGATGGAGATGACGCTTGGATTGTTGGTGCTGTCGTGCACCGCGGTGGTGATGGCGTCGAGGAACCCCTGGGTGGTGTTCGGCGCGAAGTACACCGCGATCGTGGCCTGGTTAGCGATCGAGCCCGAGACGTCGATGTCGAGCACTACCTCGCCGTCGGCTTCACTGCCCGGCGCATTGCCGGAGCCATCGATGCCCACGTCGAGCACCGTTGGTGCCGCGATACCAAGCGCTGCGAAGTACTCGCTCAGGTCGTTCGGGTTGTAGCCGCCTTCCAGCTCGATCAGGCCGATGCACTGGTTCTGACCTGCGCCGTTGGGGAAGTCGTAGATCTGGGCCACCTGCGGGGGAGTGAAGCCCGCGGCGACCGCCGCCGCGGCACCGCCCGCCGCGCCGGCGGATACCGCAGCGGGGGGCTGAATCCGGGGATCGGCCTGCGGGCGGTTGTCCAGCCCGAGGACCGCCTGCACCACTTTGCTCAGCTCCTGCGGTACGCCTACCGTTCCAGTCCGGCCGCGATAGGTGCCCACGCCGGGATGCTCGTAGTTGTCCAGCTCCACGTCGAACGCCTTGCTCATGGCCTCTGCGCTTCCACGCAGCTCGACCGTCCTGCGCGCGGCGCTGCTGCGGGTCACGGTCAGTCCGGCCTGCTCGGCGTACTTCTTGACCTCGTCCAGATCAGCCGGATCGGCGCCGTACTGCGCAGCGAATTCCTCGTGGGAGACGTGCTCTCGCTCGGCCGGGGCCGTCTCAGCGAGCTTGGCGACGCTCGCCGCCGCATTCCCTGAGCCGCCGCGTCGGACGACCAGCGAGACCGTCACCTCGCTCTGTGGATCCACCGGCCCCACCCGCTTGGCTCCCTCCAGTGGATCGCGATGGCTGCCGGCGACTTCTGTAAAGCCCGATGAGTGAGGCATGTCAGCTCCTATGGTTCATCGGCGATCCAGGGCAGTCGCCAAGTCAGATGGTCAGAAGAGAACCAATAGTAAGACAACTGTAGGAGCGCTGCAAGCGCGCTGATCTCGCGCGCCCTGATCTCGCGCGCCTCTCAGCCCAGACGCCGCCTCGCAATGGCCACAGCCTCGGGGTTGCTGTCGATTAGCACATAGCGGCGATCGAGCTGCTTGGCCACCGCGCCCAGCGTGCCACTGCCACAGAAAAAGTCAAGGCACCAGTCGCCGGGGCGCGTGGATGCCTGCACCATGCGTCTGACGATTCCTTCCGGCTTCTGCGTTGGATAACCCGTCTTCTCGCTGCCTCCGGTGGCCACGATCGTGTGCCACCACACATCCGTGGGCAGCTTGCCTTTTGCCACCTTCTCCGGCGTCACCAGACCCGGCGCCATGTACGGCTCGCGGTCGACCGCCTCGCTGTCGTAGTGATAGGCCGAGGGGTCTTTGACGTACACCAGGATGGTGTCGTGCTTCGCCGGCCAGCGACGCTTGGTGCGCCCGCCGTAGTCATACGCCCAGATGATCTCGTTCAGGAAGCTCTTGCGTCCGAAGATCTCGTCCAGCAGCAGCTTGCAGTAGTGCGCCTCGCGGTAGTCGATGTGGAAGTACAGCGTTCCGCTCTGCGCCAGCAGCCGATGCGCTTGGCGCAGGCGCGGCTCCAGGAAGACCAAGTAGTCCTCGAACTCGTCGCGATAGGAGGACTCCGCGAGCAGGCGTGTTTTGTAGCGCCGGCCTTGGAAGCCTTTGCGGTCACCGGCTTCATCGGGCAGCGTCTCCAGCGTTCGACGCGTCTGCGCCCCGCCGGTGTTGAACGGCGGATCGATGTAGATCAGTTGGAAGGCGCCGTCCTCGAAGGTGGGCAGCACCTCAAGGTTGTCCCCCAGGATCACTTCGCTCTGGCTCAACATGCACGCAAGCTAATGCAACCCAGCCTCAGACCTGCTGAGCGCGGCCCACACGGCGGAGCCCCTCCGGGGCGTAGCCTCTCTTTACAAAGACCCGCGCTCGCCCGCCTGTGCCCTTTAGGGTGCGCGGCGCTCAGTGACTCTCGAGCACCCGATCGATCAGGCCATACTCCTGGGCCTGCTCGGCCGTGAAGAAGCGGTCGCGCTCCATGTCTTTGCGCACCTGCTCCTCAGACTTGCCCGTGTGCTCGGCGTAGATCCCGTCCAGGCGCGCGCGGATCGCCAGGATCTCGCGGGCGTGGATCTCGATGTCCGTCGACTGGCCTTCAAAGCCTGCCGATGGCTGGTGGATCAGGATGCGACTGTTGGGTAGCGCTGCGCGCTTGCCTTTCGTGCCGCCGCTCAGCAGCAGGCTGCCCATCGACATCGCCACGCCTACGCACATCGTCGCGATGTCAGGCTTGACGAAGTGCATCGTGTCGTAGATCGCCAGGCCCGAGTAGACGCTGCCGCCCGGGCTGTTGATGTAGATCGAGATGTCCTTTTCGGGGTCCTGGCTCTCCAGGTGCAGGAGCTGCGCCACCACGAGGTTCGCCACCTGATCGTCGATCGGGGTGCCGAGGAAGATGATGCGCTCGTTCAAGAGGCGCGAGTAGATGTCGAACTCGCGCTCGCCTCGCGCCGTGCGCTCTATGACCATTGGGATCAGCGGCATACTCGCGCCCACCCTAGCGGGCTCGGCATGCCTTCCGTCCCTTGGGCCTATCCGTGCACCCACGCACAGGCCCGCTCCTTCTCAATCCAGCCGGCTTCGCCAGGCTCAGCGGTTGATCGTCGTCATGCCCTGCGGGTCATAGCGATCTCCTGCCGCCGCCGGGATCGCGCGTGCTATCTGCTCGGACTCCTCCTTGCTGAGCTCGATCTCGGCCGCCTTCACGTTCTCCTCCAGGTATTTCACGCGCTTGGTGCCCGGGATCGGCACCACCTGCTCGCCGCGGCTCAGCACCCATGCCAAGGCCAGCTGACCTGCGGTCACGCCCTTCTGCTGCGCCAGCTCCTTCACGCCCTCGGCCAGCTGCAGGTTGTGTTTGAGGTTCTCCCCGCTGAAGCGCGGGCCATAGCGACGGAAGTCGCCCTCATCCAGCTCCTCGGGCGAGCTGAAACGCCCCGAGAGGAAGCCTCTACCCAACGGGCTATAGGCCACCAAGGCGATGCCCAGCTCCTGCAGCGTCGGCAGGATCTCCTGCTCCACGTCTCTGGTCCACAGGGAGTACTCGGTCTGCACCGCCGTGATCGGGTGAACCGCGTGCGCCTTGCGGATCGTCTCCGCGCTTGCCTCCGAGAGGCCTAGGTGGCGCACCTTGCCTTCTTTGACCAGCTCCGCCATTGCCCCCACGGTCTCCTCGATCGGCGTCTTGGGGTCCACGCGGTGCTGGTAGTACAGGTCGATGTGCTCCACGCCCAGGCGCTCCAGCGAGCCTTCACAGGCTTCCTTCACGTAGGCCGCGCTGCCGTCGATGGCGCGTCGCGGCGGGTCCGTCATTTCGAGCTTGATGCCGAACTTCGTCGCCAGGAACACCTGCTCACGGCGGTCCTTGATGGCGCCTCCCAGCAGGCGCTCGTTGGTGTGCGGGCCATACATGTCCGAGGTGTCCAGGAAGTTGCAGCCGAGCTCCAAGGCACGATGGATCGTCCTGATCGCCTCACCTTCGTCGGTGGCCCCATAGAAGGCCGACATGCCCATGCAGCCCAGGCCGATCTCCGAGACCTGCGGACCGTTCGTTCCCAGCGTGCGCTTGTTCATCTCTGGCATCTCTCTTTCGTGACGGGCTGTGCGGGCGAGGAAAGACATAATGCCCATACATAGAAGGTGACGCAGGCGGCCGCACCCCATGGCGGGGCACCCCCATCGCGGGGGCAGGCAGGCAGGCAGGCCACCGAGTCGGGACCTTCGCCGTTCCAAGTCAACCATGTTCGCTCTCAACCTCCCCAATCTGCTCACCGTCGCGCGCATCATGCTGGTGCCTGTGCTGGTGGTGGCCCTCCTGGGCAATACCCCTTCGGGGGATGTGCTCGCCGCGATCGTCTTCGCGCTGGCCTCTTTGACCGACTTTGTTGACGGCTACTTAGCGCGCGCGCGCGACTCCATCACCACCTTCGGCAAGCTCATGGACCCACTCGCCGACAAGCTGCTGATCGTCGCCGCCTTGATCTCGCTGGTCTCGCTCAACCGCCTTGCCGCGTGGGTGGCCATGGTGATCATCACGCGCGAGCTGGCCGTGACCGTGCTGCGCCTAGGCGCCACGCAGGCCGGCGTCGTCATGGGTGCTTCGATGTTCGGCAAGGTCAAGACCTGCCTGCAGATCGCCGCCATCCTCGCCGTCATCGCCGTCCACGGCCAGCCGCTCTGGGTGTCGTTGCTCGTCTACCTCGCCGTGCTCGTGACGGTGCTCTCGGGACTTGACTACTTCTTTGGCCTGCGCCGGCACATGCAGCAGGCGCAGACGGAGGGCGCAGGCGGAATTTAGGGGTCCTGAGGGCCCTGTGAGCCGGGGGCCTCTGCTGCATGTGCCGGAGGGGAGGAGCGCTCGTTGGAGGTGGAGTGCCGTGTGAACGTTTTGTAAAGCGCAGGGTGGGCATGTGTCGTTTTGAAAGTTTGATATCAATGGTATCTACGCCGTATAGACCATTGCGCTCTTTCAAGAAATTTTGAAGACCACTCCCCCTCCCTTTAGGTACTTCCTCTTCGAAGACTCTCTGACCCAACCCCGTCGAGCCATTCCTCAAGCGTCGTCTGCCTGCCCCCCGGCGTCCCCGACTCAAGCTCATCGCGCAGCTCCCGCATCAAGCCGTGACGCTCGGCCACCACGTTGTGCTGATGAATCGTCTCCAGGTTCTCCTGCCGCGCCAGCACGAAGCTCGCGCCATCGAGATGGGGAAACGCTTTCACCACCCCCGCCAACATCTCACGTACGCAGTCCTCCACGAAGCGCGGCCGGCGGTGGGCCTTTTCCACCACCTCCACCTCATCGCTGCGCTTCATCAGCTCATAGATCTCCGAGGACATCGAGCCCTCGACGATCTCAAGCAGCGCCTTGGCGTCGATCTGCGCATCGCAGTCCTCCAAGCAGCCGATGTGCAGCGTCCCCAGGCCCCGCTGGTTGTGCGTCGCCACCGGCACACGCTCCAGAATTCGCTCGATCTGCTCGTCTGAGAAGCCATCCTCGCTGAGCCTCGCCCGCGCCCTGCCCGCAACGAGCTCCTGCGCGCACGGGCAGGCCGTCATGCCCGTCGCCGAAACGCCCACCATACGGCGCGTCCCGCGTGGAGATGCCACGGCGCGACCATAGAGCGTGTAGATCTCCTGCGTCTGCACCCCTGAGACGGGCGCCGGCTTGTGCTCGGGATAGCGCGCGGCGATCGTCACCTCGGCCCGCGCCGCGCCCTGGCGCTCGCGCACCAGCTCGGCGATGCGCTGCGCCAGCGTCTCAGCCTGGAAGGCGCTGCCGCTCAGCACCACTTCGCCGATGGCCTCGTTGACGACCTCATCAAAGCGCGACATATGCGCGCCCTTCTGCTCATGGCTCAGGTCAACGAAGCACTCCATGCGCGCGAAGAACAGCTCCTCACGAATCCGTACCACCTTCTCCACTCCCGTCACGCCTACGCGCGAGAGACCCACCGGGATCGTGGGCATACGCGCCTGCACATCGTCCTGGTGCGCAGGCGCAGGGGATTTGGTGCTTGTCGTCGTCTGCACTAGGTGGCAAGCCTAGCGAGCCGCGGGCTGGAGCTGGAGAGGAGCCGGGGCGAGGCCCTGGGCACAACCAGCGTCATCGCACGCCGATTCTGGTATCACTCCGCACATAACTTCAGTCAACCCCCGCGCAGCGGGAACCGGAACTCCCGGTATGCACGTGGGTTGAAAATAGGTATGGAGGACCAGGGAGAGGAGCAGTCGGGCAGATGCGCAGGGGAGGTCGGGCGAGCATCGCTCGCTCCGACAGGGAGACGGATGGATCCTGGGGGTCCGAGGTGAGCAACAAGGTTGATGTTCTGTTGGCCGCCACAACAGCGGCCGTCCCCACAGGCATACCTGTGGTGGAGATGGAGGAGATTCAGGCGATACTCGCCGATGGCCAGGAGCATGGCTTCCTGACCTCGGAGACGATCGCCACCGCGCTTGAAGAGGCCGAAGTGGGCACCGAGCAAGCACGCGATCTACTCAGCTATCTGGAGGAGCACGGCATCGAGATCATCGCTGCCGGCGAGACCACCAAAGGCAGCGTGAGCGTCGTCGAGGAGCCTGCCGAAGAGGAGCATCCGATCGCGCTGCATGAGGCTCCCGAGTCTCACGCCTTTACCTCAGCGGGCGAAGACGGAGACAACGAAGTCGATCTCGAGGCCGATGAGCACGACGCACATGAGCTCGACCAGAACGTGCGCGAGCTGCGCCCGGGGAGTCTTGAGCAGAGCCCCACCGAGCTCGACCTCAGCGTCGAACCCGGGCTTGATTCGCTGCGCCTCTATCTGCGCTCGATCGGGCGCGTGCCGCTCTTGAGTGGAGCCGAGGAGGTGGCGCTGGCCAAGCGCATCGAGCGTGGCGACACCCTTGCCAAGCAGCACATGGTCGAAGCCAACCTGCGTCTCGTCGTCTCCATCGCCAAGGGCTACATGGGACGCGGCCTGACCTTCCTGGACCTCATCCAGGAGGGATCGCTGGGGCTCATCCGCGCAGTGGAGAAGTTCGACTACCGCCGCGGCTACAAGTTCTCCACCTACGCCACCTGGTGGATCCGCCAGGCCGTCACGCGTGCCATCGCCGACAAGGCCCGCACCATCCGCATTCCCGTGCACATGGTGGAAAAGCTGAACAAGGTCGCGCACGCCGAACGCCAGCTCATCCAGGAGCTGGGACGCGAGCCCACTCCGGCCGAGATCGCCTCCGAGCTTGAGTACCCCGTCGCCGAGGTACGCGAGGTACAGCGCATGGCCCAGCAGCCCATCTCCTTGGAGAAGCCTGTGGGCGAGGAGGAGGACTCAGCGCTGGCCGACTTCGTCGAGGACATCGGCGCCGAATCGCCTTTTGAGATCGCCTCAGAGACCTTGCGCCGCGAGAGCGTCGGGAGGGTTCTGGCCGTGCTGCCTCGCCGTGAGCGCGAGGTCATCGAGATGCGCTACGGCATCACCGGCGGGCGCTCCCGCACGCTTGAGGAGGTCGGACGGGCCTTCAACATCACGCGCGAGCGGGTCAGGCAGATCGAGAACCGCACGCTCAAGAAGCTTCAGACCTTGCCTGAGGCGCAGTTGCTGCGCGAGGCCAGTTAGACCCCAGACCGTTCCGTCCTGACCCGAACGTATGTTTGGGTTGTGGATTGTTTATCGCCTCGACTGCAAGTTGGCATAGGCGCGTTTTCCGCGAGCTCCTGGCCGCGGAGCCATTGTCCGCGGGCGAGCCGGCCCGATCGCTATCATCGCCGCTCCCTGGCGGGGTTCCCGAGCGGTCAAAGGGGACGCGCTGTAAACGCGTTGGCTCTGCCTTCGCAGGTTCGAATCCTGCCCCCGCCATCTGATTCACGTCACACGGGCACTTTTGGCGCCAAACGACGTCTATACGGGTATAGAAGGATCACCCGGATAACCAGACAGCCAGAAGGGAGTTCCAGCCATGGAGTCTTCTGCTTCCATCCGCGTGCTCGTGGTGGCTCACAAGACGGCCGCTACCCAGGCGCTGCTCGATGCCGTGCGCGAGCGCGCCCAGCGCGGGGATTGCGTATTCACGCTGCTCGTACCCAACACAACTCACGGGCTACACAAGGTCGTCGATCCCGAGGATCAGGGAGCAGGCGAGGCCCGCAACGTGCTCGACCGTGCCTTACCCGCCCTCAGCACAGCTGCCGGCGCGCCCGTGGAGGGAATCGTCGGCGATGCCGATCCGCTGGCCGCGGTGCACGACGCGCTCAATCTGCGCGGCTTCGACGAGGTCATCGTCTCGACGCTCTCGCCACGCGTCTCGCGCTGGCTGAAGCTCGATCTGCCCAGCAAGCTCGCCGGCATGGGCCTGCCCGTCACCACCGTTACACCCAAAGAGGCACCCACCCCCGTGGCAGCTCCACACTGAGGACGGCCCTGTCCACATTAAGGACGGCACTGGTTACTGTTTCGCGCAGGCTTGTTTGTAGGATAGGATGACGTTTCTATATCAAGCCCACCGCACAGCGGAGGTGTCGCTAGGACATTTGTCTGTAGACATCTCGTCTGCGGAAAGCGAGAGTAATCGCCGTGGAACCTGTCCGTAAGCAGTTCGCCGCCAACCTACGCGGCCATCGTGAAAAAGCGGGTCTCTCACAGGAGGCGCTCGCAGAAGCCTGCGACCTGCACCGCACCGAGATCAGCCTGCTCGAGCGCTGCAAGCGCTCGCCGCGCCTGGAGACACTTGTCATCCTCTCCAGAGGGCTAGAGTTGCCTGAGGTCTCTGAGCTGCTCAAGGGTATTCGCTAGAGCAGCCTCAAGGGCATCGCCAGAGCGGCCCTATCTCCAATCTCGCCGGCGCAGGTAGCCAGGTAGCGTGACACCAGTCAGCAACAGCGACACCACGATCCTGACCCGGCGGTCGGAGGACTCCAAGCAGGCAAGCGCCTGGCCCCTAATCGTTGCCTTCGCGCTGGTATGCGCAGCCACACAGCTGCTGTGGCTCACCTACGCCCCGATCACCACCGAGACGGCCAAGCACTACGGGGTCTCCGTTGGCGCGGTGGGTTGGCTGGCGGAGATATTTCCGCTGCTGTATGTGGTCCTCGCGATTCCCGCCGGGATACTGCTCGATCGTTGGTTTCGCCCCGCGCTGGCGGCCGGCAGTGGGCTGGTCGCGCTCGGCGGACTCGTGCGCCTCGGCGGTCAGACGTTTGCTTGGGCCATGGCCGGCCAGGTCATCGTCGCGGTGTCGCAGCCGATCGTGCTGAGCGCCATCAGCAAGGTCGGCGGTGAGTACCTGCCTGCCGATCAGCGGGCGACGGGCATCGCTGTGGCTTCTGCTGGCAGCTTCGTCGGAATGCTGCTGGCGCTGGTGCTGGGCCCGACCGTTGGCGCCCACGGGCAGCTCGAACGGCTGCTGGTACTTGAGGCTGTCCTTGCGGCCCTCCCGGCCGTGGCACTGGTGCTCGTGCGCGATGGCCGCCGTATCGCTGCTTGGGCTGCCGCTTGCCGCTCGCCTCACTTCCTCGGCCGCCGCGAAGGAGCCTGATGGAGCGCCTGCGCCCGCGCTTGCCGGCTGAGCGGACCTCGCGCCTCACGCGGCGGGGACCCGCGCGGAGCCGCCGGTAGGGACCCGCGCGGAGCCGCCGGTAGGGACCCGCGCGGAGCCGCCGGTAGGGACCCGCGCGGAGCCGCCGGTAGGGACCCGCACGCCGCCGCATCGGCACAAATCAGCTATAGACATCCGGTGCGCGATCTCCAATTGGTCATCTTCGATTGCGATGGGGTTCTCGTCGACAGTGAGGTCATCTCTAACGACGTGCTCGCCCGCTCGCTCACGGAGCAGGGCCTACCGACCACGCTGGCCGAGGCACGACGCGACTACCAGGGGCTGCTGCTGTCCGACATCGACTCCCGAGCACAGGCCAAGCTCGGCCGGCCGCTGGCGAATGACTGGCTCCAGCGATACGAGCGCGACCGCGCTGCCGTCTTTCGCCAGGAGCTGCGAGCGGTTCCGAGCGCCGCCGAGACGGTGAAGCGCATCAAAGCTGCCGGGGTGCCGGTGTGCGTGGCGTCCCAGGGGAAGCTCCAGAAGACGCGGCTGTCGCTGAGACTGACGAAGCTCGACGGTCTCTTCCCCGACGAGGTCCTGTTCTCCGCTTATTCGGTGGCGCGCGGCAAGCCACATCCGGACCTCTTCCTGCACGCCGCGGCGAGGATGGAGGTCGAGCCCTCGCGCTGCGCGGTCGTGGAGGACACGCCATCCGGGGTCACCGCCGCGGTCTCGGCCGGGATGCGCGCCCTCGGGTACGCAGCCGACAGCGACCAGACGGCGCTGCGCCGGGCAGGCGCCGAGACGCTCTTGGCACTCGACGAGCTGCCGGCGATGCTGGGAATCAGCTGACCCGGCAGGGTTGCTGGGGCCAAAACACCCCCAGGATCACCCCTGCAAGCCCCGAAAAACACCCCCAAGAAGACGGGAGTCTCGGGTGATCAGATCGGCTCGGAGAGCACCGATCGGACCCCGTAACGCTAGGATTCGTCGCTCGCGCCGACGTAGCTCAGATGGTAGAGCACCTCCATGGTAAGGAGGGGGTCCGGGGTTCGAGTCCCCGCGTCGGCTTCGCTGCAATCCCGCTCCAGCAAACGCTTTTTTGGACGGTTGCGGGCTATCTCACCAGTGCTGGGGGCAAAAAAGCGCCTCCGTGGGGAACGAAAACACCCCCACTTTCTCAAGACCGGCTTGCTCGTGCTGACACGAGCCGGCGGCAACGTTAGGCAGGGGCACCTGGTACACGCCCGCTTGCCCAGGCAAAGGCAGAAGCGATCGCGGCGCCACACCTCAGACTCGGTCCTCGTCCGAGGCAGGCGTCTGCGGCGGGTTGATCGACACGGTTGCTCTTCGAGGAAGCGGGAGCGACAAGGCCAGTCGTCGTTCAGGCGGCGACCCAGTTCTTGGCCTCATCCAGCTGATCCAGCCCGTAGACCTTGACTTCGCCGGGGGTCATCCAGGCGAACATCCGGTACGCCTTCCCGACCCAGTCCACATCAGTAACGATCGCTGAGCGCTTCCATGCGGAGTGGTGGCCGATGCCGAGCCCGAGCCCGGTTTTGACGTCGTCGAACCAGGCAGCGGGCTCGAGTCCCTCAAACGCAGTGAGCGAGAAGAGCATCCGGATCTCCCCGGACTCCGCGGCTTCACGCAGGACGGGCTCCAGGACGTTGCGGTAGTCATCGCGGGTGAGCTTGCCTCTTGCGCGGAAGCCGATCGTACCTGCCGGCATGTCGTCGATTCGTTCGATCATCGTGATTCCTTTCTAGTCGATCTGGACGGGTGCCGGGTAATTTGGGCCGATCGACGCACGAGCCAGTCGATTGCGGTGTTTGCGGGGCGCGGCCTCCGGCCGGTCATGCTGTTCTCATTCTTGCCCAGGCTTAGCGGCGCATCTGTTTGATGCGGCTGCGAGTGAACCCGGGCCACGTTCGGGGGCTTCGAACCAGGGCCAGCACCAGTGGCAAGGAATCGAAGTAGGTGAACCGCTCGGTGGCGAGCCCGTCCTCGTTGAGGACGAAGCGGTCGACCGACTGCCAAGAAATGGGGGCTCCGCTTGCTGTACCACGAACCGTGAACTCGATAAGAACGCCATCGGAGGTGGCGCCCCAGCGGTGGACTTCGGCGGTCATGTCAGGCATCAGCTCGAAGAGGTCGGCGAAGGTGCGCTTGCCCGCCTGCAGTCCGTACGTGGTCGAGACCATCGGTGCGGAGAGGCGGGCGTCGGGTGCCAGCACTGTGTCGAGGTGCTCGACCACAGGCGCCTGCCAGAACTCCGCAAAGCGCCTAACGAAGTCTGCCGCCCGATCCTGGCCCATTCCCACACCTTACCCGGAGGTCAGTCCTGTGAGTCCACGATCGCAAGAGGGGCGGCTCGCGCCAACAATCCCCGCCAAAGCGGCACGAACCCGGACTGCTCCCTTTCGTCCGTGCGCTCACCTCTCCGACGACGCTGAGACGCTCCCAGCTGGGCGAAGGCGCGCGACGCGACGCACGGCGGGCTCCTATGCTCGCTCAGACGTCGTCCGCGGGCTCACGGACGAGGAGGCTCATGCTGCGGCGGGAGTGCCCGTGCGAGTAGAGTCAGACTGCTGGATCGCTTTTGCGTCCAGTCCGATCAGAGGAGGATGGGATGGACCTGCAGACGTATCGCGAGAGGAGCCTGCGGATCTGGGACGAGATGGCCCCAGGCTGGGAGGACCGTCGCGAATGGATCCTTGGAATCACGGGAGCGATCAACGAATGGCTCGCTGGCCAGGTCGATCCGCAGCCCGGCCAGTCGATCCTCGACGTGGCGGCTGGAACGGGCGATCTCGGGTTCATCGCGGCAGAGCGTGTCGGCGCGGACGGGAAGGTTCTTTGCACGGACTTCTCCCCCGAGATGCTGGAGGCCGCGCGCCGCAACGGCGAGCGCCGCGGCTTGTCCAACGTGGAGTACCGCGTCCTGGACGCCGAGCGCATGGACCTCGATGACAACAGCGTCGACGGTGTGCTGTGTCGCTGGGGCTACATGCTGATGGCGGACCCCGCCGCCGCTCTGCGCGAGACGCGGCGGGTCCTACGCGACGGCAGCACGCTCGCGTTCGCTGTGTGGCAGACGCCGGACCGCAACCCGTGGGCAGCGATTCCCGCGATGACGCTGGTCCAGCGCGGGCACATGCCGCCACCTGAGCCCGGAGCGCCCGGGATCTTTGCCATGGGCCTGGCCGACCGCATCGTGGAGCTTGTCACCGGTGCCGGCTTCGGTGAGCCCCGACTCGAGGAGCTCACGTTCGAGTGGCGCTACGCCGCCGACGGCCTCTGGGACACGCTCACGCGCATTGCCGGGCCGCTGGCCACGGTGATCAACGGGCTGCCCGACGAAGAGCAGAGGGCGACACGAGCCGCGATCGAGGAGAGCCTGGCACAGTACCGGCGGGACGGCGAGTTCATCGTCCCAGCGGCGTGCTGGGGCGTCACGGCTTGAGCAGGGTTTCGTGCTGTCGGGCCCCGCTCGCGGTAACGTTCCCGCGCCTCAAACGTGGTCTTCGTCCAGAGCGACAGCACTGAGCCAGGCGCCTCGCGCGCTCGCTTAGCTGCCGAAAGCAGCGGTCGGGGAAAATGCAGGATGCCCGATGAGTCCACGACCTCCGACCTGGTGGAGAGGATGCGCGTCGCGCGAGGCCGCTACCAGCTGCCGCCGCTGAGTCGGGCGACCAGCTCGATCATTGCGTCAAGCGCGGCCTCTAGCGGCTTGGTGTCGCGTTTGACCTGAGTGAGGAGCAGGCCGCCCTGCAGGGCGGCTAGCAGCGCGAGGGCGAGGGTGTCGGGATCGGTGTCGGGCGTGAGCTCGCCTCGTGCTTGCATCTCTCGTAGACCGCTCTGGATAGTGGCTTCCCAACGTTTGAAGCCCTCGGCGACGTGGGCTCTCCCTTCGGGATCGGTCTCGGCTAGCTGGCCTCCGAGAGAGCCGATTGGGCAGCCGCCGTTGCAGTCGTGCTCGCGCTGGGCCGCGACCAGGAAGTCGCGCCAGGCTCGCAGGCCCTCCAGCGTGCTGAAATCGAACGTCTCCTGCCCGCCGATCATCGTGTCGGCCTGGTGGTCAACGACTGCCCGGACCAGGGCCGGCTTGTCGTCGAAGTAGTGGTAGAGCTGCGAGCTTGAGACGTCCGCCGCCGCGCGTACGTCCTCGATCGTCGTGTGCGCGACGCCCTGCCGGAAGATCAGGCCAGCAGCCGCGTCAACTATGCGCTGACGGGTCTCCTGGCCCTTGCGCGTCAACGGGCGAGGCGAGGGGCTAATCGTGGTCATGCCGCAGATTCTACCAACGGAATGGATTGCCCTATCCATTCTGTGTTAGAGTGGAACGCCCGATCCATTATGGGTCGCGACAACCACTCAGAGGGAGAACGCGATACATGTCACTTCAAGGCAAGACCGCCCTCATCACCGGCGGCACATCCGGGATGGGTTCCGCGACCGCACTGGCGATGGCCGAGAAGGGCGCGTCGGTGATCATCACCGGCCGCGACGAGACCCGCGGCGCGAGCACCGTGGAGAAGCTCCGGGCGGGTGGGCCCGATGCGCCGTTCATCGCCGCTGAGTTCTCGGAGATGGCCGAGGTCGGGCGCGTCGCCGCCGCAGCAGGCGAGATCGATGTTCTGGTCAAC
>JANWIP010000027.1 GCA_025449845.1 Solirubrobacteraceae bacterium | reverse complement strand
GGGGGGGGCGGGGCAGGGCCCGGCGGGCCCCCGCGCCCGGACCCACCCCAACCCCCCCCCGCGCGCCCCCCGCCCCCCCCCCCCCCCCCCCCCCCCCCCCCCCCCCGCAAGAAACCGGACGCGCGAGCACGCGTCCTTTGCGCGCTGGGCGCACGCCGCGGGCTTACGGGAACCGCACCACCCACCGGGGATCTCTGGGCTGACGAGCCCGCGATAGCCGGCGCGTATGAGGCTCCTTACGAATCCGTCTAGGTCTATGACGCCTTCGCCGGGAAGCAAACGCTCATCGTCACGGATCCGCTCACGCGGTAGGTCAGGTGAGTCGGCCAGGTGAACGTGCAGGATCCGCTCACCGAGGTCGACGATTGCGTTCTCGTTCTCGTTGGCGTGATGCCAGTGCCACGAGTCAACCAGCACGCCTACCGAGTCGCCGCACATCTCCGCAAAGGAGGCACAGTCGCCGAGGCGCCACAGGAACTCGTGTCGCCCTTCGCGCCGACGGTGCAACGGGCCGACGACCTCCAACGCGAGTCGAATGCCGTACTCGGCCAAAATCTCCGCGCAGGCCCGCAGCCGGCGCTTCAGAGTACGCCCGAGCTCCGCTGCGGGGATCTCACTTGACGCCGGAAGCGACCGGTAGACCGTCCCGACTCCGATCGCGGAAGCCAGCTTTGCGAGATCAGGAAGCCGACCGAGGTCGTCCCGGAACATCTCCTCGTCCCGACGGAACTCGACCGGAAGCGGCGAGGCGCCGGCACGAACGCCCGCCGCCTCGAGGCGCTCTCGTGCGCTTCCGGACGAGCCGCTCGCGAGCTCCGGCAGGGTGAGATCCAGTGCGGCAAATCCACTTTGAGCGGCGATCGCAAGCGTCTCTGGCCACCAGCACGAAGAGGCTCCCACGAGGGACGGGTGGAAGGACAACGCCAGCGATCGACCTCGACGGTGATCGTCCATGCGGCCGAGTTGTGTGTCCTCGTCCAGGTCCATTGTGATCGTCCGGCAGGCTATCGCTCCCCGAGCTGGCGGCGACTGGACGTTGAAGACAACGAAACCCGCCCGCTGCCCTGAACCTGCCGATATCGCCTGTAACTACCCAACGAGCCACGCCGCGCGACGGCTGGTTCCTCACGCGCCAGCCACACCTGCTCGAATCCGACGAACGATTTGGGTGCGATCGGGTTGCACCTGGCCACCGAGATAAGCGGTTGCGCCACACCGGCTGGTCCTGGCGGGAGGTCGTGTACGCGTTGCTGGTAGGCGTCTATGGCGCGCCGTGTGCGGGTGAGCGCCCGGTGCTCGGCGAGCTTTGAGTAGGTGCTGCAGACGAGGTAGCCGCCGTCGTGGTGGCCGGCGATGTGTGCGGCTGTTTGGATGTCCAGGCCGAGACCCCCGTCGTGGGGTGGGTCGATCATCCACTGGAGTGCGCGGTGGCGGAGTTCGTAGAACTCAAGGCCGGGCATTTGGGCGGCGGCGCGTACGGCGTGCCGGTGCGTGGACCATGCGCTGCGTCGCATGTAGCAGCCGCGGGGGGTGGGGAAGAGGATCCCCGGGCTGATCCTGGGCATGGTCTCCAGATGACCATGTAGTGCTGGGGTCATCGTGATGTCGCGCGGCTCGTCGTCTTTGGGCCAGTCGGTGACGCCGCTCGCGAGGTCCAGTTGGCAGCGGATGTGGATGATGCCGGTGGTGTGGTCGATGTCGTTGTGGTTCAGGGCGAAGATCTCGCCTGGACGGATGGCTGTCTCGCCGATCGCGAGGATCGCGCCCTCCAGGCTTCTGGCGTCTACTTTGTCCGCTCGTTGCCGTTAGCTGCTCTTCGTACTCCGTAGGGTTCTCTCCTGCAGGGGCGCGGTGTCGAAGATGGCGTGGATCTCCTCGGCATGGGTGCCCGAGAGTCGGACGCGGTCGATGCCGTGCCATTCGATGGTCTCCCCGGTGACGAGCCGTCGGGGACCGCGAGCACAACTGAGCTCAGCTGCTTTCAGCGAGTTTGAGCAGCTTGCTCAGCAACGGTTCGAACGTCGCGTCAGCCGAGAAGGACTGACCGGGATAGCTTCCGACGCCTGTCACCGTGTTAAACGTGATCGTGAGTTCAGGGCGTTCGGTGTTGCGCGCCGCCCACATTTCGTAGGAGAGCGAGTGGGGGCCGATCTGTCGGGGTGGCGACGGATACAGCCACACGCCCACGGCCAGCATCGCGTGGTACCAAGTCCGCACCAGACCGGGCACCACGAGTTCGTACCAGCCGCCCCCAGACCGCTCGTAGACGAAGTAGACTCCCTTAGCCGTCCGCAAAAAGTAGTAGTCGGCCTTGTTCAGGAAATACCTGGGGTACGGGCCCACTCCGCAGACCGGTCCGGCCACAGCCATGACTTCTTCGACGGCCTTGCGGGCCGCGTTCAGGACAAGGGAGCCGCCGCAGAGTTCGCTCTGGACGGCAAAACTCAGGGGTTCGTGCGTCGGCTGTTCGACCCCAACGGCGGTGACGTAGTAGTCGTGTGGGTAGGCGTGCCCTTCCAGATCTTCGATGCACCCCTCGACGCCGACTTCCAGATGGACGACCTCGAAGAGGTCGACCATCCGTTCGAAGGCGAGCTGCGAGACCTCGCCGCGGGTCTCTTCTGCGCATGGACCATTCCAGCGAGTGGGGGTCGTGATGCCTTCGGCAACACCCGACCTGCCATGGCCGCCGGAGCCGCTCGGGCCGCCTGTGCCATGCCAACCGCCTGACTTGCCGCCCGAACCGGCTTTGCCTACGTTCTTCTGCGAGCCGCTCGTGGTGCTCGTCCTGGCGCCCTTCGGGACCCCGCCGATTGCGACCACCGAGCACATGCCAAGCACGCCGATCACTGCCACCGGAGTGATCCACTCGGCGCCACGGAGGGCAAGCTTGCCCAAGTCGAGAACGATCCGCAAGGACCCGCGGTGAGCGGAGGAATGATGCGCATCTGTCGCATCAGACTCATTCGCGGGAACGTCTGTGGATGCGGCGAGCTGGTCGAGATCTTGGAGCCGGTCGCCTTCCTGCAGCTCATCGCCGCCCTCGGGCACGCCGTTTTCCGGCGCCAACTCGATCGTTGCGGGGCTTTCGCTCCCGCCGATCCGCACGGCGATGATCAGGTCGCAGGCGATCATGAGGATCAGTAGCACAGGGACGCTCACGACCAGCGCCACCGGGTGGCGCTCGACCAGCGCGTCGGCAAGCAACGCCCCGGCGAGGAGCGTCTCTGCGAACCCACCGGCCATGAGGACCGGCAGCAGTTCGCCGCGTGCGAGGTATCCGCGGCTGATCCACCGGTGGAACTCGGACGCAACGAGCCCGATCAGCACCACGACGTAGGCGACGAGCGCCCACGCGAAGCCCTCCACGCTGCGAGACAGCGCCCCGGACCCCAAGAGCGCAAACAGCATCCCCGGCACAGCCACGGACAAAAGCTTCCAACCTCTGCTGGGCCCGTGGGAGTTCACAGGTACGGCCGTCCTCCGCAGCACTGGGCCCCAGCGAGCGCAACCTTTGAGCCCCGGCGATCACCCTCAGCCTTCATCCGCCGCACGGCCAGCGGCCGGGCGCGACGGCACATGCTTAGGACGATGTTCAGGCGCTCCATCGACCGTGTGACGATCGCGACAGCACCGACGAGCGCGATGCCCGCAACGGCTAGGACCGGTTCCAGCGCAGGCCGGAAACCGCCCAATACCCGACGTACCCGCCGCGTGCGTCCTTGCGGTGCCAAAGCGGTGATCTCTCCTCGATGGTTGTGCCTTGTCTCGATGCCACCAAGATCCCTGGTTCGCGCATGACATCCGCGCGGGACCCAGTGCTCCTCCATACGGTTTGCTTGATCGTGGCAGGATGCTTTGGCGTTCCCGTCAACGCGAGCATCAGCCAGCGTCAGCCGACGTCAATCCCTGTGGGAGTTCCGATATGTTGTCGCGCGGTGGAAGAGATCGAGACAACGTCAGAACTGCGAGAGCCTCTCCGCATCCAACTGGTTGGCTGTTGGGTCACGGAGCGCGGTAAGAAGACAGTAGCGCTCGGACCGAACGAGCGTGCGGTCCTGCACGCATTGATCCTTAGCAGAGGCGGGATCTCGCGACATTATCTGGGCACATTGCTGCCCGAGCCAAACCGTGATCTACGGAAGGTCGCTTCCTCCGTCTCGTCGACGCTGACGCAGCTCCGGAAGAAGTACGACCTGAAGATCAGCGAAGAAGATCCCGTCAACCTGCCTAGGCAGCAACCCTCCCTGACGGTCGATTTTTGGGACTTCGTCACGTTGGTCGAGGAAGGTCGTCACGCCGATGCTGCTCGAATTCTTCGCAACGGGCGTGAGCTCTGCCTCCCGCAACCCGATCCGTGTGACGATCTTTGGACCAAGGCGCTTGAAGAATTCCAGGCTGCGCTCGACAAGGTCACTGAGTTCACAACGCAGCAGACGACGCGGATGCGCGCGATGCGGGAAACGCGCGAAACCCTGCTGGCTCGACCTCTGTTACCGGGCTTCCGCCCGAAGATGACGATCAAGGAGGTTCGTGCGCGTCTCGAGCCCCTTCCGTTTGCGTGGGATCTCGAGCGGGCGCCGGACCTCCAAGGTCACCCGATGTCTCCTCTATCGGAATATTTGAGCGAGACGCTGGTACAAACCGCTGGAGCACCGAGCCAGATGATCGTCATCGGCCCTCCCGGCTCTGGTAAGGCGCTCACTGCGATAGCGTGCTATCTCGACCTCACGGACGATGTTGAGCACGCCTGCGGGGAGCGGGAGCAACGCACTGTGTTGTTCGCCGATGCACGTGAGGGCGGAAACACGAAGGGCTTCTCCAGCGATCAGTGGTTGGCGGACCAGATCGAGGCGATGGGGGCAAGTCCTGCCGAGCGGCCGATCGTGATCATGCCGCACGCCGACGCGCTCTTCTTTGCACACGGCGATCGACTCCGAGAGGTGCTTTCGTCGCGCGTGTTCACCGAATGCGACATTCTGCTGTGTTGCAACGAACAGTTTCACGTGAAGACGCTGAGTTACTACGGGTACGGAACGCACGAAATCAAGCTGGTGGAATGGGAGCCGGACCTGCAGCGCACCTATGTCAACGCGCTGTACGGCGAGAAGACGTGTGCTGACTTCGAGGAATGGCGAACCAAATATAGGTCTCGCGGCGTTCTCTGCAGGATTCCGCTGCACCTCAATTATGTCGTCTCGTTGATCGCGGCAAAGGACGACGCCCTTAAGGACATCGAAAAGCGCTGGCAACTGTACGAGCGCGTCGCAAAGATCCGGATGGCGACGCCGGCGCTGCGTGATGCGGGGGGTGCGTTGATGGACGATCTTGGCTGGCTCGCACACCGCTTCTACAGGGCCGGCGTCAGCGATCGTCCAATCTCGTTCACGGACGAACACGTGCTTGAAGATTTGGCACGGCGGGGCGTCCGAGACCCCGCCTCCAGGGCGAAGGTGCTACTCCAAAATACGGTATTAGACGCTCCGATCGAAGGGAGCAACGAGTTACGTTTCCACGACATGCTGTGGGGGTGGTTCTTCGTTGCCTATCACTTGTATCGCACGGTCACGACGGAAGATGCGAAGCCGGTAGACGTGCTCCGCGCATTCGAGAAGTTCTTCTCGGCTGCCGTGATGGATCGCTGTGAGGAAATGCTCAGCGATTGGCCCGAGCGCGAGCAAACGATCATCCCTGCATTGCTCGGGGCGCTGGAGGCGCCAGAGAGTCGAGGGTTCAGGCGGGGGCAGCGGCGGGTGGCTCGGGAGCATGTCGGCTACCTACTCGGGGTGCTGGCCGACGCAGGTCTCAAGGCCGAACTGGAGCCTCTGCTCGACCCAAGCGATCCTCGTCATGAGCGCGATCACCTCGTTCGTCGCGGGGTCGCGATCGGCCTTTCGAATAGCGGCCGGACAGAGATTGCGGATGCGTACGTTGAAGCGCTGCGCGCCGAGATCGACGCAGATGGCGAGACGCCTCAGGCCGACACTAACATCGGTGTCGCGCTCAGCTTTCACGGCGATCAGCCGTTCAACTCTGACGAGCCAGGCTTGATTGGCCCGGAGCCCGATCCAGCACGGACGATCGAAGATCTGATCATAGGTCTCGCAAACGTGCGGCACCAAGGAACGTGGCGCATCAAGCTCTTCACCCTCCTAGACCTCGCGCGGCGAGTCACGCCTGATCGCTTCGCGGAACGGGTGCTCGAACACCGCCAGCGGCTTCTCGCAACGCTCGATCGGCTGGCAGCAGACCCGGCCACCGAGAGCTGGCCCGAGATAGCCGAGATGCGCCTGATCCTCAATGACAGACGCTGCGAAGAGAGGCGCCGCGATACATCCGGCGCGTATCACGGTCCCGAGCGGCGGAGCGGCGGCGACCGACGTGTAGTCGCCTTTCGGGAACAAACCTGATCGGGTCTGGAATCAGGCGCGGCGTTTGTCTTATGGCAAATCCAGCGGAGTGATCTCCTCGACAGGCGGTGCGTTTCGTAGTCTGCTGCCGAGTTCTCGCATGAGGATGTCGGCGGCTACCCTCGGCTTGTACTCGGGTGGTGTGCTGGCCAGGAGTGTGTCGAGGTCGTGAAGGAAGCTCTGGTTTGCGAGCTTGGCGGTGAGGTTGTCGCGTAGTTCGGGGAAGCTGAATGCGGCGTCGCGCATGTAGTGGTTGAAGCCGGCGGTGATCTGTTCGGGGTCTGCTTTGAGGATGGTGAGTCCGAGCCAGATGTCGAAGAGGTCGCGGCCCTTGCTGCGCTGGTAGAGCGCACGTAGCTTGGTGGCGAGCAGCTCCTCGACCTGGTATGTCGGGATGTCTGCTTCGCCGCTCCACCAGGAGGTCTGCACGGTGTGGGGGATGTTCTTTCGCGGCAGGAACGAGTCGGTCTCGGCGATGTTGATCTCGACCTTGATGCGGATGCGGCCGATTCCTTCGGTCGGCTCGCCGTCGAGATAGACGTGCACCATCTGCCCGGAGCGCTGGCGGCTGGAGACGGTCAGTCCGACCTCGTCGGCGATCCTGGTGAGTGCCTGCGTGTATGGCTTTATGCCGGTATGGGTGCAGCCGACGTAGTCGAGGTCTTCGGAGTAGCGCAGGGCGCTCGGGAGGTGCAGCTTGTGGATGCACGTTCCGCCGCGCATCGTGAGCTCGGGTCCGAGGATCTCGTCGCGTGCGATCTCGATCATCAGCCGGGATAGCAAGAGGTCCTGCTCGATCTGCACCCTGTCGGGCCACGGTGCCTTTGAGCGCCACGCGATGAGAGCGGGGCGGTCGATCATAGGTCGGGCTCGACCGAGGCGTTGATCTGCAGGTTCCAGTCGGTGTCGATCGGGCCGCGCGCAGGCAGAGCGCGAACAAGCCGCGTCGGGTAGCCGTCCTCTGTGTGCGCCACGGCGCGTAGAGGCTCTAGGTCCAGGTCCGCGCGGAACGTGTCGAGTAGCCAGCCGAGTCGCCTGGCGACCGAGCGCGAGCGTACGCTCGCGAGCCGCGCCAGCGCCGGCACGTCGAGATCGCCGATCTGCGCGATCACGGTCGCCACGTTGCTTAGCCCTCCGGCGACGTCGGGGTGCACGACGAGGTCCACGACGGTTGTCTCGCGTGTCGCTAGGCGGATACGGCCCGTGTCGACCTGGCGCTCCTGCACCGCCATCCGGTCGAGATACTCGTTCGCGTAGAAGCGCAGCTTGACACGCTCGATATCGCGGTCGGCGACGTGCCGATCGACCATCACCTGAAAGACCTGTGGCGCCTGGTGTGCGGCACCGTGCATCGCCGCGGCGGTGAGCAGGCTCACGTAATAGTCGCGACCCAGCGCTCGCATCATCGCGTCGATGAACAACTCCCCCGGGAGCACCCGCCAGGACCGGTACTCGGGAGGGACCACCACGTACAGGCCGCGCGTGGGGGAGAAGATCGCTCCACGTCGACGCAGTCGCTGCAACCCTGGGTACACGTGCGCCGTGGGCACGCCCGCGAACTGGGCGGCTTCCGATGAGTTCACCCAGTAGCGGCCCTGGGAGATGAGAGTGTCGGGCAGATCGACGATTGACGGCACATTGGAGAGTCTAACGCATGACGTTGGTTGACTCAGTCTAGCGTCAACTGATCTGCCGGCCGACTTCGCGATGCCCTCGCCGCACCCCTGCCCCGGGGTGTCGTCGAGCCGGATCTTCGCACGCTGTCCTCCGCTTGGCATCGACACTGCGATCCGTATCCTGGGATTACGGACTAGGCGACCTGGCGTGCTGTCGCTTAGCGCACTTAGTCGCCGCCTCCTAATGCCGCCTAACATCTCAGGGAATTCATCCCATAGGGAGGATGCGGTGGTCGCGGCGCCTGTCAGAGTCAGATCTCGTATCCCTTGGTTTTGGGATTCCTGGTCGTCGTGTGAGTGTGATGGAGGTGGATAATCGTGCCTGATGAGGTTGTTCCGCCCGGCGCTGGTCCCGGTATCGGTCTCCTTGGTCCGAGGACTCGGCATCTGTTGGCGCTTGAGTTCGGCGACCGCAAGGACTTTGACGATCCACGTCTGGAGTGGCGCAGGCTCTTTTCCGAGCTGTTGGGCACGTTCATGCTGGTGCTGGTCGCCGCGGGCGGGGGAATCTTGCACGGCAAGGGTCAGATCAGCCTTTCAGCAGCCGTAGTTGCCCCAGGGCTGATGGTCCTCGGGATTATTCTCTTCATGGGCGCCATCTCGGGCGCCCATCTGAACCCTGGGGTCTCGCTCGCGTTCGCTCTGCGCGGAGACTTCCCCTGGAAGCGCGTCCCGGGCTACATCATCATCCAGTTGGTTGGCGCTACGCTGGCGTGCCTGTTCCTTTACGCGGTGTTCGGCAATGTCCAGCATCTCGGCGCGACTCTGCCCGGGCCGGGGTATGCGAACTGGCAGGCGTTACTAATGGAGATTGTCCTCACGGCGGTACTGGTGAGCGTGATTTTGGGTACTGCGTCGGCTGCGCAGAACGTGGGGGCTATCGCTGCGCTGGGCGTCGGTGGGTACATAGCGCTTGCTGGCTTGTGGTCGGCGCCGGTGAGTGGCACCTCGATGAACCCTGCGCGGTCGTTCGGCCCGGCGCTGGTAAGCGGCGATTTCTCAAGCTACTGGGTGTATGTGGTGGGTCCGATCGCTGGTGCGCTAATCGCGGTCGGCTGTGCGGTCGTGCTGCGCGGCAAGGGAGGGGACGCGATCTCCTACGCGGCCGGCTCTGGTGTCCTTGACGAGGGGAGCCGCGCCGCCAAGCAGCGTCTCTCAGAAGAGATCGACCGCGGTGAGATTGTGCCACCCGGCATCACCGATACCGACACGCGAAGGAGCGACTCGTGACCGACGTGCTTGCAAGCTGGAACGATTGCCCGCTAAGCGCCGCCATATTTGACGTGCTCGTCAACCACGATGACGAGGAGCACGACGAGTTCGCCTACACCAGCGCTGCCCGTTAGGTCAGGGTGCTCTCGCGGTCGCGCTCCTGCAGATAGGGCGCTAGGTACTTCGCCGCGATCTTGCTCGGCGGAGACCAGGTAGGCGTGTCGCTGATCTCCGAGCTGAACCCGTGTCCGCCCGTCAGGTGAGCAGTGAGGTATGCCGGCTTGCCGTCAGTCAGCAGCATGCCGTGGATCGTCGGGTTGAAGCGATCGGGCGTCACCGACGCTCCTGCCAGGGCAGCGATCGAGCGAGCCACGACGTCGGCCTGCTGGGAGCCGACGCCACCGTGCTTGATCGGGAAGTCCGTCGCGTCGCCGGCCGCGTAGATGTGCTCGACATCTGGCACTCGGCAATAGGGGTCCACCCGGATGAAGCCGTGCTCGCCGAGCGGAATGCCATGTACCTCAGGACCGAAAAGCTCTGGTAGCGCGACCACCCGATCCACCTCGAGGCGCCGGTCACCGGGATTGATCACCACCTCGCGGGCGCTGGGAACCTCGGCGTATGCGGAGTTGACGGTTGCGATGTTCGCGCGAGCGAGCATCGCACCAACCGCACTGCTCGCCGACTGGCCAAAGATCGCCAAGGGGCTGCTCTCGGGGGTGACGATGGTCGTCTGCAGATCGATGCCCATGTCGTATGCGCGTCCCGCGGTCATCAGCGCGAGCTCGTACAACGGCAGCGGCCAAGCCATACGGCCGCCAGCAACGAACGCAAGCTTGTGGAGGTAGCCCCCCTCTATGTCCTGGATCAGCCCGCGCATCGTCTCGTCCAGATCGCGGTCGTCGATTGTCAGAGCGTGCTTGTAGCGCTTATCGATGCTTGCCCCGAGGGCGAGGACGAGCACGTCGTATGCGAGCGATTCATCGGCCTTGGTGTGGATCGTCTGCGTGGCTGGATCGATCCAGCCCAGTTCGCCGCGCAGCAGGGTTGCGCCGCAGTCAGCAATGATCGGGGCAAGTGGATAGCGGCGCGCCGCACTGTAGGCGAACGGCTCGCGGACAACCATCGGCCGGTAGACGAACTCTGTATTGGGCGCGATGACTGCTACGTCGGTGTACTCCGGCGCGAGATCCGCCAAGGCGAGCATCGTCTCCAGGGCGGCGACTCCACCGCCGACAATCAGGATTCGGAGCTTTTCGGACTGGGGCCTGGTTGAAACATCGGGGCTGGCGTTGCCTGACATGGTCACCCACCCGCCTTGCCGTTCTCGGCCGCCGGCGAGGCCGGCTTATCTGGAAGCTCATCGGACGTGCCGATCAGGATCGAGAGCAGGTCGCTGATCCGCTGCACACGGCCGAGACGGTCGGGAAGCGGAAGGCCGGATTGGATCGTGTAGTGGTTGCGGCGCCCGTTGCGCTCTCGCGTGATGTAGCCGCCGTCCGTTAGCTCCGTGACGATTCGATGGGCGGCGCGTTCGGTGATTCCGACTCGCTCGCTGATCTCTCTCAGGAGCACACCTGGATCATGTGCGATGCACGCGAGGACCTGGGCGTGGTTCGTCAGGAACTTCCAGCGGTGGGTCGTTTTCTCGGCCATGGACTAAGACTAACATATCTAGACATGATTTTCCTAGATCTATATTTCCTTGATCTGTATTTCATGCTATGTTGTTCAGATCCGCGGTGCTTCTGATCGCCGGCGCTCCTGCGCACATCAATCGAAATGAGGTCCACCGTGCCCAGCTCAGTCATGCCGCATCCGTCCGCCGAGACCACCGGCAACGGCGCACAGCCACTCGACGTCGCCGACCCCGTTCAGGACGGACAGCCCCAGGTTTCACCAAGCGATCAGGCTCCTCGGAGTCCGCTGCTGGCGAAGCTGACCAGCCTGACCGCGATCGCCACGATGGCCGCTGTCGGCATGATGATCGTCGGCGTCATCGCCGTCATCGGAGGGAGCTATGACAAGAAGGTCGTCCACGACCAGCTCGTCCCGCAGAAGATCTTCTTCCCCGCCTCCAATAGCGCGGCGCTCCTGCCAGGCATCAAGCAGTACGCCGGCCAGCAGCTGACAACGGGTGGCCAGGCGAAGGCGTACGCCAACAACTTCATCAACGTTCACCTCTCCAAGATCGCCGGCGGGCAGACCTACGCGCAGGTCAGCACAGCGGCTCTCGCCGCGCCGACCAACGCGAAGCTGGCCGAAGAGAAGGCGACGCTGTTCCAGGGTGAGAGCCTGCGCGGCCTACTGCTGAACGCCTGGGGATGGTCGCTGGTCGGCACCATCGCCACCCTCGCCGGCTGGATCCTGATTGGGCTGGGAGCCATCCTGTTCCTGCTTCCGCTCGCCAACTGGCAGGTAAACGGCAGGCGACACCCCACCGTGGCCCCAGCATGAAGGCCCTCGTGTATCACGGTCCCGGCCAGCGCGGCTGGGACACCGTGGCCGATCCCACGCTCATCAACCAGACCGACATCGTTGTGCGAGTAGACACCCCACGATCTGCGGGAGCGACCTGCACATCCTCAAGGGCCGAGAGTGCGCACAATTCCGAGGCGCTCGTGGGCGCGACTTCAACCGCGTGACCATTATGCGGGCCAGCTCCTCGGCTACAACCCGGGATGCGCCTGTTCGAGAGAGCGCGCCCGGGCAGTCGACCCAGAAGTTCAAGCACACTCCACCGCCCAAGCTGGCCGACGGGCGCAACGGTCCAAACGATCGAGTTGCGGGCTTCATCGCTCAGACCGTGGGCTCCATGTGGATGTTCTACGCCAGCGTCATCGCCTTCACCATCTGGATGGCCGGTCTCGGTGCCACGGTCGCGGGCGACCGCTACCCCTTCAACCTCATGCTGCTCGCTGTCGGCGGCATCATGCAGTGGCTTGCGATGATCGCAATTCTGGTGGCGCAGAACGCTCAGGGGAACGTCCAGGACAAGCAGGTTGAGCACCTACATGATCTAGGCATGACGACCCATCATCTCGTCGTTGAGAACACTGCTTTGACGAAAGCGATCCACGACCATTTCATTGCAGCCGACACCGAAGCGCCGCTCACTTGATAGTGATGCGACGCGCGAGCCCACGGCGCTGACGGCAAAGCTCGATCAGATCAGAGTTCGACCGCCGTTTGCGCGATCGCCTTCACGTCTCTGTCTTCCTCGGAGTTCATGGTCGGGCTTCGAGCACGATGTTGAATGGTGTTTCTGCCGCGCGGCGTACGCGACTGAAGCCGCCTTCGCCAAGCACCTCAGTGAGGCGCTGCTCCCCAGCCTGCGCGCCGAGTGCCAGCCCGACCTCCTGGCTGAGTGAGGCGGGTGTGCAGAGCATCGTCGAGCCGCTGTAGAAGATCCGTCCGACGGGGTTGAGGTTCTCCTCGATGCTGTCGCCCGCGAATGGCTCGACGACCATCCAGGTGCCGTCCTCGGTGAGCACGTCGCGCACATGACGCGCCGCGCCGGCCGGGTCGCCCATGTCGTGCAGCGCGTCGAACACGCACACCAGGTCGAACGGGCCACCACCGAAGTCCTTCGCGGAGGAGACCTCGAAGCTGACCCGGTCAGCCACGCCAGCCCGCTCAGCAGAGGCTCGTGCGGCCTGGATCGATCCGTCGTGGTAATCCGAGCCGACGAACGTCGAAGCCGGGAACGCGTTGGCCATCAGGATTGTCGACGCACCATGCCCACAACCGATATCGGCCACGCGCGCACCCTGTTTGAGCTTCTCAACGACACCGTCGAGGGCGGGCAGCCAGGACTCGACCAGACTGGCGAGGTAACCGGGGCGGAAGAACCGTTCGGTGCCTTCAAACAGGTCGTGGTGGTGCTCATGCCAACCAAAGCCCTCACCGGAGCGGAAGCGCTCGGTTATCTGCGGCTCGTCCTTGACGACCGCCGCGAGCAACTGGAAGGCCCCCGGGATAAACGCGGGGCTGTTCTCATCAGCCAGCGCCATCGCCTGCTCGGGCGGCAACCGGAAGGTGCCATCCGCCGCGTTGTACTCCACATAGCCACTGGCTGCCTGCTGGCAGAGCCACTCGCGGATGTAACGCTCGCGGCACTCAGTGCGCTCAGCAAGCTGTGCGGGCGTGACGGGCTCACTGTCAGCCATCGCCTTATACAAGCCGAGCTTATCCCCGATCATCACCAACGGCGCGGTCATAGCTGCGCCGAAATCCCCTACGAACTGACCCATGAACTGTTCAAGCTTGGCTTCATCGATTCCCGTGGCAGTCATCTGTTGCCTCCTGGGTAGGTGTGCTTTCGTTGAGCACACTGTCCCACGATTGCGTGGCTCCAGCGCGAAACAAGCGCGAAACGTGTGTGAATGCCGCTGCGAGCGCTGCGAGGGTCCTCTGCGGGCGGCCTCGCAGAGGGGCCGGCGTGGGCAATACTGAGCCCACGACACCCGGCGGTTGTCAGGTTTGTTGGCGGTTGGTCTAGGTCTGGAGGTTGTGTACCGGGAATTCCTTCACCTCGGGAGGATTCGGGAACCCCTGCTCGCCCAGCCCATGCAAGCGCGGCATGAGACGGTCCTTGACGAACGCATCGAATGCCTCGCGTGACTCCCAGAAGTCGATGACACCCCAACCACCATCGATCGGTCCGGCTGAGTGCACGAGCATTCCGGCCGGCGGGTCGGTATCGACCTCCATCACAGCATGGGCAGCGTCGTAGTTGGCCTGTGTTCCTCCGATGAACTTCTGTCTGATGCCTACGGCCATTTGCAGTTCCTCTCTTGGAATGTGTCGATCGACACTACTCCTCACGCGAGGTATCCATCCCAATCCGCCGCGATGCACTCAGCGACGATCTGTTCAGCAGGCCATCTGGTGGGATGCCGAGTCGGTGGTCATCTCGATCACGAGCTTGTGAGTCGGAGACGCACCATGGTGCTCGGCGCTGAGAAAAACCCGCGCGTGATCCCGCCCGCGCGGACGGCGTAGCTGTTTGCTCCATGGCATGATTGGACAGCGCCTAGAATGCCTGGCCGGTCCGGCGCCGTAAGGCAAGAGCCGGTTTAGCCGTGCTCGTGTGGCGGGCACGGAGATGGAAAAGGAGTGTGATCGGGTGATCCGGACGATCAGGGCCACGATGTTGCTGGCCGATCATGTGCAGGCGGCTGAGGGGAAGCTGAACCTGCTGGGCGGGGGATGGAGATGGACGGGTCCGGAGCCCTCGACGTTTGGCATCGGGGTTGTGATCGAGTTCCCATGGGAAGCGGTAGGAGAGGAGCACACGGTCAAGCTCGATCTGATCGACGATGATGGCGCGCCCGTGGAGTTCCCTCAGCCTGATGGCGTGTCCGCGCCCTTCGGCTTTGAGGCCACACTGCCCGTTGCCGCCCCTCCGGGCAGCAAGCGCGGAACGCCAATCAACGTCTGCATTGGGGTCAATGTCGTGCAGTTGCAGTTGCCGCCAGCCGGGCGCTTTGAGTTCCGCATGGAGATCGATGGCGAGGCGCACGAAGAGTGGCGGATCGGGTTCAACACCCGACCGGAACCGCAGACCGCATAGTCCTCTCGCAAACAGACATAGCTCTTTCCCGAGGGCTCCTTGGGGGATTCGCGCAGTTGCTCCGTATATGCCAACTGCTGCAGATGCTGGCACCGCACTGAATGATCAGCAGACAAATGTCTACGCGTCTGGCGTATTCTCCACGAATGGGGTCGTCGGCTTCGCCTGGAGAGGATGGACTCGAGAGGGCTGTGCTCTCTTTGCTGCTCGCGGATGACGATGCCGGTTGGCAGTCCATCGAGGAGCTGGTTCGGGAGATCGGCGACCGCACGGCCACATTGCGGGCGCTGGATAGGCTGCGGGCGATCGGATTGGCTGAGAGCGACCGCGATCTGGCCCGGCCGAGCGCCGCTGCCAGGCGCTTTGACGAGCTGGGCATCTGAAGCGGTCTCGAGGTTCATCCCCGAACGCTTGCGGGAGCCCTGGATGAGCCACGGCAGGATAGGGTGCTTACCTTGACCAACCGTGTGCTGATGCTCTCCTGGGAGTACCCCCCCGTGATCGAGGGAGGCCTGGCCCGGCATGTGCGCAAGCTCTCGGAGGAGCTGGTGCGCCAGGGTGTAGCCGTCGACGTGCTCACACGGGGAGCGGGTGAGCGCACAGAGGACGGCCGCCCCGCGGTGGAGCAGCGAGGAGGAGTCACGGTGCATCGCGTGCGCGAGCCCAACTGGCCGCGCGATCTCGATCGCTTCGTGGCATGGGTCGAGCACATGAACGAGGACATGCTGCGCGCCGGCGAAGCGCTGGCTGAGGAGCGATTGGCCGAAGGGCGCGGCTATGACCTGGTGCACGGTCACGACTGGTTGGTGGCAAACGCCTGCTCCGCATTGGCTGAGCGCTTGGAGGTGCCTTTCCTGACCACCATCCACGCCACCGAGCATGGGCGCCACCAGGGCTGGGTGCAGGACCAGCCACAGTCCCACATCCATGCGGTGGAGCGCTGGATGGCTCAGCGCGCGGACTCGGTGATCACCTGCTCGCACTACATGCGCGGCCACGTGGCCGACATCTTCGACATCGATGAGGGACGTATCACTGTGATCCCCAACGGCATCGATCCGCGCGATTTGCGCCCCGTTGACGATCTGCAAACGCTGCGCCAGAAGTTCGCGGCCCCTGACGAGCAGCTGGTGCTGCTGGTTGGCAGGCTGGTCTATGAGAAGGGCTTTCAGTTGGCCCTCGACGCGCTGCCGGGGGTGATCGAGCGGGTTGGCAACGTGCGCTTCCTGGTGGCCGGCAGCGGTACCCACGAGGGGGAGCTCAAAGCGCAGGCGGAGCGGTTGGGGCTCAACGATCAGGGTGTCTTCCTGGGCTGGATCGGCGATGACGCCCTGCACTCGCTGTATCGGATCGCCGACCTCTGCGTGGTGCCCTCGATCTACGAGCCTTTTGGGCTGGTGGCGCTGGAGGCGATGGCCTCGGGCTGTCCCTGCATCGTCGCCGACACCGGCGGTCTGCGCGAGGTGGTGCCCTCCGGCGAGCGGGTGGGGCTGCGTTTCAACGGCGGCGACGCCGAGCACCTGGGCGTGATGATCGAACGCCTGCTGGTCGACAGCGAGTTGCGCGACCGCCTCGTGGCCGAGGCATCCGAGCACGTGCTGAGCTTTGACTGGAGCGATGTTGCGCAGCGCACGCGCGGGATATATCGTCAGCTTGCGGTCGATCCAGCAGAGGAGGAGGTGCGGAGGTAGATGCTCGAAGGGCTGATGCAGGATGACTTTCCGCTGACCTTGCACCACATGCTGCGGCGGATGCGTTCATGCCACCCCGGTGCCGAGGTGGTGACGCTCACGCCAGACGGCAGCACCGAGCGCGTCACGTTCGGCGAGACGGCCGAGCGTGTGGATCGGCTGGCGCGAGCGCTCGGCAATCTGGGCATAGGTCCCGGTGACCGCGTCGGCACCTTCGCCTGGAACAACCAGCGTCACTTCGAGCTGTACATGGCAATTCCGTGTGTGGGGGCGGTGCTGCACACGCTCAACATCCGCCTGTTCGCGGAGCAGCTCACCTACATCGTCAACCACGCCAACGACGAGGTCATCTTCGTGGACGACTCGCTCGTGCCGCTGCTCGAGAAGCTGGCTCCGCAGATGCCAGGTGTGCGCCACTTCGTGGTGATGGGCGATGGCGATGCGGGCGATCTGCCGCGCACGCTGCGCTACGAGGATCTTTTGGAGCAGGCCGGTCCCGGCGCCTTCGACTACCCCGCCGTGGACGAGCGCCAGGCGGCGGCGCTGTGTTACACGAGCGGCACCACGGGCAACCCCAAGGGCGTGCTGTACTCGCACCGCTCCATCTGCCTGCACTCCACGGCGACGCTGATGACCGACGCCCTTGCCCTTTCGCGCCGCGACCGGGCGCTGGTGGTGGTGCCGATGTTCCACGCCAACGCCTGGGGGATACCGCACGGGGCGGCCCTGGCCGGCACGGACCTGATCATGCCCGACCGTTTCCTGCAGGCCGAGTCGCTGGCCGCGCTGATCGCGGCCGAGCGTCCCACGATCGTGGGCTGCGTCCCCACGATCTTCGCGGATCTGTTGCGCTACGCCGAGCAGCACCCGGTCGACCTCTCCTCTTTGAAGAACGCCGCCTGCGGCGGCTCGGCGGTGCCCAGGCAGCTGATGAAGGATTTCCAGGAGCGCCACGACGTGCGCGTCTTCCAGGCCTGGGGCATGACTGAGACCAGCCCGATGGCGACCTACTCACGCCCCGATGAGAGCCGCGGGCACGACGATGCCTACTGGGATGATCGCGCCAAGCAGGGGCGCCCGCTGCCCTGGGTTGAGCTGCGCCTGATCGGCGATGATGAGGAGGAGGTGGACTGGGATGGCCAGTCCACCGGCGAGGTGCAGGTACGCGGGCCGTGGATCGCCGCGCGCTACTTCAACGACGACTCGGGCGATGAGAAGTTCGATAAGGGCTGGCTGCGCACCGGCGACATCGCCGCGATGGATCCGCAGGGCTCAATGCAGATCACCGACCGCGCCAAGGACGTGATCAAGTCAGGGGGCGAGTGGATCTCTTCAGTGGAGCTTGAGAATGAGGTGATGGCCCATCCCGATGTTGTCGAGGCCGCTGTTATCGCCAAGCCCGATGAGCGCTGGGCGGAGCGGCCGCTGTGCTGTGTGGTGTTGCGCGAGGGCGCCGACATCAGCGCCGATGGGCTCATCGAGCACCTGCGTCCGCGTGTTGCCAAGTGGTGGTTGCCGGATGAGTTTGCCTTCATCGCGGAGGTGCCCAAGACAAGCGTGGGCAAGTTCGACAAGAAGGTCCTGCGCCGGCAGCTTGGGGAGGAGACGCTGCCCGGACGGGTCATGGTGGGCACGAGTAGCGCTGCCCCCAGCAGTTGAACTGACCAATGCGCAGGCAGGAAAATGAGCAAGTAGGGGAAAATCAAATATGGGTAGACTGGCCTCGTTGCCCGCCAAGCCTTGCAACAAGGGTCACAGGCCCTTTAGAAACCAAGTTGATCTCTAACACAAAAGGTAGGTGCCTATGACTCGGATGTCTCGCACACTTCTTGCAATACCCGCGGCACTCGCGCTGATGTCGCCGGCCGCGCCGGCCCTGGCGGCGTCAACCACCACTGGCTACCACCAGACGGTGACTCCGCCAACCACAAGCACAGGCGTTCAGACGACAGCCAAGCCGTCCAGCGGCACTGGGCCGTCGAAGGAAACGGCTACGCCGACGACGAGCACTTCGCCCGCGAAGACCACCACGCCCAGCACGTCTACCATGGCGCACTCCAGCAACTCGACGCTGCCCTTCACTGGGCTTGACCTGCGTTGGATCGTTGGCGCGGGCCTGCTTCTGCTGGCCGCAGGGCTGTCGATTCGCGTCACGCAGCGTCGCCAGGGGGAAGGTCGATAGGCCAACCCAGGGGCTAGACTTTCGCTCCCCGCCGGAGTAGCTCAGCTGGTTAGAGCAGCGGAATCATAATCCGCGTGTCGGGGGTTCGAGTCCCTCCTCCGGCACTGTTGAGCGATATTCAGCCCTTGGGCGTCAGGTCGTCTCTGCGAGATGCCCGGGGTGTCCAAGTTGCTGGCTGTGCCGAACGTCTCCGAGGGCCGCGATGCCGCGGCCTTGGAGGCGGTCGCGTCAGCGTTTACTGCCGATAATCGGGCGAAACTGCTCGACCGGCACTCAGACGCTGACCATCACCGTACGGTGCTGACGCTGGCGGGTCGGCCAGGAACGTTGGCGCATTCACTCCTCCAGGGCGCCGCCGCGGCAGTGCAGCGGATCGATGTGATGGAGGGCATCGACGTGATGGGCGCAGCGCCCGGCAAGCCCCGGCGTGGGGAGCATCCGCACGTCGGCGCGGTGGACGTGATGCCGCTGGTCTACCTGGACCCGGCGATGAGGGGTGCAGCATGCGCGGAGGCACTTCTGGCCGCCGACCGGATCGGGTCGGAGCTGGGGGTGCCGGTGTTCTTGTACGGGGAGCTTGCGGGTGGGCGTACCCGCGCGGATCTACGCCGTGGCGGGCCTGCGGGGCTGGGCGAGCGGATGGCGAAGGGGGAGCAGCGCCCGGACTTCGGCCCATTGAGGATGCATCCCACGGCGGGTGCGACGCTGGTGGCAGCGAGGGAGCCGCTGGTGGCTTTCAATCTTGAGCTAGCCCCGCCGGCCACCGTGGAGGACGCCCGTCGAATCGCGGCACTGATCCGAGCAGGAGGCGCGCAAGGGCTTGCGGGATTGCGGGCGATCGGTTTAGAACTGCGACTGGGTCGCACGCCGCCCGTGGCACAGGTGTCGCTGAACGTGGAACGCCCGCTGGAGGTGCCTTTACGCACCGTTGTGGAGGCGGTGCGCAAGCATGCGGAGGTGGCGAGCGCCGAGTTGGTGGGCTTGGCCCCGCAGGCGGCGCTGGAGGGCTTTCCGACGGATGTGGCGATGCCGGCGTTTGACCCCGAGCGCCAGGTGATTGAGAAGGCATTAGGCTAGTAGGCACGATGGCTCAGACCAAGCGCAAGCGACAGACCAAGCATCGCGGCAATGCTGCCGGGGTTGTGGAGTCGCGGGGCCGCACAGGGCGCAAACCGACGACGGCGGAGAAGAGCCCGGAGGGACGCGCCAAGGCCAAGACCACACAGGTCAAGGGCAATCGTTACGACCGCCCGCCGACGTGGAGTGGAGCCTTCTACCGCGCGATGGCGGCCGCCGTGCTGATGCTGCTGATCAGCCTCTTCTTGATCAAGAAGCCGGGCCAGGCGATCGCGATCTTTCCGATTGTGCTGGTGCTATACGTGCCGATCAGCTTTTACACCGACCAGTGGCTCTACCGCCGTAGGCAGCGCAACAAGGCCAGAGGCGGCGAGAAGAAGGCGCCGGGCTGATGGCGGTGGACGTGCGCATGTTCACAGTCGGGCCGGTAGGGGAGAACGCCTACATCGTGCGCGCCGACAGCGAGAGCAAGCGCGCTGTGATGGTGGACCCCGGCGAAGAGCCGCGGCGACTGCTGGAGGCAGCCGAGCAGCTAGATGTGCAGATCGAGGCGATTCTCATCACCCACTGCCATTTCGACCACATTGGGGCCGTCGCTCCAGTAGCGAAGGCCACGGGAGCGCCGGTGTGGTGCCCGGAGTTCGAGCGCCCACTGCTGACGGACATCATGACCTGGGTACCGCCGGGTTTCGGACCGTTTGAGAATTACGAGCCCGAGCACACCGTCAAAGGCGGCGAGCGATTGCAACTGGCGGGGATGGAGTTCGAGGTGGTATTCACTCCGGGCCACAGCCCCGGTCACGTGACCTACGCGCTCGCATCCTCTAAGTCTCCTGGCGGAGATGAACAGGACAGCCCACAGACGCCGCTGCTGCTCTCGGGCGATGTGCTCTTTCAGGGCTCGGTCGGCCGCGTGGATCTGCCAGGAGGCGACTGGAAGACATTGGAGCGCTCGATCGCGACGCTGCTGGAGCGCTTCCCCGAAGAGACCGCGGTATATCCGGGGCACATGGGAGTGACGACGCTAGGACGAGAGCGTGCCACCAACCCGTTCCTGCAGGAGCTGCGGGTGCCCGTAGGCGGAAGTTGAGCGCCCCGAAGCTAAAGGCGCCCAGGGGCACGTTCGACGTGCTGGGGGAGCAGGCGACGATGCGCGCCACGGTCGAGGCAAAGGCCAGGGCGATCCTGGAGGGCGCGGGCTACGAGCGCATCGAGACGCCGACGCTTGAGGCCACAGAGTTGTTCGCACGAGGCGTGGGGGAGTCCACGGACATCGTGCAGAAGGAGATGTACACGCTCACCGATGGCGGCGGACGCTCGCTGACGTTGCGCCCCGAGGGCACGGCGCCGGTGTGCCGGGCCTATGTGGAGCACGGCATGCACAAGCGCCCACAGCCCGTGAAGCTGTGGTACCTGTCGAGCTTCTTTCGCTACGAGCGTGCGCAGGCTGGCCGCTACAGACAGTTCTGGCAGGTGGGCGCGGAGGCGCTGGGCAGCGAGGACCCGGCGGTTGACGCGGAGTCGATCGTGCTGCTGGGCACGCTGCTGGCAGAGTTAGGGGTCAGCGTGCGCCTGCGCATATCGAGCCTCGGCAGCCCCGACAGCCGCATGGCGCATCGCGAGCTTTTGCAGACATACCTGCGCGAGCATGAAGCGAGCCTGTCCGAGGAGGTAAAAGCTCGCATCGAGCTGAACCCCCTGCGGGCTTTCGATTCCGATCACGAGGGCACGAGGGCAGTGATGCAGAGCGCGCCGCGCCTGCTCGATCAGCTCGATGAGGAAGACAAAGCGCACTTCGTGGAGGTATGCGCGCTGCTGCGCGAGGCGGATGTGGCCTACGAAGTCGACCCCAGCCTGGTCCGAGGCCTCGACTACTACACGCGCACGGTCTTCGAGTTCACATCAGACGATCTGGGCGCGCAGAGCGGCGTGGGCGGGGGCGGGCGCTACGATGGCCTGATAGCACAGCTCGGCGGACCTCCTACCCCGGGAATGGGCTGGGCGGCGGGCATCGAGCGCATCCTGCTCGCGGGCACACCGCCGGCAGCGGGGGCTGCGGCGCCGGACGTGTACGTGGCGTGGACGGATTTGAAAAAGCCCCCACAAGGGGGGCAGGGTTGGCCGCGTGGTGCGGTCAGGACGGCTGCGTTCGGAATCCTGCGCGAGGCCCGCTCAGCAGGCTTGACGGCTCAGATGGAGTTGGCGAACCGTTCGCTGAAGGGACAGCTGGGGCAGGCCGCCAAGATGAATGCCCGCTACGTAGCGATCGTGGGTGAGCAAGAGACGGTGCTGAAGAACATGCAAGGCGGAGGGGCACAGGAGACGATGGCAACTGACACGGTGGTGCACACCGTGCTGCGGCGTTTGCGCGACCTGTAGCGGTCGCGCAAAACGCGAGGCCGCAGAAGGCATTCAGCCAATCGGCGGGATCACCCAGGCGAAGGGCTCCACGTCCATGGCCTCATGCAGGGCTCAACTTTGCTCGCGCAAATGCCGAATGCAGGGAGGATGGCGCAGATTTCCCGTCCCTATCAAATCGCCCTGGCAGCGCTGGGAGTGCTCGCGCTGGCGTGGTTCGCGGTGCTGCATCGCCCCGGCTCAAGCCCTTCAGCATCCGCGCCCGCCCCGGTCGCCCATGTGTCGGCGGCGAACTCGAACTCCGCTTCACCGGGAGCAGGCACGTCCACCTACCACGGTTCGGCCCCCGGCGTTGAAGGTCTGACACGCGCTATCGCTAAGGCACACGGCGCGGTGAAGACGTCCGAAAATAACGCAGCCCAATTGCAGAGAAATTCCGCGCAGGCTTCAAACGAAGCGGCCCCCAGCACCACGAGTACTCCTTCTACTCAGCACGCGGCGAGCGCCCCTACTCATGTTGTGGTGCACAAGACAGTCGTGCATCGGCCAGCCCCCGGGCATCCAGGTGCATCCGCCACGGCGGCGGCACAGGTAGCCGCCCAGCAGGCGGTGCTCAAGCACGAGCTGGGGCAGGGTAAGACCGTTCTGCTGCTGTTCTGGAACCCCAAGTCCACCGACGACAAGTCGGTGCACCAGGCGGTGATGTCTGTATCGAGCCATCTCAAAGGCACGGTCTCGGTACACGTGGCCCTGGCGAGTCAGGTTGGTCGCTATGGCTCGCTGACCAGAAACGTGCAGGTTCTGCAGACGCCCACGCTACTGGTAGTCAGCAAGAAGGGACTTGCACTGACAATGGCTGGCCTTATCGATCAGTACGCGATCGAACAAGGCATCAAGGAAGCCAAGCAGGCTTCCACGCACCAGGGCTAGCAGCGCGCCGCACGCCCTGGCGGCGGGCACGTCTTGGTGCCCCGCTTCCAGGCCCTTACACTCGACGGTATGAGTGTCGAAACGGCGCTGGCCCAGCATCTGGAACGACCCACTGGACGGGGACACACACCCGCGGGTGCCGTCACGGGCGCTGCCGGTGGCGCCGCATGCGGCGATCTGATCAGGGTGTCGCTTCTCATCCATCCGAGCGACCCCGAAGGACGGGTGGCGGACGCGGGCTTCGATGCCCACGGCTGCGGCGCCGCGATTGCCGCGGGGAGCGCGGTGGTGAATCTCATCAGCGGGGCTCCGTTGCTGGAGGCAGCGCGCATTGGCGTGGATGACATCGCCGAGGAGCTGGGCGGCCTGAGTCCCGCCAAGCGTCATGCGGCGGAACTGGCAGCGGACGCTTTGCACCGCGCGCTGGGCATGGCCGCACGCGCGCAGACACAGCTACAGGCCGTGGAGGGCAGGGCGGTGGTGGCTATGAGCGGCGGCGTGGACAGTGCGGTGGCGGCGGTGATGACGGCAAAGAGCGGCGCTGAGGTAGTCGCGGTGACGCTTGAGCTGTGGTCTGATCCAGAGAACGACGGCGAGCGCAGCTGCTGCTCGGCGCAGGCAGTGAGAGGTGCGCGCGAGGCGGCGCATCGCATGGGGGTGCCGCATCTGTCGATCGATCTGCGCGAGGAGTTCCGCACGGGGGTCGTCGATCACTGGCTTGCAGGTCACGCGGAAGGGGAGACCCCTAATCCGTGTGTGCGCTGCAACGGCAATGTGCGCCTGGAGGCAATGCTCGAGCTGGGGCACAGGCTGGGCAGCGAGACATTGGTGACGGGCCACTATGCGCGTGTGCGCGAAGACGATTCTCCTGGCTCCTCGCCGCTATTGCGCATGGCGCTCGATCCGGTGAAGGATCAGAGTTACGTCCTCTCCGGTCTGGCGCCAGAGTCCCTGGCGCGTCTGCGTTTTCCCTTGGGGGACATGCACAAGACGCAGGTGCGCGAGCTGGCCGAGCGCGAGGGGCTGGCGGTTGCGCGCAAGCCCGACTCGCAGGACCTGTGCTTCCTGGCTGGCACAGGCTTGACGCGCTTCCTGGAGCGCCACGGCGACTTGGAGGGCAGTCCCGGACCAATCGTAGACCTGGATGGCCAGGAGTTGGGCGCGCACAAGGGCAGTCGCTCCTTCACTATCGGCCAGCGCCATGGGTTGGGCCTTGGGGGCAGGGAGCCGTTGTACGTACTGGGGACCGACTCTCGGGCCAACACTGTGACGGTGGGCCCGCGCGAGGCGCTGCTGACGAGCAGCGTCACCGTGCGTGACGTCACCTTGCGTCGCGAGGGCACTGTGGTGGATCACATCAAGGTGCGCTCACGTGGGCGCAGAGTGCCCTGTCGCTTGGGTCAGCCTGCGGAGCCGGGTCGACATAGCTACGTAGAGGTTGAGCTTGAGGAACCGATCGAGCGCACCGCCCCCGGCCAGATGGCGTGCCTGTTCGCTGGCGAGCTGATCGTCGGCTATGGCACGATCACGGCACCGCCTGAGAAGCCGCTGGCCTCGGGCCGCGCTGGTCATACCGCGCCAGCTCATTAAGATCATCCAGCATGACATCGGATGAAATCCGCGAGCGCTATCTGGGCTTCTTCGAGGAGCGCGGGCACAAGCGCATACCCTCGGCCTCGCTGGTGCCTTCCGCGCATGACCCCTCGGCGCTGCTGACGGTCGCGGGGATGCACCCGCTGAAGCCCTACTTCCTCGGTCAGGAGCAGCCGCCCGCTCCACGTCTGACGAGCTGCCAGAAGTGCTTTCGCACGGTGGACATCGGCAACGTCGGCAACACCGCCCGGCACCTGACCTTCTTTGAGATGCTAGGCAACTTCTCGATCGGCGATTACTTCAAGGAGGAGGCAGTTCGCTTCGCCTGGGAGCTGTCACTTGAGGTCTTCGGGTTCACCCGCGAGGACATCTGGGTGACGGTTTTCGAGGGAGACGAGGAGCTGGGGCTCGGCCCCGACGAGGAGGCCATCGAGCTGTGGCAGGACATGGGGGTGCCCGGCGAGCGGATCGTGCGCTGCCCACGCTCGGAGAACTTCTGGCAGGGCGGTCCGACCGGCCCGTGCGGGCCGTGCTCTGAGCTGTATCTGGACCGAGGAGTTCAGTTCGGCAGCGAGGACGATCTGCCGGGAGGCGAGAACGAGCGTTTCCTGGAGTACTGGAATCTGGTGTTCATGCAGTTCAATCAGCAGCCGGCCAACACGCTCAGCGAATTGCCGGCGCGCAATATCGATACCGGCCTCGGCCTGAACCGCATGGCGGCGATCCTGCAGGACAAGCCCTCGGTGTTCGAAACCGATCAGTTCCAGCCGCTGCTCGATCTCGGGCAGGAGCTGTCCGGGCGCGCTTACGGTGAAGACGCCGGCGCCGACCGCTCGCTGCGCATCCTCGCGGATCACACCCGAGCGATGACGTTCCTTGTGGCCGACGGTGTGGTGCCTTCAAACGAAGATCGCGGCTACGTGCTGCGCCGGGTGATGCGCCGCGCGATCCAGCATGGCCGCGCACTGGACATGCCCCCGGGCTTCCTCACGCGCTACGCCGACACGGTCACCGAGCTGATGGGCGCCACGTACTCCGAACTGCGAGAGCAGCATGAGGCGATCGGCAAGTGGCTGTCCTCTGAGGAGGAGGGCTTTGGGCGCACGCTCGCGCAGGGCACTAAGCTGCTCGAGGACCTGATCGACAAGGCTAGGCAGGAGGGGCAGGAGGGCATTGCCGCGCAGGACGCCTTCACGCTGCACGACACCTTCGGCTTCCCCTTCGAGTTGACAACGGAGCTGGCCGCCGAGTACGGGCTAGGGGTAGATGACGAGGGCTTTGAGCGACTCATGGACAAGCAGCGAGCGCGAGCGCGGGCGGCTGGCGGCAGCGTCGCGGGCGGCGAGGACGCGCGTGAGCTGGCGCGGGAGCTGGCGGAAGGAGCGGGCTTTCAGACGCACTTCACCGGCTATGAGACCGATGAGCAGCGCACGACGGTGGGCGCGCTCGCACAGGTCAACGGCTCCCGGGAGGATGCGGAGAACGGAGGAAGTTCGGCGGCGGCAGGCCAGGCTATTGCGGCCAGCCAAGCTGTTGCGGCTGGCGGCCGTCTGCTGCTGAAGCTGGCCGAGTCCCCCTTCTACGCGGCCGGTGGCGGCCAGGTGTCCGACGCGGGCACTGTCGAATGCTTGAGCGGCGACTGCGCCGCGCGTGTGGAGGGCGTCTTTCGACTCGGCGACGATCAGGCGCTGGCCGTCGTGGTCGAGCGCGGCACGCTGCGTCCCGAGGAGGCCGTGCTGGCGCGTGTCGATCGCTCCGCACGCCGCGCCTCCGAGCGCAACCACACGGCCACGCACCTGCTGCACGCCGCGCTGCGTGCGCGGCTGGGCGGCCATGTGCGCCAGGCCGGCTCCTACGTGGGACCCGACAAGCTGCGCTTTGACTTCAGCCATTCGCAGGCCATGAGCACCCAGGAGTTGCGCGATGTCGAGGATCAGGTCAACGCGTGGATCGCCCAGGGAGACCCGGTGCGCCCCATCACTACCACGCTCGATGAGGCCAAGCGGCTGGGTGCCATGGCCCTCTTCGGGGAGAAGTACGGCGATGTCGTGCGCATGGTCGAGGTGGGGGAGGGTGAGTACTCGCGTGAGCTGTGCGGGGGGACGCACGTGCGCAGCACGGCTGAGATCGGCGCCTTCCGCATCCTGGCGGAGACCTCCAGCGCGGCCAACGTGCGGCGTATCGAAGCGCTCACCGGGGCCGGTGCCGTGGAGCTGCTGCGCGAGCATGACCGCCTGCTGCAGGACATCGCCGCCACGCTGCGCACGCGGCCCGAGGGCGCACCCGAGGCAGTGCGCGAGCGCGAGCTGGAGCGTAAGCGGCTTGAGAAGGAGCGTAAGAGCGGGGGAGCCGGCCCCTCCGGTGTAGATATAGATGTGGATGCGCTGGCCCAGCAGGCCGAGGAGCTCGCGGGTGCTCAGGTGCTCACTGCCGTGCTCCAGCTGCCCGACGCAAAGGCGCTGATGGGTGTGCTCGATCGCGTCAGGGGAAAGCTGCCGGAGGCGGCCGTCGTGCTCGGCGCCGCCGTCGATGGGCGCGTGCACCTCGTTGCGGGCGTCGCTCCCGCGCTGGTGCAGAAGGGCGTGAAGGCAGGCGCCATAGTCAAGGCCGCGGCCGAGGTCGCCGGCGGCGGCGGAGGTGGCCGCGATACCGTCGCGCAGGCGGGTGGACGCCAGCCGGAGAAGCTGGCGGAGGCGCTTGCCGCGGGACGGGCCGCAATCGAGGCGGCTCTAGAGGGTGGCGCAGCCGCCGGAGGCGGCGAGCCGGGCCCCTCTATTCCCCGATCAGAGGGTGGCGCAGCCGCCGGAGGCGGCGAGCCGGGCCCCTCTATCCCCCGATCAGACGGCTGATGCGAGTCTTGGGTCTCGACTACGGCAGCGCCCGCTGCGGTTGCGCCCTCAGCGATCCCACCGGCACCATCGTCACACCCATCGACATCATCCCTCGCCCGCTCACCAAGCGCGGCATGGCGGCGCTCACGACATTGATCGCCACGCGTGAGGTGGAAAGGGTGGTGGTGGGGCTACCGCTCTCGCTGCGTGGCGAGGACACCATGCAGACAAGCGAGACGCGCGAGTTCGTGCGCCGCCTCTCGCGGGAATTGAAATCCGCCCAGCCCGACCCCGCCGACCAGGGTGTGCCCGTCGAGATGCACGACGAGCGCTTTACCACGCGCATGGCCCAGCGCATGGAGGGCGCCACCACAGCGGAGGACTCACGCGCGGCGGCCCATATGCTGGAGGGCTGGCTAGCGGCCAGACACCGTGCGCAGCATTCCGCCTCCTCCCGTTAGTCTTGACGCAACTCGTGTTCGCCCGCAACCGATCGCAGACCGCACACGAGCGCACAGCTGAGGAGCGTCAGCGCGCGCGCGAAGAACGCGAACGGCAGCGACAGGGGCTGCCACCGGTGTCGGCTGCGCCCGTTGAGGCACCGTCTGAGCAGGAGCCGCCTACCGGGGAGTTGCTGCCCGAGGAGGTGCTGTCAGAAGAGTCTCTGTCTGGGGAGCAGTCGCCTACCGGGGAGTTGCTGTCTGGGGAGCAGCGGCCTACCGGGGAGTTGCTGTCTGAGGAGGTGCTGTCCGAAGAGTCTCTGTCTGGGGAGCAGTCGCCCACCGGGGAGTTGCTGTCTGATGAGTCTCTACCTGAAGCGCCTCTGCCTGCGCAGGAGCCGCCGACTGAGGTGGTGCCACCGGAGGAGCATCCGCCCATAGCGGAGCTGCCTGAGGAGGCATTGCCGGTCGAAGAGCCAGCGGCGGCCATGCCCATCGCGATACCGCCTCTGCCGATCGCAACACCGCCTTTGAAAACCCAGGCTCCCAAGAGATCGCGGAACATCCCGGCGCGACTCGGAGCGCTGCTGGCTCTCGCAGCGGTAGGCGTCGCCATCTGGCTGCTCGCGCAATCGCTCAGCGGCGCCAGCACCCACAAGCCACCGCCACCGCCCCATGTCATGAAGGTGACGATCCCCGAGGGCTACACACGCGCCCATATCGCGGCGCTCGCCAAGGATGAAGGTCTCAAGGGCGATTATCTCGCCGCCTCGGTGCGCTCATCCCAGCTGCACCCCACGCGCTACGGGGCGCCGCGCAGCACACCCAACCTTGAGGGCTTTCTCTTCCCTGCCACCTACGATCTCTATACGGGCGCTTCCGTGGGTCGCCTTGTCAACGAGCAGCTCGCCGCCTTCCAGGAAAACTTCGGTAACACGGAGATCCATCACGCCCACTCGCTGGGTGTCACGCCCTACCAGCTGCTTATCGTCGCCTCGATGATCGAGCGGGAGGCCGAGGTCGAACGCGACCGCCCGTTGATCGCGGCGGTGATTTACAACCGCCTGCATCAGGGCATTCCACTCGGCATCGACGCCACCATCCGCTATGCCCTCAACGACTTCTCACAGCCGCTCACTGAAGCGCAGCTGCGCGACCCTTCGCCGTACAACACGCGCCTTCACCATGGCCTGCCGCCGACCCCCATCGCCAACCCTGGCCTCGCCTCGATCCACGCGGCCGCCCATCCCGCGCACGTCTCCTACCTTTACTACGTCGCCGCGGCCGACGGCTGCGGCGAGCATGTCTTCTCCTCAAGCTACGCGCAGTTCGAACAGAATGCCGCCGCCTATCGCGAAGCGGTGGCCAAGAACCACGGGCGAGTGCCGAGCTGTAAAAAGAAATGATGAAGCGGCTCGGCGTCCTTGGTTGGCCGGTGGCGCACAGTCGCTCGCCGGCGATGCACAACGCCGCGCTCGCCGCCTTGGGTCTGGATGGGTGGCACTACCAGCGTCTGCCCGTGCCGCCCGAGCTGTTCGCCGAGACCACTCGTGCATTGGGGACCGCCGGCTTTTTCGGGGCCAACGTCACGATTCCCCACAAGGAGGCTGCGCTGGCGCTCGCCGATGAGCCCAGCGACACCGCGCGAGCGATTGGCGCGGCTAACACGCTCACCTTCAGGCCCGACGGCACGATCTCAGCCGAGAATACAGACGCACCAGGACTTATCGCCGCTATCAATCGAGCATGGGGCAAAGGCGAGGTGCCTGGGGACGCCACGCAGGGGATGGATATCGCGGTTTCGCCCGTGCGGGGCCGCAGCGCCCTTGTACTCGGTGCCGGCGGCAGTGCGCGAGCGGCCGTCTGGGCACTGATCGATGCCGGAGCCAGCGAGGTCTCGGTGTGGAATCGCACGCCCCAGCGGGCCGCTGAGCTGGCTCGTGCCCTCGGGGCTCGCGCCGTGGATACCCCGCGAAGCGCCGACATCCTCGTCAACTGCACGTCCGTCGGCCTACAACGCTCGGCTACCGGGGAGCAAGATTCCTTGCAACAACTGGGTCTTTCGCACGATCAGGTCGGTGAGTACTCCCATGTTGTCGACCTTGTCTACACAGACGCGCCCACGCCGCTGCTCGCGGCGGCTCGCCGCGCGGGCTTGTCCACGCTCGCCGGCGTGGACATCCTCGTCGCCCAGGGTGCGCTCAGCCTTGAAGTCTGGACTCTGCGCCCGGCCCCGCTCGAGGTCATGCGCCAGGCGGCTCTTCGCTAGTCGCTCGCCCGGTATTCGGCAGGGGCCCGCCGATCATGAGTGAGCAGAGCCCGGACCTGCATGCGATCTTCGGCATCGACGAGGAGGCCAGCGGCAGCGGCAGCGGCGGGGGCGTCAGCGTTGGTTCTGATCACGGCGTTGGCGCCGGCTCCGAGCACACCGTCGGCCTCGCTGCTCCCGAAGCTCCACCCGCAGACGCCCCCTCCGCACAGGAGCCTCCGGCCGACAGCGGCGAGACTGCGCGCACTGGTCTCACCAGGCCCTCGCGCCGCGGCTCCTCATCGCGCTTTCTCACCGATGTCATCATCGACCTGGGCCTTGTCCCGCGCCCGCGCGTGGAGGAAGCGATTGAGGCCTCGCGCTCCACCGGCACGACCCCCGAGCGCGTGCTCGTCGGCGATGGCGCGCTGACCAACGACGGCCTCGCCCGCGCGCTGGCCGAGCGCTACGGCCTCGACCACCTCGATCTCAGCGTCTTCTCAGTGGATATGGGCGCAGCCAACCTCGTCACCACCTCGGCCGCCAAGCGCTACCAGGCGGTGCCGGTCGCTTTCATCGACAAGCGCACATTGCTGGTGGCGATGACCGACCCCTCAAACGTGCTGGCGGTGGATGACATCGCGATCATGACCGGCTACGAGGTGCGCGTCGGGGTCGCCGCTCCTGAGGACATCGCCGGACTGATAGCGCGCCTGGATCGCCTTGAGGATGTCGTCTCGAACTCCGACAGGATCGCCGAGGAGGCTGAGGAAGCCGGGGCGGAAGTCGTCGACCTGCGCGAGACCGCGGATGACGCGCCCGTCATCAAGCTCGTCAATCAGATCGTGGGGCAGGCGGTCGAGTTGCACGCCTCCGACATCCACATGGCGCCTGACGGCAAGGAGGTGCGTGTGCGCTTCCGCGTGGATGGGGTGCTGCATGACGTCACCACCGTCCCTCGCCGCATGGCCGCGGGCGTGGTCTCGCGCGTGAAGATCATGGCCGACCTCGACATCTCCGAGAAGCGCATCCCCCAGGATGGTCGCGTCGGCCTGACCGTGGATAACCGCCATGTGGATCTGCGCGTCGTAACGCTCCCCAGCGTGCACGGCGAGTCGATCGTCATGCGCATCCTCGACAAGGACTCGGTCGTGATGAAGCTCGAGAAGCTCGGCCTGGCCGACACTGAGCGCGATCGCTTCGAGCGCGCTTTCGGCGAGTCCCATGGTGCCGTGCTTGTCACGGGCCCTACAGGCTCGGGCAAGAGCACAACGCTGTATGCCGCGCTGCTGGCGCTGAACACCCCGGAGAAGAACATCATCACCGTCGAGGACCCCGTGGAGTATCAGGTCGAGGGCATCACTCAGGTGCAGGTATCGCCCAAGGCCGGCCTCACCTTTGCCACCGGCCTGCGCGCGATGGTGCGCGCGGACCCCGACGTCATCATGGTCGGCGAGATCCGCGACCGCGAGACCGCACAGATCGCGATCGAGTCGGCGCTCACCGGTCACCTTGTGCTCTCGACGCTGCATACCAATGATGCTCCTTCGGCCATTACGCGCCTGGTAGAGATGGGCATCGAGCCATTCCTTGTGGCCTCCGCGCTTGACTGTGTGCTGGCGCAGCGCCTCGTGCGCACGCTCTGCTCCAACTGCAAGCAGCGCACGATCGTCTCCGCCGATGTCATGCGCGACAACGGCTACAAGGCTCTGGTGGATTTGGAGGCCTATGAGCCTGTCGGCTGTCGGCGTTGCAGTGGCTCGGGTTACCGCGGGCGGGCTGGCATCTATGAGGTCATGAGCGTCACCTCCGAGATCCGCTCGCTTGCCCTGGAACGACGCTCGGCGGATGAGCTGCGCGATGTGGCCGTTAGCCAGGGCATGCGCCGCCTGCGCGACGATGGCCTGGAAAAGGTGCGCAAGGGAATCACATCGATGGCCGAGATCGCTCGGGTCATCGGCTCGAACTAGTATTTTCGTCCACTTCGGTCCATTGTGCGCGGACGCTTGTGTTGCCCCGACGATGCCCGGGGCGTGGATATTGACTTTGCAGAGCTGCTCATGGAGGTCGTCACGCGGCGGGCTTCCGACCTACACCTGAGCGCGGGCGCCCATCCCACCGTGCGTGTGCGCGGCCGACTCTCAGCGCTTGAGGATTACCCGAAGCTGTCGGGCACCGATACGCGCGAGATCGTCTACTCGATCCTCACCGGCGACCAGCGCCAGCGCCTTGAGACCAACTGGCAGCTCGATTTCGCCTACAGCGTGCCCGGCCACGCACGCTTCCGCGTCAACGCTTACTACCAGCGTGGAGCGATTGGTGCTGCCTTCCGTCTGATCCCGGTCGACCTCTCTTCCATCGATGGCCTCGGCCTGCCGCCCTCGGTGCACGACTTCACGCGCCGTCCGCGCGGCTTCGTGCTCGTGACCGGCCCCACCGGCTCGGGCAAGTCCACATCCCTCGCGGCGATGATCGATGAGATCAACGCCACGCGCGAGGAGCACATCATGACGATCGAGGACCCCATCGAGTTCTTGCATGGTCACAAGAAGTGCCTCGTCAACCAGCGCGAGCTGGGCTCGGACGCACAGAGCTTCGGCGATGCGCTGAAGGCCGCGCTGCGCCAGGACCCCGACGTGATCCTCGTCGGCGAGATGCGCGACCTGGAGACGATCTCCACGGCGCTGACCGCCGCTGAGACCGGTCATCTCGTGTTTGCCACGCTGCACACGCAAGACACCGCGCAGACGATCGACCGCATCATCGATGTCTTCCCCTCACACCAGCAGGGCCAGGTGCGCGTGCAGCTATCGGTGGCGCTGCAGGGCATCATGACCCAGCAGCTGATCCCCACCGCCGATGGCTCCGGCCGCGCGGTGGCCTGCGAGGTGCTTGTGCCAAACCCTGCCATTCGCAACCTCATCCGCGAGGGCAAGACCCACCAAATCTACTCCGTTCTTCAGACTGGCTCGGCACAGGGCATGCAGACGATGGACGCCTCGCTGGCGATGCTCATTCGCCACGGCAAGATCACCCAGAAGATGGCCGAGTCACGCTCCTCCACGCCTGAGGAGCTCAGGCGCCTGATGGGTAGCGCATCGCTGGCGGCCGCATAAGGGTCTATGGCCATGATGTTCTCAGGAGATCTCAAACGATGAGCACCTTCGTCTTCAAGGCAATGGATGTCGCCGGCGTCAAGGCGCGTGGCGAGGTCGAAGCCGACTCCAAGCAGGCCGTCGCCGACCAGCTCAAGGCGCGCGGCATGATCGTCCTCGACATCGCCGACAAGCACGCTTCGCGCGAGATCCAGCTGAGCTTCATGGAGCGCGCCAAGGCTCAGGACCTGGCCGTCTTCTCACGCCAGCTCTCCACGATGATCTCCTCGGGCATGAGCATCCTGCGCGCGCTCTATGTGCTGGAGGAACAGACCGAGAACAAGTTCCTCAAGGAAACGATCGTGGCGGTGCGCAAGGACGTCGAGGCGGGCCTCTCATTGAGCGACGCCATGGCGCGTCACCCCAAGGTCTTCAACCCCCTGTTTGTGGCGATGGCGCGCGCGGGGGAGGCGGGCGGTGTGCTTGAGGGCTCGCTGCTGCGCGTCGCCAATCAGCTTGAGAAGGATGCCTCGCTGCGGCGCCAGATCCGCTCGGCCATGATCTACCCGATCCTGGTGATCACCTTCGCTATCGCCATCATGATGGCGCTCGTCGCCTTCCTGGTTCCGGTCTTCCAAGGCGTCTTCAAACAGTTCGGCGGCCAACTTCCCGCCATCACCAAGGTCTCAGTCGCCATGTCCCACGCCGTCCTCGGCTACTACTGGGCGATCTTCGGCGGCGCCATCGCCATCGCTGTCGCCTTCGTCAAGTGGAAGAGCTCCAGCTGGGGCCGTCCCCAGTGGGACCGCTTCCGTCTGCGCGTGCCGATGAAGATCGGTGCGATCGTGCAGGAGGTCGCAATCGCACGTTGGTCGCGTACCCTTGCGGCGCTCACCGCAGCCGGCGTGCCACTACTGCTCGCGCTTGAGATCACCGGCAAGACGGGAGGCAACATCGCGGTCGAGGAGGCCATGGACGGTGTTATCGCCTCCGTCAAGCGCGGAGGCACCATCGCGGCCCCCCTTGCCAACGCTCCCATCTTCCCGATGATGGTCACCCACATGGTCGGCGTCGGCGAGGAGACCGGCGCCCTGGACACGATGCTCGACAAGATCGCCGACTTCTACGAGGACCGCGTTGACGCCTCGGTGAAGGCGCTCACCTCGATCCTTGAGCCGATCATGATCATCGTCATCGGCAGCATCGTCGGCTTCATCGTGGTGTCGATGTACATGCCGCTGTTTACGGTCTACAACAACATCGGCAACTGACGCTCAGCAGTCGGGCAACGGCCTCTCAGCCGTCGGGCACTGACGCTCAGCCGTCCGCAACGGCCTCTCAGCCGTCGGGCCACTGACGCTCAGCCGATCTGCAGGCGTCCGTCGCCGACGGACAGCGATACCTCGCCGTTCAGCAGGTCGAGTAGCTCGGCGCCCACCAGCTCGCGCCGCCAGCCCTTCAGCGTCCTGACATCTGCCTCCTCGCCACCGGCGCGCCAGCAGGTGACGATCGCCTGCAGGTCGGCTCTGGCAGCAACCAGCTCGTAGGCGAGGTCGGCCTCGCGCGTGCGCGCACGCACGAGCGCTTCGGTTAAAGCCACGAGCGGGGCGTCCTCGGGGTCTGGAGGCTTATGGCGCGTGGTCTCCTCAAGCGGCTCGTGAGGACGCTCAAGACCTCGTCGCACGGCGTCCAGGACCTCCTCGGTGCGGCGACGCACGGCGCTCTGGCCAGCACCGCGGATGTCGTGCAGCTTGTTGGGCGTGCTCGGCTTGCGCTTGGCTATCTCCACAAGCACCGGGTCGCCTAGCACGCTCTGCACCGTGCGGTCCTGGCTGGCGGCCGTCTGCTCGCGCCACTGCACCAGCTCGCGCGCGACCGCCTGTGAGACGAGGCTCAGATTGCGCACCCTAGGCAGGCGCGCGAACACTGTATCCAGATCGCGCTCGTCGCTGGCGCGTTCCAATGCCCCGCACTCCTGTCGTGCCCACTCCAGCCGCCCGAGCGTCGCCAGCCGACGTTGCAACTCCTCGGCAAGTTCAAGCAGGTGCAGCACGTCCTCGCGGGCGTATTCCAGCTGCTCCTCAGATAGTGGTCGTGCGTCCCAGCGGGTGAAGCTCGCGCTCTTGGCTACACGCATATTCAGCACCTGCGAGAGCAGCGACTCGTATGAGCTCTGCGCGCCCATCCCGGCGAACCCGGCCGCGACCTGGGTGTCGAACACATTGGTCACCTCGGTGCCCAGCCAGCGGCGCAGCAGCGCCACATCCTGGCGACCGGCGTGCACCACCACCTCAACCGCGGGGTCCGCCAGGACCTCCGCCAGTGGAGAGCCATCAGCGCCCGCCTCCAGCGGATCGATCAGCTCGATGCGGCCGGGCACGGCAACCTGCACCAGACACAGCAAGGTGCGGTAGCGGCCCTCACCCATGAACTCCGTATCGAGTGCCAGCTTCCCCGCCGCACGCGCCTGCCTCATCAGCTCGGGCAGGAGCGATGCGTCCGCAATCATTCCAGTCAGCCTATCGCTTCTGGCAGTCGCCACAGCACGCCGGGGCGTGTCAACCCCGCCTGTCTTGACACATCGCGCCCGTGCGCGCGTACCCAAAGGGCGGGTTCCGAGCACGCCGCGTCGGTGCGGGGAGTGCGTTTGCCGCACGAGGAATTGAGCAGCGCGTAGCGCACTTCGCCGCGGGCGATCAGCGGCCGCAGCTTCGCGACGCTTGTCAGCGTCTGTCCCTGATAGCTCGTCAGCACGACGACCGGCAGAGCATCGCGCACGATCAGCGACGAGGCCTTTGTCGCCGAATCCACCGCCACCTCGTACTTGGCGCCCACGCGATTCGCACGCAGGTACGTACTCAGCTTTCCCAGCTCGGCTGCCGGCAGCGCGCCCACATTCCCGGCATCGGAGACGTGGTCCTTAACTGCCTTCACGCTCGCCGCCAGTGGGATCGCCAGCACGAGTGCCAACATTGCGCCAAACACGACTGCCCGCACGTACTTGGTCCGGCGCTTGGTGAGTGCGCCCGCGGCCCAGGCGACGCCAATTCCCACCAACGCTGCCACCGCCGGCGTGAATCCCTCCACATAGCGGGGGTGCAGGCGGGTCATGGCACTGAACAGCAGCGTACCCGTCAAGAGCCACACGACCAGGCCCAGGCTTACGGCCTTTTGCGTTCGTCCCGCGCCCTTGAAGCCCAGCGCCAATGCTGGCAGCCCAAGCCCCAGTGCCACCAGCAACTCCAGGCCCAGCCGCTGGATCGGCAACGGCCCTCCGCCCTTGAGCAGACGTGTCGGAGATGGTGGCGGTATCTGTGCCCGTTCGCCTTCCTGTGCGCTCGCCGAGACGAAGCGGCGACCACGCTTGTACAGGAGCGTGGTTCCTTCCACGGCCTTGCCCTCGATGCGGTCCAGGCCGTTGAACACGAAGGCCGCATTCCAGGCGCTTCCATTCGTTGAGCCAATCGCGTACGGTCGGTCGTGCGCCGGGAACAGCAACGTTGCGCTGAGCCACAGCAGGGCCACCGCGATGTACACGACAGCGGCTCCCGCCAGCGGCACCGCGCGATCGCGCAGCCAGCTTGGCGCCGCTTCGCGCGAGGGCGTCACTGCTTCGGGCGAGGGCCCCCCTGATTCGCGCGAGCCTGGCGTCGCAGCGTGCGAGGCTGGCCCCGCACCGTGCGAGGGGACCGCTCGCTGGAACCCCAGCAGCGCAATCAGCGCCAGCCCGGGCAGCGCCACAACGGTCTCCAGCAGCTTGACGTTGAAAGCGATCCCCAACACCGCGGCGCCCGCAAGCAGCCAACTCGTCCTGCCGCTCTCACACGCCTTGATCAGCAGCAGCAGCGCTCCCACCAGCAAAGCCATCATCACGGCGTCCATCGTGTCGCTGCGAGCGGTGATGACCTCCACCGGCATGACCGTCAGCGCCAGCGCCGCTCCGATACCGGCCGCGAATCCCCACACGCGTCGCACGGCCGAGTACATCAGCCCTACGGCTGCCACCGCGCCCAGCGCCTCCGGCAGCTTCAAGGAGGTGGAGCCGAACCCAAAGACCTTCACGCTCGCAACCTGCAACCACAGGTCCAGCGGCGGCTTGTCGATTGAAGCGCTTCCGCCCGGCTCCCAAGCTCCGAAGAAGAAGTTCTTCCACGAGGTCCCCATGCTGCGCACGGCGGCGTCGTAGAACGGGTCCAGCCGTACTGCCCCGAGGTCGATCAGGCGCAGCGCCGCCGCGCCGGCCACCACGGCCGCCACCGCCGCCCACTCCCAGTGCCGGCTTCTGCGTTGCTGCTGCTCTCGCGCCGCGTCATTCATGCCTTACGCGCTAATCTCGCCTCATGGCCACCGACGAGGGCGACGACACCGATCCCACAGAGGCTTCTCACGCTCCTCAGGAGTGTATGCCCTGCCACGGCACGGGGCGCGTGATCTCCAATCTGGGAGGGAGCGCGAACACCGTCACCTGCCCTTGGTGCGAAGGGGAGGGTGTGCGCAAACACGATGTGGATGCGCAGACACGCTGGCTGAACGCCGAGGGGAATGACGCGCAGGAGACCGAAGAGGCGGCCCAGACATCCGTTTAGCCGCGTTTGGACCGGCGGGTCCATGCGTCCAACGCGACTTGCAGCACTACAGGCTCTCCCCGGTCTGGCCGATTCCCTGGCTGACAATAGCCAGCGCCGAGGTGCCAGGGCAGCGTCCGTAGGACGTGTTTGCAAAGCCGGCGGCTCCGTAGGGGACGCATCGCCATTTGGGGCGATGGAATCGAGGACTGGCGTCCTGTAATCGGATCCTAGGAGGATCGAAATGCTGTATCGACTGCGCCAGCGCTCGAAGGATGAGGGTGGTTTCACGCTCATCGAGCTCCTGGTCGTAATTCTGATCATTGGTATTCTGGCTGCGATCGCCATTCCGGCGTTCTTGAACCAGAAGAGTAAGGCCAACGACGCGGCTGCCAAGACGCAGGCGCGCACGATGGAGACGGCGGCAGAGACCAGCTCGACCGACAACAACGGCAGCTACATCAACGCGACCCTTCCGGAATTGGAAGCGATCGAGCCGACGTTGAAGGATCACAGCACGG
>JANWIP010000026.1 GCA_025449845.1 Solirubrobacteraceae bacterium | reverse complement strand
GCCACGCGGCCGATCATCTGCTTCACCGAGTGCTCACGCGCCGGCGTATCCAGCTGGCCACGGAAGTACTTCTGGCTGACGATGTTCGTCGCGTTCTGCGACCAACTCGCGGGGAACTCCACGTCGCCCTGCTCGAACGCCACACGGTCGCCGTGGCCGATGCGCGCGTCGCGCAGCTCCCATTCCACCGCATCAAAGGGATGCGTGCCGGGGGTCGTAAGAAGACGCTCCACACCGATGATCATCTCGCGGGAGTTAGCCATTGCGGATCTCGATCGAATCGTGCTCGATGGCGGTTTCGCGCACAGCTTCCTCACCCACGGCAAACTGCGCCACGGCAGGCTCGACAACGTCACGGAGGCTCACCTTCAGGCCTATCAGCAGTCCGTCGATCTGAGCGGCTGCGGTGGCCAGATGCATGCACTCAGCACTGGTCCAGGCGAAAGGGCGCTTTCCGAACAGGACGATAGCGCCTTCGGTCTCGCCGATGGAACCACCCATGATGGGCGCGAGAAGCAGCTGACGGTCATGTGAACCGTCGGGATGGCCAACGCTGCTGTCCGTGCGACGGGATTCGTGCCGAAGCTCATGCATTCCAAGGTCTCCAGGGAGCGGAACTGGCAGGTGCGCCATGGGGATGTGTGCGGGTACGGTGCGGTCTGTGGCCGATCCTTCCTCTGGCTCACGCACAGGGCGCCAGTAGCCGACCTCGGCGATTATCAGCATCATCTGCATCTCACCCTGAACCAGCTTGAGGGCCACTTCGGATTCCTGCTTGAACGTGCCAAGCGCGGGCTGGACGGCAGCGATCCGCGCATCTGCGGTTCCGGCGCCCAAGATCTCGTTGGTGGTCCGCTGGAACTTCAGCCGCACCAGGTCCAGGCGAAAGCTCTCAGTCGCCGAAAGAGCCGGGTCCTGCATCTGCCTTGGAGCCTGAGCCTGTCCCATTCTGGCGAAGAGTAGCCCACGATCTATGCAAGCGCAACCCTATTGTATATAAGATCACCCGGACGCCTCCTGCAAGCAATCCGATATTTCGCCCAGGTGCAGGCATTTTTGCATCCTGCATGATCTCCTTCAGGGATAGCAGACCTGTCGCCCACGGCTATATGCGGACTAGACTCCCTGTGCATGGCGCCCCCTCCCCGGACATTGAGTTGCCCCGTATGCGGCCTGTCGAGCAAGGTCATTGAGACACGACCCGTCGAAGCCGGAACGGTGCTGCGACGTCGAAGGGTCTGTGAGGGCGGTCACTCGTTTACATCATGGGAGTTCGCTGAAGCTCGGTTCGTCCGCAAGCGAGACGGCAGGCTCGATCGCTTCGACGAATCTCGGCTGCGTGCAGGGATTGAAAAGGCGACCGCCGAGCTGCGACAGCCCGTGCAAGTGGAGGCGATCGTGGGCGAGGTGGTTGAAGCGATGCGGGACAGCCCACAGTCCACAGGCGACGCGATTTCGACGCTTGAGATCGGAGCAATAGTGCTGCGCGAGCTCAAGCACCGCGAGGAGACGGGAATCGCGGCGGTGCGGTTCGGCAGCGTCTTCTTGAGAGAGCGCCGGTTTAAGTCCGTGGATCAGTTGCTGGCCGCGATAGAGGAACTCGACAATCTGATGTTTTATGTGCAGAAGCGTGCACGCGAGGAGCCCTTCGAGGAGATGCCCGACAGCTCCGAGCGGCGCTTGGAGCCGTTCAGCTATCGCAAGCTGCGGCGTTCGATCAGCCGTGCCCTGGCTAAGAGCGAGCACAACCAGGCCACCGACGGGCTGGTCGAAGAGATCTCTCAGCAGGCCATGCTTGAGGCCACACCCATCGAGGACGATCTGGACGACCTGCCCTCAGGCCTGGCCAGCCCGCGGCGCGTCATATCCGCGGAGCGGCTCGGCCGGATGGTGCTGGACCGTCTCGCACGACTGGGATGGCTTCCCTACGCACGTTACCTCTCGGTCTTCGATCCCGACAGTTTCATGAACGAGACGAAGAGCCAAGACAAGAAGACGCAGATGGAGCGTGAACGGTTGGTGTAGGTCCCTGAACGGTTGGTTTAGGTCCCCGAAAAGGCCGGCTTGCACGTATCGCTCTCCGGCTGGTGGCGTTCGCGCCCGCTACGCTCCCGTTTGTGATTAGCACCAATCAGTTTCGTAACGGCTCGCACATAGAGGTCGACGGTGTCGTCTTCAAGATCATGGAGTTCCAGCACGTGAAGCCGGGGAAGGGCGGGGCGTTCGTACGCACCAAGCTGCGCCGGGCAAGCGACGGCGCGTCGATCGACCGCACGTTCCGCGCTGGGGAGAAGTTCAGGCCGGTGCGCACAGAGGCGCGCAGGATGCAGTTTCTCTATGCGGACGGGGCGGAGGCGCACTTCATGGACACCGAGAGCTACGAGCAGATCGCGGTGGCGCAAGGCACGGTGGAGGAGGCACTGCGCTGGACAAAGCCTTCAAGCGAGGTGGATGTGCTGTTCATCGACGATGAGCCCTCGGACGTGCAGCTGCCAAGCGCGGTGGACCTGGAAATCACTGAGACCGAGCCGGGCCTGCGGGGGGATACGGCCTCCGGTGGCGGGACCAAGCCGGCGATGCTGGAGACAGGGGCCTCGATCAATGTGCCGCTGTTCATCGAGGTAGGCGAGCGCATTCGCGTGGATACGCGCTCGGGCGACTACGTGTCGCGCGCTTAGGAGCAGGCAGAGATGCGCCGCTCAGAGCAGAGGAGGGCGGCGGTATTCGCGCTCTATCAGCACGACCTCACCGGGCAGCCCCTATTGAAGGCGCTAGGACCCAACGCGTCGGTTTTTGCACGGGCGCTGGCCTATGCCGCGGCGGATCGGGCTGCGGAGCTCGATGAGGTGATCGATCGCCACGCGCATGGCTGGTCGGTGGAGAGGCTGCAGCCCTTGGAGCGCAGCATCATGCGGGTGGCATTGATCGAGATTCTGCACCCGGACGTGGCGCCCGGGGAGACGCCAATTCCCGCAGAGGGCGCGATCGAAGAGGCCGTGAAGAGCGCCAAAGTGTTCTGCGGCAGTCAGGCGCCGGCATTTGTCAACGGAGTGCTGGCTGCGGTGTTGCGCGAGGTGCGCGAGAATACGCCGTCGGTGCCATGAGCAGCAGTAGAGAGGACACAATCGCAATGGACCCCCTGGATGATCTGATCGACCGCTTGGAGCGCGCGGCGGAGCAGCTGCGCTCGGGCGAGCTGTCGGCCGATGCGGCGGCGACACTGGTAGAGGACTGTGCTGCGCTGGCCACGCAGGCTTCGGCGGAGCTCGAGAGCAGGGCGCGCAGCGAGCTGCACGCGCCTGCCCCCGGGCAGGACAGCCTCCTATAGCCGCGGTGATGCCAGCAGTGGCGGCAAGTTACCCAGACCATCTGAGCAGGGAGGTGGAGGAGTACCTGCAAAGCATGCGCTTCTCAGAGGAGGCGATGACGGCGGGCCTCCAGGAGGCGATGCGCTATTCGCTCCTGGCGGGAGGCAAGCGCATCCGCCCGGTGCTGGCGCTGGCGACGGCCAGAGCAGTGGGATTGGAGCAGCGCTCGGTGCTGCCCTTGGCAGGGGCGATCGAGCTGATCCACACCTACTCGCTGATCCACGACGATCTGCCGGCGATGGACGACGACGATCTGCGCCGCGGGCGGCCCACCTGCCATGTCGCATACGGAGAGAGCGTTGCGATCCTCGCGGGAGATGGGTTGTATGCCGAGGCGTTTCACCACCTGCTGACCTTGCAACGCTCAGAGCCCGCGCGGGTGCTGGCGGCTGCCGCCGAGCTCTCGGCGGCGACAGGGGTCAATGGCATGGTGGGGGGCCAGTACGCCGACGTGGCCCATCGGGCACCGGAGGGGCCGGGGGGGCTGCGGCGCCTGCATGAGCTCAAGACGGGGAGGTTGGTGAGCGCATCGGTCATTTGTGTGCTTCTGCTGGCCGCCGTGGATGGACCTGCGACAATGGCCCTGCGCCGTTTCGCGGCCGAGCTGGGCGTGCTGTTCCAGATTGTTGATGACATCTTGGACGTGACCGGGACAGATCAGGCGTTGGGCAAGCCGCGAGGCAGCGATGAGCGTCACGGCAAGCGAACCTACGTGAGCGAGTTCGGAATCGATCAAGCCAAGGTCCTGGCCGCGGAGTCCCACCGCACGGCGCGAGAGGCGCTGGCCCGGGGCGGTCCGCCCCCCCCAGCGCGCGCTGAGCTTGAGCAGGTAACGGACTTCATCTATACGCGCACCTCATGAGCGATCGCATACTTCCCCACATAGAGGGTCCCGAGGACCTCAAGACGCTCTCCGAGGAGCAGTTGCAGGGTCTGGCGCAGGAGGTGCGAGAGCACATCATCGACACGGTGGGCGAGATCGGTGGGCACTTCGGGGCCAATCTGGGGACCTGCGAGCTGGCGGTGGCGCTGCATTCGCTGCTGCAGTCCCCGCGCGACAAGATCCTATGGGACGTGGGCCATCAGGCCTACCCGCACAAGGTGCTGACGGGCCGGCGCGATGAGCTGCCGACGATCCGCCAGTACGGCGGACTGGCGCCATTCTGCTCGCGGGAGGAGTCAGAGCACGACATCATGGGCGCCGGCCACGCCTCAACCTCTGTGGGTTACGCGGTGGGCATCAAGGAGGGCATGCGCCACATGATCCACGCGCAGGCACGCGGGACCGAGGGCGGGGGCGAGGGGGGCGAGCGCACGGGGCGCGTTTCGCCGACGCCGCCGGTGGAGGACGGCAAGGTGGTGGCGGTCATCGGCGATGGCGCCATGACGGGCGGTGTGGCCTTTGAGGCGATCGGCCAGGCAGGTGGGCTGGGCACACCGATGGTGATCGTGCTGAACGACAATGGCATGTCGATAGCCCCCAACGTGGGCGCGCTGTCGCGGTACTTCAACCGAGTGCGGCTGAACCCCAAGCTGTGGCACGCGCGCGAGGGCGTGGAGGGCGGCCTGATGCGCCTGCCGGGAGGCATCGGCGCCGCGTTCGAGCGCCTGGGGCCCCAGTTGAAGGAGTCGATCAAGGCATTCTGGGCGCCGGGCCTGTGGTGGGAGGAGCTCGACTGGGCCTATATGGGCGTCGTGGACGGGCACGACGTGCGCGCACTGCGCAAGGCGCTGCAGGAGGCGCTGGCAGCGGAAAGGCCGGTTGTGGTGCACATCGCGACAGTCAAGGGCAAGGGCTTCGCCCCCGCCGAGGATGGCGGACTAGAGGGCATGGAGCAGTGGCATGCGGCCAAGCCCAAGTCGATTTTGAACGGCGCGCCAAGCGTCCCTGTCGCCGCGCCGGCCAAGCCCCCTCCCAAGCAGTACACGCAGGTGTTCGGCGAAGCGCTGGTGCGCGAGTGCGAACGCGACGAGCGCGTGGTGGGGATCACGGCGGCGATGAACAGCGGCACGGGCCTGAACATCCTGCAGAAGGCCATGCCCGAGCGCTACTTCGACGTGGGCATCGCCGAGCAGCAGGCGCTGCTGTTCGCGGCGGGTCTTGCGCTTGAGGGTGTCAAGCCGGTGGCGGCGATCTACTCGACCTTCCTGCAGCGCGGCTACGACCAGATCGTGCACGACCTGTGCCTGCAGAAGCTTAACGTCGTACTGGCGCTTGACCGCGCGGGCCTGGTGGGCGACGACGGCCCGACGCATCATGGGGTATTCGATATCGCCTATCTGCGTTGTCTGCCCAACATCGTGCTGATGGCCCCTCGCGATGAGGCGATGCTGGTGCACATGCTGCACACGGCGCTGCGCCACGACGACGGTCCGGTCGCCTTGCGCTACCCGCGCGGGGAGGGCATGGGCGTGGAGCTGCCCGCGGAGCCTCGTGCGCTACGAGTGGGCACAGGCGAGATCCTGAGCCAGGGCGAGCGAGTGGCGCTGATCGGCTACGGCAGCGGCGTGGCGAAGTCCAGCGCGGCGGCGGAGCTGCTGGCGGTTCATGACATCCACGCGACGGTCGCCGATGCGCGTTTCGCCAAGCCGATCGACGCGGGCCTGATGGCGCAGCTGGCAGCCGAGCATGACCTGCTGGTGACGGTCGAGGAGGGTGTGTTGGCAGGCGGCTTTGGCAGCGCCGTGTGGGAGACCCTCAATGACACCGGCGCCACTCCTCGCATCCTGCGCGTGGGACTACCCGACCGCTATGTGACCCACGGCAAGCCGGCCCTGCTGCACGAGGAGGTCGGTTTCACAGCCGAGCGCATCGCTGAGCGCATCGAGGCCGCCATCGGCGACCGCCGCTCGGCGACAATTCAGGCGTAGCATCGGCGACCGCCGCTCGGCGACAATTCAGGCGTAGCAAGAGCTGTTAAAAGAAACGGCCCGCTGGGAGGGCGGGCCGTTTCGAGGGAGGAGGGATGCTGCTGTGCTTCGGGTCGATCACCATATTGCCCATCGCACATATGTTTGTGTGTGACGTTGCGCACACATGTTCGATTGCTCGCCACGCTTTCAGGCGCCGTTTGCGGATACCGTTCTCGGCGTGGCCTCCAAGCAGCGTCTGGACACCCTGCTGGCCGAGCGCGGCCTGTTCTCCTCGCGCAGCCAGGCCGCGGCGTCGGTGATGGCCGGCGAGGTTTACCTGGACCCCGCCCGCCCGGGGCGCCGCAGGGCGCAGAAGCCGGGGGAGATGGTGGCGGTGGATGCCGAGCTGAGCGTGAAGGAGCGCCCGCGGTACGTTTCGCGTGGAGGCATCAAGCTGGCCAATGCACTGGCGGGTACGGGACTTGAGGTGCAGGGCCGCAAGGCGCTCGATGTAGGTGCCTCCACAGGCGGGTTCAGCGACTGCCTACTGCAGCATGGGGCAGCGGAGGTGGTGGCGGTAGATGTCGCGTACGGCGAGCTTGACTACGGCCTGCGCCAGGACCCCCGCGTACACGTGCTGGAGCGCACCAATGCCCGCGCGCTGACGGCGGCGATGCTGCCCTACGCGCCGGACCTGGCGGTGGCGGATGTGTCGTTCATCTCGCTCACGAAGGTGCTGCCGGCGATACTGCCTTGCATGGCTGCCCCTTATGACGTGCTGGCGATGGTCAAGCCTCAGTTCGAGGTCGGCCGCGAAAAGGTGGGCAAGGGGGGTGTCGTGCGGGCGGCGCAGGATCGTAGAGCGGCGCTTGTGAGCGTGGGCTCCTACGCACGCGGCTTGGGAGCAGCCGTATTGGGCTTTCATCCCTCGGGGCTGCCGGGGCCGAAGGGCAACATTGAGACCTTCGTATGGCTGGCCGAGCCCGGCCGCGAGGGCGGGGCGCGGGATGATGAAGAGCTCGCGGCGATGGCAAGTGAGGTCGAGCCGTGAACGGTGAGGGCGAGAGGGGGTGGAGCCGTGGATGACGTGGAGCCCAGACGCATGACGGTGCTGACGCATCGCCGCGTGTCTGACACCGCAGTGGCGCTGGAGCAGTTGATGGCTTCTGCGCGCAGCGCAGGCGTGACGCTGCGCTTCGATCCAGAGGAGAGCGAGAAGCATCGCCTCCAAGCTGGGCCGGGGATCGAAACGGATGCCGAGATGCGCGCCGACGTGGAGCTATGCGTGGTTTTGGGCGGCGACGGCACCATCCTGCGCGCCCTTCAGCGCTATGCGGGTACGGGCGTGCCGGTGTTCGCCGTGAACTTTGGCGAGATCGGTTTCCTGGCGACGGTGGAGCCGGAGGAGCTGCAGGACGGCATCCGCCGAGCGTTTGAGGGCGACTTCGAGCTGCTGAAGCTGCCGGCGATCAAGCTGAACACGCCCGCGGGGGAAGCAACGGCGATCAACGATGTCGCGATCCATCGCAAGGTGGGCGAGCGTGTAGCAGAGCTGGCCTACACGCTGGACGGCGAGGAAGTGGGCAGCGTGCGCTGCGACGGCCTTGTAGTGGCCACCCCCGCCGGCAGTACCGGCTACAACCTGGCCAACGGCGGTCCGGTGATGGCCTGGGGGGTGGAGGGGTTGGTGGTGTCGTTCATCGCGCCCCACTCGCTCACCGCCAGAACACTGGTCGTGGCCCCGGGAGACCCCTTGGAGATCCACAATCGCTCGCGCGAGCCACTCGACGTGTCGGTGGACGGGCGCCCGCTCTGTGAGATCCCCGCCGGAGGCAAGATCAAGGCGCGCTTTGCCGACGATGTGGGCACGATCGCGCAGCTGCCGGACTCCAGCTTTTATCGCAGGCTGCGTGAGAAGTTCGGGCGACTCGCCCGCTGAGACTTTCGGGGGACTCGCCCGCTGAGCACGTTCCTAAGCGGCGCGGGGGTGCGAGTGCTCAAGCGAGGCGATGAAGCCGTCGAGCTGCTCGCGTGAGAAGCGACGCTGCCCACCGGGCGTGCGGTAGCAGTCAATGTGCCCGGCGTCGGCCCAGCGGCGGACGGTAGCCAGGGATACGCCCAGATAGCGGGCGGCCTGTGAGCTGGTGAAGACCAGCTGGCGATCGTTGGCGGGCGCGAGCGGGATCAGGGGCATGGTGGCGGCTCTCAAGGGTCGTGGAAGGTACGAACACCTACCTCTTCGGCGCAATGGGCGCGAAAGTTGAGCGGCGAGCAGGTTTATGGACCTTTGGCCAGACGGCTCAAATCGGCCGTTTCAAGCGCCCAGAAAACCTCAGTTTTTGGCTTGAAACCACATGATTGGGACTGTCGCGAGCAGGTGGATGGCAATCTAGTCAAGGCGCCTCATCTGCAATCAATTGTGCAAAAGCCTCTTCAGGGGTGCAATATTCGGGCTATCCCGCTACTATTCGACTCAAACCTACTCAAAGGTGATGGCTATCCGGGACCGGACCGGGGTGCTTCACCAAACAGGTCCGCGGGCCACGAGCGAAGGAGCGGTTCAATGGGTTGGAAGCTCTAAGCACTAAGCAGCAGTAGAGAGAGAAGCTGCGAAAGCAGCTCCAGGGTCCTACGTGACCCAGGCCAGGGCGCCGCTCAGAGCGGCGCTTTTGGCGTTAAAGGACCCTTCTCCAGCTTGGCGGAGAGCCTTGGCCCATTCGGCCTGCGATCCCGGCCTACAAGTAACGCGATCCGACCCGATTTGCTTGCGAGCTAACGCATTGCCGGCTCGGCGATTGCCCGCGCGCGGCGCTCGAAGGCCAGCTCGGCCTCGAAGTCCACCTCGTCGCCGCGCGCAAACAACGCCTCACCGTCGCGCTCAAGCATCGCGATGAAGCTGTTCACGAGCTCGCCATCCAACTGGCGCCCGGACACGCGGCGCAGCTCGGTCATGGCGTCCTGGGGGGTCCTTGGCGAGCGATAGCTGTCGCGCGCCGTCATCGTGTCGTAGGTGCTGCAGATAGCGATTATCCGCGAGAGCAGCGGGATCTCGCTGCCAATCAGGCCGGCCGGGTAGCCGCTGCCGTCGACCTTCTCGTGGTGATAGAGGATCGCTTCGGCCACCGGGCCGTAGCCGTCCAGGCGCCCCACCAGCGTGGCTCCCTCCTGGGGATGGCGGCGCACCATCGCCCAGTCCTCATCAGAGAGTATCTCGGCGTTCAAGATGCGATCGGGCAGGGCGAACTTGCCGATGTCGTGCAGCAGGCCCGCGGTGTGCGCCACATCCTGCTCGGCCTCGCTGCAACCCGCCTGCTGCGCCAGCGCCCGCGCGTAGCGGGCGACGGCGGCGGCGTGCCTGGCGGTCATGCGATCGCGCAAGGCAAGGGTCTCAACGAGCGTCACCAGCACCCCGAGTTGCAATGAGGCGAGGCGCATCGAGCGCGCCTCCAGCTGCTCGGCGCGGTCCTCCGAGCGCACCAGCGCGACGGTCAGGTACTGGAAGATGACGATCACCAGCACGAGCCCCACGAGCGCCGGATAGCCCATGTTTGTGTAGGCCACCGCCAGCAGTGCCGCGAGGCCTCCCGCGGCCACCTGGCCGGGAAGCATCGGCAATAGCAGGTAGCGCGCCTGATCCACTAGGCCACGGTTGCCCACTACGCGCTCGTGCACGGCGATCAGCGCGAAGTTGAGCAGGTTGGTGACCGTGAATACGGCGAAGACGATCAAAGCGAACGTCGGCCCCCGAGTGGCGGCCGCGTTGTGAGGGTCGTGCACGTTGACGCCCACCAGCACTTGGCTCAGCAGGCCGCCCGCGATCAGGAACACCGCATAGGTCGCCAGGTTGATAAGGGCTTTCGCGGGCTCCAGGCGGCGTACGGCGGCGTCTGTGAGCATCACCGCGAGCCCCAATGCCAGTGCCGGCGCGGGGCCGAGCAGCGTCATGGCGAGCACCAGTGCGATGAATGCACCGGAGAGGTTCTGGTTGCGTACATTCACCGTCAGGCGATCGCCTGTGGCGCTTAACACGAGCAGCAGCAGCAGCAATGGCAGCGGCTTCCATTCTTCCGGACGTGAGATGACCACCGCGGCCGCCAGCGCCCCTGCCAGCAGCAACACCTGAAAGCCCAGGTAGATATGCCTGCGCCAGTGTGTCATCGCAGCCAGGGGGCGCGCCAGAGGCGCCAAGGGTGATGCCAGGGATGCCATTTTTGCCAGTGGTGCTGCCAGGGATGCCAGGGCCGATCTAAGGACGACTCTGTGTCGTTCTTAACGGCCTTCTTCGTGTCGTACTTGAGGCGCACCATTCGAAGACCACGGATTAACGAGGTTCGCTGGCTGCCTGCATGTCTCCCGCCATCTCGCTCGCCAACTCCGCCGGCATGCCCGCTGGCACGGATACTGCGGCCTGCACCAGGTCCTTGCGCGTCACGCGCAGGAACAGCCCGGTGCACAAGGCCGCCGCCACGCCAATCCACAGCATCGCCGTGCGCGGCGAGGTCAATTGCGCCAGCACGCCCCCCAGCACGAAGCCGATGGCGGGGCACAACGCCCCGATCCCTTCCACCGTGCCCATCAATCTTCCCAGCAGCTCGCGCGGGCTCATGTGTTGCACCGAGCTGATCAGTGCCGCCCACTGCACGCCATTGCCCATACCGCCCACAACCGCCGCGCCACATGCCACGGCCAGCGTGGGGGACAAGGAGAAGCCGATGTAGGCCAGGCCCACCGCCAGCGTTCCCCACGTGAGCATCGGCCGCAACGGACGGTGCACTGCGCGCGCGAAGACAAGGCTGCCCAACACCATTCCCACACCCCAGGCGGCGGTCAGGAAGCCGAAGCCGCGATCGCCCGCGTTTAGCGTCGACTTCACGAACAGCACCTCCACCGGCTCCACCGAGGCGAAGAAGACGATCGCCAGTGCCTCCGTCGCCAGCAGTCCACGCAGTGCCGGGGCGGTTTGCAGATAACCCCACGCCGCCAGCAGGCGGCTGCGCACCGAAGTGCTGCCCGCATCCGCGCTCGCGTGCACCTGCAGATTCATCAACAGCGCTCCGCACACCATGAAGGACACCGCGTCGATCAACAGTGCCGTGGGGCTCCCCGAGGCGGCCACGATCACGCCAGACACGGCTGGCCCCAGAGTCACCGACGCCGTGAAGGCCACATTCAACGCCGCGTTCGCTTCGCGCTGTGCGACCTCTTCCGCACTCTCCCCAGTCTCGCCCGGCGCGGCCACCACAGGACCCGAAGAGTTTGGGTCCGCCAGGCGCGGCGAAGAGTTTGGGTCCGCCCGGCCTGGCTCGGCCGGGGTCCCTCTCCCAATTCCATTTTCCCCGTCGCCCGCCGCGGCCAGTATCTCCGTGCTCGGCACCATCTCCTCGACCGCGACACGCGCTGCCGTGGCCCGCAACAGTGCGCCAGCCGTCAGCGCCGCCGTGCCGTCGATCGCCACCAGCACCAGCAGGCCGGGCAGCCAGAAGTGCCACAACAGTGCTGCCATCGCCACTGCCACCACTGCCTCCAGCATGTACAGGCGACTGAGGCCGCCGCGGCGCTTTGACATCTCGACCGCCGCCACCAGTGTGGGCGTCAACAGTGCCGGCAACAGACGCCCTGCCACCAGTAGCCCCGCCACAGCCAGCGCACTGTGTGTGTGGTCGTAGACGCTCAACATCAGCGCCACATACGCGAACCATGTCCCCAGCTGGTTGACCGTGTACGCGAGGAGAATTCTTCGCAGCCGGGGGCTCTTTGGCAGTGATGGCACGCCGCCACGCTAACGTCTGCTTCGGCCGGGTTCGGGTCATGCAGCTTCTCTCGCACGCTTCCGGCGATGTTCGCCTACTTGGATTCGTTGCGCTCAGTCCTCGCGCGACCCTTAGGTCCCCGAGCCTAGACCGACATCGGGCCGGTCTGGGCCTCCGCATCAGGGGGGTCCAGCACGACAATCGGCAACCACGGGTGGCGCCTGCCCAACAGCTCCGTCAGCGTGCGCGCCGAGACGTCGGTGAGTGGGGCCGCCAGCATCACCACGCCGCATTGGGGTGCCTGTTGGAGCACCTCCCATATGTTGCCTGCCTCCGCGAACGCGGTATCTGGGGCCAGCGCATCGGTCAACTCCCTGCGCACCAGCGTGCGCTCCTGTGCTCGGGAAGCAACGATCAGAATGCGTGGGGGGTTGCCGTCGGTGTCTCCCTCGCGGTTCTCGTTGGCATCTCGCAGTTCCTCGGCTACCAGCCGTAGCGCAGGAGCGTCTCGCCGTGCGGCATCGCCTCGCCGTGCGGCATGTCTGGCTTGCGCGCCAGTCGAGACGCTGGAGCTATTGGTGGGGCTCATGACAGCAGGACCGCATCGCGATGACCCGCGCCGTCCTGCATGCGGGCTATCGAAGGGGAGGAGCGCAGCACGGTGTTGGCGGGGGACACTTCGATCGCGGGCCACTGCGTGCTTGTACGCAGGCTGCGCGGGTCCACCTCCAGCTCGTGGCGGGTTCTCGCCAGCGCGCTTGCCGACAATGCCACGAACGCCGCCGAGGTGATGAAGGCCCATACGAGCCCGATGCCCACGGCGCTCATCTGTGCTCACCCCGATGGGCTAGCAGTGAAAGTGCCATATTCATTTTTGACCTCCAGGCTGGTCTAGTTCGGATTGGGCTCGCAGGGAGAGCCCTCCCGCGGTTTCCCTTCCTTGGGATCCCGCCATAACGACACGACAATGGTGCTACCTCACGGGCCATTTGTCTGTCGGGCGAGGGGTGCTGATCTTGTCGTCCCAAAGGTGCCGATCGATGTCGTCCTACAGGGTCCTTCCGCTGGCTGGCAATGACTATTTGGCGCTTTGCAAAGGGAAAGTCACCGCACGGGATGTCCGATACAGCCGCTACCGTATGGGCGTCATGCAGGAGGGCATACCAGGGGTGGATCGCCCCATCGACGTCATCATTGCCGACGACCATGCCGTCGTGCGCGATGGCATTCGCACCGTCCTTGAGCGCGAGTCCGGTGAGTTTCGCGTCGTCTCCGAGGCCGCCGACGTGCCTGCCACCATCCGCGAAGTACGCGAGCACAAGCCCGACCTGCTGACGCTTGACCTGACGATGCCCGGCGGCTCAAGTCTCGCCGCGCTGCCTTCCTGCTTCGTCGCCCATCCTTCGCTTGCCGTGGCCATCCTCACGATGCGTGAGGACCCCGAGTATGCGCGCCAGGCACTGCGTGCGGGGGCCCGCAGCTATGTCCTCAAAGAGGCCGAGCCGGCGGAGCTCCTGCAGGCCTTCCGTCTGGCTGTCGCCGGCGGCAACTACCTGCATCCCCGTCTGGGAGCCTTGATGGCCACCGGCGAGGACGCCGATCCCGGGGGTGCATCTTTGAGCGATCGCGAGCGCGAGGTGGTGCGCCTGATCGCCCTTGGTCACACCAATCCGCAGATAGCCGAGCAGTTGCACGTGGCCGAGCGCACCGTCAAGACCTACCGCGCTCGGGCTATCGAGAAGCTTGGGTTCTCCTCGCGCGCCGAGATAACCGCCTACGCGCGGCGCCTTGGCTTGGTGGACTGAGAACCGCTGCCTTACGCGCGGCGCCTTGGCTTGGTCGGCCGGAGCCGCCTACCTGGCGCCTCGGGCTGGTCGACTAAGCTCGGTTGGCCTCGACCATGGCGTCCGCTGAAGGGCGCCCTGCCAGCGGCACGGTGAGCCTTACTGTTGTGCCCTGCCCCGGCGCGGGCGTCAGTTCCAGCTCGCCTCCAACCAGCTCAGCTCGCTCGCGCATCCCCGACAGGCCGAAGCCTCCCTCAAGGCCATCTCCTCGGGGCCCCATGCGCGCGCCGTTGGCGGGCAGGCCTTGTCCGTCGTCGGTCACCGCCACGCGGATCGCTCCGCTGCTGCCGCTGAGGCTGATGACCGCCCGCGTGGCCTGTGCGTGGCGCGAGACATTAGTCAGCGCCTCCTGCACGACTCGGTAGATGGTGCTCTCAAGCTCCGCGTCCAGTCGTTGGCCCTCGGGGCCCAGGTCGACGTCGATCTCCGTCTGCACCTCCAGACCGTCGATCGCCTGGGCCCGTCTAGCCAATGCCTCAAGCGCCGGCACGAGGCCAAGGTCATCAAGGGCGGCGGGGCGAAGCTCGGTGATCAGGTGGCGCAGCCCTTCGATCTCAAGACCCAAGCCCTCAAGCACATCGCCCACCGCCTCCTCAAGGGTCCGCTCGTCGTGCAGGTCGCGGGCGTTGGCGAGCTTCAGGCGCAGCGCTCCCAGTCCCTGCACGGTCTCGTCGTGGATCTCCCGCGCCCAACGTGTGCGCTCGCGCTCGCGCGCCTCCATGCCGTAGCGCAGGCGTTCGATCTCCACTGAGCGCTCGGCTTTCAGGCGCTGCGTGACGCTCTCCGCGAAGGAGTGCAGCGCGCGGCGGTCGGGGTCGCGGAAGCTCGCATCGTGGCGCAGTGCGACCACCAGGCCGCCCCCTTGGTTCTCCATGCTCAGCGGCTCCACCAGCACGCCTCGCGCTTCGATGCCCAGCTCGTGCAGCCATAGCGCCTCCTGGCCGCGTGGGCGGTCCAATGCCACGGGCTGACCGGCGCGATACAGCGAGCCCAGCGCGCTGCCCTCGACCGAGAGGATGCGCACGCGGGGGATGCCCTCACCGCTTGAGGCCGCCACGCGCAGCTCGCCGCGCTCCTCGATCACGATCAGCAGCGTGCCGGCGTCAAGCAGCGCCAGGCCGCGATCGGCCATCAGGCGCAGCAGCCACAGCTCAGATCCGGAGAGCACTCCCTAAACCTAATGGACCCAGCGGCAGCGATGATGAGACAGATGACTGCTCTGGTGTGCGGCGTCCCGCTGCTGTCCTGACCTCGGCGATCAGCTTCTCGGCGCTCTGCCCAGCGCGCCAGGTGGCGATACCGACCGTTACCCGCAGCGGGGCCCGCTGATCGCGCGCTTCGATCTTGATCGCGCGCAGCCTCATGAGAGTGCGCCGGGCGACGACTTCACCGCGCGCGCCATCCGCTCCCGGGAGCACCACTATGTAGTCGTGCTTGCTGATAGGACCTATCCGGTCGTAGCGGCGGAACTCGCGGCGCAACGTCAGCCCTACATAGGCGAGCGCCTGCTCTGAGAGGTCGTTGCCGTGTGCCTGCCCAATCGCATCCAGGTCCTCGATGCCCACCAGCAGGCAGCTCAAGGCGCTGCGATGGCGCTCGGCGCGGGCGATCTCCTCTTCCAGGCGCTCGACGAGCATGTCAGCGGGCAGCGACTCGCCAACGGAGCGCTCCTGGGGTGTCTGGATGTCGTTGGCGGCCATGCCTTTTGGACTGAGATCGATGTTGGAGAGAGCCGCAGCCTCGCTCCATGTTCTTACAGACTACGGCGATTTGCGGCCTGTCGCCAGCCGCTGGGAGATAGTCGCAACGAGCGATCCGTCGGTGCGCAGTGGTACACCTGCACCTGTGCTGTTGGAGTTACGTGTCGAGAACCTGCTCCTGATCGAGCGGGCAGAGCTTGCCCTGGCGCCAGGTCTGAATGTGTTGACCGGCGAGACCGGCGCGGGCAAGACCGTGCTGGCGCACGCACTCGATCTGCTGCTCGGGGGCCGGGCGCGCACCGGGATCGTGCGCCCGGGTGCGCTGGAGGCTTATGTGGAGGGCGTCTTCTCATTGCCTTTGGAGTTGCACGGCGAGCGCGGTGAGCGGCTGCCCGCCGATGCCGAGGAGATTGTGTTGGCACGGCGGGTGGGCGCCGATGGGCGTACGCGCGCGTACGTCAATGGCCGCTCCGCCGCCGTGGGCGATCTGCGTGCCTTGGGGCAGCTGCTGGTGGCCTTCTACGGGCAACACGAGCATCGCAAGCTCACCTTGTCCGCCGCCCAACTGCAGATTCTGGATGGCTTTTGTGGCCCCGAGCAGGCGGCGCGCCTGAGCGAGTGCGCCGTCGCGCATCACGCTGTGCGCGGTCTGGAGGGAGAGCTTGAGGGCCTGCGCGAGTTGGCCCAGGCGCGTGAGCGTGAGCTTGATCTGCTGGAGCATGAGCTCGCGGAGATCGATGCGCTTGAGCCCGATGAGGGCGAGCACGAGCGGCTGCTGACCGACCGTGAGCGCTTGCGCCGCCTCGACGGGCTGCGTGCGGCAGCGGGAGTGGGCATGGAAGCGCTTGCGCCCGAGTCCGCCGAAGCTCCGGGCGCGGCCCAGGCCCTGGCGCAGGCGGTTGCGAGCATGGATGGGGTGGCCGGCGTTGATCAGCAGCTGGATGCGCTCGCGGAGCGCTGCCGGGCGTTGGCGATTGAGGCGGGGGATCTCGCTGGCGAGCTGCGTAGCTACGGGGAGCGGCTGGAGGGCGAGGAAGGAACGCTTGAGGCCGTCGAAGGGCGCTTGCAGGGGCTGGAGCGCTTGCTGCGCAAGCACGGCGGGACGATCGCATTGGTGCTCGAATACGCCACTGCCGCGCGGGCGCGACGCGAGGAGCTGCTGGGTGCGGAGGTGGCGTTTGCACGGACCTCCGAGCGCCTGAGCGCGGCACTCGTGGTGTTCGAGCGGCATGTGGCGGCCCTACGCAAAGCGCGTCTGCAGGCCGCGCCGCGGTTGACCGAGGCCGTCGCTGAGCAGTTGGCGGCGCTGGCAATGCCCGATGCCACATTTGAGGTCGCTCTCTCCGAGCGTGATCCCGGACCCAGTGGCGCGGATGGGGTGGATCTGCTGATCGCCCCCAATCCGGGCGTCGCCGCCGGCCCGCTGCGCGATATCGCCTCCGGCGGTGAGCTCTCGCGCGTGATGCTGGCGTTGATGAGCGTCGCCAACGCGAACTCCGATCTGGCTTTGGTATTCGACGAGGTCGACGCTGGCATCGGCGGGCACACCGCACGCGCAGTCGGTGAGCGCTTACGCGATCTCGCTCAGGGGCGGCAGGTGATCTGCATCACCCACCTGCCGCAGATCGCCTCACTGGCCACTCGGCACTTCTCGGTCGTCAAGGACACGCACGCCGATCCCACCTGTGCCACGGTCGTGCAGCTCGGCGAGCGTGAGACCGTCTCTGAGCTGATGCGCATGATGGGGGCCGCCGACACCGATGCCTCCGCCCGCAAACACGCACGGGAGCTGAGAAAGGCGGCCTGACCAGTTACTCTCGCTGTAATGGCTGTGACTTCGCAGTCGCTCAGTGCGCTCACATCCGCACCGCCGGCGACGCGCACCGTGAGTGGCTCTGTGCGCCTGGGCCGCAAGACGAAGGTGATGGTCAAGCATCTCGCGCCGGGTGAGATCGCGGTAATCGATCATCTGGACATCGATCGCGTCTCAGCGGAGGAGCTGATCGCGGCCGGCGCCGCCGCGGTGCTGAACTGCCGGGCATCAACAAGCGGGTCCTATCCCAATCTCGGCCCGCAGCTGCTGGTCGAGGCCGGTGTGCTGTTGGTCGACCTGCCTGACGACGCGATCTTTCGAGCTCTCTCTGACGGTGACCCCATCGCGGTGCTGGCCGGCGCGCAGGGCAGTGGCGACGTTCTGCACAAGGGCCGCGTGGTGGCGCGCGGTGAAGTGCTCGATGTGGCGCGGGTGCGCGCTGAGACCGAGGCCCGGCGCCACGAGGTGGGGGAGGCGCTTGAGCGTTTCGCGCACAACACCATCGAGCACATGCGCGAGGAGCGCGAGCTGCTGGCGGGCAAGATCGAGATGCCGCGCTTTGCCACCGATTTCCGCGACCGCTCCGCATTGGTGGTCGTGCGAGGCGTCGATCATCAGCGCGATCTGCGCGCTCTACGGCCCTTCATACGTGATGTGCGCCCGGTAATCGTCGCGGTTGATGGCGGCGCTGAGGCGGTGCTGGAGGCCGGTTTGATGCCCGACATGATCGTCGGCGACATGGACTCGGCGAGCGAGGCAGTCCTGCTTGCGGCCGTGGAGGGCGGTGCGGAGCTCGTGGTGCACTCCTACTCCGACGGACGTGCGCCGGGACGCGCGCGCCTTGAGAACCTGGGCCTTCCGTTCATGCTCGTGCCGGCGCCGGGAACCAGTCAGGACGTGGCGATGCTGATCGCGGCCGAGAAGGGCGCGCGTCTGATCGTCTCGGTGGGCTCCCAGTTTAACCTTGTCGAGTTCCTGGATCGCAACCGGCGCGGCATGTCCTCCACTTTCCTCACCCGCCTGCGCATCGGCGAGATCCTCGTGGACGCCAAGGGCGTGAGCCGGCTATATCGCCCCCAGCCGGGGTTGGCGCCGCTGCTGCTGGTGCTGCTCGCCGGCGTGATCGCGATGGTGGCCGTGGTGTGGCTGACGCCGGCCCTGCGCGACGTGGTCGATCTACTGTGGCTGAAATTGCAGCTGCTGCTCGGCTGAGATCCCCCGCCCAACCCGCTCAACCCACCACCCTCACCATCTATTCTGGCGGGGGCTCATTCGATGTTCGACTACCGCTACCACGCGCTCTCCCTCGCCGCCGTCCTATTGGCGCTGGCGGTGGGCGTACTCATCGGTGTGGCCATCGGCGACTCCAACCTGGTGTCCTCCGCGAAGAGCGGAGTGGTGCACGACCTGCGCTCGGAAGTGAGCGGGGCCAATAGCCAGGCGGACCATCTGCGCTCGCAGTTGGCCAATGAGGAAGCGCTCGGCAACGACCTCTACCAGATCGCGGTGCATGGGCTGCTGAGCGGCCGCCGCGTCGGCCTCGTGTTCCTCGGCACTCCCTCCGACCAGATCGACGGCCTCGTGCGCGATGCGATAACGCAGGCCGGGGGAGACCTCGTGACCGTGGTGACGGTGCGCGAGCCACTTGACCTGCCCGGCCTGGCGCGCGAGGCCGCCGGCACGCCATACGCCGCGCTAGCGACCCAGCCCCGGCTGGTGAGTCGCTTCGGCGTTAGGATCGCGCGGCAGTTGGTGGGCAGCAATCATGCTCTGTTGGGCAAGGTGCAGGCGCGCCTCCTAAGTAGCTTCGATGGTCAGCTGGAAGGGTTAGATGGGCTGGTGGTGGTGCGCAGTGAGCCCGAAGGGATGACTCCCGAACAGGCAAAGACGGCCGGCGAATTTGAGGCGGGGCTGATCGAAGGCGCCACCACGGGTGGGGTCGCGACCGTGGGGGGCGAGTTGAGCTCCACCAGTCCTTCCCAGATCTCCTGGTACAAGAGCAAGGACATCTCAAGCGTGGACGATCTGGATACGCCGGCCGGGCGTGCCGCGCTGGTGTTCACGCTCACCGGCGCGCACGGCTCCTATGGGGAAAAGCCCTCAGCCGACTCGGGCCTGCTGCCGCGGGTGGCGGGCGGCACGTCGCTACCGTAGGCGTTGCGAATCTTCTGGCCGTCGATTAGTTGGGTCGTCACCGCAGAACCCACCAGGGCCGCGAGCGCCCCGTCCGCGCTCGCCGCTAGGTTCCGAACGTGCACGCCCTCCCGCTCGTCGTGGCCATGCTCGCGGCCGTCATCATGGCCCCGGCGGTGCTGCGCGGGCTCGTGGCCGGAAGGCATCTGCGCATGAACTATCGCCAGCGCGAGCTTCCATTCCCGTTCGGCGTCTTGAGTGTGGCGGCAGCACTCGTGGCGCTGATCCCACTGGCACTGCTGCAGGAGTTGGCGCAAGCCGACGTTCTGCATCCCGAGGTGCCGAGAATCGCTCTGTACGTCCTGGGAGCGGCCGCGCTAGGTCTCATCGACGATGCGCTTGGTGCCGCCCCGCGTGGCTGGCGAGGTCACGGCAGGGCGATGCTGCGCGGCGAGCTGTCTACAGGAGTGCTGAAGGCCGCCGGCTCGCTCGGGCTGGCGCTGCTGGTGCTGAGCGGTCTGGGTCTCTCGCATGGGCACTACCTGCTAGCGGTGGCGGTGCTGGTGCTGAGCACCAACCTCTTCAACCTGCTCGATCTGCGACCGGGGCGTGCGAGCAAGGCGTTTGTGCTGTTGGGAGCCGGCTTGACCCTGGGCGCCGCCGATGTCAGGCCATTGTGGTCGCTGGGCCTGTTCGCGGGCCCGGCGCTGGTGGCCGGCGTCTATGACCTGCGCGAGCGGGCGATGCTGGGAGACACCGGTGCCAACCTGCTGGGTGCGCTGGCGGGCTGGTGGCTGGTGCTGGTGCTCTCAGCGACAGGGCAGGCAATCGCCTTAGGGCTGCTGATCGCGATCACCATTTTTGGCGAGTTTCGCTCAATTTCCGCGTTAGTTGAAAAGACTCCGGGGCTGCGCGCTCTAGACTCCTGGGGCAGGCCCTCATGATCGCCACTTCTTCTGACCGCCACGCCGCCGCACCCTCCAAGACCCGGTTCATCTTCGTGACCGGTGGCGTGGTGTCCTCGCTGGGCAAGGGCATCGCGGCCGCCTCCATCGGGCGCCTGCTGGTGGCGCGGGGCCTGACGGTGGGCTTGCAGAAGTTCGACCCCTACATCAATGTCGATCCAGGCACGATGTCGCCGTATCAGCACGGTGAGGTGTTCGTTACCGAGGATGGGGCGGAGACCGACCTGGACCTCGGGCACTACGAGCGCTTCACCGATGTCAACACCAGCCGCGCCTCCAATGTGACGGCCGGGGGCATCTACAACACCGTGATTCGCCGCGAGCGGCGCGGCGACTATCTGGGGGGAACCGTGCAGGTGGTGCCCCACATCACTGATGAGATCAAACAGCGCATCGCGCTGATCGCCCAGTCCACCGACGTTGATTTCGTCATCACCGAGATCGGCGGCACCGTCGGCGACATCGAGTCGCTGCCGTTCCTGGAGGCTATTCGCCAGTTCCCCGTGGACGTGGGCCGGCGGCGCTGCATGTTCATCCACCTGACGCTGGTCCCCTACATCGGCCACGCGGGCGAGTTGAAGACCAAGCCCACGCAGCACTCCGTCAACGAGCTGCGTCGCATCGGCATCGCCCCGGACATGCTGATGTGCCGCTCGGAGGGATCGCTCTCGCAGGAGATCCGCAAGAAGATCGCCCTGTTCGCGAGCCTGCCCTCCACGGCGATCGTCTCCGCCTGTGACGTGGACAACATCTACAAGGTGCCCTTGGTCTTCCGCGAGCAGGGGGTGGATGACTTCATCCTCGATCACTTCGGCACCGAGGCACCCGAACCGGACCTGTCGAAGTGGCAGGAGCCGATCCAGCGCGCCGAGCACGCCTCGCGCACCGTGAAGATTGCGCTGGTAGGCAAGTACGTGCAGCTTGAGGACGCCTATCTGTCGGTCTCCGAAGCGCTGCGCCACGCGGCGGCGTTGCAGGACAGTCGCGTGCAGATCGAGTGGGTCGATTCCGAACGTCTTGAGGAGGGCGCAGAAGCCCAGGACCCCGAGGGCGCGCGGCGCATGCACGAGGTACTTGAGCAGGCCGATGGCATTCTGATCCCCGGTGGTTTCGGGGGACGCGGGATCGAGGGCAAGATCGTGGCCGCCAAGATCGCGCGCGAGCGGCGCATCCCTTACCTGGGCATCTGCCTGGGCATGCAGATCGCGGTGGCGGAGTTCGCCCGGCACGTGGCGGATATGGAAGGCGCCAACTCCACTGAGTTTGACCTTGAGACGCCACACCCGGTGATCGACCTGCTGCCAGAGCAGAAGGAGGTCGCTGACCTCGGCGGCACTATGCGTCTGGGAGCCGACCCGATCAAGCTGCACAAGGGCTCAAAGGCGCACGAGATCTATGGCGAGGCCGTCATCTACGAGCGCCATCGGCATCGCTATGAGGTCAACAATCTGCTGCGCAAGCGCTTACAGAGCGCGGGGCTGCGTATCTGCGGCACTTCCCCTGATGAGCGCCTGGTTGAGGTGGTCGAGCTCGACGACCATCCCTTCTTCGTCGCTTCACAGTTTCACCCCGAGTTCAAGTCGCGCCCCGAGCGTCCGGCGCCGCTGTTTCGGGACTTCGTCGCCGCGGCGCTAGAGCGCGCGGTGGGGGATGAGCGCGAGCTGCCCCCGCGGGGGCAGTCAGAGTCAGAGACTGAGACGGTCTCGCCGGCGGATGGGGACGTCGCGCCGGCGGCCCACGACACCCGTGCAGCCAGTCACGGCTAGCGCCATCGAGCGTCGTCGGCTCGGCGAGTTGTTTGTCGAGCTATGTCGGATCGAGAGCCCATCGGGGCGCGAGCGTGCGTGCGCTGAGCGCGTCGCGGCCGAGCTGCGCGGGCTTGGCCTGGAGGTGCACGAGGACGGCGCCGGCGCCGTGGCGGGCTCGGATTGCGGGAATCTGTTGGCGCGCATTCCCGCACGAGCCACACTGGATCTAGGTGGCCTGGGGGAGCGCAGGTATCCATGCGTGCTGCTGTGCGCCCATCTCGACACGGTGCCCTTACAGGCTCCGGTGGAGCCGATATTGGAGGACGGGGGCTGGGAGAATGCCAATGCGGGCATCCTTGGAGCTGACAACAAGGCGGCTGTGGCCGTGATGCTCGCGTTAGCCCGTCGTGTCTGCAACGAAGGCGCGCCAGTGGATATCGAGTTGCTGTTCACGGTTGGCGAGGAGCGCTCGCTGGCCGGGGCGCAGGCCCTGGATGCCTCACGGTTGAACAGCGATTTCGGCTACGTCTTCGATCACGCTTCGCCGATCGGTGAGGTGGTGGTGGGCGCACCTTGCCACTTCCGCCTGGACGCCTCCTTCCGAGGCGCCGCGGCACACGCCGGTATTCGCCCCGAGGATGGCAGCAGCGCGATCCTGGCGGCAGCCCGCGCCGTGAGCGACATGCCGCTGGGAAGGGTCAACGAGGACACGACCGCCAATGTGGGCCTGATCGAGGGTGGCAGCGCGATCAATGTGGTGCCTGAGCACTGCTCGTTTACGGCCGAGGTGCGAAGTCTGCGCGAGGAGGCGGCCGAGGCGGTGGTGGCGGAAATGGTTGACTGCGTGCACGAGGCGGCGAACCTGCCCGAATGCGACTGCGACGTGGACATAAGCGTGCAGCGCACCTTCACGGCATATGAGATCTCTTCCGGTGACCCCGCAGTGCGTGCTGCTGAGATGGCTCTGCGTGACTGTGGCTATGAGCCCAAGCTCATTCATAGCGGCGGTGCCTCCGACGCCAACGTGTTTATGTCCAAGGGGCTGACGGTGGTCAATCTGGCCAATGGCACCGAGCGCAACCACGAGCCCGATGAGCGGGTAAGTGTGGCTGCGCTTGAGGGGATGCTGGATGTTGCTCTGGCGTTGCCCGCCGCAGCGGCAGCTCAGTCGGCGCTCCTAGCGCGATAGCTTCTCGGATTATGTTGAAGCTGCGCCGCGCAAAAGTAATAGACGCCCGTCCGGTAGATGGGCCCGAGCAGCAGTTGGTGGTTGCCCTCGTGGACGGCGCATTTGAGCCTGCCGCTGCCGGGGCTGATGCTCAGGTGTCTCACTCCAGGCGAGCGGCAATTGCTGATGTTGCCCTAGTGGGAGCGTCCGAGGTGGGGGATGAAGTTATTGTCAACGTCGAGGCCCTTGATCTCGGTCTCGGCTCGGGCGGCTTTGACATTGTGCACGTCAACCTCTCGCGCGGCTTGGATGGCCAGGGCCTAGCGGACGCCAACGTAATGAAGCTCAACTACACGAGCTTGCAGCACGCGGTGCAGCCGGTCGAGGATGAGAAGCTTGAGCTTCCGCTGAGCCACCCCGTGGGGGTGCTGGCCCTACACGGACAGCTCGCGGCGGTGGCGTGGGCTTTCGCGCAGACGGCCCCCGAGCGGCGACTGGGCTACGTGCAGACCAGCGGCGGCGCACTCCCCGGAGGGCATTCGCGCGTGGTGGGCGCACTGCGCAAGCGAGGTCTATTGGCCGGCCATCTGACAGCTGGTGCGGCCTTCGGCGGTGAGGGCGAGGCGATCACCACTGCCGGCGCCGTGCACCACGGTTTACGAACCCTAGGCTGGGATGCAGTGCTGTGTGGTCCCGGCCCTGGAATCGTGGGCTCGCGCTCTCCATTGGGGCACGGCGGCATGTCCGCGCTTGACTCGGCTCACGCGGCGCTTGCTCTGGGTGCTCCCACGCTGTTGGTCGCGCGCATGTCCTCAGGCGATCCAAGAGTGCGCCACCGCGGCATCTCCCACCACACCCTGACGGTGCTCGATCTGCTGTTGGAGCCCGTCACGGTTGCGCTGCCCGCTGGCATGCGCTCGCCCGTGGGCAACGATCTGCGCGCGGGGCTGGGAGCGGTGTTTGGGGTCTCTGCCACCAGTCGCCCGCAGCTCGAACTGGAGGTGGACCGCCCGGCGCGCATCGCTCGGCACGACTGGCGACGGGCGATCGTGGATCTGCCGGCCTACGCGGCGAGCGCGCTGCCGGCGGAGACGATGGGGCGGGGGCTGATCGAAGACCCGCTGTTTTTCGGTGCGGCATTGGCCGGAGGTGCGGCGCTGGCCGACATGCTGGCCCAGGATGAGCACAGGGAGAGCCGGGCTGACGAGGCCGCATAGGCTGAACTTTCGGTTGCACAATCAAGGAGCCCAACCCTGGGAGGCGAAGCAGGGATGAGTGAACTCCTCTGCCCCTCCGCTCCTTGCATCATCATCCGTGGGGACAGACGGGAGCATCCAGCGACTGTCGCTGGACTTCCTTGCCTATCTGGAGCTTGAGCGCGGATTGTCGCGCAACACACTTGAGGCCTATCGCTCTGATCTGCTGCAGTTCGGGGTGTTCCTGCAGCGGCGTGGCTTGGAGCCGGTCAAGGCTGGACATGGCGATCTGGCTGAGTTCCTGTCTGAGCTGGCCATGGGTGTGGGAGAGCGCCCACCCGTGGCTGCCGCGACGTTGCAGCGCAAGGCGGCATGTCTACGCTCCTTTTATCGTCACCTGCGCAGGGAAGGGCTGATCGAGCACGACCCCACGGCGGAGCTGCGAGGGCCGCCACGCACCAAGCGCCTGCCGCTGGTGCTCTCGCGTGAGGAGGTGGGGATGCTGCTGAATGAGCCCAAGGGGACCGAGCCACGCGCGCTGCGCGACCGTGCTCTGCTGGAGGTGATGTATGCCTGCGGTCTGCGTGCCTCGGAGGCCGTAGGGCTTGATCTGGCAGACGTGGACCTTGAGGAGGGCCTGCTGCGTGCTCGCGGCAAGGGCTCCAAGGAGCGAATCGTGCCGGTGGGGCGCGAGGCGGTGGGGGCGCTGGATGTCTACCTTCAGCGCGGGCGGCCTGTGTTGGTAGGCGTGAAGGTCGAGTCACGGCTATTCGTCAATCGCCGCGGATCGGGGCTGACGCGCCAAGGGCTTTACAAGATCATCCAGGGCCACGCCGGGCGCGTTGGCTTGCAGGACAAGATGAGTCCCCACACGCTGCGCCACACTTTCGCCACGCATCTGCTGGCTGGCGGCTGCGATCTGCGCTCCCTGCAGGAGATGCTGGGCCATGCCGACCTCGCCACCACCCAGGTCTACACCCACCTCTCCGCGGAGCGGCTGAAGGACGCGTACTTCAGCGCGCATCCACGCGCCAAGCAGTGAGACACTAGCTAGGCTGCCTGGCGATGCCAGAGCTGCCAGAGGTGGAGACGATCAGGCGCCAGTTGGCTCCGTTGGTGGAGGGGCGCAGGCTGCACAGCATGGAGATCCTTGACTCGCGTTGGTCACGGCCACTGGCGCCGCAAGAACTGGCCGACGCTTTGGTGGGCAGACGCATCGAGACGCTAGGCCGACGGGGCAAGTACCTGGTGTGGAGCCTGGAGGGGGATGTGCATTTAGCTCAGCACCTGCGCATGACTGGCGCGGTGTTGTGCGAGCCCAAGCCTGAGCCCGCGCATGTGCGCGTACGGATCGAGCTGCGTCCCAAGCGCCGGCTGGTGATCGTGGACCCGCGTCGTTTCGGCACCGGCGAGCTGCTGATGGGGAGCGAGGCATTGGACGCCTTCTTCGACGCCCGCCTGGGGCTTGAGCCACTGGACAAGCGCTTCACCGCAGCGCATCTGGGCGCGCTGACAAAGGGCCGCACAGCGCCGATCAAGGCGCTGCTGCTCGATCAGCGCAAGATCGCGGGGGTCGGCAACATCTACGCCGACGAGGCGCTGTATCGCGCGGGCATCCATCCGCGACGCCTGGCCGGCAAGCTGTCAGCAGAGCAGCATCGGCGTCTGCGCGATGCGGTGATCGAGGCGCTGAACGCGGGGATCGACGCGCGCGGGGCCACGATCGACGACTTCCGTCACGTCGACGGAGTGCAGGGGTCCTTTCAAGACCAGTTCTTGGTGCATCGTCGCGAGGGCGAGCCCTGCGGGGAGTGTGGCAGGAGCATCGTCAAGATGGTGGTGGCGGGCAGGGGAACCTATGTGTGTGAGACCTGCCAGCCGCGGCCGCGGGTCGCTCCGAGATCGCTCAGGCGGCCGCAAGATCGTCCAGCTGCCCGCTCTCGGCGGCCGTAAGCGTCTCGGCGTAACCGCCCAACAGCTGTCCGTCCACGAGCACCTGCGGGAAGCTCATCATGCCGGTGCGGCGCACCAACTCCATGCGTCCCTCGGGGTCCTTGTCGAGGTTGATTTCCGAGAAGTCCAGCCCGTGCGCCTTCAGGATGCCCTTCACGCGAGCGCAGAATGAGCAGGGCTCGGTGGTGTAGACGGTAATCTCGCTCATTACTTCATAAAGTATAGCGCCCAATGCGCCTCCGCGGCCAGTCCCCCAGCGGTCTCCTTGGGGGGTGTCCCCTTAGGCGGGCGGTCCCCTCAGGTGGCCAAGAGAGCCTCACTCAGGTCAAGGCAAGCTTGAGATCCGCGAGCTTGATGTCCGCCGGTGCGAGGTCTTCTGATGTGGCCGACGCGGGCGCGCCGGGCAAGTCTGTGTCGGGTGCGGCCGCGAGCTTCTTGGGCAGTGCCAGGGAGATCTCATCGTGGTCGTGTGCGCCCTCGACCAATGTGCGCACATCGACGAGTGTCAGGCCGATGAGGTTGCCGCTACTGTCGAAGCTGATGGCGTGGCCGTCGGGAGTCTCGTCGAAGTCTGCTGCCTCCTTGAGGCTGCCATGCGAGAGGTAGAGCACGTCCGCTTCGGGATCGTAGTGGGCTCGATCGAAGGTATATGGACCAACCTTGAGAGTGCTCATGGCTTCCGTCTCCTTGGGAATGCTGTTTTGACGCTCCCTGTCGACTTATCGTCATAGGCTACTACCACTTTGAGCCACAGACTTGGGCCCACCCCTCTCAGGTAGTACCAGGCCTGGCCAGGCCTGGGTTCATCGAACCAGTCGGTGGGCATCGCAATCGCTCTGATCACGTCATCTCTGTACGGGGACATGTAAGGATGTCCATAGACGATGTGATCCCATCGCCTGGGCGTCAAATGCACCGTTCGTCCCAGGGGGTCCTGCGTGGTCTCGTTCTCCATGCTCTCTCCTACCGCTCGATGCCTTCCGCGATCGCCGCGAGCTCTGAGACGGTGATGTCAAGCGCTGCCGCGATCTGTTCGACCGTGGTCCAAGTGGGGTTGGTCTTGCCTCGCTCGATCAGCCCGAACGTCCCGGTGGTCAGTTCGGCACGGTGAGCGGCCTCTTCCTGGCTGGTTGCCTTTGCTTCGCGCAGGCCGCGGATGGCGGCGGCGAGGGCAGGGTTCGCTGATCGTCGGGGAGGCACGCTTGCGTAAACATTGCCTAGCGCCTAAGGGCAAGTCCAGAGGCTATAGAGCCCAAGCTTTAGTGCCTGAAATGTTTTGTCTGTCTGCTTTCACCGCCGGGTCTGCCGCCGACGAGCCTAGACTCGAGCTGATGGCCGGCCCCGTGAAGACCGATGCCGTGGTGCTGCGCTCGATGCGCTACGGCGAGGCGGACCGAATCCTGCATGTGTATACGCCTCACCGTGGACGGGTGAGCGCGATTGCCAAAGGCGTCAGGCGGGCGCGCAGCCGCTTCGGTGGGCGTCTGGAGCCGTTCTTCCGTCTGAGTCTGGAGCTGCACGAAGGCAGAGGCGAGCTCTTGACAGTGACCGGCGCCACAACCGTCCACGGCCATGCTCGTCTGCGCGGAGATGCGGGGGCATTGGATGCGGCGGCGCGGGCGTGCGATGCGGTCGGTCGGCTGTTTGAGACCTCCGAGCCTCACCCAGGGGTGTTCAATCTGCTGTGTCGCAAGTTGGCGCTGCTCGACGAGCAGCCCGAGCGGGCGACGCGCGCAGGAGCGCTGGCGTTTCGCTTGAAACTGCTGGTAGCGGCGGGACTGGCGCCCCAGCTCGGGGCCTGCGCGGGCTGCGGGGAGCGCGAACATCTGGTGGGGTTCTCCGGAGCGGCAGGAGGGGTGGTGTGTGGGGCGTGTGAGGCGGTGTCATTCGCGCTGAGTGAGCAGGCATATGGCTTTATGACAGCGACGCTAGGGCAGCCACTCAGCGAGGTGCCAGAGGCACCAGATACAGCGCTGGGGCAGGTCGAGCGGGCAATCTCTGAGACGCTTGAGCACCATGCGCATCTAAAGCTGATGCCAGCCGTTGCGCGCCTCGGCTGAGGCGTCGTTCGTATGGGCGCAGACGCCGTTGTCTGTATTGTGAGGCTTGTGGACGAGGGACTTCCAATCGCCTACCAGCTGCTTGGAGAGGGCGTACCAGTGCTCGCATCCGACGACGCGCAGGTAGGCGCCGTGACATGCGTGTTGTGCGCCCCCGAGGAGGACGTCTTCCACGGGCTGCTGATGAAGACGCCCGATGGCGGTGTCCGTTTTATTGAGGCGAGCGCAATTGCGTCGATCCACGAGCGGGGGGTCGACCTGCGCATCGACTCCACTGCCGCGCAGAGTCTGCCCGGACCTGAGCACAAGGCGCCTGTTTACGACGAGGACCCCGATAAGCAGCAGGGATGGCGCCATTGGGTGCATCGAATCACCGGTCGCACCGACTGGAATCACGAGACCTAAGCCGCAGACGCCCCTTAAGGCCGTGAATGGCCGCGGGCGCTGCCACAATCGAATGCATGAGCACTAGCAGCAAGACGGAGCAGGTGGCCGCGACCTTCGCCGAGCGCCAGCAGGCACTGGAGGAGGCGATGCTCTCCCCGCTTGCGACGTACAGCTACCCAGCCAGGCGAGTGCGGGCAGAGGCGGACTGCGGTCTGCGTACCCCCTTTCAGCGCGATCGCGATCGAATCGTGCACAGCAAGGCATTTCGTCGCTTGACCCACAAGACTCAGGTGTTCGTGGCGCCTGAGGGAGATCATTACCGGACGCGCTTGACACATACGCTGGAGGTGACGCAGGTGTCGCGCACGGTCGCGCGGGCGCTGCGCTTGAACGAGGACCTGACTGAGGCAATCGGCCTGGGCCACGACCTCGGGCATCCGCCGTTCGGGCACATCGGCGAGGCCGTCTTGGATGACTGTCTACAGGAACGGTTTGGGCGCGCGTTCCGCCACCATGAGCAGTCACTGCGCGTGGTAGAGCACCTGGAGCGCGAGGGCGCGGGATTGAACCTCACCGAGCAGGTACGCGACGGCATCCTCGGCCACTCCGGCAGGGCGCCGATGCCCACGACGCTTGAGGGAAGGATCGTGCGGCTGCTGGATCGCGTGGCGTACATTAACCACGACATCGACGATGCGTTGCGCGCAGGGGTGCTGAGGGAGGGAGATCTGCCGGCTGAGCCGATCACGGCGTTGGGCACGACGGGTCGACAGCGAATCGACACGCTGGTGCACGACGTTGTGGAGCACTCCGAGCGTGCCGGGGACATCGTCCAGAGTGAGCAGGCAGGAGCGGCGATGGCGGCCTTGCGGGAGTTCATGTTCGAGCGCGTCTATCTGGCTCCGCAGGCGCGCAAGGAGCACGCGAAGATCGATCGGGCGGTGAGGACTCTGTTCGACTACTACTGTGAGCATCCAGAGGATGCGGATGTGCCCTCACGCATGAGCGAGGACGCGGATGTGCCCACGCGCGTGATGGACTACATCGCAGGTATGACCGATCGCTTCTGCATACGCCAGTTCCAGGCGCTGACGGTGCCGCGCGCCTTCCCGTCCCCGTGAGCCGCTACACGTCAGACTCCAAGGTGCGGGTGCGCGACGCTGTGGACATGGTCGCGCTTGTCTCGGCACGTACGGATCTGCGCCGCGCGGGCCCGAACAGCTACGAGGGACTATGTCCGTTCCACGACGAGCGCACGCCGTCGTTCAGCGTGGAACCGGTGCAGAAGGTCTACTACTGCTTTGGCTGCGAAGCCAAGGGCGACGCCTTCACGTTTGTGCAGGAGACGGAGGGCGTGGACTTCAAAGGCGCGCTTGAGCTGCTGGCCGATCGCAGCGGGGTGGAGCTGCAGGTGGAGGCCGAGGACCCGCGCGAGGCGCAGCGCAGGCAGCAACGCGAGCGCCTGCTGGAGCTGCTGGGGCGCACGGCGGCCTACTACGAGCGCCACTTGTGGGAGTCAACGGAGGCCAAGAATGCCCGCGAGTATCTGGAGGGCAGAGGGCTAGGGGAGGAGATCCTGCGCAGCTTCCACGTGGGTTACTCACCGAGCGCATGGGATCGGGTATTGGTGGGCTCGCGCCGCGCGGGATTCTCCGAGCAGGAGCTGTATGTGACGGGCCTGGCTCAGCGCTCCAAACAGGACCGCAGACTGTATGACCGCTTCCGCGGCAGGATCATGTTCCCGCTGGCCGACATTCGCGGCCGCGTGCTCGGCTTCGGCGCGCGCGCGATGCGCGACGAGCAGGGGCCGAAATACCTGAACACCTCCGATAACGACGTGTACCACAAGGGTCAGCACCTATATGGCGCCGATCTGGCCCGCCTGCACGCCACGCGCGCGGGGGAGGTGCTGCTGTGCGAGGGATATACCGACGTCATCGCCCTGCACCAGGCAGGGATGCAAAACGCGGTGGGGCTGATGGGCACAGCGCTGACAGCTGAGCAGGTGGGCGAGCTGGCGCGCATGGCCTCGCGGGTGCTGCTGGCGCTGGATGCCGACAGCGCCGGCCAGGAGGCGATGCTGCGTGCTTCCAAACTGGCGACCAGCCGCAAGCTTGAGCTGCGTGTTGTGGAGATGCCCGAGGGCGCCGATCCTGCCGATCTGGTGCAACGCGAGGGCGTGGAGGCGATGAATGCGGCGGTGGCGAAGTCAGTGCCGTTCGTGCGTTTCCGCGTGGAAAGGGTGCTGGCCCAAGGCGACTACGGCAGTCCGGAGGGCAGAGATCGCACGATCGAAGAGCTGCGGCCGGTGTTTGCGACGATGCCACCGAGCGCGATGCGCATGGAGCTGACGAGATTGGTGTCGGGTCGACTGGAGTTGCCTGAGAGCGTTGTGGAGCGAGAGCTGTCCGTTCAAGCGGCAAACGCCGCGGCACAGCGCAGCAGTGGTGAGAGTCGAACGGCAACAGGAACAACAGATGCAACGACGGCGCCAGCTGCGGCAGCGACAACAACGGCAAAGCGACCAGTGAGCAGGGCTTTGGGTCGCCGCGAGGAAACCGAACGTACCTTCCTGGTGCTATGTCTGGCCTCCCCGCAAGAGGGAGCGCAGGCGCTGGCAGAGTTGGATCTGGACGGCCACTTCACCAGCGACCTGCTGCGGCGGGCAGCGGAGCATCTGCGAGCCGGAGATTTGCGCGAGCCGATGAAGAGCTGGCAAGCGCAGGAGAGCGAGCAAGAGCACGACGGCGAGCTCGAAGGGGTCTTGGCCGAGCTGGTGGTGCAGGCCGGCCGCGAGGAAGGCAGACCCGCGATGCTCCGCGTGCAGCTGCTGCAGTTGGAGCTGGCGCGCGTCGATCGCCAGATCCAGGCGGCGCGGGTGCAAGGCTTAGGCGACGTGAGTGAGCTGGCGCGCAGGCGCGGGGATGTGAAGCGCGAGTTCGACCGCGCACAAGAGCAGGCGTTGGAGGAGACTGGGGAATAGCCGAGGTGTGACTGGGAGTAGCGAGGGGCCCGGCTCGGTGGCCTGCGGCCGCCTGCGCCACCCTCTTGTGCTCTAATGCGAGCTCGGATCGCGCGATCTGGGGTAGCTCAATCGGCAGAGCATTCGGCTGTTAACCGAAGGGTTGTGGGTTCGAGTCCCACCCCCAGAGTTTTGTTAATGCGATTCGTGGCAAGGCCCTCCACGAGCTTGGCCGCGGTCTCGCCGGGATCATGCAGCTGGGTCCACTGGGCAAGCTCTTGGGCGCGGGAGCGCATGGAAGGCGTGGCGAGCGCATGTTCAACGGCCAACCGCAGAGGCCGGGGGGATGTGTAGCGGCGGGGCACACGCACGCCAACTCCAGCCCAGTCCACACGCGAAGCGTTCTCGTTCATATCGCCAGCGGTAGGGCAGGCAACGACGGGGCAGCCGAGGCTGAGGGCGCGCACGAGCGTGCCATGGCCGGCATGGCAGACGACGAGGTCACAGTGGGGGATGGTGCGCGAATAAGAAACCCAATCGAGGAGCCGCGCGTTCTCGGGCACGGGCAGAGGGCGGGATGGGAGGCGCCGATTCCAGGTCGCAAGCACACGCACAGGGGCATCAGCGAGCCCGCGCAAGGCCGCATGCAGCATCCTGTGCTGGGGGTCCTGCGAGGTGGAAGGCGCGATCAGCACCAGCGGGTCCTCGCCAGGTGGAAGCTCCACCTCCTGCGCCGGAGGCTCCCACATGAGTGGCCCGACGATATGTGTGTGCTCAGGCCAGACCCGGGGGTACTCAAGCTGCGGAAAGGTGGCAACGAGCGCAAGCTGGCGGCTGGTGCCGCCGTGCACATGCTCTAGCGGTGGCAGATCGAGCAGCGAACGCGTGCGGTTGAGCTCCACGCGCCCAAGCTCCAGGCCGTTCTCCACCTGTCTGTGCATACGCCGCCAGAAGGTGCGTCCGAGCATCGTCCGAGGCAGGCGCGCGCCGATGGAATAGATCGGGAAGTGCGGTTCGGTATGGGGATTGATATGAGGGATGAGTGTTGCGCACGGTATGCCGAGGCACTCGGCCGAGAGCGAAGGTGCGAGTGTGAGAATGTCGGCGACGACAACCGCCGGCTGCAACTCCCGCACGAGCGGGATGGTGTCCCGGGTGGCGTGCACGACGGCCTCGTAGAAGTCCAGCGGCTCGGGGCCGGAGGGAAACACGTGGTACTCGGGAGCGGGCGCGAAATGCAGACCCTCGGCCTCGATGGGCGCACGCCAGCGCTCCCAGGTCTGCACTGTCACATCGTGCCTCCGCGCGGCCAGCGCACGCCCCAAGGCGATCATGGGGAAGGCGTGGCCGGGATCGCCGAAGGCGCCGAGCAGCACGCGCAACGGTGCAGGCGCGCTGTTTTGAGACGGCGCGCTGCTCGGGCTCATGTCTCCGTCTCCGCCTCTGCGAGGTGCGCCGGCGAGCCTCAGGCGGCCAGCTCGGCGACGAGCCGCAACTGGGTGAGGCGGTCCTCGGCGGTGAAGGCGATCGGAGTGATGCCAAGCGTGCCGACGCCCGCATCGCGGTAGATGGCAAGGCGCTCCTTGACGACATCCTTAGGCCCGCAGAGGGAGACGGTGTCGATGAGCTCGTCGGGGATGGCGGCCATGGCCTCCTCACGCTTGCCCTCCAGGTAGAAGTCCTGGATGACCTTGGCCTCATCGGCGAAGCCGTAGCGCTGCACGAGGTTGTTGTAGAAGTTCTGCTTGCGCGAGCCCATGCCGCCGACATAGAGCGCGACGAAAGGACGCATGGCGTTGCGCGCGCCCTCAAGATCGTCGGTGACGAAGACGTTGACGGTAGGCGCGATGTCAAAGCCATCGAGCGAGCGCCCGCTGCGCGCGGCGCCTTCCTCAAGCAGCGGCCGCAGCTCGGAGACGTGCTCGGGCGAGAAGAGCGTGGGGATCCAGCCATCGGCGATCTCACCGGCAAGGGCTGTGTTCTTGGGACCGATGGCGGCGAGGTAGACGGGGATGCGCTCCTGCACGGTCGGGATGGTGAGCTTGAGTGCCCTGCCCTGCCCATCGGGCAACGGCAGTTCAAGGGTCTCGCCTTTGAACTCGACGCGTTCGCGGGCGAGCGCCATACGCACGACGGCGACGTACTCGCGGGTGCGCTGCAGCTGCTGGGCGAAACGCTGCCCGTGCCAGCCTTCGGCCACCTGCGGGCCGGAGGAGCCGATCCCGAGGATCATGCGCCCGTCGGAGAGCTGGTCGATGGTGGCGGCCGTCATGGCCGTCATCGCGGGCGAGCGTCCAGGCATCTGGAAGATGCCGGCGCCGAGGCGGATGGTGGAGGTCTGCCCGGCCAGCCAGCCGAGGATTGTGGCGGAGTCCGAGCCATACGCCTCGGCGGTCCAAACCGAGTCATAGCCAAGCCGCTCGGCCTCCTGGACGATGTTGAGCTGGTCCTGCGAGCTGAGGCCCAGGCCCCAATAGCCGATGTGCACGCCGAGCTTCATGACAGGGAGCTTCCTTTCGGTGGTTGGCGGGGTATCCGCTAGAGGGCGTCGCCGGGACGAACGAACATCATCTCAGGCACGACGCAGGCGGGGGAGACGCGCAGCAGGAAGCGCACCGACTCGGCGATATCCTCGGGCCGAATCATCTCCTCGGCCTTGACAGTCTCCTTGACGAAGTCGGTCATGGGCGTGTCCACGAAAGCGGGGCAGAGCGCGGTGGACTTGATGCCCTGCGGCCCGAGCTCCTTGTTCATGGCTTCGGTCCAGCCGACGACGGCGTGCTTAGTGGCTGAGTAGACCGACAGCCACGCCTCGGCGCGCTTGCCGGAGATCGAGGAGGTGTTGACGACGAGCGCGTTGTTGTGCTCAGCTCCAGATGCCTGGAGCATCTCCAGGCATTCGCGGTAGAAGATGACGATCGAGCGGATGTTGATGTCGAGCTGCATATCCAGGCGCTTGGTCTCGATCTCGCCCACGGTGGCACCGATGCCCACGCCGGCGTTGTTGACCAGTACGTCCAGGCGCCCGTGGCGCTCCTTGTGGGCGGCCACGACCTTCTGGACCTCGGCCTCGTCAGCAAGGTTGGCGGCCACACCATGCACCTCAAGGCCCTCCGCCTCCAGTTCGGCGACAGCGTTCTCGAGCTTCTCCGGTCGCCGTGCCGCCATCGTGATGGCATGTCCCTCCTGTCCCAGCACCCTGGCGATGGCCAGGCCGATCCCGCTCGATGCCCCCGTGACGATCGCTGTGCGCTGTGCCATCTGCCATCCCTCCTCAGTCGTTGGACGCATGGAATCAAACCATTCGTAGACGCAGGTCGCATTTTCAGGCAGCGCTGGTAGCGTGATGCGCGCGCCGCGAAGCGCTCGCGTGCGACGGGCCCGTAGCTCAGCTGGTTAGAGCTGGCGACTCATAATCGCTAGGTCGCAGGTTCGAGTCCTGCCGGGCCCACTGATGTAACGGTGGTCAAGCCGGCCGCAGATGGTTTGGGGGTTGAGTGGGAGAAGGATTCTGCCGATCTCCGTCTCATTGCAACCGCAAGAACTCCCATCTTGAGCCCCCTCCGCCGGCGTACGACGTTTGCGAAGCTGACGGCGTTTGCTGGCCTAATGGTCGCGCTAGGCAACGGCGCGTATGCCACGGGATTCAAGGCTCAGAGCAAGATCGAGCGCCGTCAGGCGGGCACGCTGCTGAGGTTCGCGGCTGTGTCGGGCACCCACGGCGCGAATCACTTTCTGCTGCGACGGGCGGGCGCGAACCTGCAACTGCTCAACACCGACACGGGGGCGCTACTGCGCAACGTCGCGCTTGAGCGCACGTCTGCCGTGTCGATCGCGGGGGCCGACGGCCACATCAACAACACCCTGACGCTTGACTTCTCCGGCGGCTCCTTGGCCGTGCCCGGAGGGATCTCCTACGCCGGTGGACGCGGCGGCTACAACGTGCTGGCGTTGCGCGGTGGCCACTTTGCCCATGAGCGTGAGGTCGCCCACACTCCGCACGCCGGTCTGATGGTCCTCGACGACACCACGGTGCACTACGCGCAGATCGCGCCGATCAATGACACGATCTCCGCCACCAACTACACGCTCAACGCCACTGCCGCCGCGGAGACGATCAATGTCGTCAACGGTCCGATCCTCAGCGGGGTCCAGACCACGCAGGTCAACAGCAGCGGCAGCACCTTCGAGCTGGTCAACTTCGCTCACAAGACCAATGTGACGATCAACGGCAACGGCGGCGGCGACACGTTCAATCTCAACAGCACGCTTGCCGGCGTTGGCCTGAGCACCCTGGCCGTCGACGGCACTGTGGGAGTGTCGTCTACCTTCAATGTTCTTGCGTTCCCTGCAGCGGTAGCTGTGGCAGTGGTTGGCGGCGGGCCTGATAGCGCCAACATCGGAGGAGGGTCGGCACAGTCGATCACCGCGGCGATCTCGATCAGCGATCCGACGAACTTCATAGCCGTCAACGTCGACGATTCGGCGGATGCGAGCTCCTCTCGGTTCGTCAGCTTGAACTCCAACGGCAGCACCGACACGATCTCAGGGCTCACTCAATCGACGGTCACGGGCAATGTCGGCGACCTTGCAAGCATCACCCTGAGCGGGGGCTCCGTCGGCAATACATTCATCGTCGGCAGCGTCACCGGCCCGAGCGGACTTGCCATGCCCGTCACTTTGAACACCGGCCCTGGCGTTGACTCCACCTTCGTCCAGAACGTCGCGACCGGCAGCTCCGTGGCCATCCACGGCGAGAATGGCAATGACGGGGTCGCCGTCAGCAACGCCGGCAGCCTTCAGGGGCTCTTTGGGCCGGTGAGCGTCGACAATGCGGCCGGGTTCACGAGCATGGTGATCGACGACTCGAACGATGTGACCGCGCAAGTCGCCACGCTCACATCAGATGGCACCACCGACACGATCTCAGGGGTCGCTCCGTCGAACATCACTGCCAAGGTCAGCGACCTGAACAACTTCACGCTTGACGGCGGCAGCGCGGGCAACACGGTCATGCTCGAAGGCCTGGCGGCGCAAGGAGCTGTGACCCTGAACAGCGGAACCGGGGCCGACACCGTCAATGTCAAATCGATCTCAAGCGGGGGTCCAATCGACATCAACGGCCAGTCCGGTAACGATACGGTCAACCTCGGCAGCGCTGGCAGCGTGCAGAACCTCGCTGGAGGAGTCACGAGCGTCACCAACAGTGCCACCACGAGGCTCACCATCAACGACGCGTCCGATCCGACGGCGCGTGCCGTCTCCGTTGGCGCGACATCCGTGACCGGCCTCGCGCCAATCCCAATCAATTACACCTCCACGGTCTCCACGCTGAGGATTGACGGAGGAGGCCCGAGCGACACGTTTGCCGTCACCCCGAGCGCGACGACGCCCTACGAAATCGTGGGCGGAGGCCCGGCGTCCGCTACGCCGCCCGGCAACACGCTGAACATGAACCTGGCGGGCGCGAGCTCAGCTGCCCTCAGCGGCACCCCAAGCGCCGTCGGAGCGCAGGGGCAATGGACCTTTGCCAACCGCGGCTCGGTCAGCTTCTCGCATATGCAGTCGCTGAATCCGACAGCGCTGTCGGTCGGCGATGCCGCGACAACGGTCGGGGGTAGCGGCAGCTCTTCGCTGTTGTTCCCGGTGAGCCTGCTCGCGCCTAGCGCTCAGCCAGTGAGCGCGACTTACGCCACCGCCGACGGCACCGCGACGGCGGCGGCGGGTGCCTATCAGCCGGCGAGCGGGACGGTCTTCTTCCCGGCTGGAGCGACGAACGAGACCGTGCTCGTCAACGCGCTGGGCACCCCGACGGTGCATCCGCCGCAGACGTTCGTACTCGCCCTCATCGAACCCGTGAACGCGCTCCTCGCTGGTGCCACGGCGACGGGCACGATCACCGACAGCTTCCTCCCAACGCCACCGATTACCCCGTCCCCAGCAGTCATAACGCTCGCAACGGTCCCCTCACCCGCCACCACCACTCCTGTCCTCAGCGGCCTCACACAGGCGCACACCATCTGGCGCGAGGGCAAGGCGCAAGCCACGCTCTCCAGGAGCGCGAGGCGCCGCTCGGCAGTTGGCACGAGCTTCGCGTTCAGCCTCAATCAGTCAGCCAGTGTCACTCTCGCGTTCAACCAGAGTGCCCCCGGGCGCAACAGCCATGGCCGTTGCGTTGCGCAGACGAACAAGAACCGCAAGGGCAGAGCCTGCTCGCGCGCGGTGACAAAGGGCACGCTTCAGATGGCCGCTCACGCGGGGATGAACCGCATCCTCTTCCAAGGGCGATTCTCGCGCAGCGGCACGCTCAAGCCAGGCCGGTACACGCTTGTGGTCGCTGCGACCAACGCAGCTGGCCAGCGTTCGCGCTCAAGTACGCTCACCTTCACCATCGTCAGATAGCGGCAAGGGGTTGGCCTCCTCTCGTCAAACGCGTAGAGTTGGGCACGTTTGCGGAGGTTGCCCGCGTGTACTCCAGGGAACCGTGCGTCGTTGAGCAACCACCACGGTTCAAGGCGACAGGAGGACAGAGACGTGCGTGGATTTCGCAGGTTGTGCGTAATTGGCTTGACGTTTGCGCTGGGCGCCCTTGGTGCGACATCGGCCTCGGCGGCGCCTCACAGCAATGTCTGTGCGGGCACCCTTGGGTCGCCGGGCGTGCTCGTGGGGACCTATGCAGGCAATGTGACGGTCGAAGGTGCCTGCGCGGTGAACGCGGGAGCCGCGCTCGTCAAGGGCAACCTCACGGTGGGACCCGGCGCGGCGCTTGTGGCGGCCTTCGGGCTCAACGACACTCTCGGCAGCGGCAGCTCAAGCCTTACCGTGAAGGGCAACCTGAATGTCCTGGGTGGGGCGACGGTGGTTCTCGGCTGTGACCCGCAGAGCTTTCCCTGTGTGGATGACCCCAACCCGGAAAGTCCCACGCTTTCAAGCGCGGGCCGCGTGTCCGGCAACCTGATTGAGCAGCAGGCTCTCGGCGTGGTGATGCACAACACCACGGTTCTCGGCAACGTTCAGCAGAACGGCGGCGGAGGCGGTCTCAGCTGCGAACCAACCGGCGTCTTCCGGCTCTTTCAGTCGCCCGTCTACAGCACCTATGAGGACAGCACGGTTCGCGGCAATCTGGAAGTGACGGGTGTGAACTCGTGTTGGCTGGGAATCGCTCGTGTCAATGTCAGCGGCAACATGCGCCTCGTCAACGACCAGTTCGCCGACCCGGATGCCATCGAGATTCTCTCCAATCAGATCGCGGGGAACCTGACCTGCCAGCACAACAGCAGCGTGTGGAACAGCGCGGAGGAAGGCGAAGGGCTTTACCCGCGCGCGCCGGAGCCCAACACGGTGCGCGGCGTACGCAGCGGACAGTGCGTGCTCGCCTCGCGGGCCACAGAAGGAGGTCCTCTCGGTCCCGGTCCTTTCTAGAGCCGGCTCACGTGGGGGGATTGGCATAGCATCTGCCAACTTCATGCCCAGCGCTCCCGAGGAAGGTCAGTCCACAGCACTAGCCCGTAACGCTGTGGACTGCCTGCCCGAGGGGGCGTTGGCGGAGAAGCTCGACGCGGCGCGCAAGGACGGCCGGCGCCTGCGGGTGAAGCTGGGCATCGACCCGACGGCCCCCGATATCCACCTCGGTCACGCGGTGGTGCTGGGCAAGCTGCGCGAGTTCCAGGATGCCGGGCACCTGGTGGTGCTGATCGTGGGGGACAGCACGGCCCAGGTTGGCGATCCCTCAGGGCGCTCGACGCTGCGCCCGATGCTCTCGCTCCAGGAGATCGAGGCAAACGCGCAGACGTTCCAGGATCAGGCCCTACGCATCCTCGACCCAGACCCCGAGCGCCTGGAAGTGCGGCGCAACAGCGAGTGGCTGGGACTGGGGATGACGGAGGTGCTGCGACTGATGCGCACAACCACGGTGGCGCAGATGCTCGAGCGCGATGACTTCGCCAAGCGCTGGTCCCAAGCGCAGCCGATCTCGATGCTGGAGCTGATGTACCCGCTGCTTCAGGGCTATGACTCGGTGGCGGTGCGGGCGGATCTGGAGCTGGGGGGGACGGACCAGAAGTTCAACCTGCTGCTCGGCCGCGATATCCAGCGGGCGTACGGTCAGCCCGAGCAGGCGATCATGACGATGCCGATTCTGGTGGGGGTGGATGGGCGCCAGAAGATGTCCAAGTCGCTGGGTAATCACATCGGGATCACGGACAGCCCGGAAGAGATGTACGGCAAGACGCTGAGCATCCCCGACGAGGCGATGGGCGACTACTACCGGTTGTTGTTGCATCGGGAGCCACCGACAGAGCTCGGGCCGAGGGACGCCAAGCGCCTGCTGGCGCGTGAGCTGGTGGGGTGGCTGCACTCCCCGGAGCAGGCGCAGGCAGCCGAGGCCCATTTCGATCGGGTGTTTGTGGAGCGCGAGGCGCCTGAGCAGATCGAGGAGGCGTCCGTCCAGGCAGGCAGAGACGGGATGGTGCACCTGCCGGACGTAATGGCGCAGGCGCTAGGCATATCCCGCTCGGAGGCTCGGCGCCTGATCGAGCAGGGTGGAGTGTCGCTGGATGAAATACCGCTGAGCGCCGGTGAGCTCGATGTCGCCGTAGATCGAGCGCAAGGAGCGGTGCTGAAGGTAGGCAAGCGCCGCTTCCGCCGCCTGCGTGTCAGCTAGAGGGGCAGCCACAGGCGTGTGGCAGCCAGTGCCGCTTCCGCCGCCTGCTCACCAGCTAGAGGGGCAGCCACAGGCGTGTGGCAGCCAGTGCCGCTTCCGCCGCCTGCTCACCAGCTAGACTTTCCGACGTCAGAGCCGCCCAGTTGCGGATCTGGCAAGATCCACTCCAGCGGGACGTGGGGCTAGCGGCGAAGCGCCGTTAGCGCTATACTCCCCGGTCGGCCCAAAAGCGCCTTCGGGCGTGGGTCGAAATCGGTCTCCTCTACGAGAGCACCTCCAGAGCGGCTCGACGGTCTTTGAAAACTCAACAGCATGCGCACCAACGATCGACCTCGATCGTGGTGTGCGTCCAGGTTCGACCCGCCGCCGGGCGGCACGCTTGCGTGCATCGACCGGAGGCGGACAAAGAGTCAAGTAGGAGCAGTACCCCGTTATGGTGCGGGACTCACGTGTATAGAGTCCCGTCCGTCTGAGCGTCGCGTTGATCGTTTTCGATCGGCACGGCGATCAGCAACTCCATGACAGCTTTTCGTGAAGTTCTTCACGGAGAGTTTGATCCTGGCTCAGGACGAACGCTGGCGGCGTGCTTAACACATGCAAGTGGAGCGACGAACCAGGGCTTGCCCTGGGGCAG
>JANWIP010000025.1 GCA_025449845.1 Solirubrobacteraceae bacterium | reverse complement strand
GGATCTTGCGAACTGCCTGCTCCGGCGTATGCCTCCGTCGCTTCATGATCGTGTCCATCCTCTCATCCCACCACAGGGACGTGACGAACACGCACAACGCCCGGATCACTTCACAGGGACCCCCTCAAACTCTCGGTCAGAAACATTTTTCTCCGACTACACGCAGTCGTAGGCGCAGTAAAAGTTGGCTCCTACAGTGAGGATTGCTGCTCGGCGACAACCAAGACCATCATTTGATTCCTTGACGAGACGCGGCCAACATGACATGATCTCGCCGGCCCTTCAAAATGGGCTTATGTCTCATAAACAATTATGATAAATAAAGGAATGGACTAACAGATGTTTAGAACTAAGTTACTAGTAGGCCTAGCTACCTCAGTAGCAGCATTAGCCGTATTTTCGGCTCCTGCCATGGCCGAATTTTCGTCAAATCAATCCCAAGGTCCAATTAAGACATATCCAGAACTAACCACATTCGAAAGTGCGGCTGGCGCGCCCAAGATCGAATGCAAATCTAAAAACGCCGCAGGCGAAGTGGTCGCTAAAGGTGGATGGATCATCCAAGTTAAAGCGTTTACTCAGCAAGGAAAATATTTCTACCAAGCTCCTACACCCAAAGGCCCGCACGAGCAATTTAAATTTGCCAGCTGGGGAGTATGCGTAGGCCCGACTGGAATTGGTGCAAATGTGGAATGCTCAATCCAAGTCGAGCAAGGTACACAAGCAGGCAGTACTGGTAGCGTCCAAGCTCCTGGCTGCGTGGTGAAAATTGGCACGGGAGAAAACACGTGCACAGTGAACGTTGCTCAGGATGGAAACAAAGAACTCTCTGAAGTTAAACTGGCAAATGAAGGTGTCAATGGTGTGGCGATCAACAGTAGCGTTTCGGGCCTGACGTCAACGAGCCAAGAATCCAAAACCCTATGCAAAACGATTGGAATCAAAACTAGTCAAGGCGGTGGTAAATTCGTGACTAAAAACGCCCTAATCACAGAAGGGCAAAAACTAGTCTAATCTAGAATGAGCAGGAAGGAGGCTGGATCTTTCGATCCGGCCTCCTTCCGGTATCTACAGCATATAGGAGAGCCACGATGTTTCATTTTAAGGCAATAACTGCCGAAGGCAAAGTAATCGCCTCGGGTGGATGGCAATAAGAGACGAAACCAGAGGCATTTCGTCAATCATCCAAGAATCGAAAGCACTCTGCAAAACGCTGGCATCAAAGGGGGCCCAAAAACAGGGAGACACTTGTCCAAAACTCCGCTCGAAACAGAAGGCCAAAAACTAGTCTAACCCCAAACAACCGGGGCCCGCCCAAGGCGGCCTTGTGCTAACGGGGCGTAGGCGCCCCCCGGCAGTCACAACCGCCGGGAGAAGATCTGAGGCGGGCTCAGATCGGACTGGTGGATCAAACCCAACAACAACAACTAGAGGAGGCTCCAACGCGATGCTAAAGCTGAAGCTGCTGGTGGGCTTGGGCGCCCTGCTGTGCGCGCTGGTCGTCATTGCTGCACCCGCCAACGCGGCGTTCCAGTCAAACGGTCAAACGGACCAGGGAAAAATCAAGTCCTTTCCAGCAAAAATCGTCTTGCATACGGGCGGAAAAGAAGGTGCAAGCATCGAATGTAAAAGCAGCGGCACGCCCAAGCCGGAAGGCGAATGGCATGTCCAAGTGAAACAAACCCAAGGAGAAGGCTATCAAGAACAAGCCAAAAAGGGCCCCGCGATGCAACTGAAAATCACCAAATGGGGAGAATGCACCGGACCGGAAGGGTTCGCGATCGAAGTCGAATGCAACCTGATTCTCACCACAGGTCAGCTCGGCACGAGCGTGGGACCCTACCCGCCCGGCTGCAAATTCCTAATCGGGCCTAAAAGCGGCAACTTCTGCAGAATCAGCTTTTCTACCGAAGGCAACAAAGAACGAGGCGATACCAAAGTTGAAAAAGTAGGCACGAACGAAGTCAGCATGGAAGAGAGCTTGACGAACATGACGGCGAAACTCGAAGAAGTGGGCGGAGTGTGCGTCACCTTCCATGAGGGCATCGGCAGCACCCTTAAATCAGAAGGAGGAAAGTACCTGTTCGAAGGCGTGAAAATCGTATAGCCGCACCAAAGGGGCCGCTTTTAGGCATCGGCGGCCCCTTCAGCGCTGTGGCACGCTATGCCCGCCTACGGCTCTTCGCGGCCTTGTGGGCCTTCGTGCGTAGCTTGGGGCAGCCGCTGACGGCGATCTTGACGGTAGGCTTAAGCTGGGCGCCGTTCTGGCCCGTGAGCGTCACGGGGAGAGGGAGCTTGGTGCCACAGAAGTTGCCCTTGGCACTGGCAGGCAGGTTGGTTCCCAGTGCCGAGTGTGGCCCCTGAGGCAGGTTGAGCTCGAAGCTTGTGATCGGAGCGTCAGGCACCGCGTTGAAGGAGCTGGTGGTGATCCCCTTCTTGATGTTGGTATTGCCGACCAGATCCAAGCGCACCCCCTCGCCCTGGAGGACCACGACGAGATCCGGGAAACCCGCGCCGCCGTGGGACACCAGATAGGCGGGGCCTTTGAGCGGCACGTTCAACACAGGACTGATCGCAGTGGCGATCCCCACCGCCGACTCCGCCGGGCAAGTTGCCGGGTTCTGCGCGAAGGCCGCTTCGGTGCACGCTTTCTGCAGCGTGGTCAAGCGCGCGGGCAGCTGCTTGGGCAAGGTCACAAGCACCTTGCCGATGTTCGCCTGTCCGGCACCCGAGGTGACCTTGACGTCAAGCGAAGCACCGTTCTTCTTGCTCGTCTGCCCACGGGTGGAAACCTTGAAGGCCGGCTTGAATGGCAACGTCGCACAGTTCGCCGCCTGGAAGTGACTGGAGACGGACGCGACGGCCCCTGTGGTGGAGACGACCGTGCCGCTCGCCGAGAGCCGTTCACAGTCGGTGGGGTTGAAAATGAAGCGGTTGGCGATCGCGCCGGCGCGATCGATGGTGACGGTCGCCGAGCGCACATCGAGCGGGATGCCGCGCAGGATGGTGGGCAGCCTGTCGGTGATGACGGTGATCTGGGCTGTGTGCGGATCGACGTAGATCGCGCCGCGCACCACGAGCTGCCCAAGGTTGAAGGGCCCCGCTTCGGCGTGCACGACGATCGCCAGTCCGAAAGGCCCGCCTTTGTACGTTTCCGTCAGATAGACCGGATCTTCCTGCTTGCCCGCCTGCGGCAGGAACACCGGATTGGAGCCGGCCCCCGCACTGGCCGTGAGATGCCCGATCTGGCTCGCAGCGGGACAGGCGCCGGCTCCGGCCTGGGCGTTGGTACAGAGCGAGACATTCGAGAGCATCCCCAGCAGGCCGGGCGGGATCTTCACGCTCACCTGGCCGAGCCGCTGATCCTTATCACCGCGTGCAATGGTCGTCACGAGCGGGCTGAAGCCCCCGGCCTGATTGTTTTCGGTGCCCGTCGCAAATGACGGCGCGAAACCGCCACCACAGTTGCTGCTCAGCTTGAACGCGGCAATCGCAGGCGAGACAGGCAACGTGCCGGACCACGGCGACAGCGTGGCGCTGGCCGCGTATCCGCCGCACTCCGGCGTCATCAGCGCGGCGCGAGGACCGCCGTAGAATTTCAACTTGAGGTCGCTGAAGGGCAGCTGCGGCTCGCCTTCGAGCGCCGAGCCGAGGCCGTACACCCGGTTGCCGTCAAATGTCGCTGACAGCTGTCCCGTCTGGGGGTCCAGATGCACCTGGCCGGCGAGCTTGACGTGCACGCCGGCGCCTTCGGCCACAATGTAGATCGCCAGCAGGCTGTTGAAGGGGTTGTTTTCCTGTTGCGCGAGATAGACAGAGCCTTCCAGCGACTTTTCCAGCAGCGGCGTCGTGGCCACCACCGAGCCAACCTTCGAGGCATCGGGGCAAGTCGCAGCCGTCTGAGCATTCAAATCAATCTGCGCAGGCGAGCAAGCTTCCCGCCCATCTGCCGCGGAGGGGTTCAAGACCAGGCCCGGAGGTAGCGTGACGCTCGCGCTCTTCAGATGCGACTCGGCCAGCCCAGCCGGGTTTTCGCTCTGGGGAACGCTCAGGTCGGCTTCCAGGCCCGTCGGCGCGTTGGCTTCCTTCGTGCTTGGCGCGATCGTCAGCGACGGGCTGAAGTCGAGACGGTTGCAGTCAGCGATGCCCACGGGGTTGCCGTGGGAGTCGCGGTTCGGGGATTCGTCGCTGACGAACGCACCGGGTTCCTGCCACGGGTCTGCGCGGATCGCCATCACCGGCGGTTCCGCGGGGCAGCTTGTGGGAAGGGTGAGGAATGGGCGAGGAGTGACTCCTGCGGGGCAGCCACCGGAAACTTCGACAGGGGTCCCTTCGGTGCCGAGACACTCCCCGCGGAAGCCGTCGTGGCTGGGGTCCGCAGGCACACCCCAGAGGGTCAATCTCACCCCGAAGACGTGCAGTGTCTGACTGATATCGCGGGCGTGTACGGTCAGACCGTAGCTTCCGTCTTCACGCAAAGAGGCGGTCAAGAGAACCGGCTCGCCGACATAGTTGAAGCCAAACTCGGCGGGAACGCCGGGGGGCGGTTCAAGGTTGTAGACGCCGATGTATTCCAGGCTGCCTTCAGTCAAAGTGACGGCGGCGACCCCTACCTGGCTGTTGTTGGGGCATGTACCACCAGAAAAATAGAAGCTACTGCCCGAAGGAAGGTTTTCCTTGTTCCGTGGCGGCGTCGTGAACTGCTGGATTGAGCACTTCGGGGTGGCGTTTGGATTGCCCACGAGGCCGAGAGGTGTATTGACGTCGGTATCCTTCACATCCCTATCCGGGATGGGTTCTCCCCCGGCATTGATCGTGCTGTTCAAGTTGAAGGCAGTCGTCAAAGCCCATGGATGTGATCCCGCCTGCACAGCTGGCGAGCCGTCGGGATTTGTGACCGAATAGGAGAAGCCCTTGAAGCCAAAGCTCCCGGATGCCGAGCCTACCAGTAGGACAAACCACAACAGGACGCTCAGCGAGGCACCAATGTGGTGTACGTGCCTCATCGGCGCCCCCTGACAGACGAACTGCTCCCTCGCCTCGTGTTCGCTTTACGCTTCCTCTTCTTCCTTTTACTGGCGCGTTTCTTGGCCTTCTTAGCTGGCTTCTTCTTGGCCGTAGGCTTCACCTTAGGCCTAGAGGCAGGCACAATGTTTCCTGTACCGCTGAAGGTTGTGCTGGCGAGCGAGCCAGGAGCGGATGGGGCCGAGGCCTGCGGCAGGCAACCCTCCCCTTCGCAAGCAGGCAGGGGAACAGGCGGCGCGGGGAGGCCGCCACCCACGCGGGCGTCATAAAGGTCGCGTAGCTGATCGGTGTCCTGCGGCACCAACTCCTCCCGCGTTATAAAGAACGCGTCATTTCCATTCAAGCTGGCATCGACAAAGGACGAATCGCTTGTGCTTGTCGCGCCCGAGAGTAGGTAGACACAGCCACCCTGCAGCTGGCAACCATTGGTACCGCCCCGCTCCCACTCGTATACATCCTGGGCGCCATTGGTATCCTGGGGCACCAGCGTATCCTTACTGTCGAAAAACACCCTGCTTCCATCCTCGGATAAGACCCGCGGTTCATACGTACCAATTTCAGGCGCTATACGCCACGGCGTACCCCCCGGAAAGCCCGAAGGTCCTACTGGAGATCCACCGCTCGGACTACACGACACACATGTGAAATTGTTAGCCACCGCATCATAGAGGAACACCTCCTCGTCCAAAACTTCTGGATGAATCATATCTCGATTGTCGTAGCCCGTTAAGCTTGCGGCCGACATAAACAACACGTATCGACCATCGGCTGAGACTCTTGCTGTGCGCAAACCACCCGACTTGACCCAATCATGAGCGAACGTGGGTTCGCGATTGGCACCCACGCTATCCTTGGCGACCAATGCGGCCAAAAACCTAACCGCTCCTTCATGCCACATGTACAAGTTGTCACGTCCAGCGATTGCGCCGGTGTTCGGCAAGCCACCTTCAGCCACGAAATAGACATAGGAGCCATCGTCACTCGCCCCTAATACACCTAGCACCGCAGCGCCGCCCAAGTCAGTGTTGTCGATCGTCAGATCACTCAAGCGATGGCTATCGACGTCAAACATATAAAGATCCTGGTGATTCGGGTCATCGCCAGCGGTCGCGTCCGGTGTCAACCGCCGCGAGTCTGTAAAGAATGCCTCCGACCCATCAACACTTGCAGTCGCGAATTCTCCCCGTCCTCCTTCATCTACACCGCCACGCGATTCATCGATCTGAACCGTGGTCGCATGATTCGTCCCAATGCCTTCGCGGACAAACAAGCGCCTGGTGGCGGGCTGGCTCCAAAACACACGCATGCCATCGTCTGAGATCGTATGGCTTTCGTTGAATCGACTTCCTAGTTCTGCACCCCCCCCGGATGTTTCACCAGAATTTGTGGCTTCAGGCGAGACATTGATTGGCTGAAACTGCCCATCGGCCCACTCATACAGATTGCCTTCACTCTGTCGCGTAGCTCCAGGGCTTAGCGCCGCAATGGTTTCAAAGACAGCATGGGTGAGATCTGGATTGACACCCAATAATTCAAGACGAAATTCTTCTGGTCCTTCAAATGGTGTACTCGTTAAAAGGGCCCTAAGCGTCGTCGTATCCCTATCCCGTAAATAATAGTTCATATATCTCGGAGGGGCATCGGGCGTCAAAGGCTTGTTTTCGATCGGTCGATATCCTCCTCCAAGCATCAGGCTGCGCGCTAAATCGGTCGAGAATGCTCTATATGGCGCGCCAAAGCCCGCAGCGGGATATGTCTTTGAATTCATTGCCGTTGCCAGGTCTTCTGTTGTCCATTCGCTGGCGTAACGAGTTGAAAGATACTGACTGGCAAGCGGCGCCCCCAACGGCTGTCCTCCACTCAGGCCAGGAAACGCAAGCAGCGACAAGTAGGTGATTGAGTTGCCATCCGCGGCCGCCTGCACTACTCCACCTTCCGGCAGACCTTCATTGGGCACAGTCCCTCCAATGCCGTTGATCTCGCCACCGTTCTTGTCCAAAGGCGAGACCATCTCCCAAGCACGACCGTCGGGTAAGGGCAAAGCCGCCGCGAATGCAGTTCCGCTGACCAGCAATAGGATGCAACTGAAGGCTGCACCAAGGAACGCGATCTTGCGGCCATGGGTACGCATCTACTAGACCTCTCCTCTTGCCTGCTGCGGTTTGCTAGCTGGTCCATCGGGACGTTAGCTCAGATCCTACCCTTATCGTGGTCCCTGTTTCTAACCGCACAGCGGCTGGCTCGCCCACAGGTTGAGTCAGAAACAAAGCCTCTTCGATTGCAGAGAGCTTGTAGCAAGCATCCCTTGGCGTCCGTCTCAGGCAGAACCGGCTGGAAACATGGGGCTTGACCGTGTTGGCTGTCTGACCCACAGCTACAGGTCGACGACCGCCCCTGAGGTGCTGCTTGACCAGACCCCGCCGAGATCGCATGATCAGGCGAGCCTCAACCGAGGACTCAGACAAGATCAACTCAACCAAACCGATAGGAGAAGCTCAGACAATGTTCAAGCTCAAGCTGCTAGTGGGGTTTGCTGGCCTGATGACCGCCCTGGTCGTCTTGGCAGCACCTGCAATGGCAGAATTTGAATCAACCACTGGGAAATCTCAAGGAGCTATAAAGACCTTCCCTACAACTACTACTTTTGAAAGTGTCGAATCCGGTCCAGCCGTCACATGTAAATCTACCAATGGCGAAGGTACCAAAGTAGCCGAAGGAGGTTGGCAGATCCAAGTCAAAAGCACCACTGCCCAAGGTAAATTCTTTACCCAAGCAGCCACACTAAAGGGTCCCCACGAGCAACTCAAAATCACAAAATGGGGAGTATGTACTGGTCCAACGGGCATTGCTGCCGCAGTTGAATGTAACCTGCAAGTTGAGAGTAACGGCACAAATTCCAGTGGAACAGGTAGTGTATATCCGCCCGGCTGTGTTGTGAAAATTGGTACAGGCGCAAACACTTGCACCATTACCGTACAGCCCGACGGCAACAAAGAACTGCAAGGCACTACACTGGAAAATATAACTGGTGGTGTCTCGATTAAAGCTAGTACCAAAGGCGTCACATCCACAATCCAAGAATCAATGACCCTATGTAAAACGCTAGGTGTCAAAGGCGGCCAAAAAGCAGGGAAATACTCTTTGGCATCAGCCCTTGAAACTGAAGGTCAAAAGCTAGTCTAACCCAACGCAGCGGGGCCGCCTTTGGCGGCCCCGCTCGCTTCAAATCCCGATGCAACCTGGCTGACGCGGACCCCGAGCCCAGCGAGCCCCGAGCCCCGAACACGGCCCCAAAACAAAAGACCGCCCAGTTAGACCGCCGCCGGCTCCTCCACCCGCCGAGGCAACAACGTCTCCCGCGCAATCACAAGCCGCTGGATCTGCGAAGTCCCCTCATAGAGCTGCATGATCTTCGCATCCCGAAACAGCTTCTCCACGGGATAATCCTTGATGAACCCATACCCCCCATACACCTGCACCGCTTCGGTAGCAACCTTCATAGCCGCATCCGCAGCAAACCGCTTGGCGTGCGAGGAAACGAGCGTGTTGCGTTCCCCGTTATCGAGCATGACAGCCGACTTCCAGGTCAGCAACCGAGCCGCTTCAACTTCCGTGGCCATATCGGCGATGATGAACTGAATCCCCTGGTGCATAGCGATCGGAACCCCGAACTGCACGCGTTCCTTCGAATACTCGGTAGCAAATTCAAAAGCCGCCCGAGCAATCCCAGTAGCCATGGCCGCAACCCCTGGCCGCGTACGATCGAGCGTCATCATCGCCAGCTTGAACCCCTTGTTTTCCTCCCCAAGCAGATTCTCCGCAGGCACCTCAACATCACTGAACGAGATGGTCGCGGTGTTCGAGGCCCGCTGCCCCAGCTTGTCCTCCTTCTTGTCGACAACAACCCCCCAGTCGCGCTCAACAACAAACGCGGAGATCCCGCGGTGCCCGGCCTCCTTGTCGGTCTTGGCGTAGACGGTGTAATAGTCCGCATACCCCCCATTGGTGATGAAGCACTTGGACCCATTGAGCACGTACTTATCGCCCTTACGCACAGCAGTAGTCCGCATCCCCGACACATCGGACCCAGCATCAGGCTCGGTCAGACAGAACGAGGCAAGCTTAGGCTCCTCGGTAAGCATCCCGAGATACTTCTTCTTGACCTCCTCAGACCCCCCAAGCACGATCGGCGCGGTAGCCAACCCGTTGCACCCGAGCGAGGTCTGAATCCCGGAGCACCCCCAGGAGAGCTCCTCCTCAATGAGGCACCCCTCGAAGTAGCCAATCCCAGGCCCACCGTACTCCTCCGGAATATGGGTGTTCATCAACCCAACCTCCCAGGCCTTCTCGAGGATGCCCTGAGGCCAGGTACCGTCCTTGTCGAACTCCCAAGCGACGGGCCGGATCTCCTTCTCGGCGAAGTCGTGCGCCATCTCGCGCAGGTTCCGCTGCTCGTCAGTGAGCGTGAAATCGACCATTCTTCTCGGATCTCCTTGGGGATGACGCGTCCCCAGCGGGCCGCGCTAAAGAATAGATTGACCAGTCAGTCAACTGGCCTGCCAAGGGTAGCGGAGGACGTGCCGCATGGCAAACGCCCTAAGTCTTGCCGTGCCGGATCTCGTGCCCGACCCCGGCCTTCGAGGCCTTACGACCCGTCCTGCGGGCCTTGCTGAAGGAGCAGCCGCTGACGGCGATCCGCCCGCTGGACTTGAGCTGCACGCCATTCTGGCTGGTGAGGATCACGGGGAGAGCGAGCTTGCTTGAGCAGAAGCTGCCGTGGGCGCTGGCCGGAAGGTTGGATCCGAGTGCGGAGTGGGCCCCCCGCGGCAGCCTCAGCTCGAACCTAGAGATCGGCGCATCGGGCACGGTGTTGAAGGTGCTGGTTGTGATGCCCTTTCTGATGTTGGTGTTGCCGACCAGATCCAGACGAATTCCTTCGCCCTGAAGGACCACGACGAGGTCGGGGAACGCGGCGCCGCCATGAGAAACCAGATACGCGGGCCCGACCAGCGGCTGCTTCAACACCGGGCTCACGGCCCGAGCGAAGCCCACGTCGGACGCCACGGGGCAGGTCGCGGGATTCGCCGCGAACGCCGCCTCGGTGCAGGCTTTCTGGAGCGTCGTCAAGCGCGCGGGCAACTGCTTGGGCAGCGTCACGAAGACCTTGCCGATGTTGGCCTGCCCTGGGCCAGAGGTAACCTTGACGTCCAGGGAAGCGCCGAGCTTCTTGCTTGTCACACCCTGGGTGGACGCCTTGAACGACGGCTTGAAGGGCAGCGATTCACAGTCAGCTGCCTGGAAGCGGCTGGACACGCTCACGACGCCATTGAGCGTCGAGGCAATCGTGCCTGTCGAGGAGAGCGCTTCGCAGTTGGTGGGGTTGAAGATGAACTGATTGGCCCCCGTGGCCCCGGCGCGATCGATGGTCACCGTCGCCGCGCGCACGTCCAGTGGGATGCCTCTCAGGATCGTGGGCAATGGGTCCGTTGTGACCGTGATCTGCGCCGTTTTAGGGTCGACGTAGATCCCGGCGCGCACCACGATTGGCTTCGGGCCGAGGTTGAACGGCCCGGCTTCCGGATGCACGACGATCGCCAGGCCGAACGGCGCGTTCTTGTAAGGCACGGTCAGGTACACGGGGTCTTCCGCTCTGCCCGCCTGGGGCAGGGAGACCGGGTTGGGCCCGGCCCCGGCAGTGACGGTCACGTGCCCTATCTGACTTGAAGCCGGGCAGGTACCTTCCTGCGCTTGGGACTCGCCGCAGAGCGACACCCTGGAGAGCATCCCCAGCACCCCGGGCGGGATCTTTACGCTCACCTGGCCCAGTCGCTGATCCTGGTCGCCGCGCGAGACGCTGGTAACCAGTGGACTGAAGCCACCAGCCTGGTTGCTTACGGTCCCCGCCTTGAACGACGGGGCGAATCCTCCACCGCAATTCGTGTTGAGCGTGAATGCGGGGCTCGCCGAAGCGACCGGCAAGCTGCCAGACCACGGAGTCAACAGCGCGCTCGCGGCGTATTCGCCGCATCCCGGCGTCATCAACGCCGCCCGTGGCCCAGCAAAGAGCCGCAGCCGCAGGTCGCTGAAGGGCAACTGGGGCTCGCCTTCAAGGGCGGGATTCCCGCTGAAGGCCGGAGCCCGGTTCCCATTGAAGGTCGTCGTCAACTGGCCCGACACTGGATCGGCGTGCACTTCGCCGGCCAACTTGACGCGCACGCCATCGCCTTCGGCGACGACATAGATCGCCAGCAGGCTGCCAAATGGGTTGTCTTCCTGCTGCGCCAGATACACCGAGCCTTCGAGCTTGTCCGTCAGCAGCGGCGTGGTGGCTGTCACCGACCCCATCTTCGACGCCGCTGGACACTTCGCCGGGTCCTGGCTGTTCAGGTCGATCTGCGCGGACGAGCACGCTTCCAGGCCATCCGCGGTAGATGGGTTGACCACCAACCCCGGCGGCAGTGTCACGACCGCGTCCCTCAGGTGCGACTCCGACAGCCCATGGGGGTTTTCGTTCTGCGGCAGGCTCAGGTCGACTTCCAGGCCGGTTGGTGAATTCGCCGCCGCGGCGTCGGGGCGAATCGTCAGCGATGGACTGAAGTCCAGTCGGTCGCAACCGGTGATGCCCTCGGCGTCGCCGTGGGCATCACGGTTCACGGCGCTCGCACTGATGCGAGGGCCGACAGGCGCTGGGTCCTGCCATGAGTCGGCAAAGATGGACATCGTGGGTGGTTCGGCGGAGCAACTGGTCGGGAGGGTCAGGAAAGGCGCTGGAGCTATTCCCGCGGGGCAGCCGCCTGCGATCACGGACTGCCCTTCGCTGCCAAGGCACTCGCCGCGCTGACCGTCATGGTTGGGGTCAGCTGGGACGCCCCACAACGTGACGGTGGATCCAAAGACGTGCAGGGTCTGGCTCACATCGCTGGCACTTACAGCCAGCCCGTAGCTGCCGTCTGGACGAAGCGACGCCTTGAGCAACACGGGAAGCCCAAGATAGTCAAAGCCAAACTCAGCGGGGACACCAGGGGGTGGTTCCAGGTTGTAAACGCCGATGAAGGAGTGCAACGAGGGATTGGGGTTGAGCCTGACGTCCGCTACTCCCACCTGACTGTTATCGGGACAGGTCGCGCCGGAGAAGACGAAGCTCGATCCAAGGGGCAGGGCTTCCTTGTTCTCAGGAGGGGTCGTGAACTTCTGGATGGTGCACTTCGGGGTGGTCGCGGGATTGCCGACCAGCCCAAGGGGCGTATCGACCTCTATGTCCTTGACATCTCCGTCGGGGACGATGCTTTCGTCCGGTTCGAGCCGGCTGTTGAAGTCAACGGATGTCGACAGCGCCCAAGGGTGCGATCCGGCCTGCACCGCAGCCGACTGATCCTGATTGATGGCCGAGTATTCAAAATCCTTGAACCCAAAGTCGGCAAGCGCCGAGCTTGCGGGCACAAGGAAGGGCAAGGCAAGCCCTATCGCCAGGCACAGGAGCCTCCGAGCAGCCATCATCGCGACACCGCCGAGCTGTGATGCCCCCGGGCTCTTGCCTTGTGCCCGCCACTGCCGCTCTGCTTCCTTCGCCGCTTGGGCCTGTGCTGGCGCTTTTTGGGCTTGACCTTCTTTTTGGGCTTGACCTTCTTCGCTGCCGGCTTCGTGACGCCCGCGGAAGGACTCACTGCCCCGGTGAACGTCGAACTTGCTAGTGAGCTGGCCGCCAATGGTGCGGACAGGGCCGGCCGACAGCCTTCTGCTTCGCACGCTTCGATCGGCGTGGGAGACGGAAAGCCGCCGCCGACACGCACATCGTAGAGGTCCCGCAGGTGATCCGTGTCCTGTCCCACGAGCTGTGCCCGCGTGATGATGAACACGTCGTCGCCGCTCGCACTTGCGTCGAGCAGCGAGGATTCGCTCGTGTTGGTAGCGGCCGATAGCAAGAAGATGCAGCCACCTTCCCGCGTGCAGCTGCCGCTGCCGTCCTGCTCCCACTCGTACACATCCTGTGCGCCATTTGTGTCCTGGGGCACAAGCGCATCGCGGCTGTCGAAGAACACCCTGTTGCCGTCCGCGGAGAGCACGCGCGGCTGATAGGTCCCCAATTCCGGCACCGTTCGCCACGGCGTACCACCCGGGAAACCCGATGGGCCTTGCGGTCTCACACCACTCGGATTGCACGAGATGCATGTCAGGCCACCGGAAGGGGCGTCATACAGATAGACCTCCTCGTCGGGACTCCCGGTGCTGGCGTCACGATTGTCATATCCGGTGAGATTCGCTGAGGACATGAACAGCAGGCGTCGTCCGCCGGCGAGCACCCTCGCCGTACGCTTGCCAGTGGTGGACTCCCAGTCGTGAGCGACGATGGGTTCACGAGAGGTGTTGTTGTTGTCGGCTTCAGAGAGCGGACGAATGAAGGTCACGCTGCCTTCGTGCCACACATAGAGATTGTCATTGCCAGCCACGGCACCTGTGCCTGGCAGGCTGCCGGTGGCTACGAAATAGACATACGATCCGTCTTCGCTTGCTTCCAGCACGCCCAAAACCGAGGCACCTCCGGGATCGCTGGCGTCGACTGTGAGGTCGGTCAATCCTCCTGTTTCGGCGTCGAAGAGATAGAGATCTTCATGTCCACGCTTGCCACCGGCTGTCGCGTCGGGCGTCAACCGCTCCCTGTCGGTGAAGAATATGCGCGAGCCGTTTGCGCTTGCTGTCTTGAATTCTCCGAACCCGCCAGCATCTGGTCCCCCTTGAGATGCATCGATCTCCACGGTTGCCACCTGGGGGGTTCCGATGTGCTCCCGCAAGAATAGAGAGCGACTTTCAAGCTGGCTCCATACGACCCTGGCTCCGTCGTCCGAGATCGCGTGGTTTTCGTCGAACCCCATGCCAAGCTGGGCCTGGCCCGAAGCCGTTTCGCCGGGGTGGGAGGCGCCGGGCAGAACGTTGATCGCCTGAAACTGGCCGTCAGCCCACTCGTACAGGTTGTTGCCTTCGCCATTGTGCGTGGCTTCGGGGGTCAACGCGGCAGGGCTTGCGATAACGACATGCTTGAGGTCTGGCGGGGTGCCCTGCAGTTCGAAGAAGAATTCGCCCGGTCCTTCGGTCGGTGTACTGGTCAGCAACGCTCTGAAGCTTTCAGCACCGTTGTCGCGCAGGTAATAGTTCATGTAGTGGGCGGGAGCATCGGGCGTGAGCGGTGGATTCTTGACTGGCGGCTGCCCGCTCAGCAATAGGGCTTGGGACAGGTCGGACGAGAATGCCTCATATGGGGCTCCGCTCCCGGACACGGCATATGTCCCAGAGTTCACGGCAGAGGTCAGATTCGTGGTTGACCAGCCAGCAGAGTCTCGCCGTGAGAGATACTGGCTCGCGATGGGAGCACCCATCGGCTGAGTACCAGCGGAGCCCGGAAAGGCAAGCAGCGAGACATAGGTAACCGAGTCACCGTCCGAGGCCGCCTGCACGATGCCGCCTTCGGGCAAGCCATTGTTCGGCACAGCCCCGTCGATGCCATTGATCTCGCCGCCGTTCTTTTCCAATGGCGTGACCATCTCAAAGGAGCGGCCGTCGGGCAATAACGCGGTCGCCCGCGCAGATACGCAGACCAGCAACATCACAATGCAAGTCAGCACGCAGCTGACCGCCATCCCCAGGATGGCACTGGGACGCTTGGCGTCCATCACTTGCTCTTCTCCTCGTGGTGCGGTAGTTCCGACACCGATCAACAAATTCATCATAGCCACCCCGCCCAAGTTGGACAACTTTGTTTCTAACGACCCTTTTGGGCTCCTCAAGCGAGTCGGAAACATTTTTGCCCGACCCTCAACCACGCGGTGATCTCGAGGAACATGGCTTGGTTGCTGGAGATCTGGCCCTCAAGCCAGGGCTTGAAGGGCGCATGCCCCGCGCTCACGCTCGCAGTCCTTGACAAGCGCCAGCGTGGCGAGATGATCGAGGCGAGCCCCTGATCAGGGCTCAAATCCAATCGAGTCCAAGCAATTCAAGGAGGACATCAAACGATGTTCAAGATGAAGATGCTGGTGGGTCTCGCCGTCCTCATGGCGATCATGATCGTTACGGCAGTACCTGCCAGCGCCGAATTCAAGTCAGCTGGCCTAAATGCCAATGGGCCTATCAAGACATTTCCGGCGGTGACTAGTTTCCAGAGCACCCAAGGAGGGCCTACAATCGAATGTAAAGCAACTAATGCGAAAGGCGAAAAAGTAGCGGCAGGTGAATGGCAAATACAGGTCAAAACGCAGAAACAGCAAGGCAAATTCTTCGTTCAAGAACCAACGCTCGAAGGCCCTCACGAGCTCCTGAAAATCACAAAATGGGGAGTCTGCACCGGGCCGACCGGCTTCCCCGCGACGGTTCAATGCACACTCCAAGTCGAGATTGGCGGGCAAAACGGAAACCCGGCGAGCGCCGTCAATGGTACGGGCAGTGTTTACCAGCCAGGATGCACAGTTAAAGTTGGCAATACCGAAACAAACAAATGTGAAGTTCAAGTTTCTCCTGGAGCCAACAAAGAACTACAAGGCGTAACGATAGAAAACGGCGCTGCGGCAAACACGGTGGAAATCACCAGCAATGTCGCAACTATCAGCTCGGTCGTACAAGGTCCGCTCTGCACAACGCTGGGCCTCTCCAGCGGACAAAGAGTGGGGCACTTCAAAACAAACAACCAGGCCCTTGTGACAGAAGGACAAAAGCTGGTCTAGGCAAAAGCTGGTCTAGCCAGAAATTGGTCTATCTAGCCAATCGGGAGGGAACCGCCAGCGGTCCCCTCCCGACCTTCACGGGCCTAAGGGCCCGCCCGGCCGGCGCACGCTCAGCTCCTTCGCAGTACGCTCTGCCAATGCGACAAGAACGCGCGGTGCGCTCCCTGTCTCTGGCCTTGGCGGTGACGACGCTGCTGGCGCTGCTGGCGCTGCCAAGCACGCTAGAGGCCCGCACGCAGCACCCCCCGACGGTGACGGCGGCCCTGCAGGCCCTGCGGCGCGGCAACCAGATCACCTCAGCCGAATACGCACGCTACGCCGGCGCGTACTCGGCGGCGCGTCGCAGCGAGAGCCACCTGAGCGGTACGCGCCATGTGGAGCTAGGCGGAGTGCTGGCAAACGTAGAAGCAATGGCAGCAAGCAAAGCCCTGATCCCAAGCCGCCTGCCAGTGGTCTTCCTGACGCTGGAACGCAACCGCGAATGGTGGACGACGAAGTACCTGCTGTCCCCCAAGTCGCGCGTGAGCGTCCCCGGCAGCAAGCTGGTGTGGGAGTACTACCCAGGCCAGGGCATAGAGATCCAGTGGCTAGGCACTTTCGGCACGGCCAATGGCTACTACTCGGCCCACAACAACACGGCCCTTGGCGAACTGCTGAACGAAGCAGCCCCCCTGGCGACCCACCGCGCAGGCGGCGTGGCGTGGGAGTACATGTTCCAGTTCGACGGTGGCCTACCCCCGTGGACGAGCGGCCTGTCACAAGGCACGGCGCTGCAAGCCTTTAGCCGCGGCTTCTCGCGCCTGCACAACACGGCGTACCTAACAACAGCGCAGCAGGCACTAGGCATCTTCCAGAAGCCCCCACCGGAAGGCGTGCGCGTGAGCACACCGGCAGGCGCGGAGTATGCGGAGTACACATACGCCCCCAGCGACCACATCCTGAACGGCTTCGTGCAGGCGGTGATCGGCCTGTACGACTACACGGCAATCACGCAAGACCCCCTAGGCCAGCAGCTGTTCGAAGCAGGCGACGCGGAGGCCCGTGCGGAGGTCCCCCACTACGACACGGGCGCGTGGTCGCTGTATGACCAGCACGAAGAATCGAACCTCAACTACCACGAACTGCTGACCGAATTCCTGGAACACTTATGCCAGCGCACGCGGGGAGGCCTACCACTGACGCCAGCCCCAACGCCAGCGCCAACGCCGGCACCCGCAACGGCCACGACACCCGCGGCGCCCACCAACCCCACCGCAGCGGGAGGCACGCCAACGAGCACCACAACGGCGACGACGACGACCACGACCACGAGCACAAGCTCCACGACGGCCCCCGCACGTACGCCGATCGCAGGCGACGCGATCTACTGCACGACGGGCGAACGCTTCAAGGCCGACATACACACTCCGCCAACGCTGGAAGTGCTGAGCACGACGCTGAAAGGCGGCACGCGCGCAGGCGTACGCATTGAGCTGTCAAAGCTGGCAGCGGTGTCGATGACGATCCACCAAGGCAGCCACGGGGTGTGGAGCAGCCATGCAACGCTGGCAGGCGGCAAGCCAAGACTGCTGTGGGTGACCCCCAGCCAAGGCGGCATCTACGAAGTGAGCCTGAGCGCGACGGACCTAGCCGGCAACCACGAAAGCGCCACAGGCACGATCGCGGTGTCAGCAGCGGCGGCGGCCCCTAAGCACGCACATCGATAACAAGCTTGCCGCGCGTGTGGCCAGCGGCAAAATCGACAAACGCCTGCCCGGCCGCCGCAAAGGGATAAACACGCGAGACCTCAACGCGCAGAGCCCCGGAGGCAGCGCGCGCGGCCAGATCCTCCAGATCGCCAGGCAGCAGCGTAAGGCTGACATACGAAGCAGTAATGCCACGCCCGAGCTCCAAAGGCCCACCAAGCGGCGAGACGAAGCGCCCCGCAGGCCGCAGCGCACGAGCGCTGCTCAGCACGGCATCGCCGCCGTTGACGAGATCGATGACGCCATCGACCCCCTCAGGATGCACAGCAAGCGCAAGCTCGACAGGGTCCTCGGAGGTGTAATCAAGCGCATGCGCAGCCCCGAGCCCAAGCACGTACGCGGTCTCAGCAGGCGCGGCGGTGCCAAGCACTTCAACGCCAGCAGCGGCGGCGAGTTGCACGACAAACATCCCAATCCCCCCCGAGGCACCAATCACAAGCAGACTCTCCCCGGCGGCAGGCTCAAAGGCGCGCAGCAAGGTCTTGGCGGTGACCCCCGAGAGCGGCAGGGCAGCAGCATGCACGGCATCAAGCGCAGCGGGCCGCAAAGCCAGGTAATCCCCGACATCGAGCAGCGCAAGCTCAGCGATGGTCCCAGGAGTGCGCCCAAAGAAGCCAAAAATCTCATCGCCAACAGCCACCCCCTGCACCCCCTCACCAAGCGCGAGGACGGTACCGGCGCCATCCATACCGGGCACGTAAGGAAACTCAAGCGAAGACGACCCCCCCTTAAAAGCCCCGGTGAGCTGCTTGAGGTCAAAAGGATTGAGCCCGGCAGCGCTGATGCGCACGAGCACCTGCCCACTCCCCGGCCGCGGATCGGCCAGCTCGCCAAGAGCAAGCTGCGAAGGAGGACCGTAGTCCTGGACAAGGAGCGCACGCACGTCGCCGACCATTGTGCCCACATAAGCCCCCGGCGTAAACCCCCCGCAGCCAGACATACAATCGGCCGGTGCCGCGAACGATCGACATATGGGAGGAGCTTGACCCCGAGCAGCGCCTGGCGGGCGCGGCAGCAATCGCCCTGTTCGTAACGATGTTCCTACCGTGGTACCAGCAAAACGCGGTAGTGAGCGCCAGGCGCCTGCAGCCCCTGGTGAGCCAGAACCTGAACGCATGGGCGGTGTTTTCGTTCGTGGAGGCAGCGGTACTACTAGTCGCAGTCGCCGTCCTGGCCCTACTAATCGCCCGCGGCCAGCGCCGCAAATTCCACCTGCCCGGCAGCGACGGCGCGATGGTGCTGCTGGCAGGCATGTGGGTAGCAGCGCTGCTGGTATGGCGCCTGTTCGACAAGCCAGGCATCGGCGGCCGCGGCATCGCGGCGAACGTAGGCATCCAGTGGGGCATCTTCTTCGCACTGGCAGCGGCAGGCGCAATGGCCTGGGCAGGCGCAAGAATGCGGGCAGGCTAGCGCGAGGCGGTCTGCACGCGAATGGCGCGCTCGACCTGGAGCCCGCGCGGCGTGAGCACCCAGGCATTAGAGCACCCTTGGCGTGCCCGACCCCGTCGTTACGCACCAAGCCAAGACTCTCAAGCCGCGTGAGCAAACTTCGAAACCTGCCCCTGATCGGCAATACCGGCCTCGCTGGCGATCTCACGGTTACCGGCACCGGGCCCGGAGCCGATGACGATCAAAACACGAACGGTCCTGTAAGTAATGCGCATATCCAAACCCTCAAGCGGATCCCCCTGCGGGCTCTTCTTAATATTTTTAATTTGTGGGGTTGGCCTGTGCAGCTCCTTCTGTGCCGCCGAGACACCAAGGTAAGGCAGCACGATCGCGCTCATGAGCTCACCCAGAAGGCCCGTCAAAGGCTCACCACCGCCACCCCAAGCCGGGACGACATGGCAAGAGCACTATCAGCACATGCGGTAAGTGTTGTCAAGCCCCAAAGGAAACTCTGATGCTTATGGGCTGTCAAGCCTCCGAGCACCGGCCCCGTCAGCAGGCGCGCGAGCAGGCCCGCCGTCAGGCCGCGAGCGCCGCTTGAAGCGCGCTGGCCGCCAGATGGGCCGGCGGCCAGGTGAGCTGAAGCTCTCCGTCGCGGGCAAGCGCCCCCCGCACACCCATCAACTCCAATCCGACGATCGCCCCATGCTCGTCGTATTCCACGGTATGCCCCTCGGACGTCTCCAATGCCCGCGCGGCCCGCACCGCGGGCGGCCCGACATGCAGGTACAGCACATAGCCACGCTCGTCATAGTCGTGATAATCGAACTGGATACCGGCAATCGTGATCGTCATAGCTGAGCTCCACGGGGATCGTTGTCCTGCACGACTGCCGTCACAACCCACGCGGGATCATCGCTGAAGTCTACGACGACCCGCATTCACCGTCCCGGCGTGAGCGCATTGTGACGATAGAAGCGCTCCCGACCCGCGGTCGGGTCCAGAGCCCAAAAGTCGGGGCGCGCGACGGTCTCCATGATCACACCGATGTGGTCGAGCAGCCAGGGGCGACGCAGAGACAGGTGCAGGCGAGCCCCTGCATCGAAACCACCAGCCGCCCGTCGGGATCGGTTGTCCGCGGATGGTCAAGCGACATTGCTGGGACGGTACGCGGCGATGGGGATGCTTCTCTCCCCCGATACGGGCCTATCATTCCTCGGGAATGGCCACCGAAGCTCCGCCCAGCCCAACAAGCGCCGCCGACGTCGCGGATGGCCTGCGCGCAGTCGGCTACCTGCCCGAAGAGGCAACGGCGCTGGTGGCATACCTGGCGGCAAAGCTCGGCAAGCCCGTGCTGGTGGAGGGCCCGGCGGGCGTAGGCAAGACCGAGCTGGCAAAGGCCCTGGCCCGCTACCTGGGCCGCGAGCTGGTGCGGTTGCAGTGCTACGAGGGCCTGGACGAGGCGAAGGCGCTGTACGAGTGGAACTACCGCAAGCAGCTGCTGCGCATCCAGGCGGAGGCGGGCGATAAAGGCTGGAGCGACGTGCAGGAGGACATCTTCGGCGAGGAGTTCCTGCTGGCGCGCCCATTGATGAGCGCGATCGCCAGCGAGCAGCCGGTGGTGCTGCTGATCGACGAGATCGACAAGACCGACCAGGAGTTCGAGGCGATGCTGCTGGAGGTGCTCTCAGACTTCCAGATCTCGATCCCAGAGCTGGGCCGGGTCCAGTCGAAAACCCACCCGGTGGTGCTGCTGACCTCAAACAACTCGCGCGAGCTGACAGAGGCACTGAAGCGCCGCTGCCTGTACCTGTGGCTGGACTACCCGGCGCTTGAGCACGAGCTTGAGATCGTCAGGATGCACACCCCCGAGCTCCCCGAGACGGTGGCCCGCAAGCTTGTGGAGGTGATCGGCATGGTGCGCGATCTGGACCTGAAGAAGCCCCCCTCGATCGCGGAGTCGATCGACTGGGCGCGCGCGCTACTGCTACTCGGCGTCAAGGACATCGACGCGCAGACGTTCAAGGAAACGCTGTCGGTGATCGTCAAGCACCGCACGGACATGGACGTGGTGTCCGAGCGGGTGGGCCTGAAGCTGGCGGCAGTCGATGCCAAACCGGCCTGACGCAGGGGCACCGCCCTCTCCTGGCATCCCCCCGGACGACCAGACCGCCGGCGCCCCCCTTGACACTCCCCCCGACGGCATGGCAGCGCGCCTGCTGGAACTCGGCGAGCAGTTGCGCGCCGAGGGCGTGGCGGTGGGCACGAGCGAGCTGCTGGACGCCTTCCGAGTCCTGGAGGAGATCGACTGGCGCCGCCAGGAGGACTTCCGCGAGGCGCTGGCGGCGACGCTGGCCAAGAGCCAGGACGACCGCCGCATCTTCGAGCTGGTGTTCGACCGCTTCTTCTTCCGCGCGGTGGAGCTGGCAGCCGCCCAGGAGGGCATCCGCGAGAACGGGTCTGAAGCAGGCGAGCACGGCGACGCCCTGGGCGAAGAGAACCGCCTATCCCTAGACGAGCTAACCCCAGAGGAGCTAGACGCCCTGCGCGCCCAGATCGCGCAGGCGCTGCAGGAAGGCAGCGAGGGCGCGATGCGCGACCTGGCACGCCTGGCGATCGCGGCCTTCGGCCGCCAGGAGAACGGCTCGGGCGTGATCGGCGTGGACGTGCAGCGCATCCGCCGCTCCCTCGGCCTGCGCAGCGACCCCCAGCCTGAGCTGCCCGAAGGCGACCCACGCCGCGAGGGCCTACCGCGTGATGCGTTGCGCCGCTTCGAGGCACTACTGCGGCGTGAGCTCGAACGCGCGCAGATCGAGCGCACAGGCAGCCTGCCCGCGGCACGCCCGTTGGGCGACCTCGACCGCGCGCTCCCCAGCGGCCCGTTGCAGGATCTGGCGGCGGTGCACCGCGTGGTGGCGCAGCTGCGCCGGCGCCTGGCGACGCAGGGCAAGCAGACGCGCGGGCACCGCAAGCACGCACACGTGGACGTGCGCCGTACGATGCGCGCATCGCTACAGACCGGCGGCGTGCCGGTCGAGCTGAAGTACCGCCCCCGCCGCCCGCGGCGCCCGGAGATCTACGTGCTGTGCGACGTATCAACAAGCGTGACGAGCGCATCGGTGTTCTTCCTGTCGGTGCTGCACGCACTGCACGACAGCTTCCGCAAGATGCGCTCGTTCGTGTTCATCGAGCGGATCAGCGAGGTCACGGACGTCTTCGAACACGAGCGCGACTTCAAGGCGATGAGCGAAAAGATCGCCAGCGACGCGGGCGTGGCGGACATCAGCGGCTACACCGACTACGGCCGTGTGTGGTCGGAGCTCTTGGAGCTGGTGGAAGACGATCTGCACCCCCGCGCGACGGTGATCGTGCTCGGCGACGCACGCACGAACGGCCGCGACCCACGCGCCGATCTGTTCGCGCAGGTGGCGGCCAGAGCCGGGCGCACCTTCTGGCTAAACCCGGAGCCGAAGCTGTACTGGAACTACGGCGACTCGGTGATCGCCGCCTACGAGCGCCACTGCACGGCCTTTGAGTGCTGGACGACCGCGCAGCTGGAGGACTTCGTGAAGGCGCTGGCGCGACCTGAGCTGACCCTCAGAACGACGTGAGAGTTCAGGGCGTGAGCATGTCCTACCGCCCCGAGCGCCGAGCGCCGGTGCAGGCCCTGAGCGAGGTATCACTGCACGCAAGCGAAGGCGAGCTACTGGCAGTGGTAGGCCCAAGCGGCTGCGGCAAGACAACCCTGCTGGAACTGCTGTGCGGCCTGCGCGAGCCGGACGCGGGCACAATCGAATGCCCCCCCGCGGCGCTGATGCCCCAGCGCGACCTGCTGCTGCCGTGGCTGAGCGCACTGGACAACGCGGCGGTGGCGCTGCGCCTGGCCCACATGCCCAAAGCCCAGGCCAGGGCCCGCGCGAGCAAGGTGTTCGCCGAGCTGGGCCTGGACGGCTTCGAGCAGGCCCGCCCCTACGAGCTCTCGGGCGGCATGCGCCAGCGCGTGGCATTCGTGCGCACGCTGCTGTCCGGCAAGCAGGTCCTGTGCCTGGACGAGCCGTTCGGGGCCCTGGACGCGATCACGCGCGCGGAGATGCAGAACTGGCTGGTGGCGGCGCTCACGCAGGAGCCGAGAACGGTGGTGCTGGTGACGCACGACGTGGAGGAGGCGGTGGTGCTGGCGGATCGAGTGGCAGTCCTGTCCCCCCGCCCGGGCCGCGTGGTGACCGAGCTTGACGTGGCGCTGGAGCACCCCCGCAGGCGCACGGACCCGGCGGTGGTGGCCCTGCGCGAGCAGGCACTCGAAGCCCTGGGGTCAGAGCGCACATCAGAACGAGAGCAGGTGCGATGAGCACAGGCAAGGCGCTACGCATCGTGCTGCCGGCCGCCGTACTGGTGGCGCTTGTGGGGGGGTGGGAGATCTACGTGGATACAGGCGGCGTGAGCCAATTCGTGTTGCCTGCTCCGCACTCGGTCGCGGGGGCCCTATGGAACAACAGCGAACTGCTGTGGTCAAACTTCAAGACGACAGCGATCGAGGTGGTACTAGGCATTCTGCTGGCACTCCTAACGGGCTTCAGCGCAGCGGTGGCGATGCACTTCTCAAGCACGCTTCGCCGCGCGCTGTACCCCTTGGCGATTGGCTCGCAGGCGGTGCCGTTCGCGGTGCTGGCACCGACGCTGGTGTTCTGGTGGGGCTTTGGCATCTTCCCGAAGCTGGTGATCGTGGCGGTGATCTGCTTCTTCCCGGTGCTGGTGACAACACTGGACGCGCTGTGGTCAGTAGACCCCGACCAGCTGAAGCTGCTGCGCACACTGGACGCCTCGCGCTGGCAGGCGTTCCGCCTGGCGGAGGCACCGGCGGCGCTGCCGGCGGCGATCAGCGGCGCGAAGATCGCGCTGGCGGTGGCCGTGATCGCAGCCTTCATCGCGGAGACGAGCACGGGCGCGACGGCCGGCTCGGCGACGGGCCTGGGCTGGGAGATCGTGAACGACATCACGGCGCTGCAGACAGCGCGCGAGTACGCGGCGGTGGTGGTGCTGATGGTGTTCGCGGTGGCGTGTTTCTATACGCTCGCCCTGGCGGAACGCCGCCTGGCGCCGTGGGCACACCGATCAAGAGGAGAAGTCAGTTGAGAATCGAACCAGCCGCTCGCCGCGGCGCACCGCTCGCCGCGCTGACCACGACGCTGGCGCTGGCGACTTGCACACTCGCCGTCTCAGCCTGCGGCCAAAAGCAGGACACGGTCTCGGCAGCCAGCACGAAGCCCTTCACGGTGATGCTGGACTTCTTCCCCAACGCGGACCATGCGCCGCTGTACGCGGCGATCGCCAACGGCGACTTCCGCGCGGCGGGCCTGGAAGTAAAGCCCCAGACCCCGGCGAACCCGGCGCAGCCACTGCAGCTACTGGCGGCAGGCAAGGTAGACATGGCGATCTCTTATGAGCCAGAGCTGCTGCTGGCACGCGACCAGGGCCTGCGGCTGGTATCGATCGGCGCGCTGATACAGCGCCCACTGACGTCGATCATCGCGCTGCCGGGCAGTCACGTGAGCAAGGTGGCAGACCTGAAAGGCAAGAAGGTGGGCACGGCCGGCATCCCCTACCAGGCGGCCGAGCTGAAGACGGCACTGCAGGCCGCAGGCGTGGACCCAGCGACGGTGCAGGAAGTGAACGTGGGCTTCAATCTGGTGCCGGCGATGCTGTCAGGCAAGGTCGCGGCAACGCTGGGCGGGTTCTGGAACTACGAGGCGATCCAGCTGGAACAGCTGCACAAGCACCCAACGACGATCCCGGTGGACCAGGCAGGAGTACCGAAGTACGACGAGCTGGTGCTGGTAGTACGCGAAGAAGAGGCCAAGCACCGCGGCCAGGACCTGCGCGTGTTCCTGCAGGCATTGAGCCACGGCCAGCGCGAGGTGAAGGCCAACCCGGCGGCGGCAGCGAAGCTCTTGCTGGCGGCAAACCCGAGCCTAGAAGGAAAGCTGCAGCTGACCTCGATCGAACGCACGCTGCCAGCGACGGTCCCGGGACCCGCCGACCCCGGCAAGCCCTACGGCTGGCAGGAACCGGAACAGTGGGCGGCATTCGGGAGCTGGATGCTGGCGCACGGCCTGGTGCGGGCCAACCCAAACGCGGGACTGCCGCCGTTCACGAACGAGTTTCTGCCGGGCCAGGGCATCTAGCCGTCAAGCATCCGCAGGCCGAGCCGCTCGGCCAAGGTGAGCGCGAGCTCAAGCCCGAGGCGATCTTCATCGAGCGGATGCCCGAGCACCTCCTCGGCGCGCTGCACGCGATCGCGTACGGTGTTCTTGTGCGTGTGCAGCAGCGTGGCGGCGCGCGAGGAGTTGCTGCCCTGGCGCAGCCAGACAAGGGCGCTCTCGCGCAGACGCTCGGTCTTGGGATCGTCCGCGGCGAGCCCGCCGAGCTTGCGCCGCATGAAGTCGGCGATCAACTCAGGGTCCTGCCCGAACATGCAGAGCGTGTCGACCTCGTCGAAGCGGATGACCCCGACGGGTGCCTGCGCCAGCTCGGCCAGGCGCCGCGCACGAAGCGCCTGACGGTGACTTGCGCGAAAGCCCTCCAGGCCGTTCCCGGCAAGCCCAAGTGCGACCCCCTGCCCCTCCTGCAGGTGACGAGATGCGGCACGCGCGAGCAGATCGGCGGGACTTGAATGGCGCTCGGTGGCAAACCAGGCCCAGAGACTCGAAGCGCCCGCAGGCACGAGCAAGGCACGCGTGGCTCCGAGCGCAAGCGCCATGGCATCGGCAACGGCCTCCAGCCGACTCATACCAACCTCACCGACGGGCGCAGCTTCCTCCCAGAGGATGGCAGCGAGCAGCGAACGGTCGACCTGGTAGTCGAGCGCTTCGGTCACCTCCTCGGCCCCAAGCGCCTCGCCGCGCAGGACGCGCCGCACGGCGTCAGCGCGCAGCGCCACAGCACGGCCGAGCCAGCGCCGGCGCTCCTCCTCCCAGAGGCGAACCTGCTCGTCGATGGCGGCATCGACGTAGGCGAACATGCGCTGCGAGGAGACCTGGAGGGCGTCGATCAGCACGGCGCTCTCGCCGATGAGGCTGGCGGCAAGCCGTTCCATCCACCATGACCAGGCCATGTTCTGCCCGACGCGATAGGCCTGGATCAGCTCGCTGGTGTCGATGCCGCGATGCAGCACGGAGGCGGCAAAGCGCAGCGCGTCGGGCGGCGCGGCAAGCGCCTCCACGGCGCCAGTAGGCATGACGCGCTCAAAGACGTGCCACAGATTGGCATGGATAGCGCGCTCCATTTCGCCTTCAAGCTCGGTGTCCTGGCCAAAGGCGGGGAAGTCCTCGAGCAGGCGGCGACCGAGCGCCTCGCAGAGCGCGTCGAGGCTCTCGAGCGAGAGCAGAGAGACGTCGGCAACGACATCAAGCGCGCGCAAGCGCACCTGCGGCGTCGGCCGATCGGCACCTGCCTGACCCTGGTAGGCAGTGTCCACGGGAGCCCGAGGCTACACCCTTTCAGATGATTCCACCACTGCCTATACGTCCAAAAAGACGATCCCTTACAACTAGAGAAAGACCATGTCTCCCACACACGGCGTGCGACACTGGCAGCGATGACCGCAAAGACTCGTGTAGGCGTGCTGACAGGCGGAGGCGACTGCCCCGGCCTGAACGCGGCGATCCGCGCGGTGGTGCGCAGCGGCAAGGCAGACGCCGAGCATGCCTATGACTTCATCGGCTTCCGCGACGGCTGGGCGGGCGTGGTGGCAGATGAGACGCAGGAGCTGACGCTCGCAAGCACGGCGGGCATCCTGCACCGCGGCGGCACGATCCTGGGAACCTCGCGCACCAACCCATACGCCCACGGCAAGGACGGCACGGCGGCAGTCAAGGCCACCCTGCAGCGCCACCACATAGAGGCCCTCGTAGCGATCGGCGGCGAGGACACGCTGGGCGTAGCGCTGCATCTGCACAACGACGGCATACCGGTGGTGGGCATCCCCAAGACGATCGACAACGACCTCGGCGGCACAGACGCGACGATCGGCTTCGATACGGCGGTGCAGATCGTGACCGACGCGATCGACCGCCTGCACTCAACGGCGGAGTCACACAACCGCGTGATGGTGGTGGAGGTGATGGGCCGCCACGCGGGCTGGATCGCGGTGCAGGCAGGCATGGCAGGCGGCGCCGACGCGATCCTGGTGCCCGAGCGCAGGTTCGACATCGAAGAGGTATGCACGCACCTGCGCCGCCGCCACGAGCGCGGCCGCAGCTTCTCGGTAGTGGTCGTAGCCGAGGGCGCAATCCCCGCGCAAGGCACGATGCATACAGTGCAAGGCACCGGCAAGGACGCCTTCGGCCACGAGCGCCTGGGCGGCATCGGCGTCACCCTGGAGCGCGAGATCGAGCAGCGCACAGGCTTTGAGACACGCGCGACGATCCTCGGCCACATCCAGCGCGGAGGCACCCCGACTGCCGCCGACCGCGTACTGGCCACGCGCCTGGGCGTAGGCGCGATGCAAGCTGTGGCGGCGGGCCACTTCGGCAAGATGCTGGGCATCCATGCCGGCAAGGTGGTGGAGGTCCCATTAGCGGACGCCCTACGCGAGCCCAAGCTGCTCGACCCGGCGCTGTACGAGACGGCCGTGCTGTTCTTCGGATAGTCAATGAGTTCGGGGTAGATCTGTGTCTCACTCCTGAGCCCCGTCGGCTTAAGAGGTTATGAGCACCAAACCCCACCCACCCCGTACGCTAGTATGCAGGTATGAACCGCACAACTTTATCTCTGTCAGACGACGTGAGCCAGGCCCTCGCGCGGGAAGCGCGACGACGTTCGATGTCGGTGTCCGCGGTGGCACGCGAGGCGCTGGCCAAGCAGCTCGGCATCTCCCGCGAGGGACCCCGTGAGCTCCCCTTCGCTGCCCTGGGAAGCAGTGGCCACAAAAGCACCGCGCGCGATATGGAGGAGCTACTCCGCCAGGAGTGGGATGGCGCTGGCGATCGTTGACGCTGGACCGCTGTACGCGACAGCCGACACAGCCGATCGCGATCACGATGCCTGCCGAGCCACCCTTTCCCGCCCAGACCTCCAGCTGGTGGTGCCGGCGCTGGTGATCGCCGAGGCAACGTACTTCGTCGGCCAACGCCTGGGCCCAGTCGCCGAGGCGGCCTTCCTGCGCGGCGTAGAGACGCTCGAGATCGAGGCGCCGAGCGGCGACGACATCGAGCGCATGGCAGAGCTGGTCGAGACCTACACTGACTTCCCGCTGGGCGGAACCGACGCGTCAGCCATAGCGCTCGCCGAGCGCCTGGAGGCATCAATCGTGGTCACGCTCGACCACCGCCACTTCGCGGCGGTGCGTCCACGCCACCAAGAGGCATTCGAGATCCTGCCCTGAGCGAGCCGGAGCACAACGGGGGGTGACGTACCTCACCGTTCTATCTAGCGCGATACCCACTACAATTCCGCGCAGCCTTATGGGCTCAGCGGGGATCGCTGCCATAGGCAACGGAGCGATGGAGAATCGCAACCACACGAACGGTGCGCCCGTCAGCCGTGAGCTGGTAGAGGATTCGATAGGAGCCAACGCGCAGCGCACGCAGGCCACGCAGCCGCCCGCGCAACAGATAGCCAGCCTCGGGCTCCCGTCCGAGCAGACCGATGGCATCCTCAATCGCATCGATCAAGGGCCAACCGAGATCGAGCAGCGCGAGCCGCGCACTACGCACGAGGACAATGCGTGCCACGGATCAGCGAGCAGCCCGGCGCTCGGCCAGCTCCTGGCGCAACTCCTCAAACGTGAGGGTTTCTTCCCGGGAGAGCTCGGCCAGGCCGGCCTCGATCGCCGCGAGCGCGTTCTTGTCGGAGAGGATCTCAGCCGTTTCCTCAAGCGCCTCGTACTCGTCGATCGGAACCAGCGCCGCGGCCGGCCGGCCGTTGCGGGTCACCACCACATGGTCGCGGCGGTCAGCGACATCGCTGAGCACTTGCGCCAGGTTGCTGCGGAAATCACGCACAGGGACCGTTTTCGCCATCAAGGAAGTGTACCGTATCCAGTACACAAAGTGGGGGGAGTCCTGCTAACCATCTGCTACCAGTCTGTCTTCCTTGATATCATAAAAGATGTCATGCTCCCCTCCGAGCTGATCCGCTCCACCCGTCAGCGCCTCGGCCTGAGCCAGCGCCGCCTCGCCCTGCGCGCCGGCACCACACAGGCCGCCGTCAGCCGCATCGAGCGAGGCCTGGTCTCACCCACCTTCACAACGCTGCGCGAGCTGATGCTGGCAATGGGCGAGGAACCGGCACTGTCCTCACGGCGACTGCCCACCGACTGGGACCCGGCGCACATGGCAAGCACACTGGAACGAACCCCCGAGGAGCGCCTCGCCCTCGCGCTCTCCTGGAACCGCACAGCCGCCCGACTGGCGAACGCCGGACGTGCCGCACGTGGCGATGGCTGAACAGCAACCGCCAGACGTCGAACGCATCTTCGCCGCGCTCGATGCCGCCCAGGTCCACGGCCATGTGCGCATGACCAACGACCTCGATCTGATCCCCTCCCCGACCCCCGCCAACCTCAAGCGCCTCGCCGACGCACTGCAAGAGCTGCAAGCCCGAGTCTTGAACGCCGGAAGCGAGCACCCGCAAATCGATGCTCGGATGCTCCCCCGCGCGACCCTATGGCAACTCAGCACCCCCCACGGCGACATCGACATCCTGCGCGACGCCCCCGGAGCAGCCCCCTTCCCACAGTTGCGCAACCGCGCACTGACGATCGCGCTCGGAGAACTGACGATCCCCATCGCCGGGCGCGACGATCTCATCAAGATGAAGAACGCCAGCGGTCGCCCCACAGACCTAGCCGACGTCGCCGCACTCACCGAGCCGGAGCACAATAGGGAGTGATGCGCCTCACCCGTCTGTCTGTGCCTTGATGGCCTGCTCGACTTCGCTTCCGCGTGGGGTGAGGCTCCAGACGTTCGGTTCGCCCTTGGTGTGACCGTGACCGGTGTTCTGGATCAGCCCAAGGCTTTCCAAACGCCGCAGCAGCTTCGATATCTGCCCCTGGTCCTCAACCCCAGCGGCCTGCGCAACCGCTCGGTTGGACGCCCCCGGCCGCGAGCCGACAGCAACAAGCACACGGACAGTGCGATAGGTAAGACGCATGTCGAGACCACGCAGCGGATCGGAGTGCTCACGCCGCTGCGCATGACGAAGCTCAGGCGCGGGCCGCTCAATCTCCCTGCGCGCAGCAGCAGACCCAAGATACGGCCCAACGATCAAGCCCATCAACGGACCAAGCAACTCCGTCAATGGCACGGCATCGCGCACGGAAAGACGAGCATGCACAAGCGCAAACGCCCCACCAAGCACGCCCTCCGCCGTCAACGGCGGTGTAGGAGTCCTAGCAAGCTCACGGCCCAGATCCACCTCCTCCACCAGCCGCGCGAGGATCTCCGCCCGATACGCAAGGACCCGCGGACCGCCACCTAGCGCCTCCACCACCAGCAGGCGCCCCATATCCGGCTCGTCCTCCAAGAACAACAGCAACGCCGCGATACCCGCCCTAAGCCGCCCCTGCCACCCCCGCTCAGCCTCATAAGCAGGCAGAACCCGACGCCCCGCCCGATCCACGGCCTCCGCAAACGCCGCCGCAAGGCAGTCTTCACGATCGGAGAACATTTCATAGAACGTCCTACGCGAAACCCCCGAACGCGCAACGACATGCGCGACCGTCGCGTTCGCCGCACCACGCTCCCCCGCGACTTCCGCCATCGCAGTGATCATCCGCGCACGCTGAATCTCCGAAACCTTCTCACGCCCAACACTTGAGGTCTCACCCCCACGACCACCTCCAGAACGCGTCCTTTTACGCGCCCCGGCACCACGCTCACGGGAAGACACAGACACCACTCCGCCCTACTTCCTCTTCTTTGTCTTGCGGTGCTTCCCGGCCTTCGCCTTCTTCCCGTGTGCCCTCCGGGTATTCGCTTTCGCGCACCCCGTGACGGCGATCTTGGTGTTCTGTTTGACCTGCGCCCCGTTTTGCCCGGTGATCGTGGTGGGCATCGTGAGGCTCGTCCCACAGAGGCTGCCCTTGGCCTTCGCCGGGAGCACAGCAGCTAGCGCCGAGTGCGGTCCCGCGGGGAGACTCAGCTCGAACGAGCTGATCGGGGCGTCGGGGACGCTGTCAAACGCGCTGCTCGTGACGCCCTTCTTGATGCTGATGCTGCCGATGAGATCGAGCGTGACGCCTTCACCCTGCAGCACGATCACGAGATCCGGGAACGCCGCGCCACCGTGCGAGACGAGGTACGCCGGACCCGTCAGAGGATTCGCGAACACAGGGGTGCTCGCGGTGGCGGCCCCGATGTTCGACCCCGCCGGGCATGACGCGGGATTCGCCGCGAACGTCGCTTCGGGGCATGCCTGCTGGATAGTCGTCAAACGCGACGGCAGCGCCTTGGGCAGCGTCACCGCCACCGCGCGGATATTCGCCTGAGCACCGCTCGGGTAGCCGACCTTCACATCCAGGCTCGCCCCACCCTTCTTACTCGTCTTAGCCTGTGTGAAGACCTTGAACGACGGCTTGAACGCGAGCGCAGCGCAGTTCGCCGCCTGAAAACGGCTGGAGACGCCCGCCGTGGCTTCTTGTGTGCTCGTCAGTGTCCCGTTCACCGACAGCGCTTCACAGTTGGTGGGGTTGAATATGAAGCCCGGGCGGTCGATGCTCACATTCACCGTCTTGAGCTGCAACGGCACGCCATCGAGGATCCTTGGCAGCGGGTCGCTCGTCACCGTTATCCGAGCGGTGTGCGAATCCACGCCGATCGCCGCCCTGACGACGACGTTGCCGAGGTTGAACGGTCCCGCCGCGGCAGGAACCACGACGGAGAGACCGAAGGGCGCGCCCTTGTAAGGGCCTGTGAGGAACACCTGGCCACCCTGCACGACCAGCGGGTCGGGGCCGGCGCCGACATCCACCGTGATATGCCCGATCAGGCTCCCCTGGCCACACGTCCCCAGGCTGGCCTGCGGTTCACCGCAGAGTTCCACGCCCTTGAGGATCGCCAGCAGCCCCGGAGGCGTCGTGATGGACATGGCACTGACGTCCTGTTCAGAGTCCTGGCGGGAGAAGGTCGCCGAGAACGGGCTGAACCCACCCGCCTGGTTGTTCGACATACCTGCCACGGCCGACGGCGCGAACGGTTCCCCAGCCGGGCACGCCCCCCCGCCCACGCCTTCACCGATCGTGAACTGCGAGGTCGGGAACGCATCCGCCGCAAACGGCCGGCTCCACGGCGTGAAATCGCTCGTCGTCGTGAACGCCCCACACACGCGCGGCGTGGTCAACGCCGCCTGCGGCCCGCCGTTGAAGACCAGCTTGATGTCCGTGACCGGCTGCTGGGGGATTTCCTGGAACGTCGCGGTCAACCGCCCGCTCGCCGCGTCCAGGTGCACGGTGCCCGGCACTTTCACGTTCACCCCGTCGCCCGAGGCCGCGACCAGCAACCGGATATCGGGCGGGTTTGATTGCAGCACGTAAACGCTGCCTTCGAGCGGTTCGCTCAGCGCGGGCACCACGATCCGCGCGCTGCCCAGCCGCGACGCCGCCGGGCACGCCGCCGCCGCTTCGGTGCCGATCGCGTCCTGGCCCGGCTGACACGCCACCAGGCCCGTCGCCTGCCCCGGATTCACGACCAGCCCTTCAGGCAACACGACCGTCGAGTCGCGCAGATCGGCCGAGGCCAACTGCCCCGGTTCGCTCAACCCTTGGTTGGGCATCCGCACATCGACCGTCAACCCCGTCGGCGTGTCCGCACGCCCCGTTTCGGGCGCGACCGACAACGACGGCATGAACGGCAGACGCGCGCAACCCGAGAAACCAAGAGGATCGCCACTGCCATTCTGCGAGGAGGTACTCATTTCGCTTTCGAGCGCAGATGTCAGATCGAACCAGCTGTTCGCGCCGAGCGAGAACACCGCCGCACCGGCACACGCCGAAGGCAACGTCAGGAACGCACCCGAAGTCGCGTTCACCGACGACGAGGGACATTCATGAGTTTCGATGCTTTCCCGGCTGCACCCCCCTAAGCGGGTGGTACGCCAGATGTCGTGGCTGGGGTCGCCGGGAACGCCCCACAAGGTTGTCGTGACTTCCTGGACGCCGCGTTCGGGAATGTCGTCGGCGTGCTCGGTCAACCCATAGTCGCCGCCGCTGCGTACACTGCTGTCGATGCGCGTCTCGATGGCCTCCACGGTGAATCCCAGCTCCGCCGGGGCACCCGCGGGCGGCACTATGTTGTACACCTGAAACCGAGTGAGACCCGAGTTGCCTGCCCACGCGACGGCGGTGCCGACCTGGCTGGCATCCGGGCAGTGCTGGCCATCGAGCTGTTGGCGGGTGCACTTGGCGACCGCGTTGGGGTCGCCCGTGAAGCCCGCTGGCAACCCGATCACGAAGTTCCTGGGCTGCCCACCCGCCGGCTGATTACTTTCTTCTTCAGGGCTGTATACATTCGCGAGGGCGATCTTGACCGTCGCGGCATACGGATGCGACCCAGCCTGCGTGTCCGGCGTCCCGTCGGCGTTGCTGAGCCACACATTCCAGCCGGTGAGCCCGAACGGCGGCGAGGTCGAGCTCACTGCGATCGGATTGGCGGCGCTCGCCGATTCTTGCGCGCCACCACCTGCGATTGTCACACGATTCGGTTCGGACACCGGAGCGGTGGGCAGGTTCACGGTGATCGCGATTTCCGGATCCAGATTGGGACCTTCGAACCCGGGGCCGGTGAAAGCACCCGCGCCGCCCGCGATGCTGGGCATGCCTTCCAGATTGTTTGTGCAAGTAACGATGGTTGCGCCCGCTACACCCGGGGGCCCACCGGATCCATTTCCCGTGCAATCCCACAGGGAATGGCCGATTTCAGCCAACCCTTGGTGCCCAAAGCCGATGTTCACGCGCTCGCCGGCTTCGATTGCGGTGACGCCCGTGGGCAGCGTGTCGGTCACCAAGACCGGTCCGCTGCTCGGCGCCTCGCCCACGTTCAGAGCGCTCACGAGCACCGTGCCTTCGCCACCCGGCGGAAGGTTCGTGGGAGAGGTGCGCGCGGTCAATGCCCACCCCGCGCCGGGAGCCGCAGCCGACGCGGACCCACCCACGCAGGTCAGCGCACACAACAACACGGCGACAGTAGTCGCCACACTGGCGGACCGGCGCATCAGACAACCCCACACAGACACCCAGCTCATGGCTTCCTCCCTCTGCTAGAACGCACACCACGCCGCCTCTCGGACCGTTTCTTCCTCGGCCTCTTCGTCTTCACGCACACCCCACGCTTCCTGATCGACCCACGCGGACACACCCTCCGCCTTGCCTTCGGCGTGAGCACCGGCGCGAGCGGTGGAGCATTGCCCACACCGGTCAACGTCACGCTCGCGGGAACCCCGAAGCCAGGCGGCGCGATCGGCGTCCCCTGACAGCCCGAACCGGTGCACCCGACCGGCGAGGGCTGCGGGAAACCACCCCCGACGCGCGCGTCGTACACGGACATCGCTTCATCGGAAGCCTGCGCCACCAGCTGCGAGCGACTCGCGAAGAACACGTCTTCGCCGCTCACGCTCGCATCAAGCAAGAACGAGCCATCCGTACCCGTCCCACCAGACAGCAGAGAGATGCACCCCCCGCTCTCCTTACAGCCGCCCAACCCCGGCCGCTGCCACTCGTACACATCCGCCTGTCCGTTGCTGTCCTGCGGCACGAGCGAATCGACGCTGTCGAAGAACACGCTGCCGCCATCCGCTGAAACCCACCGCGACATATACGTGCTGTGAGTGCTCACAGGCTGGTAAGCCAGACCATCTCTCAACCCCCCTGCCGATGGGGGCGCGCCATCGGGATTGCACGACGCGCAGAACAGCCGACCCGCAACAGCGTCATACACAAACACCTCCGCCGCCGGTCCGTCTTGCCTACCGTTGTCGTAGCCCGTGAGGCTTTGCACAGAGCGGAACACCAAGGTGCCCCCATCGGGTGTGGACTCAGCCGCACGCAACCCCGGATCGGCATACCAATCACCGATTGTGGCGTTCGGTGGAACGCCACGGACTTCCAGGTGATCGTCCTCATCCGCAAGTGTGGCGATGAAGATCGTCGCACCGGCGTGACGCAGATACAGATTGGGCTGACCAGCGGCCGGCCGCTTTCCTGCGGCGTTCGCATCCGTTGCCAGCACCCCGCGGGCGACGAAGTAGACATACGCGCCCGGTTCACCCGTTTCGTTGACCGCGACCACACCCTGCACGTCCGCGCCCAGCGGGTCTTCCGCGTTGCCGTCCACCGTCAGATCACTCAACCGGCGGCCACCAACGTCATATTCATACAGATCGTTACCCGTTGAGGCGATGCCTTCTCCACTACCTTGTCCACCTTGTTCGTGTGAGCAGCCTTCGGTGGAGGCGGCCGTTGAGTTGACGGTCAACCTTTTGCAGTCAGTGAAGAAGACCCGCGACCCGTCGCTGCTGGCCGTCCAGAACCGTCCCCCGCCGCCGGTACACGAGGCACACCCCTGTTCGGCCGCGTCCACCTGCACAGTGCACGCATCCCCAGCTACCGTGCATTCGCCACCCGGACCGACGGGGCTCTGCGGCGCGGCATCGTTCAAGCGGACATACAGATCGCCGGTGTTCAGATCTGTCCAGAACACGCGCGACCCGTCCGCAGAGACGACATGGCTAAAATCGGGTGGCTGTTCAGAGGATGGGCCCGGACTCCCGAACGTCGCCCCTGGGTCAGGCGTGCCATCATTGAATACGTTCACCGCATACACCTGACCGTTCACGGAGTCATAGAGATCACCGAGCCCTTCGGGCGCGTCCACCGACCCGGGGATCAGCGCCAAGCGCGTCTGGAAGGCGACATGCGAATCGTCCTCCGACGCGCCGGCGAACACCGGTTCGCCGCAACGCCCGGGCGTCTGCGTTGAGTGAAAGAGCGCCCGATAGCCACCGCCTTCGCTGAGACGCTCATAGAGGACCGAGCAGTTGGGCGGCGCATCCGCTGCCAAAGGCGGCTGATCGAAAGACCTCACGAAACCTCTCGACAGATCGCTTGAAAAGGCCTGATACACGTTGGTTCCGTTAGCCGAGCCGCTCGTCCGCACGTGGGGAAGATCAATATCGCTCGCACTCCAGCCATCCGCGCCACGCACCGCCAGCCACTCGTTGCCAGATTCCGCGCCGATGTTGCCCGTCCCGTTCCCCACATCCGGCGGCTCGGCCGCATAGACCAGCGCGCTCCCCACAGCCGAGGCACGGAACACATTGTCGGTGCCGAAGTCTTCAGAGCCGGAGTTGTTGCCGTACGGCACGTTGACGTCCAGATTGGACGCTGGCGAGACCAGCTCGAGCGCCCGGCAGTCCGGCAGACCGGCGGACGGACCGACGCGAAATGCCACGTTGTGGCACGCATCGCCCAGCGCCACGGAACCCTCAACCCCAAATAGAGCAGCAACGGCAAACAGGCACAGCAAGAGCAACCCACGCAGGTTCACACCGATCCCCTCCCGGAGCAATAAAGAACACGACCGCCCAGGAGATCCGGGCAGCACAAAACCACCCTGCGCATAAAGCCCAGGGCGGCAAAGAGACGGCGGGGCCTAGAAGCTAGCCGACCCGGCCAAGAGAGAGAGAGAGAGAGAGAGAGATGCGTCAGTGATGCTGACGCATCTAGTTACAACCCCAAACGGAGCCGTAAGACCATTGGCCGCGCCACGCGCGGTAAAAAGAAGATCACTCATAACCCACACCCTCTAAGAAGCGATCGAAATCCCTCTCCAGCATTCCCTGCGGTCCCATGGAACCCGCACCGGCGGGAGGACCCTGACCCGACCTATCTCACCAGGCACATGCCTGACATGAACAAGCCTATACCAACTCCAGCCCAAAAGTCAACCCCAAAAGGAACGGCCGTGTAAAGCTGGGGTCAAGCCTGCCGCGGACTCGTCAAGCCCCGCCCATCATGTGCGCGGCCGCCAACCCGGACCACTCCCCATAGGGCTTGAAGAACTCCCTGACCTCACACTCCTGCGCCCGCACACGCGGATCGCCCCCAGACAACTGCCGCCCGACAAGCTTGAGGAACCCAAGATCCCCAGCGGGCACCTGGTCATGGCGCCCCTGCCCATAGAGCGCGAGCATCTCGACGGTCCAGGACCCGATACCAGGAATCGCGCGCAACCGCTGCCAGCCCCGCTCGTGATCGGCCCCATGCAGATCGATGCGCCGCCGCGCCACTTCGCGCGCGGCACGCACGAGCGTGCGAGCGCGAGCCCCACCAAGATCGAGCGACTGCAAGAACGCGGGCGAGACCCCGGCCAGCGCATCGGCCCCCGGCACATCACGCAGCGCAACCCCATCGCCCCCCACCAGGCGTGGCCCGAGACGCCAGACGAGCCGGCGCTCAATCGCGGCAGCCCGCTCGAACTCAATGAGCTGCTCGCAGATCGCCCAGGCAAGCGCCTCAAACGGCTCGGGCCGACGCCGAATGCGCAACCAGAGCCGACGACGAACCGAAGCCCCGATCAGGGGGTCATCGCGGAAGCGCGCGTGAAAAGCACGCAGGTCATCGTCGACACCAAGCGCGAAGCGCATCCGCGCGAGGCCATGCTCAGCCGCCTCGCGCGTATCGGCGCGCGCCCCGAAGAGCACCGCCTCAGGCGCGGTCTGCGCAACACGCACGACGACGGGCCGACCCTCGTAGTGCAGGAGACGCGACAGCACCCCACCACGATGACGCAGCACCCCATCGGCCCCACCCTGCAGCGGCAGGCGAAACGGCCACAGTGGCCGGACCTCCCGGCGCAACTCCACCCGTCGCTCAGCTCTGTTCGCCGTTGTTCAGGAGGTGGATGTCAACCAGCAGCGAGCGAGTGCTGACGATCTGCAGCGCCTCGACCCGTCCACCGCGCGAGCGCCGCAGCAGCCGGCGCCGGGGCTGACCCTGCGCAAGGGAGCGATTGTGGCGGTGGTTGACAAGCCCAACCACAGCGGCACCCGCGACAAACCCGCCCGCTGCGACAGCGGCCGCCTGCACCGCCGGCACCATGCCGGCCGCCCGCGCCGGTAGCCCCGGCGAGGACGCAACGATCACGCGCTCCTCGGTTTCGACGAGCAGCGCGTCGACTTCCTCGGTGATCGGCTCGTGCTCCTGGCCCAGCGGATCCTGCTCTAGCGGTTCGCTCACTCCATCCAGTGTAAACAGCGCGTCAGACCGCTACGCCGGCCTCTGCAGAGACCTCCTCGACCTCCGCGCCATCGAGCATCCGCTCATAGACGCGGTACTTCTTCACGACGGTCCCCCCCATGGCTTCCATTCCCCGGTTCATGGCGGTGTTGGTCTCAAGGATCCAGCCCATCTCCCCACCCTTCTGCGGCCGCACTTCAGCCGCATCGAAGTGCATCTCATAGAGCTTGGCGGCGACACCCGTGTGCTGGTACTCGGGCTTGACTCCGAGCCAACCGACGCGCACGCGGGTCATGATCGCCCCCTTGCGCAGGAAGTGCCACCAGCCGAAGGGCAACAGGCGTCCCTTCATCTTGGCGAGCGCCTGGTTGAGGTCGGGGACGGTGATGGCCATGCCGACGACCTCGCCAGTGTCTTCGCGCTCGGCGATCATGAACCAGTGCTTGTCGAAGGCGAGCTGCATCTCCTGGGCAAGCGCGTCGAGGTCTTTCTTGGTGTAGGGCACAAAGTCCCAGTTCTGTGACCAGGCGGAGTTGTAGACCTCGGCGAAGGAGTCCATGTCCTTGCGCAGCTGGCGGCGGCGCATGGGGCGCACGCGGATGCCGTGCTCTGACTGGGCCTTCTCGGCCAGCTCCCAGATGACGGGCAGCACCTTGTCACGCTCGGTGACCTCCAGGTTCCACATCAGCAGGTCCATCGCCTTGACCATGCCGGCTTCCTCCATCAGGCGCTGGTAGTAGGGCGGGTGCCAGGGCTGGTGGATCATCGGGCGCACGTCGAAGCCCTCGATCAGCACACCGCACTCATCGTTCATGGCGAAGTCCGCGGGCCCCACCATGCGCTCGCAGCCGCGCTCGGATAGCCAGGCCTGTGCGGCGTCAAGCAGCGCCTGGGCCACCTCAAGGTCGTCCTCGAGCTCCAGGAAACCGAACCAGCCCCAGTTCGCCTTGCGGTGGTCGTTGAAGGCGTGGTTGATCTGCGCGGTGACGCGTCCCACCACGCGCCCCCCACGGCAGGCAAGGAAGTAGGCCGCCTCGCCGTGGCTGAAGAAGGCGTTCATGCGCCGGTTGAGGAAGATGCGGCGCTCAAGCTTCAGCGGTGGGACCCAACAAGGCTGGCTAGAGTGCAGACGGAACGGGAGGTCGATGAAGGCCTTGAGGTCCTTGCCGCCCGCGACCGGGCGCACCTCCACGCCGCTCATCGCCTGCACTCCACGATCTGTTCGATCTCGCCGATCTCGACCACCACCGAACGGGCACCCTACATGCACACCTCGACAGATGTCTTCGCCAAGGTCCACGGCCACGAGCGCTCAGAGCTGTTGGCCGCCGCGCGCGAGGCGGACATCCTGCCCTACTTCCACGTGCTCACCTCCCCGGCGATGCCGGTGGTGGAGATGGAGGGCGCGCGGCGGATCATGCTCGGCTCCAATAACTACCTCGGGCTGACCGGCGACGAGCGCGTGATGCAGGGAGCGGAGGAGGCGTTGCACAAGTACGGCACCGGCCTGACCGGCTCGCGCCTGCTGAACGGCACGATCCCCCTGCACCTGGAACTGGAGGCGGAGATCGCGCGCTGGATGAACACGGAGGACGCGATCGTGTTCACGACCGGCCACCAGGCGAACATCGGCACGCTCGGCACGCTGCTGGCGCCCGGAGACACGGTGATCGCCGACTCCGGCGACCACGCGTCGATCCTCGACGGCTGCCTACTCTCGCGCGCGAAGCTGCGACCCTTCCGCCACAACCGCCTGGAGAAGCTTGAGAAGATGCTCGACCGCGCGCAAGGCGACGGCGGCGGCGTGCTCGTGGTCGTGGACGGAGTTTTCTCGATGGAGGGCGACATCGCGCCGCTGCGCGAGATCTGTGACCTGTGCGAGCGCTACGGAGCGCGGTTGATGGTGGACGAGGCGCACGGCGCCGGCGTACTCGGCGCGCGCGGCGCCGGCACCGCAGAGCTACTAGGCGTGGAGGATCGCGTGGACCTGCGCATGGGCACCTTCTCCAAGTCGCTGGCCTCCTGCGGGGGCTTCGTGGCAGGCCCGCACGATGTGATCGAGTACCTGCGCCTGTACTCGCGCGCCTTCCTGTTCACGGCCTCCGCGGTGCCGGCGGCGCTGGGGGCGGCGCTGGCGGCACTGCGCGTGCTGAACTCGCCCGAGGGACCATCACTGCTTGCCCAGGTGCTGGAGAACGCCAAGCGCCTGCGCGACGGCCTGCACGAGCTCGGCTTCGCGGTCGTATCCCCACAGTCACTGCCCGCGGACATCGCCTCCGACATCCCCGGCGTGTCCCTCGATGGCGCCAACCGCTCGATCGTGACGCCGATCGTCCCCCTGCTGGTGGGCGATGACTGGAAGGCGGCGCTGCTGTGGAAGGCGCTCTACGACGGTGGCGTATTCGTCAACACGGCGCTGCACCCGGCAGTTCCACCTGGCGGTGCACTTCTGCGGACCAGCGTGATGGCCACGCACGACGAGGCGACGATCGCCGAGGCACTAGACGTCTTCGCGCGCGTCAAGCGCGAGTTCGAGGCCGAGCACGGGCCGCTTCCGAGCGCGCACTGACCCGCCTATTCCTCACAAATCTAGGCGGGAATCAGAAAAAGTTCGCTTTTAGCGAGTCTTCTTCAAAGACACAGGTTGACCTCCCCCCCTGCCCTGACGTAGCTTTGAGGTGCGCTCCACACGGTCCTCGATCGTGCGCCGCGCCCCTCGGTTCAGGGGTACCAGGGGTGGCGCACTGGATGGCCGTACGGCGCGCTACCTGGAAAAACTCAAGCAGATGTCATCCCGGGAAAGGCGCCCGGGAGACGGGGAGCGAGCACACATGAACGCGACAGCGACGATAGCCCCTGCCGGTGGAACAACAGCTGGGCCTCAATATATGCGAGCACTGGAGCGCGCGAACAAAGTTCGCCTGGCCCGTGCGGACTTGAAACGCAAAGTGGCCACCGGGGAAACGGGCGTCGCCGACGTCGTGCTGGAGTGCCCGTGGGAGGCGGAGAGCATGACCGTCGCCGACCTGCTGATGAGCCAACGCCGCTGGGGCATCAGCCGCTGCCGCAAGTTCCTCGCGCAGATCCCGATGTCCGAGACCAAAACCGTCGGCACAATGACCGACCGTCAACGGCGCACACTGGCCTCGATGCTCGCTGTCAGGGCCACGCAAAGGCGTGAGCCCTTTCTGATTTGAACCCGCCGCCCGGGGCCACGCTTGCGCGTGGCCCCCACCCTAAGGGACAGCCCGACGACAGCTTAAGCTCCCACCACCCCGCAAGCATCCCGACGATGCCGAGGCGCGGGCGCACCTGGTAGACACCGCAGCCGGCTTCACCGACGTCGGCTGCGGGCAGGCGGACAAACTTGTAGCGACCGGGTTCGAGCTTCATGCGCTCAAGCAGGGCACGGGAGCGGCGCTCGAACTCGGCGCGCGAGCCGGTGCGACACTGCGCGTTGTGCACACGCTGAACGAGGCGGTCGCGGATCTCCTCCAGCTCACCCAAGCTCAACAGCCGAGGACTTGACCGCCTCTCGCTGACGGCCGCACCCGATACATGCGGAAACCCCGCCGCGACGATCCCCGACAGCTCGCGCTCCAACTTGGCGATCTGGGCGCGCAGGGAATCGATCGCCGCTCGCTCGCCGGCCGGGTAATCGACATCCAGCTGCTGCTCAGTCGAGACCATGATTCGACCCTGCCTCCTCAGTGCGTCTGACAGCACGTCCGACAGCATCAGTCTACAGCTACTGGGCGGCCCATTCCAGCCTTGTGTGACAGCTCCAGAGCGCCTCCTCGACGTGCATCGCCGGAACGCCCTCCACCTGGAGCGCGAACAACGCCACACGACGTGTCCGTGTGGTGGCCGCATGCATGGGCGAAGGCTCGCCAAACAGCACGGCCACGGCGGCAGACGCGTCGGCGACCACCAGCTGCCCAGCGGCCAGTCCCGGCGCATCGCCCCCCTGCCCGAGTGGCTCGCCCTCCTGGCTGAGGCGCACCCCCAAAGGCCCGTCGAGCGCGTCGGCATCGAGCGCCCAGACGGGCACGCTGGTGTCGACCAAAGCAAGCAGCAGCACGTCATGCAGCAGGCCACGGGAGACGAAGCCACCATCCATCAGCCGCTCAAGCACGGCCCGCTCAAGCGGCGTGCGTTGCACATCGGGATCGAGGCCGATGTGGCGGAAGAAGACGCGGTAGGCCGCGGGGATCGCCTGGCGGCGCACCATCACGGCCTGCGCCCCGGACCAGCGGTCCGAAAGCGCGCGCAGCCGCTCGCGCACACCGGCAGGCGAGGCACCGCTCAGCCAGCCGGCCGGCGCGGGAGGAGTCTCGGCGAGCACGAGGCGCAGACCCGGGAACGCCTCGCGCACCTCGGGCGCGCACCAGCCTTCGGCTACGCCGGCTGCCGCCATCCTCGGGCCTTCGCCGCCGCTACCAAGGCGGCGATGCGCGCGCGCAGGACACCACGCGCGGGACGCTTCAAGAGCGCCTTGCTCTGCACGACACCGCCGGGGTAGACAAAACTCACCTGCGGGCAGCTTGACACCTTGAAGAGCTGCGCGAGCACCCCGTCTCTATCAAGGCCGACGGGGAAGCGCAGACCATGGGAAACGACGAGGCGGCGCACGGCAGCACGTTCGCCCTGGATCACCACGGAGGCCATGCCCACACCGGGAAAGGCGTGCGCCAAGGCCTGCATGTCATCGAGCACGCCGGGGCAGGAACCGGAGTCGACGATCAAGGCGAGCACGAGCGGCCCGCGTTCGTAGAGTTCGCACACATTCATGAGCCCAACACCGCGCACGGAGCAGGCCGGACGGCGCCCGGCGGAGCCGTCGTTGGCGTGAGTGGCGATGTTGGCGTCGCCCCTGACGTTGCCGGTGGCCAGCGGCAACGCGAACGGCGGCACGCGTTCCCCCGGCGCGATGCCATCGGCCCCGCGCGGGGCAGTGAGGACGGTGTTGAGCGTGATGAAGACGAGCAGCACAAGGCCGACGACGGCAACCGGCGCGGCCCCCTTCATCGCGCGCGCGCCACGGCCGGCGACCGCCGAGGCAAGCGCATCTCCACCCTCCCCTCGACAAACAGCAGCGCCGCAGGCAACGAGATGAGCACGCCAACAAGCGAAACGCTGAGGTCGATCAAGGTGACGATGCCGAAGTTACGCAGCATCTGAATGTCCGACAGCGCGAGCACGCCAAAGCCAATAATGGCGGTGACGCCCGAAGCCGCGACGGCGGCGCCGGTGGCGCCGTAGCTGGTGCGCAGCGCCTCGGCGATGGTGGCCCCGGCCAGGCGCTCCTGACGGGTGCGCTCGCAGAGCAGCACACTGAACTCGGTCGATATGGCGATGACGAGCGTGCCGAGCATGACCGACATGGGATTGAGCGGGACGCGCAGCAGGAAGACGATCAGCGCCGACCAGCCGGTGGCGAGCGCGACCGGCAGCAAAGGAGCCGCCGCGCGCCGCCAGTCACCGCGGAAGGCCACGAGCAGCACGAGACCGACGGCCAAGAGCCCCGCCAACAAAGTGAGCATGCGCCGCGCGACAGAAGCGACCTGCGCGTCGGCCTGGGCGGCAAGCACAGGCAGGCCCACCAGCTGCACGCTGACGCCGGCAGGCGGATGTAGCGCGGCGCGCATCCCTTCGATCACCTGCTGCTGGCGGCTCAAGGGCATGAGGCGGATGCCGAACGCCAGCGTGGCCACACGCCGATCGGCGGTGATGGCCTCCTGGGAGAAGTAAGGCGGGATCGCGGCGAGCAACGCGCGCACTTCGCTCTGTTTGAGCTTGGGCGGAGTGCCCCCCGAACCGCCCGGACCCTGAAAGAGAGCGGGCAGCGAGAAAGCAGGGCAAAGTTCAGCCTGGCCGCAGCCACGGGTGGAGCTGTAGCCGAAGCGCTTGAGCACGGCGCTCTCATACGAGCTCATCCATTCGATCGTCTTGGGCTGCGTCAGATCGTTGGCGCTGACCATCATGTCGATCTCACCACCGACCCCCGAGGCGCGCTCCAGCGCGCTGAGGTTGCGCAGCGACTGCATGTTCTGCGGCACGAGCTTGGTGATGTCGGTCTCGACGTGCGTCTGTGTATCGAGGCCCCAGCCGAGCACGGCAAGTGCCACCCCGACGGCGAGCACGCGCCCGGGGCGCTGCACGGCCACGACGAGCGCGAGCCGCACGACGCCGCGGCTGAGGGGGTTATCGCGCACCAGTTCGCCGGCCTCACGCCAAGCCTGCGCCAGACCCCCATACATCCGCGGCCCATGCACCCGCGTCCTCGGCGACGGCCGCCTCGCGACAAGCGCGAGCGCGGCGGTACCCACCATGAGGGCAGTCGCGAAGGCGAGGGCCACGCCAACGATGAGCAGCCCACCAAAGCCCCTGACAGTCGGCACCGGCGAGGAGAGCAGCACGACAAAAGCTCCGATGCTGGCCACAGCCGCCAAGGCGATCGCACGCGCTTCGGTACGAGACTGAAACTGAATCGCGTAATCGACCGCCAGGCCGACAAGCACAGGAAGAACAGCGACCTGCGCGATCGTGAGCCGGCCGCCCACAAGCGCGAGCGCGCCAAAGGTGAGCGCGACGGCCAGCGCGGCGACCGCCAAAGGCAACAAGCGCACCCATCCGGGCACAGGCGGCCGCCCGGTGAAAACAAGACCCAAAGCAAGCGCCATCGCCAGCGCGACAGCCACAAGCAGCAACTCAAGCGCCGAGGAGAGACGCTCCGTGAGATCGCTGACGATCGTAGGCTCGCCCGTGACGAGGTAGGTGCCGCCATGTTCAAGGCGCCACTGCGGCATCGCAACGGCAGCCCGAATCAGCGCGATCGTATGCGTGCGCTGGGCTTCGCTGAGACCGGCGCGCATGCGCACGGACACAAGCGCCGTTTCGCGGTTAGGGAAGAGATAGGCAAAGCGCTGCTTAGGCGTGCCGGGCGTCTTGACGGAACCGTCGAAGACGACCTGCGAGACGAAGCCGGGGTCGGTCACGCTGGGTACGCCGCGCAGCCCATACTGCAAGCCCAGCGTGAGCACTTCCTTGGTGTAGGCCGTGAGGATCACCTTGCTGGCCTGGCTGGCGAGCTTGGTGGCTTGCGCCGCACTGAGGCCCTGGGCGAGCGCCTGGCGGTGCACGATGCTCTGCGCCTGCTGGGCCTCCTGGCGCGCCTGCAAGTTGCGGTTCTGCAGCTGAGCGTCAAGCTCGGTGGCGGCCTCGTTGATGAAGGTGCCCGGCCCGATGACGGCCTTTACGGTACGCGCACGCGCGAGCTGACCGCACGGCCCGGCGGCACCCCCCAACTGCGCGAGCCCCTTGGCGGGCACGTTGCCCGAGAGGCAACCCTCAAGCCCGGCAAGGCGCTCCAGGTCCGAGCTGAGGACGAGCTGCTGCAGGTTGCCCTTGACGAGGACCGCGACGGGCTCTTCGCCGAAGGTCTTATAGAAGCTCTGGGTGGCCTGGTAGTCCGAGCTCGACTTGCCCACGAAGGTATCGGCGGCGGCACTGGGATGCAGCCCAAGCGCCAGCACGGCCCCGCCCAGGCCGAGAGCCAGGGCAACGCCGATGGTCAACCACGGACGGCGCCCCGCAGCGCCGGCGAGGCCCGATAGGAGGCGGGCAACGTTCACAAAAGGAGGCTATTACTCCATGCCCAGGGGACCTGCCGATTCCCCTGAGAGGAACTGCCTGACAAACGGGTTCTCGGACTCAAACAGCTCCTGCGCGGGTCCAGACTGCACGATGCGCCCCTTCCACAGGACCGAGAGGTGGTTGGCGACGCGGCGGGCGCTCATGATGTCGTGCGTGATGACGACGTAGCAGCCGCCGTTCTCGGCGTGCACTTCCTTGATGAGCTCGCACAAAAGCGCGGTGCGCACCGGATCAAGACCGGAGTCAGGCTCGTCGAACAGGACGATCTGCGGTTCGAGCACGAGCGCGCGAGCGAAGCCGGCGCGCTTGCGCATGCCGCCGGAGAGCTCGTTGGGCATCTTGTCGTGCGCATCGGCGAGCCCCACCTCGCGCAGACGGCGGTGGACGATGTGGGAGATCTCATCCTCGCCCTTCTCGGAGTGATGGCGCAGAGGAAAGGCGACGTTGTCGTACAGGTTCATGGAGCCAAACAGAGCGCCGTCCTGAAAGAGCACACCGAACTTCTTGCGCATCTCGAACAGCTCGGCGTCGGGCAGCGAGGGCACAGACTGCCCGTGCACGATGACGTCGCCCTCGTCGGGATACATGAGCCCGACCATGTGCTTGATGCAGACGGACTTGCCGGTGCCGGAAGGCCCGATGATCATCGAGATCTGATCTTCGGGCAACCCCATGTTCAAGCCACGCAGCACCTTGTTGCGACCAAAGGCCTTGTGCACGTCGATGAACTGGATGGCATCTCCGGCCTCGCTGGGCCGACCCTCGCCGGTGTGGTAGCGGAATTCGTCCGCCTCGGCCTCCAACTGAGCGGCGTCGCCAGCCTCGGAGCGCTCCTCGACAGCCATCCGCTAACCCCCCACGGGGGCCCGCGGATTAGCGCCCCAGAAGATCTGGGTACCCATGGCCGCGATTAGATGCACGAGCACAAGATTTAGCACCATCGACTTGGCGGTGGCGGTCCCCACACCGACCGGCCCGCCGGAAGCGTTGTAGCCGTAGTAACAGCCCACCAAAACGATGGCGGTCGCCATGAACATGGCCTTTATGAGGCTGAATAAGAAGTCAGGCGGGTTCTGGAACTGCCAGAAGATGAGGAAATAGCCACCGGAGGACACGGCCCCCACCTGCTGCACGACGGCGATGTAGGAGGCGAGGAAGCCGGCGCCGATGGCCGCCATGTACATGAAGGGCAGCACCAGCCAGGCAGCCGCGAGGCGCGTGGCGCAGAGGAACGTCATGGAGTCCACGCCCATGACCTCAAGCGCGTCGATCTCGTCAGAGATGCGCATGGCGCCGAGCTCGGCGACGATGCCGGTGCCCACCTTGGCGGCCATCATGTAGCCGAAGACGAGCGGCACGAGCTCGCGCAGATCGCACCAGGCGGTGAAGACACCGGAGTAGGCAGGCGCGCCAACACCCTTCAGCAGATAGGCGCCGGAGATGCCGCACTGCAGGCCGATGATGAAGACGAGCCCCCAGATGACGAGCGTGGAGCCAATGATGAGGATGCCCGACTGACGCAGGGCCTCGCCGAAGAAGCGCAGCACCCGCAGGCCCCAGACATCGCGCACGACCTGCGCGCAGAAGCGGCTGATCTCGCCGCTGATGGCCACCCATTCACGGGGAAACCAAAGCCATTCCATTACTTGGGCACCAAGATCTGAGGGTGGGTGGCAAGCAGCGTCTGCGTGAAGACGTAGTTGAAGGCAAAGACGCCAAGCAGCGCCACGACGACCGCCTGATTGACCGCGCGGCCGACGCCCTCGGCGCCGCCGGAGGCAGCCATGCCCTTGTAACAGCAGACGATGGCGATGATGGCGCCGAAGATGGTGGTCTTCAGCACGGAGCCCCAAAGATCGGTCGTGGAGGCGTTGGTAAAGAAGGTGGCCCAGAACGGCCCGAGCGGCTGCCCGTAAACCAGCGCGGCCCCAATGCCCCCGAAGATACCGAAGAGCACAGCGTAGATGTCAAACAGGCCCGTGGCGAGCATCAGCGCTAGGAAGCGCGGCACGACAAGGTTCTTGACAGGGTCAACACCCAACACCTGCAAGGCATCGAGCTCCTCGCGGATCTTGCGCGCGCCGAGATCGGCGGTGATGGCAGTACCAGCGACACCCACGAGGATGACGGCGTCGATGAAGGGCCCCGCTTCGCGCACGGAAGCCAGCACAAAGAAGCCCCCCAGGCGGTCGAGCGAGCCGAAGAGCGAGAGGAAGTTGGCGGCCTGCAAGCCCGGCGCCTCGTAGCCGAAGACGGCGGTGGAGATCAGCAGCGGGAACCAGCAGAGGCGCAGCGTGAAGAGGAACTGCGAGACAAGCTCCTCCCCATAAGGGTAAGGCGGCCTGATGGCAGACATGATCGTCCTGCCGGTCAGGATCATCATGTCCCCAATTTCCTCAAGCACGTTCCTCGTTGGGAGGAACGCACGCTCAGCTGCGGAGCGAACCATTCTCAGCTACCCCTCCTGTGGCTACTACCAAGTTGCATCTTTGACCTCCAGATAACTCTACGCCATGTGCTGGCGTAGCGCCACCGCCACAGTTGAGGAGCCTCCCCAACCCCCCGCCGCCGACACCGGCGGCGGTGATATTGTCGCTCGCGTGGTGAGGGGGAGGCGTCTGATTCCAGTGGTCGTGCCAGCCGCGGTCGCGGCGGCGCTGGTTAGCGGCTGCGGAGGCAGCGAACTGACCGCGGGCGAACCCAAAGGCAGCTTCCCGGTGAAGATCGTGCAGGCAAGCTTCCCGCCGCTGCAGGCGGTGTCGCGCAGCACGAGGCTGATCCTGAGAGTGCGCAACACCGGCACGAGCACGCTGCCCAACGTGGCGGTGACGATCGATTCCTTCTCCTACGTGAGCACCTATCCAGGGCTGGCGGCCAACCAGCGCCCGGTGTGGATCGTGGATGAGGGACCCACCCTCCCCCACGGAGCGACCCCCAAGCGCCCGGTGCAGTCGGTGACGGTAGACCCCCCGGGCGGCGGCCAGACGGCATATGTGAACACGTGGGCCCTAGGACCACTGGCACCCGGCCGCACGCGCACGTTCGTGTGGCGCGTGACGCCCGTGAAGGGCGGCCTGCACCGCATCAACTTCGTCGTGGCGGCGGACCTGGCCGGCAACGCACACGCACGCGTGAGCAGAGTCGGCGTGCTGGAAGGCCCGGGCGGACTGCCGATCGGCCACCTGAAGGTGGCGATTGCGGGCCGCCCACCACAGCGCTACGTGAACCCGGAAACGGGCAAGGTCACCCTCGGGCGCTACCCGTCGGGCCACTACTCCCAGTAAAACTGTCTCTGTCTCGATGCGCCCGTTTGGCCGGGTGTCGAAACGACGAGGCGCGGTTTTCGCCAGGGGCAAGGCGCGCAGGCGATACAGGTAGGTCTACGATGCGATTGCGTCGTATGCCCACGAGATAGATGCCCACGAGATAGATCTTCTTCAGGAGGAATCGAAACCGCCTATGCCCAGGACCCGCCAGCACAACGTGACAGCCGCTCAGTGGAGCGCCAACGGAACCGCTTTGGGAGCCCCCGACCTGACCCTCCCCGGCAACAATACGTTCGCCGCGAACGTATTCAGCCCGGCCGTGCAGCGCATGCGACTGCCCAAGCACGTCTACAAGGCACTACAGCGCACGCTGGCCCGCGGCGAGGCGCTCGACACCTCACTGGCGGACGCGGTCGCGCAGGCGATGAAGGACTGGGCGATGGAGAAGGGCGCGACCCACTACACGCACTGGTTCCAGCCCCTGACAGGCAGCACAGCGGAGAAGCACGACTCGTTCTACGGCCCGGTAGGCGATGGCACGGCGCTGGCGGAGTTCAGCGGCAAGGAGCTGATCCAGGGCGAGCCCGACGCCTCATCCTTCCCAACAGGCGGCATCCGCGCGACGTTCGAGGCGCGCGGCTACACCGCCTGGGACCCGACCAGCCCCGCGTTCATCCTGGAGAACCCCAACGGCGCGCTGCTGTGCATCCCGACGGCCTTCACGAGCTGGACGGGCGAGGCGCTAGACCACAAGATCCCGCTGCTGCGCTCGATGGACGCCCTCTCGGGAGCGGCTATCCGCGCCCTTGAGCTGCTAGGCGTAGAGGACGCGCGGCGCGTGTTCACGACGATCGGCTGCGAGCAGGAGTACTTCCTAGTAGACGAGCAGTACTACTTCGAGCGCCCCGACCTACTGACAACAGGCAGAACCCTGTTCGGCGCCCAGCCCCCGAAGGGCCACGAGCTGGACGACCACTACTTCGGCTCCATCCCCGAGCGGGTGCTGGCATACATGCTGGAGGTGGAGCTGGAGCTGTCGAAGCTAGGCGTGCCGATCAAGACACGCCACAACGAGGTGGCGCCAAACCAGTACGAGGTGGCACCGATCTTCGAGAACTCAAACGTCGGCGCGGACCACCAGATGCTGACGATGCAGATCATGCAGAACACAGCGCGGCGCTACGGCCTGGTATGCCTGCTGCACGAGAAGCCATTCGCCGGCGTGAATGGCAGCGGCAAGCACAACAACTGGTCGATGGGCACGGACACGGGTCTGAACCTGCTGGAGCCGGGCGAGACCCCCCACGAAAACCTCAAGTTCCTGTTCTTCTGCACAGCCGTAATCCAGGCAGTGAACAAGCACCAGGCCCTGCTGCGAGCATCGATCGCAAGCGCCGGCCAGGACCACCGCCTAGGCGCAAACGAGGCCCCCCCGGCGATCATCTCGATCTTCCTAGGCGCGGACTTGGAGAAGGTATTCGCGGCGATCGAGGCAGGCAAGGCAGGCAGCTCGAAGCCCGGCTCACTGCTGGGCCTGGGCACGCCAGTACTCCCCGCACTGCCGCTGCACGGAGGCGACCGCAACCGCACAAGCCCGTTCGCGTTCACGGGCAACAAGTTCGAGTTCCGCGCACTCGGCTCAAGCAGCAGCCCGGCGATGCCCAACACGGTGCTGAACACGATCGTGGCGGAGGCAGTGGACGATCTGACGGAGAAGCTGAGCACCGCGCTGAAGGCCCCGGGCGCAACGCTTGAGAAGGCCCTGGCGAAGGTAGTGAAGGACAGCTGGAGCGCCAACAAGCAGGTGATCTTCGACGGCGACGGCTACAGCGAGGAGTGGCACAAGGAGGCAGAGAAGCGCGGCCTCCTAAACCTGCGCACAACCCCCGACGCCCTGCCATGGCTTACCGACAAGCAGACTGTGGCAGCGTTCAAAAAGTACAAGGTGCTCAGCAAGCGCGAGCTGGAGTCCCGCGAGGAGGTCTTCACCGAGCAGTACGCGGTGACGATCAACATCGAGGCAGAGACAGCAGCCACGATGGCCCGCACGATGATCATGCCGGCAGCAGTGCGCTACCTGACGGAACTGTCAGCCACAGGCCTGGCGGAGCTGACGGAGGAGATCGAACCGGTCGTGAAGGAGCTGCACTACGCGATCGTCAAGCTGGAGGACGCAAACCTGAAGGACAACCAGCCCGACGCCTCAGCGCACAAGTGGGCCAGCTACATGCGCGACGCGGTGATCCCCGCAATGGAAGACGTACGCGAGGTGGCAGATCGCCTAGAGAAGCTGGTAGCCGACGACCTCTGGCCGCTGCCGAAGTACTCGGAGATGCTGTTCATCAAGTAGCGACCGGGCCGCATGCTCGTAATGAAGCTGATGTAGGAAGACCGGGCCGCATGCGGCCCGGTCCGGGACGGCACATGTGCCGTCCCGCTGAGCGGCGCATGCGCCGCTCAGAACAGCAAAAGGCTCAGCCACTGAACACGGGCGAGCTGGGCACCCGGAGGGACGGGGCCAAAGGGCACAGGCGGTATCGGGTGGCCCATCGTCACGGCCTGGCGTCCGCGCTACCGTAGGCGTGAAGACCCCGGAACGGTCCCTGCGCAGTCCCCCCTCGGGAGGCCAGGCCAAACCGAACACTTTCTAAGTGTGCGACTGGCGCCAAAGTAATTGCACCGAACAAAATGCGGGAGAGGCCCGCCCCATTTCATGGCCGAGCTGGAGCCCCCGCCCACAGCGCCTGGTCCTCGCCCCCCAGCCGCCAGACACCCACTTTCAAGCCACGGTCGCGGCCGGCGGCGAGGCGGTCGCGGATGGCGCGGGCGTCCATGTACCAGACGCGGTGAGTGACGCCCGCACGGGTGTAAGCGAAGGTGAGCTCATCAACGGAGCGGTCGCGCAGCGGCTTGGCGCCAGTGGCGTGAGCAAGGGCGGCAACGCCCGCGTACTGGTCGGCGGTGGCCAGACCCGAGGCCTGCCCCCAGTCCAGCCCATACATCGGCGCGGCAAGCACAAAGCGGGCGTGGTTGGGCAAAGAGGCGAAGTAAGCAGCAACCTGGCGAACCCAAGGCAGCGGCGCCAGCGGCCCAGAGACAGAGCCGGCCCAGTGGCTGCCCCAGGCGAGCACGAAGACGTTGTCGGCGACAGCGGCAAGCGCGGTGTCGTTGTAGAAGCCGGTCGAGCGGCGAGGGTCTTCATGCGTGACGCCGTCAACGACGACGGTGAGACGACGCCCAGCGGCGTGCAGTTCACCAGCGAGCTGACTGACAAAGGAGGTAAGCGCTTCGCGGTCGAGGGCACCATCGTTCTCGAGGTCGAGGCTGAGACCGGCGTAGGAGGGGTTGCGGGCAAGCGTGGAGAGAGCCGCAAGCGTACGCGCACGCAATCCCGGTTCGGTAAGGATGGCGTGCACGGTCGGCCCGTCCTGACAGCTGAAGCGCGGCAGCAGGGGTATGCGCCGCGCGCGGGCATAAGCATCGATGAGGGGTTCGTCATGCCCCGCAATGCCACCCCCAGGTTCACATTCGTAGTAGGTGGGATAAACGGTTTCGATCGAGCCGGCGTGGGCCTGCAGATCGGCGAAGGAGTCAGGCGCACTGGCAAGCAGGAACGCCTGCACACCGCCGACTCCGCGCGCGGCGGTCCCGCGCTCCCCGGCCCCACGCGAGGCGAGCGCGGCCGGCGCACCCAGCGCCAGCAGGAGCAGTGCAGCGAGGAGACCGGCACGCTGAACCCCGCGAGCGCTCAAGAGCCACCGAGCCCCGACAGCGACCAGACACTCTGATCCTCTGAGCCCAGGTGCCAGAGCCCGACCCCAAGACCGAGCGATTCGGCGAGTTCCACACGCGCCTGCACGGACTGGCGGTCGGTGTACCAGACGGTGTGCCCGGCGCCTTCGCCGTCGGTATAGGTGAACCAAGGGTCCTGCGCGACGGAGTCCCAACTGGGTATGACGCCAAATTCACCGGCAAGCGCGGTGACGTTCGAGAACTCAAGCGCGGCACCCGGGTTGGCGGAGCCACCGGCCCCCTTCCAGTCAATACCGTAGAGCGGCATGCCGAGCACGAACTTGTTGAGATTGGGCATGGTGGCGGCGTATTCGGCGACCTTCTTGAACCAGGGCATTTCATCGAGCGGCCCAGGCGCGGAGGTGGTCCAGTGAATGCCCCAGTCGAGCACGAAGACCCAGTCAGAAGGGACAGAAAGCGCGGCGTCGTCATACATCGCGGCGCGCCCACTGTGAATGTTGTAGGTCTTGGCGGTGACGATCGTGGAGAGCTTGTCCCCCTGCGCGTGCAGGCGCGCGGCGAGTTCGGTGATGAAGGCGGTGAACGGTTCGCGGTCGCTAGGCGGCGCCCCCTCGAAGTCGATCTGTATGCCCTGGTAGTCGTACTGCGTGCAGAGCGAGGCGAGATTGCCGATGAACGTTTCGCGCACATTCGTATTGGTGAGAATCTGCGTCTCAAGATTGGCGTTCTGACAGTTCAGGCGCGGCAGCACGGCGATCTGCCGCGCCCGTGCCCAGCCGGTGACGAGCGGATCGTCCTGACCGCTAACGGCACCTTCAGAGCCGCAGTTGAAATAGGTGGGGTAGACGACGCCGATCTGCTGGTAGTGAGCCTGCAGGTCATCAAAGGACAGATCGGTGGAGGCAAGCAGGAACGCCTGCACGTTGCCATGCGTCGGCGTGGGGTCAGCGGTGCGCACATCAAGCGCAGCGGTAGGAGCAGAGACCGCCCCAAGCGAGTCGGCGGCCACCACGGTGAAGTGATAATCCGTGGAAGGAGCAAGATTTTCGAGCGTGACGCTGGTGGCGGAGTACTCGCCGACGGGTAGCCCATCGCGGAAGATACGGTAGCCAACGATGTTGCCGCTGACGGGCTCAGACGCCGACCAGCTGAGCGTGGCAGAGGATTCAGTGATCTGGCTGACCGCCAGTTCCCCCGGAGTCGAGGGCGGGGTGTGCGTCGTGAGCACAGTCAGATCAGGCGCTGGTTCGCTGAGATCGCCAGAGGAATCAAGCGTGCGCACGGTGAAGGTGTAACTGCGCTGAGAAGCCAGCGAGAGCGTGACGCTCTGCCCATGCACGACCTGCTCAGGTTCCCCATCCTGGTAGAGCATGTAGCCGACAAGCGTGCCAGTCGTAACGGTGCCGGCCTGCCAGGAGAGCGTGGCGGAGGTGTCGGTGACCCGTTCGGCGGCAAGCAGCGTGGGAGGCGTGGGGGGAACATGCGCAGCAGGAGCGTGCGGCGGCGGCGCGGCAGCACGAGGCACGGAGGCCGCCACGGGCGCGTGTGCAACAGCGTGCGGCTTGGACCCCCCAGGCGGCAGGTGAACGCCAGTGGCGAGCGACACGCGCGGGCCCAGGTGCCCGCGCGTGTCCACCGCGGCGACGGCCAGGACGTGGACGCGCGCACCCCCAACGCGCAGCGCCACGCTCCTGCCCTTCGTCTGGCCGACGACGGCGCCGTCGCGCCAGACGCGATAGCCCTCAACGGGAAAACGCCCACGGTGCGCGGCGCGCCAGACGAGGCGCACCGCCACCGGCGTGCTGTGCAGGACACGCAGTCCGTGCACGCGTCCAGGGAGACGCACGTGATGAATGTGATGGCGCAGCGCCAGCTCGCGCACAAGCTTCATCGGCGCGCGCACAAGCCCAGGGCCAAGCAGGATCACGGGGGCGATGGAGGCGACGAGCACCAGCCGCACAAGCACGCGCTTGAGGATTACCAGTGCCATCTCAGCCCTCCCCTCCCCCGCTCATGCCGGCGGTGGCGGGCCGGGTACCCCAGGCGGAGGTGCGGCAGGTGGCGATCGCATAGTAGGTCTGCCAGAGCATGACGGCGAGGTAGAGGAAGGCAAAGAGAATGCCGTAGAGCCAGAGCAGGTCATAGCGCTCCTGAAAAAGCAGGTAATAGAGCGAATAGACAAGCGCGAGCGCATAGATGCCGGCAAGGTAGATGAGCGGCAACCCCGCATGGTGCACGAGCGGCGCCCAGACAACGGCGTGCAGTGCGGCGATCGGCGCGACAAGCGGCAGCACAATACTCATATATGTAAAAAAGGCCGCAACGGGATGCTTGCGCCAGATGAATTTCCCGACCAGCAGCGACTCGCGCGTCCAGGAGCGCTTCCAGCGGGTCTGCTGGATGATGAATTCGCGGAAGGTGACAGGCACGATGGTGTGCGAGACGGCGCGCTTCTCATACAAGATCTTCCAATCGCGCAGGACGCAGTTGGTAAGCGAGCGGTCATCCCCAAAAGTCGACTCGACGCCAAGAAAGGTCTGCTGCTCCCACCACTCAAGCCGCGGCAAGATGGCCTCACGGCGGTAGGCGGAGAAGCAGCCCGAGCAGCAGGTAACCGCCCCGAAGACCGATTCCGCGGCCTTGACGACGCGAAAGGCAACGAAGTACCTGACGGCCTGCATACGCGTGAGCCAGCTGTCGGTGGTGTTGAGCACGTTGGCGTGCCCACAGACGGCCCCGACGCGAGCGTTGGCAAAAGGCTGCACGAGCCAGTGCAGCCCGTCGGGCTCGACGACGGAGTCGGAGTCTACGAAGGCCACGACCTCAGCCGAGGTGGCACGAATACCGGCGGCCATCGCGGCGCGCTTGCCACGATTGCGAGGAAAATCGATCACACGCACGCGCCCACCGGACTCAAGGGCAACGCGCTGCATCTCGGCAAGCGTGTCATCGGTGGAGCCATCGTTGATGGCGACAAGCTCAAGCTTGTCCTCGGGGTAATCGAGCGCGAGCAGCGAGCGCAACGAAGCAGCGATCGCCTCTTGCTCGTTGAAGCCGGGCATGATGATGGCAATCTGCGGCTGCACACCCGCATCAGGCCGCGAGCGATAGAAGAGGCTGAACAGAAAGCGGGAGAGGATGTAGGAGGCAACGGCAACGGAATAGATGCCGAAGAAGACATTGGAGAACATCACGTCCACGAAGGCCGCCTTGTAGGAGAGCACCGCGACGATCAGGCCGACCATGTAGAGCCCGGTGAGGCCCTTGAGGAAGCGGTTCACGGTAGGTACCGCGTCTTGCCGCCGGGAGTGCGGTAGGTGCAGTCGAGCACAGCGGGACAGCGCGCGATCCAGCCATAGTCGTGGCCCGGATGCAAGGTGGCAAGAATCGCCAGGTCATAGCTCCCCACCTTGACGGTCTCGCCACGCCCGATATTCGGCCCATCCCCACGCAAGTCGACCCTGACCCCGTGCAGCGTGTCCCCGTCGATCGTGAGCGAAGGCACGAGCGGGTCGTAGTAGTCGACGTGCGCCCCCTCGGCGCGCAGGCGCTCGATGATCTCAACGGCAGGCGCCTCACGCGTATCGGCCACCCCCGGCTTGTAGGAGGCGCCGACGAGCAGCACGCGAGCGTCCTTCAGCGGCCGGCCGGATCGCGTGAGCAGTTCGTGCGCGCGCCAGGCGATGTGGCGAGGCCGCCCCGAGACCTTGCGCAAGGCCTCCTCGGCGAGCAGCGCAGGCCGCCCGCGCTCGCGCAAAGGCCCAAGCAGGTAATAAGGATCAACCCCAATGCAGTGCCCACCAACTCCCGCGGAGGGATAGTGCGCGAGAAACCCATAAGGCTTGGTGGCGGCCCCGTCGGTGACCTCGACGGGATCGAGTTGATAAGCCTGGCAGGCCTCGGCCATCTCAAAGGCGAGCGCGATGTTGACGGCCCGGAAGGTGTTCTCATACAGCTTGACCATCTCGGCGGCCTCAGGCGAAGAGACACGGTGCACGTGCTTGCAGGTGTGGGCAAGCACGGCCTCGGCACGTTCAGCGCAGGCCTCGGTCACACCCCCCATGACGCGCGGCGTGCCGAGCTGCTCGTGACCCTCGACGCCAGGATCGATGCGCTCGGGCGAGAAGGCGACGAACACGTCCTCCCCTACATCAAGGCCACGCCGGGCAAGCGGCTGCACGAGCAGCTCCCGCGTGGTGCCCACATAGGTCGTGGAGGTCAGCACGAGCGTCTGCCCCGGCCGCGCATGGCGCACGACGGCCGCGCAGGCTTCACGCAGAATGCGGGGATCGGGCTGCAGCTGCTGATCGATCGGCGTGGGCACGCAGACAAGCACGACATCCGCAGCATCGAGCGCCTGCATCTGCTCGGTGAGCACAAACCCGTCGCCCTCCAGGTGCCGGCTCAGGGCCTCGCACTCCTCACTCAAGAGCTCGACCTCACCGCGGCGAATGGCATCGAGGCGGCGCGCGGACACATCGATCCCCACGATGCGATGCCCGGCCTGGCGCAGAGCGACGGCAGTGGGCAAGCCGACATAGCCGAGCCCGACGACGGCGACGACTACGTGCTCAGCCGTCGTATTTGTGTGAATAGAAAAGTCAACAACCGGTGAAGACACCATGGCGCTGTCCACAGTTTTTTGCATGAAAAGGTCTCCTGACTCGTTGGCCCTGGCAATGTCAACGTCAAGCTGCAGCGACCCCGTCCCCACAGTGCAGGAGCGCTATGGCCGCGCACAATGTCCGCTCAGAGCGGAGTCGTCACGGTTAATGGACGATCGAACTACGACCCATCCAACAACCGTCTAACACCCTTGCCAGGAAGGTGAATAACTGCCTAACGATTTTTGTCACTTTAAGTGTGACAAGCGTGTCGTCCCAAGAGAACGACAAGCCTATTCACCTTTATACTGAGCCGTGTAGGCGAACGCCGTCACCGGCGGGCGGTGACCCCGCAGCGAATGCTCGACCTGCTCGCCGCGCTCGGTCAGGCACCAGGCGTTGGCCGCCCCCTTGACGTGCCCATCGCCTACGTTGGCGATCAGCCCAAGCCCCTCCAGCCGCGCAAGCAGCTTGGAGATCTGCCCCTGATCGATCATCCCCGCCACCGCGCCGATGTCGCGGTTGGAAGAACTTGGGTGCCATCGATGGCCCGCAGGATCCGCTGCCGCTGGATCTCCGCACCAAAGCAATGGCGCTACAATGACGCACATGGAGCGCGTAGGCATCCGCGAGATGCGCCAGAACCTGAGCCGATACGCACGACGAGCGCGCCATGGCGAGTCTTTTCTGATCACCGACCATGGCCAGGAAGTCGCGCAGCTCACACCCGCACCCGGGCACGCATCGGCCATCGACCGCCTCGTGGCCGAGCGCGGCGCGCGTCGCGGACAGGGCGATCTGCTCGAAGTTCTGGAGCAGCTGCCCTCGCCGGTTCCCGGCCCGCCCACAAGCGAGGTCCTGGACGAACTGCGCGAAGAGCGGCTGTAGCGCACTTGCCCGACTACCTCGACACATCGGCCTTCGTGAAGCTGGTGCGCGCGGAGCCCGAGAGCCATGCCCTGCGCGGCGAGCTGACCGGCAGGGAGCTGGTCAGCAGCACGCTGCTCACGGTGGAGGGACGCCGCGCCGCCAGACGCTACGGCGAGCTGGCAAGCAGGCGCGCCCGCGCCGCCCTCACCACCATCACGCTGGTCCCGCTGGACGAGCCGGTCTTCGACGCAGCCGCCGAGCTGGACCCGGCAGAGCTGCGCTCACTGGATGCCCTGCACCTAGCGACCATCATGAGCCTGGGCGAGGACATCGAACGCCTGTACTGCTACGACAGCCGTCTAGGGGACGCTGCGCGAGCGCTCGGCATCGAAGTCTCTCAACCGTGTTGATCACATCCTTCCGTCAAGCCCCAGCGCAACGACCAGCACTGCATCGAGTCGACGCGGCTTGCTAACGCAGGCCCTGCTCGAACTCCTGCACCAGCGCGAAGAGCTCGGGGCACTCCCACACACGCCCCCGCAGGCGCTTGGTGACGAGCCGGACGACGCCGGCCTCCTGGAGCTGGGCAAGCGCGGCGCCGGCAGCCCGGTCGGAGACGCCAAGCTCGTGCATGACGACGGAGACGTCAAGGACCGGGTGGGCCGGAAGCATGGCGATGACGCGGCGCACAGCGGCGTCGCGACGGGGAAGCACGGGCAGGCGCGCGAGCCAGGTCTCCCGGAGCATTTGGATATCGCCGCTCAGGTGCTCGGCCCCGTGGGCAGCGGTAGCAGAGGCTTCGGCGAAGAAGGCGACCCAACCGTGCAAGCCGTCACGGCGCCTGTACTCCTCGAGACCAGCGAAATAGCGGTCGCGCCAGACAGAGAGGATCAGGCTGACCGGAGGGACGTAGTAGGGGGCAAGACCCCGCCGGCGCAGGATCGCGTGGATGAGGCAGCGCCCCACGCGGCCATTGCCATCGATGAAGGGATGGATGCTCTCTAACTGGGCGTGGGCGAGCGCGGCCTGGCAGAGCGTCGGGATATCTTCACGGCGCAGGAAAGCGCCGAGGTCATCCATCAGCGCCGGGATCTCAGCGGCCGGCGGAGGTATGTAGACAGCGCTGTGGGGATTGGACCCGCCGATCCAACCTTGGCTCTCGCGCCAGCGACCGGCGATCGGCTCATCCTCGCCGAAGCGCAGCAGGGTGCGGTGGACGCTGAGCAGGGTGGTGGAGTCGATCGGCTGCTTGGCGGCGAGGGCGATCGCCTGCTCCATGGCGCGAACGTTGCCAACGATGTCAGCCGCCTTGCTGTCCATGGCATCCTCATCGAAGGCCGCGAGCGCGACCCGCCGGTGCCCAAGGCTCAGACCCTCGATCCGCGATGATGCCAAGGACTCCGAGCGCAGCAACTGGCGTGCGACGCCCTCCAACGAAATGGACCCTTGCCCACCGTCGTTCAGTCGCATGATCGCCAGCGTCGCCCGTTCCAGATCGACCGCCAGCTCGGCGGAGAGCGCAAGCTTGAGCTCAGCGATGGGCTCCGGGACAAATGCAAGATAGCGCCCTCCCTGCCGCGCCGCGCGCGTCTGACCGCCGGGACTGGGCGCCCACACCCCGGGCACGAACCGCCCCCGCGACTCTGCGCCGGCTTTGGTCGGAGAACCTTCGGTTGGACCAACCATAACCGAAGGATAACAAACATCCTTCGGTTAGCTCGCCCACAACCGAAGGAAGCCCTACGAGATGACGACCTCCAACGTAGCGACAGACCGCCGCGCCGCTAGCATCCACCCAATGCGCAACTACCTCGAAGCCGTCGCAAAACGCGTGGTCGTGTACGACGGCGGCATGGGCGCGACGCTGGAGCAGTTCGAGCTGACCCAGGAGGACTACGGCGGCCTGCAGGGCAAGTGCCACGAGGCGCTGGTGCTCAACCGCCCGGACGTGATCGAGGGCGTGCACGCATCGATGCTCGAAGCCGGCGCAGAGGTAGTAGAGACGGACACATTCCAGGCATCGCGCCTGAAGCTAGAAGAGTGGGGCCTCGCCGACTACACGGTGGAGGTCAACACGAAGGCCGCGGAAATCGCGCGCAAGGCCGCGGGCGAGCACCGCTTCGTGGCCGGCTCGATCGGCCCAACAGGCTTCCTGCCGGCCAGCGACGACCCAACGCTGGGCCAGATCCGCTTCCGCGAGCTGGTGGAGGTGTTCGCCGAGCAGGCGGCCGGCCTGATCGACGGCGGCGCGGATCTGATCATCATCGAGACCGCCCAGGACATCCTGGAGGTGAAGGCGGCGGTATTCGGCGCGCGCGAGGCGTTCAAGACCACCGGCCACACCCTCCCTATCCACACCTCCGTATCACTGTTGCCCAACGGCGGCAAGATGCTGCTGGGGACGGACATCTCGGCGTTGCTGTGCACGCTGGAAGCGCTGAAGGTCGACGTGATCGGCCTGAACTGCTCGACCGGGCCGGAGGACATGCGCGACGCGATCCGCTTCCTGGGCGAGTTCTGCGCGGTCCCGGTCGCCTGCATCCCCAACGCGGGCCTGCCGCTGCAGGGACCGGACGGTGAGACGATCTTCCCCGAGGAGCCCGAACCGCTGGCGGAGGCGCTGAAGGAGTTCGTGGAGCGCTACGGCGTGGGCATCGTGGGCGGCTGCTGCGGCACCACGCCGGAGCACATCAAAGCGATCGTGGAGCGCGTGGGGATCGGCAGCGCCATCGGCGGGACCCCTCCGGCCCCCAGGCCGGCCCCGCGTCCTCCCCACCTCTCCTCGATGATCGCGGCTACCACCTTGGTACAGGAGCCAAGGCCGACAATGGTCGGCGAGCGCGTGAACTCGCAGGGCTCGCGCAAGGCCAAGGAGATGCTGCTGGCCGACGACTACGACGGCCTCGTGCAGATCGCCGAGGACCAGGTGACGGGCGGAGCGCACGTGCTGGACATCTGCGTAGCGCTGACCGAGCGCCAGGACGAGGACGAGCAGATGCGCCAGGTGGCCAAGCGCATCTCGCTGACGCAGCCTTCGCCGATCCAGATCGACTCGACAGAGCCCGAGGTGATCGAAATGGCCCTCGACCAGATCCCGGGCCGGGCGATCGTCAACTCGGTCAACCTGGAGGCGGGCCGCGACAAGCTCGACCGCGTGGTGCCCTTGGCCTTGGCACACGGCGCGGCCCTGATCGCGCTGACGATCGACGAGGTCGGCATGGCCAAGACGGCGCAGCGCAAGGTAGAGATCGCGCAGCGCATCCGCGATCTGTGCTGCGAGGAGCACGGCCTTGACCCGGAGCTGCTGATCTTCGACTGCCTGACGTTCACGCTGACCACCGGCGATGAGGAGTGGCGTCCATCGGCGGTGGAGACGATCGAGGGCATCCGCCGCATCAAGGCCGAGATCCCCCATGTGAAGACCTCACTAGGCGTCTCGAACGTCTCCTTCGGCGTCTCACCGGGCGCGCGCGCGGTGCTCAACTCGGCCTTCCTGCACCACTGCGTACAGGCGGGCCTGGATCTGGCGATGGTCAACCCGAACCACATCACCCCCTACTCGGAGATCAGCGACGAGGAGCGCAAGCTGGCGGACGACCTCGTGTTCAACCGCGACGAGGACGCGCTGCAGCACTTCATCGAGCATTTCGAGAGCAAGGGCGAGGAGGAGGTGCAGGGCGCGGCGGACCCAACGGAGGGCATGGAGCCCGAGGAGGCACTGCACTTCCACATCCTGCGCCGCCGCAAGGAGGGCGTGGAGGACTGGATCGACAAGGCCGTTGAGAAGATCGGCGCGGTGCCGACGCTGAACGAAGTACTGCTGCCGGCGATGAAGGAGGTAGGCGACAAGTTCGGCGCCGGTGAGCTGATCCTGCCTTTCGTGCTGCAGTCCGCGGAGGTGATGAAGCGCGCCGTGGCGCGGCTGGAGAACTACCTGGACAAGATCGAGGGCTACACCAAGGGCACAGTCGTACTGGCGACGGTGTTCGGCGACGTGCACGACATCGGCAAGTCGCTGGTGAACACGATCCTCACCAACAACGGCTACACGGTCATAGACCTCGGCAAGCAGGTGCCAATCCAGACGATCGTGGACGCGGCGCAGGAGCACGAGGCGACAGCGATCGGCCTGAGCGCTCTGCTGGTCAGCACCAGCAAGCAGATGCCGGCGTGCATCCAGGAGCTGCACGCAAAGGGCCTCGAATACCCGGTGCTGATCGGCGGCGCAGCGATCAATCGCGCGTTTAGCTTCCGCGCGCTGTACCCAGGCGGCAAAGAATCAACAGAGCCCTACGCGCCAGGCGTGTTCTACTGCAAGGACGCGTTCGAGGGCCTGTCGGTGATGGACCAGCTGATCGATGAGCAGGCGCACGCGGCGCTGCTTGAGAAGCTCTCCGCAGGCGCGAGGGCCTTCCGCGAAAAGGGCGAGGCGCCAGTGGAGCAGGTGAACCTTGCGGATGACTCGGTGCGCAGCCCGGCGCGCACGGACGCGCCCGTGCCCACCCCCCCATGGTGGGGCGTGAAAGAGGTGCCGGTGGACATGAACGAGGTCTACAGCCACCTCGACACGCATGTGCTGTTCAAGCTGCACTGGGGCGGCAAGGGCGTGAAGGGCGAGGCGTGGCGCGAGCTGGTGGATGAGAACTTCCGCCCGCGCCTGGAGCGGATGTGGGCCGAGCAGGACTACCTGCACCCACGCGCGCTGCTGGGCTACTTCCCCTGTTACTCACGCGGCAACGACATCATCGTGCTAGACCCCGAGGACCGCAGCAGCGAGCTGACGCGCTTCGTGTGCCCGCGCCAGCCCAAAGGCGACCGCATCTGCCTGGCGGACTTCTATCGCCCGGCGCTAGACGCCAATGGCGAGCCATCCGTCAAGGGCGAGCCGCCCGCAGAGCTAGACGTAATCGCGGTGCAGGCGGTGACGGTCGGCTCAGAGGTAACAGAACTGATGGCAAAGCTTGAGGCCGAAGGCGAGTTCGCGGAGCAGCTGTTCGTGCACGGCCTAGGCGTGCAGACCGCGGAGGGCCTGGCGGAGTGGCTGCACGCACAGGCGCGCGAGATGCTGTCGATCCCGGCAACCCAGGGCCGGCGCTACTCGTGGGGTTACCCGGCGGTACCAGAGCAGAGCGAGCACCTGAAGGTAGAGCAGCTACTCAACCTCAAGCAGATCGGCATGACGATCACCGACGGCTACGCACCGGAGCCCGAGCAGTCAACGCTGGCGATGATCGCCCACCATCCACAGGCGATCTATTTCGGCACGCGCCAGGGCCGCCTGCTGCCCGAAGGCTCAGCGGACGACTTGATCAAAGGCTCCTACCGCGACCCGTCGCTGCCCAGCTTCAGCGGCGCGCGCGAGCTGGCCGAAGAGGACCCGCCCGAAGGCGCCGTGGAGGACGAGAGCGAACCGGCGCTGGCCGGTTAATCAGCGCTCGCGCACAGCAGCCCGCTGGCGCTCAGGCAGCGCCGGCAGCTTGACCGGCGCCGCATTCATAGTGCGCAGCCGGACGTCTTTCCAAGAGAGCCCCTCGTTGACCAAGGCGGGCATCCCCATGATGACGGCGGTAGCAATCTCAACGGCCTGCAAGATGATCCCGTAGGCAAGCGCTTCAGGCGTGGAGACGTGGTAGGCACCGGCAAGCACAGCGACGCAGGCCGCCTGAAAGACGCCAATGTTGGAAGGCGTGGCAGGCACGACAGCGGTGACGTTCACGGCGAACAGCACAGCAGCCGCCCCGGCCACCCCCACATGCTGGTCGAGCCCGAGCGCCATGAGCAAAAGCCAGCAGGACATCCACTGCAGCCCCCAGGCACCGAGCTGCGCACCAGTGGCAAGGGCAGCCTGACGAGGATGGCGAAAGACGCTCAAGCCGGCACGGACGCGCACGAGCGAACGGCGCAGACCAACAATGAGCGCTTGCAAACGAGTCGAACGCGAGACGGCAGCACGCGGCACGAGCACCGGGGCCAGCAGCACAATGACAAGCACCCCTAGCGGCGCAAGCACAGACGCAATCAAGGCACCGTGATGCCCATCAAGCAGGCTGACGTTGGAGAACATGGCGATGCCAAGAATGCAGAGCGCAACGAGATTGAGGAGCGTCTGCGAGACCATGGTGCCAAGCACGACAGGCAGCGTCTCGCGCGCACGACCGAGCCGCCGCGCAACGATGAGCGCACGCGAAGGCTCCCCCAGGCGCGCAGGCAAGGTGGCAGACATGAGCACGCCGATGAATGTCCCCTGCAGGGCATCACGTCGCCGGGCACGCCGCCAGGTAGGAGCGACGCTGAGAATGGCGTACCAGGCAAAGCCACGCGCAACCATCGAGGCACACATCAGCGCAAGGCCAGCGACAAGCAGACCGGGACTAGAGGCAAGCAGACTGGCAAGCACCTGACCAACGCCGATGCGCGAAAGAGCCAGCAACGCAAGAGCGAGCCCAGCCAACGAGAGGCCAACCAGGCCAAGACGTCTTATTAAGGAGAGGAGAGGGCCGCGCTGGGTCATAACAGCGGGTTCGAGGCTTGCAAGGCGCTGCGCGCGAATCGGGGGCTGTAGGTCCGCAGGCGCGAGACCATGGCGCACCATGAAGCTATGCAGGCCAGGCCGTGGCGTGCCGACGGCGAGCGCCTGCTCGTAACAGTCGGTGACCTCGGCAGCGATGTGCGGCCAGGCAAAACGCTCGGCGCGCAGGTGCGCGGCGGCAGCCATGGCGCGGCGACGCTCAGGCTCAAGCGCCAACTGCCGCAATGCCTCGGCCAACGCGAGCGCGTCGCCTGCAGGAGTGAGCAGGCCATCGATGTCCTGGCGCACGACATCGCGATAGCCGGGAATGTCGGAGGCAATCACGGGCGTGGCGGCGGCGAAGGCCTCGGTAAGCACCATGCCAAAGCTCTCACCATGCAGCGAAGGCGCGCAAAGCACATCGGCGCGCGCAAGCTGCAAGGACTTCTCGGCATCGGAGACTTTGCCAAGCGCATGCACACCGCGCGGGTCCAGCAGCAGCGGCGCGACATCCTCAGCGCCAGGCCCGACGAGCGTGAGCGTGGCAGGAATATGCTCGCGCAGCGCCTCGAAGGCGCGCAGCAGGACAGGCAGGCCCTTGCGTTCGACGGGCAGACCGATGAAGAGAATGCGCAAGGGCCCATCGGCACCACCGGCTGAAGCAAGGGCGCAGGCATCGGCGACCAGCGCATCCGCGGCGAGGTGCACCCCATTAGGAACGATGCTGTAGCGCCCGCCGTAGAAGCGCCGGGCTGTCCAGGCAGCGGCCTCGGAGACAGCGATGCGCGCGTGCAGACGGTTCAGGCGCCGCCGCGCGCCGAACAGCGAGGCACCACCGTTGGTGAGCGGGTTGGTGGAGTAGGCGTGAAAGGTCCCCACGAGCGGCAGACCCTCAGGAGCGCTACAGAGCGAATCCCAGCTGACAAAAGGCGCGACAGGCTCGTGGATGTGCGCGACGTCATATCCCCCGGAGCGCAGCTCAGCGCGCAGCTTGGAGACGGCGCTAGGAGTCAAGGCTAGGTTCGAGACGGCGCCGTTGGCAGACAGACCAACCGTGCGCCCCAGCGAGATGAAGCCCTCAGGCGTGGCATGCTGGTGCGGCCGCGCGCCGCGGTGCAGGCGGCGCGAGAGCTCGTCGTCGGGATCATGCGGCGCGAGCACACGTGGCTCGTGACCGGCAGCGGCCAGCTCAGCCGCGAGCGCCTCGATGTGTCGAGTGACTCCGCCGGGGTAGGTCCAGGAATACGGCGAGACGAGTGCGATGCGCACAACTAAGACTGTAGCCTCTGCGGAAGAGGCCGGCGAGCCGGGGCCCTCTATGTTGGGTCAAGTTATGAGCGAGCGACATTTCGTCAAGTACACGTTCCTGAAGCTCGATCCGGCGTGGCGACGCCTGGATGGCGCACAGCGCGCCGAGCATAAGCGCGAGTTCATGGCCGCCTGCGAGGACTTCGCCGACGGCCACCTGCTGCAGAGCTTCTCGCTGGTAGGCACGCGCGGGGACGCCGAGCTGCTGCTGATCGGCGAGGCGGAGAACCTCGATCGCATCCACGAGCTGCACGTGGTGCTGGCGCAGAGCGGCCTGATGCACTGGGCACAGACGCCCTACTCCTTCCTAGGCATGCGCAAGTCCTCGGAGTACAGCGAAGACGAGCGCACGACCCCGCGCGGCTTCCGCGGCAAGTACGTGTTCGTGTACCCCTTCGTGAAGTCGCGCGAGTGGTACGCACTGCCCGCGGACGAGCGCTGGCGGATCATGCAGGGCCACATCACGGTAGGCCGCGAATACCCAGGCGTGGACAACCACACGACCTACTCCTTCGGCCTGGACGATCAGGAGTTCGTGGTGGCCTTCGACACCGATGACGTAGGCACGTTCCTCGACCTGGTGCAGCGCCTGCGCACCACAGAGGCCTCGCGCTTCACGGTACGCGACACCCCGAGCTTCACGTGCCTGAAGATGTCGCTGGAGCGCGCGTTGAATGCCCTGGACGGCGAGCCGGTGGCCGCAGAGGCGTTGCGCACTGCCTGAAAAAGGCCTCACCCACCTGCGCCGCAGCGATCCGGTGCTGGCCGAGCTGATCGCCCAAGTAGCCCCCAAGGGCCTAGGCGACGCGCGCGCGGGCCGACCAGACGACCACTACGGCGCGCTGCTGCGCGCGATCGTGGGCCAGCAGCTCTCAACGAAGGCGGCGCGCAGCATCTTCACGCGCCTGACGGACCGCTTCGACGGCCGCACCCCCACGCCAGAGCAGGTGCTGGCGGACGACCCCGAAGAGCTGCGACTGGCAGCGGGCCTGTCACGCCCCAAGGTCGGCTACCTGCGCTCACTGGCCGAGCACGTGCTCTCAGGCGAACTTGAGCTGGAGCGCCTGGACGAGCTGCCGGACGAGCAGGTGATTGCCGAGCTGGTGGCGGTCAAAGGCCTCGGCGTGTGGTCGGCGCATATGTTCTTGATGTTCCACCTGCAACGCCCCGACGTGCTGCCGGTAGGCGACCTGGGCATCCGCAAGGCGATGCAGCGCGCCTACGAGCTGGACGAGCTGCCAGGCTCTGAGGAGATGGAGGCGATCGCGCAGCCGTGGCGGCCCCAGCGAACGCTGGCGTGCCGGTACCTGTGGCGCTCGCTGGATAACGAACCGTAGGTCACGCGCGCCGGCCGCTACGTGCGTGTGTCGCGGCGACGTGGCCGAGACGACCGAGCACGTCTGTGGTAGGCGCGACCTTCGCGTTCTCGTAGTCAGACAGCCGCGACGCAGAGGTGCCGGCCGCCAGCGCGAAGCGGCGGAGTGTCATCCCCGTCTGAGCACGCCAGGCATGGATTTGCGCGGCGTACTCGGCCCGCCCTCGCAAGGCCACCTCCTCGCGGGCACGTCGAATCACGTCGGCGATCAGCGGGTCGACGCCGTAGTGCTCACCCCAGGAGACCACGTTCTCGGCCGTGCGAGCGGCGGGACCCCAAGGGTTACGCTGAATCGCCGCTGCAAGATCATGCCAATCCGAGAGCGAGCCACGGTCGATGACGGTCTCGATCGCCTCAGCCGGCCACTGATCCAGCGGTGCGGCGGAGTCGAAGTCGAGGTTGCGAAAGCGCATCCTCATCGAACCATTCCCTGCGCGAGGTTCGCGAGCACAGCCTTGACGGTGGACCAGTCGTGCCAGCGAGGATCCAGCGCCTTGTAACTGGCCAGCTGCGTGGTGACCTCGGTGTCGCGCGGTCGCGGGTCCGCGAGCTGCCTGACAAGCTGTGTGGCCACGGCTTCTGGGCGGTGGTTGATGTCGGCGTAATAGTCATCGATGCCTCGCAGCACAACGGCCGCCTCGTCCAGTCCGATGCGATCCGCAAGGGCGGCGATGTCGAGGTAATCCCGAGTCTGATTGCGACTCAGGGCAAGCCATGCCTTGATCCGCAGGATCTCCGCGGCGGTTGGTATGCGCAGCCGCTTGCCTCCTACCTCGACCTCGACACTCTCAAGCGGCCGAGCGCGAAGCAGCTGACGCACTCCCGTCTCGATGCCGCCGAGCTCGCCCAGGATGATCTTCCCAGGCTGCGCCTTGGCCGTCGACCAGTCCCCCAGCGCTTCGAGGTTCTCCAGAATCGAGTCGAAGCGCTCAGCGAGATCCGCGACGACATGGTCGTGATCGAGCGACTCCCGGTGGTGGGCATAAAGCGCCGCCGCGGATCCCCCGACCAAGACAGCGCCGGGGACCAATTCCTGCAACCGCGTGGCCTTCTCCAGGACTTGCTCCAGTGCGAACTCCATGCGGCCATATTATCAGATCCGATAACACCGATAGAACGGGGCACGCTCGATGCAGCGAACCGCAGATCCTACGCGCCGGCCCTCGGGGGATCAATCCGCTCGACCGGTGAGCAGGCCGTGGTGGGTGCGGGCGCGGTGCAGGGCGCAGCAGACCGGTCGATCGGATCGACCCCCGAGCGCCTCCCGTGGGAGATGCGCCGCCAGTCGGTCGGTGAGCGGGTCCCGGGTGACTCGTCAGAAACACGGTGGGGCGCAGCGATCCATGGGATGGGCTGGCTTAGGTGCTCGCCTGTGTGCTTGCCGCCGGACGACCCTGGGCGGCTTGATTTTGCGGGTCGCGTCGTGGTGGATAGTCTGAATGGTTCTGATAACAGGAGCGGTCTGGCTGTGCTCGTCGTTGGGGGTGCCGGGGTCGCGATCGATGATTGGAGCTTTGGTTATGCGCCGGGTGTGGCTTTTCTTGGGTGGGCTGGGGGGCGTGGGGTTGATGTTGGTTGTGGTGTTGGTGTTCGCGTCGGGGAGTGGTGCGGCGCGGACTGGTGGCGTGAGGTTGCACAGCAAGGCTGCTGCCGGCGTGGAGCCCAGTACAAGGCGCGGATCGCGGGGGGCGGATTACGCGCGGTTGGCGCGTGTGCGGCATATGTTGGATGTACGCAGGGGTCTTCTTGGGCGCCCGGTGGCCCGTGCGGCGCGTGCTCGTTCGCGGATGGCTTTCAGCGGGTTGGGGGTCAGTGCCGCGAGACGTCTGCTTGTGGGCGATTATGGCTCGTGGTTGGCTGGGGTAAGTGGCAGTCCCGCGCCCACGATCGCGCGGTCAGGTGGTGTGGTGAGGTATTTAAGCGACTACCGTGCTTTGGTTCGCGGCCGGCGTGGTCTTGAAGTCGTGACGTCGACTGTGCCGTTGCGTGTCACGGATGGTGGGGGTGCGAAGCGTCCGGTCGATCTGCGCCTGGCGGCTGTTGAGGGCGGGTTTGCTCCGGTGCGGCCGCTGGCAGGCGTCTCGATCGCGCGGAACTCAGCCGGCGGCGTCGCAGTCGGAGGCGATGGTTTGCGGATCGTCCCGGAGGGCGCGAATGTGCAGGGTGGGTTGCTGGATGGTGGGCAGGATGTGTTCTTTGGAGGCGTTGGCAGGGATATGGATGCTGTCGCCGCTCCGGTGACGCGCGGCGCGGAGCTGTTCGCGGTCCTGCGCTCCCGCTTGAGCCCACAGGAAATCCGCTATCGCGTAACGCTTCCACCTGACGCTGTGTTGCAGGCCGAAGACGGCGGTGCGGTGGTGACGCGAGGGGGTGTCGCGCTGGCGCGTATCCCGGCACCCGTGGCGCGGGATGCCCAGGGCAGCCAGGTGGCCGTCACGATGACGGTGTCGGGCGATGAGTTGGTGTTGAGCGTGCCTCACCGGAGGCGTAGCGTTGATTATCCTCTGATGATCGACCCTAGCTTTATTCTTATTACTGAAAAATCTGAACACTGGAAATTGTTTACGACGCCTCGGTTCTGCGAAGCAGGAGATATTTCTGGTAAAGCCCCCGGCGGTGGCGCGCCGTTGACCATCGAAGCACCGCCGACCGAATATCCTCGTCCTGAAGTACCGTTTTGTAAAGAAGAAGAACGCAATTATCAGATCGGCAGTGGGCGCTGGACGTGGAAGGCCGTTAGCAGCTTTACGGCGATCGAATTTTATAATGTGTCCCTTTCGGAGAGCGCGACGCCTGAAGACAGCGAAGCCGCGTATTGGGCGGTATCTGCATGTGCCCACTTTGCTAGTTTTGGGTTTAATGGCACTCCGCCACCCGCAACTATTAGCCGCAATGAACTTGAATGTACCCCGGGTGGTGAAAATAGCGTTGCGGTCGAACTGGTCGTAGGCGAGGTCACCAAACTGTCTCCTTTGACTGTTAGCGCCTCGCTTTCAGTCGGAGGGATCCTATTACGCGAAGCTTGGGTTCTTCCTGAAGAATCCGAAGTCTACGGCACGGGAAATCCCGGCGAGCCGCATCGGAAAAACTGTTTGCTGGGAAAGCCCGTGAACTGCGCTACGGGCAACCAGGTTGAGAGCCAGACCGATCTGCATGTCGGTGGGCGCGGCCTTGGGTTGGACCTAACCCGCACCTACAACTCGCTGATGGCGAGCAAACTAACGAGCCACGGGCCGTTTGGGCCAGGTTGGACCGGTCCATACAGTGCGCATCTCGCGACCGAAAAAATCCTCCATGGCGAAGCGTCATACGAAGTAGCAACTGTTTACCACGACAATGGCAGTACCGTGAGGTTTGAACGACCGTCTGGTGGAGAAACGTGGTCGGCCGCCGGCCCGTTGGTGCAGGCCAGCCTCGTCAAAGCAGGCAGCGCCTACACTTATACCCTTCCGAATCAAAGCAAACTGACCTTTGATAATAAAGGCACGCTTACAGCCGAGTCTGACCGTAATGGGAACGTAACGACATTAAGTCATAGCACCGAAGGGCGCCTGGAATCCGTGACCGACCCCGCAGGTCGGAAGCTCACGTTCGCATACAACGGCGAAGGGCTGATCGAAAGCGCGAAAGACCCACTGGGCCACACCGTCAAATACCTGTATGAAGCGGGTGCCCTCAAGTCGGTGACGCTGCCCGGCGAAACCAAACCACGCTGGCAATACAAATACGACAAAGCGCACGAGCTGACGGGCGAAACCGACGGCCTCGGCAACACGACGACCACGGAATACGACGCGTCGCATCGCGTGATCTCCCAGACCGACCCAATAAAACGCACACGAACGTGGGAATACGCCGGCACGGCCGGCACCGAAAACACCAAAACGATCATTACAGAACCCGATGGGTCCGTGACCTACGAGAGCTTCAATGAACAGGCACTGCCAACCGACATCATAAGAAAAGGCACTGAAGGATCGAGCGTTGGCGCCGAATATTCCTATGACCTATATTTCAACCTGATATCGGCCACCGATCCGGAAGGACACCAGACCACCTACGCCTACAACGCCGCCGGCGACCGCACGAGCGAAAAGAACCCCGACAACGATCAAACCAAATGGACATACGACGGGACGCATGACCTACTGACCGCCACGACACCAAACGGCGAGACGACGACAATCAAAAGGGACAGCCACGGAAACGCGGAAACGGTGTCGCGGCCCGCACCGGGCAAAACGACGCAGACCACGAGCTACCAGTACGAAGCAAACGGCGACCTCAAAAGCATGACCGACCCGCTGAAACACACGTGGGCGTATGAATACAACAAACAGGGCGACCGCAGCGGCGAAACGGACCCCGAAGGCGACAAGCGGACCTTCGCCTACGACGAAGACTCCCGCGAGACCTCGACCGTCAGCCCAGCCGGAAACGTCAAAGGCGCGGAACCATCGCAGTACACAACCAAAACTGAACGCGACTCACAGGGCAGACCCACGACGATCAGCGACCCACTGGGCCATACCACCAAACACACATACGACGCGAACAGCAACCGCGAAGTAGTAACCGACGGCAACGGCCGCACCACAACCTTCACTTACGACGCTGACAACGAGCCCATAAAGGTCAAAGAGCCCAACGGTGCCAGTACCGAAACGGGCTACGACACGATGGGACGCGTAACGAGCCAGACTGACGGCAACAAACACACAACCAGCTACGTCCGCGACTACCTGGGAGATATTACCCAAGTCAAAGACCCCCTCGGACGGCTCACTTTCAACGAATACAACCGGTTAGGCGACCTCACAAAAGTCACCGACGCCGAGGAACACATCACGAGCTATACCTACGACCCGGCGTCCCGCCTCACCGAAGTCACATACTCAGACGAAAAAACGCCGGCCGTCAAATACGAATACGACGCCGACGGCAACCGGACCGAGATGACAGACGGCACCAGCTCGACAACCTACGCATACGACCTGCTCGACCGGCAGGTCCAGAGCACGGCAGGACACGGCGAAAAAACAGGCTACGAATACGACCTCGCGGGCCAGCAAACAAAACTGACCTACCCCAGCGGCAGCCAGATCACCCGCACTTACGACAACGCGGGACGCCTGCAGAGCGTCACCGATCCATCCAAAAACACAACGACATTCACATACGACCCAAACTCCAACCTGATCACCACCGTCTACCCCAAAGGGACAAACGAGCAAGACAAAACAACCTACAACAACGCCGACCAGCAGACGAAAATCACGATCGCCGGGAGCGGCGTAAAAGCACTGGCATCGCTCACCTATACGCGCGATAACGACGGGCAGATCAAAACAACAACCACAACCGGACTGCCCGGAGAAGAAAAAGCCAGCCACGCCTACGACACCAACAACCGCCTCGAAAAATCCGGCAGCACCACCTACGCATACGACTCCGCAGACAACCCCACGACACTCGGGTCGAACACCAGCGTCTACGACGCCGCAAACGAGCTCAAAACCAGCGGCACCAACACCTACGGATACAACCGAATCGGCGAGCGCGTCACCAACACCACCAAAAGCGGCCAGACCACAACATACGCCTACGACGAGGCCGGGAACCTGATCCAAGTCAAAAGCCCCACCCTCAACGTCAACTACGCCTACAACGGCGACGGCCTACGCGTCTCCCAAACAAAAGGCAAAACCGCCAGCTACACCACCTGGGACACCCACGCTGGCCTCCCCGTGATCCTCAGCGACGAAAAGAACACCTACATCTACGGCCCCGACGACCTTCCCATCGAGCAGATCCAAACAGGCAAAGGAACCGTCCTCTACCTCCACCACGACCAGCAGGGCTCAACACGCCTATTCACCAGCACAACAGGCACCGTCGAAGGCACCAGCACATACAACGCATACGGCAACACCACCGCCACCAAAGGCACCGCAACCACCCCACTCGGCTACGACAGCCAGTACACCGACACCGACACAGGCCTCATCTACCTCCGCGCCCGTGCCTACGATCCCACAACCGCACAGTTCCTCAGCGTCGACCCGCTCGCCACACTCACCCGCACCCCATACACATACGCGGCCGACAACCCACTGAACTACACCGATCCCACCGGGCGCATCGCAGTCGCAGGGCCAGCCGAGCTATGCATCGAGGCGCCCGAGGCCTGCATCATCGTCGGTGGCGGCATCGCCGCAGGCGGTGCTATCTTTGGCCACAGAGCAACTGAAGAAACAGCCGAAAGCATCATCCACACCGTCACTGGAAGAGAAGAAGAAACCGACGAAGGCGAAGCCTACAACCGCGAACGCACCGAAGAAGAAGACTGCACCAATGACAACCCAAACCGAAACTTCGAGCAGGACAAGAGGCTGACTTCATCAGATATCCGAAAGCTCAAGGAAGCTGGCTACGATCCGCACAAGCTTAAGTTGGAAGAGGTGGGTACGGATCTCTTCAAGGATCGTCAGGGCAATATTTATCAGAAGCCCAAAGACGGCAGCGGACCCGGCGAGCCTGTTGGGGTCAACCTAAACAACCTCTAGGATAGCCAACTATGTCAACGGAAAGAGCCCTTCCCCAAGTGTGGGTATCGCTGACCATCGTGGGCTCGTCGTTCGATCCAAAATATGTGACGAGAGAGCTCGACGTTGAGCCGACTTACAGTATCGCCCTGGCGATCCAATGGTGGGCACGCAGGGTCGATGGCGCCAGGACAGGTGGCGAGTCACTATAGGCCCGCGTGACGCAATTGAGATTGGGGCGATGCTTTCTGAATTACTGGCTCGTATGGCGCCTGGCGAGCAGAAGCTCCAGCAGATTTGCGCTGAGCTTCGAGTAGAGGCAACACTCGCGTGTGCTGTCGAACCGAAGTCCTCATTGACCCCAAACATCTTCTTCCCACGCGACGTGATTCGATGGGCAGCTAGCCATAACATTGACCTCGACGTTGATGTCATGTTGTGGGAGGAGGACGATGATGACGCGAGCGAAGTGGAGAGCAGATAGCTACGCAGTGGTGCAGGGATTTGATGAGCCAATAGGTCGCACTGGCGACATTTATAATAGCAATATTTATCAGAAGCCCAAAGACGGCAGCGGAGCCGGAGACCCGGTCGGGATCAATCTCATAACCTTTAGGCGGAGGAGTCAATTTCATGTCGCGTGACGAAAGCTTGCCTCACGTTTGGGTATCTCTGACCCTCAGAGGCGCTCCATTTGATCCGGATGCCGTGACGGCCCGACTCGGTGTCGAGCCAACCCTTCATCATCGCACTGGTGACCCAATGCTCGGTAACAAGGGTCGATGGCCTATCGACAGGTGGCGAGTAACGATCGGACCACGCGACACGATTAAGATTGACGGGATGCTTGTAGAATTGTTGACCCATATGGCGCCGGGTGAGCAGAAGCTCAAGCAGGTCTGCGCCGAGTTTGGGGTGAATGCATTCCTCACGTGTGCTACTGAACCCACCTCGTCACTAACGCCGACAATCCTTTTCCCACCAAATGTGGTCCGATGGGCGGCCGACTATAATGTCACAGTTGGTGTCGATGTCATGCTATGGGACGACGAGCAGGATTAAGGTGACTGACTCGTGCCAGACGATTTCGGCATAGGTAGCATTGGCGACATCTATAGTAGAGGATCGCGATGGGAATGTGATGAGAAGCCAATGAGTGGAGTGTCCCCGGTTTGACGGACACGCTGATCTGCCCCGGTTCTGTGGACTTGGGATGCTGGAATCAGGCGGCGACCGTTGATTGGTAGCGGTTCTCGTATTCGATTGGGGTGAGCATGTCTAGGGCGCTGTGGCGGCGTCTGTGGTTGTGGAAGTTATCGACGTAGTGCTGGATCGCTGCGGCGAGCTCGACGCGGGTTTGCCAACTCTTGCGGTTGAGTAGCTCGACTTGCATGCGGCCCCAGAACGACTGGACCATCGCATTATCGTGTGGCGTGCCGACGGCTCCCATCGACGGTGCGAGGGCCGGCGTCGCGGACCTTCTGGCTGAACGCCCAGGACGTGAACTGCGTACCGCGGTCGGAGTGGATGATGAGATCGCTGCTGGGGTTGCGCTCGCTTGTGGCCATCGTTAGGGCGCTCGTGACGAGCAGCGTGTTCTGCTGGGTGTCGATCGACCAGCCGACGACCTTGCGAGAGAACGCGTCGAGGACTACGCAGCAGAAGACCTTTCCCTCCCTGGTTGGGTGCTCGGTGATGTCGGTCATCCACAGGCGGTTCGGGGCGGTGACCGTGAACTCGCGCCTGACGAGATCGCTGGCGGCCGTGGTAGGCCGCTACGTGGTCCTCTCCAAGGAGCGCTTGTGCAGGCATGTGCTGGTGTGCGGAGCGACGGGCAGCGGCAAGACCGAGACGGTGCTGCGCCTGGCGTGGGCGGTGGCGAAAGGCACACAGGCAAAGGTGTTCTACCTGGACGGCAAAGGCGACCGCGAGACGGCGGAACGCTTCGTCGGCTTGATGGCGGACGCGGGCAGGCAGACGCGAGTGTTCCCCAACGAACCATTGGACGGCTGGCGCGGCGAGCCGCACGAGCTGAGAGGCAAGCTGATGGAGATCGTGGACTACGCGCAGGAGGGCCCCGCGGCGTGGTATCGGGACCTGGCAAGGGTGGTGGTGGGCCTGGCCTGCGAGCACCCAAAAGGGCCGCCGCGGTGCTCACGCGAGCTGCTGGCACGGATGGATCTGCAGGCGCTGCGCCACGCCCACGGCGAGACGGCGCAGGTGCGCACGCTGAGTGAGCAGCAGGTCAACCAGGTGCGGCTGCGCTTCGGAGCGTTCTTCGAGCAGACGCGCGGCGCGCTGGATGGAGCGGACGGCTGGGCGTGGGAGGAGGCGAGCGCCGCGTATTTGCTACTGGACAGCCTGCGGCTGCGCGAGGAGACGGCGTGCCTGGCGCGGTTTCTGCTGGAGGACTTCGTGCACTGGTTCACGAGCCGCAAGCGCGCTGGCGAGTGGGCGCTGCTGGTGGTGGATGAGTTCTCGGCGCTGGCGGGCGCGGCCGCGATGGCGCGCTGTGTGGAGCAGGCGCGCAGCTTCGGGACGGCGCTGGTGCTGGTGCCCCAGGTGGTGGCGGGGATGGGCGAGCCAGCGGAGGCGGAGCGAATCCTGGGCAGCGTGGAGACGGTGGTGTGTCACCGCGTGAATACGCCCGAGGAGATCGTGGCGCTGGCCGGCACGAAACAGGTGACGCGCTACAGCGCGCGCTACACGCGCGAAGGATCGACCGGCGAAGGCTCGATGCAACGACGCGAGGAGGCCAAGGTGGACCCAAACAGCGTGCGAGGCCTGCCAGCGGGCGAGGCATTCGTGATCAACCGCGGCAAGGCGATGCGCACACAGATCCTGCAGGCGCCGGCGCTGACCAAAGCGCTACCCGCGTCGCAGGTCCTCGACGCCCACGCCCCAGCGCAACGGGTGAGGCCGAAGCCGAGGCAGTTTCACGAACAGGCCAAGCACATAGACGAAGACCTGCCGTTTTGAAGAGCAATCAACCAAAGGAAGGTGAATGAAGATGCAAGGACCGGAACAGGGATGGGAACGCAGAGAGCTGCAGCACGGCTGGCTAACGCTGTATGCGCTGACGGTGGCGCTGGAAGTGCCAGCGATGCTGGCGCGATACGTGGCAGGCCTGATCGTGGCGAGCGTGGTCATTCACATGAACGGCCAGGGCGGAAACGCCCAGGAGTGGGCAAAGCTCGCGGCGGTAGGCCCAATCGTGTGGTCGGCGCTGGCGCTCGTGACCCCGCAAGGCGGCGGCTGGTGGTGGCGCCAGCGACAAGGCGGCCGAGCGCCCTCGGCGCGTGAGCGCGAAACATATGAGCGAGCCTTGAGGGAACTACAGAGCAGGACGAACACCCCGCTGCCGGCAGTGGAGAGCTGGTTCGTGCGTGACGAGCCGCGCTGCGAGGCAGCGGTGTACGGCAACACCCTGATGCTGAGCAGTGGTGCGCTGCAACTCCAGAACGGCCACCTGCCCGCACTGCTGGCGCACGAGCTGGGCCACCTGCGCGGCATGGACGCGAAGCTGACGGTGGCCGTGAACCGGCTGGTGCTGAAGCCCCTGAAGTTGGTAGCGCCCCCGGACCCCGACGAGCACCAGCCGCGCTCCCCCGCCCGCCAGCTGGTGGAAATGGATCACCGAGCACGCAAGACACTGGCGACGGTGGGCCTGACGAGATGGACGCTCGCCAAGGCAATGGCGCTGATGCGTGGCGGCCTAGCTGTAGGACCCGAGGAGGTTGTTCAGCTCGTGTAGGCGAGCTGCGGGTGGCTTGTGGCTGAGGGCGCCGTGTGGTCGGCGGTGATTGTAGAAGTCGAGCCAGCCCGCGAGGGCGGCGGTGCGCTCTTTGCTGTTGCGGTAGATCGCACCGTAGGCCCAGCCGTCGAGCATTGTGCGAATGAACCGCTCTGCCTTCCCATTTGTCTGCGGCCGGTAGGGCCGGGTGCGTAGGTGGCGGATCCCGAGTGTCCGGCATCCGATCGCGTGGACAGCCGAGCGGTATGCGCTGCCGTTGTCGGTGATGAGTCGCTCGACGTTAATGCCGTAGCCGTGGAAGTGAGCGACCGCACGGCGAAGGAACCCGACGGCCGTCGTTGCTCGCTCGTCGGGGAGTACCTCGACGTAGCTCAAGCGAGTCGCGTCATCGATGCAGACGTGCACGAACTCCCAGCCGGCGCCGCGCGAGCGCTGCCCGGGACCGCGATTGCCGCTGACGCGATGCCCTGCTCCGCTGCCGATCCGCCCGAGCTTCTTCACGTCGATATGGATCAGCTCGCCGGGCCGCGCACGTTCGTAGCGCTGAGCTGGCTCCATCCCGAGGCGCCCGAGCTTGCCCATTCCGATGCGGGTGAGGATCCCAGAGACAGTCGAATGAGCCATCCCGAGCACCTCCGCGATCTCAGCCCCCGTGAGCCGCAAACGCCGCAGCGCAACGATCGCCTGGACCCGTCGCTCATCGGTGCGGTTAGCGACACGCAGCGGTGCCGATGAGCGATCCAGCAGCCCCGCCAGGCCTTCCCGGGCATGACGACCCAACCACTTATACGTAGTGCGCTCGGTGATTCCGGCCGCCTTGGCGGCCTCCATCACCGACCACCCCTCACTCAAAACACGATCAACCAGCAACTCACGACCCTTGACGCTGAGACAAGCGTTAGCGTGCAACTTCATCCGGTGTCCTCCTTGGAACTGGTGGCTTCGACACCAACCAGCCTCCAAGGAGGCCCGGATGAACAACCCCCTCAGGAACTACACCTAGGCCTGTGGCTGACGGGCCCCGCCTGGGGAGCGGTGTGGCAGAGGCAGGAGTACGAAGCCGACAGCTGGGCGGCAAGTATCGGCTGGGCGCCCGAGCTGGCGGAGTTCCTGCAGACCCACGTGCTGGAGCTGGACCACCCGATCCCCCTGGAGGTCTTGAGCAGCCACAGCCACCCCCCGACGGAGTTGCGCATCGACAAGCTGCGCCAAAGCCCCCAAACCCCACCACCGTCAACACCGGCAACAGCCCCGGTATGGATCGAAGGAGAGCCAGCATAGTGTCCGCAAGCGAGACAGCCCCCACCACCACCCACCTACCCACACCGCCACAGTCGTACCCATGGTGCTACCATACCCCCATGAAGATCAGCATCAGCCTCGACGACAACCTCTACCATCGTGTCCGCGACGCCGCCGGCCCAGACGGCGTATCAGGCTGGCTGGCCGCCGCCGCAAGCGCCCGCCTGCGAGCCGAGGCACTGCGGTCCACAGCCGCCGAGATCGCCAGCTCGACGGGAGGCCCCTACACCGAGCAGGAGCTCAAGGAGGCCCGCAAATGGCTGCACTCGTCTTCGACGCAGGCGGCTTGATCGCCCTGGATCGCGGCAGCCGAGAGATCGGCGCATTGCTCGCGGTCGCCACCGAAAGCGGCATCGATGCGGTGACCTCATCCGCCTGCGTGGCCCAGGCCTGGCGCGATCCCGCCCGCCAAGCCAGACTGACCCACGCGCTCGCTGGCTTCCTGGAGCGCCCGCTCGATCCAGCGGCAGCTCGTGACTGCGGCCGCCTACTGGCCGCAGTCCGCACAAGCGACATCGCAGACGCCGCGCTAGCGCTCGCGGCCCAAGACGGCGACACGGTCGTGACCAGCGACCCCAAGGACATCGAGCACCTGCTCAGAGCAGCCGACAGACGCGCTTATGTGCACCGGGTTTAGCAAGAAGATATATATCTACACTTGCTGGTATATACTGGTCGTGATGGCCAAGCATCTGGTGGATATAGATGAGCAGGCCCTACAGGACGCCAGGGCCCAGCTCGGCGTGAGCACGATCAAGGAGACGGTCAATCGTGCCCTGCGCCTGGTGGGTGGCGATCACAGCGCGGCGGTGACAGATCGCCTGGACGCGCTCGCCCGCGCCGATCTCGCGCCGCGCGAGCAGGCATGGCGCTGACGCACCTTCTGGACACAAGCGTTCTCACTCGCCTACGTGAGCCGGCGGTCCGGGAGGCGATCGAGCAGAGGGCGCGGCGCGGGGAGCTTGCCCGCGCCGGGATCAGTGACCTCGAGATCGGCTTCTCGGCCCGCAACGCCGCCGAGTGGGACAGCCTCGCCGACGCCATGGAGGTCTTCGAGCTGGTGGAGAGCACCGCCGAGCATGTGCGCCGCGCAAGGCAGGCGCAGCGTCTTCTCGCGTCCAGACACCAGCGCGGTCGCAAGGTGCCCGACCTGCTGGTCGCCGCTGCCGCGGAGGCACGCAACCTCACCGTTATGCACTACGACGCGGACTTCGATCTGATTGCTGGCGTAACCGGACAACCCTGCGAGTGGGTCGTGCCAGCCGGTTCGATCAACTGAACCACGGCGGTCCCTGGATAACGAACCGCAGAGCGCCACAACGAGCGCGCCCTCCCTACCGACCCTCAGACCGCCGAAACCTGCTCTTCCTCAGCAACGCGGAAGGACGAGCCGCAGCCGCAGGCGGCGACGACGTTGGGGTTGTTGACCTTGAAGCCGGCCCCCTGCAGGCTCTCCTCGTAATCGATGACGGAGCCCTCGACAAAGGAGAGGCTGGCGTTATCGACGAGCAGCTTGAGCCCGTGGCTCTCAAAAACGATGTCCTCAGGACGCTGCTCGTCAAAGGCGAGCTGATACTGAAAGCCCGAGCAGCCCCCGCCGCGCACACCGACGCGCAGGCCGGCCATGCTGATATCGGCCTCCTGGCCGGAGAGGAACTCGTGAACCTTCTCGGCACCCTTGTCAGTGATCGATATCATCGCTTTCCAAAGTATAGCGACCCAAAAGAGAGCCGTTGAGGAGCATATGCCGAGTGCCGAAGAGTTGAAGCAGCGCATCGAGACAGCGATCCCCGGAGCCCGTGCGGAGGTCGAGGACTACACCGGCGGTGGCGATCACTTCCGCGCGACGGTGACCGCCGAGGCGTTCGCAGGCCGCAGCCGCATCGAGCAGCACCGCCTCGTATACGACGTGTTCGGCGCAGAGATCGGCGGCCCAATCCATGCGCTATCACTGAAGACCCAGATCGCGCAGCCCGCGCAGGCACAGCCCGCGCAAGCCATGCCCAGCTAGCCAGCAGCCCCCACTGCAAGTCAGGAGCCTCCCATGCCAGAGACAGACAGCAACCCCATCCGCGAGGCGATCGCAGAGGCGATCGCGGAGCACCCCACGATCCTGTTCATGAAGGGCAACCCCGAAGCGCCCGCGTGCGGCTTCAGCGCGCGCACCGTGGCCGCATTGCAGTCACTGGACGCGCCCTTCGCAGCCGTCGATGTGCTGCCCGACCCCCGCATCCGTCAGGAGCTCTCGGCGATCTCCAACTGGCCGACGATCCCGCAGCTATTCGTCAAAGGCGAGCTGGTAGGCGGCTGCGACATAGTGATGGAGATGTACGAGTCAGGCGAGCTGGCGCAGACGCTGGGCGTCGAGCGCGCAGCCGAGGAGACAGCAGAGCCACTGAGCGCAGTGGCGCAGCCCGCGGCAGGGCTGTCGATCGAAAACCGTCTGGGCTAGACCCAGCGGCGGGGAGGAGGCGGCGCAGGGCGCAACCCTCCCCCTCCCCCTCTTAATCGTCCCCGTCGACAAGCCCCAGCGTGCGCAGCACGCCGTCGGCCTGACGAAAGCCGAAGCCGAGCAGGCGCAGCGGGATCGCCTGACGCGCACCGGGCGCGGCAAGGCGCTGTTCGTTGGCGCGATACCAGGCGATGGTCTCCGAGAGCGTGTCCTCGTGGTGGGAAGGCCTGTAACCCAGCTCGCGTTTGGCCTTGGCGCTGCTGTAGGTCCACCACAGCGAGGCGGTGCGCACTTCACCGGCAGTCACGGGCGCGCGCCCGGGAATGTCTTCGGTCACCCGCGCGAGCGCCAGCGCGAGCGGCAGCGGCATCTTGATCGCGGGCGGCTCGACGCCGGAGATGCGCCCGATGTCGGCGAGCAAGCGGTCGAAGGTGAAGTTGCGATTGCCGAGGATGTAACGCTCGCCGACGGTCCCCTTTTCATCGGCCTGCAGATGGCCGCGGGCGACGTCCTTGACATCGACGACGTTGAGAGCGCCATCGACGTACGCCGGCAGCTCGCGGCGCAGACAACGACGCACGAGCTCGGTCGAGGAATGGTTGACGTCGCCGGCGCCAAAGACGAAGGCGGGGTTGACGATCACCACCGGCAGCCCGCGCGCGGCAAGCCGCAGCGCCTGCACCTCGGCCTCGTGCTTGGAGTCCATGTAGGAGAGGCCGTAGCCGCCGCGGAAGAGCTGGGTCTCATCGGCGACGGTGCCGCGCGGCGCGGGACCGATGGCGGCTACCGAAGAGGTGTAGACGACGCGCTGCACGCCCGCGCGCAGAGCCTCCTCAAGGACGATGCGGGTGCCTTCGACGTTGATGCGAAAGAGCGCGTCGATCGGCGCCCGCAGGCTGGTGCTGCCGGCGAGGTGAAAGACGCGGTCCACACCGCGCAGGGCGCGGCGCACGGCGCGGCGGTCGAGGATGTCGCAGTTGACGGCCTCATAGGGGAAGTCGAGGTTCTCGAGGTTGGTGCCCGGGCGCACGGTCAGCCGCAGGCTGTCGCCGCGCTGGGCGAGCAGGCGAGCCACCTGCGAACCGACGAGGCCAGCTCCGCCCGTGAGGAGCGTCTTGGGCATCTGGGTCAGTCTAGCCTTGCCAACCCCGTGGATCGGAGGGGCGGCCCAGGCGGGCGACCCTGCAAGGAGCCTGTATATATGAGGCGCGTGAGCAGTTCATGGGCGCCCGTTGCTGTAGGGTCACCGGCCGATGTCCTCTGTCGCAGTGGTGACCGACACCACCAACTATCTTCCCCGTGCGCTGGCCGACAGCCAGGGCATTCATCAGGTGAGCCTGTATGTGGGTTGGGGCGCCGCGCCGGTGCGCGAGCTTGAGATGCCGAACTTCGACGACTTCTACAGTCGCCTGCGCACGGACCCCGAGACACCGACCACCTCGCAGCCATCGATCGGCGACTTCCTGGCGGTGTGGGAGCCGCTGCTGGCGGCCGGCCAGGACATCGTCTCGGTGCACCTGGCAGGCGGCATCTCAGGCACATGCGAGGCCGCGCGGCAGGCGCGCGAGGTGCTGGTGGAGCGCGGCCAGGGCGAGCGCATAGAGGTACTCGACGGCGAAACGGCCTGTGGCGGGCTGGGCCTGCTGCTGCTGGCCGGCGCGGCTACGGCCCGCGCGGGCGGCGATATGCAGGCGGTGGTGGAGCGCGTGCGCGAGGCGCGCAAGGCGCTGCGCATCTGGTTCTGCCTGGACACGCTTGAGTATCTGCGCCGCGGCGGGCGCATCGGCAAGGCGCAGGCGTGGCTGGGAGGCACCCTGAAGATCAAGCCGATCCTTTCGCTGGAGTACGAAATCGTGCCGGTGGAACGCGTGCGCACGGCAGGCCGGGCATTCGAGCGAATGGTGCAGTACATGCACGAACTGCATGACGCGGGTGCGGATGGCTGGGTGGTGCAGCACATCCAGGCCCAGGATCAGGCGCAGCGCCTGATCGAGCACGGCCGCGAGCTGTATGGCTCAGAGCCGGCGTTCGTCTCAGAGGTAGGACCGGTGATCGGCACCTATACCGGGCCGGGCCTAATCGGCGTGGGAGCGATCCCGCGCGCGCTGCTGAGCTAGAGCTAGCGAACGCCTCACCTCCCGGCGGGGGCCGAGCTGCATGCGGGAGAGCGATCCCCCACGCGCCGCTGAGCTACCGACGCCGCTTGCGCCGGCGCCGGCCGCGCAGCAGCATGAGGGTGCCAACAGCAGCGGCACCGATGGCAAGCTCGCGCTGATGGCTTTGCAGCTGTCCGCGCCAGTCGGTGATGCGCGTCACCTCGCTGCGCAGTTTTTCAAGCGAGATGCCCAGCTCCTGGCGGTTGTTCTCGATCGAGTCGCGGATCTCAGCGGGGGAGCGCTGCGCCATCGGACCCTCCCTTCGCATCAGTTGTGTGCTCGGCGGAGGAGCTGACGGTCTCGCGGATCCTGCGAGCCTCCTCGATTGCCATGTTGGGCACGGGCGGGGAGCTCTTCCTGACGAGGCGATGGGCGAGTAGCCCGGCAATGATCCCCAGCACGAGCAGGATGAGCGCCATGGCAAAGAAGCCCCAGAAGTAGGTGAAGGTGCCGCCGATCGGCAGCTCGTAATAGAGCAGCCAGGCAAAGCCGTTGAGCACGAAGATGAGCGCGACGACGAGGAAGATGCCGGCGGCACCCGCGACGACCGCGCCGCGAGCCAGTTTGGTGATCTTCTCGGTGACCTCGGCCTTGGCGAGCTCGATCTCCTCGCGCACGAGCAGCGAAGCACGCTCGGAGACTTCGGTGATCGCGGTGGCGATGTTCTGCGGCGGCTGATCCCTGCGCGGCGGAGCCTGCTGGGTGTCGCTCACTCGGGCGGCTCCTCATCGAAGAAGCGGCGCCACACCACCGAGGCGGCGCGCTGCGCAATGATGCTCGAAAGCGCGCCGAGGCCGGCCAGCAGGCCGGACCACATCAATCGCTTAACCATGTCGTTCTCCATTCACGAGAGTGTATTGCCCACGGTGGTCGTCTCTAATCCTCCGCAGACAGTTTCCACCACGAGCCACTTGGCCCGCTCGAAGTGCTCGTCGTCCGCGGGCAGCAGCCCGAAGATCCAGCCGGTGAGCATCTGCTCGATTGCCCCATAGAAGGCCATGGCGGCAAAACCGGCGTCGATGTCCTCCTTGAAGGAGCCCTCGGCCTGCGCCTTGACGACGATCTGGGCGATCAGGTCGTAGGCCTCGCGGATCTGCCCCAGGTGGGTCTGCCCGAAGGAGTTGGCAGCGCGCGTGACCTCAACGATGATGACCTTCATCAGATCGGGGTCGTGGCGGTAGCTGTCGACGATGAAGGACGCGATCACCCCCAGCTTCTCGCGCACGGGCACAACCTGCGCGTCGACCTCGCGGATGGTGTCGAGCATGACGTTCCAGCGCTCCAGGAAGAGCGTGTCGAGCACCTCGTCCTTGGAGCCGAAGTAGTGGTAGACGAGCCCATAGGCCACCCCCGCCTCATCGGCGATGTCCGAGACGCGGCAGGTGTGAAAGCCCTGGCGCGCAAACACTTTGACGGCGGCATCAAGGATCAAGCGGCGCTTGTCAGAGGACTTCTTGGCGCGAGCGGCGTTCATGCGGGGGTCTCCTGCGGCCTCGTCTGCGGCCAGCGATAGGCGTTCATGCGTGAGCCTCCCGCGGCCAGCGGTAAGCGGAAGGCCGGCGGTTGGCAAGGGCAGGCAGCTGCGCGCGGATCTCAAGCTGGCGCTCGAGATCGAGGTCGGCCACGATGTGCCCCTCGCGGTCCCCGGCCTGCGCAAGCACCACCCCCCAAGGGTCGACGATCATCGAACGCCCGCCCGAGCGAAGCCCGCCGGGATGCGGCCCGATCTGGTTGGCTGCCACGACAAACGCCTGGTTCTCGATGGCCCGCGCGCGCAAGAGCACTTCCCAATGATCGCGCGTCGTGGGCAGCGTGAAGGCCGCGGGCACGACGATCACGCGCGCACCGCGAACGGCGAGGATGCGATAGAGCTCGGGAAAGCGCAGGTCGTAACAGATGGACATCCCGAGCGAAACGCCAGTCGCGGTCTCACTGAGCACGATCTCATCGCCGGGGTCCTCGATATCCGACTCGCGGTAGCTGCGCCCCTCGATCTCGACATCGAACATGTGCACCTTGCGATAGACCGCCAAGACCTCCCCCTGTGGGCTGACGTGCACGGAGGTGTTTGCCAGCTTCTGCCCTGAAGCAGGCGACTCGACAATCGAACCCGCGACCAGATCGACCGCCAGCTCACGGGCAATCGCGCAGGCCCATGCAACGGCCGGCCCCTGGAGCGTCTCAGCGGCGCCACGCAGCTCCTCGTCGCGGCCCAGTGCGGTCCACTTCTCAGGCAGTACGATGAGCTTGGCTCCATCAGCCGCGGCGGCGCGCACAAGGCGATCGGCAGCAGCCATGTTCGCGGCCTTATCGGCAGTGGAATTAAGCTGGACGGCCGCTACTCTCAAAAGTGTCTTCCCTCCCGCGGGCATCCTCTCCCGCAGAATAGATTGACTAGTCAGTCAACATCCCCAAGCATAGCGGCGATGCCCATGTTTCGCGGCCGCCGCCCGCTCAAGCGCTGGCGCTACGTGGGCGTGTTCTGCGAGGAGCTGATGCTGTGCGCGGCCACGGTTCAGGTCGGCCCGGCGCACCAGAGCTTCTGGGCGATCCTGACGCGCGCCGATGCAGGACTACGAGAGCGCACCCATATGTTCATGCACCGCGGCTCGGTGCAGCTGCAGCCCGGACGGCTACAGGTGCGAGACGGTCCGGTGAGACTGGACCTCGCACTGGAGGAAGAAGCGGGATGGGAGGCCACGTGCCCCCACGGCACGGAGCAGGTATGGACGCGCAAGCAGGCGGGCATCACCGCGCGCGGCACCATCGCCCTGAACGGCGAGACCCCACGAGGAGTGCAGGCGCTGGCGATCGTGGACGACACCGCCGGCTACCACGCCCGCGTGACCGAATGGCGCTGGGCGGCAGGCGTCGGCATCGACCCGGCAGGCAAGCCGCTGGCGTTCAACCTCGTGGAGGGCGTCAACGATCCCCCCAGCGGCAGCGAGCGCGCGGTATGGGTGGACGGTGCGCCGCACGAGGCCCCGCCGGTCAGCTTCGCCGCCGACCTGACAGAGATCCGCGCCGAAGACGGCTCGAAGCTGCATTTCGCCCCCGAGGCCCAGCGCCACCGCCACGAAAACCTGCTGCTGGTGCGCAGCGACTACACGGCCCCCTTCGGAGTCTTCAGCGGAACCCTGCCCGGAGGCATCGAGCTGACCCATGGCCTGGGCGTGATCGAGCGCCACAGCGCCCGCTGGTAGCTTTGAGAGAGACCTCCAAAGCAAAGGAGCCAGCCATGTTCGCGGACACCACGGCATTCAGCGGCTTCGCCGTTGACGACATGCAGAAGGCCCAGCAGTTCTACGGCGAGACGCTCGGGCTGAAGACCTCCGAGGAGCACGGCCTGCTGACGCTGCACCTGGCCGGCGATCGCCCCACGCTGATCTACCCGAAACCCGACCACACACCCGCCGCCTACACGATCCTCAACTTCCCGGTCGATGACATCGAGAAAGCCGTCGATGAGCTGACCGCCCGCGGCGTGAGCATCGAGCGCTACGAAGGTTTCGAGCAGGACGAGAAGGGCATCTTCCGCAGCGGCGGCCCATACATCGCCTGGTTCAAGGACCCGGCCGGCAACATCCTGTCGGTCCTGCAGGAGAAATAGCCTCACGGCCAGGTGTCGCACCATACATTGTAGGTGCTACACTTTGTGCCATGCCAACAACCCGCCCCCGCTACACGTTCACCGACACAGGCGGCGTGCAAAGCCTCCTCGATGACGCTCAGCAGCAATGGCCAAAGATCCGGGACCGCAAGGAGCTGCTATTGCGCTTGGCACAGGCCGGACATAGCTCGCTGCGACTCGGAGAAGAGGAGATCAAGGCCAGCCGACGCCGAGAGCGCCAGGGCAATGCGCTGGCAGATCTGCAGCACACCGTCGACTGGGCTGCGATCAGAGACGATCAGGCGTGGGGCTAGGCAGGCTGCTGCTTGCCGATAAGTCGGCGCTGGAGCGGGCCACGGCCGAGACACTTGAGCTGGGCGAGATCTGTCTATGCGCAGTCGTGCGGCTGGAGATGCTCTATAGCGCCCGTTCGGCCGGCGAGTATCAGCAGATCGAGGAGAACCTCGCCGCGTTCCGCGATCTGCGCATGGACGCGGAGACCATCGCGACTGCACTGGGGGCCCAAAGCGAGCTTGGCCGACAAGGCCGTCAGCGAATCCCAATCCCAGATCTGCTGATAGCGGCCTGTGCCCAGCAGCATCAGGCCGAGGTGCTCCATGTCGATCGTCACTACGACACCCTTGCCACCGTACTTGCTTTCAAGCCTGTACGGCTGGTCGTCTGACTGACTACCTCCGCCGCTCCCGCTGCCTGCCCAACTCGGCAAGCAAGAGCTTGGAGTGCATGGCCCCAATGAGCTCGCGCAGCGGCTCGGACCCCGCGGCGATCATCTCCAAGGCCCGCTCCACCTCGACCTCCCCGGCAAGCCGGTCAAGCAGCGCACGGACCTCCTCTTGCACCAAAGGCTCAAGCGCGGTGCGATAGCGCAGCGTGTCGTAAACGGTGAATCCCAGCGCCTCGTCATAACCGCCGGCGCGGAAGTTGGCGATGGCCTCGATGATCTTGACGTCGTCCTGTCCATAACCACCCCGCCCCGGGCTGAGCACGCCCAGCTCGGCAAGCCGCTTGAGAACGTTCTCAGGAATGCCATAGCGCTCACGCACCTCCTTGGCGGAGACGCGGCGCTCATCGGCGCTGGCGATGGCCCGCTCAAGGATGCGGTCCTCAAGCTCGATCAGCGCCTGCACCCGCCCGGGATCGTCCTCCAGGACACGCTTGATGACGCGCAGGGGCATGAAGCGCTCCTCCTGCAGGCGCTTGATCAGGGCAATGCGCTGCACCAGCGCAGGCGGGTAGTAGGCCATGTTGCGGGAGGTCCTGACGATCCCCTCCTCCCCACCGAGGAGTCCCTCGCGCAGGTAGTGCTTGATGGTGCCGGCGCTGACACCCGAGCGCTCGGCGAGCTCGCTCATCTTGAGCAGCTGCTGCTCGTTGCCGGCAGCGATGCTCACGCGCGAAAGCCCGCCGCCTCGCCTGCCTGCGAGGAGGCGGCAGGTCCGGCCACCGCCCCCGCCCGCAGGAGCTGCTCGATCTCCGCGGCCGAGCAGCCGGCCTCGCGCAGCACCTCAAGCGTGTGCTCACCCAAAGCCGGCCCGGGACGCTGAGCGGGCTGTCCGGGCGTGCGGGTGAGCTTGACGGGAATGCCGAGCTGGCGCACACCCCCGGCCACACCAGGCTGCTCGATCTCAACGACCATCTCGCGCGCGCGAACCAACTCGGAGTCAAGCGCCTCATCGAGCCCCAAGACCGGCTCAAGGCAGCAGTCGTGGCTGAGTGCGAACTCCTGCCACTCCTCCCGCGTGCGCCCTTTGAAAACCTCGACCACCTGCTGGTGCGCAGCGGAGCCAGGCCCCTCGAACTGCTTCTCGATCAAATCCTCGCGCCCGACCCCACGGCACCAGGCCTGCCAGAACTTGGGCTCAAGCGCCCCAAGCGCAACCCAGCCATCGGCACACTCGTAGGGGCGGTAACAGATCAAGGACCCGGCAAGCTCAAGCCCGCCGCGCTGCGGCACTACGCCCTCCGCGAAATAGCGCCCAGCGACCAGGGCAAGCCAGGAGAGCGCACCATCCGCCATGGAGACATCGACGATCTGCCCCTGACCCGAGCCAGCAGACGAGGCCCCCACGCGCCCACCCCCATCGCGCTCGCGCAGAGCGGCAAGAATGCCAAAGGCAGCCATCAGCGCACCCCCGCCAAGATCGGCGATCTGCCCGGCGGCCTGGATGGGGGGACCATGACCTTCGCCGCTCAAACCGAGCAGACCCACGAGCGCGAGGTAGTTCATGTCATGCCCGGCACTGTCGCGCTTGGGCCCATCCTGCCCGTAGCCAGAGATGGCGCAGTAGACGATCCCTGGATTGACCTCGCGCATGCGCTCATAGCCGACACCGAGACGATCGAGCACGCCAGGCCGAAAGGACTCAAGCACGACGTCGTAGTCACGCACGAGGCGCAGCAGCAACTCGCACCCCTGCTGGCTCTTGAGGTCGATACGGATGGAGCGCTTGTTGCGGTTGAGCGAGAGAAAAAGCGCGGACTTGGCGCTGTCATCGGCCCCCTCGTAATAAGGCGGCGCCCAGCGGATGTAGTCGCCCATGCCGGTGTCCTCGACCTTCAACACCTCAGCACCGAAATCGGCCAAAAGCAGCGAGCAGAAACCGCCAGGCAAAAGACGCGAGAGATCCAGAACGCGGATGCCCTCAAGCGGCAAGCTCACGATCGAGCGAGGGCGGGTGGGATTCCCAACAGTCCCCGGGCCTCAGAGACAGTGGCAGGCCGGCGCCCCACATCTTCGGCCATCTGCCGGGCCTTGGCGATGAGATCGCCGTTGGAGCGAGCCATGGTGCCGTCGGGCAGATAGAGGTTGTCCTCGACACCGACCCGAATGCTCCCCCCAAGCGTCAAAGCCGCTCCGAGCAGCATCCACTGCTGGCGCGAGATGCCGATGACACCCCAGTGCGAGCCGACAGGGATGTTGTCGACCATGGCAGTGAGGTTGCGAGGGGTCGGAGGGATGCCGCCAATAACCCCCATGACGCAGTCGACGTGCAGCGGGGTCCGCAAGACCCCCATGTCGATGAGCGGCTCCAAGCTGCCGATGTGTCCGATGTCAAAGCACTCATGCTCAGGCTTGATGCCGAGCTCGTTCATGGCCTGCAGCAGCTCAATTATCTCCTCGAAAGGGTTGCTGAAGACCATGCTGAAGACGAAGTCCTTGCGCGAGCGCGAGTACTTGGCGTAGTTCATCGAGCCCATGTTCAAAGCAGCCACTTCAGGCCGGCAGGCGCGCAGGTACTCAAGGCGCTTTGAAACAGGCACACCGATGGTGCCAGTGGAGTAGTTGATGATCACATCGTCAACAGCCCCCCGGATCGCCTCGGTGATCGCGGAGAAATCTTCGATCTCATAACTAGGCGTACCGTCAGGCTTGCGCGCATGGATATGAATCATGCTGGCGCCCTCCTCCACGGCCCGACGCGCCTCGGCGGCGTACTCCTCAGGGGTGTAAGGGATGGCAGGGCACTGCTCGCGGTTGGCGATGACGCCGGAGATGGAGCAGGTGATGACGACGGGATCCTCAAGGCTCATGCAGCCACCGCCCTCATGCCAGCCGCCGCCCTCATACCGGCACCACCCCATGCCGCTTCCAAGGCCGCTCGACGTGCTTGTTCTCGGCCATCTCAAGCCCGCGACAGATGGTCAGGCGCGTCTCGCGCGGATCGATGACGTCATCGATGAGATCGTTGCCCGCGGCGACGTAAACGTCGAAGGTCTTACGAAAGCCCTCGATCAACTCGGCGCGCTTGGCGGCGGGGTCCTCGGCTTCATCGACCACCTTACGAAAAGCGATCTCGACAACCCCCTCGGCCCCCATGACGCTGATCTCAGCGGAAGGCCAGGCGACGATCAAATCTGGCTCATAGGCGCGCCCACACATGACGTAGTAACCAGCGCCATAGGCCTTGCGCGTAATAACGGTGATCTTCGGCACGGTGGCATTGGCAACGGCATGCAGCATCTTGGCGCCGTGACGAATGATCCCTTCGGCCTCGACCTTGGTGCCAACCATGAAACCAGGCACATCCTGCAAGAACACCAGCGGAATACCGAAGGCATTACAGAGATTTATGAAACGAGCGGCCTTGTCAGCGGAGTTGTTGTCAAGAATGCCCCCCAGCTGCTTGGGCTGATTGGCGACGATCCCAGCAGGCCGCCCTCCGAAGCGGGCGAAGCAGGTGATGATGGTCTTGGCCCAGAGGCCCTTGATGTCGAGGTAGTCGCCGTCATCGACGATGCGCTGGATGACCTCGTACATGTCATAAGGCTTGCGATTTGACTCGGGCAATACATCCAAAAGCCCCTCATCACCACGATCGATGGGATCGGATTTGGACCCGCCCACCCGCAAAGGCGGCCGCTCTTCACAGTTCTGCGGCATAAACGAGAGGTACTGCTTCACACGCAGAATGCAGTCCTCATCGCTGTCCACTTCCATGTCGCCGACGCCGGACTTGCGGCAGTGCACGCGCGAGCCCCCAAGTTCCTCCTGGGTGACGTCCTCCCCCACCGCGGCGCGCACGAGATGCGGCCCGGCGAGCGCCATGGAGCCACGCCCCTTGACCATCGGCACAAAGTCGGCAAGCCCGGGGATGTAGGCGGTGCCGGCGGCGCAAGGCCCCATCAAGGCGGCAACCTGCGGAATGACGCCGCTCATGATGACCTCCTCGCGGAAGAGGTGCCCGGAACCGGCAAAGACGGAGCCGGCGGCCTCCTGCACGCGCGCGCCGGCAGAATCGAGCAGCCAGACAAAGGGAATGCGCTTGGTCAAAGCCAGCTCGCGCAGCCGCGTGACCTTGATCTCGCCGGTCATGCCCATGGAGCCGGCCATGACGGTGAAGTCATAGGCGCAGACAGCGGTCAGGCGCCCATCGACCTTGCCGTAGCCAGTGACGACGCCGTCGGCAGGAGCCTCCTTGCCCTCCATGGCGCGCTGCGAGAAGTGCGGGCGCCCATGGATGCCAAGCTCGACAAAGGTCCCCTCATCGATCAGCAGCGCCAGGCGCTCGCGCGCAGTGAGCTTTTCCTGGGCGTGCTGGCGAGCGATCTTCTCCTCGCCGCCGCCGAGCGCAATGGCGGCGCGGCGCGCGTGCAGGTCCTCCACGAGCGGGCGCAAAAGCGAAGCGGGATTGGTGACCTCGGACATAGGAGCAAAGTGGACAGTAAGAAGTCCTACTTTCTACTCTACTGCTCTGACGGCAACAGGTCCAGTACCCCAGCACTATCCGTGCCCCAGCGCCATCCGTGCCCCAGCACCATCCAGCACCCGCGCCCCGCTAAGGCAACAGCGGGTCCAGTACCCCGGCGATGACCTCGGCCCCAAGGCCGGTCTGCTCCTCCTGCCCATCGGCGGCCTCAAAGCCGGTGACCTCGACGCCGATGACGTCGCAGCTCTCCCCGAGCGCCTCCAGCAGGTCGAGCAGCTTGCCGTCGTCAAAGCCGCCGGCCACCTTGACGGCGTGCGAGACGGGCATGGTGGCGGGATCGAGCACGTCAACATCGAGGTGCACGTAGACGGCCGCGCCATCGAGAGCGTTCTGCATGAAGACGAGCGTCTCAAGGCTGGAGCCAATGACGGTGACGTGCGCCTGATTGAGGTTCTCGCGCTCGCCCTCCTGCAACTCGCGGACACCGCAGAGAACGACGCGCTCACCGGCGATGTGCCCATCAAAGCCGGTATCCCAGAGACCGCAGGCCCCGGCAAGAGCCATGCCGCCGAGATAGCCGCTGGAGGTGGTGGAAGGCGTGTGAAAAGCAGCGTGCCCATCGAGCCAGAGCACGCGCGCGTCGGGGTGCATGCGCGCGACGGTAGGCAAGGTGGTGAGCGCGATCGACGGATCGCCGGCAATGACGAGCGGCAAGGTGCCAGCATTGAGCGCATCCTCGACCTGCCCGCCGGCCTCCAGCAGACAGCCGCGCGAGCCGGCGAGGTCCTCCTGGAAGCCTTGGCTGAGCGGCGGCGCAGGCGAGCCGATGAGCCGCGGCTCGGCGCCGATCTGGCGCCCGATGGTGGCGGCGAGCGTCTCCACACCCGGGGCGGCGGCAGGCGAGCGCTCGGCAGTGCGGCAGCGCATCGCGACAAGCGTGGCCTGCTCGGCTCTGAGAATGGAGCTCATGTCCTCACCGTCCCTTCCATTGCGGGGGGCGCTTCTCGAAGAATGCGGTCACACCCTCAACGATGTCCTGCGTGGAAAGGGTAAGGGACAACTGCGCCCGCAGGTAGTCCAAGGCATCGTCAAGCGGCATGTCCATCTGCCGGCGCATGGCTTCCTTACCGAGGCGCATGACGAGCGGCGACTTGGAAGCGAGCTTCTCGGCCCAATCGCCCACAAAGGCATCGAACTCCGCGAGGGGCACGACGCGATTGACGATGCCGGCCGCCAGGGCTTCCCGCGCGTCCAGGCGCTCCCCCAGAAGCAGCATCTCGTTGACCTTCTTGCGCGGGACGTTGCGGTAGATGAGCGCCATGATCATGAAAGGGAAGGCGCCGACGTTGATCTCAGGCGTGCCAAAGGCGGCCTGCTCGGAAGCGACCACCAGGTCACAGGCGAGGGCGATGCCGAGCGCCCCGGCAAGCACGTGTCCGCGAGCGGCGCAAATCGTAGGCTTGCCGAGCGAGCCAATCAGCCTAAACAAGCCCACGAAGAGATCCGAGCCGAAGTGCTTGTGCACGAGCGGCACGTCCCCGGCAAAGCCCCCAAGATTGGCACCGGAGGAGAAGACCTTCTCGTGCGAGGAGGCAAGCACGACGCAGCGCACGCGCTCGTCCTCACGGGCGCTCTGAAAAGCGGCAGTCAGCCCGCCAAGGACCTCCGCCGAGAGCGCGTTGCGCGTGTCGGGCTCATTCAAAGTGATGGTGGCGACACCGTTGTCGGCGACGTCGTAAAGGACGCTCTCCCCGGGCATACCGCGACTCTAATGATCCCCCCTGGCAGGCGTTCCTTCCCCACCTCGTTGTCTGCGGCAAGTAGGAAGTCCTACTGTTTACTTTCAGACGCAGGTGCGTTAGCTTGGAGAGACCCCGAAAGAGCGAGAGAAAGAGGAGCCCAGAGATGGCCACCGCCGAGAGCGTGCTGAAGCCGGACTTCGCGGCAAAGCGCAAGCACTTCATCTTCAAAGACGAGCACGAAGCGCTGCGCGAGTCGGTGCGCAACTTCGCGCTGAAGGAGCTGGCGCCGCACGCGGCGGAGTGGGAGGAGACGACGTTCCCCAACTCGGTCTTCACGCGCATGGGCGAACTCGGCTTCCTGGGCCTGGACAAGCCCGAGGAGTACGGCGGCCAGGGCGGGGACTACTTCAGCGCGATGGTGCTGGCGGAGGAGATCACGAACGCGAACAGCGGCGGCCTGGCGATGGGCCTGGCGGTGCACACCGACATGGCGATGCCGCCGATACTGGCGTTCGGCACGGAGGAGCAGAAGCAGGAATGGGTGGTGCCGGCGATCAAGGGCGAGAAGATCCTGTGCCTAGGCATAACGGAGCCCGACGCAGGCAGCGACGTAGCAGGCATCAAGACACGCGCGGTCAGAGACGGCGATGACTTCATCATCAACGGCTCGAAGACCTACATCACGAACGGCCACCGCGCCGACGTGATCGTGCTCGTCACCAAGACGGACCCCGAGGCAGGCTACGACGGCTTCAGCCTGTTCCTGGTGCCGATGGACTCGCCCGGGGTGATCAAGGAGAAGAAGCTGGAGAAGATGGGCATGCACGCCTCGGACACGGCGCTCTTGGCCTTCCAGGACGTGCGCGTGCCGGCAAGCGCGATGCTAGGCCAGGAAGGCCGCGGCTTCTACCACATCATGTGGGAGCTACAGGGCGAGCGAATGATCGGCGCGGCAGGCTGCGTGGCGGCGGCGCAGAAGTGCTTCGACCACACGCTGAAGTACGCCAAGGAGCGCGAAGCCTTCGGCAAGGCGATCGGCCACTTCCAGGTAATCCGCCACAAGTTCGCGGATATGGCAACAAAGATCGAGGCGGGCCGCCAGCTTGTCTACATGACGGCCTACCGCTTCGCCAACGGCGAGTACCCAGTGCGCGAGATCTCGATGGCCAAGCTGTACACAGCGCGGATGGCCTGCGAAGTGGCAGATGAGTGCATTCAGATCCACGGCGGCGCGGGCTATATGCGCGAGTACAACGTGGAGCGCGTATGGCGCGATATGCGCCTGAACCGCATCGGCGCGGGCACGGACGAGATCATGCTGGATGTAATCGGCCGCTCGTATGGACTGTAGGCCTGTGCCGCATGCGGCACAGGCAGCAGGTCCGCATGCGGACCTGCTTGGGGACGTACATGTACGTCCCCACCGGAGGGCGCATGCGCCCTCCGGAACAACGTAAGAGACCATGAACCAACTGACACCTCCCTTCAGCGAGGAGCACGAGGAGCTGCGCGCATCGATTCGCGGCTTTATCGAACGCGAGCTAACCCCCCACGCGGCAAAGTGGGAGGAGGATGAATGGTTCCCCAATGAGGTATTCACCAAAATGGCGGGGCAGGGCCTGCTAGGCCTGAAGTACCCCCAGCAGCACGGCGGCCAGGGCGGCGATTACCTACATGAGGCGGTGCTGATCGAGGAGTTGACACGGATCGGCAGCGGCGGCACGGCGGCAGGCATCGGCGCGCACGTGAATATCGCCACGCCGCCGATCTGGAAGTTCGGAAGCGTTGAGCACAAGCGCACGTACCTGGAGCCAGCAATAAGAGGCGAGAAGATCGGCGCACTGGCAATAACGGAGCCAGGCGCAGGCAGCGACGTGGCAGCACTACGCACGCGCGCAACGCCGGTGGACGGCGGCTGGGTGGTGAACGGCGAGAAGACATACATCACCAATGGCGTGCGCGCGGACTTCATGGTAACGGCGGTAAAGACGACGGAGGAAGGCGGCCACCACGGCATCTCATTCCTGATCGTGGAGCGCCAGGAAGGAGTGAAGTCCGCAGCGCTGCACAAGCTAGGCTGGCGCGCATCGGACACGGCAACGATCGCCTTCGAGGATGTATTTGTGCCAGCGGAGAATCTACTAGGCGCCGAGCACGAGGGCTTCAAGCTAATCATGGCGAACTTCCAGTGGGAGCGCCTGGCGATGGCACTGGGCTCAGTCGGCGCAATGCGCGTGGCCTGGGAGCGCACAGCGCAGTACGCAGGCGAGCGCGAGACCTTCGGCAAGCCCCTGAGCGGCCACCAGGCAATCCGCCACAAGCTGGCAGACATGGCTACGAGCGTGTATACGTGCCAGTGCGTGACCTACGACGCGCTGCGCCGTTTCGTCAACGGCGAGGAGCCATTGAAGGAGGTTAGTATGGCCAAGCTACTGACGCAGCGAGCCTGCTTTGAGCTGATGGACGAGTGCCTGCAGATCCACGGCGGCGCGGGCTACATGCGCGGCGATTCTGGCCCCGCCCCCCACGTGGAGCGAGCGGTGCGCGACGCGCGCCTGGGCCCGATCGGCGGCGGAAGCGACGAGATCATGCGCGAGATTCTGGGAAGATTGCTGTAGATGCGAAGAGCACGGCTCACAGCCCTCTGCCTGCTGGCGCTGCTCGCGCTGAGCGCCCCGGCCGCAGCGGGGGCCAGACACCGGCACCACCGCCACAGGCACGCGGTGCCGGACAGCTGCGCGGTGGCCCACAAGCACGTGCTGGCCGCCGGCCCGCAGGCCCAGGTCTACGTGCTGTCCACGCTCGGCCAGCAGGCCCAGCAGGAGGTCTTCGCCTGCGCGAAGGGGGCCCGGCACTCCTTCTCGCTGGGGCCCGTCCCCGTATGCGACACGGCGGGCAACTGCGTCGGCGTGGAAAGCTTCGCGCTGGCCGGCAGCGTCGTCGCATTTGGCTCGACCACGATCATCGAACCCACGCTGCCATCCGAAGTAGCCCAGCGCCGCTTTTTGGTGCAGGTGCGCGACCTGCGCACGAACCGCATGCTGCGCATCGCCCCCACCGGCGTTCCGGGCCAGCCCAAGCCAGGGCTCACAGGCATCGGCCGCGTGCGCGCGATCGTGGTCAAGAGCGACGGGGCCGTCGCGTGGATCGCCGAAGACGAGACGGGCGCCGCGCCGGGCGCCTACGAGGTGGGCGCTGCCGATGCGGCCGGACTGCGGCTGCTGGCAGCCGGCACGGGCATCGATCCCGGATCGTTGACGCTCGCCGGCAGCACACTGAGCTGGTCGCAGTCCGGGCAGGCTGCCAGCAGCGTGCTGAACTAGATGTAGATCTCGACAACGTCCGTCCCCCCTCCGTTCTTCAAGGTCTTCGCCTGATGAGCAGCTGATGGACGTACGATCTTCTATGTGGCATGAGCATGTCTAGATATCCTCGTTTCCCTCGCTGCTGCTGCCAGGACCCCACTGGTGCGACGGAAAGTAATCCAGCAGCATTCGGTCGAGCATCGCAAAGCGCACCCCGATACGAAGCATGCGTGTGAGCAGATAGATATCCCCAGGCAAAGCTAACTGAGCCCCGACCAGCTCGCGCTCCAGGAACCCCAGCCCAGCGTGTACAAGCGCAGCGGGAAAAGCAAATTCCCCAGGAGTAGGCGGGAACGTGACGAACTTCCGCGTCCCCCCATCGGGATGGTGGCTTTCAAACCCCCCGTAGACCACCTCAGCACGCTGCTCAAAGGCGAGCCCCAACAGCGAAGCAACAGCATCAGGCCGCAGATAATCGTCGTCATCAAAGTGCAGCAGCCAGCTCCCCTGCGCCCGCCGCTGAGCCTCATTACGCGCCATGGTGCTGCCAACCAGATGATGACGCCGAGGATCGGGGTCGGCCAAGATGCGCTGAGTGAGGTCGTAGTAGCGAACCCGCGAATCGCCGAGCCGACGAATCCCCTCACCAACCTCCGGGCCAGCGGCATCCCCCACAACAACCACCTCAAGGTTGCGATGAGTCTGGGCAAGCAGCGAAGGCAAAGCCCGCCCAAGCAGCGACTCGGCCCGATCGCGAGTAGCAATGGTCACAGACACAAGCGGTTCATCGCCGACAAAAGCAGCCTCATAAGCGGAGGTGTCGCGCAACGCAAAGAGAGATCGCCGATTGCGAGCCTCCTCGTCAACAACCGCCCGCAGCATCGCGCGCATCTCCCCATCCAGGAGCGCACGAGTGGCAGCGCCGTCCCGCGCCGACCCCTCAATGAGGCCGGCAAGTGAGGCAAGCGCCTCCCCCAAGGCATCAAGCCGCCCAGCCAACTCGCGCTGCCCATGCAGCAGCTCATCGATCCGCACGGTGACAGCGCGAAAGCGCCAGTCAAGCGCGCGCGCAAACCCCCGCCAGATCAAGCGCGACCAGCCCCATTCCCGTCCCCATCCCGGTACTCCCGCGCGGGAACCCCCTGGACCCTGACCCCAGCGGTGACATCCTTCAAGACAAGGCTCCCGGCAGCGACGGTCGCCCCCTCGCCAACGGAAGCGTTGTTGACAACGATCGCCCCCATGCCGATGAAGGCGCGCTCCCCAATCACGACATTGCCCGCGATGTTGGCCCCGGGATTGACGGTCACATAGGCCCCGAGGACACTGTGATGACCGATGAGCGCACCCCGCGAGACAAGCGTGTGCGGCCCAAGAACGGTATGAGCCCCAACGGCAACCCCAGGCCCGAGGACACACCCCGGCTCAAGGCGTGCGGACCCCGAGAGATGCGCAAGCGGATGCACAACCGAAGCGGGGCTCCAACCATGAGGCTCAAGCCGCGACCAGTGCTCACGCCTATCCCCGCCCAAAGCAACAGCAACGCACCCTTCCCCAGCAATGGCCGCCGAAGGATCGACCACAAGTAGCCCATCAACGGTAGACCCGACGCGCGCCGGATCAACCAGCTCGATGAGCCCGGCAACGCGCCAACCAGCCGCCTGCGCCCAGTCGGCGATCTCAAGCGCGAAGGATCCGGTGCCGGCAAGAAAGATGTCCCTGGCGCCAAGCACGCAAGAGATCATCGAGCATGGCGCCTAAAACAGGTGTCCAGCCCCCGACGCGAGAACCCCCCGCCGGACTTCGGGCTGGTCGACTTCGACTAGCTGTGAACGCGCCCGCTCCCAGCACGACGGGCCTTGCGGGCCTTCGCCTTGCGAGCCTTCGCGTTCCTCGCCTTGAGACAGCCGCTGACGGAGATCTTGGTGCTCTGCTTGAAGAGAACGCCGTTCTGGCCGGTAAGCGTGGTGGGCATGATGAGCTTCTGCCCGCACATGCTGCCCTTGGCCTGCGGCGGGAGGTTGGTTCCCAGGACCGAGTGAGGTCCCTCGGGCAGCCTCAGCTCGAAGCTCGAGATGGGCGCATCAGGCGCAGAGGCGAAGGTGCTGGTGGTGATGCCCTTCTTGATGCTGGTGTTGCCGACAAGATCAAGGCGCACACCCTGAGCCTGGAGGATGACGACGAGATCCGGGAAGGCGGCGCCACCATGAGACACGACATAGGCCGGCCCGCTGAGCGGTTCGTTGAGGACAGGAGTCACGACCTTGGCGAAGCCCACATCGGACCCCGCGGGGCAGCTCGCGGGATTCTGCGCAAAGGTCGCTTCCGGGCAGGCCTGCTGCAATGTGGTGAGTCGTGCAGGCAGCTGCTTGGGCAAGGACACCTGAGCCTCGCCGATATTCGCCTGCCCCGAGGCATAGCCGATCTTCACATCCAAAGACGCACCGTTCTTCTTGCTGGTACCTCCCTGCGTTGACACCTTGAAAGAGGGCTTGAAAGGCAGGTTCTTGCAGCCTTCGACGGCAAAGGGCGCGCTGAGGCTCGCTGATGCGCCCTGCTCGGCGTCGAGCCTCGCGGTCACCTGCTTGGCGGTGCAGCTGGTGGGATTGAAGATGAACCCTTCGCGGTCAATGGCCACATTGAGGGCCTGGATGCGCAGCGGCACTCCGTCGCGGAACTGCGGCAGAGCGTCACTGGTGACGGTGATGGCACCAGTGTGAGGATCGACGTCAATCCGCGCGCGAGCTACGACGTTGCCAAGGTTGAACGGCCCGGCAACCGCGGGCACGACGATGGAGAAACCAAAGGGAGCACCGCCATAAGGCCCAGTGAGGTACACGCGACCCGTGACCCCTAGCGGCGTCGGCCCAGGTCCGGCCTCCACCGAGACATCGCCGATCCTGCTGGCTTCGCCGCAGGTGCCTTCCTGTGCCTGCGGTTCCCCGCAGAGAGGCACCTTGGAGAGCAGGCCAAGCACCCCGGGAGGCGTGGTCACCTGCAGCCTCGCCAGATCCTGCTGGCGATCGCCACGCGTGACGGTGGCGGTGAAGGTGCTGAAATGGCCCGCCAGGACGTTGGTGACACCAGCAGTGAAGCCCGGCGCGAAAGGCAGCGTCGCGGGACAGGAGCCGCCGTGACCGTCCCAGTCCACTTCGAAGGCACTAGTCACGAGCGCATCGGGGGTCATCGGGGAGCTCCAAGGCGTGAGATCGCCGCTGGTGGTGGCCGCACCGCACTGTCGCGGGTTGGACAGCGGCGAGCGAGCGCCGCCTTCGATGTCGATCGCCACTTCACTCACGGGCAGCTGTGGGTTTTCCAGGAACCTCGCCGTCAGCCGTCCGGTGGTGGGATCCACCGAAGCGCTTCCCTTCAGCTTCACGACCACACCGCTGCCTTCGGCTTCCAAGTAGAGGCCGAACAGACGCCCGTTGGTGGCGTCGGCCGTGGTGCAGGGCGACTGGCCCGGGCCGCCGCACTGAGGCTGCGCAACGTAGAGATGGCCTTCGACGGGCTTTTCCAGCACGGGTGTCCTAAGCGTCACCGTCCCGATCTGCGAAGACTGCGGGCAGTGGCCAGCGGTGAGATGCGTCATGCCATCGGGCCCGAGCGCTTCGCCTTCGCCGACTTCGGTCGGGGTGCCGCCACCGGTCGGCATGTCGATCCCGTGTGGCCCGGTCGCTTCACAGCCCGACAGGCCAACCGCCCCGCCAGCGGCAATCGTCATGCCTTCCGGGAGCGTCATCGTCACATCCTTCAGCTGCGGCGTCGCCAGGATCGGGAACTGCTCGGGGGTCTGCGGAACCTTGATCTTGATCTCATACCCCGTGGGCTCTTCGGACTGGGTCACTTCGGGGTGCATTTCGATGGTGGGTTCGAACTGCAGGAGATTGCAGCCGGTGATCTTGGGGTAGGCGACGGCTTCTTCGGTGACCCAATGGCTCGGGGCAGGCCACGAATCTGCCTGCACCCGCGCGGTCAGCGAACCGGCGTTGCAGTCGCTGGGATTCGTGAAGAATGCCGAGGCGGAACTCGGGCTTTCATCAGCCGTATTGGGGGCGCCGAAGAACGTCAGCGCCGCGCCCTCGACATGAATGGTCGTCGGCAAACCAGGGGTGCCGACGCGCAGCGCATATCCGGCCGGTGTATGAACCACACTTGCATACACCTGAATCGGAACGCCCGCATAGGTGAAGCCGAACTGCGCTGGAAAGCCATGGTCCGGCACCATATTGTAGATGGCCGAAGTGGAACCTCCGAATTCTTCAGGCACGACGGTGCCTGTGAGGATCTTCTGGACGAACAGAACGAGCGTGCCCACGCGACTCCCGGGCGGGCAGTTCGTCTTCCTGTTACCGCTGCTCTTCAGCTGCAGCTCCGTACACCGCCCCAAGACCGTTGGGTCGCCAAGCAAGCCCAACGGCAGATATACCACGAGATTCCTAGGAGCCTCGACGCTCGCGGGAATGAGCGCGCCGTCAGGGCCTGCCGTAATTGTGGTGTTGAAGTTGATGGTGCTCGTCACGCCGTTGGGGTGATCGCCGGCCTGCGTGTCAAGCCCGCCACCCACATCGTGCGCTTTAAAGCCGAATGCGGATACCCCAAACCCGGCCGAGGACTCATTCACGGTATTTGGCAGCGTCAGTGGTTCGGTCGTGGCAACCGGGGGCAGGCCACCGCCGGAGACCCTCACGGCATTGGTACGCGTTCCCGTTAGAGCGCCAGCTTCCACTTCCACTTCCAAGTCGACCTCCAGCGTAGCACCAGGATTCACCGCTTCGCTGTATTCGCACGTGGTATCGGCCAGCTTGCATGTCCAACCAGACCCGTTGCTTTCCAACTGAAAGCTCGTTTCCAGATTCCGGCCGCTCATTTCAATCGCCTTGAGACCTTGTGGCAGGGAATCTGCTATGACCAGCGGGGCACTGCTAGGCCGGCTCCCAACGTTTGTGAGCGTCACCATATAACGGTCGCACCACGAGTTGGTTGACCTAGCGCAAAGCGCGTTATCTTCGGTGGAGAAGTTGGTCGGCTGCGCGACCGAGGAAACCACCCAGCCGGGGTTGGGCGTGGCCGCCAGCGCGTCTCGAGAGAACACCATCCCAGCCGCAATTGCCACGGTCGCGAAGCACGCGACGAGGCCAACAGTGAAAGATGATCGCATCGTCTACTTCCCACCCACCTTCGCTTTTCCTGTCTTTGCCTTCTTACCCCCGTGCGCTTTGCTCCTTCTGGGGGCGCGCTTGCGTTTCTTCGCCTTCTTCTTCGTGACTTTGTGCTTCGGGAGAGGGCCTGTGCCCACCGGCGCGCCCACCGCTTCCGCGACCACCGAAGTACTCAGCGGAGTGAGCAGCGACAAGGATTCGCCGGCAGAACCTCTGCATGCAGCAGGCGAGCACGGGACTGGTTCTGGCACTGGCGCGAACCCTCCGTCGATGCGTGCGTCATATATATCGACCTGGGCGTCGGTATCCTGCGGCACTAAGGCATCGGCGGTCGTGAAGAACACGTCACTCCCGGACTCGTCAATCCCAATCAAGCTTGTTGTGGTATGACCGCTTTCTGTGAGAACGTCATGGCCATCCGAGATCAGACCGACGTGTCCGTCGTGAGCTTCGTATATGTTGGTGATACCTCTCAGAGCCTGCGGTGTGAGGGCGTCTTCGCTGGTAAAGACGACGCGCGAGCCATCAGCAGACATGGCCAAGGCGTAGAATCGGGTACGTGCCGGAGTAGAGGCTCGACCTAGCTCTTCATTCTGAATGGGAATCTTCGCGGGGTATTCGCCAGAGTTCCCGTCTTCGTTATATCCATTCTGCCCTCGCGATACGCGCGCAAGTGTTTCGGCTTGAGCGTCATACTCGAACACCTGCCCAGCCTCCTTGCGTCCTTCCTGATCGGGCGTGAGATCAGCGGTGCTCTGAAACACCAGGAAGCGTCCTTCCGGCGTCGTCTGCACAGGCCGTACATCCGCCGAACCCCAGTCCGCCCCGTCTTCGGTGGCAGAAAGCGTCGCCACAAACGATGTGCGCTCCACCGGATCTCCGCAGTTCGCTTCCCCTTCTGGGCACTGCCTTGAGAAGACATATAGATTAGGAGCACCCGCGACAGGAGCCTTGCCTTCCCCATTCACCCCCGTCAGTGTGCCTGCGGCCACGAAGTAGACGTGGGAGCCGTCCTCGGAGACTCGCGACACGCCCATCACTTCAGCGCCCGATCCGGGGGTAGCATCCCCTTCCCCACCACTAGAGACCTGGACCAATCGGGTCACGGCGCCATGCATGATTTCGGCGCCGTATAGATCCATTCCCGAACCGTCGCCCGCTTCATCGCCATTCACAAGCGACTGCTGGGTCATGAAATACACCCACGAACCATCCAACGAGGCACCCACGAATGCGGCGGGCTTGCGGGTCCCGGGCGTGTTCTCGGTTGTGACACATGCGCCCGCGCATGCTCGGCCCGCTATGAAAGGAGGCTCCGAGATCGCGATTGTCCTTTCCTGATCGACCCGTGCATATAGTTCCTTGACCGTTGGAGAGCCGCCACATTCTTCAGCCGTGAAGAACACCAGCGCTCCGCTCGCGGAGATAGCGTTGTACACATCTCCGCCCTGCGGCTGATGGCCGCCGCCGAGGAGCGTGCCGCAGTTGCTGATCAAATGAGATTCGGCGACATGCGCGAGGCGATGTTCGTCGCTGACGCCCACCAGCGTAGGTTCGGGATTGCCGCTGCCGGTATATTCGTAGAGCGAAGGACGGCGTCCGCCTGTAGTCGTGTCACCCGGCCAAAGCCCATCTTCTTCCAGCCCTTCACTAGGCGAAAAAGCGCTGAAGAGGGAATGGGTTAGATCTTCGGAGGCACCTATAAAGTTGACCGAGGTTTCCCTGATGCCAGGAGGCGCCCCAGGACCGACCTCCGTCAACGTGCCGCCTGCGGGACGGATATACAGATCCGCGGAAGACTGGCCCGGCACGCTTCCAAACGCCAGGCTGCTCGCGAAATCAGGACTCAGGCCGATGACTTCAAATTTTGGGAACTTGGCGAAGGGGGCATCTATCGGCGCCGACGCCCATCCCGCCGCAGTGCGCATGAGGCGGTAGGTGAGCCCGAATGGACCGATGCCTTCGGGCTCGCTGCCTTCAGGTGTCAGGTAGCTCCCGTTTGATTCGGCCAGCACCTGCTGCCCATCTTCGGCCACGCCGACGGCGGGAGTCGAGAAACCCTCCTTGTACGAGGGACTGACCATCTCATAGGCCCTGCACCCAGGTAGATATGCTTGAAATCCTAGTAGGGATTCATTTGGGCATCCAGATGATGCTACCGCCGCTTCCGTCCCCGCGATCGCAAGGAACGCAATAAGCATCGGTAAAACTATCGCCGTTGCGAGGCGCTTAGAGTACTCCCGCGTGGCCGTCAAACTTTTACCCCTTCCCCGGGGACCGCTCTTGAGCAGGTTATAGAACACCATAGGCGCGCCCGCCGCTAATCGCAAGAGATGTGTCTTACTCAAATTGCGGCGGTCGAAGCTATGCGGTGGCTGAGTCATGTCAGCGGAGCGAATCGCTTCCTAAGCGCCGTCCCTTGACAAGCCGAATTCGATTTGCTAATAGTGATCGAATAGACCACGCTACCTACGATGGGCATGGTGGGTCACCGACTGACTAGTGGCTTGGCACGCCGAAGTACTCGATAGGAGGTCGCCCCATGCTCTTGTGAGCTGAATTGTAACCGACGGTTGTGGAGCCCTACACATCTTCGCGGATGAGTGCGAGCTTGGCAGCCAACACAGCAAAGCTGTCTACCTAATAAAAGTTCCGGCACGCCTTCTTGCGAACAGGTCAATGGCATGCCCAAAATAACTGATCAGCGATGGCTTGACGGTTTCATAGCTGTCGCCTAGCTTAACCATTTCCAAAAGGAGCAGCATCGAAATGAAACATATTAAGCTCATTATGCTTACGCTTACGGCGGTGTGCGCCTTCAGCGCAGTTACCGCCTCGTCCTCAATGGCCGCCGTGAGATGCTATAGGGTCGTAACAGACGGTACGGGAAACCGCACGGACTCTCATTGCACGACAGTAGGCGCAGGCAACTTCATCAGAATCAAAGCGCTTCCTAAGAAGCTCACTGGCCTACACGAATGGTGCGGAGAAACCACTGAACCAAACGTCGGTAACTTTACAAACTCGGAATGCACAACGTCGGGCACTGGCAATTTTATCAAGGTGATCGTGAATCCTCCATGGTGGCAAGTCAATAATACGGTGCTCAAACAAGGCTCAAAGCAAATCAAACTTCAATTGAAACAAAATCCGGCTGTCCTCAAAACGCCTGAATTGAAAGCAGAAATCTCATGCAATGGCAGTATTTCGGAAGGCGCGACAATCGACGGCTTTGGTAGTGGACCAGGCCAAGGCAAAGGCAGAGTGACCTACTCGAGTTGCACCGTGCTGAAACCATCCGCATGCACAGTTGCCGAACCCATAACTACTAAGCAACTGAAAGCGTATCTGGCAAATGCAGCCACACAAACTGAAGTAGTTGAGGTATTCGTACCGACGGAAGGGACGCTATTTGTGACCCTCAAATTCAGCGGCACCGGCTGCGGAGCCAACCTCGTCGGCGAACGAGGCGTCAGTGGGAGCGTCGCAGGTGAAGTCATACCAGTGGAATCCGAAACACAAGAAGGTCTGGTTACATTCCCGCAGACACCCATAACCAAAGTCAAATACGAAGAACAAGAACAGAAACTCGGCCTGAACGTAGTCGGGTTCACCTCCACGTTCAGCGGCGCCTATGGTGCGCGCCTGGCTACAAACGAACCGTTTGGGGTATTCCAAAACTAGACGGGAGTTAGCGACTACACAGTTGCAAAGGGCGGAAGGCCGGGATGGCTTGCCGCCCCTTGCGCAACCCTCGGAGGCCGACCCCTGCCATACGCGGCACGCAGACCTTTCGAGCTCCGTCGCGACGGTTGGGTCGACACGAGATCAGACACGAGGTCGATCAGATGCCTATGCCCCATCCCCCGCCCGGCACGCCTAGAGGCTTGATGCGGGTTGGTTTGTTTGGGCAGGAGGCGAGCCTTGAATTGAAGAAGAGGGCCTCCAGCTTTGCAACCTCGTGATTGGAGCACGAGATGTGCGCTTCGCTGGAGACCCTCGTTGTCGCAGCTTACGTGTTCGCTGACTCGTTC
>JANWIP010000024.1 GCA_025449845.1 Solirubrobacteraceae bacterium | reverse complement strand
GCCACGCGGCCGATCATCTGCTTCACCGAGTGCTCACGCGCCGGCGTATCCAGCTGGCCACGGAAGTACTTCTGGCTGACGATGTTCGTCGCGTTCTGCGACCAACTCGCGGGGAACTCCACGTCGCGCTGCTCGAACGCCACACGATCGCCGTGGCCGATGCGCGCGTCGCGCAGCTCCCATTCCACCGCATCAAAGGGATGCGTGCCGGGGGTCGTGAACAGACGCTCTACCGACAGTGCCTCGCCGGGGGTCAGGTTCTCGATTTTGGTGGGCTGCGGGGTCCTCTGCATGGCCTTGCTCCTTCGCCGTCCGGGTCTGTTCGTAGGGGGTCGACCATGGTCCCGCTCGGGGCGGACGGACGTTTTAAATTGTAGGAGCTTCAGTGCCCGAGCCGCATCCAGTCCCGCAGCTCGCCCCAGGTGGCCGACAGACGCAGACCTGCCTCGGCGCAGGAGTGGCGCGCGGAGGGCAGCCAATGGGGCTCATATGCCCACCAGCGCGCCAGCGCCCATGCCATGCAGGCGAGGATGACGAGACCTGCCAGCACCGCCGCCACGAGCGCTTCCGTGGAGAGGCCTCCGGCCCCGGAGGTGGTAGAGGCGTGATGAATAATCAGCTGCGTCTGCTGGGGCACGGCGGGAGTGCTCATGGACAGCATGCTAACCGTCCGATAGTGCGCCGCGCCGCGTTTCGCGCCTGCCGTTAGGGCTCCCCAGCCGCGGCCCACACGGCGTAGCGAAGCGGAGCCTCTCTTTTTAAAGCCTTTTTAGAAGAGGTCTTCCAACTCGGCCAGCGCCGCGGCCAGAACCGCTTGTGATGCCTGCTCGGCGTCGATCGTGCGGATTCGCCGCGGTTCCGCGCCGGCCAGTTCGTCGTAGGCGCTGGCGATCGCCGCGAAGAAGTCATTGCCCTCGCGCTCCAGGCGGTCCGGCTCGCGCCCGCGCTCGCTCTGGCGCTCGCGGCCCGTGCCCGGGGACACGCGCAGCAGCAGCGTGCGATCGGGGGTCAGGCCGCCTGTCGCCAGCGCATTGATCGCTCTCACCGCCTCGATGCCCAGGCCCCGCGCCGCGCCTTGGTAGGCCAGCGAGGAGTCCACGAAGCGATCCAGCAACACCGTCGTGCCTGCTGCCAGCAAGGGGGTCAGGAGCTCCTCCACCAGCTGCGCTCTTGCCGCCGCGTACAGCAGCGCCTCCGCGCGCGCGCCTACGCGCATCGCCGGGTCTTTCACCAGCTCGCGGATGCGCTCGGATAGCTCTACCCCGCCCGGCTCGCGCAGCAGCTCCGGCGGGGGGGCGCCAGGTTTCATTCGCGCGCCTAGCTCGCGTATGAGGCCTTGCGCCAGCGTCGTCTTGCCCGCCCCATCCAGGCCCTCGATCGTGATCAGCTTGCCGCTCGGCACGCTTGCGCACGGTAACGGGCATCTACCATGGCTGCGTGCAGCTGCCCGTCGCTCTTGAGCACCATCCTCATGCCCGGGCTGTGCTTGAGCCTGCCTGGCCGCCGCGCGGGCGCGCTTCGCATGCCTATCTCTTTCATGGGCCTTCCGGCACCGGCAAGCGCGCCGTGGCCCGGGCCTTGGCCGCGGCCTTGCTCGCCGAGGGGGCCTCCGATCAGGTGGCCGTCGCCGAGCGTGTGCAGCGCGGTGCGCATCCTGATCTGACCTGGGTCGTGCCTTCGGGGGCCAATGAAATGCTTGTCGGCGATATCGAGCATGCCGTTGTGGGGGCCGTCGCGCGTACGCCTTTTGAGAGCTCCCGGCGCGTCTTTGTGATCGAGGGGGCGCACACCATGAGCGACCAGGTCGCCAACCGGCTGCTCAAGACGCTTGAGGAGCCGCCTGCTTTTGCGCACCTCATCCTGCTCACGCATGGGCTTGGCGATGTACTGCCGACCGTTGCCTCGCGCTGCCAGCACGTGCGCTTCGATCCGCTCTCGCCGCTGCGCATCGAGCAGGGGCTGGATGTTGGGGACCGTCTGCTGGCGCGCGCCTGCTCGCGGCTCGCTTTGGGGGACGCCGGGCTCGCCGCCTGGCTCAGCGGCGACGCCGGGCAGGCGCTGCGCGGGAGTGCCGAGGGGTTTGCTCGTGGGGCGCTTGCGGGGCGTACCGCCGAGCGCGCCTGGCTCGGGGTGCTTGAGCAGGCCAAGGGGGTCGGCGTGCTCGCCGGCGAGCAGGCGCTCGCGCGCAGCGAGCAGGAGCTTGAGCTCGTGCCCAGCAAGGAGCGCAAGCGCCTGCAGCGCGAGGCCGGGGAGGCGCAGCGGCGCATCGAACGGCGCGAGCGTACGGGCACGCTCGACCTCGCCTTGGGGCTCGCCGAGCTGTGGCTGCGCGATGTCTGGTGCGTCGCCGAGGGAGCGCCTGAGCTCGTGTATGCCGTGGATCGCTCGCGCGAGCTCTCAGAGGATGCCGCCGGCCGCGCGCCGGCGCGGCTGCTCGCTGGTGTCGAGCTGGTGGCCGCCTCGCGTCGGCGGCTGGCCTTGAACGTCGGCGAGGAGCTTGCGCTGGAGGCGCTTGCCTACAGGCTTGAAGAGTTGCTCGCCCACGGCGCCGTGGGGTAGGCCGCCGCCAGCAGCGGCGCCACGCGCCTTAGAAGCATCTCGCGCAGCACCAGCACCGCCGCGCGATAGCGCCGTGCGCGGGCGGCCAGCGCGATGCACTCGGGGGACTCGGGCGCTGGCAGCGTCAGATCCAGGCACGTCAGCGCCTTGTCCGTGTCCCCCGCGCGGCGCACGGCCTCGCTCCAGACGACCTCCAGATAGGCCTGCGCCGCCGGCAGCTGCTCCTCAGGCAGCTCCTCGCGCGTATCTAGCTGGCGCACCACCGGCACCACCTCGCGGCTCAGCCAGTGCTGCTCTGAGTGAGCCCTCAGCAGCAGCGAGACCTCGGGTGTCGCGGGGGCTGAGAACTGGTGTGGAGAGCAAGCAGACATGCGCTGAAACCGGGCTCGAAGGGATGCCCACGGTCTGTTTATTGCCTCGGCCCGAGGCCGGCTTGGCTTTAGAAGATGTCGCCGCGCTCGTCGCATTTTGGAAGGAAAAGGTCGGCGGGCGAAGGCCCGTCATCGAACAGATGGCTAAAGGATGCTCCGTCAAGCAGCCGATGTCGTTAGAGGGGTATCTCCTTGTCCTACTGCTACGGCTACGACCCAACGACACGCGCGCCCGGCGAGCACTCTCGGGGGATCGTCAGGCGCCTGCGTATGCGCACCTTGGTCGCCTTGGGTGTGCTCGCGGTCGCCACCGCGCTGCTCGGCCGCGGCTTCGGCTGGCACGACCCGGTCTTCATGGGCGGCGACATCATCGTGCTCGCCGCCATCCTCGCCGTCTACCGCTGGGTGCTGCCGCTCGTCGACCGCCACGATCGCGGTGCCACCGGCGAAGAGCAGGTCGGCGGCATCCTCGAAGGGCTCTCACGGCGCGGCGGCTGGCGGGTGATCCACGATGCCAACCTGGGGCACGGCAACGTGGATCACATCGCCATCGGGCCCGCCGGGGTTTTCACCGTCGAGACCAAGAGCCACCCCGGGCCCGTGCGCGTGGGGCGCGTGCACGGAGCGATCCTCGCCCAGGCCCAGGCCGAGCGGCGGCTCGTGGAGCAGGTCACCGGCATGCCCGTGGAGCCGCTTGTCGTCTACTCGCGCGCGTGGGTGGATCGGCCGCTCGCCCGGCGCAAGGGGGTGCGCGTCGTGCCTGCCGGGATGCTCGTTGAGCACCTGGAAAAGCAGCCTTCCAAGCTCACCCCCGCCGAGGTCTCGCGCGCGCAGCGCCGCTTGGCGCGCGCGCTGCTCGAGCCTGGTCGGCGGCGCGGGCGCGGATAGGGACCGGAGAGCGCTTTAGCCTCTCATGTCGATGTTGAGCACCGACACGCAGACACCCCGCCAACCAACCTCGGACCTCGCGGGGTCCTCAATCGCGAGCCCCGAGGAGTTGCTCGAGCGCTTTGGCCTGCGCGCCTTCCGGCCCGGGCAGCGCGAGGCCGTGGTCGCGGCCATGCAAGGGCGCGACACGCTCGTGGTGATGCCCACCGGCGGGGGCAAGTCTCTCTGCTACCAGCTGCCCGCCTTGGCTGGGCAAGGATTGGTCGTGGTGGTCAGCCCTTTGATCGCGCTCATGGCCGATCAGTGGCGGCGCCTAAAGGACAGCGGCGTGCACGCCACCATGCTCGCCAGCGGCCAAGAGGAGGGGCACAACCACCGGGGTCTCCTGGACATCGAGTCCGGGGAGACGCAGTTGGTGCTGGCCGCGCCTGAGCGCTTTGCCTCAAGCGCCTTCCGCGATGCGCTCGCGCGGCGCAAGGTCGCGCTGTTCGTCGTTGACGAGGCGCACTGCGTCAGCGAGTGGGGGCATGACTTCCGGCCTGACTACCTGCGCCTGCAGGGGGCCATCGAGGCGCTTGGCAGGCCGCCGGTGATGGCGGCTACTGCTACGGCCACCCCGCGCGTGGCGCAGGAGATCGCGCAGCGCCTGGGGTTGCGCGAGTGGGTATCGGTGCGCAGTGGCTTCGATCGGCCCAATCTCGTCTTCGATGTGGTGACCGTCGAAGGCAAAGGGGCCGTCACGCGTAAGCGCGCGGCGCTGTTGCATGTCTTGGGGAAAGCCGATGCGCTGCCGGCGATCGTCTACTGCGGCACGCGCAAGGACACCGACGAGGTGCGCTCGCTTTTGGCCGACAGCGGTATTGCGACTGTGGCCTACCACGCCGGCATGGCGCCTCGGGACAGGCGCGCGAGCCAAGAGGCCTTCATGCAGGGCGAGGCCGACGTGGTGGTTGCGACCAATGCCTTTGGCATGGGCGTCGACAAGGCCGACGTGCGCACCGTCGCGCACTGGGCGCTGCCCACGAGCCTTGAGGCCTACTACCAGGAGGCCGGGCGCGGGGGGCGCGATGGGCAGCCTGCCAGAGCCTTGCTGCTTGCCGCGCGCATGGACCTGGGTCGGTTGATCCGTTTCAACACCGAGCGCGATACGACCGTGGAAGATGTGCGCGCCTACGTCGGCTCGCTGCGCGCGCACGCCAGCGATGGCGTGGCGACGCTCTCGCCGAGCTGGCATGGGGATGAGAGCCAGGGGGGTGGCGCCGGGCCTGCTTTGCCCGATGAGCGCGAGCGCATCCTCATGTCGATCGCCGAGCGGGCCGGGGCCGTGGAGCTCGCGCCGGGCAATCGGGGGGCCTTGCGCGTGCGGCTCACCGGCGAAGGCGATCCGCGTAAGGCCTACCAGGCGATCAAGGCCGCCAAGGACCGCGGCTGGGAGTCCTATCGGGCGATCGAGCGCTTCATCTCCAATGGCGAGCAGTGTCGCCGGCGGCAGATCCTCGATCACTTCGGGGACTACGAGGAGGGGCGGCCCACCGGGCGCTGCTGCGATGTCTGCGAGGCGGACGGCGAGTTGGTTACGGCCGTGGCGCGGGCGCTTGACAAGCCGGCTGCGCGGGCGGGCACCGGGCGGCGCGGTGGGTGGGCTGGGGGCGGCGTGGGAGCTGGGGGCGGCGGGACGCACGGGCCTGAGGGTGAGCCGTTGCCGCCGGTGGATGAGCGCGAGTTTGAGGTTCTCAAGGCTTGGCGTCTTGCGCGCTCGGAAGGGAAGCCGGCTTACACCGTGGCTACTAACGCGGCCCTGGAGGAGACGCTGCGCCAGCGGCCTGCGAGTCTTGATGAGTTGCTGGGGATCCGTGGTATCGGGCCTGCTTTTTGTGAGAAGCATGGGGAGTCTTTGCTGCGCGCGCTCGGCGAGCTGGGCGCGGGGGGCTGATCGGGTGCCACCGGCTGGCCATGGCCCCTTCGTTCCGCAGCGGCAACTGGCCCAGGTAGCACTTCTGCTACCGTGGGGCCCTATGGCGACTATCCCTCAGAAGGAGCTGCGCAACAACGTGGGTGAGGTTCTGCGCCGAGCAGAGGCTGGCGAGCAGATCGTGATTACGGTCGCTGGTCGGCCAGTGGCACAACTCGGCCCCGCGGAGCGCCGACAGTGGGTCACGGGCAGCGACCTGCGCGCCGTGTGGCAAAGCCCCCCGCCCCAAACGTTGGCCGAAGATCTCCATCGCTTTCCGGCTGCACTCGGAGACCCCTTCGCTTAGAGGATGCGCGCGCTGCTGGACACCTCGGTCCTCATCAGCGACCAGGCACCTGACGATATCGAGGGAGCCATCAGCGTGGCCTCGCTCGCAGAGCTGCATTTTGGCGTGCTGGTGGCAACCGACAATGATGAGCGTGCGCGGCGCACTCAGCGGCTGGGTGCCGTAGAGGCGGCTTTCCAGCCGCTGCCGATTACTGCAGAGGTGGCGCGAGAGTGGGGACGCCTGGCAGCCGCAGTGCAGGCACGGGGTGGAAAGCCACGCCGTCGCGCTGTTGATCTCGCGATCGCCGCCACCGCCAACACTCACGGCGTCGCTCTGCTCACTCACAATGCAAGTGACTTCGCGATCATCGATGACCTCACCGATGTGCTCGCGGCCGACTAGCCCGTCACGGCACGACTACCCACCTGCCAAACCACCGGCGTCAAGGGCCATTCTGGGCCGAGTGTAAGAAGCCCCGATCGCGGCTGCCATTCGGGGTTGATTGCTGGTGTTGGCGTGTGGCGGCTAACGAAACTCGTCTCGTTGTCCGATTAGGTGGGGACTGTGACTGTTGAGCGCTTACAGGGGACGCCGTTTGCGTCGGGCGAGGGACGGATCGCCCGCTCGTGGCGTCTGACGCGCGCAGCGTGGCGGGTCGTGGGCTACGACGACACGCTGAAGGGACTCGCGGTCCTCGGCGCCCTCGCGGGCCTGGCCGGCTTTGCCCTGTTGCTGGTCCTCGGCGGGGTCTTCTCCGGCGCCAGGGTCTCGCGCGGGCATATCTTGCTTGTGGCCGCTCTACTGGCCTATCCGTTGACGTTCGTCAGCGTCTTCATCAACACCGCAATCGCGGCGGCCGCAGTCTCGGCGCTCCAAGGACAGCCGCTGAGCACAAGGCAGGCGCTTGCGGTCGCCTACGGGCGTGTGGGACGGATCGCGATGTGGGCGCCCCTCGCTGGGCTGGCATTGGTGGCGATCCTGGCCGCACAGAGCGTTGTACGCCAAACCTTCGTAGTCGCCCTCTACCGATACGCCACCACCGGAACCGCCGAGGGGCCCTTCACCGAGGACGACCTCAGCGCACCATTCACCCCCAAGCGAGGACGCTTCCTTTCCTGAGCGCAGGATTCCGCTCTCAGTTCAAGAGCTGGACGGCCGGTGCGGGCCGAACGCCGCCATGCTCGTCCACCGCTGACTACCTATGAGTCTGAGTGTTGTTCGGCGCTGTCGGAGAGGCCGGCGAGGCGGCTCTTTAGGAACCGTTGCTCCGGCCCTGGCTCGGTTAGCTTGACGGCGCGTGCGTAGGCAGCGCGCGCTTCATCGTCGCGGCCGAGGCGTCGCAGGAGGTCGGCGCGTGTGGAGTGGTAGTAGCGGTAGTCGTCGAGCTCGAGGCGGTCGAGCAGGGCGAGTGCTGCTTCGGGTCCGTTGAGTTCGGCGACGGCGATCGCGCGGTTCATCGTCACGACCGGCGATCTGGTGATGTGCTCGAGCCTCTCGTAGAGGAGCGCGATCTCCTCCCAGTTGCGTGGCTGTTGGCAGTGGAGATCGGCGATCGCTGCCTGGATGATGTAAGGCCCGTCCCCGCGCAGGGTGAGCGCGTGTTCGAGCAGTTCCCGGCCTTTCTCGATCTGGTGCTGGTCCCATAACGACCGGTCCTGGTCGTCGAGCAGCACGAGCTCGCCGTTTCGGAACCGTGCAGCGCTGCGCGCGTGGTTGATGAGCATTAGCGCGAGCAGGGCGTGCGCTTCGGCCTCGTCGGGCATGACCTCGACAAGGGAGCGGCCGAGGCGGATCGCTTCTGCTGAGAGGTCGACGCGGCCTTCGCCCCAGCCTTCGTTGAAGATCAGGTAGATGACCGCGAGCACGGCGTCGAGGCGCTCCGGCAGCAGGTGGTCGGGCGGGACGGCAAACGGTATGCCGGCGTCGCGGATCTTGTGCTTGGCGCGTGTCAGGCGCTTGCTCATCGTCTCGAACGGGACGAGGAAGGCGCGCGCGATCTCCTCGGTTGAGAGGCCGCCAAGCGTGCGCAGGGTGAGTCCGACCTGTGCGTCGAGCGCGAGCGCCGGGTGGCAGCAGGCGAAGATCAGCTCGAGCCGCTCGTCCGGGAACGTCGCCGTCTCGTCCATCGTCTCCTCCGATCCTTCTCGCAGCTCCCGCTTCAGCTGCTCGGTCTTGATCGCGAGTGTCCGCTCGCGCCGGATGCGGTCAATCGCGCGGTTGCGAGCAGTGGCGATCAGCCAACCGGTCGGGTTCTCGGGCTGACCGTCGCGAGGCCACCGTTCGGCGGCCAGCGCGAACGCTTCCTGTGCTGCGTTCTCGGCGAGCTCGATGTCGCCGAGAACGCCGACCAGCGTGGCGAGCACGCGTCCCCACTGATCGCGAAAGACGTCTTCAAGCACCCCCGAGCTCCTGCTCGAGCACAGGACGGACCTCGATCGCCGCTGTGACGTCGAGCTCCTGCAGCTCGGCGGCGACGGCGAGTGCGCCGTCGAGGTTCTCAGCCTCGACCAGGATCAAGCCGGCGAGGAACTCCTTGCTGTCAACGAACGGGCCGTCGGTCAAGAGCACCTTTCGCGACTCGAGCCTGAGGGTCGTCGCCGACTCGGCCGGCTGCAGACGGACCCAGCCGCTCACATCAGGCCGCTCCAGGACCGCGGCGACCGCGGGGTGCATCTCGCGTGGCCGGCGTTCCCCGGCCGTCTCCGCCTTGGTGTAGTTCAGCAGTACGTACTTCATCTGCGCTCCTTTCTCGCGCTCTTCTCGCGCTCACTTCTCGAGCTGCCGGTTTTTCTCTTAGACGAGCGGCGCCCGCTCAGACGGACACTTCGGCGGTTTCTTGATCGCAGTGTCCGTCTGGGGGTCGGCTGTTCGTCATCAAAGCAAAGGGCTGGCATCCGCGCCGGCCGCGACCGAAGGGAGCAGGAGATGGCGAATTACGTTTTCGCGTACAGCGGCGGCAAAGGTGTGGCCGCCGACGAGGCCGAGCGCAACGCGCAGTATGCCAAGTGGGGTCAGTGGTTCGGAGAGCTCGGCTCGGCCGTCGTCGAGGGCGGCGCCGCGATGGGGACCGCGAAGACCGTCGGCTCGGGCGGCTCGGTCAGCGATGGGGGCTCGCGGGGCCTGACCGGCTACTCGATCGTGTCGGCCGACAGCCTCGATTCGGCGGTCGAGCTTGCGAAGAGCTGCCCGGTCCTCGAGATCGGCGGCGCAGTCGACGTCTACGAAGCGATTGCGATGTAGCAGGCGCACGGGCGCGCAAGCCAGCGCTCTGGTCTGCTGCGCCTTTGCCCTCCCTGGGGCGCTCGCTGCCACGGCGATGTCGCCCGTGCCGAAACCAGCGTTGGTGGTCGAGGCCACCGAGGCGTCCACCACCACCTGACCCCAACCACCCACGCACAAAGGAGACACACAATGCCGAATATCCTGCACCGCCTCTCGATCGACGCGCCGCCGGAGCGCGTGCACCAACTCGCAGCAACCAAGGAAGGGATCCAGCAGTGGTGGACGGGCCAGCCAGTCGCCGGCGACGAGGAGATCGGCGGGCAGCTGTCCGTCTACTTCGGCGACCCCGCCAACCCCGCCGCAACCTTCGAGGTCCTCGAACGCAGCCCGGAACAAATCGTCTGGCGGTGCATCGACGGCCCCCGCGACTGGATCGACACCCGTATCACCTACGCCCTCAAACCCCGCGACGACGGGGGTACCACGCTGCTGTTCAGCCACGAGGACTGGCAGCAGGAGAACGAGTTCATGAATGGCTGCTCGACCAACTGGGCCTGCTACCTCATGAGCCTCAAGTCCGGAGCTGAGGGACATGGCTTCAACGCCTATCCAGGCGGCGAGATCAGCCGCTGGGACTGAAGCATCAGGCGCTGGCGACCCCGGCAGGGTCGCCAGCGCTACCTCCTGCGAGTGCGCGTCATCTGTGGCTGCGGTCGACTAACCCGCCACGATGCTCGATGAGCAATTCCAAGCGGCTAAGCTTGACGCCATGTCGCTGCTCTCAACCTCATCGATGACCCCCTACCGCGCAGCAGGATGGGCCCACAGGTGGGCGTATAGCATCCAAAATGCTGCCGGCTAAGAGGCGTCGAAAGGCCGATTAGCAGGCATTTCGCCGACGTAGCTCAGCTGGTAGAGCACTTCACTCGTAATGAAGGGGTCCCCGGTTCGATTCCGGGCGTCGGCTCTATAAAAGCCCTGTAAACATGGGCTTTTCCTCGTAAGGGGCCAACGCTGAAATCGTAACGTGTCCCGGATATGTCCCGAGATCGTGGTAGCTTTCGGGACATGGCAGGTACGAGCTCGACAACGCAGCGCCCCATCAGTGGGCACGTCTTCCGCGTCGAGCGCACGCGCGGGCCGGCGTGGTATGCCAAGTACCGTCTACCCGACGGTCGCCAGGTGCAGAAGCGGATCGGGCCGGCGTGGTCCGAGCGTGGTCGTCCGCCCGCCGGCTGCTACACGAAGCGCACGGCCGAGGAATGGCTGCGCGAGGTGCTCGAGCAGGCGCGGCGCGGCGAGTTGCCCGGCATGGTCCGCACGGGCGCGACGGTGGCCGGCGCCGCCGAGGAGTACCTGCGCTACATCGAGCACGACCGGGCACGCAAGCCCTCCACCGTGCAGGGTTACCGCTGGATCGTTGATGCGCAGATCGTGCCCGCCCTGGGCGGGATGCGCCTGGAGGACGTCATGAGCGAGGGCATCGAAGCGTGGCTGGCCGGGATGTCGGGCAAGCCCAGCAGCCGCCGCAAGGCGCTCGTGCTCCTCCACGGCATCTTCCAGCGCGCGCACAAGGTCCACGGGCTGCCGCTCAACCCGGCGGCTGACGTGGAGAAGCCACCGCTTACGCGCAGCAGCGACATCGAGGTCTTCAGCCCCGAGGAGGTCTGGGCGCTGGTGCGCGCGGCCGAGAGCGAGCAGGACGCCGCGATCTTCCTGACCGCCGCCTTCACCGGCCTGCGACTGGGCGAGCTGATCGCACTGCACTGGCGCGACGTGGACTTCGCCGGCTCGGTGGTGCGGGTGCGCGCAAGCTACGCGGCCGGCGCGCTGACCGCACCGAAATCCGGCAAGGTGCGCTCGGTCCCACTCGCCCCCGACGTGGCCCGAGCCCTCGCGCGGCTGGCCGACCGCGAGCTGTTCACTGCCGAGGACGATCTCGTATTCCCCGGCGAAGTCGGCGGGTTCCTCGACGGCTCGGCGCTTCGCCGCCGTTACAAGGCCGCGTTGAAGCGTGCGGATCTGCGCTCATTGCGGTTCCACGACCTGCGCCACACCTTCGGCACTCGCATGATCGCCAAGGCCGACATCCGCCGCGTGCAGGAGTGGATGGGCCACGCCGACATCCAGACCACCATGCGGTATCTGCACTACGAGCCGCGCGAGGAGGACGCGCGGCTCGTGGCCGAGGCGTTCAGCATGGCGAGCAAGCGGTGGCTGCGTAGGCCCGTGCAAGTTACTCGGATAATGCTACGACATCACTCCTCGGCTCCAGTGATCGCATCGGTGTGTGAGGGCGCCAACTCCTGCGGAACTAGCATAGGTCCTGTGTCGGGCTGAAGCCTGCGGGACAGCCGTGCAACGCTGGCACGCCCTCACCCAACAGCACGGGGTCAAGGCGGTCGCGCTGATCGCTGACGCCTCAAACCAAGAGATCGACCGGCTGAACGCCCGCGCGCAACACCTCCGCGCCCAACACGGAGAACTCGGCGAACACGAGATCCCCCTGGAGACCGTCCACTACGGGCTACGCCAAGGCGACCACGTCGCATTCACCGCTCAGCACCGGCCGCCAGGCGCAGCCCGCGTCGAGAACGGAACCCGTGGCGAGATCACCCACCTCAGCCTCAAAGGCCAGACGACCGTCGCGCTGGACGGAAGCGGCCGCCGCGTGACGCTCGACGGCGAGGACCTCGAGATCCTGCGCCTCGCATACGCGCAGCACATCTACCGCCAGCAGGGAGCGACCGTAGACCGCACGGTCGTCGTCACCGGCGGCTGGCAGACGAGCAGAGAGTCCGCGTACGTCGAGGCATCCCGCGCCCGCCACGGCACCGACTGGTACGTCGCACGCGACGAGCTCGGCAGCGAAGGCAAGGACACCGGCCGCACCACCCGCCTCGCGCAGCACATGCGCAACAGCCGCGCCCATACTCCCAGCCTCATCTACCAAGAGCTACCCGACCCCACCCGGCCCGACTGGCTCCAACCCCCACTCCGCGACCGCCCCGGACACGAACACGAACGCGCACGGTGAACGCGGGCAGCTGTGGCCCTACGTCCGCTTCTTCTCCGAGGTCTCCAGCTCGCGCTGGAGCGTTTCGACAGTCCACGTGGGGCAACCGCAGCCGAGGAAGTCGTGGTCGCCGGTCAGGATCGCAGCGTCGAGCAGGAGCGCCAAGGCGACGGTGGGCCAGTCCTGGGGGTCGCGGGGAATCCGTCGACGCGCGACTGTCTCAAAGGATGCGTATACCGAGCGAGCGACGATCTCGATGCCGTGTGCCTCGACCAGGGCGTGGATGGCCTGCTCCAAAGCAAACCTCGCGTCGGCGGTCAAGCGTCCTGTGGACTCCATGAGGCCGAGACGGCGAGACAGCTCGTGCTCGGTCTCGCTCCATTGATCCTCTGCCACGACGACATAGAGGGCAGGGTGCAGAAACAGCTCCCGGCCCCGTTTGCGCAACAGCTCGCCAACGAGCACGCTCGCGTCAGCGACGACGATCATTCAGGGAGCGGCCGCCGCATATCGAAGAGACTGGCCAGCTCATCTTCGGTCATGCCGGTTTCGCCGAGCACCTGCTCGACTGCCTCGCCGAGCTTCGCGACGGCGCGGCGTACCTCATCCTCGTCGCGCTCCAGCGGAATGTAGAAGCCGATCACCCGCCCATGCCGATTGACGGCGACGGGCTCGGGGCCGGCAAGGTACTTGGTGGCGTGGTCGCGGAACTCGCGGACGCCTACATTCTTCATCTTGAGCATGTGGTCACCTTGTGGTCACAGTCTAGCCGATCCCGCGCGAGACCCAAAAACCGTGTCCCGAACCATGTCCCCAACTCGGCAGATATGTGGTCCTCCAACCCGATCCGGCCTCACCTTATTTGGCTTTACAAAGCCAAAACAGGACACCTCAGAAGCCTCTCGTAATGAAGGGGTCCCCGGTTCGATTCCGGGCGTCGGCTCTTACGGAAAGCGCATGGGTACTTGGGTTTGGGGCGGGCTCGGACTTGGGTGGCGTCGCTTCAAATCGGCCCCAATAGGCCCGTTTCTGCTTCCGCCCGGTAGCAAATTGGTAGTACGATCTGTAGGGCCATAACCCACGCGGACGCTATCCGGGGATGCCCTGGATCTCAACCACGCTGAAATCAGGCCCGGCGCATGATCGAGCATCCAAGCAACTGGGCCGCCGGAGGACTCGGCAAGCATGCGATTCCGACGTCTGCTTTCTCCCCGCTCAATAGACTGTTTCCTCCCCGCTGGATAGACTGCTTTCTCCCCGCTACAATAAGCGCATTCTCCCCTTTAGCTATCAGCCAAGGGTCGTCGATCACGAGCTCGCGGCACGCTTGAGCGCCGTTGGGGCCGTCGTCATCGAGGGACCAAAGGCCTGTGGAAAGACGGTCACTGCCAGGCAAATTGCGGCCAGCGAGGTTCTGCTCGATGTCGATACCAACGCACGACAGGCGATTGCGGTTGATCCAGCGCTCGTGCTAGACGGTCCCACGCCTAGGCTCCTCGACGAGTGGCAGATCGAGCCGGCAATCTGGAACCACGTGCGCAGGGCGATCGACGACCGCCTTGACCCCGGCCAGTTCATCCTGACCGGTTCTGCGGTACCTCCTGACGACATCACACGACATACGGGCGCCGGGCGTATCACTCGCCTGCGGATGCGTCCGATGAGCCTCTTCGAGGCGGGCCGCAGCAGCGGAAGTATCTCGCTGAGTGAACTGCTTGGTGGTGAAATGAGTCAAAGCGCCGATCCGGGGCTGAGCGTCGCGGATCTCGCCGAAGAGATCGCGCTGGGTGGATGGCCAGGATTCCGCGGTCACAGCGCCCCGGATGTTCTGCTTGCCATGCGCGACTATCTGCAGGAGATCGCCCGCGTCGATGTCGCGCGTCTGGACTCGACCAAACGCGATCCGGGCCGCGTAGAGCGACTGCTGGCGAGTCTCGCGCGCAACATCGCCACCCACGCTGCGGCGACAACGCTTGCCAGGGATACCGGCGGCGCCGAAGGCCCGTTGAAGGACGACACGGTACGTGAGTACCTCGCCGCACTGGAGCGGCTCATGATCATCGAGGACCAGCCCGCTTGGGCGCCGCACCTGCGCTCCAAGCACCGGCTTCGCACGGCACCCAAGCGGCACTTCGTGGACCCATCGCTGGCAGTCGCGGCGCTGCGAGCGACACCCGATCGACTGCTGCGCGATCTCAACCTGCTCGGCTTCCTGTTCGAGTCGCTCGTCGTGCGCGACCTGCGCATCTATGCGCAGGCGCTCGACGCGCGGGTATCGCAGTACCGCGACAGCGGCGGTCTCGAGGTCGACGCGATCGTCGAGACGGGCGACGGTCGCTGGATGGCATTTGAGGTGAAGCTGGGTCAGGGGCAGATCGATGATGCCGCCGAAAGCCTGCTGCGGTTCGCCGCACGAATCGACACGGCGAGATGTGGCAACCCAGCGCTACTTGGGGTCATTGTCGCGACCGGCTACGGCTACCGCCGCAAGGACGGGGTGGCCGTCATACCCATCGGCACGCTGGGACCTTGACCACTCATCGAGCGCCCTACACAGCGACCGGCTCCTCCGCCGCCAGCCCCTCCCACTCCCCGCGCTCAAGCGCCCCTAGCAGGCCCGACACATCGCGGCCATCCTTCACGGCAGCGGTGACATGGGGTGCGTCCTGCTGGCGTGCGATCAGAATCGCACCAACAATCCGGTCCTCGGCGATGACGAGCTTGCGGTAGCTGTGCTCTTCGGAGTCCTCAAGCGCGATCGCGGTGTCCCCGTCCTGGGCCTGAAAGCGCCCAATCGAGAGCAGGTCCACGCCGACGACCTTCAGCATCGTCACGGGCACAGTTCCCTCGTAGAGGCGCTCGCCACCGAGCGCATTCTCAGCGGCGATCTCGCCTTGCTCGACCGCCGCTGGCCATAGGCCGTAGGTTCGCCCGCGGTGCTCGGCGACGTCGCCGACCGCGAAGACCCGCGGGTCGCTGGAGCGCAGAGCGTCGTCCACGACCACGCCTTTGGCGACCTCCAGCCCTGCCTCGCGGGCAAGCTCGATCAGCGGTGTGATCCCAGCCGCGACGAGGAAGACGTCGGCAGGAAGCGTGCGCCCATCGCGCAGCCGGACCTCACGCAGGCGCTCGTCGCCGCTCAGCGACTCGGTCTCGACAGCCAGCGAGATATGCAGCCCTAGCCCTTCGAGGTAGTCGCGCAGCAACTCCGCCGCCCGCTCATCGAGCTGGCGCGAGAGTAGTGTCGGTCCGCGCTCGAGCACCGTGACGTGCAGGCCGATTTTGTGCAGCGCAAAGGCGGCCTCCAGGCCGAGCAGCCCTCCGCCCGCGATCACCGCATGCTCGGCGCGGTGCTCCTGGGCAAAGGTGCGAATACCAAAGGCATCGGAGGCGCGGCGCAGGACGAAGGTGCCGGGCACGCCGTAGCCCTCGATCGGCGGTACGAACGAGTCACTGCCGGTCGCCAGGATCAGGCGGTCGTAGGAGAGGGTCTCGCCGGTGCCCAACTTCAGCTCGCCACGCTCACGATCGAGACCCGTGGCGAATGTGTTCAGCCAGCAGGTGACCTGATTCTCCTCATACCATGCGTCGGGCAGCAGCTGGAGCCCAACCATCGCCGAGCTGCCGTACACCAGCCGCGCTATCCCCATGCGGTTATAAAGCGGGTAAGGCTCATTGGCGACGACATCGATCTGACAGTCCGGGTGACGGCGGCGGACGTGATCGGCGGCAGTTACACCGGCGATGCCGTTACCCACAATCACCACGCGCGCCACAGCAGGGTCAAACTCAAATCCCTCCACGCGCTTAGGCGCCACGGCGCCGGCCCGTTCGGGAGTGAGCGAGATCGTGACCGGTCCGTTGACACGCGCGCAGCACGCCATGCGCGTGTTCTCCGCATACCCGAGGCGCTCAAGCGTCGCCTGCTCATCGCCGGAGATCGCCGAGAGGTGCTCCATTCCTGCGACAACGCACACCGGGTCCGCGCCACAGACCCCCATGCGACAGCCGGCCTCGACCGACTGCTCGCCGCTTTCGGCAAGATCGAGCAAGGTCGCCCCGGGCTTGGCCACCAGGCGCAGCCCGCTCGGCTCGAAGGTGATCTCGGGATTGCCCGCCTGCTGAGCACGGGCTGCATCGAGCGCCTCCTCGCCCAGGCGCACCGGCGGCGGCGAGGTGGCCTGCTCGACAAAGACGGCCTCCTTGCGCCAGGTACGCACGAGCCACACCGCGGCGAGCGTCCACACCACCGCGCGCAGACCCCAAACAAACCAGGCGGTGCCGGTGCTGCCCGTGAGAGTGCCGGCGAGCACCATCGAGCTGTACCAATAGAAGAGACTGATCGCCACCGCGCCATAGACGGCTGTGATCTTATTAACCGTCACCTTCAGCAGCGTCTCGGCGAGAAAGAAGCTACCGGTGCTCGCCGCGATGTAGAGCGCGAAGCGCGCGTAGTCAGAGCCGGCGGAGATGTGCGCAGGCAGCGTGAAGTAACACAAAATCAATCCGGGAAAACAGCCAACGAAAAACTTGCGATAGCCGGTGTAGTGACGGTCGTCCTCGTAGAGGTCCGCGAGGTAGGCCACGCGCGGGTTGAAGTCGTAACAGTTCTTGGTGCACCCCACGCACGGCTGGCAGTGTGAGTTAGGAACGGTCGCGAAAGGCGTCTGGCCGTAGATGCGCTGCACCGGCAGCAGCGGGCAGATCGAGCTGCACCAGCCGCTCTTACCCTTGAACACGACGCCACCGATCAGCGCCCCCGCCAGCGAGGCGCCGATCAGCACGGCGGTCGCCACACCGCTCGTGTTCAGCAGCGGCTTACGCGAGGCCACCAGCAGGATGAACGCCGCCATCCCCACCACCGGGGCGTACTCTCGATACCACGAGGGGATGGTGAGCCCGCGCGTGAAACGCAGCAGGCGCGGCGTCTGATTGGTGGCCGCCAGCGGACAGATGTTGCGCCACAGTCCCGGCGCCGTGAGCCACAGCAGCGGCAGCAGCGGGATCGCCAACTTCCACCACAGTTCCAGTCCGGTTGCAGGTTTGGCCAGCAGCAGGATGCAGAGGCCAATCGCCAGCGACACACTCAGCACACGAGCTGCCTGCCAGGCCCACAGCGGCAGGCGCCGGCGCATCTGCGTGTAGTTGGGGAAGGGATTGGTTGGGGTTGCGCTCGCCACCTCAGCCTCCCGTCCGTGCAATTACATCGCTGGCGAGTCGTAGGCGCTGGGTGACGATGCGCGCTAGATCGAACAGGATCGCCCGCCCGAGCTCGGGCTCACGCGCCGAGAGCGTTTCGAAGCTCTCCATGCGCAGGCGCAGCAGCTCACCGTCCGTGATCGCGAACAGCGTGGCCGAGCGAGGACCGCCGTCGAGGAAGGCCACCTCGCCGACGACCGACGGCGCATCGATCGCCTTGAAGGTCTTCTCGGTGTCCGCTTGCAGGCGCACGCCGAGGGTGCCTTCGGTGAGCAGATACAGCGCCCGGTCGGTCTCCCCCGCCGAGATGATCGTCTCATCGCGCGAGAAACGGCGCGTCTCGGTGTGGGCCAGGACCTTCGCCCAGTCTGAGCGCGGACGGCCCGCGAGCAGCGCGAGCTGCTCAGAGCGCTCGTGCACCTCGACGGAGTCGTAGTTGAAGAAGTTCGCCGCGAAGTCGGCGCTCATCGCCGCACCTTACGCAAGGCTCTCATGGCGCCTTGGGCTCTCATGGCGCCTTGGCGAGATATCTGTGCCCCGCCTTGACCGTCAGGTGGCGGTGGTTGACGAGGTTGGTGACCGCCACGCGATCGCGCGTCACGCGGATGAGAGTGCCCTCGCACAGGTCCTCTGTCAGCCACTCCGTACCTTGCACGGCGCCCGCGGCGTAGTTGCCCTTGGTCGAGAACTTCCCATGCGCGTTGGCCCACAGCTTGCGCACCACGTGCTTGCCCGAGGCGTGCCCCGAGCTGGCATGCGCGAGATGCCTGCGCTCGCGGGCCGTCGGACACACACTGAAATCGCCGCCCGTCAGGGTCGCCACCACAGCACCGTCGCGGCCTTGGGTCAGCACGAACCTGCCCGCGAAGAACTGGCCCGTCTGAGTGCCACCTCCAGGCGTGGCCGTCGTGATGCTCACGCTGCCGTGCGTCGCATCGATGATCGATCCCAACGGCAGCTCCAGGGCCTGGGTCAGCGGGGTGAAGGTGTGGGTGCCAGGCGGCTCGACAAGCACGACGCCGCCGGCGCGCGCGACGTTGAAGCTATGGCCGAGCACGGGCGGGGACGGTCCAGGGGCAGGCCCTGGAGGAGGAGTCTTGCCGGGCGGCGGCACGGTGGTGGCGCCGCCACCTTCCTGGGGCGGGCTCGGCAGCGGCCCGCAGCCGGGCGGCAGCTGAAGCGCTTCGCGCTGTGCCTGGGGCCAGCTCGTGGCGTCGTAGAAGCAGAGGTACTCGATCTCGGTGATCGGCGCACCCAGTCCTCCATTCGGGACCGGCAGGTCGATCGAGCTCAAGTTGGCGATCGGGTTGGGGAAGGCGGCGCCGACGAAGGTGCCTTGAATCGCCAGCTTGGCACCAGGGATGTCGCTCGCGTCGCGCAGCACGATCATCCCCGAGCCATCCTGGGAGTCGCCCGCCGTCCCGTCGTTGATAGCGAACCAAGCGCCGGAGAGTTCCTTCAAGCAGGCGGACTTGCCGCAGTTCGTGGGGGAGATGGTTTCTGTCTGAAGACTGCCGGCATTGGGATAGAGAACCTGTCCATAGTGCGTGAGGGGCAACTGAGGCACGTACGCGCGAAAGCCCGTCGCCGCCGCGGGCAGCCGCTGGGAGAGGGCAAAGCTCCAGGTGCGCTTGAGCATGATCTCGTTCGCCTGCGGCAGCGTGTCGTAGTAGGTATAGGTCGTCCCGACAGGCACCGCTTCTTTGTACTTCGAGCAACCCACGGGGTATTCGGTGCTGCTCTGCACCTGGTCTGGGGCGGGACTGCTCCAGCTTCCGTTCGAGCCGCCGAACACGAGCTCCGGATTGGTGCCGGCCGAGCCGTCCCCATAGGACTCACCCCAGAAGTTCGCGGGATAGCCCTTAGGCGCATTCGGGCAGATAGCTTCTTCGGTGTTGTCGACGAGGGTTTCCCCCTGGGTGCCGGCGCTGTCGGTCCATTGCAGAGACCTCACCACGTCGGGTTCGAGCGCGCCGAACGCCATACTCAGGCGGGCCGCCGTCACTGTGCGGGTCTGGGTGTCGATCGTGACCGCCCCTACCGGCGCCGCCGCCGCCAGCCAGATGCCGAGTGCCGTGCCAGCCGATAGGAGCACTTTGCAGCCAAGGCGGGGGCGGTTCATGCCGCGAACCCTCTCACAGCGGTCGGTTAGCATCGGCCCTCGCAGTTAGCATCGACCCCTGCTAAATCGGCGAAGGCTGAAACATCGAGGCGGGGCATGGGTGGCACGCGCAGACAACGACGCAAGGCAGTGGCGCTGCTGGCGGTCGCCCTTCTGGCCGGCAGCGTGGGCGTGCTCGCCTACGCGACACATCTGCTGAGGCGCACCGAACTGCAGACGCTCGACGCGCGCTTTTCGATTCGCGGCACACAGCGCCCGCCCACCAACGTGGTGCTCGTGGCGATCGACCCCGCGACCTTCCAGGAGCTCACGAACGCCGGGCTTCACTCGGAGTTCCCCTTCCCGCGCCGCTATGACGCGCAGGTCATCGATCATCTGCGTCGCGCTGGCGCGAAGGCGATCGTGATGGATCTCGAATTCACCCACGAAACCGATGTGCGCGATGACAACGCGCTGATTGAAGCGATCGGCAGGGCGCGCGGCAAAACCGTGCTGGCCGCTCTTGAAGTGGACCCGCGCGGTGGCACCGATGTACTCGGCGGGGGCAGCCTGCTGCACGAACTGGGAGCACGCGCCGCCGATGCGCGGCTGACCGAGGACTCCGACGGCGTGGTGCGCCGCTTTTCCTACGCCTACAACAGCCTTCATAGCCTCGCCGTGGCCGCGAGCGAAACGGCAACGGGCCGTCCGATCGATGCCTCGCGCTTCGAGAGCGAGACGCTGCCGATCGACTTCGCCGGGCCGCCCGAAACCGTCAAGGCGGTTCCCTTCTCCCAGGTGCTGCGAGGAGAGTTCTCGCCCAGTCTCTTCCAAGGCAAGGTCGTGATCGTGGGAGCCACCGCGCCGGTGCTCCACGACGTACATGCCACGGCGACCAGCGGCAGTGGCGTGATGTCGGGGCCGGAAATCTGGGCGAACGCGACGGCCACGCTGCTGCGCGGCGTGCCACTTACTGACGTGCCCGGCTGGGTCAACATCCTGCTGATCGCCTTGCTCGGCCTCGCCGTTCCTTTGGGCAGCCTGCGCTTACACCAATGGCGCGCGCTGCTGGTCGGCCTGGGGCTGGCGATCGCCTTCACGCTGCTCACCCAGCTGGCCTTCCAGAATGGCTGGATCGTGGCCTTCGTCTACCCGCTGCTCGCGCTAGCCGTGGGCACGCTGGGGACGCTCGCCGTGCTGTACGTCGGCGAGACGATCGAGCGCGAACGCGTGCACGATCTGTTCTCTCGCTTCGTGCCCGCCGATGTGGTCGACCAGGTGGTGGCAAGCGCCGATGACAACCTCCGACTCGGCAGCGTGGAACGCGACTGCACCGTGCTGTTCTCCGACCTGCGCGGGTTCACGAGCTTCTCCGAGAAGCTGCCGGCCCAGCGGGTGATCGAGGTCGTCAACTGCTATCTGAACGAGATGACCGAGGCGATCCTGGGCGCCGGAGGCACGCTGATCGCCTACATGGGCGATGGCATCATGGCGGTCTTTGGCGCGCCGCTTGAGCAGCCCGACCACGCCGAGCGGGCGCTGGCGGCGGCCACCGAGATGATCGGCCCGCGACTGGAGCGCTTCAACTCCTGGCTCGCCGAGCAGGGCCATGAGCACAAGTTCATGATGGGCGTTGGGATCAACAGCGGCCTGGTGATGGCCGGCAACATCGGCTCCGAGCAGCGCGTTGAGTACACCGCGCTCGGCGACACCACCAACACCGCCTCGCGCCTGGAGGGAATGACCAAAGGCAGCGGGCACATGCTGTTCATCTCCGACACCACCCGCGAGCGCATGAAGAGTCCGCCCGACAATCTCGTCCTCGTGGGCGAGCTTGAGATCCGTGGACGCCTCGCCGCGGTGCCGGTCTGGACGGTCGCGTCCGTCGCGCAGCAGCCGAGCGCTCGCCATAATGACCCGGACATACCCTGACTGGAGCTGAGCTGGTTGAAGGTCCACCTATGCGGTGTGCGGGGATCGACCCCAGCCACCGGCATCGATTTCGTGCGCTACGGAGGCGACACGCTGTGCCTGGCGCTGGCTCACGACGGCGCCCCCGCGCCGACTCTGGTGCTCGATGCGGGCACGGGGCTGAAGTCCGTAACGGGCTTGCTGGACGGCGCGCCGTTCGCGGGAACCATCCTGCTCAGCCACCTGCATTGGGACCACGTCCTCGGCCTGCCCTTCTTCTCCGCGGCCGACCACCCCGACGCCAACGTCACCGTGATGCTCCCCGAGCAGCAGAGCGGCGATGGGGCAGCAGCAGTGCTCTGCGGGATAATGTCTCCGCCCTATTTCCCGATCAGGCCGACCGAACTGCGGGGCGAGTGGTCGTTTGGCACAGTCGCCCCTGGAGGGCAGCAGATCCAGGGCTTCACCGTGCTCGCGCGCGAGATACCGCACAAGGGGGGTCGCACGTTTGGCTACCGCGTGAGCGACGGACACTCCGCGCTCGCCTACCTTCCCGACCACTGCCCCACCGAGCTGGGCCCGGGCGAGGATGGTTTCGGCGAATACCACCCGGCGGCACTCGAACTGGCCAAGGATGTGGACGTGCTCGTGCACGACGCCCAGCTCTTTCCCGCGGAGCTATCCGCCGAAGCGGTCTACGGGCACGCTCTGGCCGACTACGCCGTCGAGCTCTCCCGGCGCGCCCACGCCAGATCGGTCGTGCTCATCCACCACCGCCACACCCGCACCGACGACGCCCTGGACGAGCTGGCCCTGCGCTTCCGCGGTCCTTCTCCCAGAGTCATCGTCGCGGCGCAGGGCATCACCCTCGATCTTTAAGTCAGCTTAGGCCGCCCCCGCGACTACGTATTTGCCGATCGAGAGGCACCATGGCGTCGCCGCCGTCATCCCGCGGGCAGCTTCGGGTTCTGCCCGTTGGGTAGCGTTGCCTTGCTCAGGGTCACGGTGCCGAGGATGACTGATTCGTGGGGTGCGCCGGCCGAGGGGCCCTGCTGGTTCAGGTAAATGACTTCGAACCCCTCGCTCGATGCGCAGGAGGGCGTGAGCACGAAGATCCCCAGCGAAATGGTTCTGAGTGTTTCGTGCGCCCTGACCTTGCGTCGTAGATCCCAGCTGGTTTCGGGGCGGCCACCGGCCTTGCATGTGGCGAACCCGTCGATGGAGTAGTAGGCGGCCGCAGAGGTGGCCGCGTAGGGAGCCGTGAACCCGACCTCCCCCTTGTAGCACGGGTAGAGCAGGAACGCGGCCTTGCACGCTGCGCGGGGCTGGGGCAGGAGTGTGAGATGAATCGTCGCATGCAGGCTGCGTGTCGGGTTGGACCGTCTCTCCTGTTCGACAACGCGCCTCGGTAGTGGAACGGGGTGCGTTCCGGGCGGCTCGTGGATCGTGATGCTGCCGAGGGGCGTGGGTTGTGGCAGGCCGCCCGCGAAGCTGACGTATTCGACGGTGAACTTCACCGTCCGGCCGCATGCCTCGGAGAGAACTCCCCCGACGGGTATGGTCACGAGCGCGCCGCGCGCGACGTTGGCGCCAGAGCCTCCTCCGGCGAGGCCGCGGCGACAGACCGGCGCCGTCGCCGAGTAGTTCTCGTCGGCATTCGTGACGGGGTAAGGCGCGTGGAAGCTGATCTGCGCGCTCGTGATCACGTGGTTGTGGATGTGCAGGTGTGCGTGCAGCGGCTCGCGCACGATGGGCAGCGCAGCCGGGCGTGGTGGCGGCACTTCCGAGAGTCCGCATGAGGCCAAGCGCAGGTTGCCCCGGTCGACACACGACCGTCCCGCGTAGCTGTAGGTGATCACGGTCAGCGCTCCGTTCGGGCTGGCCGGTGAGCTGTAGTTGCCCGGTTCGTCTCTGCCGTCGGTCTCGCTGACGCTTCCCAGCGGCCTGCCGCTGGTGTAGCGCTGCACGATCAGATACGCGCCCAATCCCGGGAGCACTGGCTGGGTGCGTGTCTCCGAGCCTTCGCGGTAGGTGACGCTCACCGCGTGCACTCCGAGCAGCCCGAAGGAGATCTCGCGGCGATCGGCGGGCGCCCCAGCGCCTTGGCGGGGGCTGGTGGCCGCACTGAGCTCAAGCCCCACGCTGTCGCCCGCGTAGATATCTCCCGGACTCGCGCAGTTTCCGGTCATCCATCCGGCTGCGCTCGCGAGGACGTCTGGGAGCGCGTCTGCGGGCAGGGGGTGGAAGCGCCCGTCGTCGTGAAACGCGCCGTCGACGCCGAGCTGTCCGAGCTGGTCGTCATAGACGCGGCCGATCTGCACGCAGATGAGGCCGCGTGTGGTGTGGATGATCCGCATTCCCCACGGCAGGCCGCCCGCCGGGTCTGCCGCTCGTAGGGAGAGCAGCCGTGCGCCGCCCGCCACCGGGATGCCCTCGCCGGCGGTGGCGATCGGAGCACGCACCGTGCCGACCGGCGAGCCCGTGAGGATCACTCCAGTCGCCGCGAGCGTGATCGCGGCGGTGGCGAGCACGAGCGCGAGCGCGACGAGTGCAACACGCACATGTGCGGATACGCGACGTCGCGGTGATGTACGCGCGAAGCGTGTGCCGAAGGGCGCTGGCAGCGCCCGCCGCCCGGCGTATCGGCGGCCCCCGGCCCGCACCAGTTCCTGCCCGAACCTGTCCATCGCGTCCATCCTCAGGCCTCCTTCATTCTCGTGCGGAGCTCAGCGAGCCCACGGCTCACGCGCTTGCGGACCACCGACTCCGAGCACCTCAGGCGTCGGGCGAGTTCGTCGTATTCGGTTTCTTGGAGTACCCGTCCTTCGATCGCGCCGCGCTGCTCAGCGGACAGCTGCTCGAGCTCGAGCAGCGCGGCGCCGCCGTCCGCCGCCGCCGCTCGCTGCTCCACGCGCTCGATGTCCTCGTCGCTGAATACGAGCGGCTCGAGGCCCAGGCGCCTACGCGCCCGGTCCTCGACCTGGCCGCGGCGGATCGAGTCCGCCATCTTGTGGTGTGCGATCGTGAACAGCCACGCGAGCGCCGAACTCCGCCGCGGGCTGTAACGCGGCAGGGCGGACAGCGCCGCGGCGAACGTCTCAGCGGTCAGGTCGGCAGCGAGCTCGCGGTCGCCCGTGCGCCGCAGGAAGAAGGCGAGCACGGCGTCCACGCGCCGCCCGTAGAAGAGCCCAAACGCCTCCGCGTCGCGCCTGCCCGCAACAAGAAGCGCCTCATCAGCACGGTCATCATCGACGCCCACAACCAGTACATCGTGAAGGCCAGCAGTTTGTGACGCAAAGCGAGGCTGGGTTCTTCAGCGCGGCGGGGCTTCCTCGTAGTAAGGGTCAGCTTCTACGGGCCGGCCACCCACCACGCGAGCGCGTCGTGGAGTCCAGGCCAGCATGTAGAAGAGGGACAGCACCAATCCCAGGACGCCTACGATCATCAGGATCAGGCCGACCGTCTGGAGCGAGACGCCCGAGACCGTCGCGGTGACCGCGTAACGCAGAATGGCCCCTACCGCTATCAGGAATATTGAGGTTCCAGTTGGCATATCGGCTTGCTACCCGCATCCGCGCCTTTCAACCTCAATTGCTCGATGGTCCTTCAGGCCCCAATGAGTGGGGCTTCGCGCACGACTACGCCGCGACCGGCTCCGCGGGCGCTCGTCTAGGCGTCACGCGTGTGACGGCGCGAACACGCGTGCCGTGGCGAGGGGAGAAGGTGACGTTGCGGCGCGCCACGCGCTCGGCGCGGGAGTCGGCGGATTCCAGCACGCGGCTGCGCAGCACTGTCTCCAAGACGACCCGCATCTCGAACTCCGCGAAGGAGGCTCCCAGGCAGCGGCGTACGCCGCCGCCGTAGGGAATCCAGCCGTAGGTTGTGGGGGGATTGTCGAGGAAGCGCTCGGGACGAAAGGCGTAAGGCTCGGGATACAGATCGGGACGCGTGTGCGTTAGCCACATCACCGGGGTGACATCGGTGCCCGCCGGCAGGTGCAAGTCGCCCACGTCGAGGTCCTCGTTCAGGCGCCGCCCCGCAAGCGGGACTACAGGGCGCAGGCGCAGAGACTCTGAGATCACCGCACGCATGTACTCGCCCGCGCCCGAGCGGGTATCCTCGCCGCCTTCCTGCACCTCCGCCGTCAGGCGCGCTAACTGCGCGGGGTGGCGCAGCAGCAGGTCGAAGGTCCATGCCAGAGCGGTGGCCGTGGTCTCGTGGCCCGCCAACAGCAGCGTGACCAGCTGGTCACGCAGATCGCGGTCGCTCATCGCGCTGCCGTCTTCCATGCGCGCGCTCATCAGCAGCGAGAGGATGTCCTCGCGCTGCTGCAGGTTCGGGTCCAGACGACGCTCCGCGATCTCCGCCAGCAGCAGCTCGTCGATGTCGCGCGTCAGGCGTCGCAGGTCCTCCAGCGGATCGCCGCGCTGAAAGCGATTGGAGAGCAGTACTCGCAGCTGCAAGCCCGTGGAGGCGCTCTGGCCTAGCAGCTGTGGCAACAGCTCGCGCAGGCCCTTGCCACGCTCCGCATCGCTCACGCCGAACACCGCTCTGAGGATCACCTCCATGGTGATCGACTGCATGCGCGGGTGCAGCGCGAAGACCTCGCCCTGCGGCCAGCTCTCGATCTCCCGTTCGGCTGCTTCGCGCACGATCGACTCATACGAGCGCATCCGCTCGCCGTGAAAGGGGGGCAGCATCACCTTGCGTCGCTCCAGGTGCTCGCTGCCCTCCAGCAACAGCACCGAGCTCGCGCCCATCACCGGCATCAGCGCCACGCTGCGCCCGGGCGGCAGACCGTGCTTGCGCTCGGAGTACAGCGCGCGGATCGCCTCGGGGTCTGACAGCATCACCGTGGGATTCTGAAAACTGAGGAACTTCACGCTGAAGTTATCGCCATAGCGTCGCCGGCAGGACTCAAGAAAGGAGATCGGCCGCGTTAGCCAGCGCAGCGTCTGCACCATGGGTGGCTCACTCGGGCCGGCGGGCAGCGTGGTCGTGCTTGAAAGTGTGCTGGCGTTCATCGACATAGCCTGACAGAAAACTGGCCGCGTGACCAAACCCCCGACAAACCCCCCGAAACAGAGGAGCGAATGCCATGGCACACACCATCAAGAACATCGAGGATGTCGAAGATATGGCCGCCAAGAGCGGCTTTGGCGAGCTCGGCGAAGCGCGCTTTGCCCGCGAAGATCTCGATGCCACCGACACCGGGCTCAGCCATCAGCGCCTGAACCCTGGCAAGCGCCAGGGCTTTGGGCACCGCCACAATCAGGCCGAGGAGATCTACCTCGTGCTCGCCGGCTCGGGACGCATCAAGCTCGATAACGAGATCGTGGAGATCAAGCGCCTCGACGCCATCCGCGTCTCACCCAAGACCATCCGCGCCTTTGAGGCGGGCCCCGACGGGCTTGAGCTCGTAGCCTTCGGGCCGCACGTGAAGGGCGACGGGGAGATCCTGCCGAACTGGTGGAGTGACTGAGCACTTTAGGCGGGAGATCGTGCCAACCTTGGAGCGACTGGGGGCTTCCGGCAAGTCCACGATCGCCTCAGGCCGATCTCCGGGGCGCGGCCCTTCCCGTCGCAGTCCTCTTCTTCGCCGAGCTCTTCTTCGCGGAGCTCTTCGCCGACGAGCCTCTCCTTCCGGCGCTCGATGGAGACCGGCGCTTGCCTGCCGGCTTTGCGCGCTCACTGCTGGGGACCTCGGCCTTCACCACCGCAGCTGCCATCCGCGGAATCTCCTTTTCAAGGAACGAGCGCATCCGCTCCTCCTCGCGCAGGATCGCCCGCGCCAGCTTTGCTGTATCGCGATCGCCCAAGGTCTCCGCGACGGTGATGATCGCCGAGTAGGTGGCGATCTCCTCGGCCTCCGAGGCATACTCGGTCTTGGCGTTCTTGAGCTGCTTCTCCTCCTCGCCCGTGCCTCGCAGCGCGTGCAGCGGTCCCTGAGCCAGTGCCGCCACGCGCTGCGCCCCCGCAATCGCGCTCTGCGCGACTCCGCCCAGCGCCTCGGGGCCGGGAAGATCCATGCTCTCAAGCTCACCGCCCAGCTGCTTGACGCGCTTGGACACCTCCCGAGCATGGCGCCTTGTCTCCGTGAGGTGCTCGCGTAGATGCTTCTTGTAGGTCTTTCGCGTAGCCATCCCGATGTGAGCCTCCAAGGCGACCTCCAGTCGCCGCTCGGTGCCATACGCCTCATTTAGGTACTGGATCAGCTTCGACTTTCCAGCTGGAAGATCAGCCACGATTGGCCTCCTTGGTCGCGATGGTCAACTGTCCTCTGCAGTCAGCTGTCGCTTACACCTACCCGCGCAAGCGGCTCGGCTCACACCCATTTCAGTACACGGCCCGCGCGATCGAGCGATTTAATGCTGCGCCGCGTTCTGCTGCCTTGCTCGGCGGTACTCATTGACAACTATCTCCGTCAGCTCCTCCACCGAGGTCTCCGCCGTGGGCTTGTCCAGCGCGATCGCGCCGTCCTGGATCATGCTCACCCGGTCGCAGGCCTGCAAGACGTGCACGTAGTTGTGGAGGATCATGATTATCGACACGCGCCCTTCCTGCTTCAGGCGCGCCACGAGGTCGAGGATCATCGAGCCCTCCTTGGCGCCCATTGCGGCCAGCGGCTCGTCCAGCAGCAGAATGTCGGCGTCGGAGTTGGCCGTGCGCGCCACCGCGATCGCCTGGCGCTGACCGCCTGAGAGGCGGGCCACGGCCACGTCGATCCGGGGGATGTTGATCCCGATCTCATCGAGTGCCTCGCGCGCCTGGCGCTTCATCTCGCGGTTGGCCAGGAACGGCAGTGGCCGGTGCACCTTCTCACGGCGCAGGAACAGGTTGTGGTACACCGACAGTTCGTCGATCAGCGCCAGGTCCTGGTAAACGGTCTCGATACCGCTCGCGCGTGCGGCATCGACGCTGCGGGGTGCGTATGGCTGGCCGTGCACGAACATCTCGCCGGAGTCCTGCTTCTGAAAGCCCGAAAGGATCTTGATCAGGGTTGACTTGCCCGCGCCGTTGTCGCCGAGCAGCCCCAGCACTTCGCCCTTGCGCAGATGCAGATTGACGTCGCGCAGCGCCGTTACCGGACCGAAACGCTTGGCGATGTTCTCGACGCGCAGCACGTCATCGGGCATCTGCTCAGTCATGACCGGCCCCCCTGCGCACGCGCTGCACGTACACGTTGACGGTCATCGCCAGGATGATCGCCAGGCCGAGATAGAACAGCAAGTAGTTGGCGTTCACGCCCTGCAGGATCAGACCGTCGTGCAGTATGCCCAGGAACAATGCGCCGATCAGCGCTCCCACCACCGTGCCCGAGCCGCCTGTCATCAGCGTGCCTCCGATCACCGCCGCCGCGATCGCCTCGAACAGGATTTCGTTTGCCCCTGCCGGGTCGGGCTGCACCGAGGAGGCGCGCACGGCCTCCAGGATCCCGACCAGACCTGCCGTTGAGGCGCACAGGACGAAGTTGCGCATCATCACCAGCCGCACCCGCACGCCGGCCTCCGCCGCGCCGAGCTTATTGGAGCCCACCGCCACGGTGTAAAGACCCCAGCGTGTGAACGTCAGCACCGTCTGCAGTATCGCCACCACCAGCAGCGCCCAGATCAACTCCGAGTACACGCCCGCGCCGAAGATGCGCGCAAACGTGCTGATGTGATTGACCGTCGTCGGCAGCGTCACGTGCACGCCGTTGATCACGTGCACAACATTGTGGGTACTCGTCGTCACCTGGGCACCCGGCGTCTCCACCGGCTCACCGTGGGAGATGATCAAAGTGAACCCCTCCAGCGCGAACAGCATGCCGAGCGTCGCCACGAACGAGCTGATGCCCACCACCGCCGTGAAGAAGCCATTGACCAGGCCCACCGCCATGCACGCGATCAGCGCCACGATTACCGCCGGCACCAGCGGCAGCCCGGCGTGCGCCAACTTGTAGAACAGGAATGGCGCGAACAGGTACGTCGCGCCGATCGACAGGTCGATCTCCCCCAGGATCATCACGAACACCACTCCTGAGGCCATGATCGCGAACGGCGCGAAGTACGGCAACAGCGTCTTGAAGTTGGCGCTCGTCAGAAAGCTGCTCGTGTTCAGCGAGAAATACACCGCCACCAGCAACGTCACCACGATGATGCTTCCCTCGCGCAGCGACAGCACCCGCTGCGCCAGCTCCCCCCGTGGCGGCCAGAGGGCCCGGCGCGTAGACGCTGGGCCCTCCGGCGGAGGGGATGGCTTTTGCGGAGCGCTCGGCTCCCCTGTCACGTTCGCCACGATCGGGTCCCGTGCCTAAGCGGGGGTGCCCGCCTTGATCGGCACCACCTTGACCGCGGAGGACGTTCCCTCGTAGCGCGTCTTCGATTCAACGTACGGAACGACCGTTTCCTTGGTGAGGAACTTCAGGCCGGTGTCCGTTTCGGCCGGGCCCGTCAACGACCCCGACACGTGCCACATGAACAGCTGCAGCACCGGCAGGAACCCCTGCAAGTAGGGCTGCTGATCGATTGTGAATTCGATATTGCCTTCCTGCAATAGCTTCTGCGTACTTTCGGTCAGGTCAAAGCCGCCAGCCTTGATGCCCTTGGCAGGCAGGCCGTACTTCTGCATGACCTTCGCGAGGCTTTCCGTGCTGCCCCCGTCGACCGCATACATGCCCTTCGTGTTCTGATGGCCGATCCAGTAGGCGTCGATCGTCGAGAGCTCGCCTGGCACCGCCGCGCCGGTGGCGACCGTGTGCGTTGTTATCGGCTTGCCCGATGCCTTGATCGCCTTCAGCGCCCCTTCGATGCGCGGCTGCAAGTTCGCCGATCCCGGCGTCGCGATGAACAGCGCGACATCCCCCGAGGGCACCGCCTTGACGATCCGTTCGCCCATCTGTTCACCGGCCTTTTCCAGATCCTGGCCGATATATGACAGGCGCTTATTTGTTGGGGCGTCGGCGTTGTAGGCGACGACCGGGATGCCCGCCTTCAAAGCGGCTTCAACGGGCGCATTGAACGCATGCAGGTCGATCAGCGCCACCGCGATCCCATTGGCGCCGCTGGTAATCGCCGTGTTGACCGCGTTGACCATCTGATTGACATTGCTGCTTTCACTGCCCGTCCACTGGTAGGAACAGCCCAGCAGCTTGCACGCATCCGCGGCCCCATACTGCGTGGGCACGAAGAATGGATTGGTCGTTACGTGGTTGACGAACACGAACTTGTACGTCGGGTGTGCCCCAAACACAGCTTCGCTGCTGCCGCCCGAGGACGCGCTGGAGGAGCCTGAACTGCCTGAGCCGCAGGCCGCCAGCACTGTGCCGACCGTGCTTGCCGCAACGCCTGTCACCGCCGTGCGCTGTATGAACGCGCGTCGGCTGAGACCTCGTGGGCTGCTAAGCGCCGACAGGTCAGTAAAGCCCGCTGAGCCGGGTGCAAGGCCCGGTGGGTCGGCACTGGGCGTGAGGTCAGTAAAGCCCGCTGAGCCGGGTGCAAGGCCCGGTGGGTCGGCACTGGGCGTGGGAGCGCCACGCTCAAGCCGCTCCACGGCCTCCTGGACCCGGTCTGTCTTGTGGAACATCTCCGCCTCCTTCTCGATCGAGAGGCCGCGCCAGACGACGCAGCGCCCATACCCTTCTTTCCCGTACACGAGCTTTCCTAGTCAGGAATTTCCCGCGCCCGGGTATATGCAGGGCATGGAGGGCAAAGGTACAATCGGTGAAGGCGACCTTCATGGGAGCCTCAAGGAGGCGCGGAATGAGCCTCCGGCTTATGGGCCGCTTGACATCAAGCGCTACCTCAAAGAGGACAATCGAGCGCTGATTCTCTACACGCTCCGAGAGCGTGAAGAGGCGTGAGCGAGCAGCGCTTCAATGAGCTGCGCGGGGAACCTGTCGTCTATGCCGTGCACCGGCAGAACCGCACATTCCTGCCTGCCGAGAACCGCTGCCCGCTCTGCCCCACGCCTGCTACGGCGGGGGCGATGGAGACAGAGATTCCCTTCCCTGCCTTCGAGATCGCAGTCTTCGACAATCTCTTCCCTGCCTTTTCCGCGCCTGAAGGAGCAGCTGAGGTCGTGGTCTACAGCGACAGTCACCAGGGCTCTTTGGGGACCCTCGCCCCCGAGCGTGCCGAGGCGCTCATGTGGGTCTGGCGTCACCGCTACCAGGAGCTTGGCGCGCGCGAGGATGTGCGTTACGTGCTCATCTTCGAGAACCGCGGCGTCGAGGTCGGCGTCACGCTTCACCACCCTCACGGCCAGATCTATGGCTATCCCTTTCTGCCGCCCGTGCCGCGGCTTGAGCTTGCTGCCGACGAGCGCCTCGGAGGGTGCGCGCTGTGCACGTTGTTGAGCCAGGAGCTCAAGGATGGGCGCCGCGTCCTGTTTGAGAATGAGAGTGTCATTGCGTACGTGCCTTTTGCCGCGCGCTGGCCCTATGAGGTGCATCTCGTCATGCACCAGCACCGTCCCAGCCTGCTCGACTGCTCCGACGCCGAGCTGCGGCTGCTCGCTGAGGGTCTCCAGCGGCTCGTGCGCGGATATGACGCTCTCTTTGCGCGACCTTTTCCCTACGTCATGGTCGTCCACCAGGCGCCTACCGATGGACAGCGGCAGGGGCACCTACATGTCGAGTTCTATCCGCCGCTGCGTACCGCCGAGAAGCTCAAGTATCTTGCCGGCTCCGAGCAGGGCGCCGGCACCTTCATCGGCGACACGCTGCCTGAGGAGTCATCGCTGGCGCTGCGCGAGGCGATCGCTCGTGCCGGCTGAGCGCGTCATTGCGTTTGCACCCGGTCGCGTCAACCTCATCGGCGAGCACACCGACTACAACCAGGGGCTCGCCCTGCCCTTCGCGATCGCCCAGGGTGTCACAGTGAATGCCCGGGCCAGTGGCGATCGGCGCGTCTATGCGCACGCACTCGACCTCCACGAGCAGGATCAGTTTGCGCTCGCCCTGCCTTCACCCGCGCAGGGTTGGCGCGCCTTTGTGCGCGGCGCCGTTGCCGAACTGCGTCTGGCCGGATTTCCCCTCGTGGGCGCGCGGCTTGAGATTGGTGGCGATCTTCCGCAGGGCGGCGGGCTCTCCTCATCGGCCGCGCTTGAGGTGGCGCTGTGCCTTGCGCTGCTCGCGCTTGCCGACCGCGCCCTGGTCGACCGCATCGAGCTCGCCCGGCTGTGTGCCCGCATCGAGAGCGACTGGGTCGGCGCACACACTGGCTTGCTCGACCCGCTCGCCTCGCTTTACGGCGCTCCTGATACGGCTCTGTGCATCGACTTCCGCACGCTCACCGTCGAGCCCGTTCCGCTGCGGCTCGATGGCGGCTGGCAGCTCGTCACGCTCGACTCCGGCCAGCGCCACGCGCATGCCGATTCGGCCTACAACGAGCGCCGCGAAGAGTGCTCACAGGCCTGCGAGCTGTTGCGTATCCCCTCACTGCGGGAGGCGAGCTGGGATGCCATCGAGGGCCTGCCCGAACCGCTGCGCCGGCGTGCCGGCCATGTGCTCGGCGAGAACGCTCGCGTGCTGGGCACCGTCGCGGCCTTGCGTGCGGGAGACCTCGGCACCGTTGGGCATCTCCTGAATGCTTCCCATGCGAGCCTACGCGACCACTACGAGGTCTCGACCGAGCCCGTTGAGGCCGCCGTTGCGCGGCTGCTCGACGCGGGCGCGATCGGAGCGCGCTTGATCGGCGGCGGCTTTGGCGGTCACGTCCTCGGCCTATTTGCGCCTGACGCTCTGGCGCCCCCCGACGCGCGCGAGGTGTATGCCGGGGCGGGGGCGCGGGTATACCCGGGGTGAGCACGGTGGCCTTCAGGGTGGGTTCCAGGTATACCCGGATGAGCTTGGTGGCCTTCAGGGTGGGTTCCCAGGTATACCCGGATGAGCTTGGTGGCCTTCAGGGTGGGTTCCCAGGTATACCCGGGTGAGCTTGGTGGCCTCCGGTGTGCTTAGGTCGTCTCCGGCATGGGGCCCGCGACGGGCACCGCACCGGCCATGATCTCGCCGATCTCCTGCAGATCCTCCTCTGAGAGCTTCACCTCCAGAGCACCGAGGCTGTCTTCGATGTGGGGGATCGACCGCGAGCCCACGATCGCCACCTGCACAGCCGAGTTCGCCAGCGTCCACGCGATCGCCACCTGCCCCACGCTGTAACCGCGTGACCGCGCGAAACTCTCCAGCTCCCGCACCGTCTGAAGGTTGCGCTGGAACGCCTCGCCATTGAACAGATCGCTATTGCTGCGCCAATCCTCAGCGGGGAAGGTCGTGTCCTCGTCCATCGCTCCCGTCAGCAGACCGTGGGCCAAGGGTCCGTATGCCAGTACGCCGATGTCGTGCTCGCGCGTATAGGGCAATACGTCAGACTCGATATCGCGGCGGAACAGGTGGTAGGGCGGCTGCAGCGTCTCGACCGCGCGCGTGCGCGCGAACTCCGCCATTTCTGCGACGCCGAAGTTGGACACGCCCACGTGGCGGATCTTGCCCTCCTGCACGAGCTCCTCCAGGGCCTGCGCCGAGGCCGCTAACGGCGTGTTCGGATCGGGCCAGTGGATCTGGTAGAGGTCGATGTACTCCACGCCTAGATGACGCAAGCTCTCTTCGACGCCGCGCCGCAGCCACGCCGGGCTGCTGTCGCGGACCAGGCCGTGCTCGGCATCGATGCGCAGGCCGCCCTTGGTGGCGATCACCAGCTCTTCGCGCCGCGCGCCTAGGCCATCGCGCAGCGCCTTGCCCAGCAGTTGCTCCGATGCGCCGAAGCCATACGCCTGTGCTGTGTCGAAGAAGTTGACGCCTAGCTCGCGTGCGTGGCGGATCGCGCTGATCGCCTCGCTCTCATCGAAACTGCCCCAGTCTCCTCCTAGCTGCCACGTACCGAAGGCGATCGGGGATACCTCAAGGTCCGTCATTCCCAAAGTGACTGTCATTGGTTTCCTCGCTTGATCGGATCATCCCCCTCCTACCCGATCTGGCGAGCCGGCAACTCACAGCCGTCGCACTTACCGCTAGCTCGCGCCGCGCCTCGCCGCGTAGGCGATAGCGCGCGCCGGTGCGTAGCACGCGACCAACACGGCGTAGCGAAGCGGAGCCTCTCCTTTTTAAGCCACTTCGGAATATGCCGGCTCGCTACGGCCCTGCTCTGCCTGCTCGCCCATCGCGGGCATCGGGACCGTGCGCAGCACCGTCGCGGCGACGCCTACCGACAGCAGGATCAGCCCGGCCGCGATCACGAACGCCAGGTGGTAGCCGCTCGTCAGCGCCGAGAGGTGCGCGACGCCGCTTGCGCTCAATTCCCGCGTGCGCGTCGCCGACAGCGTCGCCAGCACCGCCAGGCCCAGCGCGCCACCCACCTGCGCCGAGGTGTTCACCAGGCCGCTCGCCAGGCCCGCGTCCTCGCGCGTTGCGCCCGACATCGCCAGCGTCATCAGCGCCGGGAACGAGCCGCCGATGCCCAGTCCCAGCAGGATCATCACCGGGAACACGTCCGTCATGAAGTTGCCATTCACCGGCGCGCGCGCGAACAGCAGCAGGCCGACCGCGACCAGCGTCAGGCTGGGGATCAGCGTCGTGCGTGCGCCGAAGGTCATGATCAGGCGTTCGGTGTAACGCAGCGACAGGATGCCCATCGTGATCGTCGCCGGCAGGAACGCCAGGCCGATCTCCAGCGCGTCGTAATGCAGCACTCGCTGCAAATACAGCGCTCCTAGGAAGAACATGCCGAACATGCCTGCCACCAGCAGCATCTGCACCACGTTCGCGCCCGAGACATTGCGCGAGCGGAAGATGCGCAGCGGTATCAGCGGGTTGGCCGCGCGCGCCTGGCGCACGATGAAGCCCACCAGCAGGATCAGCGAGACCGCGCCGAGCGTCAGCGCCTGGCTTGAGCCCCAGCCGTCGTCCGCCGCCGGCTTGACGATCGTGTAGACGCTCAGCATCAGCGCGCTCGTGATCAGGATCGCGCCGGGGATGTCCGCGCCTGCGCTGAAGCCGATGCCCTTGTCGCGCTCCAGCAGGCGCGTGGCCAGGATGCCCGTCGCGATGCCGATCGGCACGTTGATGAAGAAGATCCAGTGCCAGTTGATCGACTGCGTCAGCACGCCGCCTGCCAGCAGGCCCACCGAGCCGCCTGCGCTCGCCACGAAGCCGTACACGCCGATCGCCTTCGCCTGCTCGCGCGGCTCCGGGAACATCGTCACGATCATGCCCAGGATCACCGCGCTGGTCAGCGCGCCGCCTACGCCCTGCACGAAGCGTGCGATCACCAACACTTCCTGGCTCTGCGCCAGGCCGCACATCAGCGATGCCAGCGTGAATACGCACAGGCCGGCCATGAAGATCGTCTTGCGGCCGATCAGGTCGCCGAAGCGGCCTGCCAGCAGCAGTAGGCCTCCGAACGCAATCAGGTAGGCGTTCACGACCCATGCCAGGCTCGACTGCGTGAAGTGCAGGTCGGTCTGGATCGACGGCAGCGCGACGTTCACCACCGTCGCGTCGAGCACGATCATCAGCATGCCGATGCACAACACGTAAAGGGCGATCCAGCGATTTCTCTCGGGCATGGCAACGGCTCCTACGGACGGCTTGACGCCAGGCTGCGCCGACCGGCACGCGCGCCTTGACCTTGAAAAGCCCCTCTCCAGGGGAACATCACAGCGGCGGGGGCTTCACCGCGGACTCTGCTTCGCGCAGGATATCGATGTCGTGCGGGAAACCTCGAATTGGCGGATAATCAGCCGATGGACGAACCGCATGGGGGGCTGCCGGGCAGCGAGCGGCACTTCGAGGCCATCGTTGGCTCGCTCAGCGACGCCATCACTATCCGCGACCGCGAGCACCGCTTCCTCTACGCCAACCAGGCCGCCATCGCGCACCTTGGCTTTGAGTCCTGGGAGGAGCTGCGCAGCACCCCGCCTGCCTCCATCATGAGCGACTACATCGTGCGCGCCGCCGATGGGCGCGAGATCGCCATGGATGACATTCCCTCCGTGCGCATCCTCCGCGGCGAGACCGACGCGCCGCCGCTACTCATCCGCACCGTCCACCGCGTCACCGGCCAGCTGCGCTGGAACCTGCTCAAGGCCGCTCCGCTGCTGGATGAGCAGGGGGAGGTGCAGGCCACGATCACGATCATCGAGGAGGTCACCGAGCAGCGGCGCTCAGAGCTGCGCAGCGAGTTTCTCGCGCAGGCCAGCGCCGTACTTGCCTCCTCGCTGGACTACGAGCAGACGCTGCGCAACGTCGCCGAGCTGGCCGTGCCCGACATCGTCGACTGGTGTGCCGTGGATCTCGCCGATGGGCACGGAGGACGCAACACCGTGGCCGTCGCGCATGTCGATCCCGAGCGTCTCAAGCTTGCCGAAGAGCTTCGCCGCTACATGCCCGAGCGGCTGGATCCCGAGCAGGGCATCGGTCGCGTTCTGCACACCGGCGAAGCCTCGCTCTTCCCCGAGATCTCGCAGGAGATGCTTGAGCTGGCCGCCGTTGATGAGCGCCACCTCGAGCTGCTGCGTGCCTTGGGGTTTCGCTCCGTGCTCATCGTTCCCATGCGGCTCGGCGACAGGACCCTTGGCGCCATGACGCTCGTCAGCGCCGAGTCCGAGCGCGTGCTCGACGAGTTCGATCAGGGCTTTGCCGAAGAGATCGCCGCGCGCGCCACCGTCGCGATCGAGAACTCACGGCTCTACAGCGAGCGCTCCACAATCGCCCGCACCTTGCAGCAGAGCCTGCTGCCCGAGCGGCTACCCGAGATACCCGGCTACGAGCTGGCCAGCATCTATCTGCCGGCTTTGGAGACCTCGCTTGTGGGGGGTGACTTTTACGATGTCTGGCCGGTCGGCGAGGACTGGATGCTCGTGATCGGCGACGTCACCGGCAAGGGGATCGAGGCTGCCGCGCTTACCGCGCTTGTGCGCCATACCGTGCGCACCGCCTCCGAGTTTGTTGCCAGCCCCGCGCAGCTGCTCGCCTTTGTCGACAGCACTCTCAAGAAACGCCCCGCGCTCTCGGTCTGCACCGCGCTCTGTCTGCGCCTGCGCGGCGAGACCGTCACGCTCGCGGCGGGCGGGCATCCCCTGCCGCTGTGCATCGGCGCCGAGGGGGTCGCGGAGGTCGGTGAGTACGGGCCGCTGCTCGGCGCGCTCTCCGAGGTTCACTGGCAGGACTTCACGCTCACGCTGAACGCCGGCGACACCCTCATCGCCTATACCGACGGCATCACCGACGCGCGTGGCCAGGGCGGTGAGCGCTTTGAGCTGGATCGGCTGTCTGACACGCTCCGGGATCTCGGCCGGGACAGGTCCGCCGCCGCTGTCATCGAGCGCGTCACTCGCGCGCTCGATGAGTTTCAGACCGGCGCGCACGCGGATGACACTGCGGCCATCGCGCTGCACCGAGCCGCCTCGGTGGGCGCTTCCCCCGGGGTTGGCGCCTCCCCCGCGGAGGGCTCTGCTTCCGCGGGGGGCGCTCTTTCCTAATGCGTTAGTGCTTTTTCTTCTTGTGCTTCTTCGGGGGACCCGAGGAAGTGACGACGCTCACTGCGCTGCCTGCCGCCAGCGTGGCGCCTGAGCGCGGGGTCGTTGAGATCACGTAGCCCTTGCGCACACTCTTCGATGCCTTGCTCGTGACCTTCCCGAGCTTGCAGTTCAACGCCGGGATCACCAGCTTGGCGACCGACAGCGGCGCTCCCGCGAGCTGCACCACCTTGCACTGCACCACTGGCGCTACTGGTGCCAGCGCAGGGGCATTCACGTTGAGTGTCGCGGCGGCTGTGTTGTTAGCGGGGTTCGTATCCGCAAGCGATCCCGAGAGCGCGGAGACCGTCGCCGTGTCGCTGTAGCTGCCCGCGTTCGGCGCCGCCACGATGATCGACACCGGCGCGCTCTGACCCGCTTCCAGGTTCGGCATCGTGCAACTAACAGTCTGGCCCGCTGTGGTGCACGCTCCGCCTCCCGCCACAGCGGAGAGGATCGTCAGGCCAGCCGGCACTCCGTCGGTGAAGATCACCGGTGCGGCCGAGACGCCGCTGTTGGAGACCGTGAAGGCATACTCGGACGCGCCGCCCGCGGTGATCGTGGCAGGAGCCACCGAGCCCGTGATGCCGGCATCCAGGCTCTGTGTCAGTTCGGCGGCGACATTCACCAGGAACATCCCCAGCGACGTCGTCGGGTAGGTGACGCCAATGCCCGGGGGGGCCGCAGTCATATCGTAAGAGAGCACATCGGCGGCCGGGGTGCTGCCGCCGGTGTAGAAGCAGTTGACCCCGGTCCCAGGGCCATACAGGCCCAACTGCTCCCCGCCGGTCACCGTCCACGGCGTCGGCAGCTGGAACGTCGCGACGCCACCGGCCGGTAGCGGGTTCGGCAGCGTCTCACGATCGAAGTTGACGACCTTGTATTCGTTGCCGCCGCCGCGCAGCAGGAGCAACGTCAACGACGTTTCGGTAACGCCGCCAGTCGTGTTGGTGCTCCAGGAGGTGATCCTTCCACCGCTGGGCGGGACCTTGTACTGATATGTCCCGTCCGTTGCGCCCTGCGTGAAGGCATAGCTGGTTATGCACCCTCCGGGGGTGGCTCCGGCAGGGAACGTCGTGGTGCCCAGCGTCAACGTCGACGCCAATGCCGAGCAAGCCAGCGCCGCCGTCATCAGGCATGCCGCCAGGCCAATAATTGCAATCCGAGTACGCACAACAACCCCCCGTCGAAGAAACCTTATTTTGGGGACCTTACTGCTTCGGCGGGGCGTCTTCCGCCTGGAATGGCTCTACGCCGGGGTAACTGGCGCCGGAATCCGCCCTCCCAGTGCCGAGGGGTCGATGAAGAACTCCCTCGCCAGGTTGACGATCAGGCGCGCCAAGTCTTCGTTTTCCTCGGGTCGCCAGCACTCCAGCAGATCGCTCAGGCGCTGCTCGCCAGTCTTCCGCAGACGCTCAACCGTGTCGCGGCCCGCGGCGGTCAGCTCGTAGGTGGACATCACGTTGGCGGGTGTCGCATCGATGGGTGTCGACAAGCCCGCCGCGATCAGCCCGTGCTCCAGCAGCACGTCGCGGGCGTGGGCCAGCACCGCGATCTCCACGTTTGCTCGCCGGGCAAGGCTCTCGAGCCCCGCCGGCGCGTCCTCGCTTAGCCTCGCCAGCAGCCAGCAGGAGGTGGGGTCCAGATCGACTTCGGCGCGCCGCGCCACGCGACGGATGATTTCTCGTGCCCCCTCCCGGCGCTCCAGGCGTCCGAGCTTGTTGGCGATCACCGCCAGCGAGTCCGTGTCCCGCGGGCTGGCGAAGGTATCCGCCATGTCGGGGCTGGCCACCGTCTCACGCAGCGGCAGCTCGCGGATGAACCATGAGAGCACGAAGGCCGCCACGGCGATCACCGCCGCCACCAGGAACACGCTGCTAAGCGAGCTCGTGAACGCGTGCAGATAGCCGAGGCGCAGCACCGCCGGCAGATGCGCGATCTCCGTCGGGTTCACCTGTCCCGCGAGGTGGGCGTGGCCGGTGATGGTGCCGCTCGGGAAGACGCTCTTCAGCTCGTCGCTGAGGCGGTTGGAGAAGATGGCGCCGAGCGCCGCCGTGCCCAGCGATCCGCCGATCGAGCGAAACAGCGTCGCGCCGGATGTCGCCACGCCCAGGTCCTTGTACTCCACCGCGTTCTGCACCGCCAGTACCAGCACCTGCATCACCATTCCCAGGCCCAGGCCGAGCACGAACATGAACAGTGAGATCGACAGTCGTGTGCTCGCGATGTCCATCGTGGAGAGCAGATAGAGCCCGAGCGTCATCACCGCCGTGCCCGCGATCGGGAATGGCTTGTAGTGGCCTGTACGCGTAATCACCTGGCCCGAGACGATCGAGGTGATCAGCAGGCCTCCCATCAGTGGCAGCAGCTGCAGGCCCGATCCTGTGGGGGTCGCGCCCTTGACCACCTGCAGGAACAGCGGCAGATAGGTGACGGCGCCGAACAGCGCGAAGCCGACCACGAACCCGACCGCGCCTGTGACCGCGAACACGCGGTTGGCCAGCAGCCTCGGTGGCAGCACCGGCTCCTGCGCTCGGCGCTCCACGAATGCGAACGCGGCCAGCAGCAGCACTCCAGCGATGCCCAGGCCGACGATGAAGGGGGAGCCCCAGCCGTATGAGTTACCGCCTAGGGAGGCCGCCAGCACGATTGCGGTCAGACCGCCGCCGAGCAGCGCGGTGCCGAGATAGTCCACCACATGGTGGACCCGCTCCGTAGCCTTGGGGAGAGTGGCTGCCAGGACGAACAGCGCAGCGATGCCAAGGGGCAGATTGACGTAGAAGATCCAGCGCCAACTGAGGCTGCTCGTGAGAAAGCCGCCCAGCAGCGGTCCGGCGACGCTGGCCAGGCCGAACACCGCGCCGAACATTCCCGTGTAGCGACCGCGTTCGCGGGGTGGCACCACGTCGCCGATCGCCGCCTGCGCGCTGACCATCAGGCCGCCGCCTCCGAGGCCCTGCAGCGCCCTGAATGCGATCAGCTCGCCGAGGCTCTGACTCAAACCGCACAGCGCCGAGCCGACCAGGAACACCACCAGACCGGCCTGTAGGACGACCTTGCGCCCATACATGTCGCCCAACTTCCCGTACAGGGGAGTGACAGCCGTCTGGGCAAGCAGATAGGCCGTCACCACCCACGAGATATGGCTCAGGCCGCCGAAGTCTCCCACGATCGTCGGCAGCGCCGTCGCCACGATCGTCTGATCGAGCGCCGCCAGGAACATCACCAGCAGCAGGCCTGAGAACACCAGCGCCCGTGAGGGCATGGCCGGGGTCTTTGCTGCTGCGGGGCTGATTTCGGGACTGGTCGCGGCCAGAGTGCTCACGACTGTGCCAATTCCAACAACTTCGTGACGGTGTTCCAGTTACGAGCGGTGACCGCTACACCCAGGCGTTTGTCTGACAGCAGCTTGGCCAGCGGCGAATTGTGGATGCCTTTGGGGTGCCACGCATAGATCTCACGACCTTTCCTCGTCCACTGCTCCGGGAAGGTGTCTATGGCCTTTATTGCTTTGATGGCTTGGGGGTCGGGTTTAGCGGAGAGGAAGCTCACCTGGTAGAGCTTTGGCTCCTGCGCGATCTCGGCCAGCGGGTTGTAGGCCACTACCGCGGCGAGTTCGGCGCATGTGCGCACCACGACCTTCGCCTGAACTTCGAGACCCTCAGCGATCTGGTTTTCAAGCTCGCCGCCTAGGCGCTCGGGGTTCGCCTGCTTGGCGCTCAGCACGAGATTGCCGCTCTGCCCCAGGGTCTTGATCTCGTCATAGCCGGCGTCACCGAGCAGCGCGCGCAGGTCGGCCATTGCCACCCGGCGGTGGGCGCCGACATTGATGCCTCGCAAGAGGACGATCTGTCTCGTCATGGCCGAGGTCAAGCCTAGCGCCGCAGCGCGAAGCGATAATCGCTTGACGATGGCAGCGATCGAAGCCAACGGAGAGGTTCCGGGCGCGGACGCCACGGCCTACGCCGGCCGTACCGCGTGGGCGCGCAACATGGCTACGCCGGTGCGCGATTTCCTGGGCACCGAGACCGGCGGCGCGATCGTGCTGCTGGCGGGCACCTTGCTCGCGCTGCTGTGGGCGAACTCGCCGTGGCCTCACTCCTATGAGTCCTTCTGGGGTACCCGCCTCGCGGTCACGCTCGGAGGCGGTGAAATCTCGGCCGACCTGCGCCACTGGGTCAACGAAGGGCTCATGACCTTCTTCTTCCTCGTCGTCGGCCTGGAGGCCAAGCGCGAGCTCGACCTCGGCGAGCTGCGCGAGCGCCGGCGGCTGACCATTCCCGTGTTCGCCGCGATCGGCGGCATGGCGCTGCCGATCGCGATCTATCTTGCGATCAACGCCGGCGGCCCAGGTGCTCACGGGTGGGGGGCTGCGATGTCGACCGACACCGCTTTTGCGCTAGGCGCGCTGGCGCTGCTCACGCCGCGCTCGGCCACGCGCCTGCGCGTCTTCCTGCTCACCTTGGCGGTGGTCGACGATCTCTGCGCGCTGCTGGTGATCGCGATCGCTTACACGACTCATGTTTCGATCCTTGCGCTTGTGATCGCCTTGGCATTTATCGGCGTGCTCTTTGCGCTGCGCTATGCGCCGCAGTGGCTTCGTCCGGTGTCTTTTATTGGCGCCCTTGGCCTCTGGGTTGCGCTGTTTGAGTCCGGCATCGACCCCGTGATCTCGGGAATCATCATCGGGCTGGCCACGAGTGCCTACCCGCCCTCGCGCGAGGACCTGGAGCGGGCGACCGCGCTGACGCGCTCCTTTCGCGAGCAGCCTACACCTGAGTTGGCGCGCTCCGCCCAGCAGGAGATCCAGTCCGCGATCTCACCTAACGAGCGGCTGCAGTATCGGCTTCACCCTTGGACCAGCTACCTGATTGTGCCTCTGTTTGCACTCGCCAATGCAGGCGTGCATGTGACTGGATCTTTGATCCATGACGCACTTCGCTCGCCTATCACCTTGGGGATACTCTTTGGCTACCTGCTGGGTAAGCCGCTGGGCATCGCCGGCGCCTCCTGGATCGCCTCGCGGCCGGCCTTGCGCGGGCCGCGCTCGCCGCTCAGCTCGCCGGTGCTCGCCGCCGGAGGCGCCGTCGCAGGTATCGGTTTCACCGTCTCGCTGCTGATTTCCAGCCTCGCCTTCAGCGGGCAGCGCCTGGAAGAGGCGCGGCTGGGTGCTTTGGGTTCCGTAGTTTTGGCGCCGCTGCTGGCCTGGGCCGTCCTGCGTGTGGTGCGGCACCTGCCGCAGAGGATGCGCGCGCGACAGCTTGCCGGTACCGCCGCGGACATCCTTGACCTCTCCGAGGAAGTCCACCCTCAGCGCGACCACATCCGCGGGCCTGAGGATGCGAGCATCACGCTGCTCGAGTACGGCGACTTTGAGTGTTCCTACTGCGGGCAGGCCGAGGGGGTCATCCGCGAGCTCCTTGCCTCGCTTGGCGACGAAGTGCGCTACGTCTGGCGACACCTGCCGCTCAACGACGTTCACCCCCATGCGCAGATCGCCGCCGAGGCCTCAGAGGCCGCCGCCGCACAGGGGAGCTTCTGGGAGATGCACGACATCCTGCTTGAGCATCAGGGCGAGCTGCGGGCGAGTGACCTATCGGGCTACGCCGCGCGGTTGGGGCTCGATGCCGAGCGCCTCCTGGAGGAACTACGACGGCGGGCGCACGCGGGACGAATCAGTGAAGACGTGGCCAGCGCCGATGAGAGCGGGGTCTCTGGAACGCCGACCTTTTTCATCAACGGACGGCGGCATTACGGGACCTATGACATCGCCACGCTTACCGAGACGGTCAAGGCCGCGCGGTTCCGTGCGCGCGCGGTTGCTAAGGCGTGAGTTGCAGGCAGGCCTGTCCTTGCTCGAGCTCAAGCAGCAGCCGCTTGCGCTCCAGGCCACCGCCGTAGCCCGTGAGTGTGCCGTTCGCGCCAATCACGCGATGGCAAGGAACGACCACGGCAATCGGATTACGTCCGTTGGCGAGACCTACCGCCCTCGCCGCCGAAGGCTGACCTACGCGCTTGGCGATCTCGCCGTAGCTGACGGTCTCACCGTAGGGGATCTCCTGCAGCGCTTGCCAGACGCTGCGCTCGAACTCAGTGCCTTTCATGGTGAGCGGAATGTCAAATGTGAAGCGCTCGGCGGCGAAATACTCGCCTAGCTGCGCTTCTATATCGGTGAAGGGTGCGGCCGAGCGCTGCCACTGTGACGCGATCCTTGTCGGCTTGCGCCCATCTTGCATATACAGACCGTGCAAGGTGTGGCCATCGCCGAGCAGTAACAGCTCGCCGATCGGACTCTCAATGCCTGTGTAGAAAAGCTGATGGGAGGGAGTTTGAGTGGGCATGTGACTCCTTTACACCTCAGGCAGCAAGCTGCTCGGCGTCGGTTGTGGATATCGGTGTGGGTTTTGCTTGTCCGGCCGGATCGAGCGAGGCCCACAGATGCTGCACGGCATAGGCCCGATACGGTCGCCAATGCTCGGCGAGCTGCTCGGCGTTCAGCGGTTTCTCCGTCGGCGAGCGCCGGCCGAGTTGTTCAAGCGCGTGACGGACCCCGAGGTCGCTGGGCAGGAAGGCATCGGGATCTCCCAATGCGCGCATTGCGATGTATTCCGTCGTCCACGGCCCGATGCCCGGCAGCGCCAGCAGTCCTCCACGCGCCTCGATGCGGTCCGCACCGGCGTCTATCACCAGCTCTTTGCTCGCGAGCGCGCTCACCAGTGCATGCAGAGCGCGACGGCGTGTCGCGGGCATCGCCAAGCTGGCCAGGTCCATGTCGGCCAACGCCTCCGCTGAGGGGAAGACATGCGTCACCGTACCCAGCGGGCGCTCGAGCTCCTCACCGTAGGCGGCTACCAGGCGGGCCGCCAGCGTCGCGGCGCCCCGCAGCGAGACCTGCTGACCCAGCACGGCGCGGACTGCCAGCTCGTGACTATCGACGGTGCCTGGCACGCGCCGTCCGGGCGCCTTGCGCACCAACGCTCCCAGCAGCGGCTCGTTGCCCAGGACCTCTACCACGCTCTGCGGATCTGAATCGAGATCGAGCAGCGCGCGCGAACGCTGCATCGCGGCGCCGAGGTCGCGCAGATCGGCAAGCCAATAGCGGGCGTGTATATACCCGTCCGCGGGGCGCAGCTCGACAGCGCCCGTACCGTGTGGCAGGCGCAGACTTCGACGGTAGGCGCCGTCGCGCACCTCCTCCACGCCCGCGATCGCCCGCAGGCCCAGGAAGGCGACCAGTCCCTCGGCTTCCAGCGGCGCGCGATAAGGCAGGCGCAGTGACAGTGCCTCGCTGTCCTGCAGGCGCCCGCCTTTCTGCATCCGTGCGCGCAGGGTGCTTGGCGTCATCGCAAAGATCTCCTGAATCGTGGCGTTGAACTGCCGCACGCTCTGAAAGCCCGCCGCGAATGTCACGCCTGTGATTGGCAGTGTCGTCGTCTCCAGCAAAATGCGCGCGGTCTGTGCACGCTGGGCGCGCGCGAGTGCAAGTGGACCCGCACCTGCCACGGCCACGAGCTGACGATGCACGTGACGCTCGGTGTAGCCCAGACGGCCCGCGAGACCGCTGACCCCCTCGCGGTCGACCACCCCGTCGGCGATCAACCGCATTGCGCGGCCGACCAGATCCGCGCGCAGGTCCCACTCGGGTGAACCTGGTGTTGCGTCCGGGCGGCAGCGCTTACAGGCGCGAAAGCCGGCTGCCTGGGCCGCCGCCGCCGATGCAAAGAAGCTGACGTTTTCGCGCTTGGGGGTACGCGCCGGGCAGCTCGGGCGGCAGTAGATCCCGGTCGTCTTCACACCGCAGAAGATCCAGCCATCAAAGCGCGGGTCACACGCCTCGATCGCCCGCCAAACGCTGTCTGAGTTGAAGTCCACCAGGACACCGTGACACGCCTAGCGGTCGTTGTCTAGCGGGAATCGGACGGCGATGGCTGTGGTCTTATATAGGTCCGAAAGCCGCTAGATCAGACCCGCACCATCACCTTGCCGGTGTTGCCGCCGGTGAATAGCAGATTCAGCGCGTCGGGCGCGTGCTGTAGCCCCTCAACGATGTGCTCGGCCGCCTTGACCTTGCCGGCGGCGAGCCATCCGGCCATCTCGGCCTGCGCCTGGGGGAAACGGTCGAAGTAGTCGAGGATGATGAAGCCCTCCATGCGCCCACGCCTGAGGATCAGAGCGGAGTAGTTGGAGGGGCCCGCGACGCGCTCGTGCTCGTTATAGGAGGAGATCGCGCCGCACAGCACGACCCGTCCGCGTAGCGCCAGACGCGCCAGGCAAGCGTTGAGGATCACTCCGCCGACGTTGTCGAAGTAGAGATCAATCCCGTCTGGGCACGTCTCCCGTAGACGCTCAGCGATGTCCTCGTTCTTGTAATCGATCGCTGCGTCGAAGCCAAGCTCATCGATCAGCCAGGCGCACTTCTTTGGGCCTCCGGCTATGCCGACCACCTTGGCGGCGCCCTTGAGCCTGGCGATCTGCCCGACCGTCGATCCGGTGGCGCCCGCCGCGCCCGAGACGACCACGGTGTCGCCCTCCTTGACGCGGCCGACGTCGATCAGGCCGAAGTAGGCCGTCATGCCGGTGACGCCGAGCACGCCTAGCGCCGCGGTCGGCGAGACGCCTGGAGGCAAAACCTGGAGTGTGCGCTCGCCCTCATCGGCGATCACGTAGTCCTGCCAGCCGGTCATGCCGAACACGAAGTCGCCGGGCGCGTAACGCTCGCTATTGCTGCTCAGCACCTCAGCCACGCCGCCGCTGCGCACGACCTCGCCGATCCCGATCGGCGGCAGGTAGCCCGGAGCGTCGTCCATCCAGGTGCGGATCGTCGGGTCGATCGAGAGGTAGCGGACCTGCGCGAGCGCCTCCCCTGGGCCCGGCTCGGGAACGTCGGCGTCCTCCAGGCGGACGGTCTCCGCGTCGACCATGCCTGTCGGGCGCTCGGCCAGGACCAGGCGGCGGTTGCGATCGCTCATCAGCGGGCTCCCATCTCTCTTTTACACGCCGAGCGAGCGCCCGACGATCTCCTTCATGATCTCATTGCTGCCTCCATAGATGCGGGTGACGCGCGCGTCGGCATAGGCGCGCGCGATCGGGTACTCGAGCATGTAGCCATAGCCGCCGTGCAGCTGCACGCAGCGGTCGAGCACGCGGCCCTGCAGCTCGGTGCACCACCACTTCGCCATCGCCGCGTCCTCCGCGGACAGCTCGCCGCGACCCAGTGCGAGGACGGCCTGGTCTGTGTACGCCGTCGCGAGTTCGATCTCGGTCTTCATCTCCGCCAGCGCGAAGCGCGAGGCCTGGAAGGAGCCGAGCGGCTGGCCGAAGGCGCTGCGCTCCTTGACGTAGGTCAGCGTCCAATCTAATGCAGCCTGCGCGGCCGAGACGCCGGCAATCGCGATTGACAGGCGCTCCTGGGCGAGGTTAGCGACTAGGTAGCGGAAACCGTGTCCCTCCTCACCCAGGCGGTTCGTGAGCGGCACGTGGACGTCGGCGAAAAATAGCTCGGCCGTGTCCTGTGCGTGCATCCCGAGCTTCTGCAGGTTGCGGCCGCGCTCGAAGCCCTCCATGCCGCGCTCGATTACCAGCAGCGAGATTCCGCGGTGGCGCTCGGCCGGATCGGTCTTCAGCGCGACGATCACGAGATCGGCGTTGATGCCGTTAGTGATGAAAGTCTTCGCGCCATTGACCACGTAGTGATCGCCCTGCAGCTGGGCGCTGGCGCTCATCGAGGCCAGATCGGAGCCGATCCCGGGCTCGGTCATCGCTAGTGCCGTGATCAGCGAGCCATCGGCGATACCTGGCAGCCAGCGGGCGCGCTGCTCCTCATTGCAGTAAGCCAGGAAGTAGGGCAGGCAGATGTCGTTGTGCAGCGTGATCCCTAGGCCGCTGCCGGCGACGCCCGCGTAGGCGACCTCCTCCACGACGATCTGGTTGAAGCGGAAGTCCGCTGCGCCCGCCCCACCGTAGGCCTCGGGGACACTCATCGCGAGCAGCCCCTGCCGCGCGGCCTTGGTGAACAGCTCACGCGGGACGATCCCCTCGCGCTCCCACTGCTCGTGATGGGGTACTACCTCGGCGGCGAGGAAGCCGCGCACTGCCTCGCGGTAGTCGCGGTGCTCTGACTCGAAGATCGTTCGCTTCACCTTTTCACTGTTTCGCCTCGGGCTTCACGACGCCGGCGGGCGATACAGGCCTCATATGCCCAGTCGGAGTAGTCCCCCTCCTTGCTGCCGGGCTTGTCGAACTTGGTCATGCCCACGCCGATCACGAACGTCTTCTGGCTCATCTCGTGGCTGCTCCCGGTGGTCGTTGAACGCGCTTGGGCGCCATGCGCGCCAGCGGGGAGCTTAGAGGAGCCGGGGTTGGTTTGGCCAGGTGGCCAGTCAGGCGCCGACGTAGGCCGCGAGGTGCTCGCCGGTGAGCGATCGGATTCCCTTCCGGGCAGCGACGAGGTCGGCGGGCGTGCCCTCGAAGACGATCCGGCCGCCGTCGTGACCGGCGCCGGGGCCGAGGTCGATGATCCAGTCGGCGTGGGCCATGACCGCCGGGTGGTGCTCGATCACGATCACCGATTTGCCGGACTCCACGAGCCGGTCGAGCAGGCCGAGCAGCTGCTGCACGTCTGCGAGGTGCAGTCCGGCGGTCGGCTCGTCAAGGACGTAGATGCCGCCCTTGGCGGCCATGTGGGTGGCCAGCTTCAGCCGCTGCCCCTCGCCGCCTGACAAGGTAGTGAGCGGCTGGCCGATGGCGACGTAGCCGAGCCCGACGTCGGCCAGGCGGTCCAGGATGGCGCGGGCCGCGGGGAGCTT
>JANWIP010000023.1 GCA_025449845.1 Solirubrobacteraceae bacterium | reverse complement strand
GGATCTTGCGAACTGCCTGCTCCGGCGTATGCCTCCGTCGCTTCATGATCGTGTCCATCCTCTCATCCCACCACAGGGACGTGACGAACACGCACAACGCCCGGATCACTTCACAGGGACCCCCTCATCGGGCCTTGGACTGCGGCCCTTGAAAATGGTCAGCTCAAGCTCTGTGCAGGTCGGCGACTCGGTCTATGCGATCGGCAACCCTTACGGCCTCGATGAGACCTTGACGAAGGGCATAGTGTCGGCCCTGGGGCGCGAAATATCGGCTCCCGACGGAGCGAGCATCAAGGACGCGATCCAGACAGATGCTGCCTTGAACCCAGGCAACTCCGGTGGCCCGCTGCTCAACGATCAGGGCGAGGTGATCGGGGTCAACTCGCAGATCGCAAGCGACGCGGCGAGCAGCGCCGAATCGCAGCCAGGAAGCACCGGGGTGGGCTTCGCGATCTCCTCGAACACCGTCACCGAAGTTGTCAAGGCGATTGAGTCTGGTGAGGGGACCTCCACCCAGGGTCAGGGCGGACAGGCATCAGGGACACCGGGGTCCTCCGGCAGCGAATCCTCGCCTTACGGCACGGAATCTCCCGCCGAAACGGAAGGTCCCTACGGGGGTGCTAGCGGCAGCGGCGGCGAAGGTCGCGAAGCCGGGCCCTTTGGCCGTGAATCGAGCTCCGGAGCGGAATCGGAAGGCGCCAACGGGGTTGCCGGCAGCTCGGGCTCAACCGGTGGGGGACCGACCGGCATGGGTGGGGAAGGCCAAGTTGTGATTGTGCCTTGATGGGGGTCACTCCAGCCCGGTGCCCGGGGGCGCGGGCTCTGGGGGGTATTGAGGATGGTGCCTTGGGTCCTCACGCGATCTCGGACGGTCGCCGTTGATACGCTAGGGCCGTCCCAGGGCGATTAGCTCAGCTGGGAGAGCGCCGCCTCGACAAGGCTCAGGTCTATGTCCTGGACCGCAGCATCGCGGCTGACTCGCTCCCTGCGCAACGCGCTCGCGCAGGCAACGGAACCAAATTGGAACCTCAAGGACCGTCGGGAGGCCGCAAACCCCAGTGTTTGCGGGGCCGTACGCCAATGGGCGATACTGGGCTCGAACCAGTGACCTCCGCCTTGTCGAGGCGGCGCTCTCCCAACTGAGCTAATCGCCCTTTGTGGCTTTGCTAAGCGGTTTCTAGCTTACGTCCCATCGTCGTCGCATCGCCGAATGGCACATCTATGGCACACATACGGGGATAAGAAGTCCGGCGACCAAGGGCACATGGGCTCGAAACGCGCTGCATTGCGCGGTCATCGTAGCGCGTGCTGCGGGCCGGAGCTGGTGGCGCGATGACGCCTGCTGTGCCATGTCGGCGCGCTTGGCATGTACCCTCGGCTGGCTGCGGCGAGCTGCGCCGGGAGCCTCCTACGGACCTCTGAGGGGCTGTCCTCGACACCAACGTCATCGTGTCCGGGCTCGCGCTGGCCGTAGTGCGTTGACAAGATCGACAAGGTCTTGGTCGGCCGGCGGCTCATCGAACTCGTCGCAGCAGGGTGGTTGATCCGCGCGTCGCCTTCCGATGTGCGCCAACTGCGGTATGTCTTCGGCTCCGTCGATGTGGGCGTTCTCTTTGTCGCTGTGCTGCCCGACCCATGCGACCACGATGTTGTTGTTCTCGCCGAACACCAAGTGCATCCGCCAGTCAGCGTAGAAGCGCAGACCGCAGATGTGAGCGTCCCCGCCATCGGGAGCACGCATCCGGTAGTGGGCAGCCTTGCAGCCTTCGCCCTCCAACTGTCGCACCGCCTCCCAAAATCGCTCCTGTGCCCTTCCGCGAAGTGCGCGCACGCGCGGCGCCGTTCGCCTGGCCACGGAGACGTTGAACGTCACCGCTGCGTCAGTGGCTCGGTGTTCCCGGCGAGGGCGTCGGCCAGGCCCTCGCGCGCGCCGTCCTGCGCGAACTCACGTTGGTCTGCTGCGGCCGCGAGCAGCGACTGCCAGCGCTTCTCGTTGGTGGCTGTCTCGCGTAGCCTCTGCAAGCGGTCGCGCAGGCCGATGACGCTCGGGAAGGCGAGCGTCATCGGGCGCTCTCGGATGACCTCCATCAGTCCGCGCCTTGCCCACGCTCGAACGGTCGGGGGGGAGACTTCGAGCGCATCGGCAGCTTGCGTCACGTCCATCTCGGCGGGGTGCATGGCGGCCACGACGTGCTGGGTCTGCTGAAGTTGGTCCAGCGCGTCCTGGATGCTTCCGTGCTGGAGGGCGTTTTCCGTCCGATGCAGAGTGTCGGAGAGGGTAATGAAGCCCAACGTGAGGGCTCGCTGCTCGCGTTTGGTCATACCGGGATTGTAGCGGTTCTTTCCCTAAAACACCAGAAAGACGAAAAAACTAGGTAGGTCCGGCGAGCTGTAGGGAGTGCGTGCTATGGCGACGCGAAGCGGAGTTCGGGTCAAGGCACCTTGCGGACAGTCGCTCTCGCCAGCGGCGGCCTGGGCCGGTGACGACCGGCCGAGTGCCGACCGCTGTGGGCCGCACACCGGCTGCACTCACCCCTCGGTGCCGGGCAGCGAAGGCGCCCGGCACCGACCGTCACGGCAGAGCTGCGGGTGCTGATCCCCGGTGCCCGGCTGGTGGAGGCAGGGGCGATCCATTGCCGACGTGGGCGAGCTGGTCAAGCAGTCGTCGGCACGACCACCCCGAAGGCGACAAAGACGACGAGGAGCGTCGTGGCGGCGCCGGTCGCCATGCGTCCCTCCTGGGGTTGGCTTCGATCCGCCATCGTGCCAGTGGTCCCGTGGAGCTGCGGCCCTCAATAGCACTCGCGTTGCTCGGGGCACTCCGCATCGGTTCCTTCCTGGCCTGGGGATGGCGTCGTATCCGTCCCCTGGAGGAAACCCAAATGGCAACCAAGGCCCACCACCACTCTCGGCGCTCTCGCCGTCGTCTTCGCCGCATCCGTAAGGCGGTCTGCGGCCGGTGGCTGCTCGAACGATGGGGGCTGGTAGATGGGCTCGGAGACGGCAGTTGGTCGGGGCATCAATACCAGCGCGACGTCTTTACTGACGTACCCGCTCACCTGAGAGTAAACGGCTCGCTAGGTTCGGCCAGCGCGCGGTTTGTATGCCGAAGGCGCCTAGCGCCCAAGGTGGCAAGTGCTAGCCACAGTAAAACGGCGCACGCAATGACGATGATGGCGATGCGAACCACGTTACTTGTGATCTGTCCAGCCAGTCCGACTAGTAGCGGAACGAGAATGGCGAGCGGCGTCTTTACGTCAACCGGAAGCTGGTAGCTCGAAGGGCGCGACCAATTCGTAGACTGGCTCTGAATCAGGCGGTACACGGCTTCTTCTTGGGCTGCGGGCACAGGAATCAGCGTCGTACCTGGCGGCGCGTACACCCACATTGGGACACGCTCTTCATGCGGCGCAGGCTGTGGAGGCAAGACAGGCTGTGGAAGCTCGACCTTTCGTCCGGGATCGGTTTGCCCGTCGGCGGGTGGTGTCGTGGAAGGCATCGAAGGAGAGGTGCTAGCCTGTGTTGAAGCGATGCCGGATCAGGACACCGAAGAGCAGCCTGTCGAAGTTGATTTGTCGGGGCTCAAAATCGATGACGATGTTGTTATTGGGAAGGGCCTTACGAGCAGAGGCACAGTGGCTGCCACGGACGACGAGGCCGGAACGATAACCGTCCGTCTGGAGAACCCTATCGCAGGACGGGACTTTCTGGAGGCGCCTCGTGATCGCGTCTTTAGACTTTAGCCGGACCGCTCCGGCTAAACCATCGGCTAGCCGCTTCGCCGTCCTCAGATTTCGCTAACTCCTTCTCAATCGCCTCCCCCACCACCGACGGGATTGGACGCCGGTCGCTCGACGGGTCGGCGTGAGCTTGCCAAACGGCGGCGCTACATATTGGGCGCGTAGAACCTCCTGGCTGCTCGTCTCCCCCCGCCACCGCCGCCCCTGCCTCCGCCACCGGACATGATGGTCGGGTGCTCGATGAGGTCGGCCATCATCTCGTCCAGCTCTCGCCGCTCCACCTCGATCACAGCGTCACGGGCTCGCGCGATCTGCTCGGCGGCTGACAGCTCGGGCTCGCCGCGTAGCTCCTTAATGACGCCTGCGTAGTACGTGAACATCACTCGCTGCGAGTGCCCGCCCCATTCGGCGACTTCCATCGGGTTCTCCCTCGCTCGCAGGTGCAAGCTCACGAACGATCCTCGGCAGTCGTATGGGCGGGCCGTCGCCAGCTGCGGCTGTGGCGGCTTCCCCTCCGCGAGATTGTTCATGGCCTTCTTCCAAACACGCCTGCGCCAGTTGTTGTATTGAGACGGTGACCAATACCCGCCGTCGCGGGCGGGAAACACTAGGTCCGCATCCGTCACGTCCCCTCGGGCCGCTCGTAGGTCGGCAAGGTCGGCGGCAAGCTGCTCCACAAGGGGCGGAAAGCGCACGCCGCCGGTCTTGGTGTCCGCTTCCTCGTTGGTGTCCTCTTCCTCGCCGATGCTCACCGCCTTGTCGATCGTGAGCATGTTCGCTCCAACGTCGCCCCACGTCAGGGCTAGGGCCTCGCCGGGGCGAAGCCCGGCGTAGGCCATGAGCGTCACCAGACAGGCGTCGGCGATGGCGCGAGCGCCGGTCCGATCACGGGTCTTGCGTCTGCGCATCTGCAAGCGGATTCGCTCAATGACCATCGGCGGCAGGGGGCGCGGGACGCGCTTGTGCGCAGCTCGTGGCTTGGGCACCGCCAGCACGGGATTGACGCTGACCTTGCGCCAACGCACCGCCGCCTTGAACACCGATGACATCGCCACCATGACCTTGCGTTGCGTCTCGTTGCCGACCCCTCGGGCGTCCATCTCGGCAAGCATCTCCTCGAAGATTTGCGGTTCGGAGACGAGTTCGGCCAGCGTGTAGTGATCGTGGCGCCCCTTGATGTTGGGCTCCCATGCCTCTTCGTATCTGGTGCGCGTCTTCTTGGAAAGACGCTGCTCGGCGTAGAGCCTCTTCCATTCCTCGTACGTCGTGGCAAGGGTGTCGCGGGACGTGCGTTGGATGACCTCGCCTCGGAATCTGCGGGCCTTTACATCGGCGTCGAGCGCAAGGGCTTCGCGCTTGTTGGCCGTCGTGCGCGAGCGCATCTTTCCGTTCGGGTCGCGCCAGCGCACGCGCCATTGAAGACCATCAGCGGTCTTGTAAGGCTGCACGCTCATTGCGAATGAGCGCTTCGTTGGTGTGGTGCCCGATGGCACATCCATGGCACACCTTAGCGAAGGAATCGGACGGAAACCGGCTTGTTTGCACCGTATTTCCGGGCCGGATGACCAGGACCGCCGCCTTGTCCGGTCCGAGGTCCAGCGCCGCGTAGATCACGTCAGGGTCGAGGTCAACGTCGCCCGGCCACGTGATCGTGCCTGTTTGCTCATCGACCGCGACCTGCTCGAACATAGCGGGGTCGCGCAGGGGGGAGAAGGCGGGGGTGTCCAATAGGGGGGTGATGAGCCACGCTCTGAAACTGACGAGGTCCTAGAGGGTCTTCTGCGGGAGGCTGCCGCGACCTACGAGGAGCGCAAGCTGCCCTATCTCGCTCACCTCTACGCGAGCGTCGCTTACGACGAGGCGATCACAGGAGCTAGTGCGGTTTTCCTGGTCCAGCGGGCTGCTGCTGGAGGACAGGACTCAAGGCGATGATCATCCTCGCTTGACAGGTACCGGCAAGAGGCTCGTGGGGATGATGCGCCTTGATGAGATCCCAGATGTCGAGCTCGAAAGGCTCTCGGCAACTGAGTGATGAGATTGTCGAGTGGGCAGGGCGGGGGATTCGCCGTGGTTCCATTCGTGGTTCCGTTTTGAGCAAATCTCAGCGAATCTGGGAGCAGCTAAGCCCAGTCAACACGGGAAATAGCACCCAAAAACGAGCCCCAGGCTGATTTTCGAGCCCAGCCAGGACGCATCAGCGCCCGCGGTCGGGCGTGTCGCGGTGGGGTGTCTGTGTCGGCTGGGGTGTGCGCAGGGTGCTGGGGATGTGTAGGGATTTGTGGGTGGGGTTCCAGGCGGGGTCGGGGAGGGCGTAATGCGACCGACCGGCCGTCCGCTGAGCCCGCGCATGGTCACGAGGGTCTTCCGCCGCTATGCGGACCGGGGCCAGACTCCCGGACATGATCCGGCTGCACGACCTTCGGCACACAGCGATCACGAACGCGATCAGCCAGGGTGAGGACATCATGCTCGTGGCCGCTTTCGCGGGGCACGCAAAGACCTCCACTACGGTCGATGTGTATTCCCACCTGCTGCCGAAGCGGGCGCATGAGGCAGCGCGTCGGATGCGCTCGGTTTCTCTCGTGCTGTCCGCCCAAGACCCTGAACGCCGACATTACGCACATCTTGACGCGACGAGCAGGCGTGAACGCTGGAATAGGGGCCGTTGCCGGGGGGCGCGCTTCGGCTGCCCCTGCTATAGCGAGTAGGGCGGCTCGCCGAAACGTTCGTGCTGCTGGCCTTGGTTCGCCGGACGACGGACGAAAATGAACGAATAGGCGGGTCGTGGTCTTTTTCTACCAACGGGCCCGGCAAGAGGAGTTGAGGGGTGCGGCAGGTTCGCTGAGCGTCTGGGACGATTGCGGTGTGATCACGGAGCAAGCGGTACTTGACGTAAGGCCGGGCCAGGAGAGCGCCTTCGAGAGCGACTTCAGCGAGGCGAAGGCGCTTATCGCCTCGATGCCCGGATTCGAGTCGCTTCAGTTGCATCGGTGTATTGAGCGGCCTAGCCGTTACCTCCTCGTGGGATGGCAGCGTCTCGAGGATCACACCGAGGGATTCCGGGGGTCAGCGACGTATGAGGAGTGGCGTCGGCTCTTGCACCGCTACTACGACCCGTTTCCGACGGTCGAGCACTTCAGCCTCGTCGCAAGCGCGTGAGACTGGCTTTCGCTGGCTCTTCACTACAGGCCAACGCTAGGCGTTGCACAGGCAGCAGCTTCGCGGGGAGGAAGGTCGATGCCCTTCTGTATTGTGCTATTCATATTAGCACCATGCCCATCAATGTAAACGGAGCGCCAGCATGCCCGTGACCGCTCCGCCGCCCGAGGTGACGCACTCCTCAGCCGCAGTCGAGATCGACAACGGGGTCATCGAAGAGGCCCGGCGTCGTCAGCGCCGCCGGCGCGCAACAGGCATGACACTCGGCGCCGGGGCGGTCGTGGTGGCGATAGGGGCGCTGCTGATCGGTGGCGGGGGCAAAGGCGAATCGGGCGCGGCGGGCGAACAGTCATCGGCGACTCCGAGGAAGCTGACACTCGTGCACGGACGCGCATTCCTCGGCGGTCAGCCAGCGCTGATGGGGGTCACGCTGTCGCTGCAAGCCGGAAACGTAGGTGTATGCGTAAGGGTCGTCAGCACGGGAAGTTGTAACGGGCCGCTTCCCAGCGCGAGCTACCCCGTCTACGGTGGCGAAGAAGCACTCAGCCCCGAGGAAAAGGTGGGCCCGGAAGGGAAGATCGACGCGATCTTCACCGCGTCCGGTGTCGCCGCGATGCGCGTCGCGCACGTGGGTACTTTCAAGGCGGAGCCAGCGCCCGGCCCGCCACCCGGAGCGAAGCAGATCGCGTTCTACCGTCCACCAGGCTCACGCGGCACGGTCCTGCCACCAGGGTCAAGCCCCCAGGTCCTTCAACGCTTCGAGCACGCCCGGCAGGGCCCTGCTCTGACCGAGACGCTGCTCGATGCCTCTGGCCGGGCCATCCCAATCGGTCACGTACCGCCGACGTTCACACTTCCCTTCAGCTACTGGCAAGGCGCACAGGCGCCTCCCGCCCGCGGGCGTTGTGCGATGAGCTCATCGCTTCCGGGTGTGCGCACGGCATGGGGTCAGGTAGCAACCAAAATCGCGCCCGATCGCGACATCACCGAGCCGGGCTGGTTCACCTGTCTGCACACCTGGTTCTCACGCGATGGCGCCAGCTACGAGACAGCGGTCCTGCTCAACGCCAAGTCGCCGGGAAGGCCGCCGGCGATGCTCTGGGGCGCAATCCCCGTCCCGGGGCATCGCGGAATAGTGCAGATCCCGCCCGTGCAACGTGAGTTCCACTTCAGCTTTCCAAAGCTCAGCAGCGCGCAGGCCGCGCGCGACCTCGCTCAAGTCACCAAGGCGGAGGGACGCGCACGCGCCGAGCAGTTCCTGCGCCAGCGCGAGCGGCTGTCAGACAAGGAGCAGACCTACTGGGACGTGTTCGTGCCGCCAACGGTCGCTCGCCTCGTCGGGCCCGCCTGGGTGCTCGTCCGGGGTGGCAGCAGCCTCGCGCAACGAATGGCGTTTCTGCAAGCGCTGCACGTCACCAAGCTCGAACTCTCGCACGGCAGGAGCTGACGTATAACCGTGCGCTGCGAATTAGCCTCGAACACCTCATCTCCCGGGAGACACCGACCCATCGACTACTCCCGGCTCTTCATCTTCTTCCACTCGGCCTTGTGCTCGCGCTTGGCGGCCTGGTAGTCGACGAGAGCCTGCGGTGAGTCCACGTCGCCGAGCGTCGGATGTGGCGGCACCAGCGGCTTGGCAGCCTTGACACCGTAGCGCTTGGCCAGCACCGCACCCATCGACTTGACCTTCATCTCCCCGAAGCCGGGAAGCGCTGCCAGGTTGGCGCGCAGCTCGGTGGAGTCGGCGGCGTCTGTCCACACGCGTGCCGCGTCGCCGGCGTAGCGGTCCTCGACGTGGACGGCCAGGTCGTGTACGCGTTTGGCCATCGAGCCGGGATAGCGGTGAATGGCTGGCTTCTCCCGGAACACAGGCTCCAGGTCCGCCTTCGCGAGCGTAGCCGCGTCGAACGCGCCGAGTCGCTCTCGCAGTGTGAGCGGCCCGGCAAACGCCTGCTGCACCGTGACCTGCTGGTCCAAGGCGAACCCGACCAGCAAAGCCATCGGATCGGAGGCGATCAGCTCGTTGGCGGCGTCGGACTCGGTGAAGTACAGGCGATTCGGCACGGCTCTCACTTCCCAGCGGCAATCTTCGCTGACGTCATCCAGTCCACACCAGGAGTATGGCCGAGGAAGAGCTGGGGTTCATGGGCGCCAAGGTCGGCCTAGTTTAGTCGCGCAGCAGCCACTGATGCTGTCGGGCGTGCTGTTTCGGTGCGATGGGCCGGTATTTTGGTCTGATGCTGCGCAAAGGATCAGGCGAGCCGCTGGTATTGCTGCACGGCATCATCTCTGGCGAGCGTACCTGGAGCAATGTCATGCCGCTGCTGGCTCCTCACCACGATGTGATCGTTCTCACCGCATTGGGGCACAACGGTGGGCCGCCCGTCAACACCAGGCCGGCGAGCTTCGAGCACGTCACTGATGACGTAGAGCGCCAGCTCAATGAGTTGGGCGTGGGCAAGGTGCATCTCGCCGGAAATTCGATGGGTGGCTGGATCGCGATCGAGCTGGCTCGGCGCGGTCGTGCCCGCACGGTTTGCGCACTTTCTCCTGCCGGCGCTTGGGACCATGACTGGACGGACAAGCAGCGCGTGTTCAAGATCTTGTCCGACGCCTTACGTGACGCGCGTCGCCTGCGCAGATTGGCGCCACTGGGCGCCGGCTCAAAGCTTGTGCGGCGCACCGCGCTGCGCCACATGGCAGTCCACGGGGAGCGGGTAAGTTCAGCGGAGTTTCTTGACATCCTGGATGACACCGCGGGCTGCGTCATCGCCGAGGATCTGCTTGCCGACGGAGCGCAGCTTGAACCACTGGACCCCACGCCGTGCCCGATCACGCTCGCGTGGTCCGCGCGGGACCAGCTCTTTCTGGTTGATGTCTACGGTGCTCGTGCGCGTCATCTGATCCCTGGAGCACGCTTCGTCGTACTTGAGGACATGGGGCACGTCCCCATGTTCGATGACCCGCAGCTGGTCGCTCAGACGATCCTTGCAACGACCCGACAGTCCTCATCCGACGATCTCGTCGGGGGAACCGTGACTCGGTTACCCTGAGCCCTCGTGAACGCCGCTCCCACTCCCGACCAACTCCTGGCGAGCCGTATCGCCGAGACGCTTGTGCGTACGGGCGCTGTCGCGTTCAGAACCTCACCGTTCTTCCGCCTCACCTCGGGAGCCGAGAGTCCTGTCTACGTCGATAACCGTCAACTGCTCGGGCACGTGGCCGAGCGTTTGGAGGTCATCGGAGCGTTCCTTGAAGCCGTTGCCACACAGCAGCAAGCCCCTGACGCGATCGCGGGGACCGCAACGGCTGGGATTCCGTGGGGAGCGTGGATTGCCGACCGGCTCAGCCTGCCATTTCTGTATGTGCGCTCGCAGGCCAAGGCGTGGGGCAAGGAGAGCGCGGTGGAGGGCGCCGCACCCGATGGCGCCCGAGTGCTGGTCATCGAGGACTTGGCGTTCTCCGCGGGCAGTCTCGCCGACGCCGCCGAGAACTTGCGCGCAGCCGGTTTCCTTGTCGAGGATTCGCTGACGATCGCCAGCTACGACATGCCCAGCGCCCGTGCGCGGTTGCGGTCCTTGAGCCTGCGGCATACCACGCTCACAACCATCGACGAGGCACTGGCTGCTGCCGCCCGCGCCGGTTCGCTGGATGATGAGCAGGTGTCAGTGGTTGAGGCTTGGCTGAGCGACAGACGGGCCACGGGGAACTGAAGCGCACAGCGGGGAACTGAGCGCACAGCGGGGAACTGAGCGCACAGCTCACAGGACCAACGGCTTCAAGCACGCGCGCCGCTGCCCTCCGTCTGGGGCACCTGCGGCAACTTGTATTTGCGTGAGCGCGTGCAACGCTCCAGTAGACCTAACTCGACCAGGGTTGCGACATAGCGGTGGGTAGTGCTTGGGCTCATCCCCAGCAGGTCCGCGAGTTCGATGATCCCTCGCTCCTGGTTGTCGGGGCCAAAGCACGTCAGCACGGAGAGACCGCGCAGCAGCGAGCGTGACAGTCGTGCGTCCTCGTAGGTGGGGAAGTAGCCCTTGCGGATCGGGTTCCCCTCGCTCTGCTCAGTCAAGCTCTGCTCGGGCAAGCTTTCCATCGTTGTGCTGCCCTCTGGAGGCAGTGCGGTACCCCGCTCGGCTTCCAGGCGCTGAGTGTTCAAGGTCGTCGATATCAGAGCTGAAAAGCTTGGCGTGCTGCCTTGTGCTGCTGCCCGCACCACCTGATCAACTTGGGCGGGAGAGAGCGTGATCGAGATCGACTCACCGTTGTTCATGTTGCAATGATGTCAGAAAGCACAGACAACTGTCTGCATAGCCAAAATGGCAGCAAGTACGGGTGGCTGTTCGCGTCGCCAAGCCATGCCGCGCCTCCTCCGTGATCCCGTGTTGGGCACTCGGGAATCGTCGTGAACGCGATGCCTTCGTCTAGCACAGGCATCTCCCAATCATCCTTACGAGCATTCACGTCGCCGGCCATCGCCACGTGCGGGTAGCCTCCTGCCTGAGCATGTCCCTCACGGTCACACTCCCCGACGGCAATACGCTTGAGCTGCCCGACGGCGCGAGCGGCGCCGATGCTGCCGCGGCGATTGGCGCCGGCCTCGCGCGTGCGGCGCTGGCGATCGAGGTCACTCACCCCGAGGGGGCTGAGGCAGCCGAGCTGCGTGACCTCGCGCGGCCGCTACCCGACGGAGCGCACATTGCGATCCTCACAGCCAAGAGTGCCGGCGAGGAGCCCCTGCGTCTGATCCGTCACGACGCCGCTCATGTGCTGGCCACGGCCGTGATGGAGCTCTACCCAGGGGTGAAGATCTCGATCGGACCGGCGATCGAGGGCGGCTTCTACTACGACTTCGATTTCCCCGAAGGCGTATCAATCTCCGCTGAGGACTTCTCCGCAATCGAAGAGCGCATGCGCGCGCACGTCAAGGCAGGCGAGCCTTTCGCGCGCGAGGACGTCTCGGTGGCGCATGCCCGCGAGCGCTTCGTGGCCGAGCGGCAGGATTACAAGGTCGAGCTGATCGACGACCTCGTGCGCGACGCCGCGGCGAGTGGAAATCACGAGCCGCTGGAGACAGTGTCGCTGTACACCAACGGCCCCTTCACCGATCTCTGCCGTGGCCCGCACGCTCCCACGACAGCGACTGTGGGAGCCTTCAAGCTGCAGTCCGTGGCGGGCGCCTACTGGCGCGGTGACTCCACGCGTCCGATGCTCACGCGCATCTACGGCACCGCCTTCCCCAACAAGGCGCAGCTGCAGGAGCATCTGGAGCTGATCGAGCGCGCCAAGGAACGTGACCATCGCAAGCTGGGGCGAGAGCTGGCGCTCTTTCACTTCTCCGACATCTCACCTGGAGCGGCCTTCTGGCTGCCTGCCGGTACCGGTATATACAACTCGCTGGTGGCACTCTCGCGCGAGATGAACACGGCGCGCGACTACACCGAGGTCAAGACGCCGCTGATCTACGACGCCGAGCTGTGGAAGACCTCCGGGCATTGGGGCAAGTACCGCGAGAACATGTTCACGGTGCAGGTCGAGGAGCGCGAGATGGGCGTCAAGCCGATGAACTGCCCCGGCCACGCCTACCTCTTCAAGAGCCAGCGCCACTCCTATCGCGAGCTGCCCGTGCGCTATTCAGAGCCCGGCCTGCTGCACCGCAACGAGGCCTCAGGCGTGCTGCATGGCCTCTTGCGCGTGCGTCATTTCGCGCAGGACGACGCGCATATCTTCTGCACCGAGGAGCAGGTTCAGCAGGAGGTCGCAAGCTGCCTGGAGCAGGCTTTTGAGACCTATGCGATGTTCGATCTTGACGTGCGCCTGGAGCTTTCAACCCGCCCCGAGCAGCGCATCGGCAGCGATGAGATGTGGGACCGCGCCGAGGGCAAGCTCACGAGCGTGCTCGATGAGCGGGGCCTGGAGTACGAGCTGAACCCCGGCGACGGCGCCTTCTATGGGCCGAAGATCGATATGCACATGACCGACTCCCTCGGGCGCTCCTGGCAGTTGGGAACGGTGCAGCTGGACTACTCGATGCCCGAGCGCTTTGACCTCAGCTACACGGGCGCCGACAACGCCGAGCACCGGCCGGTGATGATCCATCGCGCCGCCTTCGGCTCCTACGAGCGCTTCATCGGGATCATGATCGAGCACTACGGCGGCGAGTTCCCACTGTGGCTCACGCCGCAGCAGGCGATCGTGCTGACGGTCTCCGATCGCTTCAACGAGTACGGGGCCAGGGTGCACGAGCGCTTGCGTTCTCAAGGGCTGCGCGCGGAGCTCGACGATCGCGGCGAGTCGATTGGCCGCAAGATCCGCGAGGCCGAGCTGCGCAAGATCCCCTACATGCTGATCGTCGGTGAGCGCGAGCAGGAGCAAGGCAGCGTGTCGCTGCGCCGCCACCGCGTCGGAGACGCGGGCAGCTTCTCACTCGATGAGATGGTGGCCCAGCTTGCAGGCGAGTGTGCACGACCCGCGAAGCCCTAGCCGCGCCGCCGCCGCGCCGCTATACTCGGCCCCGTTGATCACTCGCACCCCTTCAGAGCGCCGCGCGTAGAGAAGACTTGACGCGCCGCCAAAACAGCTAGTGCCGGTTCCGCGCAGATTTGACCGGCGCCCGCCTGAGCGGGACCAGACGAGGATCAACGAGCGCATTCGCGTGCCCGAGGTCCGGCTGATCGACGACGAGGGCAACCAGGTGGGAGTGCTTAAGACCGCCGATGCCCTGAGCTTTGCCCAGGAACGCGATCTCGATCTGGTCGAGGTGGCCCCCGAGGCGCGCCCGCCCGTATGCCGCGTGCTCGATTACTCCAAGTACAAGTACGAGCAGGCGCAGAAGCTCAAGCAGGCGCGCAAGCACCAGCAGCAGATCGTCATCCGCGAGATCAAGTTTCGCCCCAAGATCGCTCAGCACGACTACGACACAAAGAAGGGTCATGTCGAACGCTTCCTGCGTCACAAGGACAAGGTCAAGGTCACGATCATGTTCCGCGGGCGCGAGGTGACCCACCCCGAGCGCGGCACCATGATCCTTGACCGCCTCGCCGAGGAGCTCGCCGAGCTGGGTGTTGTCGAGCAGCGTCCCCTGCAGGAGGGACGCAACATGACGATGATGCTCGCTCCTTCCAAGGCCGTCCTCGCCGGTCGCGCCGAGGCGCATGAAGCGGGGCACGAGCCTTTGCCGGATGGGTCTACGGCTGAGGGTGCTGCCGCGCCGCTTGAGACGCCGCCGCCCGATGGTGCCTCGCCCCATGGCGCGGCTGCGGATGCCGTCTTGCCGGACATCATTTCGCCCGACGGGGCCGCCCCAAATGGCGCTTCCCCCGACGAGGCTGAGCAGGGCGCCGAGACCGCCACGCCGTAGGCTGCAGGCCGGTCTGCCATAATCACCTGCCCGAGGGTGGCGCAGCCGGCTGCAGGTTGGCGAGCCGGGTCCCTCGATCTTCAATTCTTATGCCCAAGATGAAAACTCACTCCGGCGCGAAGAAGCGCTTCAAGGTCACTGCCAGCGGCAAGGTCCGCGGTCGGCACCCCTTCACGAGCCACATCCTCGAGAAGAAGTCGCCCAAGCGCAAGCGCACCCTGGGCCACCCGGCAATCATGTCCGACCACGACACGCCGCGCATCAAGCGGATGCTGGGGGTCGGCAAATGACCCGCGTCAAGCGCTCGGTCAGCGCCCGCAAGAAGAGGCGTGCCACGCTGGAGCTGACCAAGGGCTTCCGCGGCGAGGCGCACTCTAACTACAAGCGTGCCAAGGAGGCCTTGATCAAGGCCGACACCTACGCCTATCGCGATCGGCGCAATCGCAAGCGCGACTTTCGCAGGCTTTGGATCACGCGCATCAACGCTGCCGCCAGGCAGAACGGCATGAGCTATTCACAGTTCATGCACGGTCTTTCGCTGGCCGGTGTTGAGCTCGACCGCAAGGTGCTCGCGGACATCGCCGTGCGCGACGCCGATACCTTTCGACGTTTTACCGAGGTCGCCCGCGAGGCGTCGGCTGCCTGATTCGCAGCCGACAATCTTGACCCTCCGGGCGCCGCTCTCTTTGAGGCCGGCGCCTTTTTTGTGTCCTTAGCAGCCAGCAAGATCGAGTTCGTTTATGCCCCACACAGACATCATCACCTCAACACACAACTCCAGGTTCAAGGAGTTACGACGGCTGCGCCGCCGTCGCGAGCGGGAGCGCACTTTGCGCTTCGTAGTGGAGGGCGAGGATCTCGTAGCTGCGGCACATCGGGCTGGACGACCAGCCATTGAGGGCTATCGCGCGACGGGCACCACGACAAGGGATGCCGCCACATCGGATGCTCCCGCCGGCACTGCGGACTTCCTGGAGGTCGAGCCCACGGTGTTAGCGGAGCTATCGAGTCTTGGCTCCGGCACGCGTGTAATCGGGGTTTACGAGCAGCGGTTCCTTGACACTCCGGTCGGGCCTCTGTGCGTGTACCTGCATGGACTGGCCGACCCCGGCAATGTCGGCACGATCCTACGCGCGGCCGAGGCATTCGGAGCATCGTGCGTGGCATTGGGGCCAGACTGTGCGGACCCGCATTCCCCGAAGGCTGTGAGGGCCAGCATGGGGGCCATTTTCAGCGTGCCGCTCGCGCGGGCGAACATGGTTAGCGAGCTTCCGGGAGAGCGTGTTGCGCTGGTGGCGCGCGCCGGGCGGTCGCTGCATGAGCTGGAGGTCAAGCAGCCTCTGACGCTGCTGATCGGAGCGGAGCGCGAAGGATTGCCGCAGGAGATCGTGAATGCTTGCGAGCAGACCGCTCACATACCGATTCGCTCGGAGTCGCTGAACGCCGCTATGGCGGCGACCATTGGCCTGTATGAAATGAGTGACTTGGAAAAGCGAGGGGCCCGGCTCGCCGGCCTGCGGCCGGCTGCGCCACCCTCTAGGGTCCCGTCACGATGATCGAACGGATCGAAGCGCTGCGTGCGCAGGGACAGGACGCCGTCGCGGCGGCGTCTACGAGCGAGGCGTTGGAGGAGTTGCGCGTGCGCTACCTCGGCCGCAAGGCAGAGCTGCCCCAGATGCTGCGCGGGGTGGCTCAGTTGCCACCCGATGAAAGAGGCGCGGTGGGTCGCGCGGCGAACCAGGCGCGCCAGGCGCTTGAGGCGCTGATCGACGCGCGCGCAGGCGAGCTGGGTGCGGGTGAGTTGGAGACACAACTGCGTGAGGACACGGTGGATGTGACGCTGCCCGGGGCCCCGGTGCAGCCGGTTGGCCGCATGCACGTGTTGACCGCCACACAGCGCCTGTTGGAGGACATCTTCCTGGGGCTCGGCTTCACCGTGCTGGAGGGTCCGGAGGTGGAGAGCGTGCACTACAACTTCGACGCGCTCAACCACACGCCCACGCATCCGGCACGCGCGCGTACCGACACCTTCTATATCGAGCGGCCGCAGGGCCCTCAGCCAGGCTCGCCCGAGGAGCTGGTGCTGCGCACACATACCTCGCCGATGCAGATACGCGCGATGGAAGCACATCCGCCACCGCTCTACGTGGTAATTCCCGGGCGTGTCTACCGGCCCGACAGCGACGCAACCCACACGCCCCAGTTTCACCAGGTGGAGGGGCTGGCGGTGGATGAGGACATCACGCTGGCCGATCTAAAGGGCACGCTGTTGGCCTTCGCGCGGGCCACCTTCGGCGAGACGCGCGAGGTGCGCTTGCGGCCTCACTTCTTCCCCTTCACCGAGCCCAGCGTCGAGGTAGACGTGTCGTGCTTTCACTGCGAGGGCAAGGGCTTCCTGCGCGATGGCACGCGCTGCTACCTGTGCAAGGGCGAGGGCTGGCTTGAGGTGCTGGGCGCTGGCGAGGTAGATCCCAACGTGTATGCGTATGTACCGACGACCGACCATAACGCGCCCGGCTATGACCCAGAGAAGGTGCGGGGCTTCGCGTGGGGGTTGGGAGTTGAGAGGGCCGCGATGCTCATGTACGGGGTGCCTGATCTGCGCTTGCTCTATGCGAATGATTTACGGTTTTTGGAGCAGTTCGGGTAATGCGCGTACCTCTCACATGGCTGCGCGAGTACTGCGATCCCGCGCTCGACGTGCACGGCATCGAGGAGCGCCTGACGATGACGGGCACCAAGGTGGAGGCCATTCACCACCACGGCGTGCACGAGCTGGAGCACTTCGTCGTGGGGCATGTGCTGCGCGCCGAGCGTCACCCGGACGCGGATCGCCTGACGGTCTGCGAGGTTGATCTCGGCGCGGCCCGGCCCGAGGGTCCTGCCACGATCGTTTGCGGTGCACCCAATGTGGCTGCCGGGCAGGATGTGGCAGTCGCACGCCCTGGGTCGGTGATGCCTGACGGCACCAAGCTCAAGAAGGCAAAGCTTCGCGGTGTGGCTTCCGAGGGCATGATCCTCGCCGAGGACGAGCTGGCTATCGGCTCAGACCACAACGGCATCATGGTGCTCGGAGAGCTGCTGCCCAATGCGCAGTTGACGCGTGGGGGGGCGCTGGCGGAGGTGCTGCCGATCGCCACCGAGGTGCTGGAGCTCGAGGTCACGCCCAATCGCCCGGACTGCCTTGGCGTCTATGGGGTTGCACGGGAGCTACATGCGGCCACTGGCGCGTCGCTCACTCCAGCCCCCTGGAATGAAGATCCGGGCTCCGGCGGGCCGCTGGAGGGGGCCGAGGCCGAGGTGCGGGTTGAGTGCCCAGAGCTCTGCCCGCGCTTCACCGCGCGCGTCTTTCACGATGTCACCATCGCGCCTTCGCCGCCTTGGTTGAAGGCGCGGCTGATGGCTGCCGGACAGCGGCCCATCAACAACGTGGTTGACATAACCAACTACGCGATGCTGCTCAGCGGCCAGCCGCTGCACGCCTTTGATCTTGCTCGCATCGCCGGCCGGCGCCTGGTGGTGCGGCGCGCACACGACGGCGAGCAGGTGCAGACGCTCGATGGTCAGACGCGCACGCTCGACGCCGAGATGATCGTGATCGAGGACGGGGAGGGACCCACTTCGATCGCCGGGCTGATGGGGGGTGCGCGCTCGGAGGTGCAGCCAGACACCAGCAGCGTTCTCATGGAGGTGGCCACCTGGCATGGTCCGGCCATTCATCGTGCCTCCTGGGCCTTAGGTCTGCGCAGCGAGGCTTCCTCACGCTTTGAGAAGGGCCTTCAGCCCGAGCAGTGCTTGCACGCACAGGCAATCGCCACGCGGTTGATGATCGAGCTGTGCGGCGCCTCCGTAATGCCCGGCACGATCGATATCGGAGGGGAGGGGCCGCCGCCCTTGAGCCTCCCGCTGCGCGAGTCGCGCGTGCAGGACATCCTGGGGGTGCCCATTCCCCGCGTGCGCCAGGCCGAGATCCTCAATTCGCTCGACTTCGCCACCGCCGAGGTGCCCGGGGGGCTCGACGTGAGCGTCCCGCCGCTGCGTCGCAGCGATGTCACGCGCGAGGCCGACCTGATCGAGGAGGTCGCTCGCATCGACGGCCTGGAGAAGCTGCCGGCGACGCTGCCCAAGCGCCGCAACGCCTACGGTCTACTCACACCCACCCAGCGCCTGCGCCGGCGGGCCATCGACGCCCTCGTGGGGCGAGGGTGCTACGAGGCGGTGGGATGGACCTTTGCTGCGCCGTCCATCGCCGATCGGCTGCAGCTGCCCGCCGAGGATGAGCGTCGCCGGCCCGTCGTCATCGAAAACCCGCTGTCGGAGGAGCAGTCGCAGCTGCGCACCATGCTGTTGGGGTCGCTGCTGGATGTCGCGCGGCACAACGTCGCGCACGGCGAGCCCGATCTGCGCCTGTTCGAGCACGGCACAGTTTTCAGGTGGAAGGACGACAAACTGAACGAGCATCGCTCGCTCGCCGTGCTGCTCTGCGGGAAACTGGCTCCGAGCGATTGGAAGAACCATTCCGCCGCCTCCGACCCTCCTGCCGCCGATCTCTTCGTGGCCAAGGGCCTGCTCGAAGCCCTCGCCGACACATTGCGCGTATCCGATTTGGTCTTCGCCTCGGAGCCTCAGCCGTTTCTGCATCCGGGGCGCAGCGCCTCGGTGTCGCTTGGAGCCACGCCCATCGGCTGGCTGGGTGAGTTGCATCCGCTCGTCGCGCAGACCTGGGAGCTGCCTGGCGCCGCCTGCTTTGAGATCGACCTCGATCGCTTTCTCGCCCACGCCTCGCGTCCTGACTATCTCGACCTGATCGGCTACCCGCCCCTGCGCCAGGACCTCGCCGTGGTGCTGCCTGAGCAAGTGCCCGCAGCGCAGGTGCTCGACGTCGTGCGCGCGGCTGCCGGCAAGTTGCTCGCCGACGTGCGCGTATTCGATGTCTACTCCGGCCCGCAGGTGGGGGAGGGCAGACGCTCGCTCGCCCTTTCGCTCGCCTTCCGTGCATCTGACCGCACGCTTTCCGACGAGGACGTCACCCCCGTGAGAGAACGGATCATCGCCGCCTTGGGCGACCTGGGTGGTGAGCTGCGTGGCTGATCTCGGCTCAACCGGAGAGCAACAGAGCTCCCCCACCGATGCTCAGGCGTTCGCCCCTGGCTCAGCGCAGGTGCTGGTCGCCGGGGCAACCGGCTTCGCCGGCGCCCTTGCTGCCCATCTCCTCTGGCGTCACCCCGGCTTCGAGCTGGTCGGCATCACCGGCCGCTCAGAGACAGGACGTCGACTTGACGATCTCTACCCGCGCTACCGCGTGCCCTTGGAGATTGCGCCGCTCGATCTTGATGATTTAGGGCAGATCGATGCTGCCATCGTCGCCTACCCCCACGCGGCCGCTGCTCCAACCGTGGGTGCGCTGCTGGATCATGGCGTGCGCGTGGTCGACCTCAGCGCCGATTTCCGCCTGAGCGATCTGGCCACCTATGAGCGCTGGTACGGTCCTCACCCGCGCCCTGAGCTGCTCCCGCACGCGGTCTACGGCCTCACGGAGTTTCACCGTGAGCGTATCGCCACGGCGCGCCTGGTCGCCAACCCCGGCTGCTATCCCACGGCCTCCGTGCTCGGTCTGGCGCCGCTCGCCCGGGCAGGGTTGATCGCCGATGTCGTGATCGATGCCAAGCAGGGACTCTCCGGGGCGGGGCGTACCTTCGATGACACCACGCACATGTCGATGGCGGGCGAGAACATCACTCCCTACAAGGTTGCCAAGCATCGCCACACCCCTGAGATGGAGGAGCAGCTTGCGTTGTTAGGCGCCGATCTTCCCGTGCAGTTTCAGGCGCATCTTGTGCCCCTTGATCAGGGGGAGATGGCCAGTTGCTATGTCACGCCCACGCGGCCTGTGCCCGAGGATGAGTTGCTGGCGCTCTATCACGATGCCTACGCCGCCGAGCATTTCGTCGAGGTGGTCGACGCCCCGCCAGGAGTGCGTGAGGTGCGCGAGACGAACTTCTGTCGTCTCTTTGCCGCCGCCGACACCCACACCGGCAAGCTGCTCGTGTTCTCGGCGATCGACAACCTCTGGAAGGGCACGTCCTCGCAGGCCATCCAGAATCTCAATCTCATGTTTGGCCTGCCCGAGACGGCGGGGCTGCTCTGATGGCCGGCGAGCCGAGCGAAGCTGGCGTGCCGGCCGCGGAAGAGCGCACGCTTGTGCGCGGGGACCAGTCGGCTGCGGGGCCTCCGCAGCCCTTCTTCCACTCGCGCTGGTCTCCCAAGCCTGAGCACATACGCGACCTCGGCCCTGCCGCGGGACTCCCCGATGGCTTCCGGGCCGCCGGTGTCGCCTGCGGGATCAAGCCGTCGGGCAATCCCGATCTGGGAATCCTGATCTGCGATTCCGAGCACCCCACGAGCGCGGCGCGTTTCACCGACACGGGCACTCCCGCCGCGCCCGTGCTCGTCAGCCAGCAGCACTGCCGCCTTGACGCCTTGCGCGTGGTGCTGGCCAACTCCGGTTGTGCCAACGCGGCGACCGGTCGTCGCGGGCTTGACGATGCCGCCAAGAGCCAGGGGGCGATCGCCATGGCCGTAGGGGTTCAGCCCGATGAGGTAGTGCTCGGCTCCACAGGGAGCATCAGCCACTACCTGCCGATGGACAACGTCCTGCGCGGTATCCTCGACGCGAGCTCGCGCCTGCGTCAGGAGGGCGACGGCGACTTCCAGCAGGCCATCCAGACGACCGATGCCTTCGAGAAGCGCGCCAACCTGGAGGTGCAGCTGTCCTGCGGCACCGTGCGCCTCAGTGCGCAGTGCAAGGGGGCGGGAATGATCTCGCCCCGCTTCGCCACGATGCTCTGCTTCGTGCAGACCGACGCTGTGCTGGGAGCGGAGACGGCGGACCTGCTGCTGGGGGTGTGTGTGCAGCGCTCCTTTGACCGCTGCACAGTCGATGGACAGTTGTCCACCAACGATGCCGCAATTCTCATGTGCTCCGGCGCCTCTGGTGTGGTTGTAGCTCCCGAGAGTGAGGATGAGCTGCGCTTTGGCGAGGCGCTGGACGCGTTGCTGCGTCAGTTGGCGATCATGATGGTCAGAGATGGGGAGGGCGCGGAGCGCATCGCCCGGGTCACCGTGCGCGGTGGGCATGCGCCCAGCGTGGAGGCGGTCGCCCGCGCTGTAGCCAACTCACCGCTGGTCAAGACGGCCCTCAACGGCGCCGACCCCAACTGGGGGCGTATCGTGCAGGCCGTTGGCGGTGCGCTGGGTGGGCGAGGACCGTATCCATCGCCGTTGGCTGTGGACATCTCCATCGAGGGCATCCAGGTGTGCTCCGCTGGCAACGCCATCCCCTATGACGAGACCGCGCTCGCCAAGGCCGTGCGGGCCAAAGAGGTCGAGTACGACATAACTCTCCCTGGCGATGGCGCTGAGACAGAGGTGTTCTTCTCGGACCTGTCCCACGACTACGTCACCATCAACGCCGACTACACCACCTAGATGCCTGACCCACACCAGGAGGCCCGACCGATGCGCGACGTAGGCACGCTGCTTGAGGCCCTGCCGTACATCCGCGAGTTTCACCACAAGACGGTTGTCATCAAGTACGGCGGCGCTGCCATGGAGGACCCCGAACTGCGCGAGGAGTTCGCGCGCGATGTCGTGCTGCTCAAGTACGTCGGTCTGAGCCCGATCGTCGTACACGGCGGCGGCCCCGACATCACCGCCTACATGGAACGACTTGGGCTGCCGGTCGAGTTCGTGGCCGGTCTGCGGGTCTCCGATGCCGACACAGTTGAGGTCGCCAAGATGGTGCTCGTCGGCAAGGTCAATAAGGAGATCGTGATGCGCATCAACCGTCATGGCCAGCCGGCCGTAGGTCTATGTGGCGATGACGGCTCGCTTTTCCGCGTCTCCCGCCGCTCCGGGCCAGGGGGAGAGGACATCGGTTTCGTGGGGCGTATCGAGCGTGTCAACGTCGACGTGCTCAACCACGTCTCCTCCGACTACATCCCCGTGATCGCCTCCGTTGGGGCCGATCGCGACGGGCACTCTTACAACGTCAACGCCGATGAGGCCGCCGGGGCGGTGGCTCGCGCGCTGGGTGCCTACAAGATGATCTTTCTCACCGATGTGCCTGGCTGGCTTGCCGATCCCCAAGATGCATCCACGCTGATTGGGCAGGCCAGTGCCGAGCAGGTCACGCAAGCTCTCCCAACTCTGGAAGGGGGCATGCGTCCCAAGCTCCAGGCCTGTCTTGATGCGATTCAGGGTGGTGTCAACTCCGCTCACATCATCGATGGGCGCCTGCCCCATTCCTTGTTGCTGGAGCTTTTCACCGACGCTGGCATTGGCACGAAGGTTGGAGTCGCTTCGTGAGTTTGGCGGAGTTGCAGCAGATCGAGAGCGATTGTGTAATTCCCTCCTACGCTCGTTTTCCCGTGGAGTTCGTGCGCGGCGAGGGACCCTGGTTGTGGGATGCCGAGGGCAATGAGTACTTAGATTTTCTCTGCGGTGTTTCGGTTACAAACGTGGGGCACTGTCACCCGCTTGTGGTGGAGGCCGTGCGTGCGCAGTTGGGACAGCTAATGCACGTCTCCAATCTTTTTTACACCGAGCCCGCCATGCTCCTGGCCGAGCGTCTCTCGCGCTCCTCGCTAGGCGGCAAGGTCTTCTTCGCCAACTCGGGGGCCGAGGCCAATGAGGCCGCCATCAAGCTCGCCCGCAAGGCCCGTCCTGTGGGTGACATCGTGTCGGTGCTCGGCGCCTTTCACGGGCGCACTTACGGTGCGCTTTCGGCCACCCCTCAGGAGTCAAAGCAGGCTCCTTTCGCGCCGCTTGTGCCGGGATTTCGCGCCGTTGCCCCGGACCCCGATGCGCTGACCGCCGCGGTCAATGAGCGCACCGCGGCTGTGCTGCTTGAGCCCATCCAGGGGGAGACCGGTGTCAATGTGCTCTCCGAGGAGCTGCTGCGCAGCGCGCGGGAAGCCTGCGACCGCCACGGTGCCGTGCTCATCTTTGACGAGATCCAGTGCGGCATGGGGCGCACCGGCTCGCTGTGGGCCTATGAGCAAACCGGCGTCATGCCCGATGCGCTCACCACTGCCAAGGCGCTCGGCGGCGGGCTGCCAATCGGTGCGCTCGTCACCGGGCCACGTCTCGCCGACGTCTTTGCTCCGGGCGATCACGGCTCCACGTTTGCCGGCGGACTCGCGATTGCCGCCGGTGCACTCGCGGCGCTCGACATCGTCGAGGACGCCGCGCTGCTCGCGCGTGTTCGCGAGCTGGGAGGGCGCCTTGCGGAGGGGCTGCAGGAGCTGCCGCACGTGCTCTCCGTGCGCGGGCGCGGCCTGATGCTCGCCTGCGAGCTGGATGTGCCCGCACCTGAGGTTGTGCGCCGTGCGCTGCTTGAGCAGCGCCTCGTCTTGAACGCCACAGGTCCCACCACCGTCCGCTTCCTGCCGCCGCTCATCATCGATGAGGGGCATGTTCAGCAGGCGCTTGCGCGGCTTGGCGCCGTGCTGGAGGGTTGAGGTGGCGCGGCGGGCTCTGGTGGATGGGTTTGAGCTGGATGACGACCCGGCGCGGATCGATGTCGATGCAGTGCACCGCTTTATCAGCGATGAGTCCTACTGGGGAGTTGGGCGCCCGCGTGAGCTCGTCGAGCGGGCGATCCGCAACTCGGCGAGGGTAATGGGCCTGTACCGCGGCACTGAGCAGGTCGGCTTTGCCCGCGCCGTGTCTGATCGGACGATCATCGCCTACCTTGCCGATGTCTATGTCCTGGCGGAGTTTCGCGGTCGTGGCCTTGGCTTGGAGCTGGTGCGCGAGATGATCGACGGCGGCCCTTTTGAGGGACTGACCTGGGTATTGCACACCGCCTCGCAGCAGAAGCTCTACGAGAAGGTCGGCTTCAAGTCGCAATTCGTGTATCCGCTGATGGAGCGTCGCCGCCGCAAGGTCGATGGGGAAGCACCCTATCGCTCACCCTGAGTAGGTCAGACAGCTGCCAAGGCGTCCGCCAGTTCATCTGGGGTTGTCTCGACCGCCTCAGGGATCGTGACTACCAGGCGCCCTTCGCGCTCGAGGATACGACGTGGGCCGAGCATCGTTAGGCCCACGATCCGACTTGTACCCGGTGCGAAGCGGATCACGTGTCCCTCTGGCGTCGTCTCTCCCTCGCCATCCTCGGGTGCGCCAACGCGGAGGTAAAGCACATCGTTCTCGGCGTCGTAGTTCGCATGATCGAAAACAACCGAACCGATTCTCAAGTTTACGCGCCCCACGTTGGAGGGTCCTTTCGGTAGCCGAATGCCGAGATGATTCGCGCCGGGATCCGTTCATAGCTTACGACGACTAGCAACCACTGGCTAGGACCGACGCCACGGGCGAAATAGCGTCCGCGCTTCGGGTACACAGGATCGACTTCGACATGCTCCGCCGAACACACCGTTTTCAATACCTCCTCCATAAAAGACGTCAACTCGATGTGCTCGGGGCAACACCTTCTGCCAAATGCGCACGAACAGGACGGCCCTGGCGCCCTCGAGATCGGTTGTCTCGCCGATGATCTCTTCGTTTTCCACGACGCACAGGATGCCGGCCGCTTAGGATGGCTCCGACCTCTCTTCGGCACCTCCCAGTAGCCTTCCCGACCGATGACCCCCTCCGAGCCCGAGCACAACTTCCCGCCGCGCACGGCCTCTTATGAGGCCGACCCCGCCGAGGTCAAGCGCGTGCTGCTGCTCTACTCCGGCGGTCTTGACACGAGCGTGATGCTGAAGTGGATTCAGGATCAGTACCACGCGGAGGTCGTCTGCCTCACCGTCAACCTGGGGCAGCCCGGAGAGGACTACGAGGTCATCGAGGGCAAGGCGCTGCGCCTCGGGGCGCTTGAGTGCCACATCGTCGATGCCCGCGAGGAGTTCGCGCGCGAGTACGTGCTGCCGGCGATCAAGGCCAATGCGCTGTACGGCGGGGGCTATCCGCTGTTCACGGCACTCGGCCGACCGCTGATCGCCAAGCTGGCCGTCGACTATGCTCGGCGCTCGGGCTGCGATACGATCGCCCACGGCTGCACCGGCAAGGGCAACGACCAGGTGCGCATCGAGGCGACCGTCTCCACCCTGGCGCCGGAGCTGAAGGTGATCGCACCCGTGCGTTCCTGGCAAATGGGGCGCGAGGAGGAGATCGCCTACGCGCGCGAGCACGGTATTCCCGTCAAGGGCGGCACCGAGGTGGCGCCCTACTCGATCGACGACAATCTCTGGGGTCGCTCCTCGGAGGGGCGCTGGATCGAGGACCTCTCGCATGCTCCCGATGACGACGTCTTCCAGCTCGTCACCCGCCCCGAGCTGGCGCCCGAGGAGGCCGAGATCGTCACCGTCGAGTTCGAGAACGGCACGCCGGTCGCCCTGAACGGCGAGCGTCTGGGGTTGGTGGCGCTGATCGAACAAACCGCCGATATCGCCGCGCGCCATGGCGTAGGAATCGTCGATCACATCGAGGATCGCATCGTCGGCTTGAAGGTGCGCGACATCTACGAGGCCCCTGCCGCCGCCATCCTGCTGCCCGCGCATCAGGAGCTTGAGAAGCTCGTCTGCACAATTCACCAGAACCAGTTCAAGCCCCAGCTCGATCGCCAGTGGGCCTATCTCGTCTACGCCGGTCTCTGGTGGGAGCCGCTGCGCCTGGATCTCGACGCCTACATGGAGTCCGTCAACGAGCGCGTCACCGGCACCATCGGCCTCAAGCTCTACAAGGGCACGGCGCGTGTTGTCACGCGTGCCTCGCCCAACGCGGTCTACGACGCCGCGCTGGCCTCCTTCGCGGAGTCCGGCGGTCTCTTCTCGCAGACTGCCTCGCCTGGCTTCATCGAGCTTTGGTCGTTGCAGTCGCGTATGGCCTGGCGCTTGCGCAACGAGTCCTGAAGTCGAGGTCGAAGTCGCGTCCGGCCTCGCCCATACCCTTGGCCGGGAGCGTGATGGCAGAGGGAGACAGGACCCCGGGTGACGAGCCCCCCACCAGCTCCAGCGAGCGCGATCTGCTTGCCGCGCGCCGCGCGCGCCGCGCGGAGTTGGGGGACGCGGTGCTCACGCGTCGCGCCGAGGCCGCCGAGGCGGCAGTGCGAACGCTGGAGTCGCAGCTCGCCGATCTGCGCCGACGCGTACGCGAGGCCGAGGAGGAGCAGCGACGCGTCGCCGAGCAGCTGGCCGAGCGCGAGCACGAGGTGCGTCGCGCCAAGCAGCGCGAGTACGCCGAGCAGCAGCTGCGCGTCGAGGCCGAGGAACAGCGCGAGCGCCTGGAGCGTGAGCAGCGCGGGGAGCTCGATCGCCTGCAACGGCGTCTCGGCGCCGGCGAGCGTCACGCGCGTGAGTTGGCCGATCGCCTGGAGGAGGTGCGCCGCGAGCTCTCCGAGGCAGAGCAGGAGGCCGCCACGGGGCGCGCTGCCGCACGCCTTGCCGAACAGGAGCTCGCTGGACGCGAGGCAGATCTCGCACGCCGCGAGCTTCTGCTTGCGGCGCAGCTCCAGGATATGAGCGACCGCCAGGCCAGGATGGAGGCAATCGCCCAGGAGCTCAGGGGCATCGCCGGGCAACTGCGTGAGGCGGCAGTAAAGTCGAGCGTCCCAGCGCCGGAGCCTGCGCGTCCGGAGCCCGACCGCGAAGAGATGGCCCAAGCTCTTGCCGCGGCCGTGGCTCGTCTGCGGGCGCGCGTCGCGGTTCCCGTCGAGCCGGACGAGCAAGAGTCCGGGGAGCAAGAGCCCGAAGGGGGGGAGCCAGAGCCGGAGGAGCCAGAGTCAGGGCAGGTGCTGGAGCCAAAGGATCGCGCTCCGGAGCCTGAGCCGACGCCGCCGGAGCCCAAATCGATGCCAACGCCGTTCATCCCCCGCGTGCTGGCGCATACGGATCAGCGTGAGCCCTGGCTTGCGCCTGCCATCCGCCGCGTGGCCGAGGAGCGCGACGCGAAGCTTGCGGGAGAGCTGGTTTGCGAACTGCTGCCGGCACAGCGGGTCAAGCGAGCATTGACGTACACCTTAAGGATCGAGGGGCTGGGAGATGTGCAAGTAAGGCTGGAGGGTGAGCGCGCGGCAGTGCGCAGGCCTTCCGCTGGAACCATTGTCGCTCCAGGTGCCGGTGGGAGTGGACAGGCTGCGGGTGGACAAGCTGCGGGTGTGCAGGCTTCGGGTGAGCGGGGTTCTCATTCAGAGCGCGGCGCGTTTCTGCTGGAAGGACCAGCGAGCGCCTTCGCCGAGCTGGCAGCCGGGGGCACGGGACGGCGACTGCCCGGTGTGAAGGTGCACGGCTCAAGGCGCAAGCTGCGCCGGCTGCTGGCAGCGCGCCGAGCACCACTGGCGCTGTCGGATCTCGCCGACGCGGGGATTCAGGTGTGGCCCGGCCTGCTGCTGTTGGCGCTGGCGCAGGCAATCGACTCGCAGTGGACGAAGGGACACAGCTTTGTCTTGGCCTTCGCGATTGAAGGCCAGCCCAGCGCGACGCTGTATGTGCAGGTGCGCAACGGCGAGCCGATCGAGGTCACGCGGGTGCGTGGCGAGCAGCCGCTCAGCACTGTCAGGCTGAGTGAGCGGGCCTTCGTGTGCGTTCTCTCGGGAGCGCCGCTGCCGTCCTCCGAGCAGGTGCTCGTCGAGGGTCCCTTGGAGCCTTTGACGCTGTTGCTTGGCTGGTCCGATCGGGCTCAGGGCCTGGTCCGCTGATCCGCCGTCGCGACGCCTAGTATCCCGTGTGGTGAGCAAGCCAACCTGCGCCCATCTTCACGTGCACTCCGAGTACTCGCTGCTCGATGGTGCCTGCAAGATTGAGGCCCTCGCCGCGCGCGCCGCGCAGTTCGATCAGCCCGCCCTTGGTCTCACCGATCACGGCGTGATGAACGGGGCAGTTGAGCTGTACCGCGCTTGTGCCAAACACAATGTCAAGCCGGTGATGGGCTGTGAGATCTATCTGGTGGATGACCACGCCGCGCGCGGTCCCGGCAAGGTTGAGCGCAACCACCTGACATTGCTGGCAGCCAACAACGCCGGCTACCGCAACCTCGTCAAGCTCTCCTCGGCGGGCTACCTTGAGGGGCTGCACCGGGGCAAGCCGACCGTGGACCTGCATCAGGTGCAGCAGCACGCCGAGGGCGTGATCGCGCTTACCGGCTGCCTGGCTTCGCGCTTCTGCCAGCGTCTGCTGGAGGACCGCCCGCAGGACGCGCGCGCGCACGCCGACGATCTGCTGCGCATCTTCGGCTCTGAGAACGTCTACTTCGAGTTGCAGAAGAACGGTCTTGCGCCCCAGGAGAAGTGCAACGAGGGGATCGTCAAGATCGCGCGGGAGGTAGGCGGCAGCCTGGTGGGCACCGGCGATGTGCACTACCTGCGCCGCGAGGACTACGACCATCACACGGCGCTGTTGTGCGTGCAGACCAAGAGTACGCTGGCCGCGCCCAAGCTGACCTTCGACACCAACGAGTTCTACCTGCGCGACTCCCAGGAAATGGCCGACGCCTTCGCGGAGTGGCCCGAGGCGATCGCCAACACGGTGCAGATCGCCGAACGCTGTTCAGTGGAGCTGGAGCTGGGCAAGCAGCTGATCCCGAGCTTCACCACCCCCGATGGGACTCCCGAGCGCGAGTATCTGCGCGCACGCGTGGAAGAGGGGATGAGCCTGCGCTATGGCGCCCCGCCGCCAGCCCACGCTATGGAGCGCATGGAAATGGAGCTGGGCGTGATCGATCGCATGGGCTTCAACGCCTATTTCCTGATCGTCTGGGACTTCGTCAAGTACGCCAAAGAGAACGGCATCGCCGTGGGGCCGGGCCGTGGCTCAGCGGCGGGCTCGATCGTGTCCTACTGCCTGCAGATCACCGATGTGGACCCGCTGCGCTATGACCTGCTGTTCGAGCGCTTCCTGAACCCCGAGCGTGTGTCGATGCCTGATATCGACATCGACTTCTCCGTGCGCGGACGCGAGCAGGTAATGCGCTACGTGACCGAAAAGTACGGGCGCGAGTCGGTCGCGCAGATCGTCACCTTCGGCAAGATGTTCCCGCGTGCCGCCACGCGCGATGCGGCGCGAGTGTTGGGCTATGACTACGGCGCGGGCGATCGCCTGGCGAAATTGATCCCCGATCCGATCATGGGCCGTGCACCCTCCTTTGAGGACTGCCTGAAGCCCGGTGAGCCGCTACGCAAGGCCTACGACGAGGAGCCCGACGCGCGCAAGATCGTGGACGTGGCCAAGGGCCTTGAGGGGATCGTGCGCAACTCCTCGATTCACGCCGCCGCGGTGGTGATCGCCGATCGACCACTCACCGACATCGTGCCGTTGCAGCTCGCCGACGCTGGCACCAGCGATGGCGAGCGCGTATACCGCACCGTCACCCAGTTCTCGATGAAGCCGATCGAGGAGATCGGCCTGCTGAAGATGGACTTCCTGGGGCTGCGCAATCTCGACGTGATCGAGGACGCGCTGGACATCATCGAGCGCTCCACCCAAGGACCGGATGGTCAGCCGGGGGTGCGCCCGGACATGACCAATCTGCCGCTGGATGACGTGAAGACCTACGAGATGCTCGCCCGCGGAGACTCCGTGGGTGTCTTTCAGTTTGAGTCCGAGGGCATGCGCGAGGCGCTCAAGCGGGTGCGTCCCGACGAGTTCAACGACCTCGTGGCGCTCAACGCGCTCTACCGGCCCGGGGCGATGGACCAGATCCCGGTGTACGCCAAAGGCAAGCGCAACCCCGAACAGATCACCTATGCCGACGAGCGCCTGCGCCCGATCCTCGAGTCCTCCAAGGGCGTGATCCTCTACCAGGAGCAGGCGATGCAGATCGCCAAGGAGCTGGCGGGCTTCTCGGGCGCCAAGGCGGATGATCTGCGCAAGGCGATCGGCAAGAAGAACCGCGAAGCGATGGCCGCGCTCAAGCCCGAGTTCGTGGAGGGCTGTCGTGCCTCGGGCACGAGCTCTCAGGTGATCGACCTGCTCTGGCAGACCAACGAAAAGTCGGCCGATTACTCATTCAACAAGAGCCATGCCGCGTGCTATGGGCTGATTGCCTACCGCACTGCGTGGCTGCGCGCCAACCACCCCGCCGAGTACATGGCGGCACTTATCTCCTCGGTGATGTCCACCAAGGACAAGGTGCCTTTCTTCGTGGCTCGCTGCGAGGAGATGGGCATTGAGATTCTGCCTCCCGACGTCAACCTCTCAGACCACGAGTTCACCGTCGTGGAGGGAAATATTCGCTTTGGTCTCGACGCCGTCAAGGGCGTCGGCTACCAGGCTGTGGAGGCGATCAAGCACGCGCGCCAGGAGGGCGGCGAGTTCACCTCGCTGTGGGATTTCTGCGAGCGCGTAGATGGCCGTTCGGTCAATAAGAAGGCGATCGAGGCGCTCATCAAGTGCGGCGCGCTGGGCTCCACCGACGCCACGCGCAAAGGCATGCTGGCCGTGCTCGAGCAGGCTCAGGGGGCGGGACAGAAGGCCCAGCAGGACGCGCTCATCGGCCAGGGCTCGATCTTCGACCTCGACCCCGCGCCCGCCGCGGGGAACGGGGCGGGCGCGGGTCACGGCGGCGGGGCGCTGCCGGGCGCGAGCCTGATGAGGCCAAGTCATCCGATGATCTCCGCTGAGGAGTTCGATCAGGCCGAGCTCTTGGCGGTGGAGAAAGAGGCAATCGGCCTGTTCATCTCCGCGCATCCCTTGAAGCCTCTGCGTGAGGCGCTGCGCGCGCGCGTTGACTGTCCGCTTGTCGCACTTGCCGACCGCCGCGACAAGGACTGGGTGACAGTGGGAGGAATCATCACCGAGGCCAAGCGCATCCGCACGCGCAACGGCGATCACATGATGTTCGCCACGCTCGATGACCTTGAGGGAGCCGTGGAGATCCTGGTGTTCGGCAAGGCCATGGCCGAGCACGAGGCTGCCTTGGCGATCGACCAGGTGGTGCTGGTGCGCGGGCGTGTGGATCACAAGGAGGCCGGTAAGACCTGTGTGGTCGTGCAGTCGGTCGAGACCTTCGCGCCTACCGAGCAGGAGGTTGAGCAGGCCAACGCCGGTGCCAAGGCAAATGCGACCAAACAGAATGAGGAGCCCAAGCCAGTGCACCTGCGCGTCGACCTGGCCAGCCTGGCCGAGAGCGCGATCGAGGACTTCAAGCACCTGGCCGAGAACTTCCCCGGCAGCGTCGAGGTGGTTCTGGAGTTGATCGGCGACGCCGGCCAGCGCTGGCTGCGGCTGGGCGAGGCATACCGCGTATCTCCTGTCCCCGCGCTGCACGCCGAGCTGTCGCAGATCTTTCCGCAGGCCAGCGCGCCAGCCGCTCCAGCTGCGGCTCTTGCCGCGGCCTAGCCGCTGAGAGGAACCCGAGGCAGGTCACCTAGCCGCGCGGGCCAGGCCCTTTGTGCGCAGCTTCATCAGCAAGGCGACTTCTGCCCGTGTTGGGCCTGAGCGTTCCACCCCGGGGGTCTCAAGCACACAGGCCAGATCCTCAAAGGCGGGCGTGGAGAGAAAAACAGTGCAGCCCGCGGTGCCCAGCTCGCCCTCGCCGGCGTTGGCGTGGCGGTCGCGGTTGGAGCCCAGAGGTGTCTGGGAGTCATTGAAGTGCAGTGAGCCCAATCGCTCCAAACCGACCTTCTCGGAGATCTCGGCGATCAGCTCATCCATGCCAGCGCGGGTGCGGATGTCATAGCCGGAGGCCAGCAGGTGGCAGGAATCCAGGCACAGCCCCAGTCGCTCATCGCCATCGGCCGCCTCGATCAGGCCTGCCAGCTCCTCGATGGAGCGCCCCAAAGTGCCCCCGGTACCGGCCGTGTTCTCAAGATGCAGAGGACATCCTGCACTCTCTTTCAACGCCTCGGCGATGGCGGCACCGGCGCGGTTGATGGCCTGGCCGACATCTCCGGTCTTCGCCGAGCCGGGATGAAGCACGACACCTGTGGCGCCGATCTGTTGCCCCACGCGCAGGGAGTGGGTCAGCGAGGTAAGTGACTTGGCGCGGATGTCGGGGTCCTCGGAGGCGCAGTTGAGCAGATAGACGGCGTGAATCAGCACGGCATCGATCGAGCTCCCGGCCATCGCCTCGCGGAAAGCGGCGATGCTCTCCTCGCTGTGGGAGGTGGGCTTCCACTGGCGCGGGGACTGGTTGAAGATCTGAATGGCGCGCGCGCCGAGCGCCTCGCCGCGCTCGATCGCCTTGGGCAGGCCGCCGGAAGGCGAGACATGGGCGCCGATCAACATGGCGTGGCTCTGAATAGCATGGCGCGAGATCCTATGCGTGTTCGCTTCGCACCATCGCCCACGGGCGCCCTACACATCGGCGGGGCGCGCACGGCGCTGTTCAACTGGCTTTTGGCCCACGGCTCTCCCGCGCCAGGAGAGGAGAGAGGGACGCTTGTGCTGCGGATCGAGGACACCGATCGCGAGCGCTCGACGCCAGAGAACGTCGAGCAGATCCTGGACGCGCTGCGCTGGTTGGAGCTCGACTGGGACGAAGGGCCGATCTTGCAGTCAGATCGCGCACAGCGCCACGGTGAGGTGTTGCAAAGCCTGCTGGAGTCGGGGCACGCCTATCGCTCAACTGCCACGGCCGATGACGTGAAGAACTACAAAGAGCGTCACGGCGTGCAGCAGGGATTTCGCGGCGACGAGGGGCGGGCGGGGGATCAGAAAGAGGGCGCGGTGCGCCTGAAGGTGCCCGATGAGGGAGCAACGGTGGTGCACGATGTGATCCGCGGTGACACGCGCTTTGAGCACGTGCACATGGATGACCCCGTGATCGCCCGCTCGGATGGCTCGGTCTTGTACAACTTCGCCGTCGCGATTGACGATCTAGACGCGGGCATAACCCATGTGGTGCGCGGCGAGGACCATCTGTCGAATACGCCCAAGCAGCTGTTGGTGCTGGAGGCGTTGGGCGCCCCGCAGCCGCTGTATGCGCACCTGCCTCTATTGCACGGGCCTGATGGGCGCAAGCTGTCCAAGCGTCACGGGGCCGCCTCCGTGCAGGAGCTGCGCGAGGCGGGGTTCCTACCCGAGGCCGTGCGCAACTACCTGGCCCTGTTGGGGTGGGGCTCAGACGACGACGCCACGGTTATGTCAACTGAGGAGCTGGTCGAGAAGTTCGCGCTGGAGCGCGTCAGCCGTAATCCCGCGCAGTTCGATGAGACCAAGCTGCGCTGGTTGAACGGCATCTACATCCGCGCCATGCCCCCCGAGGAGCTGGCGCGTCGCTTGGAAGAGTTCACGGGACGCGAGGGCCTTGCGCAGGCCGCGAGAATCAGCCAGGAGAAGATCCAGACGCTGGCCGACTTCTGGCCGCTGGCGGGGTTCTTCTATGACGGCGTGAGTGATGATCCCAAAGCGCGCGCCAAGTGGCTCGATGAGAAGGGCCGCGAGACGCTGGCGCAGGCGCGCACCGCCCTCGCCGAGACAGACAACTTCCAGGAGGAGAGCGTGCAGCGCGTACTGGATGCGCTGCAGGAGCGCCTGGGCTGCAAGCCGCGTGACATCTACCAGCCGCTGCGCGTGGCGATCGCCGGCACCGCCATCTCGCCGGGCATCTTTGAGAGCGTTTCATTGATGGGGCGCGAGGAGACCTTGAGCCGGATCGACAGCGCGCTGGCGAAGGTGGCCAGTTAGATAGGCGCTGCGCTCAACCATCTGTCCACAGCTGCCGATAGGAGAGGCGATACGCGCCCAAAGGAGTGGGCGTTGGCGATTCCAAGGTAGGAAAGGCGAAACATGCAGGCAGCAGCATCCAAGCCAAAGGGGGAGGCGAAGGCGAAGCCCGCCGCCGCGGGTGCGCGCCATCAGAACGAGGGTCACGGTAGGCGCCTGACCCAGGCTTTCGAAGCGCTGGAGGCATTTCCGGCGCTGGCCGAGTCGCGCAAGCGGCTGCTGGCCGTAACCTCCAAGGACCATGTGGCAACCGCGGACGTCGTAAGCGCGGTTGAGTCAGACGTAGCGCTGATCATCGCAGTGTTGCGCATGGCCAATCAGGCGCAGGGCACGCGCGGCCGCGTTGACACCGTTGTGGCAGCGGTAGAGCTGCTTTCCCCGCAGGCCGTGCAGGCCCTCGCCAGTCGCCTACGCACCTTCGATTTCTTTGAGCGCGCGAGCGTGTGGGACGCGGCGCCCGAGCGCTTCCGTCTGCACGCTCTGGCCACCCAGCACGCGGCTGACAGGCTGGCAGGCGAGGTCGGCTATGAGCATCGCGACCGCCTGACGGTGACGAGCCTCTTGCACGACATCGGCAAACTCGTGCTGCTGCACGCTTACCCGGGCTATCCCGAGCAGGTGCACCAGGGCGCGCAGACCCCCGAGGAGCGTATTCACCAGGAGCGCCGCGAGCTGGGCGTGGATCACGCGCTTGTCGGCGGCGTGCTGGCCAGGCGTTGGGGCATGCCGGTGGGAGTGGCCACAGTGATCGAACGCCACCACAGCCCCGAGGCCGTCGGCGAGGCCGCGTTCGTGCGCCTGGCCGACATGCTGGCCCACTACGAACAGGGCGCGCCTGTGTCGCCTGCCGAGATGCTGCAGAGCGCGCGCATGATCGGCCTCGGCCCTTCAGAGCTGCGCCGGGTTATGTATGAGCTGCCCAACCCCGTCAACCAGCGCCAGCGCCATATCGACCCCTGCCCGCTGAGCGGGCGCGAGTTGAGCGTCTTGCAGCGCCTGGCCGAGGGCAAGGTCTACAAGCAGATCGCTCATGAGTTGACGCTTTCCACCAGCACCGTCAGGACCCACCTGCACAACATCTACGGCAAGCTGGGCGCCGTCGATCGTGCGCAGGCAGTGCTGATCGCCACCGAGCGCGGCTGGCTCTAGGGCGATCGCTGAGCGGCGCGAGGCGGCGTCCTCGCTCGCTCATGTGCGCAGCACACTTCGCTCGCTGCGTCCTTGCCTCGCTTGCCCAGCAATCGCCCTGGGGCGCTATTCCGTAGCATCGCCTGAGTGATCTCGATCACGAGCAAGTCTCCCTATGCCCTCTTGGCGCTGGCCGAGCTCGGCCGCAGTGCAGGCGCGGGACCGGTGCCGATCGGGGACCTAGCCAGACGCCGGGATGTGCCGGTGCAGTTCCTGGAGCAGCTATTCGCGGTGCTGCGCAGGGCAGGGGTGCTGAGCTCGCAGCGCGGCGTCAAGGGCGGCTACATGTTCGCCCGCGATCCAGCCGAGGTGAGCGTGCTGGAGGTGGTGGAGCTGCTGGATGGGCCATTGGGCCGCGATGCGCAGGGAATCTTCGCGGACGCTGCGCAGGCGGCTCGCAAGGTGCTCGAAGAGACGACCATCGCCGACGTGATCGAGCGCGAGGCGCGCGAAGCAGGGGCCAGCGTCTACTACATCTGAGAGAAGCCGGCGCGCTTGCGCTTGACTTCATACATGGCACGATCGGCGGCCACGAGAGCCTGATCGTCGTGCAGGGTGTTGCTGTCGAGCAGCGCGAAGCCGACGCTGCCGGCGAGGTGCACGACGGTATCGCCGGCATCCACGCCGCAAGCTTCAATCACGCGCATCAAGTCCTCGGTGACGATCTTGGCCCCCTCAAGGTCCATATGGGGCAGCAGCACGGCGAACTCATCGCCACCGAGACGCGCGACGAGGTCGGTGGCGCGCAGCCTGCGCGTGAGCGTGCGGGCTACCGCCTTCAGCGCGTCGTCGCCGACCTTGTGGCCGTGGCGGTCATTGACGAGCTTGAAGCCGTCGAGGTCGATGGCTAGCAGGGCAGCCTGCTCGCCGTAGCGCTGGCAGCGCCCGATCTGCAGCTTGAGGTCATGCTCGAAGAGACGACGATTGCGTAGGCCGGTGAGGGGATCGTGGTCGGCGAGGTGGCGCAGGTGCTCTTCGAGGTGCTTGCGCTCGGAGATGTCCTGCATTTGCACGATGAAATGAAGTGGAGCGTCCTGCTGGTCGCGCACGAGCGAGATCGAGAGCAGCGCCGACATCTTTTCCCCGGCGGCGTTGAAATAGCGCTTCTCGGTCTGAAAAGTGGTGATCTCGCCGTCCAGCAGCTGCTGACGACGAGCGGTGTCGTTGTTGGCGTCTTCGGGGTGGGTGATGTCCTGGAAGCGCTTGCCGATCAACTCGCTGGAGGTGTAGCCCGTGATGTCGCAGAGGGCCTGATTGACAAGCACCCAATGACCCTCCGGGTCGATCAGACCTGTGCCGATGGGCGCCCGCTGAAAGACCAGTTCGAAATGTTCCTGGGAGTGTGCACCGCTAGCCACGTCGCCCGACGCTGCTGGAGCCGGGCTGGGCGGGCTGTTGTCGAGGATGACCGCCACGCCGCCCGCGATCGTCGCCGGGTGAGGGGAGGGATGCTGGCGCAAAGACAGCGGCCCCACATCGATCGTGAGGCTGTGGACGCTGCCAGTGGCGCGGATCTTGCGCGAGCGAGTATCGCCCTGTAGCGCTGAGCGGCAGAGCGGCTCGATCTCCTTCCATAGCTCTGGGGGAAAGGCTTCCGCGACGGGCATTCCCACCCCGTAGACGGACTGATCGTTGCCGCTGTGGAGCGCGTGGCCGGCGACGAGCGTGAAGCGCAGGTCGGCATCGAAAACCATGATCGAGGCGTCGGGCAACTCGCGCAGGGCCGCGATCGCGGCGGTGGTGTCCGCGGTGATCGCGGCCGGGGTATCCGTGCCGGCGACGGCCGGGAGCTTCGCGGCAATGGCAGCCGGCATCTGCTTCTCGGGCGCACCCATGCGAAGGTAGTCGGTCGTTTGTCCCAATCTTCAAGATCCTGGGCGTTCTCTTGCGTGTATCAGTAAGCCCTGAGGGCGCTCGGCCACTATGCTCGAAGCAATATGCCCCAAATCCCGATCAACATTTCGGAGCTTGTAGGAGGGACCCCGCTGGTGGGGTTGCCGAGGATGCTCGGGGAGGGCGCGCGCAAGAATGGCGTGCAGCTGGTGGCGAAGCTTGAGGCGCTGAACCCCGGGGGCAGCGTGAAGGACCGCATCGGCGTGGCGATGATCGAGGCAGCCGAGGCAGAGGGCCGGATCGAGCCGGGACGCAGCACGATCGTGGAGGCCACGAGCGGCAATACAGGCATCGCGCTGGCGTTGGTGTGCGCGGCCAAGGGCTACGAGCTGGTGCTGACGCTGCCGCAGGGCATGAGCCGCGAGCGCGAGTGCCTGCTGCGGCTGTATGGCGCACAGGTGCGGATCACGGAGTCGATGGGCGGGATGCACGAGGCGGTGCAAGCGGCGCGCGCGCTGGCGAGTGAGCCCGATGTGTTTCTGCCCGATCAGTTCTCAAATCCCGCCAACCCCGATGTGCACAGGCGCACGACCGGCCCGGAGATCGAGCAGGCGATGGACGGTGAGGTGGACGTGCTCGTGGCCGGCGTCGGCACCGGCGGGACGATCACGGGCACCGGGGAATACCTGCGCGAGCGCAACCCCAAGCTGCGGGTGGTGGCAGTTGAGCCCAAGGGCAGCGCGGTGCTCTCCGGTGAGGTGCCCGGTCCACACCGCATTCAGGGCATTGGCGCTGGCTTCGTGCCGCCGGTGCTCAATCGCGAGTTGCTGGATGAGGTGATGCCGGTATCGGACGACGATGCGATCCACACCGCGTGGCGCTGTGCCAAACGCGAGGGCGTCCTGGCCGGGATCTCCTGCGGCGCGGCGTTGTGGGCGGCCTTGGAGGTGGCCGAGCGTCCGGAAAGCAAGGGTAAGCGCATCGTGGTTGTGATGCCGGACTCCGGCGAGCGCTACATCTCCCAGGCGTTCTTCGCGCCCTAAGTTTTTTGGGAGAGGCCGCCTAGGGCGGCCGTGTTGGTCGCGCGATCCAAGATCTGCTGCGAAGCGCGGTACTGGGAGCGCTTTGGGGGCCGCTAGGCTGTTGACTGAGATGCTGGGCGTTGGCACCCTCACGCGGGTTGCAAAAGAGCTGCGCTGCGATGTAAAAGCCGCTCGCGACCGCGATCCTGCCGCGCGCGGCGTGGGGCAGGCGGAGATCCTGGCGACCTGGCCGGGCATCCATGCGCTGCTCTCCTATCGCGTAGCGCATGCACTGCACGAGGCGGGCATGCCGATGGTGCCGCGCTCATTGTCGATGGCCACGCGGGCCTTGACCGGGATCGAGATCCACCCTGCCGCGGATATCGGACGGGGCCTCTTCATCGATCATGGATCGGGCGTCGTGATCGGCGAGACAGCGAGCATCGGCAACGATGTGACGCTCTATCAGGGCGTAACGCTAGGCGGCACGGGCTTCGCCACCGGCAAGCGCCATCCAACGGTGCAGGACAACGTCACGATCGGCTCGGGCGCAAAGCTGCTAGGTCCGATCACGATCGGTCACGGCGCCAAGATCGGCGCCAACAGCGTGGTCGTGACCGACGTGCCCCCGAATACGACTGTGGTGGGCAACCCCGGTCATCCGGTGCGCGTGGACGGTCGTCGCCCCGAGGGCCCGGATGCCGACTGGATACACCTCCCTGACCCGATCGCCGAGGCGCTTCAGGGTCTCGCCAGCCGCATCGGCGCCCTGGAGCGGGCGCTGAGTGAGATATCCGGGAACGGCAGCTCTGAGCCGCCGGCCGAAGTCACGCAGCTGCGACCTGTCAAGGGGCAGAACCCTGCCGGAGGCTGAGAAGGACTCGCCGGGCGAGGCTGGGGCTCACGGGCGCGGCTGCAACGACTCGCGGCGGATGCGGTTTGCCTAATAGAACACCGTGCGGCAGCGGTGTCGCGGGCGCGCCTTGTATGCCGGTGCCTGTCCGCGGTTCCACAGCCAAGCGTCGAGGGTGCGTAGGGGAACGCCGGTGCGCTGGGAAATCCGCTCGCAGGCGTGCAAAGCGCAAGCGCGGATCTCCCGCTCGGCGCCGCCAAGGGTGAGGATGGCACCGCTGTCGATACGCGCGGCGAGGTCCTCGTCGTAGACGAGCACACCATCGCAGCGCAACACATGGGGCACGAGGTTGTCGGCGAAGATCGTGAGGCGGTGGAGGTCGTCGAACTCGACGACTCCGGCCAGGGCAAGGTCGTGGGGGACGATCTGGGCGCGCTTGTAGAAAGGTCGGTCACCGAACAGGGCCATGCCGTGGGCGAGCGTGTGTGCAAGACGCTCGGCTGAGCGCCCGCACCCCGCGACGAGATCCAGTGCGCGACGCTTGCCCAGAAAGTGGCCGAGTTGACGCAATGCCTGTGCGTAGAGGCTCATCAGCTCCAGCTCAGGGGGCTGTCCGAGGATCGTGGCGATCTCGCGCGTATCGACCTGCCGCAACCAGACCGAATCGAGCGCTCGGCCATCCGGTCCGTGGGCGCGCACGTAGTCGGCGAGGTTCCAGGCAACCGTGAAGTAGCCCCCGAGCGGTCGCCCGTCGAGCTCTCGCTTGTGCAGCAGCGGGAACCAACCGGAGCCGAAGTTGATGGCGTCGAGCGCGAGCATATAGTCGGCTACGTCCGCCGGCGCGCCCTCCAGGTAGTGGCGCTCAGGGTCCAATGCGGGCGGCTCTGAGGGCTCGCAGAGCGCGGCGGCAGCGAGGTCGATGCGCACATGCTGGGCGCGAGCGGCTATGTCGGCGCAGTCGCGGCGCACCTGCTCAGTGAGCGTCATGCGTGCAACGTTAGGACCTGGTGGCCCTACGGGGCTTCAAGCCGACCTCGCATCTATGCTGAGTGACTGATGGAGAACCCGCACGCCGAGCATCTTCAGGAGCTGTTGGAGGGGCTGAACGAGCCCCAGCGCGAGGCAGTGACCCACGGCGAGGGCCCGCTTTTGATCCTGGCTGGAGCCGGCAGCGGAAAGACCCGCGTGTTGACCCACCGGATCGCATTCCTAGTGTTCACCGACCAGGCGCAGGCGGGGGAGATCCTGGCGATTACGTTCACCAACAAGGCCGCGCAGGAGATGCGCGGCCGCGTGGAGCGGATGCTGGGGCATGGATTTGGTTCCCGCCCACCCATGTGGCTGATGACCTTCCACGCTGCCTGCGCGCGGATGCTGCGCGCGGACGCCGAGCGTCTGGGCTACACGCGCCAGTTCACGATCTACGACCAGGCGGATGCGCGCAGGCTGACCAAGCGTTGCATCGATGATCTGGGCTTGGATCCCAAGCGCTACACGCCCCCGGCGATTCTCGGCCAGATCAGCGCCGCCAAGAACAGGCTGCGCGATGCGGCGGCCTACCGCCAGCAGGTGGGCTCTTACTTCGAGCAGACGGTGGCCGATGTATACGAGCGCTATGAGCGCGATCTGCACCGCATGAACGCGATGGACTTCGATGATCTGCTGTTCCGCACGGTGACGATGCTGGAGCTGTTCGAGGAGGTGCGCGAGCGCTACGCGCAGTCCTTCCGCCATGTGCTGGTGGACGAGTACCAGGACACCAACCATGCCCAGTACCGCTTCCTGCAGCTGCTCGTCGGCGGCGGCCGCGAGGACCCCGCCAAAGGCGACCGCATCAGTCTCCCCGGTCATCGCAACCTGGCGGTGGTGGGCGACGATTCCCAGTCGATCTACGGCTTCAGGGGCGCCGACGTCCGCAACATTCTCGACTTCCAGGACGACTTCCCCGATGCTCGGGTGGTGAAGCTGGAGCAGAACTACCGCTCGACCCAGACAATTCTCTCCGCCGCCAATGCCGTGATCGCCAACAACCGCGGCGGCATCGCCAAGCGCTTGTGGAGCGCGCTGGGAGAGGGCGAGCCGATCAAGGTGCGCGAGCTGGAGGACGAGTACGCCGAGGCGCGCTTCGTGGTGGGCGAGATCGAGCGGCTGGTGGACGAGGGCGCAAGCCGCTCGGAGATTGCGGTGTTCTACCGCACCAATGCCATGTCGAGGCTGCTGGAGGACACGCTCGTGCGCCGCGAGATCGCCTATCAGGTGATCGGCGGCACCAAGTTCTATGAGCGCGCCGAGATCAAGGACGCGATTGCCTACCTCTCACTGCTGGCCAATCCCAGCGACGTGGTGAGCTTTATGCGCATCGTCAACTCCCCCCGGCGCGGCATCGGCCAGACGTCGGTCGGCAAGGTGGTGGGCCACGCGGGCACCATGGGCCTATCCGTCTGGGAAGCCGCCGCGAACCCCGCCGAAGTGCCCGGCCTGGGCACCGCCGCACAGAAGGCGCTGGCGCGCTTTATGGACACCATGCACGAACTGCGCCGGCGGGTTGACGACGAGCAGGACCCCACATCCGTGGGAGATCTGCTGGAGGCGGTGCTCTCACAGACCGGCTATGTGGAGGCATTGGAGGCCGAACGCACGATCGAGGCCCAGGGGCGCATCGAGAACCTGGAGCAGCTAGTGCAGGTCGGCAATGAGTTCGATGCTGTCAACGAACCCTCCAGGGAGTCCCTCGACGCCTTCCTGCAGCAGATCGCCCTGATGGCCGACGCTGATTCAAGGCGCGATGAGGAAAGTCTCGTGACGCTCATGACCCTGCACAACGCCAAGGGCCTTGAGTACCCGATCGTCTTCGTGGCCGGCTGCGAGGAGGGCGTCTTTCCTCACTCGCGCGCGCTGGATGAAGGGGCGCTTGAGGAGGAGCGCCGCCTGTTCTATGTGGGCGTCACGCGTGCCATGCGCGATCTGTATCTCTCTTATGCCCGGCGCCGGACCGTCTTCGGCGCGCAGACGGCCGGCTTGCCAAGCCGCTTCCTCGATGAGGTCCCCTCGGACTTGACCGACTTTGAGGAGCAGGAGGCACCGCGTTGGGGCGCGGGGCGAGGTTTCGGCAATGGCGCTCCCGCCGCTAGGGGCGCGACCACCCAGAACGTGAGCTCCTCCCGCGTCAGCCCCCCGCGCGTCGCGAAATCCCGCCGCGAGCCCTTCGCCGACGAGGATGACGTTGTCGATGGAGACTGGGACGACGCAGGCGAGTGGCAGCCCCGAGGGGGGACGCGTCAGGTCTCCTCGATCAAGGCGTTTCGCCTTGGCCAGGACGTCACGCATCCAGCCTTCGGCGAAGGCGTCGTCACCGGCGTCGAGCCCGACGGCGTGATCGTTGTGCGCTTCGCCGAGGACGGCTCAGAGCGCAAGTTGATGACCGAGTACGCCCAGGTGAGCGGACGTTAGGCGACGCCCGCGCCGCTCCTGCGCATACGATCAGCTCGATGCCCGCAAAGCTCATCGAAGGCAAGCCGATCGCCGCCCAGGTGCGTGCCGAGGTGGCGCGAGGCGTGCAGGCGTTCCTTGCCAGCACCGGCCGCCAGCCCGGTCTGGCAACGGTCCTGGTTGGCGATGACCCCGGCTCGGCTGTCTATGTGGGCGCCAAGCAGCGCGCGTGCGCCGAGGTGGGGATGGCGGCATTCGACAAGCGCTTGCCCGCCAATACGCCTTTCACTCAGCTGGCAGAGTTGCTGGAAGAGCTGAACGGAGACGATGCGGTTAGCGGTGTGCTGTTGCAGCTACCGGTCCCCGACCATCTTGATGGTCCCACGCTTACCGGCATGATCGATGTGGCCAAGGATGTCGATGGCCTGACGCCTGCGAACGCCGGGCTTTTGGCACTAGGGCGTCCTGGCCTGCGCCCCTGCACGCCCAGCGGTGTGATCGAGCTGCTGGCAAGCATCGGCATTGAGGGAGATCGGATCGAAGGCGCTGAGGCGGTGGTGGTGGGACGCTCCAACCTTTTCGGCAAGCCGATGGCACAGCTGCTGCTGGAGGCGAATGCGACGGTGACGATCTGTCACTCGCGCACGCGAGACCTGCCAGGAGTGTGCGCGCGGGCGGACATCTTGATAGCGGCGGTGGGGCGTCCGCGGATACTCACGCGCGAGTTCGTCAAGCCGGGCGCGGTGGTGATCGACGTGGGTGTGAACCGGCTTACGCCCGAGGAGGCTGGTACGAAGAGCGGTCTGGTCGGGGATGTCGACTTCGCGGCTGTAGCCGAGGTGGCAAGCGCAATCACGCCGGTGCCGGGCGGGGTGGGGCCGATGACGATCGCGATGCTGCTGCGCAACACGTTGATGGCAGCACGCCGTCAGGCGGGAATCGAGGATGATTAACGGCATGAGGTCACTGAGATGAGCTTGCGCAGGCTGCGGGCGGGTGAGTTACTGGCACTGGCTGGGGCGATCTGTGTGATCGTCGCGCTGAGGCTGCCCTGGTATGAGAGCGCCGGTCGCAATCTGAGCGCATGGGCGACGTTTGGTCCGGCCGTGGCGCTGTTGATGCTGTCCACGGCCGGGGCACTCGTTTTGGTGGTTGCGACCGTGACCGAGCGCACGACGGCACTGCCTGTCGCGGCAGCGGTTTGGGGCACACTGCTGGGGTTCTTCGGCGTGGTGGCTGCGATCGTGCGAGTGTTGGAGCGGCCCGAGCACGCAAGCAGCCTGTGCGCCGGGGCCTGGCTGGCGCTCGCGGGCGCCGTGTTGATCTTGGCTGGGTGTTGGCAGGCGATGCGCGACGAACGCACTGAGCTGTATCCGCCGGCGAACATCCAGGCACGGCCACCGCCGGTATAAGCGAAATGTTCACCACTAACCCTGGGGAGAAAATTGCCTATGAGCTTTGAATTCAGTCGTCTGCGCCACGGCGACCGGGTGGTTGCCGTCGGCTCGATCGCATTGTTCATCTTCATGTTCTTCTTCAAGTGGTTTGACATCAAAGTGCCGGGAATCATTGGTGCCTATCTCCGCGTTGCCAACGTGAGCACAAGCGTCGATGCGTGGCACAGTCTGGAATACATCCGCTGGCTGCTGCTGTTCACTGTCATCGCTGGATTGGTGCTGGTGGTTCTCGTCGGGGGTGCTCGCAAGTTGCCCGCGGGATTCTCGATCAGCGCGGTCGTCGCTGGTCTTGGATTGCTGTCCGCCGTCCTCGTGCTTTACCGCTTGCTGATCAGCCATCCCTTTACGCATGTCGAAGTCAAGCTAGGCGCTTGGTTGGGTCTGATCTCCTGTGCGGCGATTGCCTACGGTGGCTTTCGCGGGATGACTGAGGAGGGCACCGTGTTGGTCTCGGCGCCCCACGTAGAATCATCGCCGTGATCGATCGCGATGAGGTTCTGCACGTGGCGCGCCTGGCGCGCCTTCAGCTGAGCGAGCAGGAGGTCCAGGCGATGACCGGCGAGCTCTCGGCAGTGCTCGACCACATCGCCAAGATCGGCGAGCTTGACCTTGACAATGTGTCGCCGACCTCGCACGTCGTTGAGGTCACGGGCGCACTGCGCCCCGATGAGCCGGTGGCGTCGCTTACGCGTGAGGTCGCATTGGCGCAGGCGCCGGCGGTGAGCGGCGACGGATTTCTGGTCCCAAGCCCCCAGGCATGAATAACACGGACATCTTCGATCTCTCCTCCGCGCAGGCGGTGGCCGCGATCGACGCCGGCACGTTGTCCTCGGGCGAACTGTTTGACGCCTACCGGGCTCGTGCGAGCAATGATGAGCTCAACTGCTTCACATGGCTTGCCGAGCAGGCGCCGAAGGACGCAACAACACCCCCCTCTCAATCCCCTCTCAATGGTGTTCCTTTGGCTGTCAAGGACCTTTTCTGCACCGAGGGCGTGCCCAGTCAGTCGGGCTCGCGCATCTTGGAGGGCTACCGTCCGCCCTATACGGCCACCGCGGTTGCCAGGCTGGAAGAGGCCGGCGCCACGCTGCTCGGCAAGACCAATCAGGACGAGTTCGCGATGGGCTCCTCCACCGAGAACTCGGCCTACGGTCCGGTGCGCAATCCGTGGGACCCCGAGCGCGTGCCGGGGGGTTCTTCCGGTGGCAGCGCGGCAGCGGTCGCCGCGGGACTGGCGCCCTGGGCGCTGGGGACGGACACCGGGGGGTCGATTCGCCAGCCTGCCGCGCTCTGCGGAATTGTCGGCCTGAAGCCCACCTATGGCGCGGTTTCGCGCTACGGCATGATCGCCTTTGCCTCTTCGCTGGATCAGGCAGGACCGCTCACGCGCGATGTCACGGATGCCGCGCTGATGCTGCGTCATATGGTCGGGCGCGACCCCCGCGATGCGACCTCATTGCAGTTCCCCGAGGAGGTCTCGCTGCCCAGTGCTGAGCGTCTCGATGGGGTTCGCCTGGGGGTGCCGCAGGAGTTGACCGGCGAGGGGATCGAGGGGGGTGTGTTGGAGGCGTTCCAGGCCACGCTTGCCCGCGCCGAGGAGCTGGGTGCGCAGGTGCACAGCGTGCAGTTGCCACATGCCCCGCATGCCCTCTCGGCTTATTACATCCTGGCTCCCGCGGAGTGCAGCTCCAACCTGGCGCGCTTTGATGGCGTGCGCTACGGCGCGCGTGCGCAGGACGCGCACGATCTGTTGGACATGTACACCCGCACTCGCCACGACGGCTTCGGCGCGGAGGTCAAGCGGCGCATCATGCTCGGCACCTACGCGCTGTCCTCGGGCTACTACGACGCCTATTACGGTCGTGCCCAGCGCGTGCGCACGAAGATCGCCGAGGACTTCAAGGCGGCCTTCGCGGAGGTGGATCTGATCGTCACTCCCACCGCGCCGACGGTGGCCTTCCGCTTGGGCGAGAAGACCGCCGACCCGTGGTCGATGTATCTCAACGACTACTGCACCGTGCCGATGTCGCTCGCAGGTATCCCCGCGATATCCATCCCCTGTGGGCTGAGCGAAGGATTGCCGGTGGGCTTTCAGATTGCTGGGCCTGTGTTCAGTGAGAACCGCCTGTTGGATGCTGCATATGCGTTGGAGCAGGTGCTCGGCTTCGACGGCTCGCCAGCACGTGTAAGTGGGGCGGGTGGGCCAGCATGAGCGCCGCCGCCGTCGAGTACGAACCCGTCATCGGCCTGGAGATCCACGTGCAGCTCGCCACGCGCACGAAGATGTTCTGTGGCTGCGAGCTGTCCTTTGGCGACCCGCCCAATACGCATACCTGCCCCGTCTGCCTGGGCTTGCCCGGAAGTCTGCCGGTGGCCAATGCGCGTGCGGTGCACTTCGGGCTGATGATCGGCATGGCGCTCGGCTGCGAGCTCGCCCCGCGCTCGATCTTTCACCGCAAGAACTACTTCTATCCCGACCTGCCCAAGGGCTACCAGATATCCCAGTACGACGAGCCGCTGTGCAGCGGCGGTCACCTGGGGGATGTGCGCATCCACCGCGTGCACCTGGAGGAGGATGCCGCCAAGCTCGTGCACGTCGGCGCCAGCGGACGCATCCATGGCTCCGATGCCAGCATTGTCGACTTCAACCGCGGTGGCACTCCCCTGGCGGAGATCGTCACCGAGCCCGACCTGCGCTCGGGCGAGCAGGCGCGGGAGTGGCTCACGCTGCTGCGTACCACGCTGCGCCAGTTGGGCGTGAGCGACGTGAACATGGAGGAGGGCTCGCTGCGCTGCGACGCCAACATCTCCGTACGCCCCGTCGGCACGCAGGCGCTGGGCGTGAAGACCGAGCTCAAGAACATGAACTCCTTCCGCTTCATCGAGCGCGGCATCCGCGCCGAGGTCAGCCGCCAGCAGAAGCTGCTGGGCGAAGGGGGACAGGTGGTGCAGGAGACGCTGCATTTCGACCCGGCTTCTGAGCGCATCACCTCGCTGCGCTCCAAGGAGGAGGCGCATGACTACCGCTACTTCCCCGAGCCCGATCTGCTGCCGGTGGCGATCGAGCAGGCGATGCTTGAGGAGGCCCGCGCGGCGATGCCCGAGCTGCCCGCCGCGCGCGCGCAGCGCCTGGAGCAGGAGGTGGGACTTAGCTCCGACAGCGCCCACCAGCTGGCCTTCCGCGCGGATCTGGGCGACTACTTCGAGGCGGCTCTGTCCGCCAAGGTGGACCCGGCGCCACCTGCGCAGGCTTTGGCCAACTGGGTGGCGGGCGATCTGGTCGGCCGACTCGGCGGCGACGACGGCGAGGGGGCAGGCGGAGGGGCGGGCGGGGATCCCAATCATTCGCGCGTTCAGGCATCGGCGTTGGCTGCGCTCGTAGGGCTGGTCTCGGCCAAGCGCATCAGCGTGGGCGCTGGTCGGCAGGTGCTCGATCGCCTTGTTGCCGAGGGCGGCGATCCGCTGGCGATCGTGCAGTCAGAGGGTCTTGAGGCGATGGATGGAGGCGAGGATCTATCCGCGATCGTCGCTGCCGCCCTGACGGCAAACGCCGATGCGGCAGAGCGCGTGCGCGGCGGCAACGCCAAGGCGATCGGGCCGATCATCGGTCATGTGATGCGTGAGACCAAGGGTCGCGCCGACGGCGGCGAGGTCACGCGGCTGGTCAACGAGCAACTGGGGCTATGAGGGTGACGAGCCGAGCCCCTCAATTACCTGTCAAACTGAAGCCATGAACGACTCGCCTTCGCAGTCCTCCTCCACCGGCTCCTTCGGCCGCTCGATCGTGGCGGTGCTGGTCCTGGTCCTCGCGGGCTGGTTGCTGCTGCACTTCCTGATCGGCATCGCCTCAGCAGTTGCCGGCTTCGTGGTGTTCATATTGGCGGTCGTAGCGGTCATCTGGGCTGTGCGCGTGCTCCTCTAGGGGCGCGTGAGTTGGCCTACATCGTCATCGCCATCTGCTTCGGGCTCGCGGGAGGGATCGTGGGCAGGATCAAGGGCAGCTCGTTCCTGCTGTGGTTCCTGATCTCGGGGCTGGTACCGATCTTTGGCCTGCTGGCCGCCGTGGTCTACCGCAACGAGCGTAACGAGCCGCGTCGTCAGTGTCCGCGCTGCGGGCGCGTGACGAAGGCATATGACGCGATCTGTATGCGTTGCGGAACCGAGCTCGAGTACCCGGAGGTCGTACTGGCATCTGAAACGACCGAGAGCGAGCGGGCAGCTATAAATCCTTCATGAACACCGACGCGCCTCCGGTACGCAAAGACTCGTTGATCGCCCGGTTGATCCGGCGTTGGGGCTTTGAGGACGAGCGTGACTTCGTGCTGCGCGTGGTGCAGCCTGGGCTCGTCGGCCTGATCGACGGCACCGTCTCCTCGATCGCGCCGATCTTCGCCGCGGCGGTGTCCTCGAACTCCCATACCGCCTTTGTGGTGGGGATCGCCGTGGCGCTCGGCGCCGGCATCAGCATGGGCGTCTCCGAGGCGCTGTCGGATACCGGCGAGAAGACCGGCCGCGGCACGCCGATCGTGCGCGGCACCATCACCGGCTCGATGACGGCGCTCGGCAGCATCTTCCACACGCTGCCCTTCCTCATCCCCAATACGCACGAAGCGCTGATCGTGGCCGGGATCGTCGTCGCGATCGAGCTGTTCGTGATCGCCCTGGTGCGCGAGCGCTTCCTCGATGTCTCGCTCAGCTCCTCGCTCATCGTCGTCACGCTCGCGGGCGCGATCGTGCTTGCGATCGGCGTTGCCCTTGGCGCTTCCTAGTGCAGGAACCTGCTCCGGCGCCCGGAAAACCCACTGGTAAACTCGCTCTTTCCAAGAGTGCGGGGGCAAAACCGACGTCCCCGTTGCTCGCCGTTCCCCAGAACCTTGTGAAAGGAGGTCGGTGCGATGCGTGCAGTAGACGCGGTGATGGAATGCCTGAAGGCGGAGGGTGTGGACGTCGTATTCGGCCTGCCGGGCGGCGCCAACCTTCCCACCTACGACGCCTTTGTGGACGGTGGGATTCGCCACATCCTGGTTCGTCACGAGGCCGGGGGCGGTCATGCCGCACAGGGCTACGCCAAGGCCACCGGCAAGGTGGGCGTGGCGTTTGCCACCAGCGGACCGGGGGCGACCAACCTCATCACGCCGATCTGCGACGCGATGATGGACTCCGTGCCGGTGGTCTTCATCACTGGCCAGGTGCGCACTGAGCTGCTGGGTACCGACGGCTTTCAGGAGGCCGACACGATCGGTATCACGATGCCGATCGTCAAGCACTCCTTCATGATCCAGAACCCGCTGGAGATCCCTCGCGCGATCCACGAGGCGTTCCACATCGCCCGTTCGGGACGCCCGGGTCCTGTGCTGGTCGATATCCCCCAGGACCTCTCGCGTGCGGACATCCCCTACGAGCCCGTGAGCGATGTGCGCCTGCCCGGCTACCAGCCCACGCTTGAGGGCAATCAGAAGCAGATCCGCCAGGCCGCCAAGGCGCTGGCCTCCGCGCAGCGGCCGGTGATCTACGCCGGCGGCGGCGTGGTCAACGCCAATGCTTCGGAGGAGTTGATCGAGTTCGCTCGCAGCGACCGCTTCCCCGTGACAACGACGTTGATGGGTCTTGGCGCATACCCCGCACAGGTGGATGGGACCGCCGACCCCCAGTGGCTGGGGATGCTGGGAATGCACGGCACGCGTGCCGCCAACTATGCGATGGACGAGGCCGATCTGATCTGTGCCGTGGGCGCGCGTTTTGACGATCGCGTCACCGGCAAGCTCTCGGAGTTCGCGCCGCGGGCCAAGTTCATCCACATCGACGTCGATCCGGCCGAGATCTCCAAGAACGTCCCCGCGCACATCCCGATCGTGGGCGATGCCAAACACGTGCTGGCGAAGCTCGTCGTGGAGTACCGCGCGCTCAGTGCCGACCCGGCACGGCTGGCGCAGTGGTGGGAGCGCATCGAGGGCTGGCGCGAGAAGTACCCGCTCGGTTACGAGGACAGCGCCGACTCAGAGATCAAGCCGCAGTACATGGTGCAGGCGCTGTATGAGGCGACCGGCGGTCAGGCGATCGTGACCAGCGACGTCGGCCAGCATCAGATGTGGGCGGCGCAGTACTACGACTTCCCCGCGCCGCGGCGCTGGATCAACTCCGGCGGCCTGGGCACGATGGGCTTTGGCCTGCCAGCGGCGATGGGTGCAGCGGTGGGCTGTCCCGATCAGCTCGTCTGCTGCATCGCCGGCGACGGCTCGGTGCAGATGAACGCTCAGGAGCTGGCCACCTGCGCGCAGGAGCAGATCCCGATCAAGGTGTTCATCATGAACAACGGCTATCTGGGCATGGTCCGCCAGTGGCAGGAGCTCTTCTGGGATGGGCGCTACAGCCATGTCGACACCGGCAAGTTCCCCGACTGGGTCAAGCTCGCCGAGGCCTACGGCGCCACCGGCATGCGCTTTGAAGACAAGGGCACGCTAGTGGAAGACATGAAGCGCGCGATCGCCACCGACGGCCCGGTAGTGGTTGATGTAAAGGTGACCCGGGAGGAGAACACCTATCCGATGATCCCTGCCGGACAGGCCGCCCGAGAGATGGTGGGCTAAATGGGCGAACCAGCAACCAAGGAGCCGCTGAGCCTGGAGGAGCTACAGGCCTCCGGGAATCTGCGCACCGGCCGCAAACACGTGCTGTCGATCCTCGTGGAAAACAAGTCGGGTGTGCTCACCCGCATCGCGGGCCTGTTCGCCCGCCGGGGTTTCAACATCGACACGCTCACCGTCGGCCCCACCGACGACGAGCGGATCTCGCGTGTGACGCTCACGGTCGACGGCGCGCTGCACCCCATCGATCAGGTCACCAAGCAGCTGCACAAGCTCATTAACGTGCTCAAGATCCGTGATCTGGAGCCAGCGGACACGGTCTCCCGCGAGCTTGCCTTGTTCAAGATCTCAGCCGATGGCCCTCAGCGTGGAGAGCTGATGCAGATCACCGAGATCTTCCGCGGCAAGGTCGTGGACGTCACCAAGCGCTCGATCATCGTGGAGGTCACCGGCACCACCGAGAAGATCGAGGCTTTCGAGAGCATGGTGCGCCCGTTTGGCCTGATCGAGATGATGCGCACCGGCGAGATCGCCATCGCCCGTGGTCGCGGCGAGACGTGAGACCGACCAGCGTCCTTGAGACATCACCGTTCGTCCTCGCCGACGAGGATCGCGAGCGTCTGAGCGCCCGACTGGAGCTGGCCGTGCAGCGCGCCCGGCGCAGCGGCACGCCGACGCTGGCGACGTTGACCCTGCCGCTGCCTGCGGACATCGATCCCAGTGCTGTGGCCTGCGCTTCGCGTCGGGCGAGTGAGCCCTGGTTCGTATTCGAGCAGCCCGAGCGCAAACAGGTGGCCCTGGCGGCGCTCGGTGATGTCACAGAGATCTCGGCCAGTGGGCCGGAGCGCTTTGCCGAGGTGGCCGACCGCTGGCGTGTGCTGGCCGCGGCCGCCGTCAGCGACCCGCACGGCCCCAAGGACGGCGGTGTGGGTGGGGGGCCGATCGCGGTGGGTGGCTTTGCGTTCGCGCCGGACGGGGGCTCGGCGCCTCATTGGGGCGGCTTTCAGCCGGCTTCGCTGGTGGTGCCCGAGGTTGCGCTGGCCCGCGACGAGCGCCATGGCGAGCGCCGCGTGCGCATGACACTCTCGGCGTTGGCCGCCCCCGACGACACCCCCGAGGATCTGCTGGCCCGACTTCAGGGCCGCTTATCCGAGCTGCGCTCACGCCCCTTGGCGCTGCTCGATCCCGCTCCCGCTGGGCGCTGTCATGTGGCGAGCGCGATGCCTCCTGAGCACTATGAGGCGGCGGTCGCCCGCGCGGTCGAGCTAATCCGCGACGGGGAGATGCAGAAGATCGTGCTGGCCCGCGAGGTGCAGGTACACGCGCCCGGCGAGTACGACCCGGCGGCCGTGTTTGGCGTCCTGCGCGCCGAGTTTCCCTCCTGCTTTGTCTTCTGCGTCGGGCGCGGCGACAGCACGCTCGTGGCCGCCAGCCCCGAGCTGTTGGTTCGCCGCGAAGGGCATCGCGTCAGCACACTCGCGCTTGCGGGCTCCACGCGGCGCAGCGCCGATCCTGCCGTGGACGATCATCTCGGCGAGCAACTGCTGCGCTCTCAGAAGGACCGCGAAGAGCAGGCGATCGTCGTGCGCCGCATCGAACGCACGCTGCGTCAGCACGCTCTATGGGTGACCGCAACGCCTGAGCCGGTGCTGGTGCGGGTGGCCAACATCCAGCATCTCGGCACGCCGATCCGCGCGCAGCTCGCCCGGCCGCTGGATGCGATCGAGCTGCTTGATCTGATGCACCCCACCCCCGCCGTGGGGGGTGAGCCGCTCGCACGTGCGAGCCCGCTGATACCGGCGCTCGAGGGACTTGATCGCGGTTGGTACGCAGGGCCGGTGGGCTGGACCGACGCCACCGGTGACGGCGAGTTTTGCGTGGCCTTGCGCTGTGCGCTGCTGAACCGCGACGTGGCTCGTTGCTACGCCGGGGTGGGCGTCGTCAAGGACTCCGATCCGTGTGCCGAGCTGGCCGAGACAGAGATGAAGCTGGCGGCGCTGCTGCCGCTGCTCTCAAGCTGAGCCGAGCGCGCCGGCAACGGCCTCCCACAGTTGGCGATGCAACTCGACGTTGGCTGCACGCTCAGTGCGCACCTCAACGATGTTCGCGCCCCGATCCGGGCCATCTTCAAAACAGCGCTCAAGCGCCGCGCGGAAGGCGAAGAGGTCATCCACACGCTCATGGCCGAAGCCGTACAGCTCGGCTGCCTTGGCGAAGTCAAGGCCGGTGGGCGTTGAGATATGGGTGGTGTAGACATCGTCACGGAGGGCTGTTTGAGAGCGTGCAACGGGCAGGAAGTCGAAGATCCCACCGCCTTGGTTATCGAGCAGCACGATCGTCAGATCCAAATCCAGACGGCGGTGCGCGAGCAGCCCGCCGATGTCGTATGCCAGGGCGACGTCGCCGATAAGCAGTACCACTGGTCCGTTGCTGGCTGCGGCCGCCCCGAAGGCGCTGGAGACGGTTCCATCGATGCCATTGGCGCCGCGATTGCACAACACGCGCGGCGGGTCGGCGCGCACTGGCCAGAAGCTCTCTATGTCACGCACCGGCATCGAGGAGGCGACGAACAGGGTCGCCTCGGCGGGCAGCAGTACTCCCAGCTCGGCAGCGACTACCGGCTCGGATAGGCCGGCCACTCCGAGCGCGCCGAGGATCGCCTCGGCGGCGAGCTCATCCGCGCTATGCCACTTCGACAGCCAGTCGGGGTCGGCCGGCGGGGCGGAGTCTGAGAGCTGCCACAGCGCCGCGGCTGGCTCCAGTGCCAGCGAGCATGACAGCACCGCATCTGGGTCTCGCCAGCCGCCCTCGGGGTCAAGGATCGTCTGCGGCACTTCGCCCAGGCCTGCCAGCCAGGCGCGCAGCGGCTTGGATGTCGGCAGGTCGCCCACGCGCAGCACCATGTCGGGTCTCATGTCGGCTGCGAAGCTCTCGTCGCGCAACAGTGCGTCGTAGTGCGCCACCGCCGCTTCGCCTCTGCGCGCTCCCGACAGTGGCTCGGCCAGCAGCGGCCAGCCCGCTGCCGTGCAGAACGCGGCGGCTGCCTCGCCCAACGGCGTCAGACGCTCGTGGCGCCCGGCCACCAGCACCCCGCGTTTGCCAGATGTCACGAACTCGCTCAACATCTCCATGCCTTCTGGCGTGGCGAGCCGCGCGGGCGGACGCCCCACATATGGCTGGCCGTGTGCACGGGCGCTCTGCTCGGCGGGCAGCGGCTCGTCGCTCACCAGCGGCTCGCGTAGAGGGAAGTTGAGGTGGACGGCACCTGGGCGGCCCTCCAACGCACACCAGTAGGCACGGCATGCAAGCGTGCGCATCCAGCGCAGACGCTCGGGTGTCGCCTCGTGGTTGCCGACCTCAAAGAACCACTTCGCGGCGTCACCGTAGAGCTTGATCTGGTCGATCGTCTGCCCGGCGCCCGACTCACGCAGCTCAGGGGGGCGATCTGCTGTGAGTAGCAGCAGCGGCACGCCTGCCTCGTGTGCCTCGATCGCCGCCGGTAGCAGCTCCGCGGCAGCTGTGCCCGATGTGCACGCCACCGCAACCGGCAGACCCGAGGTCTTGGCAAGCCCCAAAGCGAAGAAGCCGGCGCAGCGCTCGTCGATGTGCGAGTAGCACTCAAGACGTGACTCGTGCGCGAGCGCCAGCACCAACGGGGTGCTGCGTGAGCCGGGGGAGGTGCAGGCAGCGCGCATTCCGCAGCGAGCCAACTCGTCCACGAAGACGTTCAGCAACAGGTGGGTGTCGGTCGGGGAGTTCACGTCAATACCATGGCTTGCGTGCCGGAGAACTTGGTCCTGCTGCACGGATTCGCCGGCACCCGACGCACGTGGGACGGCATCGTCCAGCTTCTCGCCTCTGAACGCTACACGCCGCTGGCGCTTGACCTGCCCGGCCACGGGCAGGCCGTCGATGCGCGGGCACCTCTGCACTGGGAGTCTCACCCTCGCGCGGGGATCACCTTTGCTGCCTGCGTAGAGCGCATACTGGCTCAAAGCCCTCCGCGGTTCACTCTCTGCGGCTACTCGCTGGGCGGTCGCCTAGGGCTGCACGTTGCGCTCGCCGCGCCTGAACGCGTCAGCCGGCTCGTGCTCATCTCGAGCACCGCTGGTATCGCGGATGTGACTGAACGCGCGGAGCGCAGAGCGGCAGATGACACGCTCGCTGAAGACCTCGAACAGCGACCTTTCACGGAGTTCATGGACCGCTGGCAGGCTCAGCAGGTCTTCGCCGCGGACCCCCCGGAGGTTCATGCCGAGATGCGCGCTGAGCAGCAGTGCAACGACCCGCTGGCCTTGGCGGCGGTGCTGCGTGGTATCGGGACCGGCGCGATGACGCCGCTATGGGATCGCCTCGGCGAGCTGATGATGCCGGTCACGGTGCTTGTGGGTGAGCGCGATGAGAAGTTTCATGCACTCGGCCGGCGCATGGTCGAGCTGCTGCCCGACGGCGAGCTGGCGATCGTGCCCGGTGGCCATCGGCTGCCGCTTGAGAATCCGCGGGCCGTAGTCGACACACTTGCGTAGTCGACACACTTGCTCAGCCGGGGGTGACTCCCAAACCGGCCCCGAGGGGCACGGAAATCCGTCCCTCGTGCACCGGCAGCTGATCCTCGACGCCCTCAAATAAAGAGAGCGTCGCCAGCCCGCACGGCGCCACGGGCCCGCGCGAGGCAAGTGCCGCGGCGGCGTGCACGGCGGCGGCCACTCCCAAAGGGCCATCGAACGTGGAGGCCAGGTAGACCTCGGCGCCTGAGGCACGCACGAGCGTAGCCGCCGCGAGCAGTCCAGCGATGCCACCGCAACGAGAGATCTTCAGGCATACCGCGTCGGCCACCCCTGCTCCGAGTGCACCGTGCTCGGCGGCTGTCTCGTCGATCGCCACGCGCGCCGCCACCCGCTCACGCACCTCGCGCACAGCCTGCAGGCCGTGCGTTGGCTCCTCGACCAGCTCCAACCCGACGGAGGCCATCGCGTCGATCGCGCGCACCGCCTCATCGACGTCCCATGCGCCATTGGCGTCCACGCGCAGCGCGACATGCGGGCCCGTGGCGGCGCGCACCGCCGCCAGACGACCGTTGTCATCGCCGATGCCCACCTTCACCTTCAAACAGCTGAACCCCTGCCGTACTGCCTGGGCGGCTTCCTCAGCGGCGCCCGCGCGGTCGCTGGCCGTGAGCGTGGCATTGACCTCGATCGTGGCGACCGGCTTGTCGGTGATCAATGCTGCCACCGGCTGCCCCGTGCGTCGCCCGGCGCGATCCCACAGCGCCATGTCGATCGCCGCCAGCGCCGTGGGTAGATCGTGCACCTGGCGGCAGGCATCGACCAACTGCGCGCCATTCATCTCCCGCGAGTGCGCCAGCACAGGCTGGTAGTCCTGGAGGGCCTGCCACACGCGCTCGATGCTCACGCCGTCGTATGCCTCAAGTGGCGCTGCCTCGCCGTAACCGGTGACGCCGTCCTCACCCGTGAGCGCCACGATCGCCAGCTCCCGCCGCGCGACCGTGCCGAACGCGGTCTCAAGCGGCTTGCGCAGCTTCAGCGTCTGACGCTCGACGGTCAGCCGCACGCGCTGGTCACCCACGCGCTGGTAGCGCTGTGCACGAGCAAATGCCTAGATGCCGCCGCTGGCGAGGATGCCCGCGGACAGCAGCAGGCAGAAGAGCAACTGCAACATTCCGGTCTTGGCCAAGGCGCCGTTCAGCGATGGTCCGTCCACGCGGGTGCGCACCACGCTGGCCACGGAAATCGCCAGGGGCAGCGCCAGCCAACAGAGGAAGAGCCATGCGCTCATCGAACCCAGCACCCATGGCAGCGGCCCGCAGAGGAAGGCGACGGCGAGCATTGCCACATACAGCCCGCGCGTGCGCTCACGTCCGAGGCGTACGGCTAACGTGCGCTTGCCCGCGCGTCTGTCGGTGTCGAGATCGCGCACGTTGTTGACCACCAGGATCGCGCTGGCCAGCAGACCCACGGGAACGGCGCAGACGAACGGCTCCCATGGCAGCGCCTGCACCTGCACGAAATAGGAGCCCACCACAGCAACCACGCCGAAGAACAGGAACACGAACAGCTCGCCGAGACCTTCATAGCCGTAGGGACGGGGGCCACCTGTGTAGAGCACGCCGGCGAGGATCGAGGCGGCACCCACCGCCAGCAGCTCCCAGCCGGCGACAGCCACGAGATAGGCGCCGCACAGGACCGCCAGGCCGAAGGTCACGTAGGTGGCCAGCAGCACCTGACTGGGGGGCACAAGTCCGCCGGCGGTCACCCGCACCGGACCCAGGCGATCCTCGGTGTCGGCACCTCGGCGCGCATCGGAGTAGTCATTTGAAAGGTTCGTCCCCACCTGGATGAAGATCGCTCCCAGCAGCGCGGCCACGAACGCCAGCACGTTGAAGTGGCCGCCACCCAGAGCCAGTGAGGTGCCCACCAGAACGGGTGCCACCGCGGCGGGCAGCGTGCGCACACGGGCGGCCATCACCCAGATACGCACTGCGCTGGGCGCCCCTGCGTGGCTGGGAGTCATGGGGGGTCTGTCGTGGGTGGTGGCCATCAGTTCAGGCTCGTCTAGGGAAGCGGGAGAAGTCTGGAGTGCGCTTCTGCTTATAGGCCTCGCGGCCCTCCTGCGCCTCCTCGCTCATGTAGAAGAGCAGGTTGGCGTCGTGGGCTAGCTGCTGTACGCCGGACAGGCCGTCCTCGGCAGCGTTGAAGCTGGCCTTCAAGAGGCGCAGCGAGAAGGGGGAGAGGGCCAGCATCTCCCGGCACCACTGCACCGTCTCCTCCTCCAGAAGCTCCAGCGGGACCACGGTGTTGACGAGCCCCATCTCAAGCGCCTCCTGCGCTGAGTACTGCCGGCAGAGAAACCAGATCTCCTTGGCCTTCTTGGGGCCGACGAGGTTGGCCAGCAGGCCCGCGCCAAAGCCTCCGTCAAAGGAGCCCACCTTCGGACCTGTCTGCCCGAAGCGTGCATTGTCGGCGGCGATCGTCAAATCGCACACCAGGTGCAGCACGTGGCCGCCGCCGATCGCATAGCCGGCGACCATCGCCACCACGGGCTTGGGCAGGCGACGGATCTGGATATGCAGATCGGTGACATGGAAGCGCCCTACCCCGGACTTCCCCGCCGCGTCCTCTGCCTCCCCGGCGAGGGGCTCTGCCTCCCCGGCGAGGGGCTCTGCCTCCCCGGCGAGGGGCTCTGCCTCCCCGGCGAGGGGCTCTGATAGGTAGCCGGAGTCGCCGCGCACACGCTGGTCCCCACCCGAGCAGAACGCCAGCGGACCCTCGCCGGTCAGCACGATCACGCCGATCTCCGTGTCCTCACGCGCGTCCTCCAGCGCGCGGCCTATCTCCACGATCGTTTGCGGGCGAAAGGCATTGCGTACCTCGGGCCGGTTGATCGTGATCTTGGCGATCCCGGAGGACCCGTCCTCCTCAGCGGATTTCTCATAGCGAATATCGGTGTATTCCCCGGCGGGGATCCATGCGGTGGGGGACAAGCTTCTCTGCGCTCCTATGGGGTATTGCCACGCATGCCGAGAGGGTGCGGGCGGAGGATGGGGATAGAAGGCTAGCCTGTGGGCATGGTGGTGGAGGGATGGCTGGAGCGCGCCGCGGCCACCCACCCGGCGCGTACCGCGATCGAGACCCCGCAGGGCAACCGCTCTTATACAGAGTTGCTGGCCGACGCCCGCGCCGGCGCTGCCGAACTCGCTGGGCGTGGTGCCGGGCCGGGGGATCGCGTGGCGATCGCTTTGCCGCCGGGATTGGCGTTCGTGCAGGCGCTGCACGCCTGCTTGCTGAGCGGGGCAGTCGCGGTGCCGATCGATCTGCGCCTCAGTGCGCCTGAACGGGAACGAATCGCAGCAGGCGTAAGCGTTCTCATCGAAGAGCCCCTGGACACTATGGCTAGTACCCCAAACGGAGCCTCGAACAGCGGACACGACCTTGATGCGACAGCCGTCGTGATCTACACCTCGGGCACCACCTCAGCACCGCGGCCGGTCGAGTTGAGCTACGGCAACTTTCTGTGGAGCGCCCTTGGTTCGGCTGTGGCCTTGGGGCTCGATCCGCAGGAGCGCTGGCTGTGCGCGCTGCCGCTCTCGCACGTGGGCGGCCTCTCGATCCTGCTGCGCAGTGCCATCTATGCCACCACCGCGGTGGTGCACGAGCGCTTCGAGACTGAGTCAGTCCTGTTCGCGCTGCGCGAACAGGAGATCACGCTCGTGAGTCTCGTTGCCACCACGCTTGCCCGCTTGCTCAGCGCCGGCCTGGATCACCCGCCGTCGCTGCGTTGCGCCCTCACCGGTGGAGGCCCGGTGCCTCCGGCGCTGCTTCAGCGGGCCTACGATGCGGGGGTGCCGGTGAGCCAGACCTATGGTCTAACCGAGTCCTGCTCGCAGGCCACCACCACGCCGCTGGCCGCGATCGGCGAGGATCGGCGGGCCGCGGGTACACCGCTGTTTTGCACACGCCTGCGCATAGCTGCTGATGGGGAAATCCAGATCGCTGGACCCACCGTCGCACCGGCCAGCCGCGACGCTGATGGCTGGCTGCATACGGGAGACCTGGGCAGCATCGATGCCGGGCGCCTGTGCGTCACCGGGCGCGCCTCGGACACGATCGTCAGCGGCGGCGAGAACGTTGCGCCAAGTGAGGTTGAGGCGGTGCTCGAAGCCCATCCCGGTGTGCTGGAGGCAGCGGTGATCGGCCGGCCCGATCCCCAGTGGGGCGAGGCGATCACGGCGATCGTCGTGGCGCAGCCGGACTCGCAGCTGCACGAGGAGCTATTGCGCGCATACTGCGCGGCAAGCCTTGCGGCCTACAAGGTCCCCAAGCAGATCGTGCTTGCAGAGCGCCCACTGCCACGCACTCGTTCGGGCAAGCTGCTGCGGCGGGAGCTCGTATGAGCGATGAGACTCGCTTGGCCAGCGCCGAGCATTGGGAGGCGGCGGCCCCCGGCTGGACCCGCCGTCAGGATGAGATCCGTATGTTCGGCGCGCCGGTCTCTCACTGGATGGTGCAGGCGATCGACCCCCAGCCTGGGCAGCGCGTGTTGGAGCTGGCCGCCGGCCTCGGCGAGACCGGTTTTCTTGCCGCCGAACTCGTGGCTCCGGTCGGCGGTGTGATCGTCTCCGATCAGGCGGAGGCGATGCTCGAGGGCGCTCGCGCGCGGGCTCATGAGCTGGCGTTGACCAACATCGAGTTTCAAGTGATGGGCGCCGAATGGATCGACCTGCCGGTTGCCAGCGTCGATGCGGTGCTATGCCGCTGGGGATACATGTTGATGGCCGACCCGCTCGCCGCCTTATTGGAGACACGACGCGTGCTGCGCCCCGGGGGGCGTCTCGCTCTGGCGGTGTGGGATCGGCTGGAGCTCAACCCCTGGGCGCAGGCACCGGCCGCGGTGCTGCGCGAGCACGGACTCGCGCCACCACCTGAGCAGCAGGGCACATCGGGACCCTTCGCGCTAGCAGATCCCGAGCGGTTGGGCACGCTGCTGGAAGAGGCTGGCTTCACCGAGATCCTTGTGGACACGATCGCTGTCGAGCAGCGTCCACCCAGCTTCACGGACTTCTGGGAGACCACGCTTGACCTCTCGCGCAACTTCCACGACGCGGTGCTGTCCCTGCCCGAGGAGCAGATAGGTGAGGTACGCACAGCGCTGATCGCGCAGCTTGAGCCATACACGGCGCAGGACGGCTCACTGGTTATCCCCGGCAGCTCGCTAGTCGCCGCTGCCGGCGCCTAAGTCGGCGGGTGAGGGGCGGCCGGCTGTTGGAGTCGATAGCCTGCGCGCAATGATCTACGACGACGACGCAGACCTCAAACTCCTAGACGGCAAGACCGTCGCCATCATCGGCTACGGCTCCCAGGGCCACGCCCACGCACTCAACCTGAAGGACTCCGGCGTCAGCGTCGTAGTCGGCCTGCGCGAGGACTCTTCCTCCGTCGCCCATGCGCGCGAGCAGGGTTTGGAGGTGCTGTCAGTCGTAGAGGCGGCCAGTCGCGGCGACCTGGTGATGATTCTGGCGCCCGATGAGCTTCACCACCAGGTGTGGGAGGACATGCGCGACGGCATCGCCCCCGGCAACATGTTGCTGTTCGGTCATGGCTTCTCCGTGCACTACAAGGAGGTGGAGCCGCCCACCGAAGTTGACGTCGCGTTGGTGGCCCCCAAGGGCCCCGGGCATCTGGTGCGCCGTCAGTTCACCGAGGGCAGCGGCGTGCCGGGCCTGATCGCCGTGCACCAGGACGCGACCGGCAACGCGCGGGCGCTGGCGCTGGCCTACGCCAAGGGCATCGGCTGCACGCGCGGTGGCGTGATCGAGACGAGCTTCAAGGACGAGACCGAGACGGACCTGTTCGGCGAGCAGGCGGTGCTTTGCGGCGGTGCCTCAGAGTTGGTGCAGGCCGGTTTCCAGACGCTTGTCGAGGCCGGCTATGACCCTGAGATGGCCTACTTCGAGTGTCTGCACGAGCTCAAGCTGATCGCTGATCTGATGTATGAGAAGGGGCTCGCTGGCATGCGCTTCTCGATCTCCAACACGGCGGAGTACGGCGACTACACGCGCGGCAAGCGCGTCATCACTGAGGACACGCGCGCGAACATGCGTCAGATCCTCAAGGAGATCCAGTCGGGCGACTTCGCGCGCGAGTGGATCGCCGAGAACCGCGCCGGGCAGGAGAATTTCAAGCGCATGCGCGCGGAGCAGGCCGCCGGGCAGATCGAGGACGTTGGCCGCGAGCTGCGCTCGCACATGGACTGGATCAAGCCCTCTTTTTGAGGGCACGCGCGAGATGCTGGCCTACGTCTTCTGGCACCGGCCGCTGGATGGCGTGGACACCGAGGCCTACGAGCGTGCCGAGGTCGGCTTTCACGAGTCGCTACGGCGCGTGCCTCCCGCTGGCTTTCGCGGCTCGGCCGTCTTCCGTGTAGCCGAGTTGCCGTGGCTGGTGCCGACGAGTTTCACCACCGAGGCGGGAGCCGGCGGGTATGAAGACTGGTACCTGCTGGAGGACTACACCGCCATGGGCGTGCTCAACGAGGCGGCGGTCGGCAGCGGGCATCGGGGCGCTCACGACGAGGCCGCCTACCGTTACGGCGCCGGTGCAGGTGGGCTGTACGGGCTGGTTGAGGGACATGCCCGGCAGCTCGATCTGGACGCGCTAGCGATCTGGGTCTCCCGCCCGCCAGCGGGACTGCCCGGCTCTGAGCGCCGCGGTCTCGCGGGGTTGCTTGGCGATGGCATGAGCCCCGAGCATGCCAGCCTGTGGCGCCGGCAGTTCGTGTTCGGTCCCGCGCCCGAGTACTGCCTGCTTGCATCCGAGTCGCCCGCTGGGGTTGCACCCACGCGTCTGCCGGAGGGGTGGCGGGCATTGACGCTCGACCGAGTGGCGCTTGCGACCGAGAGCATCTAAGTCGCCGCGCACGAACCGCCGTTCGCTACACTCGCCAGACCGTTGCGACTGGCGCTCGGATCGAGTTCACGATCGGGAAGCGACGGGTGGTTTCACCGCCGCGCGCCTGGGCACCCTCTGAACACCGAAAGCCTTGAGAGGAAGCCCATGACGCCATCTAGCCCAGCCACTGAAGAGACACCGCTCGTTATCCCGCGTGAGTTGCTGCCCGCTGATGGACGCTTTGGCTGCGGGCCATCCAAGGTTCGCCCGGAGGCGATGGCAAGACTGGCCGCGGAGGGGGCGGCGCTAATGGGCACCTCGCACCGGCAGAAGCCGGTGAAGGCGCTCGTGGGCGAGATCCGCAATGGGCTGCGTGAGCTGTTCGGAGCGCCTGAGGGCTACGAGGTGGCGCTGGGCAACGGCGGGGCCACGGCCTTCTGGGACGCGGCGGCCTTTGGATTGGTCGAGCACCGCTCACTGCATCTCACCTATGGCGAGTTCTCCTCGAAGTTCGCGCAGGTCACCGACGAGGCGCCGTTCCTGGAGGAGCCGATCAGGATTGAGGCGCAGCCGGGTGACGCCCCCGACCCCACGATGGCCGGCCCCGTTGGCGCGCAGGCCGGGGTGGATGTCGTGGCCTGGGCGCACAATGAGACCTCCACCGGCGTGATGGTGTCGGTCAGCCGCCCCGCCGAGACCCCTGATGCACTGGTGCTGGTCGATGCCACCTCCGGCGCGGGGGGTCTGCCTGTGGATGTGAGCCAGGCCGACGCCTACTACTTCGCGCCGCAGAAGAGCTTCGCTGCCGACGGTGGGCTGTGGGTGGCGCTGTTGAGCCCTGCCGCGCAGGAGCGCATCACCCGCCTCGCGAAGTCTGAGCGCTGGATTCCAGCCTTCCTGTCGCTGGCCACGGCGCTTGATAATTCGCTGAAGGATCAGACGTACAACACACCCGCGGTGGCCACGCTGTTCCTGCTCGCCGATCAGATCCGCTGGATACTCGACGGCGGTGGATTGGACTGGTGCGTGTCGCGCACGACGGCTTCCTCACAGCATCTGTATGGCTGGGCCGAGCGCACCACCTACACGTCGCCCTTCGTAAGCGACCCCGCCAAGCGCTCGCTCGTCGTTGGCACGATCGACTTCACCGACGATGTCGATGCCGCGGCGGTGGCCAAGACGCTGAGGGCAAACGGCATCCTCGATACCGAGCCCTACCGCAAGCTGGGGCGCAATCAGCTGCGTATCGGCATGTTTCCAGCGGTCGATCCCGAGGACGTGCAGGCGCTCACCGGTTGCATCGAGTGGGTTGTTGAGAGGATGGGAGCATGAGCACCGTGGAGAGCACGCCAACCACCGCGCCGGCGAGCACTGGTCAGCGCGAGCGCTTGAAGGTGCTCGTCAAGGAGAAGATCGGCGACTCCGGCATTGAGCTGCTGCGCGAGCACTTCGACGTGGATCTCGGCATCGAGTGGTCCGATGAGGAGCTGGCGGAGCGCATCGGCTCCTACCACGGCATCCTGATTCGCTCGGCCACCAAGCTCACGGCCGAGCTGATCGAAAAGGGCACGCTGCTGCGCGCCATTGGCCGTGCGGGCGTAGGGGTGGACAACGTCGACGTCCCGGCCGCCACCAAGCGGGGCATCATCGTCGCCAACGCTCCTCAGTCCAACGTGGTCACTGCCGCTGAGCACACGATGGCGCTGCTGCTGGCGCTGGCGCGCAACATCCCTCAGGCGTATGCCTCGCTGACGAGCGGTAAGTGGGAGCGCTCGAAGTTCTCGGGCATTGAGCTGTACGAGAAGACGCTCGGCATCCTTGGCTTCGGGCGCATCGGCCAGCTCGTGGCCGCGCGCGCGCGCGGCTTCGGTATGCGCGTCGTGGCCTTCGATCCTTTTGTCAGCGCGGAGCGCTATCGCGAGCTCGGGGTAGAGAAGGCGGAGAACAGCGAGGAGGTCTATGCGCTGGCGGACTTCATCACGATCCATCTGCCCAAGACTCCCGAGACGCAGAACTGGCTCAATGCCGAGGCCTTCGCCAAGATGCGCAAAGGCGTGCGCATCCTTAACGTCGCGCGCGGCGGCTTGATCGATGAAGACGCGCTCAAAGACGCGCTTGACAGCGGCCAGGTAGGTGGCGCCGCGCTGGACGTATTCCCTACCGAGCCGATGACCGAACACCCGCTGTTCAGCTACCCCAGCGTGATCGTCACACCACACCTGGGGGCCTCCACGGCGGAGGCCACCGACCGCGCGGGCTACCAGAGTGCCGAGCAGGTCGTTGCCGCGCTCACAGGCGGCGTGGTGGCAACCGCGGTCAACATCCCCGCGATCGGCGCTGAGGACATGGAGGTCCTGGGGCCCTTCCTGCCGCTGGCCACCCAGCTGGGCCGCCTGGCGATGGAGTTGGCCGAGGGCAGTTCGGTGGAGCGCATTGAGGCTGCCTTCATGGGTCGTATCGCCGAGTTCGACACGCGCCTGCTGTCGCTCGCGGTGATCGTGGGCGCCCTGCAGGGCCGCACCGAGCAGCAGGTAAACCTCGTCAACGCGCCGTCGATGGCGGAGGAGCGCGGGATCGTGGTCGAGGAGAAGTCGGTTACCGAGGCGCAGGACTTCAACGAGCTCATTCGCGTGACGGTGGTGGCCGGCGATGAGAAGGTGGCGGTAGCCGGCACCGGCATCGGTCCACACCGCGTGCCTCACCTGGTGGAGGTGCACGGTCAGCGCTTCACTGTGGAGCTTGAGCCCTTCGTGACAGTTTTCCGCTACGCCGACCTGCCAGGCATGATCGGCCGCGTCGGCACGATCTTCGGCAGCCACGGCATCAACATCTCCTCGGCCGCCGTGGGTCATACTCCCGACGGGGCTCCCGCCGGCGACGAGCAGCGCCTTGCCGCGATCGTCGTCACCACCGATGCGCCCGTGCCACAAGCGGTTCTCGATGAGATCGTTGCCTCCGACGGATTTGTCGACGGCCGCACAGCCTCACTGCGCTGAGGCGATCCCGACCATGCCGGCTGTGAGCTGACGGCCCGGCTGGCCGCGTGGCCAGTAAATCGAGTAGGGTGAGTCGCGGATGAGGGTCGTCGTCATTACCAAGCACGGGGGACCGGACGTATTGAAGGTCGAGGAGCGCCCCGATCCTCCATTAGCGGCCGGCGAGGTGCGGGTCGACGTGGCAGCCGCCGGGGTGAACTTCGCCGACGTGATGGCTCGCGTAGGTCTCTATCAGGACGCCCCCAAGCCACCGTGCGTGATCGGCTACGAGGTGGCTGGCACGATCCTCGAGGTCGGGCAGGGAGTAAGCGACTTCACACCCGGCCAGCGCGTGATGGCGAGCACTCAGTTTGGCGGCTACGCCTCACAGGTGGTGGCGCCGGCCACTGACGTGGTGCCGCTGCCTGACCGCCTCAGCTTCGAGCAGGGCGCGGCGGTCCCCGTCAACTACGGCACGGCCTGGGCGGGCCTGATCGGCTTCGGCAGTTTGCAGCCCGGCGAGCGCGTGCTGGTGCACGCGGCCGCGGGTGGAGTGGGCATCGCCGCGACGCAGATCGCCAAGCGCCAGGGGGCCGAAGTGTTCGGTACCTCCTCGCCCTCCAAGCACGAGCGCATCCTCGACAACGGCGTCGATCGCGCACTCGACTACACCAAGCCCGGCTGGGAGCAGGGCCTGCCACAGTTCGACGTCATCATGGACGCCGTCGGCGGCAAGAGTTTCCGTCGCAGCTACTCCTTGCTGCGCCCCGGCGGTCGGCTGGTGGCCTTTGGCGCCTCGGCGGTGATGTCGGGTGAGAAGCGCAATCTGGTCACTGCCCTGAGCACCGTCGTGCGCATGCCCCGCTTTAACATGGTCAAGCAGATGTCCGAATCCAAGGCCGTGATCGGGCTGAACATGCTGTCGCTATGGAAGGATCGCGGCACCCTGCAGCCATGGATCGCTCCGCTGCGGGCAATGCTTGACGACGGCACGATCCAGCCGGTGGTGGCGGGCGCCTTTGACTTCGAGCGCACCGGCGAGGCCCACCGCATGATCAGCGAGCGCCGCAACGTCGGCAAGGTCGTATTGACTCCCTGAGGCTGTTGGCAAGCGCCCAAACGGGTGCTACCCTGCCAAGCAGCATGTCGTTGCACAAGTCTCTTTCGCTTCTCCTTCTGCTCCCCCCTCGGGGGGAATAGCGCGTGGCGGCCGCGTAGCCGCAAACCCACCTGGAGGAAGTGCAATCGAGACCTAGAAGGAGAACGACATGAGTGAAAAGCAGGCATCTCAGCGCGTACGAGTTTTCGACACCACCCTGCGCGACGGCGAGCAGTCGCCAGGCATCTCGCTGAACAAGCAGGAGAAGCTGGAGATCGCCCACCAGCTGGCACGCCTGGGCGTGGACATCATCGAGGCTGGTTTCCCCATCACCTCGCCGGGCGATTTCGAGTCGGTGCAGGCCATCGCCCGCGAGGTTCACGGCCCCGTCATCTGTGGTCTGGCAAGGACCGCAAAGCAGGACATCGACGCCGCCTGGGAGGCGGTCAGAGACAGCGAGCGCCCACGCATCCACACATTCATCGCCACCAGCGACATCCACATCGAGCGCAAGCTGCAGACTACGCGCGAGGACGTCAAGGGGCAGGCGCGCGCGGCTGTGGCGCACGCGCGTGAATACACCGAGGACGTGGAGTTTTCCCCTGAGGACGGCTCGCGCAGCGACATCGATTACATGGCCGAGGTCATCCAGATCGCACTGGATGAGGGCGCCACGACGATCAACGTGCCTGACACGGTTGGCTACACGATGCCGCACGAGTACGCGGAGATGTTCGCGCAGCTGTATCGGCTGGTGCCGGGCTTGCGCGATGTGACGGTTTCGGTGCACTGCCACGACGATCTGGGCCTGGCCGTGGCCAACTCGCTGGCGGGCATCGAGGCGGGCTGCCGCCAGGTGGAGTGCGCCATCAACGGCATCGGCGAGCGCGCCGGCAATGCCTCGCTGGAGGAGATCGTGATGCTGCTGCACACTCGTCAGCCCACATTGGGGCTGTGGACGGGCATTGAGACGACGGAGATCGCCCGCACCAGCAGGCTGGTCTCGCGTCTGACCGGCTACCCGGTGCAGCCCAATAAGGCGATCGTCGGGCGCAACGCCTTCGCGCATGAGGCCGGCATCCACCAGGACGGCGTGCTGAAGGAGCGCACCACCTACGAGATCATGGACGCCACCACCGTGGGGCTGGAGAGCAACGCGATCGTGTTGGGCAAGCACTCGGGTCGCCACGCTCTGCATGAGGCGTTGGAGGAGATGGGCTTTCGTGTGGATGGTCAGGCTCTGAATGCGGCCTTCAAGCGCTTCAAGGAGCTGGCCGATCGCAAGAAACAGATCACCGCCATGGACCTGGAGGCGCTGGTCACCGACGAGCTGCGGGAGGAGATCGTCGGCTACACGCTGGAGTGGTTCGACGTCGAGGCATCCTCTCGTCGCCCCCCGCACGCGAAGGTCAGCGTCAGCTCGCCCGAAGGCGCCACCAAAGAGGGCAACTACACCGGGGATGGCCCGATCGACGCGGTCTTCCACGCGATCGACGCTGCCACGGGCGTGGAGACAAAGCTGCGCGACTTCCAGATCGGTGCCGTCACCGAGGGTCAGGACGCCCTGGGAGAGGTCTCGGTGGTGGTCGAGGCGCACGGCCAGTCAGGTTCTGGCCAGGCCATCTCGACGGACATCATCGAGGCCGCGGCTCGCGCCTATGTGCGCGCGCTGTCGGTCGCCGTCGCTCGTTCGCAGGTGGCCGATGGGGTGGTAGGGCTGCCGGCGACCGCTCAGTAGGGCGTCTGTGATAACATACGCTTGTATGGCCGTGGCGATAAACGATCAGCTTGACCCCGTCGTCCTGGGAGCGCGCGTGCGTGCCCTGCGCGATGCCTCCTCGCTCTCGCTGCGAGACCTGGCGGCGCGCAGCGGCGTGAGCGCGCCAATGCTCTCGCAGGTGGAGCGAGGGGACACAAGTCCCACGCTCACTGTCGCCGCGCGCATCGCGGCGGGATTGGAGCTGCGGCTCTCGCAGCTGTTGCGCCTGGACGAGGACGGGGCCGTCACGGTCGTACGAGCCAACCAGCGTCAGCGCGGAGGAAATAGGCGTCGGGGACACCGCTTCGAAGTGATGACCTCAGGGCAGCCGGGGCAGCGCGCGGAGCTATCACGCCACACGCTGGCGGTAGGCGCGGCTACGGGGGCGTCAGACGATCCACCGATGCACGAGCCGGGCAGCCGCGAGACGGCTCTGATCGAGCAGGGCGCGGTCGTGCTCGTCTGCGACGGGCAGCGCCATGAGTTGGATACAGGCGACTGCGTGACCTTTGACGCTGACCTGCCCCACCACTTTGAGAATCCCGGCGAGGTCGAGGCGACCTTTCTCGCGGTCGTCTCGGCTGGGCTGCGACGGAGCTGACATGAGCACAATCCCACCACCAACCGGCCAACACGTCCTCAAAACAAACACCAGAAGGAATGACGATGAATGATTTGAACGATCGGGGGGCCCGGCTCGCCGGCCCGCGGCCGGCTGCGCCACCCCCTAAAACTCTTTTCGAGAAGATCTGGAACGCCCACGAGGTCGCGCCGGGATTGCTCTACATCGACCTGCACCTGGTGCACGAGGTGACCAGCCCGCAGGCGTTCGACGGGCTGCGGCTGGCCGGTCGCGGCGTGCGCCGGCCCGATCGCACGCTGGCCACCGCCGATCACAACACACCCACCGACGGCACGCCCGTTGCGGCGCGCATCAAGGACGAACTCTCGCGCGTTCAGGTGCAGACGCTGGAGCGCAACTGCGCGGAGTTCGGCGTTCCCGTGTATTCGCTGGGCTCCGATCGGCAGGGGATCGTGCACGTGATCGGACCTGAGCTGGGGGTCACGCAGCCGGGCACCACGATCGTCTGCGGCGATTCACATACCGCCACGCATGGAGCGTTCGGCGCGCTGGCGTTCGGCATCGGCACATCCGAGGTCGAGCACGTGCTGGCCACCCAGTGCCTGGTGCAGAATCGGCCCAAGTCGATGCTGATCCGCTACGAAGGAGATCTGGGCTTCGGTGTGACCGCCAAGGATCTGATCCTGGGCACCATCGGGCAGATGGGCGTGGGGGGCGCCACGGGGCACGTGGTCGAGTACGCCGGCGCCGTGATCGAGGGACTCTCGATGGAGGGGCGCATGACCGTCTGCAACATGACCATCGAGGGTGGGGGACGCGCGGGAATGATCGCGCCCGACGACACGACCTTCGCGTGGTTCACCGACGCCGCGCGGCCGGGGACGCCCAAGGACCTGGACGCGGCCGTCGAGCAGTGGCGCGGGCTGCGCACCGAAGAGGGGGCATCCTTTGACACCGAACTGGTCGTTGACGCCTCTGCGCTCTCCCCGCAGGTGACCTGGGGCACAACGCCGGGAATGGTCACGGAGGTCACCGGCCGCGTGCCTTCACCGGACGATTTCGAGACACCGGCCGAGCGTGAGGCAACCGAGCGGGCGCTCACCTATATGGCCCTCGAGGCCGGTACCGCCATCGAGGACATATCCATCGATCGCGTCTTCATCGGCTCCTGCACCAACTCGCGCATCGGCGACCTGCGGGCCGCAGCCGAGGTGATCGCGGGGCGCAAGGTGGCGTCGAGTGTCAACGCGATGGTCGTGCCCGGCTCCCAGCAGGTAAAGGCGCAGGCCGAGGCCGAGGGGCTGGATCGCATCTTCCGTGACGCCGGCTTCGATTGGCGCGTGGCGGGCTGCTCGATGTGCTTGGGCATGAACCCGGACACCCTCGCTCCAGGTGAGCGCTGCGCCTCAACGTCCAATCGCAATTTCGAGGGACGCCAGGGACGGGGGGGCAGGACGCACCTCGTCTCACCCCAGATGGCTGCTGCCGCTGCCGTCGAGGGACATTTCACCGACATCCGCAACTGGAGCTAAGGGACCATGGACGCCATTCACACAATCGCCGGGGCCGTCACACACCTAGACCGCTCCAACGTGGACACCGATCAGATCATGCCCAAGCAGTTTCTCAAGCGCGTTGAGCGCACCGGGTTCGGGGAGTTCCTGTTCTACGACTGGGCCAAGGAGCCCGGTTGGGATCTGCCCGCGAACCCGATTCTCGTGGCGGGCGATAACTTCGGCTGCGGCTCCTCGCGCGAGCACGCACCCTGGGGGTTGCAGGACTATGGCTTTCAGGCCATCGTCGCGCCGAGTTTCGCGGATATCTTCTACTCCAACTGCACCAAGATCGGACTCTTGCCGGTGGAACTCTCCGAGGAGGACTGCCAGGCGCTGGCCGCCGCGGGGGCGGGAGAGATCGATCTGCAGGAACAGGAGGTGCGCTTCCATGGGCGCGCCGTCGCGTTCGCCATCGATCACGAGATACGCCGGCGGCTGCTCGCCGGTCTGGACGACATCGGCGTGACACTTGGTCAGGACGCCTCAATCGCGGCCTTCGAGTCAGAGCGCGAGCGCTCGGGTGTCGCGGCAGGCGCGCAGACCACAGCGCTGTGAGTCTGCTCACGGCGGCGCGCTCGAACCGTTAGCCTGCCGGGCCGCATGGCACATCGCATAATCACGCTTTCGGGCGACGGGATCGGCCCCGAGATCATGGCTCCCACCCTGGAGTTGCTGCGCGGCATAGGGGAGTTCGAGTTCGAGGAGCACTCCTTCGGGGGCGCCGCCATCGATGCGTACGGCACCGCGCTCACGGATGAGACGCTGGCTGCCTGCCGCGAGGCCGATGCGGTTTTGCTGGCAGCAGTGGGAGGTCCCCGTTGGGACACGACCGATCCCAACGCGCCTCGTCCCGAGCAGGGCCTGCTCGGCTTGCGCAAGGGGCTTGAGCTGTATGCAAACCTGCGCCCGGTGCGGCCTCTGCCGGCGCTGTATGAAGCCTCGCCCTTGCGCCGCGAGCGAATCGAGGGGACCGACCTGCTGGTCGTACGCGAGCTGACGGGCGGCATCTACTTCGGCGAGAAGATTCGTACCGAGACGATGGCCAGCGACGTCTGCGCCTATACGGTCACCGAGATTGAGCGCATCGCGCGCACAGCATTCAAGGCCGCGCGCTCGAAGGTCACAAGCGTGGACAAGGCCAATGTGCTTGAGACTTCGCGCCTTTGGAGACAGGTAGTGATGGAGGTGCACGGGCGCGAGTTCCCCAACATCGAGCTTGAGCATCTGCTCGTGGACAACGCCGCCATGCAGCTCGTCTCCGCGCCGCGGCACTTCGACACGATTCTCACCGAGAACATGTTCGGCGACATCCTCTCCGACGAGGCCGCCATGATCACAGGCTCGATCGGGATGCTTCCTAGCGCCTCCTTGGGCGATGGCTCTGTGCCCGGGCTATTCGAGCCGGTGCATGGCTCCGCGCCAGACATCGCCGGACAGGGTCTGGCAAATCCACTGGCGATGTTCCTCTCCGCCGCGCTGATGCTGCGCCATGGCCTGGACTTGGCAGATGAGGCATCGGCGGTAGAATCCGCTGTTGAAAGTGCGCTTGCCGGCGGCCTGCGCACCCCGGATCTGGGGGGCAAGGCGGGAACGGCGGAAGCGACCCAGGCTGTGCTCGAACATCTCTGAAGGAGTTGAAATCTAACGTGGAGCCCACCGACCTCATATGGATGAACGGCAAATTCGTCGCATGGGAGGACGCCAAGGTTCACGTATTGACGCATGGCCTGCACTACGGCACGGGCGTGTTCGATTCGATGCGCTGCTATGACACGCAGATCGGCCCCGCGGTGTTCCGCAATGTCGAGCACCTGGAGCGCCTGCATCGCTCCGCCGAGCTCTATTACATGCCAGTTCCTTACTCGGTGGAGGAGCTGCGCACGGCGACGCTTGAGCTGATCGCTCGCAACGGCTTGCGCTCCTGTTATGTCCGCCCGATCGTCAACCGTGGTTATGGCCAGATGGGACTCAACCCGCTGGAGGCCCCCGTCGACGTGACGATCGCCTGCTGGGAGTGGGGCTCCTACCTCGGCGAGGAGGGTGTGCGCAACGGCGTGCGCGCCAAGGTCTCTTCATGGCGGCGTATCTCGCCGGACTCGCTCATACCCCACGCCAAGGCTTCCGGGCAGTACCTCAACAGCGTGCTCGCCAAGGTCGAGTCGGTGAAGGCCGGCTATCAGGAGGCGATCCTGCTCGACGACCATGGCCACGTCTGCGAGGGCACCGGCGAGAACATCTACGTGGTGCGCGAAGGCGAGATCGCCACGCCCGGTCAGCACAACTCGATCCTCGACGGCATCACGCGCCGCTCGATCATCCAGATCGCTCAGGACCTTGGCTACACGGTGGTCGAGCGCAACGTCGCGCGCGCCGAGATGTATCTGGCAGATGAGGTCTTCATGTCCGGCACGGCTGCCGAGCTGGTGCCGGTCAGGGAGATCGATGACCACACGATCGGCACCGGCCAGCCCGGCGAGATCACACGCGTGCTGCAGGCGGCCTTCGACGACGCCGTGCACGGGCGCAGCGAGCGCTATCGCGAGTGGCTGGATGTGGTGCAGGCGCCGGCGCTTGATACGCCCACGGGCGAGGCGCCTGCGCCGGCTTCTGCGCCGAGCGCTTCGACAGCAGCGGGCTGATGACCGCGGTACAGCTCTACGACGCAACCCTGCGCGACGGCATGGGCGGCGGCGGCATGACCCTCACCGCTGAGGAGAAGCTGCGCGTGGTGCATGCCCTGGACGCGCTAGGCATCCACTTGATCGAGGCCGGCTTCCCGGCGTCGAACCCGAAGGAGGGCCAGCTCTTCGAGCTGCTGGCCGGTGAGCATCTCCAGACTGCCGAGATCGTGGCCTTTGGCATGACCCGCCGCCGCGATGTCACAGCCGAGCAGGACGAGGGTTTGCGTGTGCTTGCCGACTGTTTCGCGCCCGTCTGCACGCTGGTGGGCAAGTCCTCGGTATTGCATGTGGAGAAGGTCGTGCGCGTCTCCCCTGAAAAGAATCTGGCGATGATCGGCGACTCCATTGCCTTCCTCGTGGGCGAGGGCAAGCGCGTGCTGTTTGACGCCGAGCACTTCTTCGATGGCTTCCAGCTCGATCGCGGCTACGCCCTGGAGACGGTACGTGCTGCTGCTGCTGCCGGAGCCGAGCGCGTGGTGCTGTGCGACACCAACGGCGGTTCGCTGCCCACGAGCGTGAGAGAAATGGTGGCGGACGTTCACGCCGCGTTGCCCGAGGTGGCCCTGGGCATTCACGTGCACGACGACTCCGGCTGCGCTGTCGCCAACACGCTCGTGGCAGTCGAAGCCGGCGCCACCCAGGTGCAGGGCACGGTCAATGGCATCGGCGAGCGTACGGGCAACGCCAATCTGATCACGATCATTGCCGACCTGCAGCTGAAGATGGGCCATGACGTTCTGCCCCCTGAGAGTCTCGCGCGCCTTACAGATACCGCGCACTTCGTCGATGAGCTGCTCAATCGCACGCCCAACCCCGCTCAGCCCTACGTGGGCAAGCACGCCTTCGCGCACAAGGCGGGGATGCACGCCGCTGGGGTGCAGGCCGACAGCCAGGCTTTTGAGCACACAGATCCCGAGCATGTCGGCAATCAACGCGACATCCTCATCTCCGAGCTGGCCGGTCGGGCGACGGTGATCGAGAAGGCACGAGAGGCTGGAATCGAGCTGGACGACGCCGCTGCGCAGCGTACGGTGGAACAGGTCAAGGCGCTTGAGCATCAGGGCTTTCAGTTCGAGGCCGCCGATGGCTCCTTCGAGCTCCTGATGCACAAGCAGTCAGGCGGCTATGAGCCGCTGTTTCGCCTGGAGTCCTGGCGCGTGCTGGTGGAGAAGCGCGCCGACGGTCAGGTCGAGACCGAGGCCACCATCAAGATCTGGATCGACGATCAGCAGTTCATACGCACTGCGATGGGCAACGGGCCGGTGCACGCGCTCGATCAGGCCCTGCGCGAGGCCATCGCGGAGATCCACCCGCACCTACGCGACATCGAGCTGGTCAACTTCAAGGTGCGCATCCTCGATGAGACCAAGGGCACGGGAGCGATCACGCGGGTGCTCATCGATGCCTCCGACGGACAGCGCGTGTGGGGCACGATCGGAGTCTCCGAGAACCTGATCGCGGCCTCATGGGATGCGCTCGTGGATTCGCTTGAGTACGGCATGCACGCCCAAGGGCATCGGCAGGGAAGTACGGCCGAGGTGCCGCGAGTACAGGCCGGTGCGGGAGCTGGAGCGAAGCCGGCGTGAGTTCGTCGGGGCCGACCAGGGTTGGAGCGAAGCCGGCGTGAACAGTGCGACAACGCCGCAGGTGAGCATCCCCCTTGCCCGCCCCATCTTGGGGGAGGCTGAGGAGCAGGCAGTCATTGAGGTTCTGCGCTCCGGCGTCCTGTCTTTGGGGCCAAGACTCGCGGCCTTCGAGCAAGCCTTCGCGGAGCAGGTGCACGCTCCGCTGGCGAGTGCCGTCTCCAGCGGCACCGCAGGTTTGCACCTGGCGCTACGTGCAGTAGGACTAGAGCAGGGGGACGAGGTTGTAACTAGTCCCTTTTCCTTCGTGGCCTCAGCCAATGCGGTGCTCTATGAGGGGGCAAGGCCGGTCTTTGCCGACATCGACCCGATAACGCTCAACCTCGATCCACAGGCTGCGGCTGCGGCAGTCACAGAGCGTACGCGGGCGCTGCTGCCTGTGCACATTTTTGGCTACCCCGCCGACATGCCTGCCTTCGAGGGTCTCGCGCAGCGCCAGCAGTTGGCGATCGTCGAGGATGCCTGTGAGGCGCTGGGGGCAACGCATGCCGACGGAACCCCCGTGGGTGGCCGCGGGCATCCAGCAGTGTTTGGTTTCTACGCCAACAAGCAGCTGACGACCGGAGAGGGCGGCATGATCGCCCTGGCTGATCCGCTGTTGAAGGAGCGCATCGACTCCGAGCGCAACCAGGGCCGGGCGCCCGATATGGGCTGGCTGGACCACGATCGCCTGGGCTTCAATTACCGGCTCTCAGATATCGCCTGCGCGCTTGGCTTGGTCCAGTTGGAGCGTTTGCCGGGAATGCTTAGTGATCGCGCCGCGGTAGCCAGCCTGTATCGCCAGGCCCTCGCTGGGATTGAAGGGCTCGAGCTGCCCTGCTCAGATCGCGGGGGAGACGTACGCGGATGGTTCGTGTTCGTCGTGCAGCTGCCTCGCGGTGTGGATCGCGACGGGGTTGTGCACAGGCTTGCCGCGAGCAGTATCCAGAGCAAACCCTACCTGCCGGCGATCCACCTCATGAGTTTCTATCGCGAGCGCTTCGGTCATCGGGAGGGTCAGTTTCCCGTCTGCGAGGACGTGGCGGCGCGCTCCTTGGCACTACCGTTCTTTCCATCCATGACTGAGGGCGAAGTCGCGCGGGTGGCTGCTGTGCTTAGTGACGCGCTCTAAGCGCCTGTGCTAAGCGATCGGCTCTAGCGAGCCCGTCCGTAATCGTAAGTGGGCAAGTTTCCCATGTCGGAAACACGGCTCTACAATCGTGATTTGGCTTGCTAGCATGAATCGCATGTTCAGATGACACTAACTTGCACGAAATGCTCCCTCGGCAAAGCTTGGGCGCCGTGAGCTTCCCTTCCACGGCGCCCATGGAGGTCCCGGCTCGCGTTTTTTGCCTTGCGCGAGCCGCGTGGTTCTCCTCAGCGCGGGCGCCATGGCCTACGACTCGGGGTCATGGCGCCCGCCAGTTGTTCCGGTTCTCAGTGATGTTGGATCGATCGGCCTGCGATTCTCGCCTGCGGTATCAGGCGCTTGTCGGCTCGACAGCGACCTGCGCGGCCGCCTCTGCTCCAATGAACGGCGCCAGCGCAACATACGTAGCGTCAGCCGTCAGCTCGGGAAGATCTTCGATGCGGCCCTGCGCGGCATAGTGCAGGAACATCTCCTGTAGGCCCCCGGTGATCGCGTCAACCGTGATCTGTGGCGGGCGCTTGCGCTTTGGCGCCTCCTCAAAGCCCGGAGTCAAGAGTCGCGCGTAGGTCGCCACGCCCCTGTTTGAGATCTCGTAGGCGCGCGGGGTGGCCACGCTGGTGCCCATCAAGGACAAGCGCGCGAAAGCGGGCTCCGAGGCGAGATAGCCCATAAGGCTGCAGAGGCCGTCGCGAACACCGATACGCCAACTGGGAGCTTCAGCAAAAGCCTGCTCTACGAAGCTGAGCGCCTTGGCGTGGCCGAGCTCATAAGCCACCAAGAATGCGTCCTCCTTGCTCTCAAAGTGCTCATAGAATGCCTGCAGCGATACCGACGCCTCGGCTGCAATATCCTCGACCGTGAGGTTCCCGTAGCCGCTGCTGGCGGTGAGGTTGGTGACCGCGTCAAGGATGCGCTCGCGCTGGTTGTGGACTACGAAGCTACGCGATGCTGGGTAGCCTGAACGGACCGTCCTACGTAGGTCCTGACGGGGCGAAAGCGTTCCCGGTGCGCGACCGCCGAGCTGCTTGGCGTGCGTACGTTTACGTCGCTGGCGGGTTGCTTTGAGTCCCGATACAAATGCCTTGGGAGCAGGATAATAGGTTGAGATCCAACATGCTAGATCTGGGACTAATTCTAAAGGCTTGGTGCGCCGACTGTTCTGTAGACAGGTCATCAACACGCGGTTCAGGCCTCCTGCGAGAGCTCTCAGCGTCGTGTCGGGTAGCCCCACGTTGGCGCCCGGGTCTGCTGTCGGGCCGGTTCGTAGGCCGTCGTGAAGAAGCTGTCCATATTCGACGATGGCGCGCTCGCGCCGTTCGATCCCCGCTGCTCCTACCGCGGTTATCTCGGTAATCGCCAAACGTAAGGCGTCGGGGTTCTCCATCCCAACTTCAAAGACGGCGCGAATTGATGTTTCCATGCGATCGGGACGGCCATCAGCACCGCGGACGGCACGTGCCACTCTGCGCCGGCCTTCCCTGGCGATCGTGTCATAGGTAGCAAGAAAGCACTCCTCCTTGTTGGCGAAGTGCTGATAAAAGGCCTTACGGGACACGCCGGCACGTCCTACGACGTCCGAGACGGTCGTGGCCACATAGCCTTTTTCGCCAATTGCTTCCAACATCGCCATGCCAACTCGCAGGCGCTGGTTTGCGGCAACCTGTTCGCGCGTAAGCGAATGCGGACCGCGCGGCAACTTGCCGGGATAGGAGCGGTAAGGGTTGGGGTTGGGGCTGCGCGTGGTGCGATGCGTTGCTGGTGACATAACTGTAACTCCTGCCTTCAGAGTCAAAATATCTACCGAGAACAGCAGCGTACCAGTGTAAACAGCAACGTACCAAGCGTTGGAACTCGAAGGACCACTGACCGCTGCGGCAGGGGGTTTGATTCAGGGGCGAGCTCCGTCCGGTTGGGTGGTCTGAGATGGGACGCGCGGGCACGAAGGGATAGGCCCTAAACTCACGCCCTCGTGTCTCGCTTCCATGAGCCCCAGCACCCTGACTTCCAGCGCCTGAACGCTTCGATCGGCTTCGACAAGCGTCTGTGGCCGCAAGATCTGGCGGGCTCACGTGCGCACGCACGTATGCTCGCCGCTCGCCAGATCATCTCCAGCGCGGATCGCGACGCACTGCTTAAGGGGCTCGACGTCCTCGAACGGGAGCTTGCACAAGATTGTTTCCGATTCGACCAGGACGATGAAGACATCCACATGGCCATCGAGCGGCGTCTGACCGAGATCGTCGGCGCTGTGGGTGGCCGGCTGCACACCGCGCGCTCGCGTAACGACCAGGTGGTCACCGATCTGGCCCTCTATACGCGTGAGCGAGCGATCGCGGCGCAAGGCGCCGTGCGGGAGCTTATGCAAGCGCTTTTGACGCGGGCTGAGGAGCATCTTGAGTGGCCGATGCCCGGCTACACCCACTTGCAGCGTGCCCAGCCGGTCTATCTCAGCCACCACCTGCTGGCCTACTTCTGGATGTTCTTGCGCGACCAGGAGCGTTTTGCCTTCGCAGCGCGCCAAGCCGGGCGTCTGCCGCTTGGCGCGGGGGCACTCGGGGGTGTCAACTTCGATACCGACCGCGAGATGGTCGCGCATGAGTTGGGCTTCACGGAAGTGGCCCCCAACTCGATCGACGCGGTCTCCGGGCGTGACTTTGTGCTCGACTACCTCGCCGCCGCCGCGACCTGCGCCACCCACCTCTCGCGCCTGGGGGCCGAGTTAGTGCTTTGGTCCAGCTCTGAGTTCGGGTTCTGTGAGTTGCCCGATGCCTGGAGCGCCGGGTCCTCGATCATGCCCCAGAAGAAGAATCCTGACGCTGCTGAGCTTCTGCGCGCCAAGGCCCCGCGCGTGGTGGGTCACCTAGCGGCCTTTCATGGCGTCTTGCACGCGCTGCCGCTCACCTACAACAAGGATCTGCAGGAGGACAAGGAGCATCTGTTCGACGCAGTGGACACGATTGAGTTGGCACTTGCCGCCGCCCGAGGGATGATCGTGGGGGTCAGCTTCCACCGCGAGCGCCTGGCTGAGGCATCCGCCGATGAGATGCTCGCGGCAACCGATATCGCCGACCTGCTCGTAGCGCGCTGCGATCTGCCCTTCCGTGAGGCGCACGGCGTCGTGGCGGGGCTGGTGCGAACCGCGGTGGACAGCGGACGCACTCTCTCCCAACTCAAACCGCAGGAGTTGGCAGAGCACAGCCCGGCGCTGGCGGAGCGCAGTGAGGAGTACTACGACGCCTTGCGACACCAATCCTGGCTTGAGTCAAAGATCTCCGCTGGCGGCACCTCCACGGCGCGGGTTCGCGAGCAGATCGAAGCCGCAAAGGACGCGCTTGCCGGCGAGGTTTGAGGCCGCGCAACCCTTGCCGGCGAGGTCTGAGGCCACGCAACCCTTGCCGACGAGGTCTGAGGCCACGCATCCCTTGCCGGCGAGGTCTGAGGCCGCGCTTCCTACCGATTTCTATGACCGACCGGTACTCCACGTCGCTCGCGCGCTGATCGGCTGCACGGTGGAGTTCGGTGACGGCGCGGGGGTGATCGTGGAGACCGAGGCCTACCACGAGTGCGAGCCTGCCTGCCACGCCTATGTCGGGCTCACCAACCGCACGCGCGTGCTGTTCGGGCCGCCGGGGCAGGCCTACGTGTATCGCTCCTATGGCATTCACGCTCTCCTCAATGCTGTCTGCGAGCCTAAGGGGGTGGGCGCGGCCGTGCTCATTAGGGCGCTTGAGCCGCTGCGGGGGATCGAGCAGATGCGCCTGCGGCGGGGCATGGAGCGCGAGCGGGATCTCTGCTCGGGGCCCGGCAAGTTGACCCAGGCGCTCGGCATCGAGCTGAGCGAGAACGACTCCAGCCTCACTACTGGCCCGGTTGTGATTCGCCCCGCGGCAGGCGATTGGCGCAAGCCGACGATCGTGCAGGGCGAGCGCATCGGAATCAATCACGCTGTCGAGTTACCCTGGCGCTTCTGCGCAGCTGGCAACCGCAACGTCTCGCGGCCCCGCCTCTGATCAAGGCCACATCCCCCGCGCGAGTATTGAGCGCAGTGGTATCTACCAGAACCTAAAGGAGGGGAGGGGGGCTATGCGATTCCAGAGTTGGTTAGCAATAGTAGCGACTGAATGTATAGACTATTGCGCTCAAACCTTCGATTTGCAATCAACGATCACCGGCCACAGCCCCCGGGTGCCCAGCGCGGTGCCTTCCGCGCGCGGTGTTGGACCGACCACCCACAACAGCTCGGGGCGCAGCGGTGCCTTCCGCGCGCGGTGTTCGATCGATTACCCACCCCCGCCGGTGGGCGCGGCGGTGCCTCCCGCCGTGCCTCCTCCGCCAGACGGTGGCGTGGCGGGGCTAGGAGGGGATGACGGCGGCGCGGCTGGGGTGGGCGCGGGCGTCGCTGGTTCTGACGTCTGGGGAGTGGCAGGGTGGGGAGCTGGCTGTGAGGGTGCGGCGCTCGGGCTATGCGACGAAGGCGTGGGGGGCGTAGATGAGGGCGGTTCGGAGGTGGTTGAGCTGTGTCCAGCGGTTTCCGGCAGGCTCGTGGTGCCAGTGCCAGTGGTAGTGCCCCCACCGGCACCCTTGCCGGTGTCTTTGGCGTTGCCCTGAGCGGCGGCATGTTCTGCACGTTCCTTTTCAACGTGCAGGGCAGAGAGCATGAAGTTGTGCCAGATGAGCGCGGGAAAGGTGCCCCCGAAGACGGGCTTGCCGCCGAAGTCGGTGGTCATCGGGATCAGTCGCGTGGGATAGCCCACCCAGACGGCCACCGTGTACTTCTTGTTCCAGCCCACGAACCAGGCATCGCCGAAGTTGGATGTCGTACCTGTCTTGCCGGCCGCGAACTGGCCGATGGCGGCAGCGCGGGCGGTGCCGTACTGCAGCACGGTCTGGAGCATCGAGGTCTCTGTTTCGGCCACGCCCGTGGGCAGCACGCGCGAAAGCATCGTGTGCTCGACATCGCGGTGGTGGCCGTCGGAGAGGATGCGCGAGCCGGCGTCGACTTCCTGGATACCCACCGGCGCGGAGTCGCCCACCAGCGTTCCGCTGACACGCTCGCCGCCGTGGGCGATGGTCTCATACGCGTGGGCCATGTCCAGCGGAGTCACGCCCACCTTCAGGCCGCCGATGGTCATGGCGGGGTTGGTGGAAATCGGGGTGCGTATGCCCATGCGGTGGGCTAGACGCGCGATGCGATGAGTGCCCACCTTCAGGCCCACTTCGGCATAGATCGAGTTATCAGAGAAGGCCGTCGCGCCGATGAGCGAGTCTGAGCCGCTGTAGGAGCCTTCGTCGTTGTGCACCACGAACTTTTCCTTGCCCTGGGCGCTGGGAACATAGAAGGTCTTGACGTGCGAGCTCCATACCGAGTCGGGGGAGATCCCGTCCTGTAGTGCCGCTGCCAGGTCAAAGGCCTTGAACGAGGAACCCGGCTGGCGCTCACCCTCGGTCGCGAGGTTGAAGGGGCTTTCGTTGTAGTTGCGCCCGCCCACCATTGCCCGCACCTCGCCGGTGGAGTTTTCGATCGCCACCAGCGCAGCCGTAGGGCCTTCGGGGCCGGGAAGGTAGCTGTTGACGGCCTGTTCGGCCGCGCGCTGCATGTCGAGGTCGAGCGTGGTGCGGATCTTCAGGCCTCCGGTGAAGGCGCGGGTGGCTGTGTAGCGTTCAATCACCTGCTGGGAGACCCAAGAGGTGAAATAGCCGACATCGATCCCTTCCACCAAGGTCTGGTGCGGAGGCTGGATGTCCTTAGGCGCGGGCAGCGCTTGGGCGATGCTTTCTTCGTAGTCGCTGCGCGTCAGATAGCCCTGTTCGAACATCTGCTTGAGCACCAGATTGCGCCGTATGCGCGCCTGCGCGGGGTGGGTCACGGGGTCATAGCCGGTGGGTGACTGGATGATCCCCGCCAGCAATGCCGCCTCTGCCGGCTCCAGCTGCTGTACGCACAACTGATGTTTAGGCGTGCCGCAGCCCAGATGATTGACGTCCTGGCCGAAGTAGGTACGCGCGGCGGCCTCGATCCCGTAGGCGCCATTACCGAAGTAGATCGTGTTGAGGTACTCGGTGATGATCTTTTCCTTCGACCACTTGTGCGCCAGCTGATAGGCAAGCGCCACCTCGCGCAGCTTCTCAAAGATGGTGCGGTGCGACTGCGCCTGCAAGGCGTTCTTGACGAACTGCTGCTCGATCGTGGAGGCGCCCTGCACGTTGCCGCTGTGCAGGACATCCTGGACGAAGGCTCGCCCGATCGCGCGGATGTCGACGCCGCTGTTGCTCTCGAAGCGCTTATCCTCGATCGAGATCACCGCGTCCTTGACGATCCGCGGGATCTGCCCGGGGGTCAGCAGGATCTGGTTCTGATGGCTCAGCACGCCCAGCGGCCGGCCCAGATCGTCGAGCAGCACTGAGTTGCGTGCGTTGTTGAACTCCTGGCGGTTATCCAGTGAGGGCAGGGTCGAAGCAACGGCCATGAACATGCCGAAGACGAACGAGATAAGACCGAGCAGCAGGACCGCCGAGAGGATCAACAGAAAGCGCAGCTTCTTCAGGCGCGGCCTACCGCCGATGGGCGGTGCAACTAGCTCCACAGGGGTGTAGAAGCTTAGAGGATCGTTCCCGTGGCGCACGCCGGGTGGCAGTGGGGGCCCGTTTTCAGGCGCCTCCTCAGGCGAGCTACAAAACGTGGCCCGCCGCTCGCTGAGCGGTCTTACTCGCAAGCGCGAAGAGGTCGCCGCCACAAGAAATACCCTCCTTTACATGGGGTCAGGAGAGCGGCTGGCGGTCATCGATCTGGGCTCGAACTCGTTTCGGCTTGTTGTCTTCACGGCCGCCGAGGGCTGGTGGCAGCGCACCGATGAGATCTATGAGCCGGTACGCATCGGCGAGGGCATGGCGGCGAGCGGGCGCCTGGGCGATGAGCCGATCCAGCGCGCGCTGGCGACACTCGACGTGTTTGCCCACTTTTGCGAGGCCAGTGGACTGGGTCCTGACGAGGTGGACGCCGTGGCCACGAGTGCGATCCGCGACGCCGAGAACGCGGAGGACTTCCTGGGCATGGCCCGCGTGCGCACGCGACTGCCGATTCGCGTTCTCAGCGGCGACGCCGAGGCCCATTACGGCTATCTCGCCGCGATCAACTCCACGACGTTGCGCGATGGCTGCGTGCTGGATCTCGGCGGCGGCTCGCTGCAGCTCGTGCGCGTAGCCGATCGTCTACCGCGCGAGTCAGACTCCTGGCGTGTGGGGGCGGTGCGCATGACCGAGCGTTTTCTCCCGGGCGGAGGGATACCCAAGCAAAGGCAGCTCGATGAGCTGCGCGAGCACGTGGCTACAGAGCTGGCGAGCGCTTCCTGGTTGCCCAGCGCGGGTGGGCACTTGGTCGGGATCGGCGGCACCGTACGTAACCTTGCTGCCGCCGCCCAGCGCTGTGCCGGACAGCCCAGCAATGGGGTGCAGGGCATGGTTCTCTCCAGCGAGGCGCTGGAGCGGCTGATAGCGCGTCTGGCGGAGTTGCCCGCTGCGGAGCGCAGCCGCGTGCCGGGGATCAAGCCGGCCCGCGCAGACCTGATCCTGGCAGGGGCGATGGTCGTGCGGGAGGCTCTACGCGTAGGTGGTTTCGAGGGAATCGAGATCACCGAGGCGGGACTACGCGAGGGGGTCTTCTTTGAGCGCCTCCTGGCGGATCGAGATCCACCGCTGTTCGAGGACGTAAGGCGCTCCAGCGTGCTGAACATCGCAGGCCGCTACCACGTGGACATCGCTCACACGCGCCATGTGGCCAAGCTGGCGCTCAGCATGTTCGACCAGCTCGCCGAGCTGGGTCTGCACCCGGGCGATGCGCTTGAGCGTGAACTGCTGTGGGCCGCCAGTGAGATGCACGACATCGGCATGTCGGTCGACTACGACGACCACCACAAGCACTCGCGCTACCTGATCCTCAACGGAGGCCTGCCGGGATTCTCGCCGCTGGAGGTGGCGCTGGTGGCGCAGGCCGCGCGCTATCACCGCAAGGGCATGCCCGAGCCGGGACCGCTGGCCTCGCTGTTTCAGGCCGGCGACGCAGAGCGCCTGAACCGACTTGCGGTCCTGCTGCGGCTGGCCGAGGATCTGGAGCGCTCCCGCGATCAGCTAGTGCGTGAGATTCGCCTCACGCTTGCGGGAGCCGACGCGGATCAACTCCGGGCCGCGGTCTCGGAAGGCAAGGCGTACGGGGGCTGTGAGGTGCAGCTGCGTCTGATCGCCGACGGAGAAGCGGCGGTGCCGCGCTGGGCGGCGGGCCGGGAGACGGGACTGTTCGCTCGCGCTTTTGGGTGCAGCCTGGTGGTGCTCTGAAGGCTCGTCGGAGGCCTCACGGCTTTGGCCCAGGCAACTCCAGCCTGTTAGGCAACTCCAGCCCAGACCAGGCAACTCTCAGCCTAGGCCAGCCCGCTCAGCAGCCGCTCGATATCGCTCTCATCGTTCCAGGCACCAACCGAGGCACGCAGCCAGGGCCGTCCGGGGATATCGCGCAGTATCACTCCCTGCTCAGCCAGACGGGCACGCTCGGCCGGGGGATCGGGGCTCTGAAAGGACACCAGTGTGGTTGCGTCACGCGGCGCCACTTCGCGCCCACTCTCCGCCAGGCGCTCAGCCAGCAGCGCGGCCAAGCTACAAGAGCACTCGTGCACCGCGAGCCAGCCGGGCCCGCCGAGCACCTGTGTGGCCGCCAGCGCGCAGGCAACGCTCTCGGCGCTGAGCGACATGCTGTCGAGTCGCCGCGCGTCCTCGTGCAGTCCTGCCTGCAAGCCGGCGTTGGGTTGGCCCAGGTTGCTGTAGCCGCGCCGGCTGACCATCAGGCGCTCGCGCAGCTGCGGGGTGGTGTGCAGCATGCCGATGCCATCGGGGCCGCACAGCCACTTCTGCCCGGCGCCGGCATAGGCGTCGCAGCCAAGCACCCCTACATCGACGGGCACCGCCCCGATGCCCTGAGCGCCGTCGAGCAACACCGGCACATCGACGTCGGCCAGCTCGGCCGGCGCCAGACTGCCGCTCATCCAACCAACGTGCGAGCAGGCCACAAGCTTGGTGCGGGGTCCTACGGCTTCAGCCACTTCGCCGAGCGAGACCATCCGAATCGATACCTCGCGCAGCTCGTGAGCGGCTGCCAGAGCGCCCAGTAGACCGGGGTGCTCCTCGTCGCTGGTCACGATCTCATCGCCCGCATGCAATTCCAGTCCGCCGATCACCTGTCCGATTCCCTCGCTGGTGCAGGAGGTGAGCGCGGTATCCTCCGCGGGGCAACCCAGGATGGAGGCATAGGCGGACCTCAAGTCGGAGCTGAGTTCACCGCGACGCTCGAAATGGCGCTGCGCGCGTCCCTGCTCGGCCTCGCGCTCGAGCTCGGCAGCCGCGGCCTGGATGGCGGCGGTGGGCAGCGGGCCGTCGGTGCCCGCATTGAGGTACGCGATTGCTCTCAGAACCGGGAACTTCTCGCGTAGCGTTGAGGTCTTCACGGTAGGCAGCATAGGGCGATATGTCTCAAGCGTGCACCCACAACTAGCCAAGCCGTACAGAATAAAGGCCTACCCGTGCAATCTGCTGTTTTCGCTATAGCTGAATTAGAGACAATGGGCTACTTATTTCACAGATGCCGGGGGTGGGGGATGCCCACCGCGCGCAGCTACGAAATAAGGGAGGGATGATGTCCAGGGCAGGTGGGCAGCAGCCCCTGTGGGAACCATCGTCCGAAGACCGTGAGCGGGCGGCGATGACGCGCTTCATGCGTTGGGCCGGCGAGCGCCATGCGCGCGGTTTTGCCGACTACGACGATCTGCGGCGCTGGTCATTACAGGAGCTTGAGAGCTTCTGGGAGGACATCTGGGAGTTCTGCGGTGTGCGCGCTAGCCGCACCTATGAGCAGGTACTCGACTCGCGCACGATGCCGGGGGCACGCTGGTTCACTGGCTCTGAGCTCAACTACGCCGAGAACATGCTGCTGCGTGACCGTGCACCGCAGGATGTGGCCGTATTGCACGCCTCAGAGTTACGGCCGCTGCAGGAGCTGACGTGGGGGGAACTCTCAGCCGAGGTGGCCGCCGTCGCCGGCGGGCTGCGCGCTCTGGGTGTTGGCCGCGGGGACTGCGTAGTGGCCTACATGCCCAACATCCCGGAGACCTTGATCGCCTTTCTGGCAGTTACCAGCCTGGGGGCGGTGTGGTCCAGCGCGGCGCCGGAGTTCGGGGCGCGCAGCGTGATCGACCGCTTCGCCCAGATCGAACCGAAGGTATTGCTGGCCGTCGATGGCTATCGCCATGGGGGTAAAGATTTTGAGCGTACCGGCGTGCTGGAAGGCATCTTGGCGGAGCTGGGAACCGTTGAGCACACGGTGCTGTTGCCTTATTTGTCGCCGGACACCGGCAGCACTCTCGCTGGCCGGCCAGGAGGTCTCAGCTGGGCTGAGCTGCGCGCACTGGGCGGGGACAGCGAGCTTGTGTTTGAGCAGGTGCCTTTCGATCATCCCTTATGGGTGCTCTACTCCTCGGGCACGACCGGCCTGCCCAAGGCGATCGTGCACGGCCACGGCGGCATCCTCCTGGAGCAGCTGAAGAAGAGTCATCTGCATCTCGATCTGCGCCGTGGCGATCGCATGTTCTGGTTCACCACCACGGGCTGGATGATGTGGAACTTCCTGATCGGCTGCCTCTTCACGGAAGCCGCCATCGTGCTGTATGACGGCAGCCCCGCCTACCCCGATCTGGGCGCGTTGTGGGATCTGACAGAGCGCGCGCGGATCACCTGCTTGGGAACCAGCGCAGGCTTTCTCTCCACCTGTCATAAGCAGGGCTTGCAGGTCGGTCGCGAACACGATCTGAGCAGCCTGCGCAGCATCGGCTCCACCGGCTCGCCGCTGCCTCCCGAGAGCTTCGAATGGGTCTATACCCATGTCAAATCAGATGTCTGGCTGTTCTCCACGAGCGGCGGCACGGATGTATGCACGGCCTTCGTGGGCGGCTGTCCGCTGCTGCCTGTCTATATGGGCGAGCTGCAGTGCCGCGCACTGGGGTGTGCGGTGGAGTCCTGGGATGAAGAGGGCAACAGCCTCACCGATGAGGTTGGCGAGCTGGTGCTGACCGAGCCGTTGCCCTCGATGCCGCTGTTCTTTTGGGGAGACACGGTTACGGAGGAGGGCATCGGCGAGCGTTACCGCGAGAGCTACTTCTCGATGTACCCCGGGATCTGGCGTCACGGCGATTGGATTCGCATCACCCCGCGCGGGGGCGCGGTCATCTACGGCCGCTCAGATGCCACGATCAACCGCCAGGGGGTGCGCATGGGCACGAGCGAGATCTATCGCGCGGCGGGAGCGGTCGAGGAGGTGGTCGACGCGCTCGTAGTGGACATACCGCACACTGCGGAAGAGCTGTGGATGGTGCTGTTTGTCGTCTTGCGCGAGGACGTGACGCTCGATGAAGAGTTGAAAGGCAGGATCGCCAGGAGAATCCGTGAGGACTGCTCACCGCGACATGTGCCCAACGAGATCATGCAGATCGCCGAGGTGCCCAGAACGCTGTCGGGCAAGGCGCTGGAGGTGCCCGTCAAGCGCATCTTGATGGGCACCCCAGTGGGCGAGGCCGCGAGTGTGGAGTCGCTGGCCAACCCGCGGGCGCTCGACTACTTCGTGGAACTGGCCGACAGGCTCAAGGTCTCAGAGGGGATCAGCGGCGCCGCAGCGGGGTAGCTGGGTATGAGATCGCCGGGTTTGGTGGGCCTGAGGTAGCCAGGCTTGGCCAGCAGCAGCTGCACGTTCTCGATGCGTCGCTCGCGAAAACCGCCCTCGCAATAGCTCAGATAAAGCTCCCACAGCCGGCGAAAGCGCTCGTCATAGCCGAGCTCGTGCAGGCGCTCGGCGGCCGCCAGGAAGCGCTCGCGCCAGTGCACGAGGGTCTCCGCGTAGTGGGGGGTGATGTCCTCCTTGTGCACATTGTGCAGGTCGGTCACACGCGCCAAGGTGCGCGAGATGACCTGCATCGAGGGCAAACATCCCCCGGGGAAGATGTAGGTGTTGATAAAGCTCTTCGACGCCTTCTCCACGTGGTAGGCGCGATCGTCGATGACGATCGCCTGCAGCAGCATCGCGCCGTCCGCGCGCAGCAGTTCCGAGCAGCGACGGAAATAGGTACCGAGGTACTGCCAGCCAACCGCCTCGATCATCTCGATGCTGACCAGCTTGTCGTAGCTGCCGCGCAGGTCGCGGTAGTCCTCGAGCAGCACCGTCACGCGGTCCTGCAAGCCGGCCGCGCAAACACGCGCCGTGGCGTAGGCGTGCTGTTCGCGGGAGATCGTCGTGGTGGTCACGCGGCAGCCATAGTGCTCTGCGGCATATACGGCGAAGCCACCCCAGCCGCTGCCGATCTCAAGCACGTGATCGGTAGGCCCCAGATCGAGCTTGCTGCACACTCGCTCAAGCTTTGCCAGCGACGCCTCCTGTAGCGTCGCCTCGGGCGAGTCGAAGACCGCGCAGGAGTACATCATCGTGGGATCGAGGAACAGCGAGAAGAGCTCATTGCCGAGGTCGTAGTGGGCCGCCACGCGCTTGCGCGCACGCCGCGGTGTGTTGCGCGCGAGCCAACGCAGCCAGCGCTGGAAGGGGATCGTCACCGGTGCCAACACGCGTCGGGCGTTATCCAAAGGACGCACGTTGAGCGCCGCGAACCTGGTGAGAGCCACAAGGTCCTGGCAGTCCCAACAATGGTCCATATAGGACTCGCACAGCCCCACGCTGCCGCGCAGCAAGGAGCGATAGAAGCGAGGAGAATGGACTTCGATGACCGCGCGTACCGCGTGCCCGGAAGCGCAATCGCCGAAACGCAGACGCTCGCTACCCTCCACGATCGTCAGTTCCCCGCCGTGAGTGCGTGCAAGCAGACGCAGGACCAGCCAGCGTGCGACGCGGTCTGAGAACCTCGCCTTCACGTCGGCATCGCCCCTCTGTCGGGATGGGGGTACCAACGCGCTCCGCGCAAGCGCAGGCGCAGCGCGTGGCTGTAGATGCGCGCCTGTATCCGCGCGGTCATCGCCGGATGGCGCAGCAGCGCACGGCGCAGTGAGGCCGCATCGATCTCATGGCGGCGCAGGGAGAGGGTGGCGTCGAACGCTCCTTCTCCCGCGCTGCGCGGCAGGGACTCGATGTGCACCAGCAGCTGCTCGTCAGGCACGGTGAGGCGCCAGTCATAACGACGATCCATGCCCATCAACGGCGAGACGTGCAGTTGCTTGTCGAACTGCTCGCGCAGCACCGTCACGGTGCCCCGATCGTGCGTCTCGGTGACGGGCATCACGTAGGCATGGCGCTCGCCCCAAGGCGTATTGGTGACCTCGGCCACGACCGCCACCACCTGCTCGCCAAAGGCGTCAAAGCAGTAGTAGAAGCTGACGGGGTTAAAGCAGTGCCCGAAGTAGCGCAGGTGTGTGAGCAGTCGCACCGGGCCATCGGGAGTGAAGCCAGTGCGCTGCCTCACAAGCTCAAACACGGACTCTTTCAGCCCCACCTGAGGGTCGCCGAGGTAGTCGGCGCGACGAAACCACGCCGGCGCTGGCCTGTGCGCAGACCACAGCAGGCTGCCGTCAAACAGCCCGGGCAGCTCATCCAGGTCCAGATAGGCCATAAACAGCCGATGGCGAAACTCGTCGGGCACGGATCCCATGCGGCGGTGCCGCACCGTTCCCTCGTATAGGCAAGAGGCCTGGCCGGTGGGCATCCTCATAGCCCTACCCCAAACGGTGCGCAGGCACGCAAGGCGCTCACGACGCCGTCCTCGTGAAAGCCCCAGCCCCAGTAGGCGCCGCAGTAGTGGGTGCGATGGGCCAACCCCGAGATGGCGCCATGCTGGGACTGCGCCGCCACGCCCTGCGGCGTGTAGACAGGATGGGAGTAGGCGATCTTGCGGATCACCTTGGCCGGGTCGATCGCCTCGCTGCGATTGAGCGTCACGCAGAAGTCGCGATCGGCGCCGGCCAGGCGCTGCAGGTGATTCATGTAATAGGTCACCGTGGTAAGCGGCTTGGGCTCGCGTAGCAGTTGAAAGTTCCAGGCCGCGCGCGCCGCGCGCCGGCGCGGCAACAGGCTGCTGTCGGTATGCAGCACCGCCTCATTGGCCTGATAGGGGATCGCACCAAGCAGCTGACGCTCGCGCGCGCTGGGGTCGGCGAGCATCGCAAGCGCCTGGTCGGAGTGAATGGCGATCACGACCTGGTCGAACTGCTCGGCCTCCCGCCCCTGGACCACGAGTTCGACGTGTTCAGGCGTGCGGGTGATGGAGTGCACGGGGGAGTCCAGGCGGATGCGCTCGCGAAAATGGCGCGTGAGGGCATCGACATAGCACGCGGCGCCCCCCGCGATGGTGCTCCAGCCGGGGCGATCGCGGAAACCCAACATGCCATGGTTGGCAAAGAACTCCGCCAGAAAGCGCACCGGGAAGGTGGCCATCTGCCGGGGGTCGGCCGACCACACCGCGGAGACCTGGGGGACGATCAGACGCTGCACGAAGGCCGCCGAGAAGTCGTGCTGGGCGAGAAAGTCGTGCAGCGACTCGCCACTGTCCTGGCGTTGCAGTACCCGCCGCAGCTCGCGGTTGAAGCGCGGCAGTTCGCCAAGCATGCGCAGAAACCACGGGCGCGTCAGGTTGCGCGGCTGGCAGAAGACCCCACGCGGCGTGCCGCAGTACTCGAAGTCCTCCTGCTCGCCCTTCACCGAGAAGCTCATGTGGGTGGGCTGCACGCCGACGCCGAGCCGGTCGAGTAGGCGACTGAAGTTGGGGTAGTTGCGATCGTTGAAGGCGATGAAGCCGGTATCCACATGGTGGGTGTGGTGGGGGGTATCCACACGCACGGTGTGCGTGTGCCCGCCCGCGTAGGAACCCGCCTCGTACACCACGATCTCGTGCTCGGGGTGCAGCAGGTGGGCGCTTAGGAGGCCCGAGATACCGGCGCCGACAATCGCAATTCTCATCGCGTCCTATCTGCGCGCCGAGCCGTTCGGCGGATCATCGGCATAGATCTTTTGACAAAAGGCGGGTGATCTTTGGGAGGAGTCATAGACGCATACGTCGAACAACAGCCGCGTGAAGCGAGTTGCCACCCCAACACCCACCAAGCCCTCGCCGGTCGCCGGCGCCGGCACCCTTCCGGGCACCAGTGATCACCAGAGCTTGTCCAAGTACATCCAGGCCCGCTTCGATGAGTGCTCGCGCTCGCAGAAGGATGTGGCCCAGTACATCGTCGACCACCTCGATGAGGCTGCCTTCCAGACCGCCGAGGAGCTGGCGCGCCGCGCCAACACCTCAAGCTCCACGGTCGTGCGCTTCTCCCAAGCATTGGGCTTTGAGGGCTTCCCCGAGTTGCAGGCGGCAGCGCGCGAGGAGTACCGGCGTGTGCACACGCAAGCGATCGTAGGAGCCCCCGCCAAGAGCAACGGCTCAAGCTCAGCCAATGGCTCAGCGCCACTGTTCTCGCTCGATCAGAATGAGTTTGAGACTGCCCTGGCCGCCGACCATCTAAACGTAGAGGAGACGGCCCGCAAGGTCTCGCGCAGCGCGGTGGACGCGCTGATCGAGGCGATCGTGAGCGCCGACAAGGTGCTCGTAGCGGGCACCGATCAGATGGCCTTCTTCGCCAGCTACCTGCGTCACCTGCTGATGTTGCTCGACCTGCGCGTGGATGTCGTGGCCAGCCCTTCCCAGGAGGCCCTGAGCCGCCTGGGGCGCATCGATGAACAGACGCTCGTGATCGGACTTTCTGCCGGGCGCCCGCATCCGCTGGTCGTACGCGCCATGAAGCTGGCGCGCCATCGCAAGGCGCGCACTGCCGCGGTCACCGACGCGACCCTCTCAGAGGTCGCCAAGCTGGCGCAGATCAAGCTCTACTACTCCTCCAACAGCCCCGCCTACGTGCGCTCGCACACGGCGCTCCTGAGCCTGATCCAGGCGCTGGCCTACGGGGTCTACGCGAAGGACACGGCGCAGTACGACGACCGCATCAAGGCTTTCCGGCTCAAGTAGCTTGAACATCGTCTGCTTCTCAGGGAAGACCGTGCCGCATGCGGCACGGTCCCGGACCGTACATGTACGGTCCGGCCGACCGGCACATGTGCCGGTCGGAGCAACATCAGCTCATATAGGCGTGCGGCGCGCCGGATAGACTGTGAACCATGCGCGACGAGGCGACATTCAGAGTCAAGAGCGGCTTGGCGGAGATGCTCAAGGGCGGCGTGATCATGGACGTGGTCACCCCCGAGCAGGCCAAGGTCGCCGAGGACGCGGGCGCCGCCGCGGTGATGGCGCTGGAGCGCGTGCCGGCCGATATCCGCCGCGATGGCGGCGTGGCGCGCATGAGCGATCCCGAGATGATCGTGGGCATTCAGGAGGCCGTCAGCATTCCTGTGATGGCCAAGGCTCGCATCGGGCACTTCGTCGAGGCGCAGGTGCTGCAGGCTCTTGACGTGGACTACATCGATGAGTCCGAGGTGCTGACGCCGGCCGATGAGAGCAATCACATCGACAAGTGGCCTTTCAAGGCGCCTTTTGTGTGCGGCGCCACAAATTTGGGTGAGGCGCTGCGGCGTATCGGCGAGGGTGCCGCGATGATCCGCTCCAAGGGCGAGGCCGGCACGGGAGACATCGTGGAGGCCGTGCGCCACATGCGCCGCATCGGCGGGGAGATCCGGCGCCTGACGATGCTCGACGAAGCGGAGCTAGCAACAGCCGCCAAGGATCACGGCGCGCCGCTTGATCTTGTTCGCGGCGTGGCCCGCGATGGCAAGCTGCCTGTGGTGCTGTTCTGCGCCGGCGGCATCGCCACCCCCGCCGATGCCGCCTTGATGATGTCGCTGGGCGCCGAAGGTGTCTTCGTGGGCTCGGGTATCTTCAAGTCCGAGGACCCGCCTGTGCGCGCGCGGGCGATCGTGGAGGCCACCACGCATTGGCAGGACCCCGAGCGCATTGCCGCGGCCTCGCGCGGGCTGGGCAGCGCGATGGTCAGCCTTGAGTCCTCGAAGCTTGAGGATGAGCAGCTGCTGGCCCAGCGCGGCTGGTAGGACGGCCGATGGTGGGGGAGGCCCCACTGATAGGGGTGCTGGCGTTGCAGGGCGGCTTTCAGGCACACGCCAAGATGCTGCGCGGGCTAGGCGCACAGGTGCGTGAGGTGCGCGTGCCACGTGATCTCGACGGCCTGCAAGGTCTGGTGATCCCCGGGGGAGAGTCAACGACGATGACCCTAGGCATCGAGCGCGAGGGACTGGCTGAGCCGCTGCGCGCGCTGGCCGCGAGCGGCACGCCGCTGCTGGGTTCCTGTGCGGGTCTGATTATGCTCGACCGCGAGCATCTGAGCGTGATGGACATCCGCGCCGAGCGCAACGCCTTCGGCCGCCAGACTAAGAGTTTCGAGGCCGATCTTGATGTGGCGGGGTTGGAGGGCGGCCCGCTGCGCGGCATCTTCATCCGCGCTCCCTGGATCGCCGAGCACGGCGCTGAGGTGGAAATATTGGCGCGGGTGGACGGGCACGCGGTGGCGGCTCGTGAAGGGGACATGCTGGTTGTGGCCTTCCACAGCGAGCTGAGCGACGACGATCGCGTGCACCGGCTGTTCTTGCGGGCGGTGGCCCGCCAGCGTGCCGCTGTGGCTTAGCTCGCGGCGGGCGAGCCGAGCACGGCCGGCATGTTCAGCGTCAGCGGCAGCCCGGGCTCCCCGAGGATGCGCAGCACCTCACTCACCGCCTCGCGGACCTGTGCCGCCAGCCGCCCATCCTCATCCAGCTCCTCGGCCTCCTCCAAGGCCCAGGAGCGGGTCAGGTGCATGCTTGGGCGCAGGTGGGCAAAGCGTCTGCCGAGGGAGGCCACGAATCCCTCCACGGCCTGCAGATCGCAGGGCGAGGCGTAGCCGCGCGCCAGCAGCCACGGCCACAGATCACCCATGATGTAGTTGCGATGGTGCGCTCCCACGCGCTCCCAGTCCTTACCCTGCCAGCGGCGCGCGTAGGTGGCGGCGTCGAGCGTGCAGGTGAGGTAGACCCGTGAGCGCACGGGCGCGTTGCGATAGCCCAGCAGCGGCTGCGGCTCGACGCTCCAATCGCTGCCCGGTACCGCCAGGCGGCTGAGCCGCAGCGCGTGATCCTCGGCGTACAGGTGCTCGGCCTGGTGTTTGAGTTCCCCGGGCCAGATGTGCAGCACGAGATGGTCCTGCTCAAGGCTCAAGGCGACGCGCTGGAAGGAGACCACTCCCAGTGCGGTGTCCAGGCGCACGTGCACGAGGCTGCCGCGCTCGGCTTCTACGCCGGTTCCCTGTGCCAGCAGCGAGCGCAGCCGTCGCTGGCGCCGCGTCGGATCGGCGCCCGCACGGCGCAGACTGCCAAAGGGCAGCAGGTGCCCGAAGTCGCGGTGGGCGTAGTCGAGCATGTCTCCCACCAGCTCGCGCTCGGCGGTGCTCAGCACATCCAGCTCGATCAGTCGCATCCAGGACTCCAACAGGTCATGCCAGGGCAGCAGGCAGGTGCGCTGCTCCACAAAGCGCGCGCCGCGCAGATTGAGCTCCGCCACGCGGTGCCCATCGCGCCGGGCCCAGCGCCGGCAGACCTTGCTCTCGACCACCACCACCAGCTCGGGGTCAAAGCGCAGCACCCCATCAAAGCGCTGTCCGCGCTCTGTTTCGGTGACCTCTTCCGAGAGTGCAAAGGGCTCGATGTCGGGCGTCAGGAAGACACTCACGAGCCGTCCCCGGGCCGGCGCTTGCTCGCCCGAGGCCCCGCTGGGATTGACCACATGCGTGGCCTGCATATCAAGCGAGCACTCGGGCAGACCGCTGAGCGAGCCCTCCCCGATCGCCTGCAACAACGTCTCCCGCGCCAGGGGCACCATCCGCAGCACGATCATCGCCGCCCGCGTCAGCTGGTCCTCGTGGTGGCTCGCCAGCTCCCGATAAGGCTCAAAGACGTTCAGGTGCGGATTGGCCTGCGCTGCCTGACTCCCATTCATGTACATCGGCTGGACCTCTCCTTCCTACATCCTCCCCAAGATATCAAGGACTCTACTGTACTTCCTTGTTTTTGGAGGAGGTTCGCAGCGCCGCGAAGCGCACCAGGCCGTCTTGCTCCTGCTCCTCAACCAGTTGGGCATTGATGAGGAGATCGACATGGCCCAAAACCTCGGAAAGAGTCAGGTAGGCCTGGGTTACTGCCACGTTGCCCCACAAGTCCTGGGCGATCTCGTGGGCAGTTATCGGCTGCTGGAGCATGAGGTTGTAGATCCGCTCCGCGCGGCGTTCGTGCATGCGCATGCGCAGGTCGATCAGCGACTTGTGGTCGGTGATGGGATGACCGTGGCCGGGGAGAATGAGGTCCACATCCATAGCGCGTGTCCGCTCCATGGAGTCGATGTAAGTGACCAGCGAGTGGGGGCGGGGGCCAGTGAAGTCACGGCCCGCGCCGAGGGGGCGCGCCAGCAGGGGGTTGGAAGAGATGTGCTTGATGAGATGGTCGGCCACCATCATCAGCGAGCGCTCTTCATCCCAGAAGAGGGTGTCCGAAGGACTATGGCCGGGGCGATGCAGCACGCGCAAGATGTGGTCGCGTAGTTGCAACTCCTCGCCATCTTGCAGCGGGCGGCTGACCTCAACGGTCGAGCCCCAGGCGCGGAAACTGGCGGACACCGCGCGCAGGGCGCTGACCACATCCGCGGGGATGCCGTGGCGCAGCATGGTCTGCTCGGCGAACACGTCGTCAAGCTCGGTCTGTTCGCGAAAGCTACGCAGATAGTCGTCCAGACCGCTCAGAGCTGCCACTTCCGCGCCCGAGCGGCGCGCCAGGATCGAGGCCAGGCCGAAGTGGTCGATGTGCTGATGGGTGATCACCAGCAGCTCGATGTCCTCAATACGATGACCGAGCGCCTCTAGCGCCTGTTCCAGCTCATCGAGCGCCTTGGCGGAGTTTGGGCCGGAGTCGATCAGCGTCAACGGCTCGTCCTCGATCAGATAGGCATTCACACGGCCCACCTGGAAGGGGGTGGGGATTGCCAGGCGGTGTATGCCCTCTTTGGCGGCCTGCGCCAGGGCTGCCTGCGCTTCGCGCTGTTCCTCAACGCTTGAGGGCCATGCAGGCGCCTTGGCGCTCACGAGCGGATCAGCGCCAGCACCTCATCGCGGCGGCGCTCCATGTCCTCTCGGCTCTCAAGCGACTCCAGGCACAGACGCAGCAGGGGCTCAGTGTTCGAGGGCCGCACGTTGAAGTGCCAGTCCTCGTAGTCGATCGAGATGCCGTCAAGTTCTTCCTGGCGGGCGTCGTTGTAGCGCTCCGCGATCTCCCGCATCTTGGCCTGCTGATCTTTTACCTCGCTGTTGATCTCGCCGGAGATGAAATAGCGCTCGTGATAGGGGCGCAGCAGCTCAGAGAGCTTCTTGCCCATGCGCGAGAGGTGCTCCAACATCAGTAACGCGGGGATCGTGCCGGAGTCAGCGCAGTAAAAGTCCTGGAAGTAGTAATGACCTGAGACCTCGCCGCCGAACAGGCCGCCCTCCTTGTGCATCCTCGTCTTGAAGAAGGCATGGCCCACGCGGTTCACACGGGGCACGCCGCCCGCGGCGCGCACAGTGTCAGCGACGGCCCTTGAAGCGCGCACGTCATACAGGATCGACTCGGCGGGGCGGGTGGGATCCGATCTCTTGCTCAGCAGCGACTCCGCCAGCAGCGCGGTCAGAAAATCACCATCCACGAAGGCGCCCGTGTCGTCGATGAAGAAGCAACGGTCGGCATCCCCGTCCCAGGCGATCCCCAGGTCCGCGCCGCTCTCGCGCACCTTGTCGATGATGAACTTGCGGTTCTCCTCCAGCAAAGGGTTGGGCTCGTGGTCGGGGAACTCGCCGTTGGGTGTCCAGTAGGTCTCGATCAGGTCCAGTCCGAGGCGCTCCAGCAGTGGGCCGACCATCGGCCCGGCCATGCCGTTGCCGCCGTCTACTACCACCTTCAGCGGCTTCACGGCGCTCGGGTCGATGAACTTCAGCGCGGCCTCCTGGAACTCCTCGTAGAGCTCAACCTGCTCCAGCGTGCCGCGCGTCTGTGCGCCTTCGCCCAGGCCCGCTTCGATCGTGCGGCGGATGTCCTGGATGCCTTCGTCGCCACTCAAGGCGATCGCGCCTTGGCGCACCAGCTTGGCGCCCGTGTATGCCTTGGGGTTGTGCGAGGCCGTGCACATCAGACCTCCATCCAGGCCGCGCGAGCCGACGAGGTAGTAGAGCATCTCGCTGCCAACCATCCCCGCATCGAGCACGCTCGCTCCTTCCATCAGCAGGCCCTCGCGATAGCGCGCCGCCAGTTCGGGGGCGCTCAGGCGCATATCCCTGCCCAGGCCCACCTTCAGCTCGCTTGCGGGCTTGCTCGCCAGGTCCGCCAATACGCGCACGAAGGCGCGCCCGATCTGCTCGGCCACGTCGCCGTCGATCTGCTCGCCGTAGAGCCCACGCACGTCATAGGCCTTGAATATCCCGGGGGGTGGGTGGGTTTCCATTCCCGTCATCGCTTGAGAACACTATCTTTAACGTATGTCTGGGCACTCCAAGTGGGCCTCCATCAAGCACAAGAAGGCGATCGTCGACTCGCGTCGCGGGGCTCAGTTCACCAAGCTCGCTCGCGCCATCACGGTGGCCGCGCGTGACGGTGGGGGAGACCCCGATGCCAACGCCGCGCTCGAGAACGCGATCCAGAAGGCCAAAGCGTCCTCGATGCCCAAGGACAACATCGAACGCGCCATCGCCAAAGGTACCGGCGCGGGCGCCGACGCCGAGTCGCTTGAGTCGATCCTCTATGAAGGCTATGGGCCGGGTGGCGTCGCGCTGTTGGTGGAGACCGTCACGGATAACCGCAACCGCACCGGCGCGGATGTCAAACATCTCTTCGCGCGCCACGGCGGCTCGCTGGGGGAGCCGGGCTCCGTCGGTTACCTGTTCGACAAAAAGGGCGTCATCCTGATCGACGCCGCGCGCTACTCCGAGGACGATCTGCTGGTGGCAATTGAGGCCGGCGCCGAGGACATAACCGCCGAGGACGGGCTGCATGAAGTAATCACTGGCCTGCAGGACTTCACCACCGTGCGCCAGGCACTCGAAGAGGCCGGCATCGAGCTTGACAGCGCCGAGTTGCTCTACCGGCCTTCCTCGCTGGTGGAGATCCAGCACGAGGGCCAGGTCGCCAAGCTCTTGCGTCTGATCGACGCGCTCGAAGACAACGACGACGTTGGCGCCGTCCACGCCAACTTCGATGTGCCGGCTGACATGCTTGAGCGTGCTGCCGGATAGAGGGTGGCGTCACCGGCCTTTGGCCGGTGAGCCGGGCCCCTCTTCACTCAATCAGGCCACGCCGATGGGTCTGCCGCCTGTCGCGATTCTCTGCGGCGGCCGCGGCACTCGCCTGCAGGGCCACGCACGCGAGCTGCCCAAGCCCTTGGTGGAGATCGGGGGGCTGCCGATTCTCTGGCACGTCATCCAGCTCTATGCGGCGCAGGGCTTTGAGCGCTTCCTGCTTGCCACCGGATATCGGGGGGAGCTGATTGAAGGCTTTGTCGCCGCGCATGACTGGCCGGAGGGAGTCGAGGTGCGTTGCGTGGACACGGGATCGGACACTCCCACCGGGGGGCGGGTCAAGCTGCTGCAACCGCATCTCGACGGCGAGCGATTCTGCCTCACCTATGCCGATGGTCTGGCCGACATTGACTTGGGGGCACTGCTGGAGTTTCACCGCACGCAGAGCGCGCTGGCCACGATGACCGTCGTGCGGCCGCTGATGCAGTTTGGGGTCACCGAGCTCGACAGTGACAGCGGTCGCGTGCTGGGCTTCCGCGAGAAGCCGCGCTCGGAGCATTGGATCAACGGCGGTTTCTTTTGCCTGGAGCCTGGCGTTCTTGATTACCTGGACGCCGACAGCGTGCTTGAGCATCGACCACTGGAGCGCCTTGCGGGCAACGGCCAGCTGCATGCCTACCGTCACCACGGCTTCTGGGAGTGCATGGACACCTACAAGGACGCGATCGTCCTCAACGACCTCTGGGCCTCAGGCGCGCCACCGTGGGGACGGCCAGCTCCTGTGCCCTCCTGAAGCTACGGACGAACATCTGTTCTAGGCAGGCGTCCGGCGCGATGCGCAGAATCCTTGACAATGATCGTCTTGGGCATCGACCCTGGCCTGGCCAACACCGGCTACGGCGTCGTCAAGCGCCGGGGCAGGCGCATGGCCGCGCTTGACGGCGGCGTGATCGAGACCGCCGCGGGTCCGCCCATCGAGCGGCGCCTGGCAGACGTGTATGCCGGCGTAGAGGCTCTGCTTGAAGAGCACACCCCCGATGCGGTGGCGCTTGAGGAGCTGTATTTCGGTCAGAACGTACGCACCGCATTCGCCGTCGGACAGGCCCGCGGCGTCGTCATGCTCGCGGCCGGGCGGCGCGGCGTGCCGTGCGCTGGCTACACGCCTCAGCAGGTCAAGTCTGCTGTGTGCGGTCATGGCCGCGCGCCCAAGGAGCAGGTGGCGCGCATGGTGCAGACGCTGCTGGATCTGCCCGAGTTGCCTACACCGGACCACGCTTCCGATGCGCTTGCCGTCGCGCTCTGTCATGCCAACTGCGCGCCGTTGACGAGCGCACTCACGGCGGCGCTGGCATGATCGCCCTGCTTCGCGGCGAAGTGGCCGTGCGCCGCTCGGACCACGTCGTGATCGTCTGTGGCGGCATTGGCCATCGCGCGGCAGTCTCTTCGGAGACCTTGCACCACGTCCCCGCCGTCGGCGGCGAGACCACGCTGCACACCCATTTGATCGTGCGAGACGACGCCTTGGCGCTCTACGGTTTTCACTCAGAGCCCGAGCGCGACCTCTTTCTGATGCTGCTCTCGGTGCAGTCCGTTGGTCCCAAGGTGGCCTTGGCGGTGCTCTCCGGAGGACCCCCGCGCGAGCTCTTGGGTGCCATCGCCGCTGGCGACGCCGCGCGCTTTCAGGCGGTGCCCGGCATCGGCAAGCGCACCGCTGAGCGCATCATTGTTGAGCTGCGCGAGAAGGTATCGGTCGCGGATGTCCCTGTCCCGGGGGGCACTCCGGGCGGGATCGTGGCACGTCGGGGATCGGGGTCCTCAAACCCGCGAGGGTTGGCGCGAGAGGGACTGTTGGAGCTGGGCTATACCCCGAGCGAAGCCGAGGATCTGCTGCGCGACACCGAGGGCGAGAGCGCCGAGGATCTGCTGGCGCAGGCACTGCGCACGGCGCGTAGGGCATAGAGGTGGCACAGACAGCGATGAACCGCATTCAGACCCCCTATTCGATCGAGGACGAGGATGAGCTCGATCGCTCGCTGCGTCCGCGGCGTCTGGAGGATTTCATCGGCCAGCACGCGCTGCGCGAACAGCTCGCGGTGGCGATCGAGGCCGCCGCGGCACGGGGCGATGCGCTCGACCATCTGCTGCTCGCCGGTCCGCCCGGCCTGGGAAAGACCTCGCTCGCACAGATCGTCGCGAGCGAGCTCGACGTGCCCTTTGTGCAGACCGCGGGGCCTGCATTGGAGCGAAAGGGAGACATTGCGGCCTTTCTCACGGCGCTCGAGCCGCGCAGCGTTTTCTTCGTCGATGAGATTCATCGGCTGCCACGCACATTGGAGGAGACCTTCTATCCGGCGATGGAGGACCATCGGCTGCCGATAACCGTCGGCCAAGGTGCGGGGGCGCGTGTTGTCACGCTGGACCTGCCCGCCTTCACGCTGATCGGCGCGACTACTCGCAGCGGCCTGCTGAGCACGCCCTTGCGCGATCGCTTCGGCATCCAGGCTCGTCTGGAGACCTATTCTGAGACGGATCTGGCGGCGATCGTGGCCCGCTCGGCCGGCATCCTCGAAATCCCCTTGGAGCCTGGCGGGGCCGCGGCCATTGCCACGCGCAGCCGCGGCACCCCGCGCGTGGCCAACCGTCTGCTCAAACGCGTGCGCGACTACGCCGAGGTGCGCGGGGACGGCGTTCTGAGCGCTGACAGCGCCTGCGCGGCGCTCGATCTGCTTGAAGTCGACGATCGTGGCCTGGATCGCCTGGACCGGGAGATCCTGCGCGCTGTCTGCGTCAAGTTCTCCGGCGGCCCCGTCGGTCTCTCCACGCTGGCTGTGGTCGTGGGGGAGGAGCAGGACACGATCGAGGACGTCTATGAGCCCCACCTGCTGCGCGAGGGGCTGCTCAAGCGCACTCCCCGTGGGCGTATCGCCACACCGGCTGCCTTCGCGCATCTGCACCTGCCACCGCCACAAGCGTCCGTGCCAGCCGAGGGTGGTGCGGACCCCGTCCTGTTCTGAGTTCAGAAGCCCACCTGACCTCGGCTTTCACGACGCCGCTCCCCTAACCTGTGAGTCCATGGCTCACCCCTTCATCTGTCCCAACTGCGGTCATCGCACGAGCGAGCTGGATCGCAACATCGGCTTCACGCGCCAACCCAAGGGTTGCGCCAAGTGCGGCTTCGCCTTTCTCTTCGAGCTGCTTGACGACTACTACCCGGCGCCCGATGCTGCCTTCTTCGTGTGCGACCACGAGGGGCGTGTGATCGGCTGCGGCAAGAACTCCTTCGCGTTCACGGGCCTTGAGGAGGAAGCGGTGATCGGTCAGCGCGTCGAGCAGGCGCTGGGGTTGAGCTTCGCCAACGGAGACAATCCGGTCTCGACCGTCCTCGAGTGGGGGGTGCGCGCGTTGGGCAAGCCCGTGCGGGTCAGCGGCGAGCGCGACGTGGAGGCCAGCGCCAAGGCAGACATGTTCCCCGCATACGACGAGGACGGTGGGCTGTTGCTGGTGCTCACCCCGGACAAGTAGTCTGAAGGGGAGAACATGGAATCTCTCGCGCTGTCATGACCGACCGTCGTCGCAACATCTTCGTCCTCGCCATCGTCCTCGGGCTGGCGCTGCTTTCGCTGATCATCATCGTGGGCGTTCCCGGAACGTCGGTCAAGGCCAAGAAGACGCGCCTGGGCCTCGACCTGAAGGGCGGCGTCGAACTCACCTACCAGGCCAAGGCCACGGCGCAGTCCAAGGTGAACTCCGAATCTCTCGACCGCGCGATCCAGATCATGGAAAAGCGCGTCAACGGCCTCGGCGTGGCCGAGCCGGAAATCCATCGCACCGGCGCCAACCAGGTCGCCGTGGCGCTGCCCGACGTCAGCAACGCCGCTCGCGCCCAGGAGCAGGTGGGCAAGACCGCTCAGCTGCACTTCTATGACTGGGAGCCGAATGTGATCGGCCCCAACGGCAAGCCTGCTCCTTCCGAAGCGGGGGTCACGGGCGGACCCAGTGCCGGATCCGCCGCCGCGGGCAAGCCTGAGTACCAGGCGGTGCTGCTGGCCGCCAAACGCCCGCCGATCCTGCGCTCCACGGATACTACGCTGGGAGTGGGCTGCACGCCCCAGCAGGTGGGTAATTGCATCTACGGACAGTGGTATCTGCTCGACACCACTCATCAGAAGGTGCTGCGCGGCCCTGAGGACACCATTGCCAACCTCTATGCCGATGGCTACAAGCCGCCGCCGGGGGTCAAGACGAAAACAGTCCGCGTCAACCCGGGAACCGTGCTCGCACGGGCACAGCCCGAAACCAACACCAAAACCGGCAAGGTCACGCAGGCCGAACCGGAAAGCTGGTACGTGCTCGACGACAACCCGGTGCTCGGCGGCTCGGACATCACGCACCCCACGCAGAGCTTTGAAAGCGGTGGCGGCTCGGCTGGGGCGCCGGACGTCACCTTCGGCTTCACCTCCAAGGGCGCCCCGATCTTTCAGCGCGTTACGCGCGAAATCGCGCAGCGCGGGCAGAACTCCGCGCTGCCAGGCGTGGCGCCGGCCTCGGCACTGCAGCACTTCGCCGTGGTGCTCGACAACCAGATCATCACGGCGCCTTCGATCGACTACACGCGCTACCCCGACGGCATCGACTCCACCAATGGCTCGGAGATCACCGGCGGCTTCACGCTGACATCGGCGCAGAACCTCGCTGACGAGCTCCAGTCCGGCGCGCTGCCGATCAAGCTAGAACTGATCTCCCAGTCCCAGGTCTCGGCCACACTCGGCAAGCAGGCCCTCAAGCAGGGTCTCGTGGCCGGTCTCGTGGGCTTCCTCGTGGTGTGCCTCTTCCTCCTGGCCTTCTATCGCGTGCTGGGGGCGATCGCCGTGGGCGGTCTTGTGATCTATGGCCTGTACTTCTTCGCCCTGATCAAGCTGATCCCAATCACGATGACGCTGCCGGGCATCGCTGGATTGATCCTCACGATCGGTATCGCGGCCGACGCGAACATTGTCATCTTCGAGCGCGTCAAGGAGGAGATCCGGGGCGGTAGATCGGTCGCGGCGGGCATCGTCACCGGCTACCGCCGTGGCTTCGCGGCGATCGTCGACGCCAACGTGGTGACCTTCATGACTGCCTTCATCCTCTTTGCCCTCGCCACCTCTGAGGTCAAGGGATTCGCCTTCACGCTAGGCATCGGCACGATGCTCACGCTGTTCACCGCGGTGCTTGCCACCCAGGCCGCGCTCGGCGTCATGGGACGCTCGCGCGCGGTCTCGCACCCGGCGATGCTCGGCGCGTCCAAGCGCAACCGGCACTGGACGTTCGACTTCATGGGCGCCTCCAAGTGGTTCTTCTCGCTGTCGGGCACGATCCTGCTGATCGGCGCGCTGGCGATCGGCGCCAAGGGACTGAATCTCGGCATCGACTTCAAGTCGGGCACACGCATCCAGTCCGGGTTCGTCAAGCCTGTAAACGAGAATCAGATCCGCACCACGCTGCGTAACGCCGGCTTCGGGACCGTCGAGGTGCAGAGGCTCAGCAACAAGAGCATCGGCGCGAACGGCTTCCAGATCTCTACTAAGAACCTCAAGCAGACCGAAGTCGTCAAGGCCGAGGCAGCCTTGAGCGCCGCCTATGGTTTGCGTAACACCTCTGATACCTCGATCGGGCCCACCTTCGGCAAGACCGTGGCCAAGAGCGCGATCATCGCGATCATCGCCTCGCTGTTGGTGATCTCCGTCTATATCGCCTTGCGCTTTGAGTGGAAGTACGCGGTGCCAGTGCTGATAGCGCTGATGCACGACCTACTGATCACGGCCGGTGTGTATTCGCTCACCGGGAGGGAGGTGACGACCTCTACCGTGGCGGCCTTGTTAACCATCTTGGGGTATTCGCTGTACGACACGATTATCGTGTTCGATCGAGTGCGTGAGAACGTGCCCAGGATGCCGCGCGCTGCCTTCTCGCAGATCGTCAATCGCTCGATGTCTGAGGTGCTCACGCGCTCACTGGCCACGAGCTTCTGCACGCTGCTGCCAGTGCTTGCGCTACTCCTGTTCGGCGGCGAAACCCTGAAGGACTTCGCCTTCGCGCTGTTCGTTGGCATCGCCTCAGGTGCCTACTCCTCGATCTTCATCGCCTCACCGGTGCTCACCCACTGGAAGGAGCGCGAGGGTGTCTACCGCAACCGCCGCGTGCGCATCGCCCGCGAGTTGGGTTACGTGCCCGCTTACGCCACCTCGCTTACTGGCGAAGGAGCAGGTGCGGAGGCCGGCAAGGGAGCAGATGGGATTCCAGTCACCGCCGGCAAGCCGACCTCAACTCGCAAGGCCGGTCGGCGTGAGCGCCGCGGCGACAGCCTGCTCACGCCCGAGGAGCCCGGTGAGCAGATTTCAAAGGACGAGTTCGATGAACTCGTGGCCGATCTTGATATCGAGGGTGTGGGGCCGGATGCCACCCCAGTGGCAGATCCAACCGCCGATCTTCAGCCCGAGGATGTCGTGATGCCTTCACAGAGCAGAGGTAACGGTACGAGCGAAGGCGGAAGCGATGCGCGCAAGCCTCGCAAGCCGCGCAACCGCCGTCACGGAAGGGCTCGCTGATGGGACTCCTGGGATGGGTGATGATGGGCTTGGCCATCTGGCACTACACGATCTTCCTGCCCGATCATTTCTGGGGCGGGATTGTGGGGGCGTTCGTAGGCTCACTCGTGGGGGCGGTGCTGGCCGGCTTCATCATCTCCGGCTTTCAGATCCCAGGCGAAAGTGCCACCGACGTTGTGGTCGTGCTCTATGCCGTGCCCGGAGCCATCATCGGCATGGCGCTTGTCTATTTCGAGGGCATCCGCCGCGAGGGACCTAAGATCGAGAGCGAAGTTTCCGTCTAGACCGCCCCGTAGGGTGGTTGGAGATGGGGGAAATACGTCGCTTTCAGATAGCGGACTGCGCCGCCGATGATGTCCAGCGCCTGCAGCGCGAGCTGGACTTGAGCGGAGCGATGGCGCAGGTGCTCGTGCGTCGTGGCTTGCGCGATCCGGCAGCTGCGCGCGCATTCCTTGCAGCCGAGGAGGAGCATCCACCTTCGGCCTTCGCGGGGATCGACGTGGCGATCGAGTCGATCATGAGGCATATACGCGAAAGGAAACGAATCACCGTGCACGGCGATTACGACGTGGATGGCGTCTGCTCGACTGCGGTGCTCGTGCGCGCTTTGCGGGCGCTAGGAGCCGACGTGGATTGGTACCTGCCCGATCGCGCTAGCGACGGCTACGGGCTGAACGCCGACACCATCGAGCGTCTGGCTCAGCGGGGAACGCGGCTGTTGGTGACCGTCGACTGTGCCATTACTGCCGTGGAGGAGGTGGCGCTCGCGCGGACGCTGGGCATGGAGGTGCTTGTCACCGATCACCACGCCATTCGAGCCGACGGAGAGCTGCCGCGGGCGCCGATCGTGCATCCGACCGTCAGCGGCTATCCCTGTCCAGATCTGTGCGCCACCGCCGTCGCCTACAAGCTGGCACAAGGACTATGCGAAGCGGCGGGTACGACTCAGCAGGGCGAGGGACGGGGCGGAGCAACTCAGCAGAGCAAGGAACAGAGCGAGGGAGCAATACAGCCGAGCGAATATCGGGTGCAAGAAGACCTCGATCTTGTGGCGCTGGCCACGATCGCCGATGTGGTTGCACTCACTGGGGAGAATCGCACGCTTGTGCGCCGGGGTCTGCGCGCCTTGGCGACCACGGCCAAGCCGGGGCTACGCGCGCTGATGGCTGTGGCGCAGGTCGATCCCAGCAAGGTGACTGAGCGCGCGGTGGGCTTTGCATTGGCGCCGCGCCTGAATGCCGCCGGACGCCTCTATCGCGCGGACGCCGGCCTGGAGCTGATCCTCACCGAGGACCCCGCTCGTGCGGGTGAGATAGCGCAGGAGCTCGACCGGGCCAATCAGGAGCGCAGACATACCGAGACGCGCATCCTGTTCGAGGCTGAGGCACAGGTGGCAGCGCTCGGCGAAAGCTCCGCTTACGTCCTCGCCGGAGAGGGCTGGCATCCTGGTGTGATCGGCATCGTCGCTTCGCGTCTGGCCGAGCGTCATCACCGGCCAGTAGTGATGATCGCGCTGGAGGGCGATAGCGGCCGCGGTTCTGGGCGCAGCATCGAGGGCTTTGACCTGCTCGGAGGACTACGGGCATGCGCGGCGCATCTCGGTCGTCACGGTGGCCATAAGGCGGCCGCAGGATTGCAGATCGATCGCTCTCGGTTGGATGAGTTCCGAGCAGCCTTCGTCGCCCACGCGCAGCAGGTCTTGAGCGAGGAGCAGCTCGTGCGCGGCGAGCGGGTCGACGCGGTGCTCGAAGGCCATGAGTTGGGGATGGCGCTGGCCGAAGAGCTGCAAACGCTGGCACCTTTCGGGTGCGCGAATCCCACTGTGTCGCTGATGGTGCGTAGTGCCACCTTGAGCGATCGCCGGCCGATGGGCGAAGGACGCCACCTGCGCTTTAGCGTGCTCACCGACGATGGCGCCCGCGCGCGAGCGGTCGCTTTCGGCAACGGCGGCCGTCTGTCGGTTGCCGAGGATGTAGCCGCTGACGCGACCTTCACGCTCGAGGTCAATGAATGGAAAGGCATCAGCGAACCCCGGCTGCTGCTGCGCCATGCCCAACCGGCAGAGATCCAGACGAAGACTCCGGAGGTGCTCGATATAGCCACCGGCGAGCTGGCTCTGTTCGCTCTGCCTTGATCGAGCTTGGGGGACTGCCGATAACGCCTACATCCCTTTAGAGGCGAGCGGAAAAGGGCGGAGCAGTGTCTTCAAAGCATCCGTCCCGCTTCAAACGGGTTGCGTTGTCCCCTACCCTTTTGCTATGGCGATTCCCCAGGACCCCAAGAGCCCTCCCGCCGCAAGCGTCGGCGAAGTGACGCTGAGCCCATCACCGGACGGCGAGGTGGCCGCAGCCGGCCAGCCCATCGCGGTCGGCCAGGCGACTACGGCCGGCCAGATGGCCGCGCGCCCGGCGAGTCGCGCCGAGCTCAACGAGTTCGAGCGTCGGCTGCTGGGGGACCTGTTTGCGATCGTCTCCGAGCACGCGGCGGACTCCGCTGTGGAGATCGACCGCGGGCGGGTGGAAGAGGCGTTCGTGTTCGCTTGCGAGCACCACGCCGCGCAGCGCCGGCGCTCTGGTGAGGACTTCATCGTGCACCCCGTCGGGGTGGCGCGCATCTGCGCGGGCATGAGGCTCGATACCGACACGCTATGCGCAGCCTTGCTGCACGACACCGTTGAGGACACCTCGGCTTCGATCGAGGAGGTGCGCGAGCGCTTCGGTGAGGAAATCGCCCAGATCGTGGATGGCGTGACGAAGCTCACCGGCATCACCTTCCAGTCTCGCGACGAGGCGCAGGCGGAGAACTACCGCAAGATGATGGTGGCGATGGCCACCGACGTGCGGGTCATCCTGATCAAGCTGGCTGACCGCCTGCACAACATGCGCACGATCGAGGCGCTGCCCAAGCAGAAGCAGACCGACAAGGCCAGAGAGACGCTTGAGATCTACGCGCCGATCGCGCATCGCCTGGGTATCCACGCGATCAAGTGGGAGCTGGAGGACCTGGCTTTCGCGACGCTTCACCCCCGCAAGTATCAGGAGATTAAGGGCCTCGTGGCCCAGCAGCGCGACGACCGCGAGCGCTACGTCTCCGAGGCCGGGGAGTATTTGGCAAGCGAGTTGGGCAAGCTCGGCATCGAAGCGCAGATCGCCGGCCGCGCCAAGCACTTCTACTCGATCTACTCGAAGATGACCAAGAAGGGCCGCGAGTTCAACGAGATCTATGACCTCACGGCGATGCGCGTGATCGTCGACTCCGTGAAGGACTGCTACGGCGCCGTGGGCGTGATCCACTCGATC
>JANWIP010000022.1 GCA_025449845.1 Solirubrobacteraceae bacterium | reverse complement strand
GTGCCAACCGGCGTGTTCCGTTGCTCCTAAGCGATGGGACAAACAGCTACATCTACGGACCCGGCAACCTTCCAGTCGAGCAAATCAACACCTCGACCGGCGCCGTCCTATACCTGCACCATGACCAACAAGGCTCTACACGAGTGCTCACTGGCTTGACCGGCGCCAAGGAAGCAACATTCACATACGACGCCTACGGCAACACCACCGGGACGACGGGTACCGCGAAAACCGCGCTCGGATACGACGCCCAATACACAAGCAGCGACACCGGACTCATCTACCTACGAGCGCGGGTCTACGACCCGGCGACCGCGCAATTCCTCCGCGTCGATCCGGCCGTGATGGCTACGCGCGCGCCCTACAACTACGCGGGCGACAATCCTTTCAACGCGAGCGACCCCACCGGACTCAGCAGCTGGAACCCGTTCAGTGAAAGTTTCTGGACAGAAGGCAACTTCATCTCAGAAAGTCCGCTCAACCCGATCCCCTACTACGAAGAAGAGATCGAATCCTACGAAAACGGGTGCGGCTACTTCGCATCAGTCGCACACGGGCTAGAGGGAGCCATCGCAGGCGCCGCCCTGTTTGCCGGAGGAGAGGGCGCTGACGAGGCAGACATTACTGTCGCCGATGCCCTGAAGGGTAAGGTCGGCTCGATCACAAGGGCTCCCCTTCCTCCGGGCTCGCCGTCGTGGGCGGACATTCAGCAGATGCCGATTTCTGATGTCCGGGCGGCAGCGAAAGCGGGAGAGCCTGGCTATAAAACGATCCTCAAGCTCTTGACGGAAGGAAAGTACAATAAGCCATGACGGTGCTAGATGATGTCCTACGGTTCTGTACTGCGCTGAACGAGCGGCGCGCGTCCTACAAGCTCTCAGTGGATCGACCCGAAGCCATTCGAGTCACGCTCGATGTACCGGGCGAGCGTTGGGAGATCGACTTCTTTCCCGACGGGCACATCGAGCTGGAGCGGTATGTCGGTCAAGGAGTTGTCGATGCTGGTCTCGCCGAGCTCGAGGCTGCCTTGCGATACTACGACTCCGATTGAGCGGCAGCTACGTGTACGGCCGACTCGACATAACTGTCGAGCAAATCAACACCTCGACTGGGACCGCCCTCTATCTACACCACGACCAGCAGGGCTCCACGCGGCTACTGTCGAGCTCAACCGGCGCCAAAGAAGCGAGCTTTACCTATGACGCCTACGGCAACCAAAGCGGGCACGCTGGGGCCGCAACCACGCCGCTCGGCTATGACGGGCAGTACACGAGCAGCGACACGGGGCTCATCTATCTACGGGCTCGGGTCTACGACCCCGCTACAGCGCAACGCGCTTGGTAAGACAGCAGACATACCAGCAAGTAACACAGCTAGGCAAGATCACAATCATAAAAGTCACGATTGAAAAAATCCTCCATCTCCTTAGATGACGCGGAATATAAGGGGAGACAACCAAGGCGAGCAGAATCTGATTGAGGCGCTGGAAGCCGACGAGCTAGATGTCCGACGAAGGCGCGCACTCCTTTCGGAGCTTAGAAAGGTCGCCACTGATCGCAGCATCTCCATTTTGCGAGCGAACCTCCGCCACGCCGATCTTCGGAGCCGGATGGGCGCTGTGTTTGCCTTGAGCCAGATTGACACAGACGACGCCGTAGACGGTCTAATCGAATGTCTCGACATGGAAGCAGGGCCGCCCTTTACGTTTGCAGCCAGAGAGCTAGGTCGGCTTAGAGCACGGAGGGCTATCCCCGCTCTGATTCGGACGTTAGAGGAGCGCGTCTCCAATCTCGCCGAGGGTGACAAGCGAGTTATCATCTATGCCCTTGCTCAGATGCCACACCGTAGCGCTGTACCTGTGCTTTCTACCGCGCTATGTGGGCGAAACGCCCGAACCCGCCGCGTTGCAGCAATGGCGCTGGCGCAGATCAGAGCGCCCGAGAGCCGTGGGGCGCTAGAGGGGGCCGCAAAGTCGCTACCCTGGCCACGGAACCTACAGGCTAAACGTGCTCTACGAGCAAAACCGGGGGATGCCAGTGAGTAGTGATCGAAAGGAACCCAAGCAACCCGCGCGGAGAGCGCGTAAAGGACGCCTTTGGCGAGTGGCGCTGGCATACACCCGATAAGTACCACCCAGAAGGACACTGGGACTACAAAGGTCCTGGCAAGTTTGCTCCGTGGGAAAATATCTATCCGTGAAGGGATCAAGGTTGAGTAATGAGAATGCACAGCCCCGCAGGAAGACCACACCAGCCTCCGCGTCCGACGCCAGCGCCATCACGCTCGACGCGACGAGCCGGGGACTGCACTCAACCGCGCCGCGTTGATCGGGCGCCTGACCCGCGACCCGCAGCTGCGCCACACCAGGAGCGGACGCGCAGTCTCCACGGTGCGCCTCGCCGTCAACGACGGGCCCGAAACGTCAAGCGCCTCGGGGTTGGGCGTGATCGCGTGTCCGTGAGAGTGCCCCGTAGGCCGAGATCCCCTTCCCCTGCAACTCCGGGCTCTGGAAGCTCTCGCCTTCTCGACCCGCCGACCTGGGAGACGCGCCTGTATTCATCGAGCCTCATCCCTCCCGACCTTTCTGCGGCATAGCCGCATCGTTGTCTAGCCTGTCGGTCCCAACACGAAAGGCTGGTTACAGGTACATGATGGCGACGATGAAAACCACCGAGGGCGACATCACGTTTGAGCTCTTCGACGCGGATGCCCCCAAGACGGTCGAAAATTTCACCAAGCTTGCTTCCGAGGGCTTCTACGACGGCCTGCTCTTCCATCGCATCATCAAGGACTTCATGATCCAGGGCGGCTGTCCGCAGGGCACCGGCACCGGCGGTCCCGGCTACACCTTCGAGGACGAGTTCAACGACCACAAGATCGTGCGGGGTGCCTTGGCCATGGCCAACGCCGGTCCCAACACCAACGGCTCGCAGTTCTTCATCGTCACCGCTGACGCCTGCCCGTGGCTCGACGGCAAGCACACCGTCTTTGGTCAGATCACCGAGGGTATGGACGTTGTCGACAGTCTAGAGGGCGTCAAGACGGGTGGGGGCGATCGCCCTGAGGAGCCTGTTGGCATCGCCACCATCGAGCTCTCGGAGTAGCACCGCCGATCGGCATGTCCGCCTCGGTGGGCGGGCATGTCCGATATCGAGGAGCAATTTGACTGGCCCGCCGGCCAAACGGGTGTAGCCTGTCTCCCTAGAGGCCGGCGAGCCGGGTCCCTCTTACCGCAGTCAAAGCGAAACGAGATTGGGAGGCCGCCCTATGGCTACCACCGAGCAGCATGCACTGCACATCCAGAACGGCGCCTCGCACGGCGCCGCGGACATCCCTGTCGAGAACCCCGCCACGGGTCAGATCGTCGCCTCGGTGCCCGACCTCGATGCTGCCGCCGTTGCTGAGCTGGCGCGCAAGGGGCGTGAAGTGCAGCCTCGCTGGGAGGCCTTTGGCTTTGAGGCTCGCACGCAGGTGCTCAGGCGCGCGCAGAAGTGGCTGATGGACAACAACCAGCGCGTGATCGACACGATCATGTCCGAGACCGGCAAGACCTACGAGGACGCCGTCTTTGCCGAGATCGGCTACGCCGCCAACGCCTTTGGCTTCTGGGCTGACAACGCCCCCAAGTACCTGGCCGATGAGAAAGTGCGCTCCAGCCAGCTGCTCGTTAAGGGCAAGAAGCTGATCGTGCGCTACCGCCCCTTAGGTCTCATAGGCGTCATCGGGCCTTGGAACTATCCCCTCACGAACTCCTTCGGCGACTGCATCCCTGCGCTCGCCGCCGGCAACAGCGTCATCCTCAAGCCTTCTGAGGTCACGCCGCTCACCTCGCTGCTGATGGCCGAAGGACTGCGCGAGTCCGGCCTGCCTGAGGGCGTCTTCCAGGTCGCCACCGGCCGCGGCGAGACCGGCGCGGCGCTGATCGAGCAGGTCGACATGATCATGTTCACCGGCTCCACCCGCACCGGGCGCAAGGTCGCCGAAGCGGCTGCTCGGCGCCTCATTCCCTGCTCGCTTGAGCTCGGCGGCAAGGACCCCATGGTGGTGCTCGCCGACGCCGACGTCGAGCGCGCCGCCAATACGGCTGTCTACTATTCCATGCAGAACGCCGGTCAGACCTGCATCTCGATCGAGCGCGTCTACGTTGAGGCGCCCATCTATGACGATTTCGTCGGCAAGGTCACCGAGAAGATGAAGGCTCTGCGCGTCGGCGCCCCGCATGGCCCCGGTTCGGTCGAGGTCGGCGCCATCACCTTCCCGCCGCAGTTGGAGACGATCGAAGCGCACGTCAAGGACGCTGTCGACAAGGGTGCGCGTACGCTCGTCGGCGGTCACGTCAAGCGGGACGGCGGCGGGCGCTTCTATGAGCCCACGCTGCTCGTGGATGTCGATCACACCATGAAGATCATGACCGAGGAGACCTTCGGTCCGACGCTGCCCGTCATGAAGGTCGCCGATGCCGAGGAGGCCTTGCGGCTGGCTAACGACTCGCCCTATGGCCTTGGTGCTTCGGTCTTCACGCGCAACACCGCCCGCGGCGAGGACTTCGCGCGGCGGATGCAGTCCGGTGCGGCCAACGTCAACGATGCGATGGTCAACTACACCGCGCTTGAGCTGCCCATGGGCGGTAGCAAGGAATCGGGCATCGGCCAGCGCCATGGCGCCGGGGGCATCCGCAAGTTCTGCGAGCCGCAGTCGATCGTCATCACGCCGCGCCTGGCGCTCAAGCGCGAGGTGCACACGTTCCCCTACAAGCCGCGCACCACGAAGCTGCTCTCACGCTTCTTCAAGTTCATGTACGGGCGCGGCAAGGGGATCGACGAGCCCAAGAGTTAGGCCAACGAGAGGCCCAGCAACCGCTCAAGCTCCGGCACCGTCGTGTCGGAGCTCGTGTGGTGCACCGTGGCCATCCCCAGCTTCTCCGCCGGCGGCAGGTTGAAGGGCAGATCGTCCACGTACACGCACAGGCCTGGCTCGATGCCCGCGCGCTCTGCGCCCAGTTCGTACATTCGCCTTGAGGGCTTGCGCATTCCCTCCTCACCGCTGATCACGATGCCGTCGAACAGCTCTGCGAAGAGCTCGTGGGGGTAGCGATGCGTGCCCCACGAGTTGCTGATCAGCCCTGTGCGGATGCCTGCTTCGCGCGCCTTGCGCACCGCCGCGATCATTGCCTCATCCGGGCCCACGCCCGCGAACAGGCCGTCGACCAGGCCCTCTGGTGAGACCCCCAGCATCACCGCGAAGCGCTGCTCGAACGCCTCCTCGTCGAGCGCTCCCTTCTCTAGCGCGATCAGCTCCTCGCGGAACTCTGGGTTCTCGCGGAAGCTCTTTACCAGCGCCTCCGGGTCGATCTCGCTCGCTACGCAGTAGCTATGGAAGGAGGCGAACAGGTTGGTCGTCAGCACCCCGCCCCAGTCGATCAACAGGCCCTTGCGCTCGCTCGCCTCGTTGCCCGTCTGCGCCTCGGCCGTGTCGCTCGCTGTCGCCTCAGCCGCCATACGCCACCCCCTCGGCCTGGCGCGCCAGCTCCACCACGCCCTCCCCGAACTGCTTCAGGTAGGGGTCGTCAGTGGTGCCTGCCACCGCGCGCTTGTAGTTGCCCTCCATGAACACCGCACTCTTCCACAGCGCCAGCGTCGTATACCAGCGCAGGTCGCGCATCGAGCGCCCTGTGCGCTCTTCGTAGCGCGCGATCAGCTCGCCGCGCGTCAGAAAGCCATTGGCGCGTGTCACGCCGCCTAGGTACTCGCGCATGCCGCCCTTGGGGTCTCCCCCCTCCGTCCACATCATGCACAGGTAGCCCAGATCTGCCAGCGGATCGCCGATCGTCGCCATCTCCCAGTCCAGCACCGCCGTCAGCCGCGCGGGCGCCTGTGGGGCGTACATCGTGTTGCCTAGGCGGTAGTCGCCGTGCACGATCGTCGCCGGGCCTGACTCAGGCAGGTTCTCGGCCATCCACTTGCCTACGCGTTCTACCTCGGGGATCTCGCGTGTCCGATTCAGCTCCCACAGGCCGCCGAAGCGCCGCAGCTGGCGCTCCAGGTAGCCCGTCGGCTTGCCAAAGCCCTCCAGGCCCGCTGCCTGCCAGTCCACCGCATGGATCTCCACTAGCGCATCGATCAATTCCTCGCTTATGCGCTTGCGCTCCTGCGGGGCATCTAACTGCTCGGGCACACTGGAGACAATGACATCACCGACAACCCTCTCCATTAAATAAAAAGGGCTTCCGATCAGCTCCTCGCTCTTGCCTACTGCCAGCACGCGCGGTACGCGAGCAGTTGTTGGCCACAACGCTTGCAGCAGCCGCGCCTCGCGCAGGACATCATGCGCGCTTGGGGGCAGTGGCGGGCGTGGCGGGCGGCGCAGCACCAGCTCGCTGCCGTCCTCGCGCGTGAGCAGATAGGTCACGTTGGAGTGGCCTTCGCCGATCGGCTCCGCGCTGATCGCGCCGGCGCCGAGCTCCCTGGCGTCCAGGAACTCGCGCAACGGCTCCAGCACCAGCAGCGGCGGGCGGCTGTTACCCTCCGCCTCCGCATGCGTCTTGACGATGTCGTCCGGTGCGCTTGCTGAACTCACCGGCCGCACGCTACACGCACCGCAACCCTCGGCGCGCTGTCGTGTCCTAGCCTCTATGTCCAAAGCCAAAGCACTCCTTTCCCTGTCCCTCGCCTGCCTGGCGTTCGCCTCCCTTGGTGCCGGCGAGGCCTTGGCCTCCCACGGTCAGGCCGTCTACTTCGAGGCTTCCACCGAGCTCATCAATCCCAGCACGCGCGCCGCTGCTTTCGCTCAGCTGCAGCATCTTGGCGTCAAGGCGCTGCGCATCGAGCTCTACTGGCGCGAAGTCGCGCCTGATGCGAACAGCGCCACGAAGCCCAATTTCGATGCCACCAACCCCGCCAGCTACAACTGGAGCCAGTACGACCCGCTCGTCATCGAAGCGCAGCGGCTGCACTGGCAGGTGCTTCTGACCGTCACTTCGCCTGTGCCCAAGTGGGCCACCTCTACGCATCGCGACTCCGTCACGCACCCCAATGCGCTCTATTTCGAACAGTTCATGACTGCCTTGGGGCGCCACTACGGCTCCCAGATTGGGCTTTGGGCGATCTGGAATGAGCCCAATCACCCCGCCTTTTTGCAGCCGCAGTTCGACTCGCACGGGCAGCCTGCCTCGCCGCGCATCTATCGCGCGCTCTTCCAGGCCGGCTACAACGGGCTCAAGGCCGCCGGTCTTGCCAGCCCCAAGGTGCTCATGGGCGAAACCGCGCCCACCGGCTCGGATAGCGTCACGCGGCGCGAAGGGCCTCTGCACGATGTTGCGCCGCTGGCCTTCTTGCGGGGGGCGCTTTGCCTCAATCCGCACTACCGCAAGTCGGGCTCATGCGGGTCTTTGCCGGCATTTGGTTACGCGCATCACGCCTATACGACCGCTGCCGGTCCTTCCTACCACCCGCCGGGGGCCGACAACGTCATGATCGGGGTGCTTTCGCGCTTGTCTCGGGCCTTGGATCTGGCCGCCCGCGCGCATGCGATTCGCTCTGGCATGCCCATCTACCTGACCGAGTTCGGCGTGCAGAGCAAGCCCAACCGCTTCCTCGGCGTCAGCGTCGCCAAGCAGGCCGAATTCGATGCTCAGGCGGAGCACATCGCCTGGTCCAACCCGCGCGTCGCCGCCTTCTCGCAGTATCTCCTGCGTGACGATCCGCTCGGTGGTGCGCCTGGGTCAAGCGTGCACGGCGGGGTCGTACGCTTTCAGACCGGCCTTGAGTATGTGAATGGCAGCCCCAAGCCGCTCTTTTTCGGCTGGCCCATTCCGCTCACCGTCTCCAAGCACGGACACCGTGTTTCGCTCTGGGGGCTTGTGCGGCCTACCTTGGGGCCGACCTCGGTCACCGTGCTCGTGCAGCCCAAGGGTTCGCATAAGTGGCGTGTGCTCAAGAGCGTCCGTACCGGCGCCTTGGGCGAATGGGCGCTTAGCTCTGGGCAGGCCTCCGCGTGGCGCGTGCGCTGGACCAACCCCGCGGGCGTCAAGTACGAAGGGCCCGCGATTCACGCTTCTTGAGGTCGGGCTCGCCCTACGATGAGGGGCGATGCCTGAGCTGCCTGAGGTTGAGATCACCGCGCGCCGGCTCGACAGCGCCCTGCGTGGGGCGAGCATCGAGTCGGCGCTCGCGCCCGGGATCAATGCGCTGAAGACCTTTGACCCTCCGCTTTCGGTGCTCGCCGGGCGTGAGGTCGTGGGGGTCGGGCGGCGCGGCAAGAATCTGATCGTGCGCCTGGGGGGCAGGGCTGACGCGGGGGCAGTGGGTGGTAGCGCTGGTGAGGAGAGCGAGCTGGCGCTGCTCATTCATCTCATGTCCGCTGGCCGTCTGCAGCTCTACGACAAGCTTGCGGGGCCGCGCGATCGCACGTCTCGACTGCTGGTGCGTTTGGACGGCGGGCGCGAGCTGCGCCTGCGCGAGTTTGGCTCCAAGCAGGCCGCCTGGGTCAAGCTGCTGCGCGAGGAGGACGTTGAGCAGGACGAGGCCGTCGCCAAGCTCGGCCCCGAAGCCTGGCCGGCGCCGCCTGATGCCGTTGCGCTGGGGGAGGTGCTGCGCGCGCCGCGGCCGCTGCACACCCTCTTGCGCGATCAGCGCACCATCGCCGGCATCGGACGCTCTTGGGTTGATGAGATCTTGTGGCAGGCTCGTCTCTCGCCTTACAAGCGCGGCAACGATCTTGATGAGCAGGAGCTTGGGCGCTTGCGCGAGGCGATCGTGGGCACGCTGGGTGGCGCGATCGAGCACTATGAGCAGGTCGTGCGGTTGCCCATTCCCGACAAGCTGCCTATGCCCTTGAGGGTGCATCGCCACGAGAGCGAGCCTTGTCCGCGCTGTGGCACCACGCTTGAGGCCGTGCACTTCGAGGACTACGTCATTGCTTACTGTCCTCACTGCCAGACCGACGGGCGCGTCCTCAAGGATCGCCGTATGTCCCGGCTTTTGAAGTAGCTTCGCGCTGCTCGCTGACGAGGACTACGCGGTCACTGATGCTATGGCCTCTGGGTTGAAAAGTTCATGTATGAGCGCTGTAGAAGCTAGGTCTCAAGTACAGATCCTTGACACTGTCATCGCTGCTTGACCGCACGCTGGCGCTCGATGGTGTACCTTCATCGGCTTAAGACGCCATGCCCAGATCGATCGCACGCCAGGCACGACCATGAAAGAAGTCCCTACCGCTCATTCAAGTTGGGCCACGGCCCACTGGGGCGCGCTCGTGATTGTCATCGTCGTTTTCATGCTGCTGATGCTGATTGGGGGTTTCCAGAAGCAAGGGCGTATTGGTGGCCTGATCAATGGCCTGGACAATCGCTGGTCAACCTCGAAGATCTCGATCGTGCTGTGGACCTTTGCGCTGCTCTGGGCGTTTATCGCGCTGCTGATCCGCTATCGCGGAACGGCGGTCTTCTCAAACGTGCCAGCCTCTTATCTCGCGCTCTTGGGCATCCCCGCGGGAGCGGCCCTCGGAGCGAAGGCGATCACCAGCAGCCAGGAAGGCCCCGGCGCCGCCAAGACCTACCTGCACAAACCGACGATGAACCCGATTACTGGTATTGGACAGGTCTTCTCAAGCGATGGCGGCACGGTCGATCTGCTCGACTCGCAGTACTTTCTGTTCAACCTAGTCCTGCTGGCCTATTTCATCGCCGGTTTCTTGCATCTGAAGGTGACGAGCACCACCCCATCGCTGCCGATCCTCCCCGGTTCGCTGCTCGCTCTCTCCGGCGTCTCTGCCGCCAGCTACCTGGGCAAGAAGGCCCTTCCCGGTGGCCCCACGCTGGCGAGCACCGTGACGGGCGGCAGCAGCCTGCAGGTCAGCGCCGACAGCGATGTGAGCTTCCCGGGCGGTGGCACGGTGGCGTTGGCTTCGCCCGGCGAGATCACCATATGTCCCGGTATCACCTACTCCGTCAAAGGGGCCGCAAGCGTCGAAATTGCCACGGGTGGATCGCTCACCTGCAATGAAAGCTGCCACCTGAAAGTGGGCAAGGGGGCAATCGTGACGGCGCTGCCGGGTGAGCGCATTCTCTTCGTCGGTTTGGAAACCACGGCGCTCATCAGCAATGGGGCTCATGCAGTGGACGCCGAAGACGCCGATGTCGGTGACGCCGGTCCTGGCCTGGGCAAGCGCTTTCAACGGGGCAGCGCTGTCACCTTCGCAAATGCGGGCAAGCTGATCCTCACCGGCGACACGGCTGAGCTCGAACTGCCTGCGGGCGCCGCCGTGAGCTACGTCGGCGCCGGTACGGTCACCGTGCCCGCCGGCCCTCAGGTTCATGGCACCCTGAGCACAGGCCTGACCGTAGGCCAGACGGAAATCGGCGATATCGAGTTCCCGCAGGGGGCGATCTATGTAGATGCGATTAAGCCTGGCCCCGCTCAGACCGTCGGCGCAGGGGGATCTGTGTCGCTCAGCCCCGCCGTGGCAGGCAATCCCGCGCTCAGCATCACGCTCGTCCAGGCTGCCGAAGCGCTGCTCGAGGAGGGGACGGAAGTGAGCTTTCCGGGCGCCCCGGCGTCGCTTGGCAGCGGTGTCAAGACGACGGCAGCCAGCGTCTCGCGGGTCGAGCTTCCCAGCGGGGGTGAGGTCGAAATCGATCCGGCGCCTGGAGTGGCTGTGCATGTGCCCAACGGCAGCATCGTGAGCGTCCCTGACGGCAGGGCCGCCGCGAGCGTCGCTGGCGCTGTTACCTGAGTGGTTGCCTAGCCCTCTAGGAGCGTGGGGGCTCCTCGTCGTACTCGCGCAGGAAGCCCTCGAAGAGGCGCCGGTGGCGCTCCTCGTCGTGCAGGATCGCGATCACCATGTCGTTCGTCACCGGATCGCTCTCGTCCGTCGCCTGGATGATCTCGTTGTAGTAGTCGATCGCTCCGGTCTCGGCCGCGATCACGCCTTTGACGACATGCACGATGTCGCTCTGGTGCTTTGGCGGCTGCAGGTAGGACTGCTCGGCCTTGAAGTCCATCGAGCCGGGCACCACGCCGTAGAGCTCCTTGATGCGATTAGCAAACTGGGTGGCGTGTCCGAGCTCCTCCTGGATGTCCTCGCGCAGCGAAGCGATGATCTCCTGTGCACGCACGCCGTCTGGGTTCACCGAGTTTGCGATATAGCTCATCACCGTCTCGATCTCCATCCAGTAGGCCTTGCTCAGCATCTTGATGATGCCGTCGCGCTCCTCGCGCATGTCATCGGCAAGGATCCCGCTGCTGCTCTTCATCGCCGGCATCTAGTCCTCCTCGAACTTCGTTGGTGGGCTGGGACGCAAGTGCTTTACCCAGCCGCGAACCGCGGCAATCGGAGCGGGGCAGGGGAGAGCGATGATGAGGTGGGTAAAGGAGAGCTATGCCAAGACTGCGGAGGTCCAATTGTGCCGCGCCCGGCATCGCCCGGCGGCGGCGCGGCCGCGGCTTTGAGTACCGCGACGACGCCGGAGAGCGCATTGATGACCCAGAGGTCCTGGAGCGCATCGCTGACCTTGCCATACCTCCCGCCTGGCGCGAGGTCTGGATCTGTATGGATCCGCTTGGACACCTACAGGCCACCGGCCTCGACGCCGCGGGACGCAAGCAGTACCTCTACCACGAGCGCTGGCGTGCGCACCGCGACCGCCTGAAGTACGACTCGATGCTCGCCTTCGGGCAGGCCTTACCACGCTTGCGCCGCCGCGTTGCACGGGATCTAGAGTCAGACCGAGCCACCAGAAGGGGCCGAGCCGCCAGAAGGGGCCCAGCCGCCAGGGCTCCGCTGGCGGTGAAGGATCTCACCTCCGAGCGGGTCCTTGCCTGTGCGGTAAGGCTGCTTGACCTCGGGTTTTTCCGCATAGGCTCAGAGGACTACGCCGAGCGCAACGAGTCCTATGGACTGACAACGATGCTGCGCGAACATGTGACGATCGCTGAACACGAGCTCGTCTTCGACTTTCCCGCGAAGTCAGGACAGCGACGGGTGCAGGAGATCGCGGACGAGGACGCCCTGCGTGTCATCGCGACGCTTAAGCGCAGACGCGGCGGTTCGCAGTTGCTCGCCTATCGTGCCGCGGATGGCTGGACGGAGATCCATGCGGATGAAGTCAACCTCTACGTCAAGCGGCACGCGGGAGGAGTCTTTACCGCCAAGGACTTCCGCACCTGGAACGCAACCGTGTTGGCGGCCGTGGCACTCGCGGCCAGGGGAGGGGGTCGGGAGAGCCGCGCGGCGCGGGAGCGCGAGGTCAGCAGAGCGATCAAGACAGTGGCCACCTATCTCGGCAACACCCCGGCGGTATGTCGAGCCTCCTACGTCGATCCGCGCGTGATCGACCGCTACCACGCGGGAGTGACGATCGCCGAGACGCTCAAGGACATTCCTCCAGAAGGCCCAGACCTTGGGGATCCTCGCATTCGCGGACGTGTCGAGTCGGCTGTGCTTGAGCTCCTGGGCGACGCGAGCCGCAATGGTCGCCAGGCGGCGCCTGAGTGAGGAGGCGGGTGGGGGGGGGGACGATCATCGAGCAGTTTGCCGAGGGCGCTCACCAGGTGGCTCAAGGGCTAGGATCAAGGCGTAATCCAACCATGGGAGATGCATGATCGAACGAGGAGATGAGGCCCCCCGCTTTGAGTTGCCAGACCAGGACGGTCGGGTAGTGAAGCTGGCGGACTTCCGTGGCCAGCCTGTTGTCGTTTACTTCTACCCCAAGGCTGACACTTCGGGGTGCACCACTCAGGCCTGTGGTGTGCGCGACCATCGCGCGGACTACGCCCAGGCGGGGGCCACGGTGCTAGGCATCTCACCGGATCCTGTGGCCAAGGTCAAGAAGTTTCAGGAGAAGCACGGTCTCGATTTTCCCCTGCTTGCTGATGAGGGACACGCCGTTGCCGAGGCGTATGGGGTCTGGGTGCAGAAGTCCATGTACGGGCGGACCTACTTCGGCAACGAGCGCACCACGTTCATCATCGACGCCGATGGCAAGGTCGCTCAGGTTTTGCGCAAGGTCAAGCCCGCGGAGCATGACGAGCTGGTGCTGAAGGCTTTGGAGGAGGCTGGGCCGCCGGTGGTGTAGGGCAATGCCATTTGCTGTCAAGCATCTGCATCGCAGGGGGCAAACTCGCTAGTCGCCCGTCTCGCTAAGCCCGAAGTTGAAGGCGCTCGCTTCGCTGTCAAAGGCGCGGCTGAATCCCTCGCTGCTCTACACCAGCTCTAAGGAGGGGTGGCTTTGGTCTTCAACGGAAGGTCCGACGCCCCAGATCTGAGTCGGAGATCCCACGGCGGGATACCAGGCCGTCGCGTAGCGCCCTGGATCTCTTCGTGGCCTGCCTAGTCGGGGCGTGAAGGCGAACTCGATCGAAAGATCAAGGATGATGATCTGAACGTGCTCACCCGTCTCGTTCTCGGAGGACAGGTGTCGGCTGAACTTGAGCGGAGAGGCCGCTGTGCGGCGCTGGCACAAGCTCACCCAAAAGCACAAAGTTCGTGGGTCGCGCTGATCGCTGACTCCTCAAATCAAGAAATCGATCATCTCAATGCAAGAGCGCAGCACCTACCAAGTGAACACGGCGAACTGGGTGCCCGCGAGCTTGAGCTGTCAAGCGTCCACTACGGGCTCCGCCAAGGCAACCTCGTCGCCTTCACAGCACAACACCGCCTACGAGGGCAGCCGAGAGGCAGACGAGTAAGGAGACGGCCTACGGTAAGGCCACCCGCGCCCGTCCCGGAACCGAGTGGTACCTCGCACGCGAGGAGCTAGTCACCGAAGGCCGAGACCACCGACGAATCGTCAGGCTCGCCGCAGTATGCGCTCAAGCCGCGCACAAACACCATCGCTCGCCTACCCAGAGTTACCCAACCCACGCTGGGGACCAGGATTCCACCGGGCGCCATTACGAACCCGCAACGTCCTGCACCAGTTCACGCGAGCACACCAAGGCTGGTCGCGCTAACAGCGACATCAAGACGACATCATTGTGGCCACGCACACAGGACGGCCCGGTCTCCCAGTACGTACTGCTGGTTGTGGGTCGCAGTCGGTGATGCCCATTCCAACTTGGTAAACCCGGCCGCTTCGACGGCAATCCCAAGTGCGGCTCGATTGGGAATGAAAGACACCACGCCTCCAGAGGAGGCAAGCATGTTGCTCTCTTGATCTGTCTCCAGAAGCGCAGCAAAGCTAGCCGGCTGTTCCTCAAATTGGCCACTCTGTCCGTTGCCGTGAACAATAACCTCGGTCTGTCGGGTCAACTGTGACTCGATCACACACAGGCCGCTGGTGAGCGCACGCGCAACTCGAATTGCACCGACTGGGTTCTCTAGGTGGTAGACGAGCCCAAGGCACAAGACTACGTCGAATGTCCCAAGCGCGGATACATCCAACTCATACACGTCTTCGCAGCGCAGCTCCAAGCGCTCAGAAGGAATGCTGAAATGATCCCGCATCAACTCCGCTCGCCGAATCAAAGGTGATGCGCGTCGAACTTGAGCGCATCCGCGAACGCGGAATCGCCGTCAACGATCGCGAGCTGACCGATAAGCTGCACGCTATCGCCGCGCCCGTACGTGACGCGGAAGGCGAAGTGGTCGCGGCCGTCAGCATCGCGGCGCAACCGCGACGGACCGGTGAGCGCGCTGGCACGGTCCGCCACCTACTCGCAAGGTCAAGCCGGCAGAGCATGACGAGTTGGTGCTGAAGGCTTTGGCGGAGAATGGGCCTCCGGTGGTGTAGGGCCGCACCTTTTCAATCAGGCGTATCGGGGATGGTTGGAGTCCTTTGGTCATGGCTGCTGTGTGAAGGCGGCGATCCCAGGTGGCAAAGTGAAGATCGTCTTGGGGAAGCACAAGCGCGGCGGCTAGGTGCAGGGCGTCCAGGCTGCGCAGCCCGCTGTCGATCGCAAGTTCCGCCGCGTCTTCGACCAGACGCTGGTCAACCTCGACCAGCCCGAACACCGGCTACTCCTCGCGCGTTGCTCTGGTTGCGGCTGTACCCCGCCGTCAGCCCAATGGCGCGGACGGTCTCCACGAAGCCGACGCGGCTCATGAACCACCCGTTGGCACGGTCAATCGCATTGCGGATGACCGCGGCACGGCTGCGTATTCCTCATCCGTGACGTGCTCACCCCACGTCGCGTTGTTGCCCTCCTCGTCTACGTCGAGCATCGCAAGATGGGTCATGAAGCGGCTTGGAGTGGCACCGTGCCAATGGTCCTCGCCGGGCTCGAAGAACACACGGTCACCGGGATGGATGACCTCGATTGCCCCGCCGCGACGCTGGCACAGGCCGACGCCCTCGGTGACGTAGATCGTCTGGCCGTTGGGGTGCGTGTGCCAGGCGGTACGCGCGCCGGGCGTGAAGTGGACGCTGCTGGCCGACAGGCGGGATGGCTCTGATGGCGCGGCAACGGTGTCGATATGGACCGTGCCGGTAAACCAGTCGCTTGGTCCGGGCATCGTCTCCGAGTTCTTGGTGAGTTGCATGAGTTCTCCTAGCTCGTAGTGCAGAGCGGTGATGACGATCGAGATGTCCAGCACGATCATCAGGTAGCTCGCGAGCACCGCTGTCTTGCGAGGCGCTGGCACGGGCAACGGAGCCGTCAGCCTAGGACTGCGAACCGTAACTGAAGCTCACGTGGACCGCGTCCGGTGATGCGGCATTGCGGGTCACGATCTCCTGCAATGAGGTTGTCTCTTTGAGGATGCTCATGCCGGTCTTTGTGAACGTTGCGTCGTTGAAGACGTTACGAGCGAGCAGCGGATTGGTCAGTGCCTGCGTGAAGGCGTCGTTGGCGACCATGTAGGTCATCAGCTCGCCCATCATCATGTAGTCCGGGTAGTCCTCCGCGAAGATGCCGACGTACCACTCCAGCTTGTCGATGTCTCCGTAGAGCGCTTCGAGTCGCTGCTGCAGCTCGATGTCGGGTGTGAGCTCTTCGAAGCTTGAGAGCCGCGATAGGCCGTATGCCTCGCGGTAGTCGTTGAACGACCTCAGCCGCGCCTTGCGCATCAGGCCTACAGTCGTCTGCTCGACCGAGGGCCAGTTCGGGTTTGAGCTGTCGACCAGGAATGCAGGTGTGTTCTGCAGCCCGATCTTGCCGGCCGGCTCCTGCGAGCACATCGCCATGATCGCCTCGATGCCCTGCTCCAGCACCAGCGAATTGTTATTACGAAAGCCGGTCGCGTCCAGCGCCTTCGGCCCCATGCCGATCGTATTCGGCACGAGCGAGTGCCAGCGGTACAGCAGATTGAACTCGATCGCGCACCAGTTGGTTCGGTTCCAGCGCTCCTCGTCGGCGATGAATGGCACCGCTTCGACTGGGAAGTCGAATGGGCCGATGTGCATGATGTACTCCTCCACCACCAGCTTGAGCAGCATCACGATCAGGATGTTGCGGGCCGTCTGGAAGATCCGCTCGTCGTCCCATGCGGGGTTCTCCTTGGCGAGGATGCCGGCGACGCGGTTGTGCTCACGCAGGAACACGATGTTCATCACCGTGTTACCAATTGTCGAGTTGCCGTGCTCAAGGCCGACCGCGAAGAACGTGTCCGTCTGCGCGTCGGGGGCGCTCCTCAGGATCACGTCGGTGATGAAGGCCTGGTCGAACAGCCCGACGAACTCCGGCTTGAACACCGCTGGCTTGGCCGCCTCGCGAGGGGCGAACAGGAATGCGGGGTATTCCTCGCCCTTGATTATCTGGCTCTTGAGGCGCCCGCCCTGCATTGAGCGCAGCAGGTTGGTCGCTTCGATGTTCCTCCCGTAGATCTGGCATAGGTCGATCTCGTGGTTGGACTCGTTCTTGCGATAGTCGCTCAGGCTCGTGCGCAGGAAGCTGTCCGTGAACCACTGTGCGAAGAACATGAACATCACACTCGTGTCGCTCGCGGGGGTCAGCTGCTCACGGCGGTACAGCGCCACCACGTCCGCTTCGGCAGGAAGCGCCGCCTGCTGCTCCGGCGTTGACGGTGGCAAATGGCGCCCCGAGAACGTGCGGTCGGTGAGGCTCAACCAGCTTGTGTAATCGCTGGCCAGCGACAGCGCGCGCGGGCGTAACGTGGTCGAGTACCCCAGCGTGTTGATCAAGGCCCGGCTTACCAGCCTGCGGATCGGCTCGATGCCGCCCAGGCCGAGCGGACCGACGACCTTTGGCAACTGCCGTGCCACCGCATCGGGCACGCGGACTTTCATCGGCAGGGGCAGTTTCATCATCGCTCCGCTTCCTCTTGGTCGGGTGAATTTCGACTCTAGAGGAGCGACTTTGGCGCGTCAAACAGAATGCCCTGGAGTGCGCATCAGGCGAGCACCGTCTAGCCTCTCTGCCAGGCAATGAGCTCAGACCGCACACGTGCAGAGAGCGACAGAGGGTCGGCGCGTAAGCGCCAGGCGCTTGAGTTGTTCCGTGGCCTACCGCGACGATACGACCTGGTGGCCGCCGCGTTCAGCTTCGGCCAGGACCCTCGCTGGCGCCGCGCGATGGTGCGGGCGGTGGCGCCTACCGCGCGGGATCGTGTACTCGATGTGGCGACGGGGACCGGCATGGTCGCCGCTGAGCTGGTGGCGCGCGGGGGCTGCTCGGTCGTTGGCCTCGATCAGAGCCCCGAGATGCTGGCGGGCGCCCGTGCGCGCCTCGCCGCGCAGCCTGAGCTCGGGGAGCGTGTGGAGCTGGTCGAAGGGCAGGCCGAGAAGCTGCCCTTCGCCGATGGTAGCTTCGACGCGCTGACTTTCACCTACCTGCTGCGCTACGTCGACGATCCGCGCGCCACCATGCGTGAGCTGGCTCGTGTGGTGGCGCCTGGTGGGCGTGTGGGCTCGCTGGAGTTCGCCGTGCCTCCGCGCCTGCTCGCGCGGCTGGCCTGGCGTTTGTACACCGCCATTGGCCTGCCTCTGCTGGGCCGGCTGGTGTCGCGTGAGTGGATGGAGGTGGGGCGCTTTCTCGGGCCGAGCATCCGCGGCTTCTACGCGCGTCATCCGGTCGAGCGCATCGTCGAGTACTGGCAGGAGGCTGGCTTGGAGGACGTCAAGGTGCGGCGCATGAGCCTTGGTGGCGGCATCGTCATGTCCGCCAGGAGAAGATCCGGCCGCGATGTCGGCCCAGCCTGAGCGGCCCGCATTCTACGCGCTCCCCGGTGGTGGCTGGCGCGATCTGCTGACCCTGCTGCATCCGCCTTACACGGCCTGGCATCTGAGCTATTTCGCCCTCGGCGCGGCCGTCGCGCCCACAGTCTACGTCGATCGTCTGCTCTGGGGTCTGGCCGCGTTCGCGCTCGCCGTTGGGGTGGCCGCGCACGCACTCGATGAGCTTCACGATCGTCCGCTGCGCACGGGACTTTCCGATCGCGCTCTGATCGGCCTGGCGGGCGTGAGCCTGTTTGGCGCGCTGGCCATCGGTATTGGGGGCATTCTCACGGTCTCCGCCGAATTGGCGCCCTTAGTTCTGGCGGGCGGATTCTTCCTGCTTGCCTACAACCTCGAGCTGTGGGGCGGGCGCTTTCACAGCGACTTCTGGTTCGCAGTTGGCTGGGGCGCCTTTCCGGCTTTTACCGGCTATTTCGTCAATGCGCTTGAAATCTCTTGGCCCGGCGTGCTGGTCAGCCTGGGGTGCCTGGCCATGAGCGTCGCTCAGCGCCGACTGAGCACGCCGGCGCGCGAGCTGCGCCGTCGTACGACCTCGGTCAGTGGCGTGCGCACGCTTGCCGACGGGCGCGCTGAGCCGTTGACGGTTGCCACTCTGCTCACGCCGCTCGACGGCGCGCTCGCGGCCATGTCACTGGCCATGGTCGTGCTTGCCGGTGCCTTGCTCGGCTCACGTCTTGCTTGATCCGTGCGCTAGCTCTCAGCGGCGCGCGAGTCGCCGTCCGCTCTCGCTCTCCGGCGGAGTGTAGTTGAGCTCATAGTGGTGGTACAGAGCTGACTCGTCTGCCTGTGAGAGCTCCTCGCCGTGCTGTTCGATATTGGGGGCCGCCTGCACCTGTTCCTTGGTCACGGGGACCTGCAGCCCCTCGGGGCCGATATTGATACCGCCCAGCGGTACGAAGGTCAGGTGGCGCCCGATGAAGCCCTCCTTGACCGTGGCGAACTGGGGCTCATCGGTCTCGACATCGACATACACGTCCTCCAGCTTGCCGATCTTCTCGCCGTTCAGATCGACCAGCGGCCTGCCGTGCCATTCAGCGACATTCCACTCGGCATCTTCCTGATGCTCAGTCATCGTCTCGGCCTCCTCTGTGCTCGCTTGAGCCAATCACGTTACTTCCCTATACCCGGCCTGCGCGGGGAATATCGCGGGGCTAGCGGCCGAGGGTGCGCATGAACTGACGGGCTCGCCCGCGCAACTCGCCGAGCAGCGTGCGCACCTCCTCAAGACCCGCGCGCAACTCGGGGTCGCCCACCTCAACCGGCAGCATCGAGTCCTGCAGCGTCGCCAGCTCGCCATCGGCCTTGCCGATCGCCTCCATCGCGCTGTCGATGAAGCCTTTGACTCCGTGGGACGGCGCGCCGAGCGACGCCTGCTCGAAGGAGTGACTTGGTAGGTCATGCCGCCCGGCGAATTCGGCGTGGGTTCGCTTCGCTCGGCCGTAGGCCATCTGCACCGGGCGGAACAGCTCCTGCTCAAGCCGATCCGCGCTGTTTTCGTCTAGCTGCTCGTAAGCCTCGCCTAGGGACATCAGCGCGAACCCGATCGCCTCCGTCGCGCCTGCGAGCGTGTCTAGCAGCTGCTGTCTTGCCTGGGCGTTGGTGTAGGCCATAGGGTCAGCATATTCACAACCCCTACAAGGCTCCACCGCTAACGGATGAAGCGGTCCAGCCGCGCGTTCACGATTGTCTCTCGTAAGGTTTCCAGGGCATCGTGCTGCGGGCGCCAGCGCAGCTCGCGCCTTGCCTTGGCCGTGTCCATGATCACCGGCTCGCGGAAGGCCGCGATCCACTGTGCCTGTGCGGGGAGGAAGCCTAGGCGCCCGACCATCTCGGCAAGTGCGCCTACGGCCAGTTCTGGGACGGGGATTGAGTACCAGCCGAGCTCGCTCGCCAGCTTGGAGACCGTCAGCTGGCCTGGCCCCGCGAGGTTATAGACGCCGGGCGTGCCGCGGCCAAGCACCGCCGCGCGCATCGCGCTGGCCACGTCGTCGTGATGCACCAGCTGGAAGGGCACGCCGGGGTCGGGTAGCACCGGCTCGATGATCGGCACGCCGTCCAGCAGCCTGCGCACCGCGCGCGGCAGGCGGTCGAAGATCTGTGTGTAGGGCAGGCTCTCGATCAGCAGCGGCGCGTCGCGGCCGCCCACGATGCAGGGGCGCAGCACGTAGGGCGCCGTCGCGCTGCCGGCCAGCGTCCGTTCGAGTAGCGCCTCGACCTCCGCCTTCTGGGCCGAGTAGTAGTGGCTCGCCGTGCCGCGCGCCGGGACCTCCTCGGTAAGCGGCTGGGGGTTATCGCCGTGGAAGCCATAGGCGGCCACCGAGGAGGCATAGACCAGGCGCTTGGCGCCCGCTGCCACCGTGGCCTCGAACACGTTGCGCGAGCCTTCCAGGTTCACCTTGCGGCTTTCGCTGGCGCTGCCCATGATCATGAACGCCAGGTGCACCACCACATCGGCGTCTTTCACCAGCTCCGCCACCGCCTCGCGATCGAGCACATTGCCGCGCCGGTAGGTGACCTTCTTCCAGCCTCGCTCCCGCGGCTCGAAGGGGCGCCGCGCCATGCCTTCGATGCGGCCTACCGCGCGCGAGCGCTCCAGTGCCCTCACCACCGCCTGGCCGATCTCGCCGCTAGGACCGGTGACGGCTACTCTCAGCGGGCGCCCGGCGGGGGTGCTGTGACCGGCCACAACTACTCCTCCTTAACTGTTTCCTCACTCTGCAGCGGCTCTCCTGGCAGGCGCCGCGCGAACCACAGGCCTATCAGTGCGAAGCCTGCTGCCCACAGTAGCGCCGTCTTCAGGGCCTGTAGCTGAGCTTCCGCGTAGCCCGCCTGGATGTTCGCGGCCTGCGCGTCGCTCAGGCCTCCTTCGCGGGCTGCCTTGCCGACCGCTGACGGGGGCGCCATGTCGATGCCTTCGTCGGTCGCCGCCAGTATCTGCTGCTCCACGCTCGGGGGCAGTTCGGGGTTGTCCTGCACGTGTGTCTGAAAACCATTCAGCAGGCCTACCAGCAGCACCGAGCCGATCAGCGCCGTGCCCAGCGCCGCGCCGAGGTTCTGTGCTGCGCCCTGCACGCCGCCGACCTCGCTCACGCGCGAGCCGTCCACCGCGCTCATCATCACGTTGCCTAGCTGCGAGACCACCAGGCCCATGCCGCCGCCGAAGGCCGCGATCGCGATTCCGAACGCCGCGCCGTTCAGCGACGGGCCGATTGCTGCCTGCACCCCGATCAAGCCCGCGAACAGCAGCACCAGGCCCATCTGCACCACTCGCCGCGGCGAGAGTTTGCGGGCCAGCGGGGCCCCGGAGAGGGCTCCCACGATCATCGTGATTGAGACCGGCAGGATCGCGATGCCCGTCTGTAGCGCGTCCTTGCCCAGCACCAGCTGCAGGTACAGCGGGATCACGAAGAACGTGCCCGCGATGATCAGCTGCTGTGCGACCGTCATCACCGCGCCTGCGCGCAGTCTCGGGATGCCTAGGAGGTCGGGGTCTAGCAGTGGCGTGCCGCCGGTCTCTTTGAGGTGTCGCTGGTGGCGTGCGAACAGGTCCAGCGAGACCCCGCCTGCCGCGATCAGGAAGGGCACGACCGAGAAGCCGAACGGCGTGATCTTCTGGCCGCCGATTTCGAGCGCTCCGCGCGGCGTGAAGAAGCCCCACTTGCTGCTCTGCAGCACGCCTAGCACGATCAGGCCCAGGCCCAGTGCTGACAGCACTGCGCCTAGCTTGTCGAACTTCACGCCTCGCAGTGGTGGGGCGTCGTTGATGCCGCGGCAGAACGGCAGCATCGCCAGCACCGTTGCCGTCTCGGCTGCGAACACCACTCGCCAGGTGAGGACCGTCGTGACGAAGCCTCCGATCAGCGGGCCCGCTGCCACTGCCGCGCCGGAGATGCCGCCGAGTGTCGCGAACGCCACCGCGCGCTCTTTGCCCTGGAAGTTCGTTGCCACCAGCGCCGCGATCGCCGGGATCACCAGTACCGCGCCTAGGCCCTCGATCAGCGACCAGCCGATCAGCAGCATCGTGATCGAGCCGCTCAGGGCGGTTGTCAGCGAGCCTACGCCGTAGATCGCTATGCCGATCGTGAAGGCTCTGCGGCGGCCCCACAGGTCGCCTAGCTTTGCGCCGCTCAGCATGAAGGCTGCCATTACCAGGGCGTACAGCGTGATTGCGGCCTGTACTGCTGTCACCGTTGTGTGCAGGTCGCTTACCACCTGCGAGATCGACACGTTCATCACCGTCGTGTCGAGCACCATCACGAACTGCGCTATGCACAGGATCGTGAACGTCGCGCGGCGGCTCAGCATGCGGCGTCCGCTTTTCGGCGTGCTGCTCTCGCTCTGGGCCTGCGCCTCCTCCAAGTTCTTTGCCTCCACGCCCGCGATTCTCCTCCTAAACGGGGTTGGGCACGTCTATGAAGATGTGGCGCACGCCAAAGCGCTCGGCCAGGTGCTCGCCTAGGCGCCTGATGCCCAGGGTCTCGGTTGCGTAGTGGCCGGCCGCGATGAAGTGGATCTTTGCCTCTTGTGCTTCTGCCATCACGCGCTCGGCTGGCTCGCCTGTCAGGAAGGCGTCGGCGCCGGATGCGATCGCTTCGTCGAGGTAGTTCGCGCCGGCGCCTGAGACGATCGCCAGGCTGCGTACCTCTTTGGGGCCGGCGTCGAAGACGAGCGGCTCGCGGTTTGTGGCCTCCCGTACGCGGGCGAACAGTTCTTTTGCGGGCACTCCTTCGTCGGGGAAGTGCGCGATGAAGCCGATCGGGCGGCCTCTATGGGGGGCGAAGGGCTCCAGTTTGTTAGCGCCTAGCGCGCGGGCCAGCAGCGCGTTGTTGCCTACCTCGGGGTGCGCATCCAAGGGGAGGTGGTAGGCGGCCAGGCTCATATTGGCGTCGAACAACAGTTTCAGGCGGCGCTTCAGCGCGGGGTCGATTGGGTTTGGTGGGCCTGATGGGGAGCCCCAGAAGATTCCGTGGTGGGTCAGGATCAGCTCGGCCTTTTGCTCGCGGGCTGCTTCGAAGAGCTCCAGGTGGGCGCTTACGCCGGTGGCTACCGTCGTAACCTGCTTGGCTCCTGGGACCTGCAGGCCGTTGGGGGTGTAGTCCTCGAAGGCTTCTGGGTTCAGCAGGGTGTCCAGCTCTTGCAGGATGTCTTCGAGCTTGGCCGGCATTCGGCGGGGACGATAGCGGTGTGGGATACTTTGATTGCGTCGGGGCGTGGCGCAGCCTGGTAGCGCGCACCGTTCGGGTCGGTGAGGTCCCGAGTTCGAATCTCGGCGCCCCGATAAAAAAGCCCCGCAAATGCGGGGTTTTTTGTTGTGGTAGGGCTCTTCGATTGGGCAGTGAATGGGCAGTAAGGGTGATTTACTGCCAGAACGCTCACTCCGGATATGGGGAAATCGGCATGGTTGCTTAGCTTTCTGCGCATGACCTCCCAGAAAGCTGCGGTGAGGTGCCGAGTACAGTTTTGCTTCTGCATCGCTTCTGTTTTTCGCTACAATGATGTTCATGAGCTTGGCTTACGCGGACGAGGCGGTTAGGATCAGGCGGCTTGCGCCGCTGACCGAGCGCGACATCGCGCGGGCGACGGGTGCGGGGGTTTCGACGGTCAGCGCTTGGCTGCACCGCACACGCGCGCCCAGCGGCCGGCGTGCCGAGCGGCTGGTCGAGCTCTCAGCGATCATCGAGCGACTAGCCACCGTGCTCGACCAGGAGTACGTGCCGGTATGGCTCAACCGTCCACTGGTCGCGCTTGACCATCGCAAGCCCATCGACGTCCTCGCCTCCGGCGGCTACGAGGAGCTCTCGCGGATCGTCGCTGGGCTTGAGGCGCCGACGTTCTCGTAAGGCGACGGGTGGCGGATCTGGCTGTGGCGAGCGTGCCCGTGTCGGGTACGTGGCTGCGTCACACGCCGGTGGACAGCGATCCGCTGTACCGGCCTCCGACGCCCGCGGACGGGCGCTGGCAGCGTGGAACTGTCATCGAGGGTGTCTATCTCGCAGCCGAGGAGGCGACCGTATGGGCCGAGTGGTACCGCTGGCTCGCTGAGCACGAGATCGAGCCGCTGCACAGTCTGCCGCGTGAGCTGTGGCGCTACCGAGTCAGCCTGCGTAACGTTGCTGATCTCACGGGGAACGGTGTTCTTGCAGAGCTGGGCTTGCCCGACGCTATACCAGGGCGGGAGCAATGGCCTGTGTTCCAACAGGTCGGTGAGCGGCTTCATGCCGAGGGATTCGACGGTGTCATGTATCGCTCGGCGGCGCGACCACAAGGGGTGTGCCTGTGCGTCTTTCGCGCCGTCGCCACAGACGTCCTCACCAGGTTGGAGCCGCTTGTGCCTCCCCGCCGGGTTGAGCAGCCTCCCGCACCACCCCGCGGCCTGCGCACGTAGGTCACGTGGGCCATCACATGGCGGGAGGCAACGGCAGTCGTACTTGCGCAATCGCCAGCAGCGAGAGTGATCCAGCCTGCAGCCCAGCAGTTCCTCTTCGTCCAACTCGAAAGCGCGTCCAGGCTCCGCGACGACGCCTCCTTCTGGGGCCAAAGGGGGAGTCGCGGCTCGTTCGAACTGGATGAGCGTGCAGGTCAGGCCACCCGATGTGCTCGCCTTCAGGGCTCGCAGCAGCGTGGGCTTGAGCCCCGCGCGAGAGTCGCGTGATCTGCTGGGCTCCTGGGCAGAAGTGCCGACAGAAGTGGCGAGCTTCTGTAGCGTTCTATTCAAATAGCAAGCTTTCTGTAGAGTTCTGTCCGCCAAGGCGCGGGCGTGGCTGACGATCCGCTGGCGAGGGACACGCTAATGATCCACAGGGGACCAGAATCCATGCCGCGAACCCGGCGAGGAGACGTGACGGCATTCGGCCTCATGGGCGGAGCTCTCCGGCGTATACCCTCAAGGTGGCTTGCGTGCATGATGGTGCTGTTGCTTGCCGGGCTCGCTGCGCGAGCGCCGACCGCGACAGCAGCGACCCGCGCGTCCGAAGGGGCGCTAGCGAGCAACCCATTCGCCCGCTCGGTCAATCTAGCCACACAGATTAATACCAGCTCGCTTTACCCCCAAGCGGTGCTCGCCGATCACCCGACTGTCTACTACCGCCTCGACGAGACTGAATTCACCACCGCTGAGGACTCGTCCGGCAACGGGCTCAACGCCACCTATGTCGATTCTGGTGCGGGGCCTTACGAATCGCGGAGTGGCGCTTTGGTGGGCGATTCGGACTCTGCGGTACAGAGGTATCAAAACTCGGGTTTCTGCGGACCCTGTGTTGGGATGCTGGCGCAGAGCGGGAACACGCTTCCGGCTGGTAACAGTCCGCGGACCTTCGAGGCGTGGATCAACGAGGGTGGGCAGCCTCGCTATTGGAGCTACAACTTGTTCGAATACGGTGATGTTGCTGGCGGGCATGGTTTCACGGTCAACGTGGGCGGCGAACCGCGAAGCACGATCACTGTCTCGGGGGCCACGCAGTCTGTCCATGTTGTCGTGCCCGGCGGCCTCGAAGATTCGACGTGGCATCTGATCGATGTCACATATGACGGCGGCGGCGTTGGGATCTACGCCGACGGTACGTTGATAGGTGGGGGCAGTATTGGCGACGCCGAAACCGTGACTCCCGGCCAAGGACTGAAGATAGACGGTGGCAGTGGCACGTTCGGACTCGACGAGGTCGCGACCTACCCTAGCGCCCTGTCACCTGAACGGATCGACGCCCACTGGACGGTTGGTCAGAGCTACCCCGGACAGCCAGCCTGTGCCGCGACTCCGATAAGCCCCTACGCGAGCGCAGTCCTCGCCAACGCACCCGACGCCTACTACCGTCTGGACGAGCTCGCGGCGCATCTCGCCGAGCGCGTCGCTTTCGACTCCTCAGGTCATTGCGCAAACGCGACCTACGTCGATTCTGGTGGGGGTAAAGCTGCAACAGGCCCGGTGTTGGGTGATTCAGGTGCGGCAGTGTCGAGATACCTAAACAGCCTCTTCGGGTCGGTCTCAAGCGGCGAGATACTTGAACAGAGCGCGAACGTGCTTCCGGCTGGTAACAGTCCGCGGACCTTCGAGGCGTGGATCAACGAGGAAGGCCAGCCTCGCTACGGCAGCTACAACCTGTTCGAATACGGTGATGTGGCTGGCGGGCACCGTTTCACGGTCAACGTGGGCGGCGAACCGCGAAGCACGATCACTGTCTCGGGGGCCACGCAGTCTGTCCATGCCGTCGCGCCTGGCGGTCTCGAAGGCGCGGGGTGGAAGCTAGTTGACGTCACGTATGACGGCAACGTGGGGGAGATCTATATTGATGGCCAGCTCATCGGTGGGGGCGAAATCGGAAACGCCGAAACGGTCTCGCCTGGCGAAGGGCTCAAGATCAACGGCGCGTCGGGCACGTTTGGCCTGGACGAAATCGCTATTTATCCCACAGCACTTAGCTCAGCGGCGATCCTTACGCACTGGAAAGCGGCATCGGAAGCCCCCGCCGGAAGCTCCATCATCGCCGGAGAAGCAGCCATCGGTGGCGTCGGTGGCGCGGAAGGTGCCCGCATACAAGCATGTCCAACGACAGGCGGTGCCTGCCAGGTTGATCCTCGGGCCGTCGAAAGTTCAGGCCGCTTTCACATGCTCGTGCCTGACGGCACCGACACAGTCACCATCTTTCCTCCCGCCGGTCTGAAGGATGCCCAACGGATATTTGGGCCCATTGGGTTGCCGCCCTCAGTGCTCAATCTGAATGTGACGTTCTCCCCTCCGGGTGGTCTTCCGGAAGGCGTGGCCGTATCGTCGCCAGGACGGGGCACGCAGGAAAGCGTGGTGCCAGGGCTCAACTGGGGAGAACCAAGCACCGTGACGGATACCGCCTGCAAGAACGGCGTCGGCATCACCAGCATCGCAGGCACAAATACGAACACCGGTCAGGCTGAAACGATATCGGCGCCGCTGCTCGAAAACCCGACAAGCTCGGGGACCTACCAAGCCGCCATACGGCCGCTTGCTCCGGTTCATGGTGGCGCTACCGGGACAGATTTGATCGATTGTCCAGCCAAGCTCGGGCTCGTTCCGAGCGGCGGCCCGCCAAGCGGTGGCACAACAGTGCTACTCAATGCGCCAGGTGGCCTGACAGGCGCGACCGCTGTCAACTTCGGAACGACACCCGCCTCGTCGTTCACTGTGCTGACCGACAACTTCATCGTCGCGACCGCACCGCCGGGATCGGGAGACGTCGCCGTCACAGTGACCGGCAGCGGCGGCAACACGATATCGATCGGAACCTATACCTACCTCCAGGTGGCCTCGCTCAGCGTCGGCTCCGGCCCGGCGGCCGGTGGGACGACGGTGACAATCACCGGGCAGGGGTTCCAATCGGGCGATCAGGTGGTGTTTGGGTTGCTCCCGTCGCCGAGCGTGACGTACATAAGCTCTACCCAGCTCCAAGTGGTAACGCCGCCCGGGGTCGGTACCGTTGGTGTACAGGTGGTGCAGGGCAACAGCGTGTCCGCGCCGACGAACACCGCGCTTTATATCAACCAGGGCGGACCGCCCGGTACCTCGAGTCTAAATCAGAGCACGACCTCCCCACAGGCGTATGCGCAAGACATGTCCGAGGCATGCGCTGTCCCAGTGGGCGGCGTCACGCTCGTCGAGCAGGATGCGCAGCTTTGCGGTGCGGCCCAGTTCGCGAAGGATGTGTACGAGGAGGCTCTTGGCCCCACGGGCGATTTGGTGGGCGCGGTGGCCGACCCGTTCGTGCAATTCCTCAAGGGCTATTTCGCGTACGGTCTGACGGACACTTTCGCCAGTGGTGCGAAGCTAGCCAACCTAATCGAGTTTGGCCTCGAGGTGTGGGACGGTGTCTGGGAGGCGAAGTTCATGATCGACCTTGGCAACGATGCGTGCAAAATCCTAGTCGGCACCGACTGTCGCTGGGACTTCTGGAATCTGTTCATAGATCCCAGTGGCGCTATCGTGGATACGCAGGGTAACCCGATTAGCGGTGCGACTGCCACGTTGCTGGAACAGCCGTTGGCCGCCGATCCTTTCACTCCAGTGGCACCCTCGAGTGGCGTCATCGAACCGGCCGAAAACCCCGAGGCCACCAAGGCGTCAGGGCAGTTCGACTGGAATGCACTGGCTGGCACTTATGAGGTGGAGGCATCGGCTCCGGGATGTCACGCGCCTGGAGAAGAAAGCCAGCCAAACGTGTTTACATCGCCATTCGTGTTGCCGCCGCCCGCCGTTGGGCTGACGCTGACGCTGGAATGCGCAGGCGGAACGGCACCCACGCCAAAGGTGACGGGCCTGTCGACGTCGGAGGGTGCGACCGCCGGAGGCAGCATGGTCGATATTCTTGGCGAAGGATTGACGGATGTGACCTCCGTTCATTTCGGAGCCAACGCGTCAGTCCACGTGCAGTCGCTGTCCCCGTACGCGGTGGCAGCGGTCGCTCCGGCTGGGACCAACGGCACCGTGGACGTTACAGTTTCGGGCCCAGGCGGCACCAGCGCGACATCAGAAATAGACCACTACACATACTCAGTGCCGGTGGTGACCGAAAAGAGCCCCGTGATCGAATCGGTGGGTCCCAATAACGGACCGCTGTCGGGCGGCACGGTCGTCACTATCAAGGGAAGCCACCTCGACGGGGCGTTCTCAGTCGACTTCGGCGGAACCGCGTCAACGCAGGTAGCGCCAATATCCGAAAACGAATTGCAGGCCGTCGCCCCCGCTGCCGCTTTCGCCGAGCGAGTAGACGTCACCGTGACGACGTCTTCGGGCGGCTCCGCGCCCACGCTCGCTGACAGCTTTACATACGGCTCACCGCCTCCGCCCGTCGCTACGAGCGTGACCCTTACGCCCTCGCCTAACCCCGTGACGCCTGGGCAGACGGTCGAGCTGACGGCTACGGCGACGCCAACCGACGGGGGTGGCGCCGTCGCGTTCTACGCCGACGGGTCATCCACACCGATCAGCGGCTGCGGAGCACAAACACTCAGTCTGGCGGGCGCTCGTTACCAGGCTACGTGCTCGACGACGGGTCTCGCGGTCGGGAGCCACACGCTCAGCGCCACCTACTTCGGCGATGCGAGCTACGCCGGAAGCTCAGGCTCGACGAACCTGTCGGTCAGCAGCTCGCCGGAATCGACGGGTGGCCGATCGACCACCGGCGGTGGCAATCCGAACCCCCAGATAGGGACCGGGACGAAAACCGCCACGTCAACAGCGGCGTCCGGCAGCGTGTCGCTCGCCGGGTCCACCATCTCCGTTCAGGGCAGCGGCGTGGCAGTGGTCAAATTCACCTGCACGGGTACCAGCACGTGCAGTGGCAAGCTGACCCTCACGGCCAGGCGTACGACCAAGAAGGGCAAGAAGAAGCACACCAACACACACACCATCGGGACGACGACCTTCTCGATCTCGGCGGGCAAGACCGCGACCATCAAGATCACGCTCAACGCAATCGGGCGAGAACTCCTGAGCGCCGCTCACGGGCATCTCAACGCTACGCTTACGATCCTCAAGTCCTCGCCTTCTCCTGCCGTGACGCAGACCGCAACCGTCCATCTCGCGCTGCAGAAGGCGACCAAAACGAAGAAGGGCAAGAAGTAGCCCGCTGACTCCAGAGTCTGTTCGGCCTCGGTCACCACGTCGCCTGCGATCCACACCCTCTCGAGCGCCACACTCTCAGACGACCACGAGTACGCGAGCCACGTATCCTACCTCGGGCCGATCGTCCGTCACGAAGGGCTTCCACCGCTGAACTCGATCGTGATAGCGCGACGCGTCTTGAGATACGCCCGGATGCCTCCTCGCCTCTGGCCGGTGCCGCAACGCCGACAAACCGGCCGCTTCCGCTTCTCGACGTGATGCTTCGCCCCACGCGAGCGGGTGTGTGCTAATCCTCAGTCGGCGTGCTCGGATGTCGTCCAAATGGGGCATCTGCGAACGGCTGATCGGCACGCCTGCTCTCGCCCAGGAGCGGCAGCGATGACCGACCTCGAATCATAAGCCGCCGGTCAACGGGCGGCCGTGATAGACAGGTAGGTGCATTCGACAAGGGTTGAGGAGGTTCAGCCTTCGGCAGTCCAAGCGCGTTCGCGATTTCGGATTCTGCCGCGGCCAAGCGCTGGCTTGCCAATTGTTCTTTCTTATGGCGTGTGCGCTTGCTGAGTCGGCGTGGGATCAGCGCTCTCTCGTCCGGACGCTCATAGGGCTTGAGCATTATTCCGATGATTTCGTTGAGTTCTCCAGTTTCGCCTGGGCTGTTTTCGACCTCCACCTTGCTGTTAGCGCATAGGTTCTGCCGGGCGTATCGTGTCGTGCTTGTAGGGATAGTCTTGAAGCCGCTCGCAGCGACCACTCGGGCGTCGACACACATATCAGGTGCTACCAGCTCGGCGTTCGCTCTAGCTTCCGCAGCGAAGCCATGGACGTAGTATGTGAGCTTGCGGTTGCTCCAGCGGAGCTGTTCGATCGTACTTGCAAAGGCTATCGTCGGCTGTTGCTGGGGATGTTCCAGTGCATGGCTCACCTCTAGATCAGCCTCGCGCGTGATTTCTTCGGTTGCCTTGTTCGACGGCGCACCCGCGAGCACATTCGGACACTGGCTACTAACGCGAGCGACGAGATCGTGAACGGCGACTGCGTCGGCGAGCCCATCGTCCTTGACCGCCCGTTCGTAATGATGCCGAGCGCGCAAGTACGAGCGGGTCACGGCGATGTCCGTCGGCGTCACGCTTCTCCGCGCGGCGAGGTCCATGCTCGCCCCGGCAGATGGCGCCAACACCAGCAACAGGACGAATGCGGTTAGCTTGACCACTGTCATAGGATAAAGGACAGCCTGCCTCGCATCCTCGGACGCCCAAATACATGACCGAGGCGAGAGCCCTGGCAGGTTGCTGTAGTTCGTCCCAGAGCAATAGTGAGCTGGGCGCCTCCGGAGACGCTCGCATGCCGCGCGAAACGCAAGCAGGGGGTTTCGAGCAGGAACGCGCTTGGACAGGCTGGAGCTGTACCCCTGCTACGCCCAGGGCTGGCAGAGCCGCGACAGGGCCTCGCTAGGCGGCTTGTTGGTCCTCGCCGTCGGGAAGCAGCTCCTGCGCGTCGATCACTGCCCGAGTCAGCTGCCGCCACACGACGCCCGCCCGGTCCTTCGCCTGCCGCCACTCCTCGCTGGCCTTAATCGCCCTCTCGCGCATCTCGCCGCCCGCGGCGGCCGCGGCTTCGCGCGCGCGTGCCGAGAACGCGCGCATGTGCTTTCGCAGATCGTCGTCCCATATGAAGTCGAGGCGGGCGTCCACCTTCGAGGTGGCGTCTATCACCTTCTGGCGTTGTTCGGTGTCCTGACCAAGCGTCGCAAGTAGTTCGGCCAAGGCCCCCTCTAGTTTGGCGCCGAGATCGACCATGTGCGTGATGTCCTCAGCTGCTTCCTGACGCACTTTGGACAGCCGGGCGTCTTCGTCCCGTCGCTTCGCGGCACTGTTCGCCTGCCGGTTTCCGAACAGTGCGAACCCACCGCCGATCAGTCCAGCCCCCAGCGCGGCCCCACCCGTAATCGCATCGTCGGCAGCGCTGGTGGCAACCACCCCAGTCGCAGCTAGTGCGGTACCAGCAAGCGTAAGAAACAGCACCGCCCAAAGTGGTACGAGAACAAACCATGCCGCTCTACGGCCCAGCATCCCGCACAGCGTAGCTGACGAGGGCGACGGACGATTGCTAGTAGTTCCGTCCCTCGGGAAGAAGTGTGCCAGCGCGCTTGCGGCTTACCGAGCGCCGGGAGGGGGGCTCAGCGCGGGATCCGCAGCTTCGGTCAGTTGGCAACAATTAGTCGATACGCCCAGGGCTGGCAGGGACCCAGCGGCGCACGCCGCAACCCGCCGCCCCCACACACGCAAGGTGAGGCGGCGTCGGGCGGGTGCGACGCGCATGCTGGCAGCAGCCGAGACAACTCACGAGCGCCGGGGCCCGGAGCTACTAGTCGCGATACCAGGGATTGACCTTGAAGTCGATCGGAAGCCACACCGCCCCGAGCCCGCACAGCACCCGCCCCACGGTTCCGAGGCCGAAGAGTCCGGCAACTCCGGCTATCGCGCCGCCCTCGGAGATCAAGAAAAGGACCCACATAACGGTCTTCTGGACCCGCTCCAAGGCCTCTTCTGCGACGTCACCGAGAAGCTCTTCCAGAATCTCCGTAAGCAGTTTGAACATGCCTCTGCGTACTTCTACGGTACGGCGACGCAAGGCAGCCCCGCGCTCGCGCAGGTGCTCTCGCGCATATGGACTCCCGCCCGCCTTCAGCGCGGTATGCGCAGCTCCGGAAAACTGACGCATAAATTGTGGTCAGTACGCCCAGACCTGGCAGGCGTCGATGCTGACAGCCACACGCCTGGATCGCCATCGAAGCGGGAGCGTCCAACGACCGTACGTGACTGCCGCAAGGGACGATTTGCGAGAGCACGGTCAGATCGTCGTCTGCTGCTGCATTCGCCCGCGATGCGGGGGCGAACAGCGCGTCGTCGTGCCCGGCATCGACAAAAGGGGACCTCATAGGTTCTCGGAGTTTGGACCACGACCCCATCCAGGGTCGGGGGCAGCCCTCAGCGCGCTGTCGTCGCCCCAGCTTCGCGCTCTCTGGCGCGCTGGTATGCCGGACGCTCCTTGAGCCGCGCGACATATGCTTTGAGGTCCTGCGAGACATCCTCGGGGAAGCCCGCCCTCTCTGGGATGGACAGGGCGGTGGCGATGAGGATGTCCGCTACGCCGAACCGGCCGCCAACGAGGTACTCGCTGTCCGCGAGCGCGTCCGCCATGGCGCCTGCGGCCGCGACGAAGCGCCCCCGTGCCTTGGCGGCGCGATCTGGGTCGCTTTCGCGGAAGATCGCGGCCTCGATGAGCGGCGGCTCGAGCTCGGCGGGCGCGAAGCACGACCACTGATAGGCGAGCGCCCTCTCATGCGTGCCCGGCAGCGGCAACAGCTCGGCCTGCGGGTGCAGGTCGGCGAGGTGCAGGCAGATGGCCGTAGACTCGAACACGTAGCCCTCGTCGTCCTCGAGCACGGGCACGCGGCCGAGTGGATGGCGCGCGCGGTGCTCCTCCCCGCTGCCTTCCTCCCAGCTCATAAGCGTCAGCTCGTAGGGCACCCCGATCTCCTCGAGTGTCCACAGCGCCCGGATCGGACGTCCTGCGTATTCGCGGTGGTAGACCCGAAGCACGCCGGGACCACATCCGCCCGGCCGGTGCCTTGCGTCGCGTCGCTCGCGGGCTCAGACGCCCCGGGCCGCGGCACCCTCCGGCGCTACGATCATCGGCCGCCACACGGAGGTCGCCGAACGGGTGCCGAGCCCGCTGCTATAAGGAGAGGCTGCGAGGTCCGACGGTCGCCGAGACCCAGTCCGAGGAGTTTTGGCAGTGATGGTCCTCTCACTGCCCAAATCCGTTCATATCGAAGGCAATATCGAACCAGCTGGAGTTGACATGCGTAGCCAGAACCCGCGCTTTTGCAGGCATTTCATGGGAATCAGGCTACCGGGACTAGCGATTCGGGTCGGTGAGGTCCCGAGTTCGAATCTCGGCGCCCCGATCAAAAAACCCCCGGAAATCGGGGGTTTTTTCTTGCGCGAGGCGCCGCTGGTGACCGTCTCAATTTGGGCAGTAAGCGGCAGTAACCATGTTTGTGGCGTGCCTTGCCCCGAGCCGAAAGCCGCTTGTTTGCATGGTTTCCGGGCGCTGTAGTGGGCGGATCTGGCAGACCCCAGCTGACGACCGGCTGAACCCACGCGTCCGGCGGCGCCGATGGATCGGTGGCCGGTGTTCAGTCGCTGATCGCCGCGATCACGTCGGCAGCCAGCACGGCCGCCGAGGCACCTGTGACGACCGGGTCGCCGACGAGATCGCGCCGACGATCCTCGACCTGCTCGGGCTGGATCCAGAGGCGCTCCAAGCGGTCCAGATCGAAGGCACACAGGTGCTTCCCGGGATCGCTCGCCACTGATCATCACCGCCGGCGCCCTCCAGCACTGGGCGCCCGGCGAGTTGCTCGAGAAAGACGTGCATTCCAGGCACCGATTTGCCACTCTGCTGTGAAGTCCCGTCCGCGCTAGTGTGAAGTCTCGTCCCGTTCGCGAAAGGAGAACCATGCCCGAGTACGCACCTGGCACCCCGTCCTGGGTGGAACTATCTTCACCTGACACCGACGCCGCCGCGGAGTTCTATGACCAGCTCATGGGCTGGAGCGCGACCGAGCCCGGCGGCGAGGAGACCGGCGGATATCGCATGTTCCAACAGGGCGACAAGAACATCGCTGGCCTGATGGGCCACATGCAGGAGGGTCAGCCCACCGCGTGGGCTACCTATATAAGCGTCGCTGACGCCGATGAGACCGCGGCCAAGGTCAAGGCTGCCGGTGGCGGCGTAGTGGTTGAGCCCATGGATGTGACCGACATCGGACGGATGGCGCTGTTCGCCGATCCCACTGGTGCCGTGTTTGGCGTCTGGCAGCCGAAGACCTTCACCGGCGCGGATCTTGTCAACGAGCCCAACTCGCTCTGCTGGAACGAGGTGCTCACCCGTGACGCCGACACGGACAAGGTGTTCTACCCGGCCGTCTTTGGTTGGGAGGGACGTCCCCCCGCGTTCGAGGGCGCACCGAAGACGTACACGGTTTGGGAGCTCGGCGGGAAACAGGTCGGGGGCATGATGCAGATGACCGACGACTACTTCCCCGCCGAGATCCCGCCGCACTGGGGCGTGTGTTTCGCGGTAGCCGACTGTGACGGCATTGTCGCGAAGGCCCGTTCGCTTGGGGCAACCGTCACGAATGAGCCGATGGACATGCCGATCGGACGCTTCGCCGGTCTGATTGACCCCCAGGGAGCCTCCTTCACGGTGATGCAACCGGCGCCTACCGCTTGACCGGATCTCCCTGGCGCCGGTGGCGCGAGGGAGTACGGCTAGGGCGCTGACCGTCTGCGCCTGTCTGCGCAAATGCGACGAATGGGACGTCCGCCGTACGCGCTGGCCGTCGCGAGGCGTTCAGTGCGCCGGTCCTCCACGGCGACTTAACCGCAGTGGTGATCGCCAGCGCGGCTCCGGGTCGCGGACGTGGGATGAGAACGCTCCCACATCTGTTGCGGCAGTTCTGAGTACGTTTGATGATCGTGTAGAATGTCCGGCCATGACTACTCAACCTGCCGAGAAGGACACGATCCCCCGGCTGCACCAGGTGGTCGACCACGCGCGCGACCAGCTGGTCGGTCTGGATAAGGGACTCGACACCTTCGAGGATTGCCGCCTGCGCTACCTGGAGACCCAGCGCCGGCTTGAGCGCGAGGGGCGTGGCCGTCTGACTGCCTCTCGGGTCTCCGACAGCGAGCGCAACTGGGCGCCCACCCGCGACTGCCTCCAGGAGCTCATGCGCTGGGGTGCGATCGAGGTCGCCCAGCTCCCTTCGGAGCGAAAGTTCGTCGACCGCTACCGCGAACAGCACTACACGATCACCGGCCGCGGCCGCGAACTCGCCCGGCTCGCTGCGACGAGCCAGGCCGGCTTCGTCGACGTGGTTACCGCTGCGATCATCGAGGCCCACCCGTACTTCCGCACCCTGCTAGAAGCGCTAGCCGATAGCGTGATCGCCTACCCGGTCGTCTCGGAGGGCGAAGTCACTGAGAGCCGCCGCCAGGGGCGCAAGGTCGCCGACTGGGCGACGTGGGGCGTCGAGCGTATCGCCGGCGACCCAACCGTTGAGTTCGTACGGCGCGAGATCGAGAAGGCGCTCGACCGCTTCAGGCGCCGCGAGGAGAAGCCGACGGCCAAGGAGCTAGCCGAGGCGCTGAGCGATGGGTTTGCCGTCGCCGGGTTCGCCGCCCGCGGGCTGGTATTTGACTCAGCCACCATTAAGGCGCTGCTGCGCTGGGGCTCGGCTCTGCTTGTATACGACCAGAGCCGCTATGTGCCTGGTTTCCCGCAGACAACCGTGCTATGGGGCTGCTCGGATCTCGCCGTAGACGACGCCGGACGGATGGTCGCCACCCGACGCGGACGCGCCGCCTTGGGTGGGACGGTTGCGCGGGCGATCGTCGAGGCCTATGTTGCGCTGGCCGCCGAGGACTCGAGCCACATGGAGACGCCGTTCATCGCCGTGCACCGCGTGCGCGCGCACGCCGCCCACGCGGTCGGGGTCACGCGCGCGCTTGTCAACCGCGTCCTCGCCGATCTCGTCGACGGCGCGTTCCCCGAGATCTCGGTTCAGGCCGCCGTCTACGTCGGTTCAACCATCCGGTTGCCGGACTCCGAGCCGGCTTTTCGCTACCGCGGCGGCCGCCGGCTGGTCATGCAGGTCACCCACACCCCAAAGGAGGAGTAAATGCCGACCGATCCCTACACCCACATGGAGGAGGCCTTCGGCCTCGATGAGAACCCGTTCCCAGCCGAGGGGATCAGCTCCGGCGCCGAGACCGAGCGCTACTCGGACCTCGTCTTCCCCGTGGAGACCCACGAGTTCCGCCTGAAGATGATCCGCGGCGGCCTGCAGGGCGGGCGCAAGACGGGGTTCCTGTGGTCGATGAGCCCGACCGGTGAGGACACCGGTTTCGGCAAGACAACCCTGATGCGCAACACTGTCCGTGCGATCAACGGTGACTTCGGCGCTGCGGTCCAGGGAAACCTCGGGATCAAGCCCGAGCGGATCAAGCCGATCGTGGCGACGTTCGCCGAGCTCAATGAGCAGAGCCGCAGCGGCCTCTACCCGGTACTGTTCGCCGCCACGCAGAACCTCGCCGCCGGCCCGGATGCGGTCATGCCGGCTATCCGCCAGAAGCTACTGGCCAAGGCGGGCGGCGACAGGGACGGGATGCGGGACATGATCGCCGAGAGCCAGATGAAGCTCGCCCCGAGCGGCCAGGCGCTGCGTTCGGACGTGCTGGAGGCGTTCGTCGACAACGACGCCGGCCTTGCCGAACTGCTCTCCGAGGTCTCCGACGCCTCGCGGTTGCGCAACGGCATTCAGTATTTCACCGGAGCGCTGTACATTCTGGCGGCGGCCGGGATTGAGAAGGTGTTCTCGATGATCGACCAGCTGGAGGATCTCGGCAAGAAGGGGGCCCTGTCGGCAGCAAAGCGCCGGCGGGAGATCGGGCGCATCCGCGACATGCTGGAGATCGAGCCGTTCGCCTCACGCCTGCACATGTCGTTCACTTTCCACCCGGCCGCGGCGCAGAACCTGGAGCAGGACTGGCAGGCCAACCGGCTGCCGTCGTTCGACACCAACGCGGCCAATGCGTCGGCAGTCGTCGTCCTTCGTGGCCTGCAGAGTGATCAGCAGGTCGAGGAGCTGCTGAAGGTATGGATGGAGCCGGTACGCAACGAGCATGCAGGCCCGAGTCCGGTCAGCCCTTTCACGCTCGGCGTGCCCGGCGTTCTGCTCTCGGTCTCGCAGGGGCGTGCCGGGGTGCTCCTGAACCGGGCCAGCGAGTTGCTCTATGCAGGCGCCGAGGCGCAGGTCGGAGAGATCGACGGCGCCTTCGCGCAGCGGCACTTCGCCGGCAACGGCCACCTCGCTGCTATCGCTGCCACCGACGAGGACGGTGCCGCGGCCGACTACGACGACCTGCTCGCATGATCCCAGATGCTCTCCACCGCTTCTGCCGCGACGCCTTCCTCTTGGCCCGTTACGGCCGACCAGAAGAGGGACGGCCGGACGGCCGGGTCTGGGAGCACGCGGTCACCCGCGGGATGTGGATGCCGGAGATAAGCCGGCGACAGCACGCGGGAACGCTCGGACTATTCGGCTGCACCGGACGCTCCGGTGCGAACCCCGAGCTCGACGGGGCAGGACACGGGCCTGGGCTCGGCATCTGGGTCGAGGCCAAGGCGCGCGCGGAGCTCGACAAGTCCGACGTCGCCGTCTTCGCGTTCAAGGTGCTCGATCTCTACCGTGAATCGGCAGCGTGCGATCCCGAGGGGACGATGCGCGGTGCGTGGTGGCCGGTCTTCGTCTCCAGCGAGCCGTGCGGCGAAGCGGTTCATCGCTGCTGCCTGGGAATGGGCGTGATCCTCTGCGAGCCGAGCGTGTTCCCGCTGCCGACGCTGGTGCGGGTCGCGGCGCGACCATCTGCCGACATGCACCTCGACGAGCGGCTGCTCGGGATGGCAGTCGATCTCGGCGAGCGGCTGTGCCGCCCGATGCAGGCCCGCTGGCCGCTCGACCCGGCCCGCCGGCAGCTTTGCCTCTCGCTTGACGAGCCCGGGGCGACGGCGATCGGCGACGCCCTGTTCGTACAGCGCGAGCTGACCGGCGACTTGCTCGACTTCTACGACAGCCACGCCCCGGGCGAGCTTGAGCGCCGCGGCCTACGCGCCGCCGAGCGGCTAGGGCCTGCCGCGCTCACGATGCGGTGGTGAGAGCTCACCGCCCACACCGCACATATCCGCGCGCATCACTTCAGGCGATTGGGCCTTGCGCCGTGAGAAGGTTCTAGGCGGCGCGTGATACGCAGTTATCTGCGTACGTGAACGGACTGAAGCGGATAAAGGCGATGGGTTAGTTGGGTGCCTGTTCTCGGTAGGGGAGGAGGCCGTCGACTATCTAGGTAGCGACCCAGTTCTCGGCCTCTTCAAGCTGGTCTAGTTCGTAGATTTTGACTTCGCCGGGGCTCATCCAGGCGAATAGTTGGAATGCTTTTGCGACCCATTCCACATCGGTAACGATCGCTGAGCGTTTCCACGCGGAATGGTGACCGATGCCTAGTCCGAGCCCGGTTTTGATGTCGTCGAACCAGGCTCCGGGCTCGAGTCCCTCAAAGCATAAAGAGCATGCGGATCTCCCCTGACTCTGCCGCTTTGCGCAGGGTTGGCTCCAGAATCTCGCGGTAATCGTCGCGGGTGAGCTTGCCGTTGGCCTTGAAACCGATCGTGCCTGTTGGCATGTCATCGATCCGCTCGATCATCGTGGTTCCTTTCTCTAGCCCACCTGGGCCGGGTGCCGGGTGGCTGGGTTGGGCCGATCGGTAGAAGTAGGCCGAGCCCATCTAGACTGCCCGGAGCGATCTGGATCATGCCTCGCCCGATGCGCGAGTTCGTCGTCATAGGCCATCTCAGGATACGGGGCTGATGCGTGTCAGGCCTCGAGTTCGAGCTTCACCTCACACATGTCCACGGAGGCGCGGACACCCGGAGTCTCGGAGGCATCCATCGCGCTGAAAGCTTTGTCACCCGCGCTCATGTCCTCCGCCGTCGCGAAGTACTGGAGGACTACCGCCGTGCCCTCAGCCTCGTCGAACAGCATCTTCAGGCCGGTGGCGGGCACGCCTGGAGGAGGCCCATCTGACTCCTTTATACGGGCCAGCAACCCCTCCATCCGCTCGGCGTTCACGCTGGTGAATCTCACGACACGTACATACATTTGGAGCCTCCTGGGGTTCGGTAGGTACCAACATACACCCAAGCTATGCGCAATCGGATGCGGCATAGTCGATGACCACTGCTGTATCACGCGTGATACTATGTGCATATGGCTGAGGTCAGCATCCGAGACCTACGCAACCATGGCGGCGATGTGGTGGACCGTGCCGCGCGCGGAGAGCAGATCACGATCACCCGTTCGGGCAAGGCGGTCGCTGAGCTGCGCGCGATATCGCCTCCTGCGCTCTCCGCCGAGGCTCTGCTGCGTCGCTGGCAGCGGTTGCCGCGCGTAGATCCCGCCGTGTTTCGTGAGGATGTTGACCGGCTGCTGGACTCAAGCCTGTGAGCGTCTAGGTGCCGTCCGCACGCGGAATCCTCGACACCTCGACGGTCATCGTCCTGGAGAGGCTCACCGATGCGACAGCGCTTCCCACGGAACCGCTGATCACGGCCGTGACGCTTGCTGAGTTATCGGTTGGCCCCCTCGTCGCCAAGAGTGAGAGCGAACGTGTCGCGCGCCAATCTCAGCTTCAGCAGGCCGAGGCCGACTTCGAGCCGCTCCCCTTCGATGCCAGTGCTGCACGGGCGTTCGGACGCGTGGCCGCCTCGCTGCGGCGTTCCGGGCGCAAGGCCACCGCGCGGACCTACGACGCGATGATCGCCGCCACGGCCCTCGCCAACGACCTGCCTCTCTACACCTGTAACCCCACCGACTTCAGCTGCATCGACGGGCTCAACGTGGTCGCCATCCCGGTGCCTGAATGATTGCGCCTGGCTGGCAGACGGTGCCTCCCTTGGCGTTTGATCGGTGGAGGACGATCTCGGCGAGACTGACACCGTGACTCATGCCTGAGCACGGCCCCGCATCCTGTTTTCGCGCGCATCTATACGAAGGTGGCAGACGAAGGTGGCAGAAATAGGCGAGCGTCGCGGTGGAGCCGAGCATCGTCGTAGGCTGCTCGCGGGCTTGAGCGGCCGCGTGATTGAGGTGGGCGCGGGCAGCGGTGCGAACTTCTCCCACTATCCGGCTTCGGTCAGCGAGGTCATCGCCGTGGAGCCGGAGCCCGTATCTGCGAGAGCGCGCTCAGCGCGCGGCAACTCACGCTCCGGTTTCCGTCACCGTTTTGGAGGGGAGTGCTGAGCGTCTTCCCGGCGCGCCTGGGCCCTTTGCTGCCGGCGTTGCCGCGCTCGTGCTTTGCGCGGTGCCCGATCAGTCCTCCGCGTTGGCGGAGCTCTACCGCGTCATTCGGCCTGGCGGGGAACTGCGTTTCTATGACCACGTCATCGCACACTCTGCGTGGGAGGCGCGCTTTCAGAAGCTCGCCGATGCGACCTTTTGGCCTCATGTTGCGGGCGGCTGTCATCTGGCGCGCGACACCACCAGTGCAATCGAGCACGCCGGGTTCGTGATCGAGACTTGCCAGCGCTTCCCATTTAGTCCCGCGCCCTTGTTGCCAGCAGATCCACACATTCTCGGGACGGCCCGGCGGCCCGCGCGGCACGAATAACTGGCTCGGCAGTGGTGTGTGGAGGAACAGCTACGGTGGCTAGAGCAGCTCGGCGATGCGCTTGGCCGCCTTGGCGGCGCCGTCGGTCTCCACGTCGCGGTAGTCGACCTCGCTGCCGATCTCCTGCGCGATCGCCGCGGCGATCCGCTCGGGCGGCGAGTCCGCGTAGTCCATGCAACGTCCAGCGCCGTAGCGTTCGAGCCGATGGCGCACGTGGAAGTTCTGCTCGAAGTGGTGGCGCAGGGGAAAGTAGAGGAATGGCCGCTTCAGTGCTGTCAGCTCCATCGACGTCGTTAGGCCGCCCTGTACCACGGCCAGGTCGCAGGCGGCCAGCTGCCGGTAGAGGTTGTGCACATATGGGACCACCTCAAGCCCGGGATGGGAGGGGAGTGACTTGGGGTCGATGCGGGGTCCGGCGACGACGATCATGCGCAGGTCCGAGACACGCTCCTTGGCCTGGGGGTAAGCGGCGATGACCCGCCGTAGCAGGTTCTCCCCCACGCCTGAGCCGCCGACGGTAACGATGCACACGCGCTCGTCATCGCTGTAGCCGAGCTCCGCGCGCAGCTTGGTGCGATCACTGAGGTCCGCCGGGTCAAAGCCTGTCACGTAGCCGGTGAAGTCATAGTTGCGCTCGGCCCAGTCGCGGATCATCGGCAGCCCGGGCCCGAAGCGCTTCGGGACGATGTCATCGGGGTTACCCACGAACAGTGAGAGGTCGCGGATCTCAGGATGCTCGGCGATGTGGTCGATTCTCTGAGCATTGAAGTCGGCGGTCAGGAAGCTTTCCCGCGCGTCCCCGTCGTCCATCGGCAGGAAGCCGACGAAGTCGCTCAACCACACGTACGGCACGCGCTTCTCGCGCGGGTTCTCATGCAGGTAGTAGTCAAGCTCCCACGCCTCATCGCCGATCCACAGGTCATAACGCTCCTCGCGCACAACGTCGTGGAAGACCATGAAGTTCGCGGCGAGGATCTCGTCCATGCGGCGGATGGCGTGGAAAGCGTGCAGATCGTGCTCGGTGGACTCCGACTCGATGTGCTTGGACTCGTTGGCCAGACGCACGCTCGCGGGGTGGATGCGCTCACCCTCGGCCTCGAGCACCCGCGTGACGGGGTCCTGGGCCAGCCAGTCGACCTGGAGGTCGGGGTGCAGGCGTCGCAGCTCGCGGGCGATGCTGATGTCGCGCCGCGCGTGACCGAGCCCGATCGGCGAAGAGACATACAGGGCGCGCGGACGGCCATCGGGGCGGTAGACGGTCGGATCCCTGGGGGTGCGCGGCCGTCCGAAAGTATGCTCGGAGAATTCGCGCAGCGCCAGGTTGAACCGCACCGGCTTGCGGGCCTGCAGGAAGTGTCCGGCGCCGGACACCGCTTCAAGGCGTCCTCCGCTGAGGCGGGCAAGCGCGCGGGCGTCGCGCGGCGGTGTGATCCTGTCGCGCTCGCCCGAGACCACTAGCACCGGGCAGTCCAGGTTCTCGGCCAGCTCGCGCAGGGTGCGCCGGTCACGCAAGTATGCATTGTGCTCCAGCGTCGCGCTCAGCATCTCAGGGTCCGTTTCGAGCGCCCATCCCATCGCGTCTTCGAGGGGCTTGGGCGAGTGTGGCTCCGGCAGGCTGCGCGAGACGAACCATTCCCCGGACTTGAGGTAGTTATGGCGCCAATGGGCCGGGCTCATGTGCGCCCACCCAACCGGCGAGGGCAGGTGAAAGCGCCGGGAAAAGGCGATGGACCGCGGGTGCAGCAGAAACGACAAGTGCGATGGCGTGTATGGGAACAGCGGGCCGAGGAAGACCGCGCCCAGCACTCGCTCGGGGGCCAACCGCGCCAGCTCCAGCTGGTACTGCGCGCCCGTCGAAAGGCTTGCCATCACCGCGCGCTCCGTGCCGCTTGCGTCCATCACCGCCAGGCAGTCGCGAGCGAACTCGCTCGGCGCGTAGCGCCGCGGATCGCGGCAGCGATCGGAGCGCCCATTGCCGAGGCCGTCCATCGTAAGCACCCGAAAGTGGCGCGCGAGATAGTGAATCTGCATCTTCCAGAAACGGGCGTGAACCAGCGACCATGTCGGGAGCAAGAAGATGGTCTGCGCGCCTTCGCCGTAGATCTCGTAGAACAGCTGCTGGCCGTCACGCTCGACGAAGCCTTCGCTGTCGGGGTAGCGGGCGCGGCTCTGCTCCGGTGCGGCGCGGAGTGCCTCCACGTCGATTGGCGGTGCTTTCGCGTCGCTTTGCGGTGCTTCCACGTCGCTTTGCGGTGCTTCCACGTCGCGTGGCCGTAGTAGTCCCGTCCTGCTGATGGTCCTCATGTTTACCCTCCTATGCCTTGAGCTCGTACAGGGCCGAGCAGGGGTTATCGATCGCGAGCTTGCGAAAGCGCGTGAAGCCGGCCGCGTAGGCCAGCTGGCGCGCCTTCTCCTCTCTCGTACGGGCCTCTGCGCCGTCGCGGCCTTTGACGAGCGATGTCGTCATGCGGCAGAGTGTGTTTGTGTTGTAGAGCAGCCCGCCAAGTGGGTTGTGATTCTCCTCCTCCTCGCCGCCCGCGTTCATCTCAAGCATCAGATAGGTGCCGTCTGTGCGTAACGCTCCCCGGATCGCGCTCATCAGTCCGATCGGGTCCACGCAGTCGCGCACCACATCGAACGTCGTTATGAGATCGAAGCGGTCCTCTAGTAGCGCGGCGCCGTCGCCCGTCCGCTCGACGAACGCTTCGAGCTTCTCCTGGTTGCGCCGCGCCTTGGTAGCCATCTCTGTCTCCTTCGTGGTTGGGCCTTGCACGAGCAACCCTCTCAGGGCTCCGTGGCGCCACCGCGAAGCGCGCGTGAATCTCCGAAGCGCGCGTGAATCCTGAAGCGCGCGTGAATCCCCGTAGGCTTCGCCGATGTTGCGCGTCAGGCTGCTGGGGGAGATGACACTCGAAGTGGACGGCCGGCCTCTGGAGTTGCCCGCCAGCCGGCGGGCGCGTTCGTTGCTCGGCGTGCTTGCCCTGGAGCGACGCTCACACCCTCGCGGCCAGCTTGCGGCGCGCTTCTGGCCCGACGTGCTCGACGAAAGCGCGCGCACCAGCCTGCGCAGCGCCCTCTCGGCTCTGCGCCGGCCACTCGGCGCGGATGCCAATCGCTACCTCCTGAGTACCCGCGACGCAGTTGCCCTTGCCGGCCCAGATGAGGTCTGGACCGATGTGGGTGAGTTCGATCGGCTGCTCGCCGAGGGCCGCTTGGAGGACGCGCTTGAGCTCTCGCGGGGCGATCTGCTTGAGGATCTCGATGACGACTGGGTCTACGAGCGACGTGACGAGCACCGTGCGCGCGTGGTGGCCTTGCTGGAGCGCATGGCTGCCGCCGCGGAGACTGTCGGAGATCTTGCGGCGGCGCTTGCTCTCACGCGTCGCCAGGTCGCGCTCGACCCGCTCTCCGAGGACGCCCACCGTGAGTTGATTCGCCGTCTTGCCGCGAACGGCGATCGCTCGGCGGCGCTGACGACATACCGTCGCCTCGCCGATCGCTTTGCGTCCGAGCTTGGCATCGTGCCCTCGCCGGCTACGCGCGAGCTGGTCGAGGGTATCCGCGCTGCGGAAGGGGCCCCGTCTGTGGCGCCCGGATCATCGATTCCGGTCCCGTCTGTGCTGCCCGGGTCGCCGGTGCCGACACTGTCTGTGCCGCCCGGGTCGCCGGTTCCGGGACCGTCTGTGCTGCCGGGGTCGCCGGTTCCGGGACCGTCTGTGCTGCCGGGGTCGCCGGTGCCGACACTGTCTGTGCTGCCGGGGTCGCCGGTTCCGGGACCGTCTGTGCTGCCCGAGTCGCCGGCCCCGGCACCGACGGCTGAACGCACAAGCGGCACGGTGACGCTGCTGTTCACCGACCAGGTCGGCTCGACGGAGACGCTCCAGAGACTCGGCGACGAGGAGGGCGAGCGTCTGCGGCGCGCCCACTTCGGCCTGCTGCGCGAGGCGGCTGCCATGCACCATGGCGAGGAGGTCAAGAACCTTGGCGACGGCCTCATGGTCGCGTTCGTCAGCGCGATCGATGCCCTTGCATGTGCGATCACCATCCAGCAGGCCGTCCATCGTGCCGCTGCCAGCGGCGAGCTCGCGTTCGCGGTTCGCATCGGCCTCAACGTCGGCGAGCCGATCCGCGATGAGGGCGATTATTTCGGCACGCCTGTGGTGATCGCCAAGCGGCTCTGCGATGCCGGTGCCCCAGGCCAGATCCTCGCCTCGGAGTTAGTGCGTGCGCTAATCGGCACCCGCGGCGGGTTCGCCTACCGCTCGCTTGGGGCGGTCCCGCTAAAGGGCGTCGCCGACCCCGTCCCCGCCTGTGAGGTGATCTGGGAACCTTCGACCGAGCTGCGCGTTCCACTGCCTCCGCTGCTGGCGGGCGACGATCGCGGCAGCTTCGTTGGTCGCTCTGATACGGGCGCTGCGCTGCAGGCCGAGTGGGCCGCCGTGCGCGAGGGCAGCTTGCGTGTCGTCGTGCTCGCGGGCGAGCCCGGGATTGGCAAGACGCGCCTGGCCCGGGAGTTCGCTCGCACCGCGCACGAGCAGGGCGCAACCGTGCTGGCGGGCAGTTGCCATGAGGAGACCCTCGTTCCCTACCAGCCCTTCGTGGAGGCTCTGCGCCACTACATCGCCTGCTGCCCCCCGGCTGAGCTGGCCGTACAGGTCACCCCGCGGCGCGCGCAGTTGGCCGCGATCGTGCCCGAGCTTGAGGACTCGCGCGCTCCTTATGGGCCGACGGGCCTTGGCGCCGAGCAGGAGCGTTTCCGCCTGTTCGAGGCCGTCTCCTCGCTGCTGGCCGACGCTGCGCATCTGCGGCCGCTCGTGCTGTTCCTGGATGACCTGCACTGGGCTGACCAGTCGAGCCTGCTGTTGCTTCGTCATCTCGCACGCGCGCAGCCACGCGCGCCGTTGATGGTCCTCGGCACCTACCGGCCGGTCGAGGTCGACGATGAGCACCCGCTGGCCGAAGCGCTCGCGGAGCTGCGCCGCGCGCGGGCCGTGCAGCGGCTTCCCCTGGCAGGACTCGGCGAGGCCGAGGTCGCCGAGCTGATCGCGGGCCGCACCGGGCAACAGGCGCCGCGAGGCTTCGTGCGCCGCGTCGCCGATCGCAGCGAGGGCAACCCCTTCTTCATCGAGGAGCTGCTGTACGACGTCGGCGCGGAGTCTGATTGGGATCTCGCCGCCGGTGGTGTGCCGGACAGCGTCAGGGACCTGCTGCTGCGCCGTCTGCGTGGCCTGGGCGATGACTGTCGTCAGGCGCTTTCGGTGGCCGCTGTCGCGGGTCGTGACTTCGAGCTCGACGTGCTCGGGCGTGTCCTTGAGCACCCTCGCGATCGTCTCATCGACCTGGTCGAGGAGGCGATCGACGCCGGTGTGCTGGTCGAGCCTGCGCAGTCGCTGGGACGGCTCAGCTTCGCCCACGCGCTCTTTCGCGAGACCATCTACGAGCAGCTTTCGGCCACCCGCAGGGCAGCGATCCACGGGCGGATCGCCGCGGCGATCGAGGAGGTGCCCACCGACCGTCCCGACGAGCGCGCGGGCACGCTCGCATACCACTACCGCGCCGCCGGCGATCTGCGCAAGGCGTTTGACTACTACCGCCGCGCCGTGACCGCCGCGGAACGGGTCCACGCCCAGGAGACCGCGCTCGAGAATCTGCAGGGAGCGATCGTCGCGGGCGAGATGCTCGGCATGACCGCCGCCACCGAGCAGGCGATCCGTGACCTCTACCGCGCGCGTGCCTGGGTGCTGGAGATGCTCGGCGAGTACGAGCGGGCGCTCGGCGACCTTGAGCACGCGCTGAAGGGTGCCCGCGCCGCGGGCGACCGCGTCAGCGAGATGCGGGTGCTCAATGCGCTGGGACACCATTGGCACGTGCTCGATCCGCAGGTCTCTCGGCGCTGCCACGAACAGGCCTTGCGGATCGCCGAGGAGCTTGGTGACGAAGCCGCCCAGGTCAGTGCGCTCAACCGCCTTTCGCTGGTGCTCGCCAACGAGCTGGAGTTCGCCGAGGCCGTTGTGCTGGGCGAGCGCGCGCTCCAGATCGCCCGCGGCGCCGGCGATGACATCGCCGTCAGCCAGGCGATGGACAGCCTCAAGTTCACCGCGCTCCAGCTCGGCGACCTGGAGCGCCTACAGGAGCTCTGTGCCGAGCTCGAGCGCGCCCAACGCCAGCGCGGCGACCTGTGGTACCTGCAGTGGACGCTGTGCGAGTCCTGCTACGTGCCGCTGGAGCGCTGTCAATGGCCCGAGGCGCAGAGGCGTATCGAGGAGGCGCTCGCCATCAGCGACCGCGTCGGGTATCGCGCCGCCGGTGTCCTGGTCCGCGACACGGCGAGCCACATAGCGCGCTGCCGCGGCGACTATGCACGATCTCTGGCGTTCGCTCGCGAGGCGTTTGCCCGCGCGGACACTCCGGATGCCTCCTGGCTCGGCTGGGCCGCGGCTGGTCTCGCGTCCCCTTTGCTGGACCTGCGCGCCACCGAGGAGGCCATTGCCGTGCTGGAACGTGGGCTCGCCGCCGCCGAGCGCCACCGTGCACGCGGGCAGACCTTTCGCTGCCTCGGTGCGCTCTCTTGCGCCTTGCGCCTGGCCGGCGCTGAGACCGAGGCGCGTGCGCTCGCGCAGCGCGCGCAGCTGATCGCGGAGCAGGTCACGACGCCCCCGGGCAGAGTCGATTTCTGGGGGGAGCAGGCTTACTTCGCGATCGCCGAGACCCACCTCGCGGACGGCGACATCGAGCGCGCCGAGCAGGCAATGCGAGCTCGGCTGCAAGCCTGGGAGCACAGCGGGGCGCGGCGCTCGATTGCCGTGAGCACCCTCTTTCTCGCTCGCTGCGCCGAGGCTCGCGGCGACTGGGCTGCGGCGGCGCGGATGCTGAGCCAGGGAACGCAGGCGGCCGGTGAGGACGGGCTGCTCTGCGAGCGTTGGCAGCTCGAAGCCGGTCTTGCCCGCGTCGCCGCCGCGACGGACGACCCCGCACAGGCCGAGGTCCACACCCAGCGTGCACGCGAGCTGATCGACACGATGGTGGCCTCGGCTGGGGAGCCGTGCCCCTCGCTCTCAAGTCTGCGGCAGACGCCAATCGACCTCTAGGCCGAGCAGCTGAAGATCTTCAAGCGAAGCTCCGAAGCTCTCTTGCAGCGGCGCTATTTGACTTCGGTAGGTGAGCACCGCCTCCACCTTGCTCGCGTGGACGGCCGCTGGGAGCCGGTGCGTCGTAGCCACCATCCGCTCGACCGGAACGCCGGTGGCCTCCAGCTGCATCGCCCATTGCTCGCCTGCCCGATCCGTCTCTGCCGAGGACTCTTCAAGCACCCATTGGGGCCATCCTGCCACTGTGGCATGCGGCAGGTCCGCGTACAGCATCACCTTGGCGCCTTCTGCGTGGAGCGCCAGTGCTGCCGCGCGCACCGCGGTGTGGTCGCGATGCTGGTCGCCGAGAGTGGCCGGCGCGTATATCTGGGCGCTTTCGACGAGCAGCGCGCCGAGCACTCCGCGCAGCGCCTCGACGATCTCTTCCGGTGCCTGATCGGATTGGTGGTACTGGCTGTCCAGGAACGGCAGGTTGATGGCCGTGCGGCCGGCCAGCGCGAGCGCCTGGCGGTCCTCCTGGATACGCGCCTGCACCGCCGCCGCCGAGTCGCTCGCGCCCGCCAGCCGGTCCCACCACCCGAGCGTCCCCGCAGGAGGCTCGCCCGCAAAGACATTCACCACGAGCGCCTCGCCTGGGCCTGCCAGTACATGCCAACACGAGAGCACTGCGTCGTCGAAATGGGGCGAGAGGATGATCGTGTCGGGACTCATTGCCAGATCAATATCGCGTGTGGGCGTGTAGCTATCGTGAAGCCGCCGCGAAAGCTTTCGTAACGGCGGTCGCTTTTCAGCTGACCATTCGTCTTGGAGCAGCCACCTCCTTGCCAACCGACGGGAAAGGGACGTATGCCGAAACGGAACCTCGACCAGGACGACCTGCTTGAGGACTTCGAGTCCCGTGTCGTCGCCCTCGACGGAGTCACGAAGGTGGTGCACGTGGCCGGCGCTGGGCCGGGCGTGATCGTCATGACCGAGATGCCGGGCATCAGCCCGCATGTCGCCCGCTTCGCGCGCTGGGTGCGAGACGCTGGATTCACCGTTTACATGCCCTCGCTGTTCGGCCGCGATGGTGCCGTGCCTGGTGTCGAGGAGGGTGTTGCGACCTTCCAGCGCGCCTGCGTCAGCGCTGAGTTTCGTGTCCTTGCCAGCAACGAATCAAGCCCCATCACCAGCTGGCTGCGCGCGCTGGCGAGGCTCGCGCATGAGGAGTGCGCTGGCCCTGGCGTCGGCGCGATCGGCATGTGCTTCACGGGCAACTTCGCGCTCACCATGATGCTTGAGCCTGCCATGCTCGCGCCGGTTCTCTCGCAGCCTACGCTGCCGCTCGATGATCCCGCTGGGATCGAGATCGCTCCCGCGGAGCTCGCCGCGGTCGCGGAGCGCCTGGAGCGAGAGGACCTCACCGTCATGGCCTACCGCTTCAAGGGGGATCGCTTCTGTCAGGCGCAGCGCTTCGCCGCCTACTCGCAGGCGCTCGGCGATCGTTTTGTCGCACGAGTTCTCCCGGATAGCGCGGCCAACCCTACCTCCCCACCTTTTTTTACAGACGTCGTGGGGGGGCCACATAGCGTGGTGACGGCTCATTTGATCGACGAAGCCGGTCAGCCGACGATCGCCGCTCGCGATGAGATTTTGTCGTTCTTCGCTCACCGGCTCGCGCTGTCATAGCTGACTCGGGTGCACCGTGCGCATGTCGGGCGGTGCAGGCGGGCGCAGGCGCTGGTAGGCCAGTGCTCCGCTGAGCAGCAGCAGCCCTAGCACCGTGAACGACGTCACGCGGTACAGCGACGTCAGGGTCGATAGGTCATAGAGGAAGACCTTCGCCACTGCCACAAGCAGCAGCACCAGCCCGGCCGTGCGCACTGCTGGGATGTCTCTGCGCAGGCCGAGGATCAGGGCGAACAGCCCGAGCAGGCTCCAAAGTGCGCTGAGCGCCACCTGGCCCTGCTGGCGTACGCTGAGTTCGAGCAACGCTTCGCCTGTTGCCGCGGTTGTTGGTGTGAAGGCTGTGATCGTCGCCACCGATGCCAGGTACAGCAGCGCGCCGGCCGCGCCGAGGAACGGCCAGTGCCGTCGGTCGGTGTTGACCGTTCGTGTCATGCCCAGGCGCACTCCGACGGCCGCCAGTGTTCCCAGTGCCCCCGCGGCGGCGCCGAGGTTCGCCACGCCGCTGCTCAGCGCCGTCGGGGGTGCCTCGACCAGCAGCGTATGCATTGCTGCTGCGCCGATGAATGCGCAGGCGCCGTAGCGGCTGACGATGTCTTCTTTGCGGGCGTTTACTCGTGCCAGTGCCAGGCCCTCTAGCGCCCATGCTGCTACCAGCGTTGCGCCGTCTAGTGCTGAGGCGCTCAGGTAGGCGATTGCGATCAGGCCCAGGCTGTTGAGCGCGACTCGCCAGCTCGTTCGCTCGCTTGCGCTCAAGTGACCGCACGCGATGCAGCTCGCCGCGAGCGCTGAGATCGACAGCAACCCCAGTGGCTCGGTAGTCCCGCTCGCAAGCGCGCTTGGCGGCGCGTCGAGCAGCATCTGGATCAGGGCGATGCCGATCTGGGCGCCTACGCCGAGGGTATACAGGCTCTCGTTTGAGCTTGTGTTTGTACCTGGGCCTGTGCTTGAGCTTTTGTTGGCACTGGCGTGTGCACTGCGCCGTGCCAGCCACGCCAACATCACCGCGCTTGCGCTCCAGCCCAGTGCCAACGTCATCCCTTGGGCGCCGAGCGCGAAGGCAACGTCGGCAAGCATCACGCCGAGCGCCAGCAGCAGTCGCCGCAGTGGCAGGGATGTTTGCGTGCGCGGATGCGGTCCTGCCGTGCGCGGATACAGCTTTGCCGTGCGCGGATACAGCCTTGCCGTGCGCGGAAACAGCCTTGCGCCAATGGCCACGTGGACACAGGCCAGGGCCGCGAGCCAGATGATGCCAGCGGTGGGTGAATCGCCGGCAGCCAAGACGCCCCATCCGAGTACCGCCACGACGCAGGCGCTCAGCGTTGCCGTAGCCGCCGCCGCGGGGGCCAGTCGCTCCTCTGATGCGTTCAGCTGTGCTCCAAAGGCGCCGAGCAGCCCGAGTGCGGCGAACACCGCCAGCACCAGGATCTCAAGCGGCACTGGCCAGCCTTCCAGTATCCAGATCGTCAGTTGCGGTGCGCAGATCAGCACCGTGCCGAGCGCCAGCCATCCCCAGCGCTGCTTAACCGCGACCCACGTCGCGCATGTCGCCGTGACCGCCAGCAGGGCGATGCTGGCAATGTGGATAGGCGCGCCTACAACTATTCCGGCACAGAGCGCGCCGAGTAGGCCCAGCGCGCCGATCGCGCGTCCGGCCCAGCGGATCGCCAGCACCGTGGCCACGCCGCCGACCAGCATCGCGCCGAGCACCGCCAGCAGCTCCGGCAGCAGCTCGTACACCTCGCTTGCCACGATCAATGTGGCAAACAGGCCCGCGGTTGCCGTACCCACCATCGCGATCGCGGCCTCCGTCCTGCCGCGGCGATCGTGCAGCCATGTGCCGGCGCCCATTAGCGCCGTCGATGCCATCGCGGCCAGCAGCACGCGCGTCTCCTGCCCGATCCATCCGTGGGAGACCGCCAGTACGAGGAACAGCAAGATGCCGATCAGCGTGGCCGCGCCTCCCAGCCACGCCAGCACCTGACCGCCGATCACGTCGCTCAGCGACATCCCCGATCGTGACTTCCAGGTTGGCTGGCGCTCGACCGGCTGGCCCTCGACTTTGCTGCTGTTGCTGCGCTCTTCCCGAGCTTCGTTTGCGTCCGTGGCAGTCATTGCCACCTCCTTAGTGACCGATGGTTGATAAGCAGGCTAGATGATCTTTCTATGCTTGTCAACCATCGATCAATAAGCTATTGACCGGCGATCAATTAACATGCTCGTGATGGCTGCAAAACTCGCCGCCGAGCCCGCCTACACGCGCCTGCCTGTCGACGAGCGTCGCCGGCTGCTGCTCGACGCGGGCGCGAAACTGTTCGCGCAGCACTCCTATGAGGAGATCTCCATGCGCCAGATCGCGCAGGCCGCCGGGGTCTCCAAGCCGCTGCTCTACCACTACTTCCCGTCCAAGAACGACCTCTTCCTGGCCGCTGTAACCGAGGCGGCCTCGGAGCTGCAGGGGCTTATTCAGCCTGCCGCCGGGGGGACCCCGGTTGAGCAGCTCACCGCGAGTCTCGACGCCTATCTCGGTTGGATTGAGGACAACGGACGCACCTGGGCAAAGCTCATGCAGAGCGCGGCCGTGCTCCCTGAGGCACACCAGCTCGTTGAGGGTTTTCGCGTCGGGACCATGGAACTGGTTCTGGCCGAGCTGACCGGCAAGCGCAAGCCTCGCCCGGCGCTGCGCACCGCGATCAGGGGCTGGCTTGGCTACATGGACGCCGCGATCCTCGACTGGACGCAGGCCAGAGACCTGCCGCGCGAGGAGCTGCGCGACCTGCTGCTCGCTGCTTTCGTGGGGGCCTTGCTCGCGGCTCAGCAGGTCGACCCCAAGATCAAGTTGAACCTTGGCTGAGCAGTTGCTGTGTATGCTCGCCCAGTGAAGCTGCGCGTCGTTATCTTGGGGGCCGGTTTTGGTGGCCTTGAGCTGGCGAGCATGCTCTCGGAGGCGCTTGGCGAGGACGTCGACGTCACCTTGATCGACAAGAACGACTCGTTCGTCTTTGGCTACTCAAAGCTCGACGTCATGTTCGGCAGAACCTCTTTGGATGCCGTGCGCCTGCCTTACCGTGAGATCGCCAAGCCCGGGGTGCGCTTCCTGCGCGAGACCATCACCGCGATCGACCCCGCTGCTCGCACCGTGACCACTGATGGTGGTGTGCATCAGGCGGACGTGCTTGTCGTCGCGCTGGGCGCCGATTACGACTTCGCTGCCACGCCGGGACTCGCCGACAGTAATGAGTTCTACTCCGTCGCCGGTGCGCAGCGGCTGGGCGAACTGCTTCCCACCTTCACGCGGGGCCGCGCTCTTATCGGTGTCTGTGGTGCGCCTTTCAAGTGCCCTCCCGCGCCGAGTGAGACCGCTTTGCTGCTGCATGACTATTTGTCTACTCGCGGGCTGCGCGCTGACTGTGAGATCTCCTTCGTGCTGCCTTTGGGCACTCCCGTTCCGCCTTCACCGGACACCTCCCGTGCACTTGAAGCCGCCTTCGCCGAACGCGACATACGGTTTGTCCCGGGCCGCCGTGTCAGCTCGCTTGACGTGGCGCGGCGCGTGGCAGTGCTCGACGACGGCAGCGAGATGCCTTATGACATCTTCTTCGGCGTTCCTAAGCACCGCGCGCCCGATGTCGTCATCGCGAGCGGCATGACCGAGGACGGCTTTGTGCCCGTGGACTCAAGCACGCTCCAGACGCGCTTTGCGGATGTGTACGCGGTTGGGGACGTCACCACCGCCTCCGTGCCGAAGGCCGGCGTGTTTGCCGAGGGGGCGGCCCGCGTCGTCGCTGCCTCGCTGATCGCCAGACTGCGCGGTGGTGAGCAGCCGGCGGCCTACGACGGGCGCGGTATCTGTTACATCGAGTTCGGCGCTGGCCGTGTCGGGCGCGTGGAAGTGGACTTTCTCTCCGGGCCCAAGCCGACCGGCACCTTCGGCGCGCCTTCCGATGCGCTTGCTGCCGACAAGCAGCACTTCGGCTCCACGCGCCGCGCCCGCTGGTTCAACCGCTGAGCATACGTCCGCGGAGCTAGGGTGGGGGCATGGCCAGCTGGGATGACGTGCGCCGCATCGCGCTTGCACTGCCTGAGACCGACGAGCGCCTCTCCCGCGAGCGACTCCAGTGGCGGGTCAAGGACAAGTTGTTTGTTTGGGAGAGACCGCTGCGCCCTAAGGAAATCGAAGCCCTTGGGGCTGCCGCCCCACAGGGGCCGATCCTGGGCGCGCGCGTGGAGCACCTCATGGCCAAGGAGGTCTTGCTCGCGGATGATCCACAGGTCTTTTTCACGACCTCGCACTTCGATGGCTACCCCGCGATCCTCGTGCGGCTTGACAGCATCGGCCTTGCGGATCTGCAGGAGCTTGTCACCGAGGCCTGGCTCAACCGTGCCCCAAAGCGGCTCACCGAGAAGTACCTCAGCGAGTTGCCCTAAGGATTCGCTGCCCCCAGCACACTGTCTGGTCTTTGCGTGCAAGTAGAGTCCAGGACATGACCCTCGTACTGCTCACTGGCGCCACGCGCGGCATCGGCCGCGCCGCCGCGGTCGAGCTCGCCCGCGAAGGCGCCGAGGTCGCGCTCGTGGGTCGTGACGCCGAGCGCGTTGGGGCCGTCGCGCAGGAAGCCAGGGCGGCGGGCGGTGGCGCCCAGGTCCACGAGCACGTTGCCGACCTGGCGCTGATGGCCGATGTGCGGGCGCTCGCCGCGGAGGCCCGCGAGCGCTATGAGCACATCGACGTGCTCGCCAACAACGCCGGCGCGCTGTTCGCTACGCGTAAGGAGACCACGGAGGGTTTCGAGCAGAGCTTTGCCTTGAACCATCTCGCGCCTTTCCTGCTCACCAACCTGCTGCGCGATCGCCTCCACGGTGCTCGCGTCGTGACCACGTCATCCGACGCTCACAAGTCCGGGCGCCTGGACCTCGACGACTTGCAGTCCGAGAAGTCCTACTCCGCCATGCGTGTCTACGGCACCTCCAAGCTCTGCAACATCCTCTTTACGCGCGAGTTGGCCAAGCGCGCGCCGGAGTTGCACGCGAACTGCTTTCACCCCGGCGTCGTGCGCACCGGCTTCGGTAAGAACGACAACGGCATCTGGAAGCTTCTCACCACGCTTGGCGGGCCCTTCTTCCGCTCGCCGCAGCGTGGCGCTCGCTCGTTGGTATGGCTCTCGCTGTCCGAGCAGGCCGCCGCCTTGACCGGCGAGTACGTCCAGGATGAGAAGGTGCTCGCGCCCAGCGCCCAGGCTCAGGATGAGACGTTTGCCGAGGGCCTCTGGGAGCGCAGTGCTCAACTGGTCGGCCTGCCCGCCGAAACCCCAGCCTGACGCACGGACTCTCACGATGCGCGTCCGGGGACAGACCTGAAAAAGTAGTGCGATGACTGGCGAGACCGTAACCGCACAGGCGTCCGCGCAGGCGTCCAAGCGCGAGCGCCTACGTCGCACGCGGAGTCTCCTGCGGGAGGTGCGCAGCCATCTCACGAAACGAGCGCTGAAGCTCATTGGCTTCCTCGTCTTCGTCTACCTCGTCCTCAAGCTCGTGCCGGGGCTTGAAAAGGCGCTTGAAAACCTACAGAGCGTTCAGCTGCGCTGGGTGATCGCCGCCATGGGCGTCGAGACGATCTCGGAGATCGGCTACGTCATCTCCTGGCGCGGCATCTTGGACCCCGAAGATCTGCTCAGGCAGGGAGGGCGTGGCAAGCATCTCGGTGCGCGCGTCGCCTGGGCCCAGCTCGGGGGCGGCATGCTTGTGCCCGGCGGCACGCTGGGCAGCATGGGCGTGGGCGCCTGGATGCTTCACCGCCTGGGGATGTCCATGGATCGCGTCGGCGAGCGCCAGTTCACGCTGATGTTCCTCAACTCCACCGTTGACGGCTTGGCGATCGTGTTTTTCGGTGTTGGCCTTGCTACCGGGTTGTTTGGTGGGGAGGACAACCTGCTGCTGACACTGCTGCCTGCGCTGGTCGTCGTGGTCGGCTTGGCGCTGGCGCTCTTTATTGCCGGCCGTGCCGAACGTCTCGCCAAGCGCCTCCAAGACAGGCGACCCAAGCTCGCCAAAGGTGTCGTCACGCTTGCGAGGTCGGTCCAGAACATCAAGCAGATGCTGCGTCATCGCGGCAGCACCAAGATCGTGCTCGGCGCGGTCATCTACCTCGGCTTTGACATGGCCGTGCTGCAGGGCGCCTTCGTCGCCATCGACGCTCATCCGGTGCCGAGCTTCGCCGTGGTCTCCATGTGCTACCTGATCGGCGGCCTCGCTGGCTCGATCCCGCTGCCCGCGAACCTCGGGGCCGTCGGCGGCATGTCCGCGATGCTGATCGTCTTCGGCACCGGCCATAACGAAGCCGTCGCCGCGGTTGTGCTCTACCAGGCGATCGGTTACCTCGTGCCCCTCATCGGCGGCGGTATCGCCTATCTCTTCCTGCGCCGTGAGTTTGGCGCGCTCGACAGTGGCGAGGCCGACGACGAGGGCGCCGGCGGCGGCATGCTTGAGCCGCTCAGCCCTTAGGGGTGGCCGCGCGGCGTAGGGTGAATGCGCAGCGTAGGGGTGGCCGCGTGGCTGACGCAGCCCTTACCGACAGGCGATGGCGCGACGTCTGTCGGTCCGCCCATTTGCGAGTCTCTTGTTCCGATCGCGACGACTCATCTGCAGCAGCCAGCGACGGGCTGCTTCGCGTTCGGCGCTTTCCAGCGCATCCGGCATCTCATCGGAGGTCCGCCCCGTGGGAGCCTCCAGCGGCGGGCGATCGGATGGTTTGCGCTCTTCAGCCACGACCCTTTGACTACCCAGGCGGACGCTGGCGAAACCGTGTAAGGAATCCTGGCTGATTCGTTTGTCCCGCGGTGGGTAGAGTCACCGATGTCGTGACCGCTGAGGGCAGTGCCGGCAAACTGCGCCAATATCGCGCCAAGCGCGATTTTCAGCGCACGCCCGAGCCTGCTCCGGAGGGGCCAGAGTCAGCCGCACCCAAGGCGTCGAGTGGGCGCGCACCGAAGGCTCCGAGCAAGCGCGCCCCCAAAACATCGCGCGCCCGTTTCGTCGTGCACGAGCACCATGCGCGCAGGCTCCACTGGGACTTGCGCCTGGAGCGTGATGGGGCACTGATGTCGTGGGCCGTGCCCAACGGGATTCCGCAGGATCCCAGTGAAAACCGCAAGGCCATCCACGTCGAGGACCACCCTCTCTCCTACATCGACTTCCAGGGCGAGATCCCCGCGGGCAACTACGGGGCGGGGCGCGTTCTCATCTGGGATCACGGCAGCTATGACTGCGAGAAGTACACCGATGGCAAGCTCATCGTCGTCTTTCACGGCGAGCGTCTGCGCGGGCGATACGCCCTCTTCCGCACGCGCGACGAGAAGGACTGGATGATTCACCGCATGGACCCTCCTGCTGAGAAGCGCGAAACGATGCCTGAGCACCTGCCGCCGATGCTCGCGCTCTCTGGTGAGTTGCCCGCCCGCGAGGACGCCTGGGGGTTTGAGGTCAAGTGGGATGGCGTGCGCGCGATTGCCTATTGGCGTCCCGGTCGCCTCCGCATCGAGAGCCGCAGTCTCGCTGACATCGGCTCCCGTTACCCCGAGCTGCATGCGCTCGGTCGCCAGCTCGGTGCTCGCGAGGCGATCCTCGATGGCGAGATCGTCGCCTTCGATGAGAACGGAAGCCCCAGCTTTGAGCGCCTGCAGAGTCGCATGCACCTGACCTCTGACGGTGCCATCCGGCGACTCGCCCGCGAAACGCCCGCCACCTATGTCATCTTCGACCTGCTCTACCTCGATGGTCACAGCACAATGGGACTTGCCTATCGCGAGCGCCGTGCGCTGCTGGAGCAGCTCAAGCTCAATGGCCCTGCCTGGCGAACGCCTGCCTATCACCTGGGTAACGGACGCGACTTTCTGGAGGTCACCGCCAAGCACGGCCTAGAGGGAGTGCTCGCGAAGCGCCTGGACTCTGTCTACCGGCCAGGTGAGCGCAACGGCAATTGGGTGAAGGTCAAGAACATCAACCGCCAGGAGCTCTTGATTGGCGGTTGGCTTACCGGCAAGGGCCGGCGCTCGGGCCAGCTCGGAGCGCTGCTTATGGGCTATTACGAGGATGAGGGCGAGGGCGAGGGCAACGGCAACGGCAAGGGGGAGGGGGATGAAGGCAAGGGTCGCGTGCTGCGCTACGCCGGTCGTGTCGGTACGGGCTTTGATGAGTCCGAGCTGGAGCGCCTCGCCAAGCAGCTGGCCGATCGCCGGCGGCGCTCCAGTCCCTTCAGCAAGCGCGGCGTTCAGCCCCCGCGAGGTGCGCACTTCGTGGAGCCGGAGCTGGTCGCCGAGATCGAGTTCTCGCACTGGACCCGGCAACGTATCCTGCGCCATTCCTCCTACAAGGGACTGCGCGGCGACAAGCCGGCCGAGCAGGTGGAGATCGAGATGTCCACCGCCGCGCCTTATGAGGTGCTTCGTGAGACCAAGCGCTATACCGAGATCGCTGCCGCTGGGCGAACGCTGCGCCTGTCCAACCGCGACAAGGTCCTCTACCCCGACAGCGGTTTCACCAAGGGCGACATGGTGGACTACTACGCCGCCGTCGCGCCTGTGCTGCTACCGCACCTGCAGGGGCGTCCGCTCACCTTCAAGCGCTACCCCGATGGCGTGCGGGAGGAGTACTTCTACGAGAAGCGCTGTCCCTCTCACCGGCCCGAGTGGGTGCAGACCGCCGCCATTTGGAGCGAGCGTCAGGAGGAGCCCATCGACTACTGCGTAGTTGGCGATCTGCCCACTTTGATCTGGACTGCCAACCTTGCCAGCATCGAGCTGCATCCAAGCCTCTCGCGTGCGGCGGATATGGATACCCCGACGATGCTTGTCTTCGACCTGGACCCCGGGCCGCCCGCCGGACTGCGCGAGTGCTGCCGCGTGGCGCTCTGGATCAGGGAGCTGTTTGAGGCGTTCGGCCTTACCGTGCTCGTCAAGACCTCCGGCTCGAAGGGCCTTCAGGTATATCTGCCGCTCAATACGCCCATTGGCTACGAGCAGACCAAGCCGTTTGCTCGCGCCGTTGCCGAGCTGCTACAGAAGCAGCACCCCCAGGTTGTCCTCTCGCGTATGACCAAGAGCCATCGTCCCGGCAAGGTGTTCATCGACTGGAGCCAGAACGACCCGCACAAGACGACCGTCTGTGTCTACTCCCTGCGCGCCCGCGAGCGTCCCACGATCTCCACACCGCTCACCTGGGAGGAGGTCGAGCGGGGGTCGCGTCGTCGCAAAGAGCAGCAGCTGAGCGCCGAGCCGGCGGCGTTGCTGGAGCGCATCGAGCAGCATGGCGACCTCTTCGCCCCTCTGCTCAGCCTCCCGCAGACGCTGCCTGATCTATTTGGCGCACAGGCTGGCGAGGTCCGCGGCCCACAGATCGGCGAGGCCCGCGCGGGTGGCAGCAAGGTCACGCCTCGCGGCGGCCGTGGCGGGTCAAGAGCGGGCGAGGATGGCGGTGCTAAACGAGGATCTCGTCGGGCGAAGCGATGATCCGCAGGTGCTCGCCCACGCCTGTGATCCTCAGCAGGCGCTGGACCTGTTGCGAGCCGCGTGTCAGCGCGAACTCCTGCCCGCGCTCCTGTGAACGCTCGTTGGCCGCCAGCACGATTCGCAGGCCGGTCGAGTCGATGAACTGAAGCTCCTTCAGGTCCAGCACGATCATGCCCGCATCGGCTCCCGCGCTCTCGATCTCCTGCTGTAGCAGTGGCGCGCTGGCCAAATCGAGCTCGCCGTGCAAGCACAGCACAACTCTGTCGGGCGAATTTCGAATCTCGATCCGGAAATGGTCCTGCTCAGCCATAGCGCTACGTTAGCGCATTGCTTTCGCCCCGTCACAGCGTAATGCCAGTAGCGCTATGTCATCGCGCAGCTTGCCCCCGCTGCGCGCGCGAGCCGCGAGTTCGATCTGCTCAAGCAGCTTCTGGAGCGTCATGCTGGGGGCATTCGCGCACAGCTCATGCAGCCTGCGCTCGCCCAACGGACTGTTTGGGGCGCCTGCCTCGGACACGCCGTCGGTGTACAGCAGCAGCGTTTCGCCGGCCTCCAGAAAGACCTCGCGCTGCTCGATTCGCACCGGATCGATCACTCCCAGCAGCGTGCCGTAGCGGCCGATCTCCTTGACGTTGCCCTCGCGGTCGATCAACAGCGGTGCCGGATGCCCCGCGAGTGCGACCGTCAGCTTGACGTCCTCGCTCTCGCGCTCCAGCATTACCAGGCATACCGTGCACAGGTCCGTGCCCTGTGGCTGACTGCGCAGAGCCTCATGCAACGTGGAGAGCATGCCGGCCGGTGACTGTCCGCTCATTGCCGCCGCGCGCAGTGTGTGGCGTGCCAGCGCCGTCACCCCTGCGGCCCGCGGTCCCTTACCGCAGACGTCGCCGATCATCATCATCCAGCGATCCTCACCCTGGGGCATCACGTCGTAGAAGTCGCCGCCGACCTCATTGAACTCGCCAGCCGCGGCATACAGCGCCTGCACCTCGATCCCCGCGATCTCCGGCAGCCGCGCGGGCAGCAATGCGCGCTGCAGCGTGTGCGCGATCAAGCTCTCTGCCAGCTGCGCCCGCTTGATCTCCGTAATGTTCTCAAAGACATTGACCGCAAACAGGATGCGTCCCGTCTCGGGGTCGTTGACCGGCGAGGAGCGCACGATCAGCCAGCGCTCCTCTCCCGTGGCTCGGACGATGTTCCTCACCAACAGCGGCCCCGCGTCTTCGCCTGCAAGCAGACGCTGCCCTGGCATAGCCTCCAGATCGAGCTCCTGGCCCTGCTCGTCAAGGACCTGAAAGCGCTGCATGATGCTCCCCGGCTGCGCTTTCGTCAGATCGCCTGGCGTGGCTGCTCCCAGCAGATCGGCCGCAGCCTGATTTGCGAAGACCGTTCGGCCCTGCTCATCTATGACCGTGATCGCCTCGGCGAGATTCACCAGAATCGCCTCCAGGCGCTGCTCGACCCGGCGCAGGTCCGAGAACAGACGGGCGTTGTCGATCGCCAGCGCGGCGCGTCGCGCCAGCTCGCAGACCAGCTCCAGGTCCTCCTCGCCGTATGACAAGCCACTGCCGAGTCGCAGCACCGAGAGCGCGCCCAACGTGCGCTCGCGCGCCTGGAGCGGCGCCACCACAGCCGAGCGATAGCCATTGTCGATCATGAACTTCGCATGCTCCGAGCCCTGTGCGATGGACCTCAGCAGCGTGCTTGGCATCTCCGGCAAAAGCATCGGATCGCCGCTGCGAATCACGCATGCCACCGGATGCTCGCCGTCTGCATCGAGCTGATGTCGTCCTCGCAACTCCTCCAGCTCGCGCGCTATCTGCTCGTCGGTTGCGGCCACTGCCACGTCTCTGATCGAGCCATCCTCATCGAGCAGGTCGATCACGCAGAGATCCGCCAGGCGCGGCACCGTAAGGCGCGCCACATCACCCATCGTCGTCGCTGGATCCAAAGAGGTTGCCAGCACGACTCCCGCCTCAAGCAGGAGGTCGATTGCGTCACTGACACTGGATTGAGCGTGGATGCCGATGCTCCCTCGCCTCGATCATAGGCATCGTGAGCGTATATGGAGAGCTTGGAGGCTAGGAGATCGCTGGACTTGCCGGCCCCATGGCCGCCCCGGCGCCCGTGTCCTGCGCGGTCAGCGGCTTGGCAATGCTCTCCAGGCCCCGTCGCTCGGCCTTGACTCCAAAGAAGATCTCCGCAACGCCGCCCAGGATCATCGCCACCGCTCCAATCATGAAGCCCACAAACACATGGCTGGCCTTGCCGCTTTCGATCAGGTTGGCGAACAGCAGCGGACCGACCGCGCCGCCCGTGCCGGTTCCGATTGCATAGAACACCGCGATGCACAGTGCGCGCGTCTCCATCGGAAAGATCTCTGAGACCGTCAGGTAGGCCGCGCTCACACCTGCCGAGGCGAAGAAGAACACGCACATCAGCGCCACCACCAGGCCCACCGCCGTGAGTTCGCCGCCCTTGAACAGGAAGGCCGTCACCACCAGCAAGCCGCCCGAGAGGATGTAGGTGCCGGCGATCATCGGCTTGCGCCCCACCGTGTCGAACAGGTGGCCCAACGTCAGCGGGCCCAGCAGGTTGCCCACGGCGAAGACCGCGATGTAGTAGGGCACATCGCCGCTGGGCACCCCGAAGAACGTGCCCAGCAGATCGCCCAAGCTGAACAGCACCGCGTTGTAAAGGAAGGCCTGCCCAATGAACAGCGCCAGGCCCAGGATGCTGCGCCGCGGGTACAGCGTCAGCACCGAGCGCACGATCAAATTGAGCGGAATCGTCTTGCGCTGGCGCACCGTGATGCTCTCCTCGGGCTCGGGAAGCTCCTTGCCGGTCTCCTCGCGCACGCGCCGCTCGATATCGCTCACTATTTCCTCGGCCTCCTGCTCGCGCCCGTGGATGAACAGCCAGCGCGGGCTCTCGGGCACGTTGCGGCGCACCAGCAGCACTCCCAGGCCGAGCACCGCGCCCAGCGCGAAGCACAGCCGCCAGCCGATGTTGATGGGGAAGATCGCCGTATTAAGCGCAAACACCGCCAGCAGCGATCCAGCGATCGCGCCACCCCAGTAGCTGCCATTGATGCTGATATCCGTGCGTCCTCGGTGCTTTGACGGAATCAACTCATCGATCGCCGAGTTGATCGCGCTGTACTCACCGCCGATTCCCATGCCCGTCAAGAAACGGAACACAAAGAACCACAGCGGCGAAAATGAGAAGGCCGTCATCACCGTCGCGAACAGGTAGATGCCGAGCGTCAGCATGAACAGCCGCTTGCGCCCGAAGCGGTCGGTGAGCTGGCCGAACACGAGCGCTCCCACGCATGCGCCGATCACATACAGCGTCGCCGCCAGCCCTGCCACTTCCGAGGCCGAGATGCCGATGCCGGCGCCTGGTTCGGACAGGCGCCCGGAAATCGAGCCTACGATCGTGACCTCCAGCCCGTCGAGAATCCACACCGTTCCCAGGCCGATGATCACCTGCCAGTGAAAGCGTGACCACGGCAGCCGGTCCAGGCGTGCCGGCAGATCCGTGCGGATGGTGCCTGTCTGGATCGTCTCTTCGCGGGTGCTCATTGCGCAGCCTCAAGTACCCCGCTGGTTTCAGATAAAACGTCCGGTGCTCAGCGCTGGTCGTTCAAGCGCAGCGCCAGTGCCTCTGAGGAGCCCACTGCTACCACTCCGTGCTGATTTGTCAGCTTCTCCACCACTGGGCTGAGCCCCGCGATGCCGGAGCCGACGATGCGCCACTTCGCGCGGTCTCTACGCAACGGGCCCACGTGCAGCTCGAGCGTGCGTGGCTCTACGCTGACGCCGATGCCGAGATGGCTCTCGCCGATCGAGTCGGGCATCTGCGCCACCAGCGCATCGGCGACCAGTTGTGTGTCAGAGATGCGATCGGTTGAGAAGTGCGCGCGGGCGGCTAGCACGCACAGCAGGCGGGGCAGCACCGCGCGCGCCAGATGAGTCGGTGCGATCGCGATTCCCATCGCGCCGGCCAGCTCTTCGGCTTGCGCCACGGCGGGAAGCTCCACTCCCTCCTCGGGGAGCGGCTTTAGTGCCTGGCTCCCTGGTGTGGCGAACTCCATGCGCACCTCAGTTCCCTGGTCCTCCGTGCTGCTGAACTCCACCCGCCGAGCCAGCGCCTGCATCACGGGAATGCCGATGCCCGCCGGCGTCTCTCGCAGGCGGGGGATCCGCGGCTGGATCCCAGCGCCGCGATCGCGCACCACCACTTCGATTGAGCCCGAGTCGCTTGAGCCCGAGCCGACGTACAGTTCGAGCTCAAGCGGGCCCTCTTTGCCCGCATAAGCGTGCATCACCACGTTGTTGCATGCCTCTGTGACTGCCGTCTTGATGTCATTGAGATCGCTGTCGTCGATCGCTAGCGCCTCAGCCACCCCAATCAGGGTCTCGCGCACGAGCAGCACGTTCTCCGCCCGATTGGACAGCTTCAGACAGACATTTGGCGATGCGCCCATAAGGTTGCGATCGGTCGGTGAGCGAGGGGCCTGGGTCAATTCGTCCGCCCCTGCGTGCCTTTGGGAGGCAGCGACCGCGCGAATGTCCTTAAGCCACCCCTTCGGTAGCGCGTGTTAGGACTCGCAGCTGCTCAAGCGAGCGGCGCAGCAGGCGCGATACCTGCATCTGCGAGATACCCATCTGCGCGGCGATCTCCGTCTGCGTCAGATCTTCGATGAAGCGCATACGCAGGATCGCCCGCTCGCGTGCGGGGATGTGCTTGAGGGCGGCCACGACCGTCGCGTCCAGCTCGATCAGCTCATAGCGCTCATCTTCCTGACCCATCGTCTCGCCGTAGGTGAGCGTGCCCTCCTCGGCGCCCGGACGGGGAGTATCGAGCGACATCGTCTCGTATGCCTGCGTTGCCTGCAGCGCATCTACTACTTCCTCGCCGTCAAGCTCCAGGTACTGGGCGAGCTGGCTCACCGTCGGCGCATGGCCGTGTTCGCCTGAGAGCTGCTCCTGGGCATCGCGTACCTTCAGCGCGCGCTCCTGTGCTCCGCGAGGCACGTGCACCGCCCAGCCGGAGTCGCGAAAGTAGCGCCGCATCTCGCCCAGGATCGTCGGCACCGCGAAGGACTGGAAAGAGTGTCCCCGCTGCGGATCAAAGCGGTCCAGTGCCTTCAGCAGCCCCAGCGAGGCGACCTGCAGCAGGTCCTCAAATGGCTCTGAGGAGCGGCCATAGCGCCGTGCCAGGCTGCGAGTGAGCGGCATGAACTGGCGCACCAACTCCTCTCTGGCCTGCTGGTCCTCCTGCTGCTGCCAGCGCACAAACAGCTGGTGTGGATCATCACTAGCGCCCGGCAGGGGGCGCGGCTTGGGCGTCTTAGGCGTAATCGTCGCGATTGCTGTCATCTCGATCTCCTCCGTCTGTCGGCCCTAATTGGGGTTTGCCGGTCATCGCCGGCCTTCGCTGGAGGTCTTTACCCTCATTGGCCTCCAGTCATGCCTATCTTTTGCCGCGCTCGGCAAATCGCGTTCCCGCGCTCGACAAATCGCCCTCATTTGTTTGTTTTGGCCCAAGGATGGGGAATGTCGATGACACAATGTGTTTCCGATGAGGTCGAGATGTCCGTGGAGATCACGCGCGTTATGAGCACCGCTATCTCGCATGACGCGTGCACCGCGGGCTACCGGCACGAAGCCTTCTTCTATGCCGGGTCCGAGCAGTTCATCGCGGGCACGCTGCCCTTCATCCACGAGGCCCTCGCGGCCAATGAGCCGATTCTCGTTGTGCTTGACGAGACCAAGATCGCCCTGCTGCGCCAGCAGCTCGGCGCCGACAGCGAGCGGGTTCTGTTCGCCGACATGGCCGAGGTGGGCATCAACCCCGCTCGCATCATCCCCGCCTGGGAGGACTTCCTTGACCGGCACGCCGCTCCCGGCCGGCGGCTCTGGGGGATTGGGGAACCCATTTGGGCGGCTCGCACCCCGGCGGAATTGGCCGAGTGCCAGCGCCACGAGGCGCTGCTGAATGTCGCCTTCTCCGACCCCGCCTTCTCGCTGCTGTGCCCTTATGACACCCTCTCGCTTGCTCCCGAGGTGATCGCGGAGGCACGTCGCAACCACCCGCTGCTGCGCGAGGGCGCTCTGCCGATCGCCAGCATCGACTACCCCGGGGCCGAGTTCCTCGCCACGCCTTTTGACGAGACGCTGCCCGAGCCGCCCCCGGGGGTTCCCGTCGTTGACTTTCAGGCGAACACGCTGCGCGACGTTCGCGCTCTCGTTACCGCCGATGCTATCCGCGCTGGCCTCTCGGATGGACGCACCGCCGACCTGCTGCTGGCGGTCAATGAGGTCGCCACCAACAGCCTGCTACACGGCGGAGGGCGGGGTACCGTATGTCTCTGGCAGGAGTCCACTGCCCTCATCTGCGAGGTGCGCGATGAGGGCCGCATCGAAGATCCGCTGGTCGGTCGCAGGCGGCCTACTCCAGGCTCCGTAGGGGGTCATGGCCTGTGGCTCGCCAACCAGCTCTGCGAGCTGGTGCAGGTGCGCACATTCCTCACCGGCAGCGCCGTGCGACTGCACATGCGCTTGGCCTGAGCGCCGTCCGGCTCCCGATGGGCTTGGCTTGAAGAGTCGGAGACATAGGCCTCAAGCCAGTTGTGATCTATTCAAAGTGTTCTATCTTGTTCGAACAGGCAACGAGTGCGTCGCGCGATGAGAGGAGTCGATATGCGGCGGTCCGAATCGAACGACACCGGGAGGGTCAGATACGGGCGCCCGGGCAAAGGTGAAAACACCGGGAGCGTCTTCCCGCTCGGCGAGGAGGCTGATCTCGACAAGCTCATCGTAGGTGGTAAGGGCAATGGCAGCGGCAGGGTCTATCTGGATGGCGCCGGCAGGGTCTCCGAAGACCGCTCCAGTCGCGTCCCCGACAATGACGGTCGCTACTCGCTTTCCTTGGGTCACGGCTTGGCGATCCTTGCCAGCTTTAGCGCCGAGCGCTCCACGCTTGGCATCGCCGACTTGGCCAGCGTGCTCAGCATGAGCCGCTCCACCACCCACCGCTATGCCGCCACGCTGGCGCAGCTGGGCTATCTGGAACAGAACTCTTCGCGGCGCTATCGCCTGACTCCTCGCTGCGCCGACGTCGGACTGGCGGCGCTTGGCTCCATGTCCCTGCGCGAGTGTGCGCGTCCCTACCTCTCTGAGCTGCGCCGCGAGACCGGCTGGACGGTGTCCCTGGCGATTCTCGATGACAGCGAAGTCATGCTCGTTGAGCGTCTGCGTGGGTGGCGCGGGCTGCACGAGATCGACCTGCGCCTCGGTTCCTCCGCGCGGCTGCCTGTCTATTGCACCGCCATGGGCAAGGTGCTGCTGACGGGCCTGCCCGAGTCCGATTTGCGTGAGCTGCTTGTCGCGCTCACCCTCAAGCGCCATGGGCCCAACTGCATCACCGGCAAGCGCGCTCTACGCGCTGAGCTTGAGCAGGTGCGCGAGCGGGGCTTTGGCATCGACAACGAGGAGCTCATCGATGGCCTACGCTCGATCGCGCTGCCCGTGTTCGATGCCCGCGGCAAGGTGCTGGGTGCGCTTGACCTCGCGGTTCCTGGAGCGCTCTTCGAGCGCCATGAGCTCGCCCCCGAGTTCGGTCAGCTACTGGGCGAGGTCGCCGAGGACATCACCGAAGAGCTGGCTCGCTAGCGCAGGTCTCACCCGCCGCCGCCGGGGTCCCGCATCGCCGGGGTCCCGCATAAGGGCCTGGTCGTATGGCCTCGCCAGTCGTGTGCGCGCGGCTCAGCTTGCCAGCGATGGTGAGAATTGCTCGCCGCTTTTCAGCGCTGGCTCTGCTGGCAGCTCGATCACCACGGCATCGGCCGCCACCACCTGGTTGCGCCCTGCCCGCTTGGCGTCATACAGCGCCGCATCCGCGGCCCTGAAGAGCGTGTCGTACTCGACCTCCTCGCCGCAGCCTGAGCTCAGGCCGGCCGAGATCGTGATCGTGATCCCCATCGGCCGCGTCTGCTCCACTGCCTCGCGCAGCCGCTCCGCGACTTCGAGTCCCCCCTTGCTGTCCACGCCTGGCAGCACGATCAGGAACTCCTCGCCGCCTAGGCGATAGACGAGCTCGAAGGAGCGTAGGCGCTTGCGCAGCTCATATGCCACATCGCGCAGCACCGCATCGCCGCGGTCGTGACCGTACTCGTCGTTGATCGCCTTAAAGCCGTCTACGTCGCACAGCACCATTGACACCGGCTGGTGCGTCAGGCGCGCCTGATGGGAGAGCTCGATGAAGCGCGGCATCAGCGCATGGCGGTTCAGCAGCCCCGTCAGCGGGTCGAGGATCGCCTCATCGCGGTGGTGGAGCTCCGCCGCCTGCAGCGCCCACACGATCGACACCACCCCTGCCAGCAGCGCTAGCGTGGCGATCACCGGTACCGGGTTGTTCACCGTCGCCTGGGGGTTCACGCCCACCGTGGCCACCAGAATCATGAACACCGTTCCCACCAGGCCCGCGATCACCACACGCGGGCGAAAGCGTGCTGCCACCATCGCCGCCGGCAGCACCATCCAGGGCAGCGCCGGTGAGTGGGGTCCGCCGCTCATCACCACGCCGCCTGCCAGCAGCAACTCCGTGATCACGATCGCGTCGGCGCTCACGCGCTCGGGGTGGGCGCTTGTGCGCAGTCGCCGATCGACGCTCATCAGATTCAGCGCCGAGAGCGCGAACAGGATCAGCGTCCACCAGCCGATCCATGGCGCCGAGATCAACAGCGCCGCGCCGACCGCCCCGGAGCCCACCATACGGATGGTGCGTACCCGGTCGTTGGCGTCCACGACGCGGCTGCGGTCAAGCTCGGTGGGGCAAAGCCAAGATCCCTCGCTCATTTGATCATTGCTTCGGTTGCCTTTCCCGCGGGCTTGAGAAGAGTCCTTCGCGCGACAACACCTGTATCACCCAGACGAGTGTCTAAGGCTGTGCAAACCCCCGCTTAACATTGATGTTTGGCTCTGTAGAGCCGATCTTTCTGCCGATGACGGTGGGGAGGGCAGGACCTTTCGATTATTCGGGCATAACAAGGACCCGCGTGGACGCGTCGGGTCCTCCGGAAGAGCTAAAACTCTTACTGGATGGCTCCCCTGTTCCCATCCGGCTTTGACGGCGGCCCTCACGAGGATCTCGAGGACGACGGCGGCTGCGATCCCGATTACGACGCCGAGCGGCTCGCCGGCTATGAGATCGTGCGCCTGCGCGCCGAGAACCCCGGACCGTTCACGCTCTCGGGCACCAACACCTGGATCGTGGGCGATCACCCCGCCTACATCGTCGATCCCGGCCCGGCGTTGCCCGAGCACCTCGACCGCCTCTTGGAGCTCATTGATGCCAAGGGTGGCCTGGGCGGCGTGGCCTTGACCCACGACCACGCCGATCACTCAGAAGGGGTCCCAGCCCTATTGCGGGAGCGCTCCGCGCCGCTTGCCGCCGCCCGCGGCGACGTCGACGTGCTGTTGCGCGAGGGCACTCGCTTCGGTCCGCTGCTGGCCGTGCCTACCCCCGGTCACGCCCCTGACCACTTCGCCCTGAGTACCGAGCGCGCCTGTTTCACCGGCGATGCCGTGCTGGGGGAAGGCAGCGTCTTCGTGGACGCCTACCCCGGCGCTCTCTCCGGCTACATGCACGGCCTCGCTCGGCTGGCCACCTTGGAAGTCGATGTGCTCTGCCCCGGCCATGGGCCGCCCATCTGGGAACCTGAGACCAAGGTTGAGGAGTACATCGCGCATCGCTACGACCGCGAGCACAAAGTGATCCTCGCGCTCGGCGCCGGCCGTCGCACGATCGCCGACCTGCTTGCAGAGGCCTGGTCAGACGTGCCTGCCGAGCTGCGCCCCGCGGCGATCGTCATGCTCGCCGCCCACCTTGACAAACTCGACGAAGAGGACCTGCTGCCTCGTGGCGTCGAGCGGCCCGACCTCGGCGCCTGGCAGTGATCGACGTCATCGGGCTCCTGAGAATGGTCGACGTCATTGGCTCGACCTAAGCTCCCCTGGCGCAAATGACCGACGTCATCAACGAGAACTCGCCTTTTCCGCCGATCGCCGACTACGGCTTCCTCTCGGACTGCCACACCGGCGCTCTGCTCGCCTCCGACGGCTCCATCGAGTGGATGTGCCTGCCGCATTTTGACTCGCCTAGCATCTTCGCCGCCATGCTCGATCGCGGTGCCGGCAGCTTCCGCGTCGGGCCTTACGGTCTCTATGTGCCCGCCGGTCGCCGCTACATCCCCGGCACCAACGTCATCGAGACCACCTGGATGACCCCTCAGGGGTGGTTCAAGGTGGTTGACGCTCTCACCATCAGCGACTGGCACGACGAGGACCGCAACACCAGCCATACCCGGCCTCCGACCGATTTTGACGCCGATCACCTGCTCGTGCGCATCGTCGAATGTATCCAGGGTCAGGTGCAGGTCGAGATGGTCTGCGAGCCGATGCTCGACTACGGTGCTACCGCTGCCACCTGGGAGTGGGTTGAGGATGAGCACGGCCAGGCCTTGCAGGCCAGCGGCGGTGGCAGCGCCTTTCGCCTCTTCAGCGACACTCGCATGGGCATCGAGGGCAACCGCGCGCACTCGCGCCACACCTTGGCGGAGGGCGAGCGGCGCTTCTGTGCGCTCTCTTGGACCGAAGAGCTGCGCGGGCCGCGCACCGTCGAGCAGGCGCAGGCGCACGTGCAGCGCACCGAGCACTTCTGGCGCAACTGGATGGCTGAAGGCAACTATCCCGATCATCCTTGGCGCTATCACCTCCAGCGCTCCGCTTTGACGCTCAAGGGTCTTACCTTCATGCCCACCGGGGCGATGGTCGCCGCGCCGACCACCTCTTTGCCGGAGACACCTGGCGGCTCGCGCAACTGGGACTACCGCTACTGCTGGATGCGCGATGCTTCCTTCACGCTCTGGGGGCTGCATGCGCTGGGGCTTGACTGGGAGGCTGATGACTTCATCCAGTACGTCGCCGACATGGAGCGCAACGGCGACGGCTCGCTGCAGATCATGTACGGCATCAAGGGCGAGAAGGATCTGCGCGAGCGCACCCTCGATCACCTCAACGGCTATGAGAACGCCCGTCCCGTCAGGGTCGGCAATGGCGCTTTCGATCAGCGCCAGAACGATGTCTATGGGGCCGTGCTCGACTCCGTCTACCTGCACTCCAAGCGCCGCGACCATATACCCGAGCGTCTCTGGCCCGTGCTCTGCGATCAGGTGCGCGGCGCCAGCCGCGTCTGGCGCGAACCCGACCAGGGCATCTGGGAGGCGCGCGGTGAGCCGCGCCACTATGTCTCCTCCAAGCTCATGTGCTGGGTCGCCTTGGACCGCGGCGCGCGCCTGGCTGAACGGCGCGGCGAGGAGGAGCTTGAGAAACAGTGGCAGTCAGAGGCCGATGAGATCCGCGCGGACATCCTCGAGCACGGCGTCGATCGGCGCGGCGTCTTTCGCCAGCACTACGACACCGACGCGCTCGACGCCTCCAACCTGCTGATTCCGCTCGTGCGCTTCCTGCCCGCGGATGACGAGCGCGTGCGGGCCACCGTCATGGCCATCTGCGACGAGCTCAGTGAGCACGGCTTGATTCTGCGCTACCGCACCGAGGACACCGATGACGGGCAGAGCGGCGAGGAGGGGACCTTCTTGATCTGCTCCTTCTGGCTCGTCTCTGCGCTCTCGGAGATCGGCGAGCACCGTCAGGCGCGTCATCTCTGCGAGCGCCTGCTCTCCTATGCCTCGCCGCTTGGCCTCTACGCCGAGGAGCTTGAGGCCTCAAGCGGGCGTCATCTTGGCAACTACCCCCAGGCCTTCACGCATCTGGCTCTCATCAACGCCGTTACGCACATCGTCGAGGCGCAGCTGAGCTAGGCCTGCGCGGCGCTTGTTACTAGTAGCCCGGCTCTCCGGGTAGGAGCACGCGGCCACCTCCCCCCTCCAAAACAACCCGCGGCTGCACCGCGATCACCTCCCGTCCCGACGTCGCGTGCAGCAGTTCCGCGACTGTCGTGTACGCGCCTAGCTGCTCCAGGTGCTTGATCGTCGGGAACACCAGCACGATCTCCTCGCGCGCGTGGGCCTCCAGTGCGCCTGCCGGCGTGAACCAGCCGAGGTCCACGCACTCCTCGCCGTCCACCTTTGGCTCCTGTTCGGGCGGCAGGGGGGCCAGGAAGAAGTGGGTATCGAAGCGCACCTTCACCTCCGCCGGCGTGATCCAGCGCGAGAACTTCACGAGCTCCTTGGGGCTTGCCAGCAGGATGCCGGCCTCCTCGTGCAGCTCGCGCACCGCCGCCTTGCGGTGGGCCGCGTCGTCCTCGCCCTCGCTCTGCTCCACCGCTCCGCCGGGGAAGACCCACACGCCGCCCATGAACCGCGCCTTGGGGGTGCGCTTGACCAGCAGCACCTCCAGTTGTGTGTCTCCGCCGCGCAGCAGGATCACTGTCGCCGCCTGGCGTGCGGCTGTGGTTGCGCCCGCGTTGTATTCCTCGCCGCCTGCCGGCCGCGCGTCCGCCTCCCTTGATCCCATTCGTTGACCTTACCGGCGCCGTAGGCGGTCGGTAACGTAAACTTCTGCCCATGAGCACCCAGACCCTCCAGCGCTGGATCTGCGAGTCCTGCGGCTACATCTATGACCCCGACGAGGGCGATCCCGACGGGGGCATTCCCGCCGGCACCACCTTCGAGGACATCCCCGACACCTGGTTCTGTCCCGTGTGTGGGGCGCGCAAGCGCGACTTCACTCTCTACGAGGACTAGGGCGGCCCTAGAGGCGCGTGACTGACTGGGAGGCTCTGCTGGCGTTCGACCGCCGGCACGTCTGGCACCCCTATGCGGCACTGCCTGCTGTTTTACCGCCGCTACCGGTTGTTGGCGCCGAGGGGGTGCGCCTGCGTCTGGCCGACGGGCGCGAGCTCGTAGACGGTATGTCCTCTTGGTGGTCTGCCATTCATGGTTACCGCCATCCCGTTTTGGACGAGGCCGTGCGTGCGCAGCTTGGGCGCATGGCGCATGTCATGTTCGGCGGGCTCACGCACGAGCCGGGCGTCCTGCTTGCGCAGCGGCTTGTGGAGCTCGCGCCCGCGGGGCTTGACCGTGTCTTCTTCGCCGACTCCGGCTCCGTTGCGGTTGAGGTCGCCATCAAGATGGCGCTTCAGTACCAGCTTGCGCTGGGGCGGCCTCTGCGGCGGCGGCTCCTGACCGTGCGCGGTGGCTATCACGGCGACACCTTTGGGGCCATGGCCGTCTGCGATCCCGTGGGGGGGATGCACAGCATGTTTGCCGGTGCCCTTATTGAGCATCTCTTTGCGCCGCGGCCCCCCGACGGGTTTGCCGCTGAGCTGGATGAGGGTTGGGCGCGGGGGGTCGGCGACCTGGTGGCGCGGCATGCGCATGAGTTGGCTGCCGTCATTGTCGAGCCGATTGTGCAGGGCGCGGGGGGGATGCGTTTTCACTCGCCTGCCTGTGTCGCGCTACTGCGTCGTCTGTGTGACGAGCACGGGTTGCTTCTGGTGCTCGATGAGATTGCCACTGGCTTTGGGCGCACCGGCGAGTACTTCGCTTGTGAGCACGCTGCTGTTAGCCCTGATGTCATGTGTGTCGGTAAGGCGCTTACCGGTGGCTATATGAGTTTGGCTGCCACGCTTTGCACGCCCGCGGTCGCCGAGGCGATCTCTTCTGGTCAGGGGGGTGCGCTCATGCACGGTCCTACCTTCATGGCCAATCCGCTTGCCTGTGCCGTTGCGCTTGCTTCGCTGGATCTGCTTCAGCGGGAGGGGTGGCGGGAGCAGGTTGCGCGTATCGAGCTTGGTCTGCGGCGTGGGCTTGCGCCGGCTCGCGATCTGCCCGGGGTCGCCGATGTGCGCGTGCTTGGGGGGATCGGTGTTGTGCAGCTAGACCACGAGGTTGATGTTGGGGCTGTCACTGTTGCTGCTGTTGAGTGTGGGGTATGGCTGCGGCCTTTTCGCGATCTCATCTACACCATGCCGCCCTATGTCATCGGCGATGAGGATCTGGCCAGGGTCGCTGGGGCGGTGGTGGAGGGGATTGGTGTCGCTTAGGTTCGTTACTATGTCCCTGACGGTTGCCGGGATCGTCTTTAGGTCCTGCTGTGGGTGCCCCTTCCCGGGGTAAGCCACTTCTGCCAGGGCAGATTCGCTCCGGCTTGCGCAAGGTTGCTCCGATCGGTGTGCGCCACCAGGGCCAGGTCAACGATCTCGATCTCACCCATGCGCGCGATCGTCTCGCGGTTGGACTGCTCCAAGTCGGATGGCCTTCTTGGCCACGGTGTGAGCACGACCGCGCGCACCTCCAGGCCGACCGCGCGCGCCGCCTGCAGGGTTAGCAGCGTGTGGTTGATCGTGCCCAGGCCGGGGCGCGCGGCGATCAGCAGCGGCAGGGCCAGCTCGACAGCCAGATCGCGCACCGTGAACTGCTCATTGAAGGGCACCAGCAGGCCGCCTACTCCCTCCACGATCAGCGTGCCGCCCTGGGCCAGGGCGAGGGCCGGCTCGATCAGCTGGGCTGCGTCGATCCGCTCTCCCGCCATCGTTGCCGCGAGGTGGGGCGACACGGCGGGTGCGTAGCGCAGTGGCGCCACCTGCTCCGGCGTCATGCCCGCCATCTGCGCCAGCAGCTCGTGGTCCTGCGGCCACGCTTCTTGCGCCGGCTCCTCGCCCAGTCCGGTGACCACTGGCTTGTAGGCGCTGACTGATTCTCCCTCGGCCGCGATCGCCGCGACCAGCGCGGCGCTCAGGACCGTCTTGCCGACGCCTGTATCCGTGCCTGTTACGAACAGACCTCGCACGCCGGGCTAGGCGGCGCGGCGGATGCGGATTTCGCGCTCGATGTCGAAGGGGGCATCCATAGCGGGCTCCTGTTGATCGACATCTTCTTCTTCTGGTCTGCGAGGGCGATTGGCCGGGCGCGAGCCCATGCTTGCCGGGTCCAGGCCAAGTGTGCGTGCGGCCTCGCCGAGGGTCTTGGCGGCCTGGCGCAGCTCCACCGGAGTATGTGAGGCCATCGCCGCCAGCCGCAGGCGCGACGTGCCCGCCGGAACCGTGGGGGGGCGGATGGCCTGGGCGAACACGCCTTTGCTCAGCGCCGCCTTGCACATGCGCAGTGCGTCGCGCTCCTCGCCCACCACTAGCGGCACGATTGGCATCTCGCTTGGTTCTATGGGGAAGCCCTCCTTGGCCAGCGCGCCGCGCAGTGCGCGCGCTGCCGCGTGCAGGCGCTCCACGCGGTGGGGGCGCTCCTGCAGGAGGTCCAGGGCAGCCAGTGCTCCGGCTATGGCCGGTGGGCCGGGGGCCGTCGAGAAGATCAGCGAGCGTGCCGTGTTGATCAGGTAGTCGCTCAGCTCCGCGCTCGTGCACACATATGCGCCGTAGGAGCCCAGCGACTTGCTCAGCGTGCCGATCAGCACGTCCACCTCGCCTTGCAGACCCGCCTCTGCGACCGCTCCGCGACCGCCTGGGCCGAGCAGGCCTGTGGCGTGGGCCTCGTCCACGATCGTGCGCGCGCCGTGCTCCTGTGCCAGTTCCACGATGTCCTGCAGCGGCGCTATGTCGCCGTCCATCGAGAACACCGCGTCGGTCACGATCAGCTGCCGTCCTGTTCCTCCGTGGCGGCGCAGGCACCAGTGCAGGTGCTCGCTGTCCGCGTGGCGGTACACCACCACCTGCGCTTTGCTCAGGCGCGCCCCGTCGATGATCGACGCGTGGTTGAGCTCATCGCTGAAGATCGTGTCGCCTTTGCCTGCCAGCGCTCCGATTACGCCGATGTTGGCCAGGTAGCCCGAGCCGAATAGCACGCAGCTCTCGCTACCCTCCCATTCCGCCAGGCGCTCCTCCAGGCGGCGATGGATCGTCATCGTGCCTGACACCAGTCTTGAGGCGCCTGCGCCTACGCCCCAGCGCATCGCTGCCTCGGCGGCTGCCTCGCGCACGCGCGGATGATCGGCCAGGCCCAGGTAGTTGTTCGAGCACAGCAGCAGCACCGGCTTGCCGTCCAGCAGCACCCTTGGGCCCTGAGGGCCCGAGATCAGACGCAGGCGGCGGTGCAGTCCCAGCTGCTCCAGCTCCGCCAGGCGCGCCTCGATCTCGCTCATGTCGCGCTCAGGACCTCGTCCGGGCGTGGTGGGACGTTGCGCTTGGCCTTGTAGCGCAGCTGCGTTGAGGGGTCCCACAGGCGGATCTTCAGATCGGCTTCGGGCTTCGCGCCCGGGCGGCCTGGATCGACGCTCGAGGCTGAGGTCGCGGCAGAGGCTGAGGCGGGATCTAGGTAGTCCTCCACCACGTCCGGCGTCTCGCCATCCAGCCAGCCCGAGCGGTTGTCGGGGCGGGGGTTGGCGCCATTGTCGGACTGGCGCGCCACGTTCAGGCCGAGCTCCTCGAACATCGCTCGGTCCTGCTCGGGTTCGTTGCCAAGGGTCGTCAGGAAGTTGCCCATCATCACGCCGTTCAGGCCCGCCTTCACCGCCAGCGGCTGCAGGTCGCCGAGGTTCTCCACGCGACCTCCGCACAGGCGGAACAGCGCTTCGGGCAGGATCAGGCGGAAGATCGCGATCCACTTCACCGCCTCCCACGGGTCCATGTATTCGCGGTCGCCGAACTTCGTGCCCGCGCGCGGGTTCAGCAAGTTGATCGGCACGCTCGTCGGGTTGATCTTCGCCAGCTCGAAGGCCATCTCCACGCGCTGCTCGCGGCTCTCGCCCAGGTTCAGGATGCCGCCTACGCATGTCTCCAGCCCCGCCTCGCGCACGGCGTCGATCGTGCGCAGGCGGCCCTCATAGCGCACCGTGCTCGTGACCTCGTCGTAGTAGCTCTCTGCCGTCTCCACATTGTGGTGCACCCGCTGGATGCCCGCCTCCTTCAGCGCCTTCGCGCGCGTGGCTGACATATGGCCGATCGAGGCGCAGCGCTTCAGGTTCGTGTGCTCGGCCACCAGCCGCGCGCCGTCCAGGATCTTCTCGAAGTCACGCTTGGACAGGCCCTGGCCCTGCGTGACCATGCAGAAACGGTGGGCCCCTGCTGCCTCCGCCGCGCGTGCGTGTTCAAGGATCTGCTCGGCATCCATCATCGCGTGCATCGGCGTCTCCGCCTCCGCGAAGCGCGACTGCGCGCAGAAGCCGCAGTCCTCTGCGCAGCCTCCCGACTTGGCGTTGACCAGCGAGCACATGTCGGTCGAGTCCGCGAACTGCTCTACGCGGGCCTCCCAGGCGCGCGCCACCAGCGCCTCGATCTCGGCGTGGTCTTCGGTCTCGCCCAGTTCCAGGGCTTCTTTGGGGGTGATGAGGGGCGCCATGTGGCAAAACTATCCCGTGCGGCAGACGGCACCGCCGGGCTTTCTCCGCTGATGGGTCGCGGGTATTCTACGCCTCGCCGCCGCAGGACAGTCGCGAGCAGGACGATATGTATGTCCAATATGGACAAGCTCGTGTCCTATGTGGAGAGCTCAAGTCCTTGGCGGGTGCTCGATGTTCAAGCTTTCAGTGCTGGATGTTCAAGCTTCCGGAACCAGATATAGACATATGATGTCGGCCTTGACAACTCTTGTACCCGTTATGTAGCATGACATTCTGACATCGGCTGTCCGGAGAAAGCGGATAGACGACATGGGTGATGGGCCAACTAACTGTCTGCGACGCCTGGTAGCGGCGTGCGAGAGTTTTCATTGGAGGGGTCGATATGGGTATTCACATGCCGTCCAAGCACGCTCTGCGATGTGCGTCCTCGTGTTTCTTATTGTCGTCCCCAGGCCCAGGCGCTGGGGGAGTTCGATGACGGCGGCCGAGCTCGAGAGGGTCGCCCCGGCGCCGTCCGTCGGGCCGCAGCGCTCGTCCGGCTCACCCACGCCTATCGCATGGGTACCGCCAGATGGAATAGATCGAGCTGCATGGATACTGGCGGGATCACGCCTTGGTGGGTACAGCCGCTCTAGCAATTGGTGGATCGGGGATTGGCTGCGATATGGCACAGCCAGATGGGGCGAGAAGTACGTAGTGGCGGCCAAGATCACTGGCTATGACCCTCACAGTCTTGAAAACATGGTTTATGTCGCGTCCCGCTTTGAGATCTCCCTACGTAGGGAGAATTTGAGTTGGAGTCATCACTTCCTGGTTGCCGGCCTGAAGCCTCAGGAGCAGGTCCATTGGCTCGACGTCGCCACTGAGCGCCACCTGTCCGTCAACGATCTGCGCATCGAGTTGCGAACTGCCCGACGTGGCGTCGAGTCGGCTCCTGAAATCGCTGCCGGTCCAACCGAGGACGAGCAGACCTCAGACATCGTGGTCTGTCCACAGTGTGGGTTCAAGCTGCAGTCTTCAGCGAGCAGCTGTAGTCAGGTGGATGCCCGTGTCGGCTAAGCGTAACAGTACATTGACACTGCCAACACATGCTGTCTTTCCCGGAAAGGTGAAGATTTATGAAGATTGATCTGAGGACGAAGCGGGGAGCCTCGGTGTTAGCGATATCGGGTGTAATGGTTCTCGGATCGGCCGTGGCCTTGGTGGCCCCCGGAGCCGGCGCTGCGTCGGTAACGCCGAGTGCCCCAGCAGTGGCTCACGCCGCGCGCAACGTGTCCGTTCGTGAGACCTCGACAATGCACGCCGTCGGATACCAGGGGGGCCGTAGCATCTATGAGCGCGGCACCATGTCTGGAACCTACCGCGGCTCGATTGAAGCGCGACTGGTGGCCGTAACAAACACAACAGGCGAAGCCATGGTCACCGCATATACAAAGGGCGGTTGGCTGAAAGCCAAGGCGACGACGCATGCTCATGCCGAAACGGCTGAAGAGGAAATCGGACACTTTTACGGCAGCCTTGTGATTGTCGGCGGGGCCGGCATATGGGCACACGCATCCGGAAAATTGGCGATCTATGGCACCTTGAATCGGCGCAACCTGCATGCGACAGGGGAAATGGACGGGACCTTCCATGTTTAGTCCCAGCATCTACGGGCTGGGGCTTAAAGCAACGGTCCAGCGGCAACTCATGTGGAGCTTCCAATGACCAGGGCTTACGTTCTCGGCGCCGTCAAGGCTTGCCTTCTCGGCTCTGCGCTACTGATTTTTGCTGGCGCTCCGGGTCTTGCCCAGGCAGAAGAGACGACGAAGCTCACGGTGGCATTCAAGCCTTATCGGCTTGGTTCGTATACCACCGTCACGTCCACCTTGACATTTTCAACCACCAACGGTGAACTCCCAATCCCGATAACCCACTTCGCACTGCGTTTCCCGGCTAGCTTGATCTTTAGTACAAGCAGCCTGGGTCTTGCGGTCTGTCACCCTGAGGACCTGGAAGCCAAGGGTATTGAAGGCTGCTCTCCTAATGCGCAAATCGGCACCGGAAGGGCGGTGGCCGAGTTGCCAATTGGGCCCGAACTGGTGCAGGAGGAAGCCAAGGTTGCGATCCTCAAGGGTCCGCCCGTGAACGGGCAGGCCGGGATACTGATCTACTCTGTTGGCAAGACGCCGGTTTCCGCCGAAACGCTTTTCCAGGGTGAGGTGCTCGAAAGCGCCTCCTTTGGTGAATTGCTCGAGACCGCCGTGCCGCTGATTCCATCATTGCCCGGTGCCGGCGATGTCGTGGTCACCCAGATCCAAATGAGCGTCGGTCCGGCGGGCCTGACGTACTACCTGCACGAACATGGAAAGACCGTGCCGTATCACCCCCGGGGCCTGCAAGTACCTGAAACATGCCCCCGAGGCGGTTTTCGGTTCGGCCTGTCCGTGGTGTTGGCGAACGGCATTGTCGTCCCGGCCAACGACACGATCCCCTGCCCGACCTCGCACCACCACAAGCATCACCGCGTCGGGCGGTAGAGATAGAGACCTTGGCTGCATCCGCGGGTGAGGAACGGAAAGGGGGGTAGAAAATTGACAACCGCTGCGCCGGCTGTCGGGGTGCTGCCATGGCTGCTCTCCGACACGGGCGAACCAGCGTTGCGTGCCCAGGCGCAGCGTCTGCTGGCGCATATTGAGCGCTCGCCGGAGCTCGACGCGGGCGATATTGGCTACTCGCTGGCGCTCGACTCGGGCGATGTTGGTCACTCGCCGGAGCTCGACGCGGGCGGTGGCCACTCGCCGGCGGGGTCGCCGTTGGCGCTTGAGCATCGGGCCGTGGTGCTCGGCAGCGACCGCGAGCGGTTGCTGGCTGGCCTGCGGGCGTTGGCGCTGGGCGAGTCCGCGGCCAACGTTCTCGAGGGCGTGGCCAGCGGGCCTCGGCGGGTCGCATTCATGTTTTCAGGCCACGGTTCGCAGTGGACCGGGATGGCGCTGGAGTTGCTGGACAGCTCGCCCGTGTTCGCGGAGCACCTGCACGCGTGTGCCGACGCCTTGGCCCCATTTGTCGATTGGTCGCTGCTGGATGTGCTGCACGGCGAATCGCACGCGCCTCCGCTGGAGCGTGTCGACGTCGTGCAGCCGGTGCTATTCGCCGTGACCGTGTCGCTTGCTGGGCTATGGCGCGCCTGCGGAGTTCACCCCGATGTGGTGGTCGGTCATTCTCAGGGTGAGATCGCGGCGGCGTATGTCGCGGGTGGCCTTTCGCTGCCGGATGCGGCGCGGGTGGTGGCGCTGCGCAGCCGGGCGTTGGCGACCCTGGCCGGGCGCGGCGGGATGGTGTCGGTCCTGCTCACGCCTGAGCAGCTCGCCGGACGTCTGCGGCGCTGGGGCGATCGCGTTTCGCTCGCGGCGGTCAATGGGCCGGCGTCGGTCGTCGTCTCTGGCGAGGACCGTGCGCTTGAGGAGCTGCTTGATGAGCTGCTTGCCGAGGGCGTCCGTGCGCGGCGCATCGCCATCGACTACGCCTCGCACTGTGCGCAGGTCGAGGAGATTCGTGGCGAGCTGCTCGACGTGCTCTCCCCGATCGTCCCTCGTACCGGGGATGTGCCATTTCACTCCACCGTTACTGGTCAGGTGCTCGACACCGAGCGGTTGGACGCCGATTACTGGTACCGCGGTGAGCGCCAGACCGTTCGGTTTGATCAGGTCATCAGTGCTCTCCTGGAGGGGCATAGGCGTTGGGCTTTCATAGAGATCAGTCCGCATCCAGTGTTGACCGTGGGCGTGCAGGACACCATCGATGCGATCCGCGGCGATCACGACGACGCGATGGTCGTCGGTTCGCTGCGCCGCGATCGCGCTGGCCTTGAGCGTTTTCTGTCCGCGCTGGGCGAGCTGCACGTGCGGGGGGTGGATGTGCAGTGGGGGGCGGTGCTTGCCGGTTCTGGGGCCCATCGGCGGGTGGATTTGCCTGGCGGGGCGGAGGATGAGCTTGGCGGAGCGGGGGTTGGGTTTGATGGTGCGGGGGCCGGGCTTGGCGGAGTGGAGGAAGATGGGCTTGGCGGAGCGGTCCCCGCCGGGTCCTTCGTGCGAGACCTGGCGGGTGCATCCGCGCGCGAGCGCGATCGTGCGGCGCTCGAACTGGTGCGCGCTCAGGCCGCAATCGTGCTGGGGCACGACTCGTCTGCGGCGGTGCCCCCCAAGCAGGCCTTCAAGGAGCTCGGGTTCGATTCATCGGCTGCGGTGGAGCTGCGCAACCGCCTGCGAGCGCTCACCGGACTGAGCCTGCCGACGACGCTCCTATTTGACCATCCCACTCCGACCGCACTCGCCGGCCGCCTGCTGGATGAGATCACCGGCGCTCGCGGCGAGGTCACGGTGTCGGCTCCGGCACTGGCACCGGCAGCTTATGCGGCCGAGCCGATTGCGATCGTGGGAATGGGCTGTCGCTATCCGGGCGGTGTGCGCTCCCCCGAGCAGCTCTGGGAGCTGGTTGTGAGCGGCGGCGATGCGGTTGCTGCCTTCCCGGCCGATCGCGGTTGGGATCTCGATGGTCTCTACGACCCCGATCCCGAGCATCCCGGCACCAGCTACGCCTGCGAGGGCGGCTTTCTTTACGACGCCGCGGAGTTCGACGCCGGGTTCTTTGGCATCAGCCCGCGCGAGGCGATGGCGATGGACCCTCAGCAGCGATTGTTGCTGGAAGTTGCCTGGGAGGCGTGCGAAGACGCCGGTATCGCTCCTGGCTCATTGCAGGGCAGCGAGACCGGCGTGTTCGTTGGCGCCATGACCCAGGACTACGGCTCGCGCCTGCATGAGGCGTCGCACGGCTATGAGGGCTACACCCTCACTGGCAATACCGCCAGCGTCATATCGGGGCGCCTCTCCTACGCCTTCGGCCTGCAGGGGCCGGCCGTCACCGTGGATACCGCCTGTTCCTCCTCTCTGGTGGCTTTGCACCTGGCCTGTCAGGCGTTGAACGGAGGTGAGTGTGCGTTTGCATTGAGCGGCGGCGCAGCCGTGATGACCAGCCCGGGCATGTTCATCGAGTTCAGTCGCCAGCGCGGGCTTGCCCCCGACGGCAGGTGCAAGTCCTTCGCGCAGGCAGCCGACGGCACCGGCTGGTCAGAGGGCGTCGGCGTCGTGTTGCTTGAGCGGCTCTCAGACGCGCGGCGTCTCGGTCATCCGGTGCTGGCCGTGGTGCGGGGTAGTGCCGTCAACCAGGACGGCGCGAGCAATGGCTTGACGGCGCCTAACGGGCCTTCCCAGCGGCGCGTGATCGCCCGGGCGCTGGCGGCCGCGGGGCTCTCGGCCGCGGATGTCGACGTCGTGGAGGCGCATGGCACCGGCACCACCTTGGGCGACCCGATCGAGGCGCAGGCGCTGCTGGCCACTTACGGGCAGGGTCGTGCGCGGGAGCGTCCGTTGTGGCTGGGGTCTGTGAAGTCCAACATCGGTCACACCCAGGCCGCGGCCGGCGTGGCGGGCGTGATCAAGATGGTCATGGCGATGCGCCACGGCGTGCTGCCTAAGACGTTGCACGTTGATCAGCCTTCCCAGCAGGTGGATTGGTCGGCCGGGGCGATGTTGCTGCTGACCGAAGTCCAACCGTGGCTTGGGGGTGAGGGGCCGCGCAGGGCGGGGGTGTCTTCGTTTGGCATCAGCGGCACTAACGCGCACGCGATCCTGGAGGAGGCTCCTGGGACGGTGCTCGCGGACAGCGCGGACAGCGCGGACAGCGGAGGTCGCGGAGAGAGCGGAGAGGGCGGAGGTCGCGGTGTTGCCGCCGGCGTCAGGCCGTGGGTCATCTCGGCGCGTAGCGAGAGTGCCCTGCGCGAACAGGCACAGCGGCTGCACGCGCATGTTGATGGCGATCCTGCGCTGAGGGCGATCGATGTCGGGCATTCGCTCGTGGCGGGTCGTTCGCAGTTTGCGCATCGCGCGGTGGCCTTGGGCGGCGAGCGGGGGACTCTGCTGAACGGCATTGGCGCGTTGGCGCAGGGCGAGCAGGTGGGGGGTGTGATCGAGGGCGTCGCGAGGATCGATGGTGAGGTGGCCTTTCTGTTCCCCGGCCAGGGCTCGCAGTGGGAGGGCATGGCCGTGGAGCTGCTGGACTCCTCGCCGCTGTTCGCCGAGCTCATGGGAGCGTGCGGCGAGGCGCTTGCGCCGCTTGTCGACTGGTCGCTTGAGGCTGTGCTGCGCGCTGCCGATGGCGCGCCGGGGTTGGATCGCGTTGATGTGCTCCAGCCGGTGTCGTTTGCCGTGATGGTGTCGCTGGCGGGGCTGTGGCGTGCTCATGGTGTGAACCCGGATGTGGTGGTGGGTCACTCTCAAGGTGAGATCGCCGCGGCGTACGTGGCGGGTGGCCTGTCGCTGCCGCATGCGGCGCGGGTGGTCGCGCTGCGCAGCAAGGCATTGGCCCGTCTATCCGGCAAGGGCGGCATGGTGTCCGTCTCGCTTCAAGCCGGCCCGTTGGCTGAGCGACTTGAGGGTTGGGGCGAGCGGCTTGCGATCGCGGCGATCAACGGGCCCTCCTCGGTGGCGGTGTCCGGTGATTGCGACGCGCTTGACGAGCTGCTGCGGTGGTGTGAGCAGGAGGGTGTCAGGGCGCGCAGGATCCCTGTGGACTACGCCTCTCACTCAGCGCAGGTGCAGGCGATTCGCGAGGAGTTGCTCGACGTGCTCTCGCCGATCGCTCCCCGGTCGGGTGAGATCCCGTTCTACTCCACCGTCACCGGCGAGCTGCTCGATACCGCGGCGTTGGACGGGGACTACTGGTATCGCAGCCTGCGCCAGACCGTCCAGTTCGAGCGGGCCACGCGCGCTGTGCTTATGCGGGGCGCTCGTGCATTCATCGAGGTCAGCTCGCATCCTGTGCTGACGCTTGGGGTGCAGGAAACCGTTGAGCAGGCGCTTGGCGTCGAGCAGGCGCTTGGCGTTGGGGATGCGCTCGGCGGTTCCGAAGATGTCGTGGTTGCCGGCTCGCTGCGTCGGGGGCAGGGTGGCTTGGAGCGCTTCTTGACTTCGTTGGCTGAGGTGTGGGTGCGCGGCGTGGCTGTGGATTGGGCGCGCGTGTTCACCGCTTCGGGCGCCGAGCGGGTGAAACTGCCCACCTACGCTTTTCAGCGCGAGCGCTATTGGCTTGATGTCTCGCCGGGCCAGCGGAATATGGCCAGCGCCGGGCAGGCCTCGGCCGATCACCCACTGCTCGGTGCCGCTGTGGGATTGGCCGACGGGCAGGGGTGGCTGTTCACCGCCCGCCTGTCCTTGGCCTCGCATCCATGGCTTGCCGACCACGCTGTGATGGGCGTGGTTTTGCTGCCGGGTACGGCGTTCCTGGAGCTAGCGCTGCACGCGGGCCGTCGCGTCGGGTGCGGCGTGGTGCGGGAGCTCACCTTGGAGGTCCCGCTGGTGTTGAGCGAGCGTGGGGCCGTGCAATTGCAGCTGTCGCTGGGGGAGGCCGATGGGTCCGGCTTGCGAACGCTCAGCATCCACTCCCGCCCGGAGCACGTCGCGGGCGCCGGCGAGCGGTCCGGGGATGCTGGGGAGCAGTCTGGGGGCGCTGGGAAGCAGTCTGGTGGCGCTGGGGAGCAGTCCGAGGGCGCATGGATTTGTCACGCCCACGGCGTGTTGAGTTCCGAGGAGTCGCCGGATCGGGGGCGCCAAGAACGTGTCCAAGAGCTTGCCGGGGTATGGCCTCCCGAGGGGGCGGATGCGGTCAATGTCGACGATCTGTATGACCGGCTGGCCCAGCTGGGTCTTGACTACGGCCCGGCGTTTCAGGGCCTGCGGGCGGCGTGGCGGCGCGGCGGTGAGGTGTTCGCCGAGGTGTGCCTGGGCGCGGATCAGCAGACACAGGCTGCCCTGTTTGGCGTGCATCCGGCGCTGCTCGATGCGGCGCTGCACCCAATCGGGGGCGGTCTCCTCCGCGAGGACGCCTCTGTGCCGCAGACCCAGGTGGAGCTTCCCTTTTCCTGGAGCGGGGTGTCCCTGTCTGCAGCGGGTGCGTCTCGTCTGCGGGTTCGACTCTCCTCGGTGGGGACGGCGGGGATATCGCTGCTGGTCGCCGATGAAAATGGCACCCCGGTGGCCTCGATCGACTCGCTGGTCTCGCGGGCGGTCTCCAGGGAGCAGCTTGCCGGCGCGCGCGGGTCCACCGGCGACTCGCTCTTGCGCCTGGACTGGATCGCGGTCCCCGTGGAGCCTGCTCAGCCGCTTCCCGCTGGCGACTGGATGGTGCTGGGCGCCGCTGGTGAGGGGGTTGTCGGTGCCCTGCAAGCAGCCGGGGAGCGTGCCACGGCGCTGGCGGATCTGGCCTCGCTCGAGGACGCGCTGGATGTAGGTGGCGCGCGCGGAGATGTGGTGCTGCTGGACTGCACCCGCGACGGCGACGCGGCCGAGCTGGCCGGGGCCGGGATGGCCGATGCCGCGCACGGGGACGTTCATCGGGCGCTGGAGCGGGCGCAGGCGTGGCTTGCGGATGAACGCTTCTCCGCCTGCCGGCTGGTGCTGGTCACGCTGGGTGCGCAGGCTGTGCGCGTCGGGGAGGACGTGCCCGGTCTGGCGCAGGCGCCTGTGTGGGGACTGATGCGCTCGGCGCAGTCGGAGAACCCTGGGCGCTTTGTGCTGATCGACCTCGACGACCAGGAGGCTTCGTGGCGGGCCTTGCCCGCGGCACTCGCCAGCGCCGAGCCGCAGCTGGCCGTGCGCGACGGTGGTGTGTTCGTTCCCCGCTTGGCCGCGGCGGCGGCTGGTGCAGGGGCTGCACTGTTGCCGCCCGTCGATGCGGCGGCGTGGCGCTTGGACATCACAGCCGGCATGGACACGCTTGAGAACCTTGCCCTTGTCGCCTGCCCCGAGGCGACCGCGTCGCTCGAGCCCGGGCAGGTGCGCGTCGCGGTGCGGGCCGCGGGGCTGAACTTCCGTGACGTCGTGGTTGCCTTGGGCGTCGTCTCCCTGCCCGAGGCGACGCTTGTCAGCGAGGGCGCCGGGGTCGTCCTTGAGGTCGGCCCAGAGGTCAGCGGCCTCGCCCCGGGCGATCGCGTGATGGGCCTGGTGCCGAACGCGTTCGGCCCGCTCGCCGTGGCCGATCATCGTGCGCTCGTACCGATCCCGGATGGCTGGTCGTTCGCACAGGCCGCTGCGGTCCCGATCGTCTTCCTGACGGCGTACTACGCGCTGGTGGATCTTGCCCATCTGCAGCCGGGCGAGAAGCTCCTGGTGCATGCCGCTGCCGGTGGGGTCGGCATGGCCGCGGTGCAGCTGGCCGAACATCTCGGCGCGGACGTTTTCGGGACCGCCAGCCCCGCCAAGTGGGGGGCGCTGAGGTTGGATGAGGCGCATACCGCCTCCTCTCGCACGCTGGACTTCAGGCAGAAATTCCTCGATCTCACTGCTGGCCGGGGTGTTGACGTCGTCCTGGACTGCCTCGCGGGAGAGTTTGTCGACGCGTCGCTCCAACTGCTGCCCGGCGGTGGCCGGTTCATCGAGATGGGCAAGACCGATATCCGCGATCCCGCGGCGATCGCGGATGAGCACCCCGGTGTGGCATATCGCGCCTTTGATCTGTTCGAAGCCGGGCCCGAGCGCATCCAGGAGATGCTGCGCGATCTGATGGAGCTCTTCGAGCGTGGCGTGCTGCGGCCCCTGCCGGTGAGCGCCTGGGATGTGCGCCAGGCTGCCCAGGCATTCCGTTTCATGAGCCAGGCGCGCCATATCGGCAAGATCGTCCTGACCCTGCCGGCGCCGCTCGATCCGCGCGGCACCGTGCTGATCACCGGCGGTCTGGGCGATCTCGGCGGCCTGCTCGCGCGACACCTCGTGAGCGGGCATGGAGTGCGCCATCTGCTGCTGGCCAGCCGGCGGGGGCCCGAGAGCGAGGGTGCGCACGAGCTTCAGCACGAGCTGGAGGCGCTGGGCGCCCAGGTCGGGATTGCCACGTGTGACGTGTCCGACCGTAAGCAGTTGGCGGCGCTGCTTGACGCGGTGCCCAAGGAACATCCCCTGACCGCGATCGTGCACGCCGCGGGCGTGCTCGACGATGGCGTGCTCGATTCGCTGACGCCCGCGCGGGTCGATCGTGTGATGGCTCCGAAGGTCGACGCGACCTGGCATCTGCACGAGTTGACCGCGCACCTGGATCTCTCGGCGTTTGTGATGTTCTCCTCGGTCACCGCCACGCTGGGCAGCCCGGGCCAGGGTAACTACGCGGCGGCCAACGCCTTCCTGGATGCCCTTGCGGCCTACCGGCAGGCGCGCGGTCTTCCGGGTACCGCGCTGGCGTGGGGGCTGTGGGCCCGGGGTGCCGGCATGGCCGCCGGCCTGAGCAAGGCCGATGTGACGCGGATGGCGCGTCTCGGCGTGGCCGAGCTGTCCGCCGCGCAGGGTCTTGAGCTGTTCGACCGGGCGCGTGCGCAGGACGCGGCGTTGCTGCTGCCGCTGCGTCTGGACACCGGCGAGCTGCGTGCGCAGGCCACGGCGGGGGCCATTTCCCCGCTGCTGCGCGGCCTGATTCGCACGCCCCCCCGCCGTGCGGCGGAGGTGGACGCCGGCTCCTGGGCGCGGCGTTTGGCCGCCGTGTCCGATGATGCCGAGCGCCGGGGTGTCGCGCTCGCGCTGGTGTGCGCCCAGGCCGCAATCGTGTTGGGGCATGGCTCTCCGGCGGAGATACCCGAGCAGCAGGCCTTCAAGCAGCTCGGCTTCGATTCGCTGACGGCCGTCGAGTTGCGCAACCGGCTGGGGCTTGCAACTGGGCTGCGGCTGCCCACCACCGTCGTCTTTGACTACCCCAACCCCGCCGCACTGGCCGGCTATCTGGTGGAGGAGGTGGCTGGCGCGCGGAAGACGGCCGCGTCCCTTGCAGCCGCTCCTCCTGCGCGCGCGGCAGCTGCCGAGGAGCCGATCGCGATCGTCGGTATGAGCTGCCGCTACCCAGGTGTGGGTTCCCCCCAGGAGTTGTGGGAGCTGGTTATGAGCGGCGGCGATGCGATCTCGGGCTTCCCCGAGGATCGCGGATGGGATCTGGAGGGGTTGTTTGACCCGGACCCGGATCGTGCGGGGACGAGCTACGCGCGTGCGGGCGGCTTCGTCCGCGACGCCGGCGAGTTCGACGCGGAATTCTTCGGCATCGCACCGCGCGAGGCACTGGCGATGGACCCTCAGCAACGGTTGCTGCTGGAGGTTGCCTGGGAGGCCTTCGAGGACGCCGGCATCTTGCCTTCATCGCTGCGCGGCAGTCAGACGGGGGTATTTGCGGGGATCAGCTCATCCGACTATGGCGCGGGTCTGCAGGCCGTGCCCGAGGGCTATCGGCTGACGGGCGGCGCTGGCAGCGTCGTGTCCGGCCGGGTGGCCTACGTATTTGGGCTGGAGGGCCCGGCCGTGACGGTGGACACGGCTTGCTCCTCCTCGCTCGTGACTCTGCATCTGGCGGCTCAAGCCCTGCGCTCGGGCGAATGCTCGCTAGCGCTGGCGGGGGGCGTGACAGTGATGGCGACTCCGTCGGCGTTCGTGGAGTTCAGCCGGCAGCGTGGGCTCGCCTCGGACGGGCGCTGCAAGGCGTTCGCCGCGGCCGCGGATGGGACCGCTTTCTCCGAGGGTGCCGGCGTGGTGTTGGTAGAGCGCCTTACCGATGCGCTTGCTCTCGGTCATCCGGTGCTGGCCGTGCTGCGGGGCAGCGCCGTCAACCAGGACGGCGCGAGCAATGGGCTCTCGGCGCCCAACGGCCCATCCCAGCAGCGGGTGATCGCCAAGGCATTGGCCAATGCACGCTTGTCAGCGAGTCAGGTCGATGTCGTGGAGGGGCACGGTACCGGCACCACGCTTGGCGATCCGATCGAGGCGCAGGCGCTGCTGGCTACCTACGGGCAGGGTCGCGCGGAGGGGCGTCCGCTGTGGCTTGGGTCTGTGAAGTCGAATATCGGTCACTCGCAGGCCGCCGCGGGTGTGGCTGGCGTCATCAAAATGGTGCTGGCGATGCGCCACGGCGTGCTGCCTAGGACGCTGCACGTGGACGAGCCTTCGGGGCAGGTGGACTGGTCGACCGGCTCGGTGTCGCTCTTGACCGAGGAGGTGCCCTGGTCGAGCAACGGCGCCCCCCGCCGGGCGGGCGTGTCGTCGTTTGGGATCAGCGGCACCAATGCGCACGTGATCCTGGAGGAGGCGCCTTCCGTTGAGGAGGCGCTTCCCACGGCGGAGGTGCTTCCCGTGGCGGACGCACTTCCCGTGGCGGACGCACTTCCCGTGGAGGAGGTTGCCCCCGGTATCGCCGAGGTCGGCGGCGTGGTGCCCTGGGTTCTGTCGGGTCGCGGCGGGAATGGTTTGCGGGGTCAGGCCCAGCGCCTGCGGGAGTTCGTGCAGGCCGATGCGGCACTGGGGTCGGCCGATGTGGGGTTCTCGCTGGCCGTGGATCGGGATGTGTTCGAAGACCGCGCCTTCGTGGTTGGCAGCGGCCGTGAGGATCTGCTCGAAGGCTTGGGTGCGTTGGCTCAGGGTGAGTCGGCGGGGCATGTCGTGGAGGGTGTGGCCGCTGGGGTCGGTCGTGGGATCGTGTTCCTGTTCGGCGGGCAGGGTTCGCAATGGCTGGGGATGGCCACTGAGTTGATGGATTCCTCGCCGCTGTTCGCTGGGCGCATGCGGGCGTGTGAGGAGGCGCTCGCGGTGAATTGGCGGCTGGAGGATGTCTTGCGTGGGGTCGAGGGTGCACCGGGATTGGATCGGGTGGACGTGGTGCAGCCGCTGTTGTTTGCGGTGATGGTTTCCTTGGCCGGCCTGTGGCGTGCCTGTGGTGTGCAGCCGAGTGTGGTCGTTGGTCATTCCCAAGGTGAGATAGCGGCCGCGCACATCGCCGGTGGTTTGTCCTTGCAGGATGCGGCCAGGTTGGTGGTGCTGCGCAGTCAGGCGCTGGTTGGCCTGATGGGCAAGGGTGGGATGGTGTCCGTCGCGCTGCCCGAGGGTGAGGTGCGGCATCGGCTCCAGCGCTGGGATGGGCGGGTGTCAGTGGCGGCGGTGAACGGTCCGCGGGCGGTGGTGGTTTCGGGCGAGCGTGAGGCGCTTGACGGGTTGTTGGGCGAACTTGTGGCTGGGGATGTCAGAGCACGGGAGATCCCTGTCGGCTACGCCTCGCATTCAGCGCAAGTCGAGGAGATCCGCGAGGAGTTGCTGAAGGGGTGTGCGGGGATCGCGCCGATGTCCGGTGGCGTGCCGTTCTTCTCAACCGTCACGTGCGAGCTGGTTGACACCGCTCTGCTGGACGGCGAGTACTGGTATCGCAACCTGCGTGAAGCCGTGCGCTTTGAGCCGGTCACCAGATCGTTGCTGGAAGAGGGTTATCGGGCGTTCATCGAGATCAGCCCGCACCCCACGCTGACAGTTGGCGTGCAGGAAACCGTCGATGAGGTGCTCGATGGGTCGCCCGATGTGCTGGTCACGGGCTCTTTGCGTCGTGAGCAGGGCGGCTTGGAACGCTTCCTGCTGTCGCTGGGCGAGGCATGGGTGCGCGGTGTGGACGTGGATTGGCAGCGCATATTCGCGGGGTCCGGCGCCCGGCGTGTTGGCCTGCCGGGCTATGCCTTCCAGCGCAAGCGCTACTGGCTGAATGCCGTTGCGGGGGAAGGGCAAGACGCCGCCTCGATCGGGCAGACCTCCATCGATCACCCGCTGCTGGGCGCCCTCGTGGGGTTGGCCGACGGGGAGGGTCTGCTGTTCACCGGTCGCCTGTCGCTGGACACGCACCCGTGGCTGGCCGATCACGCGATGATGGGCACGGTGCTGCTGCCGGGCACCGCGTTTGTTGAGCTGGCGCTGCACGCCGGTGGCGAGGTTGGTTGCGAGCAACTGTTGGAGCTCACGTTGCAGGCGCCGCTGGTGCTGCCTGAGCAGGGCGGGGTGCACTTGCAGCTTTCGCTTGGAGGGTCCGATGAGTCCGGGCAGCGGAAGGTCACCGTGCACTCTCGCCTGGAGGGCCCGCCGGTGGGTGGGGCGCCGGGTGAACAGCAGGCGTGGACCGCGCACGCCACTGGCATCCTGGTCTCCAGCGACGCCGCCTCCGATGAGCAGGCCGCCTTTGATGAGCAGGCTGCCTTCGATGAGCAGTCCGCCGGTGTATGGCCTCCCCCCGATGCGGCTGCGATGGCGCTTGAGGATCTCTATGACCGCCTGGCTGAGCGGGGCTATGAATACGGACCGGCCTTTCAGGGGCTCAGGGCCGTATGGCGGCGCGGTCAGGAGATGTTCGCCGAGGTCACCCTGCCCGAAGCCGAGCAGCCGCACGCGGGCCGGTACCAGATGCACCCCGCGCTGCTCGACGCCGCGCTGCACGTGGTGGCGCTGGATGCCCTTGGTTCGGGTGAGGAAACAGATCTCGGCATGGCGCGGCTTGCGTTCTCGTGGGGCGCGGTGCAACTGCACGCCCCTGGCGCCGCCAGCCTGCGCGTGCGGATTACGCCGACAGGCAATGACGCGATATCGCTGCTGGCTTGCGACGAGCGCGGCGCTCCCGTTGTCTCGGTGCAGTCGCTGGCGATGCGTCCGCTCTCCGCCCAACAACTTGACAGCGCTCGCGCGGGTCGGCGGCAATCGCTGTTTGGATTGGACTGGCAGCCGCTGTCAGGCGGGTCCGTTGCGGCGGGTCCGACGAGCGACTGGGCGGCGCTGGGTGGCGAGGATGCCTGGCCTGTAGGGGAGACCCGGTTTGGCGCCGGTGTTCACGCCGACCTGGACGCGCTTGGCGAGGCTATTGGGCGTGGCAATAGCACGCCCGAGGTGGTGCTCTTCGACTGTGCCGCTGGTGCCGTCGATGCCGCTGATGCCGCTGGTGCCGCCGATGGGGCGAATCGGGCGGCGCATGCGCTCACGCGGGCGGCGCATGCGCTCACGCGAGGGGTCTTGGGTCTGCTGCAGGCCTGGCTGGCCGACGAGCGGTTCTCCGCTTCGCGGCTGGTGTTGGTAACCAGAGGCGCCTTGGCCGTGCGCCCTGGGGAGGACGTGCCGGCTTTGGCCAGCGCGCCCGTCTGGGGCCTTGTGCGCTCGGCGCAATCGGAGCATCCCGGGCGTCTGGTGCTCGTGGACATCGACGGCACTGAGACGTCCTGGCGCGCTCTGGCCTCCGCGCTGGCGAGTGGAGAGCCACAGTTGGCCGTGCGCGAGGGCGACGTCCTGGTTCCGCGGCTGGCGCGCATGCGCGCACCGGCCGAGCGTGCAACAGCGGAGTCAAGTTCGGTGGCTGTGTGGGACTTCGATCCTCAGCGCACCGTCCTGATCACAGGCGGCACCGGAGGCCTGGGCGCGCTGATGGCCAGGCATCTGGTGGTTGGACACGGGGTGTGCAGCCTCGTGCTTGCCAGTCGCCGGGGGCGTGAGGCCGAGGGTGCGCTTGAGTTGCAGGCCGAGCTTGAGTCCCTCGGTGCTCGTGTGGTGCTCGCGGCTTGCGACGTGACTGATCGGCAGCAGCTGGAAACCTTGCTGGGGTCGGTTTCCGAGGAGTATCCGCTGGGGGCCGTCGTGCACACAGCGGGGATTTACGACAACGCGCTGATCGATTCGCTCACGCCCGAGCAGATCGATCTGGTGCTGGCTCCCAAGGTTGATGCGGCGTGGCATCTGCACCAGCTCACCGAGCATCTGGATCTGACGGCGTTCGTGTTGTTCAGTTCGATCGCGGGCACCTTTGGCCATCCCGGCCAGGGCAACTACGCCGCCGCGAATGTCTTTCTTGACGCGCTCGCGGCCCATCGCAGGGCGCGGGGGCACGTCGCTGTGTCCCTTGCCTGGGGTCTGTGGTCCGCCGGGGCCGGCCTGTCTGACAAAGTCGATCGCAAGCTCATGGCGCGCTCCGGCGTGAACGCCCTGACCGTCGAGCAAGGTCTTGAGTGCTTCGATGCCACGCAGGCGCTGGATGAGGCATCGGTGATCCCGGTGGCCCTCGACACCGCCGCGTTGCGTACACAGGCCAAGGACGGAGTCGTGCCGGCTTTGCTGCGGGGCCTGGTCCGTGGCCCGATCCGGCGCGCGCCGGACGGCGGCGAGGGATCGCTGGCCCGGCGCTTGGCGGATGTACCCGCACAGGACCGCCAGCAAGTGATGCTCGATGTGGTGTGCACCGAGGCGGCGATCGTCCTTGGGCATACCTCAGTGGAGACGCTGGATGGGCGGCGCGCCTTCAAGGAGCTCGGCTTCGATTCGCTGACCGCGGTTGAGTTGCGCAACCGGCTGGGCGCCGCCGCCGGGCTGCGACTGCCGGCCACGCTCGTGTTCGATTACCCCACTCCCTTGGCGTTGGTCAGCCATCTGCTGGACAAGCTCGGGGGCATCCGCCGCAGTGCCTTGGCAGTGGCCCCGAGGGGGGCCGTCGCGGAGCCGCTGGCGATTATTGGGATGAGCTGCCGCTACCCGGGAGGCGCGCGCTCGGCCAAGGAGCTGTGGGAGCTTGTGGCCGCGGGTCGTGACGCGATCTCTGGTTTCCCTACCGATCGTGGGTGGGATCTGGAGGGGCTGTATGACCCCGATCCCGATCGCTCGGGCGCGAGCTACGTATGCCAGGGCGGCTTCGTCCATGACGCCGGGGAGTTCGACGCGGGGTTCTTCGGCATCGGCCCGCGTGAGGCGCTGGCGATGGATCCTCAGCAGCGGCTGTTGCTGGAGAGCGCATGGGAGGCCTTCGAGGACGCGGGCATCGTTCCCAGTTCGCTGCTCGGCAGTCGAACCGGCGTGTTCGCCGGTGCCTGTCCCCAGGACTACGGCAGTGGGCTGCGGTCGGTGCCCGAGGGCCTTGAGGGCTATCGCTTGACGGGTGACGCCGGTGGTGTTCTCTCCGGGCGCGTGGCCTACACCTTCGGCCTGGAGGGACCCGCGATGACAGTTGACACGGGGTGCTCGTCATCGCTCGTGGCTCTCCACCTGGCCTCCCAGGCTCTGCGTGCTGGGGAGTGCTCGCTGGCGCTGGCCGGCGGCGTGACGGTCATCGCCGAGCCGGGGCTGTTCACGGAGTTCAGCCACCAGCGGGGGCTGGCCCGCGATGGGCGCTGCAAGTCGTTTGCGGACGCCGCGGACGGCACCGGTTTTTCCGAGGGCGTGGGTGTGCTGCTGCTGGAGCGGCTGTCCGATGCGCGTCGTCTCGGTCATCAGGTGCTGGCCGTGGTCCGTGGCAGCGCCGTCAACCAGGATGGCGCCAGCAACGGCCTGACGGCGCCCAACGGTCCCGCCCAGCAGCGGGTGATCGCCCAGGCGCTCGCCAGTGCCGGCCTGTCACCTGCGCAGGTGGATGCGGTCGAGGGGCATGGCACGGGGACGACATTGGGTGACCCGATCGAGGCGCAGGCGCTGCTGGCCACCTATGGACTGGATCGTCCGCAGGGTCGTCCGCTGTGGCTTGGGTCGGTGAAGTCGAACATCGGTCACACGCAGGCTGCCGCGGGTATGGCCGGGGTGATCAAGATGGTGATGGCGATGCGCCACGGCGTGCTGCCCAGGACGCTGCACATCGATGAGCCATCGAGTGAGGTGGACTGGTCGAGCGGCGCGGTATCGCTTTTGACCGAGGATGTGCCCTGGTCGCCCAATGGCGAAGCTCGCCGGGCGGGGGTGTCTGCCTTTGGGATCGGCGGCACGAATGCGCATGTGATTCTGGAGGAGGCGCCTGTGGGGGAGGCGCTGGTGGACGATCCGGCTGTGCCCGTGAGCGATCCGGCTGTGGCTGGTGGGGGTGTTGGTGTGGTGCCGTGGGTGGTGTCGGGTAGGAGTTTGGGGGCGTTGCGGGGGCAGGCTGGGCGTTTGTTGGGGTGTGTTGAGGGTGATGCGAGGTTGGGTGTGGGGGATGTTGGTGTGTCTTTGGCGTCTCGTTCGGTGTTTGAGTATCGTGCCGTGGTGTTGGGTGATGGGCGTGGGGGGTTGTTGGGTGGTTTGGGGACGTTGGCTTCGGGTGGGTCGGCAGCGGGGGTTGTGCAGGGTATGGGTGTTGGGTCGTCTGTTGGTGGTGGTTTGGTGTTTTTGTTTTCGGGTCAGGGGTCGCAGCGTGTGGGTATGGGTCGGGAGTTGTATGGGTCGTTTGGGGTGTTTCGGGATGCG
>JANWIP010000021.1 GCA_025449845.1 Solirubrobacteraceae bacterium | reverse complement strand
TGCGACTGGCAAGGATGCGCCGGATGAATCGTGACTCTCACCCATGCGACTGGCAAGGATGCGCCGGATGAATCGTGACTCTCACCCATGCGACTGGCAAGGATGCGCCGGATGAATCGTGACTCTCTGGTGCAACTGCCGGCGGCATTGGCGCCTTCAGCGCCGACAGATGCTGCCGCGCAGGCGCCGCCCCGCTTCATCCTGGGCATCGACGGCGGAGCAACCAAGACGCTCGCCGCGGTGCTGGACCTGGAGAGCGGGCAGTTGCACCTAGGGCAGGGCGGCCCGAGCAATCAGGATGCGGTGGGTGTGCACGCCGCGACCAATGCGCTGCTGGGGGCCGCGGATGAGGCATGCGAGCGAGCGGGCACCGACAGGAAAGGTCTGCACGCGGCGGTGCTCGCGGTGGCCGGCACCGACACGCATGCGGTGCAGGCGCAGGTGCGGGCGCACTGCCCCGCGGATTGGATCGTGGTCAACGACGTAGTCGGGGCTTGGGCGACGGCGACCGGGGCGCAGCCGGGGGTAGGCGTCATCTCAGGCACCGGCAGTAACGTCTTCGGCGTTGGCGCCGATGGCCGGGCGTGGCGGGCAGGTGGTTGGGGCCACGTGCTGGGAGACGAGGGCTCGGGTTATTGGTTCGGCTTGGAGTCGCTCAAGGCGGCGCTGTGCGACCGCGAGGGTTCTGGTCCGGAGACGGCGCTGAGCGATGCCGCCGCCGAGTTCTTCGGCGCGCCGAGCGTCGAGGCGCTGGCACCGCTCCTCTACACCAAGCCTCTGACCAAGAGCGAGATCGCGGCCTTCGCAATTGAGACCGCCCGCATCGCCGCCCAGGGCGACCCAGTGGCACGCGCGCTCTACCAGGACGGGGCCGATCGGCTCTTCAGCCAGATCGCGGCGGTCATCCGCCAGACCGGCCTCTCCGGCGCCTTTCCGGTGGGCCTCATCGGCAGCGCCTTCAAGGCTGGAGATATCTTCGTAGGTCCCCTGACCCGAGCGATCCACGCGATCGCCCCCGATGCCCGTCTGGCATGTGTGGATATGGCCCCCGTCGGAGGCTGTGTGCTGCTCGCGGCGCGTGCCAGTGGGGCGGATCGGGCGGTGGACCAGGCCGAGGTTGGGCGGCTCATCGACGAGGCGCTTGCGCGATAGGCGCGCATGGACCAGGCCGAGCTCGGGCGGCTCATCGACCAGACACTGCGGCGATAGCCTCAGCCGTGCCGACGGCCCGCGGCCCGACACCACTGATTCGCACCGCCGCTGCTGCATTGCCATAGGCGGCGGCCTCCAACGCCGATAGGCCATCGCGCAACGCCACGAAGAAGGCGGCCGCGAACACGTCACCGGCACCGAGGTCGTCGCGGGGCTCTGCTACAAGCGGCACCGGCAGGGGCACCGGCACGACCACGCCATCCCCCAGGTGGACCAGCGTCGGCTGCGAGCCAGCGGTGACCGCGAGCAGCGCCCCCTCCGCAAGCTGCTCACAGCAGGACAGCTCGGACTCGCTGAGGACCGCGGCGTCGAAGTGCGAAGGCAGATCAAAAGGATCCATCCGAACAAGCGATATCTCACCGCTCTCACCCCATTCGCGCACCAATCCCTGCGGCGTCAGGCCGACGAAGTCCGGGTGTCCGCGCCAGCGCTTGGGCGTCTCGCGGGCGACGGCGGCCAGGTGCAGGATCGAGGTGTTGAGCACCAGCGGCTCGGTGATCGCTCCTGCCCACGCCAGCACGTGCTGCTTGCGCTTGGCGCCGCTGCCGGCCGTGGCGAGCGTGGTGGTGTGCTCGGCCTCAAGCACCTGCAGCGACAGCTCGTCGCGATAGGGCTCAAGCAGTTCTTCGATCTCCTCGGGCACGCCTTTGGTGACGATCAGCGTGCGCAGCCCCAGGCGGGCGGCCTGCAAGGCGCTGTAAAAAGCACCTCCGCCCGGCCGGCGGGTGCCATCGGCCATGACGTCGACGGTGACGTGCCCGACCGTCACGTAGTCATAGCGGCTCACGCCAGCCGCGGCGGCGTGCGCAGAGGCAGCTCGGCACCCGCGATCGCGGCCGCCGCCAGGCGCCCGGTGAAGACGCAGCCGCCGAGGAAGGTGCCCTCCAGCGAGCGCTTGCCGTGGACGCCTCCGCCGCCGAAGCCCGCGGCCTCGCCGACGGCATACAAGCCCGGGATCGGCTCGCCGTCCTGCGCGCGCAGCACGCGGCAGCCCAGATCGGTCTGGATGCCGCCGAGGCTCTTGCGCGCCATCGGCTGCAACCTGATCGCTAGCAGCGGCATCGCCTTGGCATCGACGATGCGCTGAAAGGCACACGTGCGCAGGCGGTCGCCGCGCCAGTTGCGCAGCTGCCCGATGCGTCGCAGCTGGTCGTCGTTGAAGAGGCCTTTGCCGCGCGCGATCGCCTCGTCGTAGCGGCCGATTTCGGCGCTCAGCACCTCGGGGTCGATGGCCTCTTCGCCTGAGACCTCGTTCATCTTGACGGCGAGCTCGTCCAGTGAGGTGGCGGCGACGAAGTCCGGGGAGCCCTCCAGGAAGTGCCTCACCAGGTTTGGCTTGCCGAGCAGCACGCTCAGGAGAAAGCGCACCCGGCGCTTCTCGCGCAGGTGCGGATTGTGCTGCGAGCCGGATACGTCGAGCTCGCGCTTGGCGATCTTCCAGTTGCAGATGAGCCAGGAGTACTTGCGGCTGTCTTCGCACATGCGCTCAAGCGCGGCGTAGGCGTCGTAGGTGGGCATCACCGGCACGGGTCCATAGCGGTGGCCGTCGGGGTTGAGCATGATGCCCGAGCGCGGGGGGATCAGCTTGAGGCCGTGGTGTTCGCGCTGGGGGTTGGGATGGCGCACGGCATCGGCGTAGTTCCACATGCGCGAGAGGTGGGTGACGTTGCCGCCCACGCGCGTCACCTCTTCGTGCAGCGCCCCGTCGGCGTAGAGGTGTGAGCCCATCAGGATGTGCCTTGGCGCGTCACCTAGGCGCTCGGTGGGCCACTCGCGGCGCACGATCTCGAGGTTGCCGCCGATGCCGCCGGCCGCGACGACCACGGCGCGCGTGGCGCGCACCTCGTATTCGCCTTCCTTGTACTGGCCTTCCTTGTACTGGCCTTCCTTGTCCTGGCCGGCCTCGCGTGTGGCCGCGGTGTCGCTGTCCTGGCCGACCACGCGAGCGCCCACGGCATGGCCGTGCTCGATGACGAGCTCGCTGACGCGAGCGCCGAAACGCACGTCCAATGCCCCGCGCTGCGGGTGGCTGTTGATCGCGTCCCACACGGCGCTGACCAGCGCCTTGCCGGTGCCCCACGTGAGATGAAAGCGGGGGACGGTGTTGCCATCGCCGAAGTTGCCGCGCTCGGCCCAGTTGACGACGGGGAAGAAACGCACGCCGATCTCACGCAGCCAGCCGCCGACGTCATCGCGGGCGCGCGTCACGTACTGCTCGGCCCAGCGTCGCGGCCACTCATCCTCGGGGTCAAGCTCGGCCACGCGCAGCCAATCTTCAAGCGCCACGCGCTCGCTGTCGGGGATACGCGAGCGGCGCTGCTCGGGCGAGTCGACCATGAACATTCCGCCAAAGGCCTCTCTCGCCAGGCCGCCGACCTCCTCGGGGCGGCAGCGATCGAGCAGCAGCACGCTGTGCCCACCGCGCAGCAGCTCCAACGTGCACACCAGGCCGGCCAGCCCGGCGCCTACGACGATCGCATCGGTGGTGCTGTTCTCGCTCATGCCAAGGCCATCCCCGGAGTCACCTGCACCTCGATCAGCTCGGGTCCGTCGCTGGCGAGCGCGGAGCGCAGCTCGACACCCAACTCCTCGGCCCCTGAGACGCGACGCGCGTTGACGCCATAGCCGCCTGCCACGGCGACGCAGTCCAGGGCGGGCAGGTCCAGGCCCGGTGCGCCCTTGATCTCCTCAAGCATGCCGAACCACTTGAGGATCGCGTACTCGTCGTTGCGCAGCACCAGGAAGGTGACGGGCACCTTGTAGGCGGCCGCGGTCCAGAAGGCCTGCACGGCGTACTGCGCCGAGCCCTCGCCGAGCACACACACAACGGGGCGCGAAGGACACGCGAGCTGCACGCCGATCGCGGCGGGCATGCCGAAGCCGAGGCCGCCGCCGGCCGAGAAGTAGTAGCTCCCCGGGCGGCTGAGCCGCAGCTGGTTGCGCAGGGCCAGCGTGCCGGAAGGCGACTCCAGCACGACGATGCCATCCTCGGGGAAGACCTGCGCGAGCGTGCGCACGGCGGTCGAAGGGCTCATCGGATCGCTCAGCTGCACCTCCTCGGGCGCAGGTCTGGCGGCGGGGGCCTCGCGCGCGGAATCGCTCACTCGCTCCGCGAGCGCCGCGAGCGTCAGGGCCACGTCGGCCACGATCGCCTCGCCCATCGGTGCCCGCGCGGCCTCGTCGGGATCGCTCATGATCGCCACCAGACTCGTCCCCGGCGCAAGCAAGGCTCCGGGGATGTTGGGGTAGTAGGGAAAGACGGAGCTGCCGGCCACCAGCACGAGGTCGTGCTCCTTCAAGGCATCCCCGACGGGCCACACCGCGGGCGGCAGGATGCCCTGGAAGAGCGCATGGTTCTCGGGGAAGCCGATGCGCCCCCCACCCGGCGCGGGGGTGGCGTAGACGGACAGGCGCTGGCGCTCGGCCAGGCGCACCGCGGCATCCCAGCCGCCGCTGGCATCGATGTCGGGGCCTGCCACGAAGGCCGGGTTGGATGCCTCGGCAAGTCGCTGCGCCAGCGCCTGGAGCACTTCCTCGGAAGGCAGCGCGGCCCCCGAGACCCGCCGCGTACTCTGATGACGCACGGCCTCGGCCTCGGCCTCGTTCAGCTCGACGCTCCAGTCATCCATCGGGATCGAGACGAAGGCGGGTCCGCGCGGAGCGAGGCCCGCGAGGTGCGTGGCGCGCGCCAGCGCGTGGGGTACATCCTCGGCGCGCGGGGGCTCGTAGCTCCACTTCACCAGGGGATGTGGCATGCGTACCGCGTCGCGGTTGGTGAGGTTCGCCTGCAACGTCATCAGCGAGCGATGCTGCTGCCCGGCGGTTACCACCAGCGGTGCCTTATTGGCCTGGGCGTTGAAGATCGCTCCCATGCCGTTGCCGAGGCCCGGGGCGGTGTGCAGGTTGACGAGCGTGGGGCGGCCGAGCGCCTGAGCGTAGCCGTCGGCCATGCCCACCGCGACGGCCTCCTGCAACCCCAGCACGTAGGTGAAGTCATCGGGGAACTCGGTCAACATCGGCAGCTCGGTGGAGCCGGGGTTGCCGAAAATGGTCGTCATGCCGCGCTCGCGCAGCAGCTCAAAAACGGCCTCTCTTACTGTCCCCATCCGCCTCTTCTCCTCGACGTCGGTTGTGCTTGCAATGCGGCTGGCAGCCTACCCGCTATTCCACCACTAGCATCGGGACCGCAACGATCCTCGCCGTGAGCTGTTTCGTTTGCTATCGCCCGATGAAGCCTTCTGCATCTCATCGCGTCGCCGATCGCGTCCTCCCGCTGGCACTCGTCCGTCCACTGGGACTGATCGCCGTCGTCCTGCTCTGCGCCTGCACGCCTGGCGTGGCGAGTGCTGCTGCCTCCACGCGCGGCAACCCGGCAAGGGCGCTGCTGGCCTTCAAGACGATGCAGAAGAACTACTACATCCAGGGCACGGGCCTCTATAAGGGCGAACCGTATTCGTTTCTGTGGCCCTTCTCGCAGACGATGGCGGCGACGGTCAGCCTGGCCTACATACCGGGCGAGAGCAAGGCGCTGGCGCACGAACTGCGGGTGCGCATGTATGGCCTAGAGCGCTACTTTGAAGCGCCTTCGGCAAGCTCGGCCTCCGAATCCTCCGAATCCGCGGCCACTCCGGCGCTGCCTTCGTTTGCCGGCAGCGTCGCACCGCCGATTGGCCCCGGAGGCACAAGCTTCTACGACGATAACGAGTGGGTAGGGATCGAGCTGGCGCGCATGTATGAGCTCAACCACGAAGCCTTCGCGCTGGAGCAGGCCAAGCAGATCATGGCCTTCGTCATGAGCGGCTGGAAGACCACGGGCCCCAACGGCAAGCCGCTGGCCTGCCCCGGCGGGGTGCCGTTCTCCAATTCGCCCACGAACAACTCGCGCAACACCGTCACGGACGGCCCCGCGGCTGAGCTAGGGGTGCAGCTGTACAAGATCACCGGCGAAGCGCAGTACTTGCAGTTCGCGGAAATGGCCTATGCGTGGGTGCGCAGGTGTCTGCTAAACAGCGAAAACCTCTACTCCGACCACATCCAGAATGGCGGCGAAGTGGAACCGATGGTGTGGAGCTACAACCAGGGCTCGATGATGGGCGCGGGCGCGCTGCTCTACCAGGCCACGGGCAATAGCGCCTACCTTTTCCAGGCGCGCCAGACGGCCAAGTCGGCGCTGGCGCACTTCAGCCTCGAAAAGCTGGAGCTTGAGAATCCCTTCTTCGTGGTCGTCTACTACCGCAATCTGCTGTATCTGGACTCGATCACGCACGACCCTCCGGGTCCCAAGACGGTGCAGGCGTACGTGAACTACGCATGGGACAACCTGCGCCTGAGCAACAACCTGTTCGTCTCAGGCTCACCTTCGACATCGACGTTGCTCGGGCAGGCCGCGATGGTGCAGCTCTACTCGCTGCTGTGCATCCCCGCGAGCAACTATTTCTAGGAGCGTCGCCGTGAGCGCCGCGGCCCAGTAGGGTGGAGAGTAATGAGCGACGCGGGAAGCATGATCACCGAGGAGGGCCTGCAATCGCTGCATGCCGAACTGGAAGCCCTTGAGGGTGAGGGCCGGCGTGAGATCGCGGAGCGGATCAAGACGGCGCGAGAGTGGGGCGACTTGAAGGAGAACAGCGAGTATCACGACGCGAAGAACGAGCAGGCGCACCTGGAGACCAAGATTGCGAAGCTGCGCGAACGCATCTCGCTGGCGGTGGTCGTCGAGGAGACCCCCACGGTCGACGGCGCGGTGAGCTTCGGCTCAACGGTGATTGTGAAGGACCCGCAGGGCAGCGAGCGCAAGTGGCGCATCGTCAGCTCGCACGACGCCTCGCCCGCCAAGGGCCTGCTGTCGGCCGACTCCCCCGTGGCACGAGCCCTGGTGGGCCGCCGCGCTGGAGATGAGGCGTCAGTGGTGCTGCCCAAGGGCGAGACGGTGCTGAAGATCCTCAGCGTTGAGTGAGCCCCAGGCTCAGCTGGAGGGCCTGAAGGCCAGCGTCTGCAGGCTGCGCGCCGCAGGGCGCGCGGGCGTGAGCAAGGTGTCGGCAAAAGCCTCGACGACGTAGGGATCGAACTGGGTCCCAGCGCAGCGGCGCAGCTCCTGGAGCGCCTCGGCGGAGCTGATGGCGGCGCTGTAGGTGCGGTCGGTGGTCATGGCATCGAAGGCGTCGCAGACGAAGATGATGCGAGCGCCGAGCGGAATCTCCTTACCAGCGAGGCCGTCGGGGTAGCCGCCGCCATCGAAGCGCTCGTGGCTTGAGCGCACCAGCCGCGCAACAGGCCGCAAGGCGGAAGCGGCCATCAGGATGCGCTCGCCGAGGATGGTATGGCGACGCATGAACTTCCACTCCTCCTCATCGAGCGGACCGGGCTTGTTGAGGATGGCGTCGGGAATGGCGATCTTGCCGACGTCATGCAGCTCGGCGGCACGCGCGAGCACGTCGAGATCCTCGGCGCTCATGTCACGGCGCCGCCCGCCGGCGAGCACCCGCGTGCCGACGCCGCGCTGGTGCTCCTGCAGGTCGGGGTAGCGCTCCTGGAAGGCCTGTAGCAAAACGTCGCGCAGCTGATGCACCGCGCTGCTTTCGCGCGAGAGGTCCTTGCGCTTGTAGAGGCGCTGGTCGGCGAGCTGCATGATCGCCGCGGGCTCGCTGACCTCGCGCGGGATGCTGACGACGCCGTGGGCGGCGTCGATGGCAAAGCCGGGCCCCTGCTCACAGAGCGCGGCCAAGCTGGCGGCCACCGTTGCGTCGGTGTCGGCTAGAGCACGACGGAAGAGCACGCAGAACTCATCGCCGCCCATGCGGTAGGCGGTGCCGTAAGGGGCCACGACATCGCTGAGCTTGCCGCTGAGGCGCGCCAGCAGCGCATCGCCGGCAGGGTGCCCGAAGGTGTCGTTGTAGCGCTTGAAGCCGTTAAGGTCGTACAGCACCAGCTCCCAAGGCTCGCCGGCGCGGGCAAGACGACAGGCGACATGCAGATCCTCGATCAGCAGACGGCGATTGCCCAGGCCGGTGAGGGGATCGGTGAGGGCCATTTCGCGTGAGCCCACGAGCATGGTGAGGTTCTCGCGCACGGTCATCATCAGGTGCACGCTGACGGCCAGCACGGTGGCGGTGGCGAGGACGACGGCGACGACGGTGAGCTGCTCGGAGGGCAGGTTGCCGTAGACGAGGGCGCCGAGGGCACAGAGCAGGGAGAGGGTGGGTACGGAGACCATGCGCCAGTCCTCGATGCGGCGGCGCTGGGGCTTGGGCCAGGGCGTCCAGGCGGCGATGGCGAGCAGGATCACGGAGGTGGGCCAGAGGCATTCCAGCCAGGTGCCGAGGCGGTAGCTGTTGGTGGCGGTCTGGTAGAGGTAGAAGGAGTCGGCGATGGCGCTGACGAGCATCGCGGCGGCGATCAGAAGCCACACGCGCCCCGGTCGCCAGCCGGTCATGCCGATGGCGCCGATGGTGAAGATGAGCAGCAGCAGGTCGCCGATGGGGTAGGCGAGGGATAGGGCCACAGAGGCGGTGTCGCCGTGGGCGTGGCTGAGGATGGGGGGGAGGATGAGGGCGGCGGCGACGGTGGCGGCGCCGAGGCCGCCGATCAGCCCGTCGAGCCACATGCCGATGCGCAGCTCGCGCAGATAGGAGCCGACAAGTAGCACCAGGGCGACGTAGCAGCAGGGATAGAAGGCGAGGTAGAAGACATCGGCCGGCGAGGCGCTGCCGTCGGCCAGATGAGGGCCCTCGAGGAAGAGCGTGAAATAGAGTTCGCCGAGGCTCCAGCTGAGGACGCCGGCGCCCATGATGAGCCACGCGAGGCGCTGGGCCTTGACGAGGATGCCGCGCGTGAGGATCGCGGCGGTGGCGCCGAACAGCAGCAGGTTGTAGACGCCGTCTTCGAAGAGGCCGTCGAGGCGCGGGCCGCCGAAGTCGAGGGTGGTGTGCAGCACATACACCCCGAGGCCCCCAGCGAGGAAGGCGAGAAAGAGCGTGGAGGGTGTAGGTCGCTTGCGCATGAGGTTGGTGAAGACCTCTGTGAGCATCGACAGACGGGGCGTTTCGCTCAAGCCAACTGCTGGATTTTGGGCGAGTTTCCTACCCCGCGAGACGGCGGCGCACGAAGCGCTTGGGAGGCTCTCGATACAGCTCGGCGCCCAGCTTGAAGGCCCGCTTGCGCAGGCGCTGGCGACGCCGGGCGATCAGCTTGCGCAGCTGCTGGCGCGCGGCGCGGTCCCCTTTGAAGCACTTGCGGTGCTGCCGCAGGCGCTGGGAAAGCAGCCAGAGGTCGTGCTCCTCGCCGATGGTTTCGCCGAGGCGATCGGCCCGCTTGGCGACCTTGCGCAGCTCAAGCGCCTCGGCGCCGTAGCGCAGATCCTTGACGCGCTTGCGCCAAGCATGCAGCGCGGGGCTGCTGTCAGCCTTGCGCGCACGGCGCCCACGCAGACGTCCTTGGCGGTAGATGTGATGCATGCCCAGGCGAGCGGTCCCGCGATCGCTCTGCGCGGGCTCCCAGCGCTCCAGCAGCGCCCGCGTGGCGCGCAGTTCCTCAAGCACGACCCCGCGCGCGGGGGCACCCGGGCGCGTAAGCAACCGCGCCCGCTCGCGCTCAGCGAGCAAGAGGGCGCGCAAGTTGGCCACGCCGGCGCTGTGAGCGAGCCGTTTGGGGTGGCCCGCGACGAGCTCCTGGAGCGTGTCGAGCACGACTTCGGCGTCACGCGCACCGGCCAGCCGACGCCCGGCCTGGCGCAGCGAGGCGTTGGCACGCCGATAGCGCTTGCGGCCCAGTGCGCTCTGCTGCAGCCGTATGAGCGCGCGGGCGCGCTTGAGTGCCTTGCGCGTCTCGTGCACGGTGCGCTCGGCGCTTACCTCGCCCTGCCCTTGCAGCAGTGCGATGGCAAGATCGAGTTGCTCCAGGGTGAGGCGCTTGAGCTTGGAGTGCTTGCCGGCCGGTCCCTTGCGCGCGGAACGCCGCTCGAGCTCGGCCTTGGCGAAGGCTGCGGCAACGCCGACGCTGAGGGCCAGAGCAGCTGCCATGAGCGGCCTGGCGCGGCGCGAGGAAGGCAGTGAGAGCTGAGTTGAGGAGTGCGGAGCAAACCACGCGCGCGCGGATGAGGCCGGGGAAAGAGGAGAGGAGGACCCCCGGAGGGGGTCCTGTGTGGGCCGCGTCGTGTCGCTGATTGCTCCCAGAGGCGGGACAATGGTTGTATGGCCCGACTTCCTGCCGCCCCGTGGTGGACGGCGCGCCGCGCGGCGAGTCGCAAGCCGGCGACCTATCGCTGTCCAATCTGCGGCCGTCATCTGCCGGCGCTGAGCGAGCACATGCTGATCGCCCCCGAAGGGGATACGCGCCGACGCCGCCATGCACACACGGCGTGTGTGGTGGCGGCGCGCAGGCGCGGGGAAATGGTGCTGCGCGATGAGTGGCTACGCGCGCAGCCGCGCCCCCCGTCGTGGTGGCGGCGCTTATTGCGGCGCGGGTGAGGCGGCGGGTAGGTCACTCGCCGTAGACGTGCACCTGCTCGGGATCAATACGGATGATGAGGCGCTGTTCGCCGGGCTGGCGGGCGGGATAGCTGTCCTTGTCGAGGTACTTCTTGGCGAGCGAGTCGATGTGCTCGTCGGCGCCCTCGTGGGTGCGCTCGGCGACCCGCCCGCGGACCATGAGGTACTCGTAGGGGTTCTCGAGGTTCTGCACGGTGATGGTGACGCGCGGGTCGCGCTCCAGATTGCGCGGCCAGGTACGGCCCTCGGCGGTGTTGAGCACGGGACGGCCGTCCTGCAGGTCGACCCACACGGGCACGGCGTGCACAGAGCCGTCGGAGCGCAAGGTGGCTACGTTGGCGAAGTTCTTGGCCCGCAGCAGCTCGGCGCCACGGCCCTCGATGGTTGTGCTCATGAAACCCCTTTCGCGGAGGATGTGATCAGTGCTCACCTCACGATAGGGGGTCCGGGCTACTGTCGGCTGAGCCCGCCTTGCGAAGTGGAAGGCGGTATGGGCTGTAGCGGCGTGAGCTTGCCGTTGTTGAGCTGGAAGCTGACGCGCGCTTCGCCGCCGCTGGGGCAGCAGAGGGCGTCGTGGGATTTATAGAGGGGATAGGCGAGCGTGACCTGGGTGTCGCTCTGGCTGACGACGCGCAGCGTGGCGCTCGGCTGCGAGGAGTCGGTGCCCAGGTAGCGGCCATTGACAAAGAAGAAGGCCTGCTGACCGTAGCCATCGCCGGAGCCGCTGCGGGTGCCCACGAGCACGCCGAGGGTCTGGTTGGGGTGGTACTGGGAGCTGTCATTGGCGGTGTAGCCGTGGGCGTGCACCACGGCCACCGCGGCGGCCGCGTCTTGGGAGGTCGTCGCGTCGCCAGGGTGGGTGAAGGCAGGAGCGCTGGCGGTGCGCGTGGCCGAGGTGGTGGTGCTGGGCAGCGAGGTGACGGAGGTGCTCGACGCGGTCGTGGTTGTGGCGGTGCTGCTGGTGCTGGCGCTCGTTGAAGCGGGGGCGGGGGCGCTTGAAACGGAGACGGTCTTGGTGGTGCTCCCGCAGCCGGCACAAGCCAAGATGGCGAGCACCAGCAGCGTCCAGCTCAAGCTGACTGCGCGCATATCGACTCGCCGCAAACCCATCGCAGTACGGTATTCGCTGCGCACCAGGCGCCTCCTACCTACACTTGCCTTGCTGTCTTGAAGCACGAGAGGTCTCTAAGCCGCGCGGCAACCCCACTTAAAAATTATTCGTGTCTTCCAACCCAACTAGATCGCGGGTACCAGCGGCTGAGCGCCGTGAGGCCCTGGTCGCGGCCGCGGTGCATGAGTTCGCGCATGGCGGTCTGCACGGCACTTCGGTGCAGCGTGTGGCCGAGCGCGTGGGTGTGGCGCAGCCGTATGTGTTCGCTTTGTTCGGCAACAAGCGCGAGCTGTTCCTGGCCGCTTTGGCGCGCAGCTTCGAGCGCATCGCCGATGCTTTTCGCGCGGCCGCGGCTGACTATGAGGAGGGCAAGGCCTGGGGGGAGTGCGAGGACGTGCTGGAGGCGATGGGCGGCGCCTACCGCGAGCTGCTGGCGAGCGATCGGGACTATCTGATGTTGCAGCACCAGGCGTATGCGGCGTGTGACGATGAGGTTGTGCGGGCGCGCGCACGCCACTGCCATGCCGAAGTGGTGACCTTGGCGCAGCAGCTCTCAGGCGCGCCGAGCGAACGCATCGACGACTTCATCCGTCATGGCATGGCGCTCAATGTCGCCGCCGCCATGGACGTGGAGGCGCTGTCGGTCGACTGCGCTTGGGTCAAGGAGGAGATCGCTGAGGGGGCGAGCTCGGGGTAGGTTTGGGTAGGTAGTAACATCGAGTGCAGCGATGTCGGCTCCCCCACAGACGGCCAAGCACGAGCGCCCCTCAAGGCGTGAAATGGTGCGCACCGGGGGGTTGGTGGTGCTGGCGGTGGTGATGACGCTGTTCGCGGTATTGAACCTCGAAAAGGTCGAGGTCAACTGGATCATCGGCTCAGGCAAGGCTCCGTTGATCATCGTTATCGTGATCTCTCTGCTGGTCGGCGTCATCTTCACGCACTTCGCCGAGCGGCGCATGGCTCGCCGTCGCTAGCTGCTGGGCGGGTACCTCGGCGGCAGGTGCGCCTCCATCTCCAGCAGACATTTCTTTGGCGGTTCCCTTCCTGGCCTTGACCACTGCCTGCGCGGCCTGCTCAGGGCCGATGTAGGGAGCGAGGACCATGTAGGAGAGGTACTCGTTGAGGCTGCCCAGCAGATGCGCGCGCCCCGCGAAGACCTCGCTGTGGACAGTGTGGGCGAGCGCGCCGGAGATCCATTCGGGCGCCAGCCGTGAGCTCCCGCGGCGAGGGGCACCCTCGGTGAGCAACGTAGTGACTTCGTCGGAGAGGGTCACCATGTCTTCGATTACCACCATGCCGGCGCCAAAGGTCTTGGCGGCGAGCGTCAAGGTGGCGGCGGGATTGGCCACCAGGTGCGCAGTGAGGCGCTCGATGGCCTGGCATACGGCGACGGGCCACTGCTGGGAGACGAGGTCAGGGTGGGCCACGACCTCAAGGAGGTCGCCTCCGAGCATGTCCAAGGCGGCCACGAAGCAAGCGCGAGGAGTCTCGAAGAGCTCAAGGAAGGTGTCGATCGACAGTTCGGCCTCCTCGGCGATGTGCGGTGCGCTGAGTTCCTCATAAGGCTCGCGCAGGACCAGATTGACGACGCTCTGAAGCAGCCGGTTGTAGTCCTCGTTGCCCCCGGCGGCTTTGAGCCGCATCTGCACCACGCGCGGCAGAGGTGGTTTGGAGCTCGGGCACGGCTGCAAGTCGCCAACGTGGGGGGAGGCGAAGAGCATCGTCCAGCGCAGCATCTCGCCGCTCAGCACGGGGCGACTCTCCAGACGCCCATCGCGCAGGCGGCAGAAGAGAGCGCGGCGCAGACCACCGACGACTGCCCGCACCAGCGGGCTGGGCAAAGAGCTCTCGCGTCCTGAGGCGGGGCTCACGACAGAACTCTCGCTGGCAGGGGCCTGGCTGGGAGGGCTCTGGCTGGCAGGGGCCTGGCTGGCAGGGGCCTGGCTGGCAGGGGCCTGGCTGGCAGGGGCCTGGCTGGGAGGGGCCTGGCCGGCAGGGGCCTGGCTGGCAGTGCTCTGGCTGGGGGCGCTCTGAAAGCTGCTCGCCAGCAGCTGCTCGCTGGCAGCCATGGCGCGGCGCAGGCGCAGCTGTCCCTCGGGGCCGGCCATCAAGGCGTCGATGAGCACGAGGTGCAGCGCTTTCGGATTGGTCTCCAATTCCTCTACCAGCGCTCTGAGCCCGGCGCGCGTTCGTTTCTCAAATGAGCCTTCGCCGGCGCGACAGGCGCCGCTGACGCGTCTCACGGTGCGGTTGACGATCAGGTCGAAGGTCTCCATGAAGCAGTCCTCCTTGTTGGCGAACTGCTCGTAAAAGGCCCGCCGCGAGACGCCGGCAAGGCCGATGACGTGCTTGACGCTGGTGCGCTCGTAGCCGTGCAGGGCGACGGCCTCGATCATGGCGCCGTGCATGCGAATGCGCTGGTGGTGGACGACATCCTCGGGAGCAATGCCATGCGGGCCCTTCGGCAGGCGCTTGTATAGAGGCGTGATGCCTCCTGCGCTTGGGCGCCGCCAACCGTGCTCCGTTGTGGACATTCAATCTCCCAACACGCTTTCGATGGCCAGACTGTCAAGGAGTCTGGTAAACACAATCATTCCATGTCAGCGATTTTTTGTCTACAGATTACTCTAGGAGTCTTGGGCGATTCTTGCGTTCCCCCTCGGGGTCTCCAAATTTCTACCTGCAAATACAGTATTTTGCCGAAGCCCCCAAAGTGGGCGGAGGAAGCGTAGGGTCGTTTGGGGGCGCATCGGCGGGGGCTTGATTCCAGCCCCCCCTGCGTCAGTCGCTGGACGCTTGCCAAAAGGTCGATCTTCTATCTACGATTGGTCCAACCGCAAAGGGCTTGCGGATGCAATGCCCGCGGGGGCGCCTAGGCGCCGGTCGTGGTTGCGCCGGGACGCCGGATTGCGGTTCGCCGGGACGCCGGATCAAGCCGCCTTAGATGCCGGACATGTCTTACCTGGATGCCAGGGTCGCGGCTCGCTCGAGGGCGGCTCTACCGAAAGAGGCTTCAGTCGTGCTGATGGTCGTCCGGGTGGCGCACCACCACGACGGGACGACCGGCCTTGCGCAGCACCTCGCCCGAAGCGCTGCCGAGCAGCTTGCTGCGTAGACCCTTCAGGCCACGCGAGCCAATCACGATTGCCCCTACCTGGCGCTCGGTGGCCACTTCCACGATCGCGTCGGCGGTGTTGGTGATGTCACGCATCGCCAGCGCCTCGGCCTGCAAGCCTGCCTTCTGCGCAAGGGCTTGGCCGTCCTGAGCTATGTCGTTGGCGTGGTCTTCGCCGGCGCGATCGACCTCGCGGACCACTGACGGGTCGTAGGGCATCATCGTGGTGCCCATGCCGGTGGCGTCGGGCACGAGCATGAACTCGCTCAGGCCCGGCTCCCAAACCGTCAGCACGATCGCCTTGCGAGGGGCGAAGAGTGCCCCGGCCTGTTCCACCGCTTCACGCGCGGCGGGCGAACCGTCGTAGGCGATTAGGATCGAGGACTCGGCGGCCATGACTGCGCGGCATCCTAGTGCAGTATGGCCCGCAGGGCGAGGATGCTCAGCCCCAAGGCCGTACCGACGCACCCTTCGAGTGCCAGTTCGCCAGGCTTTGACTTGGCTCGGATGCCGGCGAGCAGCTCGAAGAGGATGATGCTGACCACGCAGGTCCAGACGGACGCGGTCACAGCGGTTTCCTGGCTGGCGCCCGCGGCCCAGGCGATCGCAAGGGCCAGCAAAGGCAGTGCGGCGCCGCGCACGATCGCCCAGTCATGCCCAAACGCGCGCAGCAGCGAACCAATCGTGAGGTGCTCGTGCGTGCTCAGGCGCTGGCCGAGGAGGTCTGAGTAGGTGTGGGCCAGCCAATAAAGGCCAGTGGTGACGAGCGCGGAGCCAAAGGCCGCCAGGTAGGTCTCATGCAGGCCGCTCTCGGCGGCCAGCACGGCGCCGATGGTAATGGTGCCGAAGACGACTCCGCCTGGGTTCTCTTCGGGCAGTACCCAGTTGATGACCCGGCGCAGCATCGGCACAAGCTATCGTCGTAGCAGCATGAGCACCATCGCACAGCTGGTCACAGGCGTTGACTTCGTCGCCTTACCTACGCACGATGTCGAGAAGGCAGCAGAGTTCTACGGCGAGACGCTCGGATTGCGTCGCTCTGTGTATATGCCCGAGCGCCACTTCGCGGAGTTCGAGACCGGCAACCTTACGCTGAGCGTGATCGACGCCGAGGGCATGGGCCTGGAGCATCATGTGCAGCATCACGAGGTGGCTTTGCATGTTGAGGATGTGCACGCAGCGAGGTCGCTGCTGGAAGAGCGCGGCGTGCAGTTCCGCGGCCAGACGCTCGATACCGGCGTGTGCCACATGGCCTTCTTCAATGACCCCGATGGCAATGGGCTGATGTTGCACAACCGCTACGCGCCGCGCAGCACGGAGGCGTAAGGCTCCTCAGGCCTCGGCGGGGTTGCGACTGAGAGAGTCTTGGCAGGCCTCGGCGGGGTTGCGACTGAGAGAGTCTGGCAGGCCTCGATGGAGCGGCGTGAGATATGTCATGTCAGCCATGCGGATAGCTCCTGGAGGGAGTCAGGGATGACGTAGTAGTAGGCCCACAGGCCCTGTCGCTCTGAGGCCACGATCCGCGCATCGCGGAGCTTCTTCAGATGATGGGAAAGGGTCGGCTGTGAAATATCGAACAGAGGCACAAGCTCGCACACGCAGACCTTGCCGGCGTGCTTGCGCAGAACATCCACAAGCTGCAAGCGGATCGGATCACCGAGGGCCTTGGCGACCTCGGCCATCCGTAGCGCGTGGTCACGTGCCACCTCCGGGTAGACGATCGGCTCACAGCAGCGCTCCCCTGCGGGGCGCTTCTGCTTGGGCGCAAGCTCCAAATCGACGGGCATCTATATAGATATATCAATAAGAATCATATCTGTCGATGTAATAAGCTAGGTGACGTGACGAGCTCCGAGGGGTCGATAACCGAATTGCAGCCCGGCGAGCGCCCGAATCTCGCCCGTCGTTCGCTCATGGAGGCGATCGGCACCTTCGCCCTCGTGATTGCCGGGTGCGGCGCAATTATCAGCAACACAACACGCCCCGACTCACTTGGCGGCGTCGGAGTAAGCCTTGTGTTTGGTCTGGTGATCATGGTGATGATCTACGCGGGCGGTCATCTATCCGGGGCGCACTACAACCCAAGTGTCACGATTGCATTCACGCTTGCCCGCCACTTCCCGCTGCGTGACGCGCTGGCCTATATCGCCGCGCAATTGGTGGGGGCGACCGCGGCCGCGCTCCTATTACTTGCAGCGTGGACTAGTAAGCCTGCGCATCTCGGCGCCACTCTCCCGAGCGTGGGCAGCGGGACGGCGCTTGCCTACGAGGTGGTCATGACGGCGTTGCTGATGTTCGTCATCACCGCCGTTGCGACCGATACCCGCGCGGTTGGCGCTGCCGCCGCAATCGCAATCGGCGGGACCGTTGGGCTTGACGCTCTATTCGGCGGCCCGATCACCGGAGCCTCGATGAATCCTGCGCGGTCCTTCGGGCCAGCCCTGGCGTCTGGCACATGGGGCAGCTTTTGGATCTATGTAGTCGGCCCCTTGCTCGGTGCCACGCTTGGGGTGTTTGCCTACGGGTTGGTGCGCGGACCTAAGTCGCTCCTTTATGCCAGTGAGGAGGCTCCACGCGATGGCGTGCGTTCTGTTCGTCTGCCTGCATAACGCCGGACGCTCACAGATGAGTCAAGCCCTATTTGGGAGCGCAGCAGCCGGGCGACACACAGCTCTATCCGCAGGCACCATCCCCGCCGAGCGGGTCCACCCTGAGGTAGTTGAGGTCATGCGCGAGCTTGGTATCGACCTGTCAGGCCGTCAACCCCAACTGCTGACCCCCGAGCTTGCCCGGCAGGCAGATGTCGTCGTGACAATGGGCTGCGGCGACGCCTGTCCATATCTCCCTGGCAAGCGCTACGTCGACTGGAACCTCCCCGATCCAAAAGGACGCCCGCTCCAGGAGGTCCGAGCGACGCGCGATGCAATTCAGCGAATGGTCACAGCGCTGATTAGCGAGCTTGATGAAGAGTCCCAAGCCCAGCATCGCCGCGGTTCAAAAAGCGCGCTCAGTCACTAGGGTCGCTGACCGGGAACATCCGCCTCACGATGGCGGGATGTTCTGGTTGAGATGGAACAGGTTGGTCGGGTCGTAGCGGTCCTTGAGCGCGCGAAGCCGGGCGAACTTCTCGGGACCGTAGGCCGCCTGCACGCGATCCTCGCCCTCGGAGGAGAGGAAGTTGATGTAGGCGGCGCCGGTCAGCGACGGCTCGATCTCGGCATAGAAACGCTGGGCCCAATCGATGTGGGTCTCCAGCCCGCCCGGCTCGTGGGTCGAGGCGATCGCGTTGAGCACGAACGGCGCCTGGCGCTTGCCGTGGGCGGTCTCGTCCTCACCGACACGGGCGATCGCGCCGCCGAAGTGCTGGATATGGATCTCCGAGGACGGGGAGGTTGCGTTCTGGTGGAAGCGGGCCATCGTCTCGATCGCGTGATCGTCGAGCTCGCGGAAGTAGCCCGCCTTCATGTAGGCCTGGGTGCCCTTCGGCCAGAGCGCGTCGAGCAGGCTCTGCATCTGCACGTAGGGCATCGGGCCGACCAGGTCGGCGACGGCGTCGCCCAGATCGCGGATCGGCTGCAACGCCTTCATCCCCGCGTCGGGGTCGCCGGAGTAGCAGCCAACCAGGCCGACCAGCTTCTTGCCGTGCCAGTCCTCGGGCAGGAAGGGGGCGGGTGGCGCGGTGATCAGATTGACCAGGGTGCTCAGCTCATCCGGCAGCTCGCGCGCGAAATCGCGGTAGAAGCGCATGATCTCCTCGGCGCGGTCGCCCGCATAGAAGACCGGGCCGGCGGCCACCGTCGGGCCGACCGGGTGCAGGTCGAGCTCGAAGGAGGTGACAACGCCGAAATTGCCGCCTCCCCCGCGCAGGCCCCAGAAGAGGTCGGGGTTCTCCGTCGCGCTCGCGGTGAGGATCTGGCCGTCGGCGGTGACCACCTCGGCCGAGCGCAGGTTGTCGCAGGCCAGGCCGTACTTGCGCATTAGCCAGCCGATGCCGCCGCCCAGCGTGAAGCCGGCGACGCCGGTGGTCGAGATCAGGCCCCCGGTGGTGGCGAGGCCGTGCTCCTGGGTGGCGCCGTCGAACTCCCCCCAGGTGACGCCGCCCTCGGCGGTGGCGGTGGCGCCGCTCGCATCCACCGTGATGCCCTTCATCGGCGTGAGGTCGATGACGAGGCCGTCGTCGCAGGTCGAGAAGCCGGGAATGCTGTGGCTGCCGCCGCGCACGGCGACGTCGAGCCCCTCGCTGCGCGCGAAGCCGATTGCATGGCGCACGTCGGAGGAATCGGCGCAGCGGGCGATCACCGCCGGACGGGCGTCATGGGCGCCGTTCCAGATCGAACGAGCCTCGTCGTAGGCGCCGTCGCCGGGCCGGATCAGTTCTCCGTGCAAGCCGTCCTCGAACTCCTTCAGCGTTGCTGCTCCAAGCACTCCTTGCGTAGCCATGCCGGCCTCCTTCACAGTTTCAGTTGTTTGACGTCGCGTTTCGACGACGCTCAGTGAGGCTACGGTCCGCCTCTTAACGACGACTTTGCAGTGTCTTAGGGCTCTTCTGGTCGGGTTTCTCTAAGTCGGGCTCCTCTAGTCGGTTTACGACTAGGTCGGGTTCTAAGTCGGGCTCCTCGAGGTCGGGTTTACGACTAGGTCGGGTCTAAGTCGGGCTCCTCTAAGTCGGGTTACTCGGCTATCGCGCTCCTCGCGGCAACTCCCGGCCCGCGCTCCACCTCACGGCAGTAGGCCATGCCGGCGTCGCTGCCCAACAACGCGAAATGCCGGGTTGCCCGGTCTAGCCAGCGGCGCGCCGTCGCTGGTTCGCTGTCCTCGGCGGACATCGCGGCGAGCACGGCGAGTACCCAACCCTCCTGGTGGGTGGACTGCAAACCCCCGAACACCGAGGCTGCGGCCTGTAGATGCGCGCGGGCCCCTACCCGATCGCCGGCGGACAGCGCCACGTTCGCCAGGCTGAGCTCGGCGGCACTGAGACCGATCATGTCGTCGTTCTCGGCAAACCAGCCGCGGCTCTGCTCGGCGGCGGCCCGGCCGCCTGCCGGGTCGCCCGAGCGAGCGTCCAGCACCGCCAGGCACCCGAGCGTGATTCCGGTGCCGCGCCGGTCGCCGACCTCCTGCCGGAGGACGAGACTGCGGTCGAGCAGCTCCCGGCCGCGCTCGAAGTCGCCGCTGGAGCGGGCAAGGTTGCCGAGCGCGCCCAGCGCGAAGGCTTCTCCCTGCACGTCGGCGAGTCGCTGGAAGCGCGCGAGGCTCTCCTCGATCAATTCACCCGCTCGCTCGAAGTCGCCCTCAACTCGATCGACGATGGCGAGGTTGCCCAGGATGTAGGCAACAGCCGCTTCCCCACCGACCCGCCGACCGACGATCGCCGTGTCCTCCTGCAGGAGCAACGGGTAGCCGACCTCGGGCGCGACGGTGATCAGCGCGTAGCTCAGCGGCCAGAGTGCCGGGCGCTCCTCGGTAAGGAGCTCTCCGGCCCGCTTCAGTGCGAGCTCGAACTGTTGGCGCGCCTGCGGATATTCATGCCGGAACCAGGCCGCGATGCCGCGCGTGTGCGCGGCCCATGTCGGCGGCCGGGCCGCGGGGAGATCGTCCGCGAGGAGCGTCTCGTGCTCGCCAAGGAGCGCCTCGATGTCCGCCGGGCCACTGAAGATCGCGCGATAGGCCGTCGATACCTCGACCGCGTCGAACATCCCGGCATGGTCCCCGAGCTCGGCGAAGATAGCGACGCTTTCGGCGCTGAACTCGTGGAGCCGCCCATGGACGCCGCGCCGCAGGCCTACGACGCAGGCGGCGAGCAGGGCGCGGGCGCGATCGGCGGTGTGCTCAGGCGCCGCCGTCAGGGACGCGTCGAGCCAGCGATACCCCTCGGCGAGGTAGCCGCGCATCAGCCAGAACCGCCAGAGGGCAACGGTCAGGCGCAGGGCGAGTTGAGGATCGTCGGCCAGGGCCGAGGCGAGAGCGGCGCGGAGATTGTCGCGCTCTGAGTCCAGTCGCCGCAGACGGTCCCTTGCCGGGAGGTCGCCGGCGGGCGTCGGGTCGCTCTCGGCGAGTTCGATGTACCAATCGCGATGGCGACGCTCGAAGGTCTCCCGCTCGCCAGCCTCCGCGAGCTGCTCGGCGGCGTACTGCCGCACGGTCTCCAGCAGGCGGTAGCGGCGATCGCCGGGGCCCTCCTCGACGTGGACGAGCGACTTGTCGATCAGGCGGCCGAGGAGCGCGACCGCCTCCTGGCGCTGCAGCGGCTTCCCTGCGCAGATGTCCTCGGCCGCCTCGAGGCCGAAGCTTCCGGCAAACACCGCGAGGCGCCGCAGGAGGATCTGCTCGTCGGGCTCGAGCAGGTCGAAGCTCCAGGCGAGTGTCGCCCGCAGCGTCTGCTGCCGGGTCATCGCCGTGCGGCTCCCTCCCGAGAGCAGGTCGAGGGAGTCGTCGAGGCGCTCGACAATCTGTGCGGGGGTCAGTGCGCCGACCCGGGCCGCGGCGAGCTCGATTGCCAGCGGCATCCCGTCGAGCCGGTGGCAGAGGGTCGAGATCGCGATCGCGTTCTCGTCGTCCAGTTCGAAGCCGGGGGCGGCCTGGCCAGCCCGAACGGTGAATAGCCGCACCGACTCCGCCTCCAGCGATCCCCCCGAGGGGGAGTGATCGACCAGCTCCGGGAGGGCTCCTTCCGAGGGGGAGTGATTGACCAGCTCCGGGAGGGACAGGGACGGAACCCGCCATGTCACCTCGCCGGGAACGCGCAGCGGCTCGCGGCTGGTCGCCAGCACGGCGAGGCGGGGGCAGTGCCGGAGAAGAGCCTCGACGAGATGCGCGACCGGCTCCACCAGGTGCTCGCAGTTGTCGAGCAGAAGCAACTGCTGACGATCGCCGATGTGCCCGGCGAGCGCGACCTCCGGGGCGCGATCGGAGGCAAGCCGCGTGTCCAGGGCCTGGGCGATCGCCGGCCCGATCAGCTCGGGCTCCCCGAGCGCGGCCAGCTCCACCGGCCAGACGCCGGCAGAGAAATCGCTCTGGAGCTGCCCGGCCAGCTCCAGAGCGAGCCTCGTCTTGCCGCAGCCACCCGCCCCGGTCAGCGTGAGCAGCCGCGAGTTGCGCACGAGCGCGGCGGCCTCGGCCAGCTCGCGCTCGCGGCCGATGAAGCTGGTCAGCTGCCGCGGGAGGTTGTTCGGGCTTTCGGCCGGCGGGCTCTCGGCCGGTGATCGCGCCGCGGCCGCCGTGGGTGATCGCGCCGCGTCTGCCGTGGGTCGGCGCCCTGCGGCCGCCGTAGATGGGCGCCCCGCGGCCGCCGTGGGCGAGCGCGCCGAATCCCCCTCCCCGTCCCCTTCCCCCGCGCCGCGCGTGAGTATCTCCCGGTAGAGGCGGCGGGTCACCTCGTCGGGCTCGTCCTCGAACTCCCGCCGCAGACCGAGCTTCAGCTCCTGGAACTGGGCCAGCGCTTCCTGCCGCCGCCCGCCCCCCACGTAGAGGCGCATCAGCGCCCGATGGGCGGGCTCGTGGAGCGGCGCGTCGACCAATACCGATCGCAGGCGGTCGATCGCTGCCGCGGGGTCCTCGGGCGCCTGCAACTCGGCTAGCTCGATCCCCAGAGTGAGGCGCAGCTCGTGGACGGCGTCGCGCCGCGATGCCGTCCACTCCTCGTAGCGGTCCTCGGGCAGCAGCTCGCCGTCGTAGGAATCGAGGGCGTCTCGGTAGGCGGCGGGGTCGCGTTGCACTCGCGCTGTCGCGGCGGCCTCTTCGAAGGCGAGTACGTCGATCCGCACGGGATCGTCGGGGCAGAGGGCGATCACGTCCTCGTGCAGCTCCAGGCGGTTGCGGCCCTCCAGCCCGGCCGAGTCGAGCGCCCGCCGCGCCGCAAAGATCGCCTGGTGCAGATTGTTCCGGGCAGAGGCCTCCTCGCGCCCCGCCCAGAGCAGCTCGGTCGCCCGGTCGGCGTGCAGGCGACGTTCGGGCGCAAGCGCGAGCAGCTTGATCAGAGCCTTCGCCTTGCGCAGCCGCCAGGCGTCGTCGGGGATGACATGGCCGCCCACGGTGATCGAGAAAGCCCCGAGGAGGCTGATGCCCAATACGTCATCGCCCATCCATGCGCCTTTCGTCCTGGGGCCTCATGCACGTTCGTCCTGGGGCTCCCGCACGACAAAGTACTCCGCCGAGCACGAGGCCGCAACGGGAGGCGACCGGCTCGCAGAATGGCGGCCAACTGGCCTTTTGCTAACTCCCCTCGAGCGAAGTCTCGACTGTGACGCCGATGCCCTCGGTGCGCAGGCCCAGCCTCTCGATGCACTCGGTCATCGCCGCTTGAGCCACCACCTCCAGATGTGTCTCCTCGACGCCCGCTATGCGTCCCGACATCCGGCAGGTAATCCCACTCAGCGCCGCGTCTGTGCCGTCGTCGGCCTCACCTGAGAGTGTCAGCGTCACATAACTAACAAGCTCGCGAGCCTGGGTGCCCTCCTTGACGAGCTGCTCGGCGACAAACCAAGTAAAGACACTGCCGATCGCGCCGGCGAGCAGCTCGCCTGGCAATGTCGCAAGCGGAGCCGTCGCCTCGGGATCCACGTTGAGCGACAACAATGGCGCTATCGAATGGCTTCCCACAATCAGCCGCGGCGCGCTATCCGGAGGATGGCCCAGCCATCTGATCGTGGCCTCTCGCTTCAGTGCGGTCATTGACCCTTCTCAGCGCTCCGGCGCAATCAGAACAGGGCGCCCGGCGTGGGCGAGCACTACATGCGAGACGCTGCCGAGCAGCGCCGAGGCGACCGCGCCGAGTCCGCGCCGACCGCACACGATCAGCCGCGCGTCGAGCTCGTCAGCGATCTCGATGATCCTGCGCCCCGCGCCTTCCGTGGCCTCCTCCACGCGAGAGCTAGCGTCATAGCCGTGGTTACGCGCGCGCTCCACCCCCTCCTCAGCAGCTTCACCGGCGAACTGTGCCTGCTCCCCGTCGACCTTACCCTCGTTGCTCAGGTAACCGCCGCCGAAGCCCCCGGCCCGCGCCAGCAGCACCGCCGCGGGCTGCCAGATCGTCAGCACGACCGCGGGCGCCGGATGGGCAACGAGCTCCGCCGCCGCGGCCATCGCCGCGCGCGACCCCTCCGACCCGTCGTAGCAGAACAGCACCGGTCCAGACATGAAGTCTCCTCAGAAACGGTTGTCTTACACGAGCATAGACTCGGCATCCTATGCGCGACCGCCAGGCAGCGCGAGGTGGGCGCCGTTGCTCTTGCCCGCACGCTTGGCCCGGCTATCTGACCGCGAAATATCGCTTGACGGGGCCTGCCAAGCCAGCCCGCCCACGCGGGTGATCAAGACGGTGGACGCCAACCTCTGGCCAGCGTCGTTTGACCCACCTCGATCAGGTAGCCGTCGGGATCGCGGATGTAGCAGCGGATCTCGGTCTCGTGCTGCTTGGGCGGCGTCAGGAATTGGGCGCCCCGCGCGCTCCACTCGGCGTACACAGCTTGGATATCCGCAACCCGGATGTTGAGGAAGCTGTTCACACGATCTGGGTCGGGCGGCGTCTCGAGCGTGACGGTCGGCTTGTCGTCGGTCGGACCTCCTCCGACGTTGATGATGATCCAGCTGTTGGCTAGCGCTACGTATGTCACCTCGTCATTCGCCTCGCTGGAGATGACCGTCTTGCCGCCAAGTACTTCGGTGTAAAAGCGGCGGGAACGCTCGACATCAGCCGAAACGATGAAGTGAGCCACGACCATCTCCTCATCGATGTTGCTCATAATGACCTCCGTTGTTGGAATGGCCCTCTAGTCGCGCCGTACACCACGAATCGCGCCTTACACCACGAATCGCGCCTGTGCGCCCTTGGTCCGATGCCTGGTGCTGCGCGTTCGCCCCGCTTCTGTCACGACCTCCGTTCTGAGGAGCGCGATGGGGTGTCACTTGGAGACGATAGCCCACGGTCAGTGTCCTGCACTTTGGCCGCCGTCAATGTGCAGTACCTCTTCGATTACGGAAGGCGCCGACTCGAGATATAGGACTCCACTGACCACATCCTCAATCTCGTCTACCCGACCGATGGGGGTGCAACGCGCCCATCCCCGCGTAGGAGCTCCGCGGGTCGGTTTCGGTTCCTGGCATCGTTCGAGCGTCGCGCGCATGCCTGGCGTGGTGGCCACAAAGCGGTTCGCTTTTCAGCGTCGCCGGACTCGCCACACGCCGCGCGGGACGGCCTTGACTTCTGCTCGGATGAGAGGAAAGGATGCGCAACCCGACGGGATCGTGGAGGCGGCGATATGAGCAATGTCCAGTCCGGTGAGTTCAAGCTTGAGGTCGTTGTCGTGCCGGTTTCGGACGTCGACCGGGAGAAGGAGTTCTACGGAGACCTCGGCTGGAGGCTCGACGCCGATGTTGCCCGCGGCGAGGACTTCCGTTTGGTTCAGTTCACGCCTCTGGGCTCCGAGTGCTCGATCCAGTTTGGCATGGGCATCACTTCGGCCGAGCCCGGCTCGGGCCCAGAGCCTGTATCTGGCCGTCCCCGACATCGAAGCTGCGCGTAACCAGCTGCTCGCCCACGGCGTGGAGGTGGGCGAGGTGTTCCACGAGGAGGCGCTGGGCGCTCGCTTCCACGACCCCGGCCGTTTGCCCGGGCCGGCGCCCAACCGCGACTACCGCCGCCAGGGGAGCCCGTTGGGGCTAGTCGCCGCCGGCTTTGAGATCACAGATTGCAACCTCAAGCGAGCGGTCCGCCGTCAACATCGCGATCATGCGGGCATTCGTTGAGCTGCGGCGCGTCGCGGCCTCTTACACCGCGATCGAGCGGCGTCTCGAAGATTTCGAGCGAGAGACCAAAACGAAGCTCGGCCAGCATGACCAGCAGCTCGAGGATATCTTCCAAGCGCTACGGCAGCTGATCTCCCCACCTCCCCGACCCAAGCGCCCGGTCGGCTTCAGGCTGACCGAAGGCGACAAATAGCCCTCGACTCGGCAGACGCTGCCAAAAAGTCCGAACGCCTTGACAGCTGCTTCGGCAGCCAAGCGAGCGTGCAAAGAGCCTTGGTCTGGTGCGGTCGCCAGGTCGGAGATTGCGGTGAGGCGAGCACTTCCGCTTCGCTCCTCGTGAGCGGGCGTGTGCCGATCCTCAGTCGGCGTGCTTGGAAGTCGTCCGGACCAGCGGCGTGAGTGGCCTCCGTCGCTCCCGTGGACGGCGGCCGGGTGTTCGTTGACGGTCACGGCGGCACCTGGCGTCACGGTTCCTGTCAGCGTCGCCTGAGAGCCGGTCTGGGAGAAACTCCCCTGATTGAGATGCAGTTCGACCGACGGCTCCGGCGGA